>JBNJJM010000004.1:0-517855 GCA_051750305.1 Pseudomonadota bacterium | reverse complement strand
TCTCCGAAAAAGCCCCTGATTTCAGGGGCTTTTTTTATGTCAGGATGTGTCGCCCCGATCCCCACCATTGCTCACCACCTTCTACACCTCAGCCACTTCGCCGGTCACGGAGCGCACCAGGCGGCCCATGTAGCGCAGGGTGAAGAAGTTCAGCGCGCTCAGGGCGATGGCGATCTCCAGGTGGTAGGCCACGGTCACGCCGATGGCGCCGGTGTTCCAGATGCTGGCAGCGGTAGCGGTGCCGATCCCGCGGCTGTCGTCCTTCAGCATGGCGCCGCCACCGATGAAGCCGATAACTGTGACGATGCCCTGCAGCACCCGGCCCTGCTCACCCGGCGAATCAATCACGGCGCACATCAACGTTTCCTGGCGCGCCGCACCCTTGCCTCTGTCCCTCGGCGGCGAGAGATGGTAATTTTTGGCCATGCGCAACGGCGACGATCCCACCACCATGACACAGCTTCTCGACCGCATTCGCGATTCCAGCGAGGGCGAGCAGCAGATGTCCGTGCGCGAGATTCTGGAGGCCGCCGGGGAACGCTCGTTCGGGCCGGTGGTGTTGCTGGCCGGTCTGATCACCCTGGCGCCACTGATTGGTGACATTCCGGGGGTGCCCACGACGCTGGGGCTGGTGGTGCTGTTAACCCTGGGGCAGCTGCTGTTTCAACGGCACTCGATCTGGCTGCCAGACTGGATTGCCGGGCGGAAGATGCCCAAAGAGAAGCTGGTGAAGGGGCTGGACTGGCTGCAGAAACCGGCGCGGTTTCTGGATCGGGTCACTAAACCCCGGCTGACCTTCCTGGTGCATGGCCCGGGGCTTTATGTCATGGCCCTGCTTTGCATGCTGGTGGCCGCGGCCATGCCGGCCATGGAGGTGGTGCCCCTGAGCGCCAATGGCGGCGGCGCGGCATTGATGGCCTTCGGGCTGGCAATCATTGCCCGGGACGGTGTGGTGGCGTTGCTGGCCACCACCTTCACCGGGGTGACGTTCTGGTTCGTTCTCAGTAACCTGCTGTCCTAGCCAGGCGGTCGTGGCCTAGTTGTCAGAGTTCAGGCTGTCCTGCAGTTCCCGGAAGAACTGTTCCGAATGCTCACGGATTTCCCGCAGCTTTGCCGCCCATTCCTCACGATCACGCTCGAAGGCCTCGGCGCTGGTGGCCGCCAGCCGCTCACCGGTGTCCGCCAGGGTGCGCGAGGCATTCGCCAGCGCCTCCAGGGTCGGCTCGGCCAGCTCTTCGCCGCTGCGCTCGAGGTCGTTGGCCGCCTGCTCCAGGGTGTTCCGGTCACGCTCCGGCGCCCGGCGGTGCTCTTCCAGCGCCCGGTTAACGGACTCTTCCAGCTGCTCCATGTACTCGCGAAGGATCTGACCGTAGTCATTGACGGCCTCCTCCGCGCGGCGGGACATCGCCTCGGAATAGGCTTCCAGCTCCCGCGCCATCTCATTCAGGCGTTGTTCCATATCGTCAGAGGACGAGGAAAAACGCGCCGTCAGCCGCTCACCGATCTCGCTGAGCTGGCCCATCAGCCCACTGAACGGCGAGGGATTCATCACGGCATCTCCGGTGCGAGCGTAGTCCACCAGCCACTGGCCGTCCTGCTCTACCAGATAGGTGATGACTTCCCGGCGTTCGCTGATGCCACCGTTCTCGGCCGGCAGGCGGGTGACGATGGTGGCGTCGGCGTTGTCGATCACCACGCGACCAAACGAGGGCACGACATCGGCCCAGTCTCGCTGGAACTGGTCGAAATCATCCGCACTGGTCAGTGTCGAGTACTCGACCACATCGCCGGCGTCGTTATCGGCCATGGCCTGCCAGAAGGCGGCGGCGACTTCCTGGGGGGTATCGGGTTTACTGCAGGCGGCAAGCACCATCGCCAGGGTGACCCACACGATTAATTTCAATGGGTTACGCAGCATGTGACCGTTCCTCTGATGACTGATCTGGGAGCCGATCATACACCGGTTACAGGTTGCAGGTCAGCTCCGCCAGTTCCTCATCGAACACCCGCCGATTCTCGCTGTAATCCACCGGCACATCGATCAGGTGCACACCACCGGTCGAGAGTGCTGCGTCCAGAACCGGCCGGAGGTCCCCGGTGCGGGTGACCCGGTGCCCACTGGCGCCGTAGGATTCGGCGTATTTCACGAAGTCCGGGTTGCGGTAGTCCAGACCGAAGTCGGCAAACCCTTCCTGGGCCTGCTTCCACTTGATCATGCCGTACGCGCTGTCATTGATGACCAGTACCACCAGGTTGAGCTTCAGGCGCACCGCGGTTTCCAGTTCCTGGCTGTTCATCATGAAGCCGCCGTCACCGCAGATTGCCATCACTTTCTGGTCGGGATAGAGCATGGCGGCCATCATCGCACTGGGCAGACCGGCCCCCATGGAGGCCAGGGCGTTGTCCAGCAATACCGTATTGTTGTCGTAGGCGGGGTAGTTGCGGGCAAACCAGAGTTTGTACATGCCGTTGTCCAGGGCGATGATGCCGTCTTCGGGCATGACCTGGCGCACGTCGTGAACGATGCGCTGGGGGATGAGCGGAAAGCGCGGGTCTTCACTGCGTGACGCGAGGTGCCCGTCGACCGCTGCCTTCACTTCCATAAAGCGGCCGAAATCGTGGTTCGGACAGGGCCCGCAGTGCTCCGCCAGATACTCGACGCTGTTGGCGATATCGCCCACCACTTCGTGCTGGGGAAAATACACCGGGTCCACATCGGCGCCACTGAAATTAACGTGAATCACCTGCTTGCCGCCGGGCTTCATGAAAAACGGGGGTTTTTCCACCACATCGTGGCCGACGTTGATCACCAGGTCGGCGTGGTCGATGGCGCAGTGGACAAAATCGCCGGCCGAAAGCGCGGCATTGCCCAGATAGCGGGGATGGCGCTCATCCACCACCCCCTTGCCCATCTGCGTGGTAAAGAACGGAATTTTGCTGGCGTTGACCAGGTGGATCAGCGCCTGGGAGACCCGCTTACGATTGGCGCCGGCGCCGATCATGATCAGCGGGTGCCGCGCACTGCGGATCATATCGCAGGCTTTTTCCAGGCTTTTGGTGCTGGCGGTGGGCCGGCGGGCGTCGCTGGGCTCGAAAATGTGGGTGTCCGGCGCGGTCAGCTCCGCGGCAATGTCCTCGGGCAGTTCCAGGTGAACCGCGCCGGGGCGCTCCTCCGACGCCAGCCGGAAGGCTTCCCGCACTTTGGCGGGAATGGTGTTGGCGTTGCTGATCTGGCGCGTGTACTTGGTGAGCGGGCGCATCAGGTCGACCACATCCAGAATCTGGAACAATCCCTGCTTCGAGGATTTGATCGGTTTCTGCCCGGAGATCATCATCATCGGCATGCCGCCGAGCTGGGCGTAGGCCGCTGCCGTCACCAGGTTGGTAGCGCCCGGGCCGAGGGTGGACAGGCACACGCCCACCCGCCCTGTCAGACGCCCGTAGGTAGCGGCCATGAAGCCGGCGGCCTGCTCGTGGCGGTTAACAATCAGCTGTATGCGGGAGTCCCGCAGGGCTTCGAGAAAGGCGAGGTTTTCCTCACCGGGAACGGCGAAAATGTACTGAACGCCCTCATTTTCCAATGCTTGCACAAGGATTTCGGCACCGTTGCGGCTGGTGCTGTCTTGGCCAGACATACCGTCTCCTGATCCGCTGATCGCATTTTGAGGTCGTTCACGCCTCCGTTGGCGGCTCGGCCTGCAACGACACATGGGCAGGCACCCGGTCACGACCCCAGCTGATGTATATTCGATCAATGACGCGCTGCAGTTCATCCTGGCCGACGTCGGCGGGCTCACCCCGCTCAAGGGGATCGTAGTGGTAGATGTACAGGCGGGAGGCAAACTGCTCGAATGGCAGCGAGGCCTCCCCGAAGCGTTCGCCCTTGCGCGCGGTGCTTACCACTATGTCGTCGCCCCAGTTCTGGCCGCTGTCATTGTTGGGGTTGAAGAAATACACCCGCATCACCTCTTCGGGATCCAGCGCCACCCGCAACACGGTGATGGCGTGCCAACCGATAAAGCGGGCGGCACTGTCGGTCACCGCCACCCCGGCCGGTTGCGGGTGAATCAGCGGCTGATTGCCGTTGTAGTAGGGGTGATAGCTGGCGTAGAAGTGGCGCAGGAACCCTTCCAGATCCTCAAGGTTACCGGTTTCCACATCCACGTTGATGGCGAAGCCGCGGCCGGCGGACCAGCCGTGGAATTCCGGGTTGACCCATTTATGGGGATCTCCCGGCCGGTCGGCGCACATACGGCCCATCTCGGCGTAAATCCGGTCAAGGTGAGGCACCACCACCAGAGACACCGGATCCAGATCCAGGGTGATCTCTGAGGCAACGCCCCCCTCGCTGCGGGCCGACGACACCGGCTTGCCTTCGAAATGCATGATGATTTCGTTGTCGCGGGCAGCCCAGGCCACCATTTGCAGCAGGTAATCGGGATCGTTGTAGGCCCACATGGACAATGCCCGGGCCGACTGACAGGTGGGGTTGTTGCCCTGCCCGACGCCCAGCGGCTGACCGAGCATGTTCATCACCCCCTGAATCAGCCACGCTCTCGGTTCCGGGGAATAACCGTAGGCCAGCTGAATGCGCTCCCGCGCCGCCGGGCAGATGGCCAGCAGGACCTGGCGCCACAGCGCCGGCGCCACGGGCGGCTGATAGAGGATTCCCCGCTCCAGCATCAGCGCGAGGCCGTACAGACCTTGTGCGGTCTCCGGGAAGACACCCTGAAGCACCAGCGCGTGAACCAGCTCCTTGTAGCACAACAGGCAGTCGCGCCCGGTGCTGGAAAGGCCCAGTGCCTCGGTCAGCAGGCTGTCCTGTTTTTCCAGAATGTGCCGCGCAAACGCCGCATGATAAGGCGACACCAGGCCGGTATCGTGCATGGATCGCGCAAAGCCGGTGGCTTCACTTTGCAGCGCCACGCCATCCATGGATTGCAGCCGTTCCTCATACACCGCGATACCGGGATCTTCGCGACAGGCCTGGGTGGGGCCGTACAGACTGGAAATCAGGCGTTCCGCCCCCTGACCCGCGCCCCCCAGGTCAATCGCCGGGTCAACACGGCACAGAGCGATCTGCGTGATCATACGGCGCACACTGGTGACCTGGATCGGGCGCTGCTGGAGAATGCGCCAGATTTCCTCAATCAGCCGGTCGATAACGTGTTCGTAGCCGATTTCCCGGGCCACATGCTGAATCACGCCGCGACTGATCAGCGCCAGCTTGCCCTGCTCACGTTCAGCTTCGCCCCCTTCGCCGAACAACAGGCTCAGGTTAATGGCCAGCACCTGGGTCAGGTAGTGATGCGCCTGCTCTGCGGACATCGACGGATGCAGAAACTCGTCCTTTGCCACTGCCAGCAAACGCAATTCGCTGATGGCTTCGATGACCACGGTGTCGGCGTTTGGACTCTGCAGCGCACTGGTGGTCAGAAACGGCAACAGAATGGACGGTTCCGCCCAATCCGTGCCGGTAAATACGCCGGCGGTTTCCAGCTGTTCCGCCCGCGCCTGGATGGCGGCATAACCGCCCGGCTGCAACATCACCCGGCGGGCAATGTCGAACAACCGGGGCAGTTTACCGACCTTGGCGAAAGGGCGACTGTCCTCCAGCGCCGCGATCGCATCATCCAGTCGCTGCACCAGCTTGTCGAAATTGACGGCCGGTACCGCGTTGCCAGCGTCGGAGTCGCTCAAACTGTCTTCCTCAGGGCCTGGACCAGGCCCGTGTTAGTTATTCCTTGCGGAATTATACATAGAAATCCAGTTCTTCCTGATGTTTGAGGAGATCCCTCATCACATAGGGGTCTTCACCGAAGAAGTAAATCAGCCCCCAGTGGGTGCCGAAAGCGGTGCGTTTGGTAACGGTTTCTTCCATCGGCGGCGTCAGCTCGTGAGACTCGAAATACTCGTGGTTTTCGGTTTCTTCGGGCATTTCCAGCTTGCTCACCACCCGACGGCGCGGGTACACACCGAAGCAGCCGGCATAGCCTTTTGCGTCCACCACCTCTTTCGGGAAAAACGCTTTCACTTCCTCGGCCGTGGTCTTCGGATCGAACGACAGAATCAGGCCCTGGTAGGCGTTGAATCCATAGGCCCGCTCCAGCAACTCGAACACCTTGAACCCCGGCGGACGGTAGGCCACCTCGCCGAAGTACATGGTGCCATCACTGGTCACGAAATATTCCGGGTGCACAAAGCCGAAGTCGATATCGAAGGTTTTGATCAGCTTTTCAATTTCGGCGGTGATCTGCGCGCGGTATTTCTCAAGATCCGGCGTCGCGGGCACAAACACGGAATAGCCCAGGGTCACGTACTCGGAAATATTGAGGAAGGCGATCTTGCCGTTGTGAATCCACGCCTCAACCGCGAACTCCCAGCCGTCGAGGTGCGATTCCATCAGCACCGGAAATTCCTCATCCGGGATGGTGTCGACTTCGTCCGGGGTGCGGATCACCCGGTGGCCCAGGCAGCCGGCCTTGTCGAACGCTTTCAGGTGAATCGGGTCGTTGGGGTCGCCGTCGAGCTTGAGCAGCGTCTGATTGACCCGCTTGAGGAAGCGGACCACGTCTTCCTTATCGTGGGCTTCCTCGAAAATACCCACACGGATACCGCCCAGCTGCGCCCGGCGTTTCATCAGCGCCTTGTCCCGCAGCAGCATGGCCTGCCCGAACAGACGCGGGTTGTCCATCAGCACTGAATTGATGGCGCCGGCCCACTCCACGGTTTCCTCGAACAACGGAATGGACACGTCCACACCCATTTCTTTGAGAGTCTGGGCAATTTCGAAGGAGCGGTCATTGAGGCGCTCGAAGTTCCAGGGCACGTAGGGAATGCTGTGTTCTTTGCAGTAGGCCTCGGCCCAGTCGGGTGCCACCACAACGTAGCGACGGTCGAACTTGTCGGCAGCCTCAATGGCATTGAGGCTCCATCCCAACAGAGCGATATAGCCTTTATCCGGATTGAACGTTTGCTCACTCACAGAAGAACTCCTTTCAGGGGATGTAACTCCTAACCTATAGAGTTTGGTACAAATCGCAAATTTTCCTACCTGAAAGGCATAAAAAAACACCATGAACACAAGCGGTAAGGCCAGTTATCATGGTGTCTCTAAAGTTTTTTAGATCAATTTGGACTATCAGCCGAGCTGTAAGGTGCCCAGTGTCCGTTCACGCACTTGTCGGAGCAACGGCTCATCGTCGACCAGGGACTGGCCGTAGGACGGCACCATCTCTTTCATGCGCTCCTGCCACAGGGGTGTCCTGATTCTATCGGCAAAGCAGCGTTCAATCACATCGATCATCGCATGGGCCGCCGTGGAGGCACCGGGCGAGGCTCCCAGCAGAGCCGCCAGGGTACCGTCCTTCGCTGCCACGATTTCGGTACCGAACTCCAGTTTGCCGCCGCCTTCGGGCGTCTGTTTGATGATCTGCACCCGCTGACCGGCACTCTGCAGTTTCCAGTCCTCTTCGCGCGCGTCCGGGAAGAAGTTGCGCAGCGAGGCCACGCGCTCGGCGTGACTCTGGAACACCTCGCCGATCAGGTAGCGCGTCAGGTCCATGTTGCTTTTGCTCACCGACAGCATCGGGCGCAGATTCTTCGGGTTCACGGAGCCGAACAAATCGAACACCGAGCCCTGCTTCAGGAAGCGGGTGGTAAAGCCGGCGAACGGCCCGAACAGCAGGGCCGGTTCGCCGTTGATGATGCGGGTATCCAGATGCGGTACCGACATGGGCGGCGCACCGATGGGCGCCTTGCCATACACCTTGGAGTAGTGCTGCTCCACGATCTCCGGTTTCTGGCAGACCAGCCACTGACCGCTGACCGGGAAGCCGCCATAGCCTCTGGCCTCATCTATACTGGATTTCTGCAGCATCGGCAGCGCACCGCCGCCTGCTCCCAGGAACACGAAACCGGCTTCCAGCTTGGTGGTCACCCCGGTTTTCTGGTCCTTGACCCGCACCTTCCAGCGGCCGTTGTCCCGCTTGGCCAGGTAATGAACCGGGCTGCTCAGCATCAGCTCGAAATTGGGTGTGCTCTCCAGGTATTTGACCATGCTGCGGGTCAGGGAACCGAAGTCGACATCGGAACCGTGGCGAATGCGCGTGGCCGCCACCGGCTGCATGGGATCACGGTGTTTGACCACCAGCGGCATCCACTCGGCCAGCACGTCCGGGGATTCGGTGTATTCCATTTCCCGGAACAGATGGTGCGCACTGAGCTTCTCGAAACGGCGTTTGAGGAAGGCCACGTCTTTCTCCCCCCAGACAAAACTCTGATGGGGCGTGCGGTTAATAAACGACGACGGCTCAGGCAATTGGCCCTGCTCCACCAGATACGACCAGAACTGCAGGGAGACCTCAAACGAGGAGTTGATCTGCAGTGCCCGGTCGATCGTGACATCGCCATTATCGGTTTCGGGGGTATAGTTCAGCTCGCAGTAGCCGGCGTGGCCGGTACCTGCGTTGTTCCATCCATCGGTGCTTTCATGGGCAACGTGATCGAGACGTTCCACCATGACGATGTCCAGTGATGGGTCCAGCTGCCTGAGCATCATGCCGAGGGTAGCGCTCATGACGCCCCCGCCGACCAGCACTACGTCTGCCTGTCTTACGGCCATTGGTTTTCACCCTGCTTGGTTTTGAGCCTGTCACCTCTCCACGATCAGCAGAAAGGCCTTTGGGAAGCCTGCAGAGCATATGAGGTCGATGGCCCGGCAGTGGCTTCCTGTCCGAATGTGTGGCGCGATTATCCTTTTTTTTGACCCAGGAATAAATTGCGATAGCCAACGGGTTCGTTTGATGCCCCGTCCGGTGATCTGTCAGCCTCCTGCCTCTACCTACGAACAGTAGCTCTCAGCGGGTCAAAGGTCTAAAATCCGCCCGCAGGAACCACCACCCGATTTCAGGATGCCCTATGCTCAGTCTCGAGCCTGTACTGATTACCCTGGCCTTGCTGGCATTGCTCGGCGTGATTTTCGAGGAAGCCATCCACGTCAACAAGGCCAAGGTCACGCTGTTTTTCGGCACCCTGTGCTGGATCCTGCTGTTTCTGTTCAGCGACGATGCGGCGGAAACCTCGGCAATCAATGCGGGCCTCGCCGAGAGCATTGCCGAGATAGCCGGGCTCTGGCTGTTCCTGGTCGCTGCCATGACGTTTGTCGCCTACCTGAACAAGAAAGGTATGATCGAAAACGTGGTGTACCTGATCATGCCAAGGCAGGTGAGCGAGCGGAAGTTACTGTTTCTGACTGGCCTTTTCTGTTTCATCTTCTCGTCTTTGGCCGACAATATCACCGCCACTTTAGTCTCATGCTCGCTGATCCTGTCTCTCGAGCTGGAGCTGAAAAAACGAATTCAGTTCATCACCCTTGTGGTGTTCGCGGTGAATTCCGGCGGCGTGTCGCTGATCACCGGCGATGTCACCACGCTGATGATTTTCCTCGCCGACAAGGTGGAGATTCTCACGCTGCTGACCCTGGCCATCCCGGCGTCGATCACCGTCTTCATCCTCGCCGTGATCATGTCCCGCGGCCTGAGCGGAACAGTGACCCTGAAGACCACGGTGAACGTGGTCAGGCCCGTGGACGCCGTTATCGGCGTACTGTTCCTGCTGACCATCATGGCGACCATCACCGGCAATGCCCTGTTCAGCATCCCGCCGGTGCTGACCTTTCTGTTTGGCCTGTCGATCATGTTCCTGGTATCGCGCTTCATGAGCGACGACACGGATATGGACCCGATTCTGGAATACATCCGGGTTATCGAGTTCGAGACCCTGCTGTTCTTCCTCGGTATCCTGCTGCTGGTGGGCATGCTCAAGGAAATTCAGGCGCTGCAATCGCTGGTCGCCATTTACGATGTCCTGCCCCCGGTGACGGCCAATTACCTGATGGGGATTTTCTCCGCCGTGATCGACAACGTGCCGCTGACGGCGGCGTTGCTGAAGTCCGGCATCGAGATGACGGCTGGCGAATGGATGGGGCTGACCTATGCCGTTGGCGTTGGCGGTTCGCTGCTGGTCATCGGCTCGGCCGCGGGCATTGTCGCCATGAGCAAAATCCCCGGGCTGACCTTCGCTACCTATATGCGCTATCTTGGCCACCTTTTACTGGCATACACCCTCGGTTACGCCGGAGTGATCATGCTGGGTCGTTTCATCCATTGAGGTAAGTCTATGTTGATGGCCGTTACTGCCATTGTTGCCGGCCTTGTGCTGCTGGTGTGGAGCGCAGACCGTTTTGTTGAGGGTGCCGCGGCCACCGCCAAGCACCTCGGCATGCCGTCGCTGCTGATCGGCATGGTGATCATTGGCTTCGGCACCTCGGCGCCTGAGCTGGCGGTGTCTGCCATGGCAGCGGCCGATGGCAACCCCGGGCTCGCGCTTGGCAACGGCTACGGCTCGAACATCACCAATATTGCCCTGATCGTTGGCCTGACCGCCCTGATTGCGCCGATCGCCGTACATTCCCAGGTGACCCGCAAGGAACTGCCCCTGTTGCTGGGGTTGACCGCCATCGCCGGCCTCCAGCTGATCGACGGCCAGCTTACGCGGCTGGATGGCTGGGTGTTACTGGCGGTGTTCGCGGCGGTGATGGGCTGGTCAATCTATCAGGGCATTCGCGGCAAGGGCGACAGCCTGGTGGGTGACACTGACGCGGAGCTGGTTGCTCACCCCATGCCACTGAAGCTGGCACTGATCTGGCTGGTGGTGGGCCTGGTACTGTTGATCGTCAGTTCGCGGATGCTGGTCTGGGGCGCGGTGACCATTGCGCAGAGCCTTGGGGTCAGCGATCTGATCATCGGGCTGACCATTGTCGCCATCGGCACTTCGCTGCCGGAGCTGGCGTCCGCACTCGCCGCCGTCAAGAAGAACGAACACGATCTGATCCTCGGCAACATTGTCGGGTCGGGCATTTTCAACACCCTGGCGGTGGTCGGTCTGGCGGCTGCCATCGAGCCGCTGGCGGTTGATCCGGAAGTGCTGTACCGGGATTGGACGCTAATGGCAGCACTGACACTTGGCCTGTTGCTGATGGCGGTGGGTGTCACCGGGAAACGCAAAGTTGTCAGCCGGCGAGATGGCGCTCTACTGTTGCTGGTGTACGCCTCCTACACCGGGTATCTGGCGTCAACCATCGTGGCGTGAGGCCGCGCCGGGGCCGCCGTCTCAGGCGGCCTCCCCATCCCCCAGCAGGTCTTCAAGCCGCTCCCGCACCTCTGCCATCAAGTCCGCGAGTTCCTCCTTGTTCCTCCCCGCCGTCTCTATCGGCGTGCCAACGCGAACATCAACATGCTGACCGAGATTGATCTGCCAGGTTCTCGCCGGCAACACCCTGTGTATACCCCGCACCGCGACCGGGACGATCACCGCCTGGGTGTCCAGCGCCAGATGGAAGCAGCCCTTCTTGAAGGGCAGCAGTTTGCCATCCGGTGACCGCGTCCCTTCCGGTGCGGCCCAAAGCACGATTCCGCTTTCCATCATCGCCCGCGCCCTGGCCAGGTCCTGCACCGCTCGCTGACGATTGGCCCGGTCGATGGCGGGAAATTCCGCCGCTTTCATGGCCTGGCCCAGCAACGGAATACGGAACAGTTCCTTTTTCGCCAGCATTCGTACCGAGCCGGGCATGGACACAAAGGTCACCGGAATATCGTAATGACTGGCGTGGGTGCACATGATGATGTAGCGCCGGCCGTCGCCGAAATCGGGCACCGCGCCACGCACAGTCAGGCTTGCCCGCACCAGCCGAAGCAGGGCTGCCGACCACTCGCGGCAGTACTTGTCGACAATGCGCCGGTTCAGGCGCCCGAACAGCGCCCGCAGCAATACCAGCAGGGAAAACAGCGCCGTCAGCGCGGCGGAACCCAGCACCACGCCCGCCCGGCGCAGCAGCGTGGCGGATTCGGTTAACGGGTTCTTCTTCAGTCGAATCATGCGGTGTCCTTCTCAGTGATACGCGCCCACATTAACTTGATCATTTTTTATGCAGAACCTATAAGTAATAAGGTTATAACCCGGAAAAACCCGGGATTCTGCGCCCGCCCGCACCATGCAGCCAAGGAGAAGGATCATGACAATCAACCCTCTAATCCAGCGCGGCCCGAATGACCCCGGGCTCGAAAACCCCGGCCGCCGCCGTATTCTTCTGGGCAGTGCCGGAGCAATGGCCGCCGTCAGTGTACTGGGCTTTACACCGCTGGCGAAGGCTGAAGAACCAAAATCCCTGCCGGACTTTGCCGCCTGGAAGGAGCGCAATGCGCTGATCATTCACAGTGCCAATACCATGGAAACCGAAAGGGGGGCTATCGGTAGCGGCGTCGTCACGCCCAGCGACCGGCTGTTCGTTCGCAATAATCTGCCGGCTCCCTCCGAGGACATCGCTGCCGACCCCGACGCCTGGGAGATCCGCATCGAGGGGGTCAAATCCCCGAAAACCCTGACCGTCGGCGAACTCAAACAGATGGGCGTGACCACCGTTGCCTCGGTACTGCAATGCTCCGGCAACGGCCGCGCCTTCTTTCCCCACGGCGCCAGCGGCACCCAGTGGGGCGTCGGGGCGGCCGGTTGCGTGTTATGGACCGGCGTTCCGCTGAAAGCTGTGGTCGATGCCCTGGGGGGGGCCGCTGAGGGCGCCAGCTACATAACCAGCACGGGCGGCGAAAACCTCCCCGATGGCCTGGACCCGAAAACGGTGATGGTGGAGCGCTCGGTGCCCACCAAGGCCCTCGATTCTGCCCTGCTGGCCTGGGAGATGAACGACGAACCCTTGCCTCTTGCCCACGGCGGTCCCCTGCGCATGGTTGTGCCGGGCTACTATGGCGTCAATAACGTCAAATACGTGAAGACCCTCGCCTTCACCGAAAACCAGACCGACGCCAAGATTCAGGCTTCGGGTTACCGGGTTCGCGACGTCGGCGTCTCCGGCTCTCCGGACCAGCCGTCGATGTGGGAAATGAACGTCAAGTCCTGGGTCACGGCGCCGCTGGAGAACGGTCGCAAGGGCCGCAATATGATCTACGGAGTGGCCTTTGGCGGCACCGTGGCGCTCGACAAAGTGGAAGTGTCGGTGGACGGCGGCGACACCTGGAAGCAGGCCCGTTTTCTGGGACCGGATCTGGGCCCTTACGCCTGGCGGCCGTTTGTGCTGGCGGCGGAGCTGGAGGCCGGCGAACATCGCATTGTCAGCCGGGCGACCGACGCCGAAGGCAACACCCAACCCGAAGGCCGTACGGAAAACGAACGGGGGTATGGTCACAACGGCTGGAAGGATCATGGTGTTACCGTGGCCGTCGGCTGAACCTGGTGGCGGCAGCGCCTCGCGCTGCCGCATTCGTTCCCTTCTTCCGTGGGATCAGATGATGAGAAAAACCGCTCTGGTTGCGTCAACCCTTCTGGCCATCGCCTCACCGGTCGCCAACACCGATGAAGGCAGAATGGCCCAGGGCAAGCAGGTTTTTTCCGAAACCGCGCAGCCGTCCTGCGCCATCTGCCATACCCTCAACGATGCCGGCTCCTCCGGCGACATCGGGCCGGATCTGGATGAGCTCAAGCCCAACCAGAAACAGGTCCGCGAGGCGGTGCGTTCGGGTGTCGGGATCATGCCGGCGTTCGGCGAGAGCCTGTCCGAGGACGATATCGATGCGGTCGCGTTCTATGTCGCCAGCATCACCGGCGGCGCAACGGAGTAACCCTACGTCGCCGCTGCCTCAGCCGTTTTCCCGGAACACCATGGCAATGGAATTCAGGCAGTAGCGCTGCCCGGTGGGCGGCGGGCCGTCAGGAAACACATGCCCGAGATGGCTGTCGCAGCGGGGGCAGCGGATTTCCGTGCGCGCCATCCCCATACTGTGGTCTTCCAGGTAACGGATGTGGTCGGTGTCAAAGGGCTGGAAGAAACTCGGCCAGCCGGTGCCGGAGTCGAACTTGGCATCGGAGCTGAACAACGGCAGATCGCACAGCCGGCAGTGGTACACACCGGCTTTCTTGTTATCGAGCAGGGTGCCGCAGAACGGGTGTTCGGTACCGTGATCCAGCAATACCCGGCGCTCCTCCTCCGACAGATCGGCCGCCATTTCATCAACTTGGGTCGGGGTCAGTGGGGTCAGGTCGTATCCTGCTGCAGAAACACTCATACCAACCTCCTCAGGCTGTGTCGTCATTTCGATACTCGGGTTTGAGGTATTCGCCATAGGACGTCACCAGCTTTTCCACCTTGGGCGCCGCGACCGCCATGATGTAGGGCTGGTAGGGGTTCTGGGCGGCGAAATTCTGATGGTAGGCCTCCGCGGGATGGAACCGGGAAAGTGGTTCCAGCGTGGTCACGATCGGCTCAGGGTAGACACCCGCGCCGTTCAGCTGGCGAATGTAGGCCTCCGTCACGCGCTTCTGCTCCGGGGTTTCATAAAACACCGCCGAGCGGTACTGGGTGCCCCGGTCATTACCCTGGCGGTTTAACTGGGTAGGATCGTGCGCCACCGAAAAGAACACTTTCAACAGCTGACCGAAACTCACCCGTGACGGGTCATAGTGCACATCGACCACCTCGGCGTGCCCGGTCTGCCCGCCGCAGACGGCATCGTAACTGGCGGTCTCGGGGCTGCCGCCGGCGTAACCGGATTCGACCCACGTCACGCCGTCCATGGCGAGAAACACGGCCTCAACACACCAGAAACACCCTCCGCCCAGCACAACGTGAGCCGCGTCGGAGCGCTCCTCAAGGTCCTGCTCCGGATCGGGAAACCGGCTTCTCGGCACTTCCAGCCCCGGCACATTGCATGATTGCGTCATCGTTCGCCCCTGCCTGTCTGTTTTGCTGTGAATCCCTGTAGTGTGGCCATCCTGTCTCGATTTTGCCAACACACCCGCTGCCTCAGAACAGCAACTGACCGGCCAGCGCACTTACCGGTGCCAGTAACCACACGGGTACTCGCCACAATGCGAGGCACACCCACATCAGCAGCACCAGTGCCACACCGCCCGACGAATGTACGGCCGAGGTCCATACCGGATCATAAAGCGCCGCCAGCAACAACCCGACCACCCCGGCGTTGACGCCGGTCAGGGCGGCCCGGACGGTGTCGTGGCCCCGCACCCAGGACCACAGGGGAAGACCCGCGAACACCAGCAGAGTTCCCGGCAGAAACACCGCCACCACGGCGACCGCGGCGCCAGTCCAGCTGCCTTCGACGGCGCCGAGGAAGGCAGAAAAGGTAAACAGCGGGCCGGGCATGGCCTGTGCCACGCCATAGCCGGCCAGGAACGTGTCCGCTGGCATCGGGCCCGAGGCGACAAAGCCTTCCTGCAACCAGGGCAGAACCACATGGCCGCCGCCGAACACCAGCGCCCCGGCGCGGTAGAGTTCTGCGCCGATCCAGCCCAGCGATCCGCTCGCCTGGGGCAGAAACGACGCAACCAGCAGCCCCGCAAACAGGGTCGCAAACAACATCGGCTTACGGGATTGCAGCGGCACTGTCAGCGCCTCCCCGGCCGCCCGCCCCGGCAGCTTCAGAAACGCTCCGGCGGCACCCGCGGCAATCAGCACGAGCACCTGCATCCACACCGCCCCCGCCGTCAGCAGCACCACCGCCACCACAACCGCAATGGACAGCCGGGCGACATCCGGGCACAAACTTTTACCCATCTGCCAGACGGCCTGGGCCACGACCGCCACCACAAACAGTTTGAGACCGGCGATCCAGCCGCCCTCGCCTGCGGCTGGCCACACGCTCAGGCCGAGCGCAAACAGCGTCATGATCAGCGCCGAGGGCAGCGTGAACCCCAGCCATGCGGCTCCGGCCCCGCGGTAGTTCCCCCGCAGATACCCGAGAGTGAGACCGACCTGGCTGGACGCCGGGCCGGGCAACAACTGACACAGGGCAACCACCTCGCCGTAGGCGGCATCCGACAGCCAGCGCCGGCGTTTGACAAACTCGTCGTGGAAAAAACCAAGGTGGGCCGCGGGACCGCCGAAGGAGGTCAGCCCCAGCCTGAGAAACAGCAGGAAAATCTGCCAGCAGGAGTCTGTGTTAACGTCTGGTCTGTCTGAAGTCATCACTCAACTAATCCGTTCAATCCGCTGGTTACGTTCGTCAATCGGCACGCCCGCCATGACATGGAACATGAACATAGTGGCAATCCGGTTGCATCACTGCCAGAGCCAACCATACTGAAGACAGGGGTTTGCCAATGCGTGCAATGCAGGATAAGACATGACCGCCAGGGCACATACACCAGAAAGTCAGGACGAATTACTGGAGTACCGCCTGAGCCTCAGGCTCGGCCCTGTTCATGCCCGCCAGAGACTCGGCATCGAACAGGAAGCCGAGGCCCGGGTATTCGGAAAGGACCACGATTCGTTCCACCTCGAGAACTGGGCCTCAGCGCCCGGATTCATCCGCTTTTGCCTGCAGCTTGTGGGGCTGTTCCGGCGCGCACAGAATAACAGTCGCCGCCTGAACACGGCCAGCAACCACTTCCATGTGCCGAATCTGCCGACGGCTTTCGAGGGTTTCCGCATACTTCATCTCACCGACCTGCATGTGGACATGGATGAGGCCAACCTGCAGGCGGTGATCGATCAGATCACCCCGCTGGAATACGACCTGTGCGTGCTGACCGGGGATTACCGGCGCCTGACCTGGGGGCCGGTGGACGCCGCTCTGGAAGGTATGGCCAGCCTGCGGGACGCCATTCGCGGAGACGCCTACGCGGTACTCGGCAATCACGACAGCATCCGTATGGTGCCCGCGCTGGAAGACATGGGGTATCACCTGCTGATGAACGAACACAAGGCCATCACCCGGGGCAAAGACACCCTGTACCTGGCCGGCGTCGACGACGCGCACTTTTACAAGGTGCACAACCTGCACCGGGCGGGAGACAAGATCCCGGTGGGGGCGGTGAGTATTCTGCTCAGCCACACGCCGGAGATTTTTCGCGAAGCTGCCCACGCCGGTTACGATCTCTTTCTGTGCGGCCACACCCACGGCGGCCAGATCTGTCTTCCCGGCGGCATTCCCATAACCCTGGACGCAGACTGCCCCCGCGCTGTCGGCCGTGGCTACTGGCGCCAGAACGGCATGCAGGGCTACACCTCACCGGGGTCCGGAACGTCCGTTATCAACGTTCGCCTGAACTGTCCGCCGGAGGTCACCATCCACACCCTCACCCGCGGCCCGGAATAGTCGCTAGTGCGGCTCCCGCCGGATACCCAGGCGATACAGCAGCGGCGATAACAGGATGTTGGACAGGGTAAACAGCACCACGACCGCCAGTGCAGACCACAACCCCAGCGGCAGCCAGAAGAGTGCCAGAATGATCGGAAAGGCCGCTTCCGGAATCTGGTCCAGCCCCAGTGCCCGGGCACTGGAGGCCAACCCCCGCCGACGCTTGATGAAGCTGCTGAGCATGTCCCCGATCAGCCCCAGGGCAGCGAACAGGCAGCCGAACACGAAGCCCAGGCCGGCCACCATCGCAAACAGGCCGCAGCTCAGTACGCCGCTCACCAGCCCGCGCCAGGTCTTACTCTTACCCAATATCGGCTGGCCGTCCCGCCACAGCCGGCCGCCATCCACCGGAGCGGACCACACCGACCCGAACAGGTTTCTGGCAACCACCGGAGCCCCGTTGGCCAGTACCAGCATCACAAACAGCTCCAGCGCCAGGATCACGTCGGTCAGCCTCCGGCTCAGGAAACGCCACCACGGGTCAGTTTCAGGGGATCCATCAGATTCTCCAGGTAATCCCGCTCCAGACCACTGCGCTCTTCGGCCACATCGATCACCGGGCGCCCGGTGCGATAGGCTTCCTTGGCAATGTCCGCCGCCAGTGCATAACCGATTTCCGGGTTCAGCGCGGTCACCAGCACCGGATTACGGCCCACGCCCTCGTTCAGGTTGTCGGCGTTGACGGTGAACCCCTTGATCGCCTTATCCGCCAGCAGGCGGGCAGCATTGCTCAGCAGCTCCACCATGTCCAGCAGGTTGGCGCCCACCAGGGGCAGCATCACGTTGAGCTGGAAGTTACCGGACTGCCCAGCCACGGCTATCGCGCTGTCCAGGCCCATGACCTGGGCACTGACCATGGCCACCGATTCCGGAATGACCGGATTGACCTTGCCCGGCATGATACTGCTGCCCGGCTGCAGAGCGGGCAGGCTGATTTCCGCCAGCCCGTGAATCGGGCCACTGTTCATCCAGCGCAGGTCATTGGCGAGTTTGGTCAGCACAATGGCGACACCGCGCAGCTGGGCCGACAACGCCACCGGCGCATCGACCGCGCTCTGGCCGACAAACTTGTGCTCCAGCGAGCGGAAGGGATAGCCGGTATTGCCGCGCAGAAACTTGACGAACTGTTCCGGGAACTCGTGCAGGGCGTTCACCCCGGTGCCGACGGCGGTGCCGCCCTGGGGCAGGGACAGCAGCTCATCGCTGGCGCCTTCCACCCGGGTTTGTGCCGCCAGCAGCTGCTCCCGCCAGGTGCGCAGTTCCTGGCCCAGGGTAACCGGCATGGCGTCCATCAAATGGGTGCGACCGGTCTTGACCTGATCGGCGTACATCGCTTCGCGTTCGTAGATTACGCCGCACAGGTGCGACAACGCCGGTAGCAACCGGGTATGCACCGCGGTGACGGCACTGACGTGAATAGCGGTGGGAATCACATCGTTGGAGCTCTGGCTCATGTTGACATGATCGTTGGCATTCACCGTCACGCCGGCCCGGCCCGCAAGCGCGGCAATCACCTCATTGACGTTCATGTTGGTGCTGGTGCCGGAACCGGTCTGGTAGCGGTCGACGGGGAACTGGTCGGCGTGCTCGCCGTCCACCAGCTGCAGGCAGGCACCGACGATGGCGTCACGCACGTCGTTGTCGAGCAACCCAAGGCTGGTGTTGGCTTCGGCCGCGGCCTGCTTGACCCGGGCCACGGCAGCAATGAACGCCGCCGGCATGGGCTGACCACTGACCGGGAAGTTCTCCACTGCCCGTTGGGTCTGCGCCCCCCAGAGCGCATCAGCCGGAACATGGACCTCGCCGAGGCTGTCTTTCTCCGTTCTGAATTCACTCATGGCATCCTCCCTTATGCAGCCGGCCCTTGTTCAACCAGCCACTGAGTTACTGGCTCCCTGCATGGGATCGCAGTCTCACATGGTCGCAAATACCCGTAACCTGTTCAAAATTAAGCACCAACGTATGCACCGTGTTGGTATAGGTATCGTGCAGATGGAACTTGTAACGGCGTTGTTTCTCGCCCTGCAGGAAGCCGTCATACTCCCTCACCAGTTCGCGCACGTCGCCCCCGGAGTCCTGACTCCAGGTGGCGTTGAACGGGCCCAGAACGGCACCGCCGGCCAGGCAAACAGTAACTTCATGGTTGGTAAGGCTGTTCTCTGGAACACTCATGGACTTTCTCCCTCTCGGTGGGTCTCACTAAGTGTAGTCGGTACTGCCAAAGCCATCACAAAAGCGCACATCGGGTGGCTTACGGGTCGGCATTTGTAGGAATTTCCTACACGCTTGCGACCGCGCCATTGCTACTCTGACACCTGACAGACCCGGCAGCAGGACACAGCCCCATGGCCAACACCGGCACCCCGGAGGTTATCCTCCGATACGATCACGAACAGGATCGGGACCAGTTCGACAGGCTGTTTGGCAGGGACTTCAGCATTCGGCCATTTCCCTCGGATAGCGCCGCGCTGGAGTATCTCGACCAGGCACGTGGACAACCGGCGGCGATCGTTGTTTTGCCGCACCGCTCCGGCGAGCACCTTGAGTCGGCGCTGCTTGCCGAAGCACGAGACCGCTATCCGCGGCTGCTGAAAATTCTGCTTGGCGATACCATTGCGCTGAACCTGCTGGTGTCACTGCTCGAAACCCAGCTTATCGACCGCTGCTTTGAGCAACCGGTCAATCCGGATCTGATCCGCTCCCACGTGCTCGCAGCGGCGCTGACCCGCCCTGAGACACCGCCTGTCGTTGGCGCCGACAACCCCGGAGACGGCAACAAACCTGCCGTGCTGATCGTGGATGATGAGCCCGCTGCCACCAAGTATCTGGCCCGGCAGCTGGCGCGAATGCAGGACGACTTCCGCGTGCTTTGTGCCCTGAGCGCGGAGGACGCCTTCCGGTGCATTGGAGAAGACGGCGACACCATTGCGGTGGTGATGACCGATCAGCGAATGCCCGGCATGCACGGCAAGGACCTGCTCGATGAGCTGCGCCAGTCCCATCCGGCCATTGTGCGCATTCTGACCTCCGCCTGGGGCGAAGTGGATGTGGCGCTCGATGCGGTCAACGAAGGCCGTATCTTCCATTACCAGACCAAACCCTGGCATGCCCGGGACCTGCTGCCCCTGTTCCGCAAGGCGTTGTCCCGTCACCGGGCCCTGGTGTCTGCGCGGGACAGCTCACGCTCTCAGGCCGAGCAGCATTTCGCCGAACTGCGCCAGCAGCGCCATGCCCGGCTGCTCGATCACCTGGCGGAGCCGGTCGATGCTATTGCGGCGACTCCGGTGGTGGCGGATTTCCTCGATTCGCTGGCGGTAATACGGACCTTACCGGCCAATGCCTCGCACCTGAGGGCCAGTCAGGAAACACCATTGGAGCAGGAGCTGGTGCGCGGTTTCAGTGACACGGTCCGCCGGCAGCTGGCGACTCTGGCACGGGTGCCCGGCTTGCAGCCCCCGGGTCAGTACGAACTTGAGTCGGCTCTGGCAGAAACCACAATCAGTGACCCTGCTGCCCCCCCTGAGCATCAGACCCCGTTATCGATGCTGTGCCACTCTTTGGTTACCCTGCTCGCCGCCTCGGGCCTGACCCGAGGCGATGTCGTGATCGCCCGCGACGGTGACCAACTGGCGATCAGCACAAGCGGCCCGCTGCGGATTTACAGCCACCTGCTGGCTCCGCTCACCCGGCTGTCCCGTCCGCTGCTGGAACAGCAGAGCGCACTGTTTCTGCTTCACCTCACCACCCGGCTACTGGGGGGAGAAATTTCCGTGACCGGCGGCGACCAATGCGCGTGGATCACCCTGCGCTTTGCCCACCAGCCGGGCCAGCGGAGCTGACCGTGACTGGCCAGCGCAGGGTCCGGCTGCACGTCACCATCGGGCAACGTCTGCTGCGGGACAGCCTGTTATTCCAGATTCTGCTGCACGATGACGTTGAGCTGGTGGGCGAATCGGAAACCGGGGTCGACACCCTGAACCGGTTGCCTGCGGCTCGCCCGGGTGTGCTGCTGATTGAAGAGAACCTGCGGGACAACGACGGCCTGACGATTGCCGAAAACGCCTTGAGCATGCACCCTTCCCTGTCCGTGTTGCTGCTGTCCGACACCCCGGTCAGCAGCAGCCGTATGGCGATTTATCTGGAAGCGGGGATCAAGGCCGTGGTGTCCAAGCAGCAGCCGATGCAGGAGCTGATCAAAACGCTGTTCTACATTCGCAGCGGTCAGGTTTATGTGGGCAACTGGCAACAGCCCCGGGAGCCGGCTCCGGGCGCGCTGGAAGCTTACCAGGGGCTGTCCGGACGGGAGCGGGAAGTCGCACAACTGATGGCCTGCCGGGTCCCGGTGCGGGACATTGCCCAACAGCTCGGGGTGTCCTGCAAGACCGTGCATTCCTACAAGGACCGGATATTCGTGAAACTGGGCTTCGAGCGCCTGCCCGAACTCATCCTGTTTATGCAAAGACACCACCACGGAGCCACCGCTTGAAACTGCTCTCCGGCATGGACCAGATCCGCCAGCTACCTGCTCACCGCCAACAACGGTTCGAGCGCTATTACCACATCCAATACCGTCACCGGGTACTGCCGCTGTTTGCGGACGTGTACCTGGCCATCGCGTTTATCGGCACCCTGCTGTTTCTCGGCGGACTGGCCCTGAACGAGGACGCCCCGGCACTTTTCGGAACCTACGCCCTGTACACCCTGATCCTGACCGGCCTGATCGCAGCGCACCGGTTTACCCGCCTGCGCCGGGCCGCACCGCTGATCGTCTATCTGGTGTTTCTCAACATGGCGGCGTTCAGCTATCTGGGCTATATCGCCACAGGCGCGACGATCGCGCCCATTGTGGGCCTGTTCTTCTTTATCAGCTCCGTTGGCATCATTACCCTGTCGTTACGGCATACCAGCGCCATCCTGCTGATCAACCTGGTGCTGCTGGTGCTGGCCACCGTGGCGGCGGTGGAACGCCATGACATCACCGGTGTCCTGATCAGCATTCTCACCAACTGGCTGATTCTGATGTGCCTGGTGGTGGCGCCCCTGTCCGCCTGGTTTTTTTCGCAGTTCCTGCGCAACCTGCTGGCCCTGCAGTTCCTGCTGCGGGACCGGAACCGCCAGCTGTCCCGCACCCTGAAAACCCTGGAAGCCACCGAGGAGCGACTGGCTCAGGAACAGAAGCATCAGGCCCTCAGCCATATGGCCAAGGGGCTGCTGCATGAAATCATGAATCCGCTGAACTGCGCCGCCCAGGCGGTGGACTTTGCCGGCGCCATCAACCGGGACCCGGAAATTGCCGATGCCCTGGACGACGCCGCTGTGCATCAGAAGCGCATTGCCGACATCGTCTCTGATCTGATCGAATTCTCGCGGCCTGCCCCGGACCATAGTCTGGAGACGGCGGATCTCCAGAACCTGGTGGCAACGGCCGCCCGCTTCTGCAAACACCAGCTGCGCGGGATTGAGCTTGATGCAGCCATTCCGACGGGCACCCTGCTGGCCTGCTACCCGACCGCGCTGATTCAGGTGTTCGTCAACCTGCTGCTGAACGCGGCCTCGGCCGTCAGCGACGGCGGTCGGGAAAACGCCCGAATCGGCATCACTGCCACCCCCACAAACGGGACGCTCACCGTGGTGGTGGCGGATAATGGCCAGGGCATCGACCCGCACGACATCCAGCGTCTCACCGACCCGTTCTACTCGACCAGCAATACACCGGACAATCTGGGCCTCGGTCTGAGTATCTGCCAGACCATCGTGCGCCATCATCAGGGCAGCATGAACATCACCAGTGAGCCTGGCCGGTGGACGAGAGTCACGTTGGTGCTACCCCGGGGCCAGGCCACCCCATCTGCGCAAGGTGCCCCGGGCTAGAATCCCAGCACCGCGCGCAGGGTAACCGCATCACCGTCGGGCGCTGCCATCAGGGTATTGCCACTGATGTCCGGCCACAGGTAATTCAAGCGCAGCTGAAACGTCTCGCCGAGGTAATAGTTCAGTCCGAGCAGAGTCACACTTGCCTGCGCCCCTACCCCGCGCTCCTGCAGATCCACTGCGCTGTGGCGGGCGACCACTTCCCAGGCACCGGTGCTTTGCCGGGACTCCACCCCTTTGAATTCCCCGCGGCTGTAGTTGCGCTGGTCATCCGTCAGGAACAGACTGGCCTGCAGATAGGCGCCACTGAATTGCCACCACTGGCCATTGGTGCGTTGCACGCCCTGCGCCATGGCTTCACCGGCGAGAGTCAGGCGCCCCGCCAGCCATGCCGCCTCAAGCCCCGTTAACCAGGCGTCACGGGCGTCAAACCTCGGGCTGCGGATCACGTTGTCGGCACTGAACACTTCCCCCTCATCCTTGATCTGGAACCGCCGATCATCCAGATCCCGCCAGGATGCCGCCACGCCCAGATGCAGGACCCGGTTATCCGAACGGATGGGCGAGCGGGTCAACCGGCCGGTCACGGCCCGGGTTGAACCGCCATCGGGCTCATCACTGAACACCCCCAGCGCCCAGGTGCCCGATTTCCGGAACTGCCCGACCATGACGCCGGTCGAGCGGCCGGGGGCAAACGCCGAGGTCACCAGTGAGCGCTCGCTGGTGTTCAGGTTCGCATAGCTGGTCAGCCGCTCCAGACTGAAGGGCTCCTTGAAGCGGCCCGCGGTGACGCTGAACTGGCGGTCACCGTTGAACCGAAAGTAGGCGTCGCCCAGATCCAGCTCTTTCGTGGATCCCTCGATCTTGTAACTGCCGTCCAGCTCCGCTTCCCACTGCGCCCCCCAGGCAAGCTCCAGCTGGAGCCTGGCGTTGCGCAGCACGCCGCGGGTGGTCTCCGGCTCACCGTCCTCATCGTAAAACGCCTCGTAGTGATCCACGCCGCCTGCCACGTAGCCGCTCAGTTCCGATTCCAGCGGCGCTGCCAGCACGCGCAATGGCTGAAGCATGAAGGCCAGTGTCAGCCCGATCACCAGCAGCGCCCATTTCAGTTCACCGATCATCGCCAGCCTCCAAGCGGAAATGCATGCGCAGCATGGCGGTGTCCCGCAGATAGCTGATCGACACCACATCCACCCGAAACACATCCAGCCCCGTGCGCTGACGCAGATCGTCGATGAGCGCGCCGTGCTTTGCGTGATGGACGTTCTCGATCTTCTCGTACTCCACCTCCTTTTCGCCGTGACGAGGCAGCAACAGCCGGGTTTCCAGCACCAGTGCAAGGGCAATGATCAGCAGGTTCAGCACAACCAGTTCCAGATGATGCATGGTGCCGACCGCCGCCAGCAGTGCCATGGCAATGACCAGGAAGAGGTAGGTCATTTCCTTGATACCCAGGGCTTCGGTGCGGTAGCGGAGCATGGAGAACACGGCAAACAGACCAAAGGCAAAGCCCATGGTTACGGTAACCGAGTGCAGCAACGCCGTAACCAGAAACACCCCGACACCGAAAAGAATGAAGGAGGCGGCATTCTCTCTGTGGCGGGAAAAGGCGTAGTAACACCGGATTAACACAAACACCGACAGGGTGTTGATCACCAGACGGGTCGCAAAATGGAAATCAACAGCAGATTCCATGAAGACTCCTTAACAGCGGTTTGAAGCGATTTGTTTTCAGTTGGTGGCCGAACAACAGCCCCGTACCCACGCAGTATTTGCTGAAACGCACAGGGCGACAGCCAAGCCGATGGAGACGTTCAGCAAAGGCCGAGGATGGCGCCTTGCGGTCGTATTTGACTTCGATGATGGCGAGTTCCGGCAGGGCAATGGCCTGCCGGCGGTCTGGCGTGTGGAAAGCCAGCCCGGTGTCCAGGGTGATGCGCTCGGTGCCCTGACCATTCATCAGCGTGGCACGGCGGTAGCTGACAAAAAGAGCCGGCAGCATCCCTGCCGCCGGAAGGCCCAGTTGCTCTTCGAGGAACGGCAACACCTGCCCCTCTGAAAAGGTTTGTGCCGTCAGCGGCATCCGGTTCTTCTCGGTGCGCTGACGGTTGCTCTTTTTCTTCACTTCCAGAAAGCTCGCTCCGGTGTCACGGTAGTGACGGATGCGAAGCTTGAAGCGGTTGAGCTTGCCATTGTGATGATCCAGGTACAGCCGCCACCCCGGTGTATCGAAATACAGGGTGTCGTAGGCGAACCGCCGACATTGTTCTATCTCCAGCATCGAGTAGTGGTTTTCCAGCCCTCTCAGACAGGCATCCAGCGTCCAGGCCGGCACCATGAACTTGGTGTCGACCCGGTTCATCAGCCGGGCCGCTATCTGGTCGTCCAGGGTGTGACCGCGGAAGGCGTCCAGCGGACTGGCCACCGCCATATTCATTGCACGCCGGACCCGTATTCCATGGTGGCATCCAGGGTCAGCTCCACATCGCCTGCGCTGGCGCCGGAACCCGCCCGGGCAATGGTGATGGCGCCTTCCGCGCCGAGCGCCAGCGTACGGACATCCCCGGGCAGGCTTTCGTCCACTTCGAACAACAGGGCGTTGGTGGCGAAGCCGTGGAACTTGTGAGTGCCGGGCACATAGTCCGAGGCCTCGATAAACAGCTGGACCACATAGGGCTTGAAGTCATCGCTTGCATCCACGCCAATCAACAGCAGGTTGATGACGGCGGGTCTGGACTCGCGATCCACCGAATACTCCAGGCTATCGACCTCGAAGGCGGCAAAGGTCAGGCTTGCGACCACCGCCCGGCCGCTCGGCAGGGTGAAGCGGAAGGCGCCGGTATCGGTGCCATTCTGCGCCCTGATCGAACCGGTCAGTGCGGTGGTGACCGGCGCACTGCAATCCGGCTCACTGTCGTCCAGCAGGTAGACGGTCCCCGACGGGTTATCTTCGGCCAGGGCCTGCTCGATCGCAGTTCTTCGCGACGGGCGGTAATCGTCATCACCGGGCTGCCCCTGACCACTGACGAAGGCTTTAAGGCTGGCCACGGCTGCGGAGCTGGTGCCCGTCAGTTCGCGAATCCGTTGCAATTGTGCCAGCAGGTCCGCCTCGTCCCACTGGTTCGCCAGCAATTCTTCCAGTGCTGCGACGTAGCGCGCGCGGTATTCCGGCATCCCGAACAGCCGGTCCGCCAGCGAGAAGTTGCGGTAGAACACGCCGGTGAGCGGCTTCAGCGGGTGTTCGCCACGAAAGGCGGTGTCCGGCCCCCAGGGGATGAAATGAAACAGACCGTCCCCGGGATCACGATAGAGATGAAAGTTGTTGGCGTTGCCGGTGGCCGAATCCCAGCTCCCCAGCAGGGTTTCCACGGCCCAGAACCGGATAAATTCGTCCACATCCAGCAGCTGCGGCAACACCTCCATCATCTGCTTGTCCGGCAAGGCCAGGGCGTCGGTGATGGCCTGCAGGTCCGTCCTGTCGTTCTCTTTCTCGTTGGTCTTTTTCTCGAAACGACGGCTCAGCCAGGTTCCGAAATCCGCGGTCTGGGCTTCGTACTGATTGCCCTCGTCGTCACCGAAGGCCCTCGCCAGAAACGGCTTCTTGATGGGCTCAACGTTGGTGAAGATACCCAGATCCTGCCCGTTCACCGTCACCCTGGCATAGTTGCATTCGGGGGCGGCAATGCCGGCTTTACGAAACTGCTCGTAAGCCAGACATTGGCGGGCGTTGGACGGATCCTGGCGATTGTTGTTCAGGGTCATCCGGCTCATGTTCTGATAGGTGCGACCCGGCCACAGGTCATCAAAATCCAGCTTCAGGGAAGGCACGCTCGGGCTCAGAGAGCCCATGTAGCCCTTCTTGCGGACAATCACGTCCTTCATGGCATCGCCGTCGATGGAGACACTTGCCTTGAATTCCGAGTACTCATAGTCGGGCACGCATTCGCGGTCAGTACTGGCCAGGGTTCGCCCCTCCGCTTGCAGCGTGCGGAATTCATCCGCGTCCATGGTCACGTCAACCCGCACCACCCGCTCGGGGTCATAGAGGTCACCGTCGCCGCCGATATTGACCGGTTCTGTCGGCGCGTCGAAATCAGAAGCGCTGGAGGCCTCGCTGCCGCCTCCGCCGCAGCCGGCACCAAGCAGCGCCAGTACCAGCACAATGGAGGTGGGTCCGGTAACCCCGCACCGGGGCATCATTGTTGTTGTCATCTGTTACTCCCTCAGATGGTTGTAAGGCACCGGAGTGGCACCGGTTACAGGGAGTATCGGGGGGCAGGAGCCGGCTTGTATGTAAGACGGTCTTACGCGGGAAAGTGGCGGAGGCCACAACAAAAAAAGGCCCGCGTGAGCGGGCCCCGAAATGCCGCGGTCTGGTTCAGAAGAATCCCAGCGGATTGGTGTCGTAGCTCACCAGCATGCACTTGGTCTGCTGGTAATGGTCCAGGGTCATCTTGTGGTTCTCACGGCCAACCCCGGATTTCTTGTAACCGCCAAACGCGGCGTGGGCCGGGTACTGGTGGTAACAGTTGGTCCACACCCGGCCGGCCTGGATGGCGCGCCCCATGCGATAGGCACGGTTGATATCACGGGTCCACAGGCCCGCACCCAGACCGAATTCGGTATCATTGGCGATGGCCAGGGCTTCTTCCTCGTCCCTGAAGGTGGTGACCCCCACCACCGGACCAAAAATTTCTTCCTGGAACACGCGCATGTCGTTGCTGCCTTTCAACAGCGTCGGCTGGACATAGAAGCCGTTGTTGTACTCGCCTTCCATTTCCTCGCGGCCGCCGCCGGTAAGCACCTCCGCGCCTTCCTGCCGGCCGATGTCCAGGTACGACATGATCTTGTCAAACTGCTCCTTGCTGGCCTGAGCCCCTACCTGCACATCGGTATCCAGCGGGTTGCCACGCTTGATGGCCTTGGTACGCTCAACAACCCTGGCCATGAATTCGTCGTACATGTCCTCCTGGATCAGCGCGCGGGACGGACAGGTGCAGACTTCGCCCTGGTTGAAGAACGCCAGCACCAGACCTTCCACGCACTTGTCGATGAACTCCGGCTCGGCTTTCATGACGTCAGAGAAGTAGATGTTGGGGGATTTGCCACCCAGCTCGACCGTGGACGGGATGATGTTCTCGGCGGCGCACTTGAGAATGTGGGAGCCGACCGGGGTGGAGCCGGTAAAGGCAATCTTGGCGATGCGCTTGCTGGTGGCCAGGGCCTGGCCCGCCTCGTTACCGTAACCGTTAACGATGTTGATCACACCCGGTGGCAGCAGGTCACCAATCAGGTCCATCAGGATCAGGATGCTGGCCGGGGTCTGCTCGGCAGGCTTCATCACCGTGCAGTTGCCGGCGGCCAGGCAAGGCGCCAGCTTCCACACCGCCATCAGCAACGGGAAGTTCCACGGAATGATCTGGCCCACCACACCCAGGGGCTCGTGGTAATGGTAGGCCACGGTGTTGTTGTCGATGGCACTGGAGGTGTCTTCCTGGGCGCGGATACATCCGGCAAAGTAGCGGAAGTGGTCGACGGCAAGCGGCAGGTCGGCGTTAATGGTTTCACGCACCGCCTTGCCGTTGTCCCAGGTTTCAGCCACCGCCAGCATCTCGATGTTCTGCTCGATGCGGTCGGCGATTTTCAGCAGAACGTTGGCGCGCTCGGTCGAAGAGGTCTTGCCCCAGGCCGGCGCGGCCTTGTGGGCGGCGTCCAGAGCCAGATCAATGTCCTCGGCACCCGATCGGGGGATCTCGCAAATGACATCACCGGTCACCGGCGTGATGTTCTCGAAATACTGGCCCTTGACCGGGGCTACCCAGTCGCCGCCAATGTAGTTTTCGTAACGGCTCTTGAACGAAACCACGGAACCGTCCTTTCCTGGTTGTGCGTAAATCATCGTCTTGACCTCATGTCTTGTTGTAGGAATACAACGCAGGCTTTCGCGTTTTACCCCTTCAATGTAGACCCCGATCACCGATAGTTGAATAAGGCATCGCCCGACTAGCGGGTGGCCATCGACCGTTCGGCGTCGAGCAGGCGCTGTTTGCGGGTGAGGCCCCAACGATAACCGCCCAGCGTGCCGTCACTTCTCAATACCCGATGGCAGGGCACCAGCACTGCGATACGGTTGCGTCCGCAGGCTGAGGCAACCGCTCTGACCGCCTGCGGCGCACCCATTCGCCGGGCCAGTTCACTGTAGCTCAAGACCTCCCCCTCGCGGACGCTCAGCAACAGTTTCCATACCCGGACCTGGAAGGTCGTACCACGCATGTCCAGCGGCACCTGCGGGCGGGGCTGGTTGTGGCTGAGGTGGGCGTCGAGTGCGGCGATCCAGGCGTCCAGCTCGGGGGCGGCCCGCGCCTGGGAAAGGGTCAGCTCAGCGCGCGGGAATTCGTGCATCAGTTGCGCGCGCAGGCTGTCTTCATCCTCACCGAATTCGGCAAAGCACACGCCGGTATCAGTGGCAGCCATCATCAACAGACCAAGGGCGGTTTGCCGGCAGGCATAGGCAATGAGCTCGCCCTCGCCACCTTTGCGGTAGCGGCCGGGAGCCATTCCCACCTGGCGCTGCGGCTGGCCGTAAACCCGGCTGACAGAGCCAAAGCCGGCTTCGTGGATGGCATCTGTTACCGAGTGACCGGCTTGCAATGCCCCCTTGAACGCCTGCAGTCGCAGGCCATCCTGATACGCTTTGGGGGATACCCCGAAGGTGTCCCTGAACGCCCGGTGCAGGCGGGAGACCGACAGGCCGGCGACCGCAGCCAGGTCCGCCAGCCGAAGTGGCTCATCCGGCCGGGCTTCGATGTAACGGGCCAGGGCCACCATCCGGTCGGCCACCGGGGTTGCAGCTTCGGGTTTGCCGGCAGCGTCAGACCGCCGGGGGCTCGATGAACTGGGCATGGGCTGAGTCCTGTTTTTGCGTTCCCCTTTCACCAGTACTTTGCCGTGATCCGGCGCCGGCTGCTATCCGTTTCTTGCGCCCCGGGGAATGGTCAGACGCGGATCAGCCGCCAAACGCATCCAGTTCGTCGAGACAATCCGTCAGGAACTGTGACGGCGACGCCAACACCGCCTCATCAGCCACCACGCCGAACTGAACCTTGCCGGCGTAGCTGACAATGCTGACCCCCAGGCCGATATCCCCGGCCTGGGGCACCCAGAACATCTGCTCGGTGATGCGGCAGCCGGCCAGATAGCGCTCGTCAGGGGAACCGGGGACGTTGGACACCACCGCACTGGCCTTACGATAGAAGACGTCCGCCACTGGCTGGCGCCAGGGTTCGGGCACCAGCGAGGCGCTGGCGGTCAGTCCCCAGGCAATGCCGGGTTGCCAGCTCTTCTTCAGTCGGCGGGTCTCGTGTTTGATCCGGTACAGTCGCTCCAGGGTACTTTCCCCATCAACCGGCAAGGGCACGAAAACGGTGCCAAAACAGTTGCCCAGGGCGCCGGGTTCGGGCTTGATGCCCGCTGGCAGCTGGCCACGAATGTCGACCGGTACGGCGGCGTGGAGCACCGCCTCGTCCAGATCGGTCTGACCGTCCGCGAGTTGTTTGCGTACCGCCGCCACCACGCAACTGAGCAGCACGTCGTTGATGGTGACGCCGGTGGCACTGGCAATCTGCCGAAACCGGTCCAGCGCCACCGGAGCTGACCAGCAGCATTGCCGCCGGCCCAGCAACGGGCGCTTCAGCGGCGATGGCGAGTCCTCCGGCTCGGCCAGAAACTGACTGACTTCATTCACCAGCTTCAGACCGGAGTGGGCCACCCGCTCAAGCACCCGTCCGGCACTCTCGAGGCTGCCGGACGCACCCTCCGACTCACCGCCGGCACTGCCCGAGCGATAGCCGGAAGCCGCCGCCACTTCCTCACCGATCAGGTCTTTCAGCCAGCTGCCGGCGGCCATGGTCCATCGTTGCAGGCCGGCCTGCTCGGGACAGCCGTAAATAGCCGGCAACTGACGTGGTGATGGCGGGCAGATGCGCTCGAACACACCGAGCAGTGACAGACCATCGGCGTAACAGTGATGCATGCGCAGGATCAGCGCCGCGCCCCCCTCGGCATTGGGGGCAAGCCAGAACTTCCAGAGCGGGCGATAGGGCGGCAACGGCTGATTCAGGCGGGCAGACACCCAGTGCTGAAGCTCTGTGGCGGTGAATGGCTCTGGGGCAACCTTGAGATGGTGGCGGAGATCGAAGACGGTGTCCTCCTGCCACCACCAACCCGGCGCACGGTGAACCGGGAAATGCCGGAACCGCTCCCAGGCCAGCCAATACACCGTCAGGAACTCCCGCAACCGGGACGCCGTCAACCCTTCCACCCGCATCATCACGGTAATGGTCATGGGGTTTTCGGGACGTTCCAGGGCCAGCCATGCCGAGTCCACAGGTAACAGGAGATGTGAGTCCTCTTGGTTCAAATCTGACTGTCCCCGGGGTGATTGGATCAAACAAAAGTTTCAGGCCAATCCGGCATTGTGCCAGACAACCCGGGCGGCCTCCATAAGCGGACCCGGCGCGCAGCGTTACAAAAAATTACACGCAGGTAACCCTTCACCCCTATACTGGTTATAAGGATTAGTGAAATGGTTATGACTGAAGGCCAACGGTTTTTCAGCAAACCAAGCAGACTATTGGCCGTGGACCTTCGTAAATTGAGTAGCCAGCGCCAATAACCAGGGCCGGCAATCGCGATACAACAGTCACTATCAGCACACAACACCAATAACAGTCTTTCACGGTGCTGACAGGAGAACGGTTATGAAAGCGAGCCACGTTCGCAAACTGATAAAACCGATTGAAAGTGCCTACTCGGAAATGTTTTCGGGCAGGGTATACCGCGTCGGCAAAGGCGCGGTATCAGTCCGCAACCACAGTGGCGAAGCGGAGCAGACGGTTATTGGTGTTCACGGCTTCCTGGAAAATCACTGTTACTTCACCCAGGCTTACGAAGCGCCGACCACAGAACTGATCCTGCTGACCTGCAGCAACTACCATATCCCTGTCAACGGCGTCACGCCGGAAGCACCGGACTGGGAAGTGCCGATCAAGCATCTTGAGGGCACCATCGAATACGATGCCTGCATTCTCAACCAGGCCGTCTCCAATCTGCCCGGCACGGACAATATCCGCATTCACGGGCATTCCCGTGGCGGCGCCGTCATCCTTGAGGCGATCCGCCAGTGGCCGGAACTCTACGAGAACGTGGAAGTGGTGCTGGAAGCGCCGGTACTGCCCCAGGGCAGACTGCACGCGCTGGTGACCACCATCCTTGAGCCGGTCAGCCACGGCATGTGGCCCTGGCTGATCCGCCTGATCAACACCGCGCCGTCGTCCGCCTATGGCCAGACCTTCTTCGGGCGCATGAACCCGCGCAAGAAACAGCTGCTGAGCAAACTGTTCTCGGCTACCAAGGACCATCTGACCATCGTTCGCAACATCGAGAACATCATGGACTGGATGGAGCGCACCGACACCAGCGTGTACAACCACGTTCGCCACGGTACCTTCCTGATTCCCGGGGTGGACCGCATTCTGGATCGCAATGCGATGCTGGCCAGCGCCAGACAGAGCCCGACCACCATGCGTATCGTGGAAACCCAGGCGCCCAGCCACTTTATTACTCTGGACAGCAAGGAATGGGTGCCCGGTTTCGAAACCCTGCCGACGGCCGCACAGGGCTGATACTGCCATCCACGATCACGCTCCGGTAAACTCTGGACTTTGCTGACACAGGTTCACCGGAGCACCCCGCATGTATCGTGAGCGCCTCGCCGCCACCGAAGTCCAGTCAGACAACGCCCGCCGACTGCAGCGGCTGCTGCTCGCCTATCACGATTTTCGCCAGCACAAGAGCGCTCACCCACGGCTGGAGGACACCTTCCGGGTGGCGGAATGGCAAGCTGAGCGCCTGCGCCACACCCATCAGGACCTCTACCGGCACCCGGGCTACCACAGTGGCCTGGAATTTCTGCTGACCGACCTGTATGCCCCCGCCAGCATGACCCGTCGCGACGACAACATCGACCGGGTATTTCCCAAGATGGTGAAATGGCTGCCAGACCACCTGCTGGGAACCTTCGCCGGCCTGGTGGAACTGAACCTGATCACGCAGCAGCTCGATCTCGAGCTGGTGGAGATCCTGGCGCAGCAACCCGTAACCATTGAGCGGATGTCAACCGCGGACTATTGCGCGGCGTTCCGGGCGAGTCGCCAACTGGCACACCGGAACCGTCAGCTCGCCCTGGTCGCAGACGTTGGCCGGCAGCTTGATCGCTACGTGCGCAACCGCAGCCTGGGCTGGCTGCTCAGCATGACGCGGGGCCCGGCCGACATGGCCGATCTCAGCGATCTGCACAGTTTCCTGCACCGCGGGTATTCGGCGTTCCGGGAGATGGACGAGGTCGACACGCTGATCGCACGGTTGATCACCCGCGAGCAGCAGGTGATGGAGAACATTTTGCACGGTCATCCGGAGCCCTTCCGGCTGCCCGATCACCTGTAAACGCAAGCCAGCCGATCAGGCCGCAATAATCTGATCCAGCTGCGAATGGATTTCCTGCTCGATGCGGGATTTGAACGGCCGCAGCAGCATGCCCAGCTCAAGATGGATATGGAGGTCATCAGCGGTAATGTTGAGCTGGCCTTTGACACCGCTGCGCCTGAACCGCAGCACATCGCCTTCCCACTGGTAATTCACGTCAAACTGCCTGGACAGGTCTTCAGCCAGGGTTTCGGCCGCCTGGCGGGCGTGTTCTTTATCCAGGGAATGGGAACGATGAACATCAATGACAGACATGAATCAGCTTTCTCTCAAAAAGTGGGAGGTTTTATAGTTTAGAGGGGTAATAAACTTGTAGCCACCCCCCTAACCGTTAGAATACGGGGTTCAGATTCAGACAGGACACCCCCATGAGCGAGCAACCAAGGCCAGCCAATGAGCAGCCCTCGAGCGATTCGGCCGGCACACCGCAGGACGATGTCACTCATTTCGGCTTCCGCAACGTGCCGAAAAGCCAGAAAGCCGGGCAGGTAGCCGAGGTTTTCCACAGCGTCGCCGGCAAGTACGACATGATGAACGATCTCATGTCCATGGGCATTCACCGTCTCTGGAAGCGTTTCACCATCGAACTCAGCGGCGTGCGGCCGGGGCATCAGGTGCTGGATATTGCCGGCGGCACCGGCGATCTGACCATGAAGTTTTCGGACCTGGTGGGCGCCAGCGGCAAAGTGGTACTGGCAGACATCAATGCCTCCATGCTGCAGGTCGGCCGTGGCCGGCTGGTCGACCGCGGCTACGCCGGCAATATCGAGTACGTTCAGGCCGATGCCGAACACCTGCCGTTCCCGGACAACACCTTCAATGCCGTCTCCATCGCTTTCGGCCTGCGCAACGTCACCGACAAGGATCAGGCCCTGCGGGACATGGCGCGGGTGCTCAAGCCCGGTGGCAAGCTGATGGTGCTGGAATTCTCCAAGCCCACCAATCCGCTGCTGAACAAGGCCTACGACATGTATTCCTTCAACGCGCTGCCGTTGATGGGCCAGTTGATCGCCGGCGACAGCGAGAGCTACAAGTACCTGGCCGAGTCCATCCGCATGCACCCGGACCAGGACACCCTCAAGGGCATGATGGAGCAGGCCGGCCTGGTGAACTGCAAGTACTACAACATGACCGGCGGCATCGTTGCCCTGCACGTGGGAATCAAGCCCTGATGTTTCCCGGCCCCACCCTGCTTTCTGCCGTTACCGCCGTGGTCGAGGGGGCGCTGAATCGTGCCCTCGAGCTTGATCCGGCCGGGCGGAAAGCACTGCTGGGCGCCCTGAGCGGCCCGGTGCAGTTCACCCTCACTGCGCCGATGCACCTTACCTTCACACTGTTTCAGTACGGCGAGCGGGTGCAGGTGAGCAGCCAGCCGGCAGACAGCCCGGCCCTGCAACTGGCGGGCAAACCCATGGCCTTTGCCGCACTGGCCAGCGGAGACGACCAGGTGTTGAGACAGGGGCGCATTGAGGTCACCGGCGATACCGGCCTGGCCCATCAGTTCCAGCGCGCACTGAACCAGCTGCAGCCGGACTGGGAAGCGGCGCTGGCGAGCCACCTCGGCGATGTGCCGGCGCACTTCATCGGCCAGCGTGTCCGCGGCGCGGTAAAATGGAGCCGACAGGCCTTCACCGCCCTCAACGCCAACATCGAAGAATACGTGCACGAAGAGAGCCGCACGCTGCCCGGTCGCCGCGAACTGGACGCCACCTTCGAGGACATCGACCAGCTGAGCCTGCGCACGGAGCGCCTGGCGGCACGCCTTGACCTTCTGCAGCGCGACACCGAGCAGCCCCTCGACACCCTATCAGAGCCACCGGAGACACCGTGACCCGCCTGCAACGCCTGTTCCGAATTGCCTGGGTATTCTGCCGATACCGGCTGGACACGTTTTTACCGCTGGCCGAACTGCCGGCACCCCTCAAGGTGTTTTTCCTGCTGGCGCCCTGGCATCTGTTTCCCCGCCCCAAACTGAGCCGCGGCGACCGCCTGCGCCTGGCCATGGAAGAGCTGGGGCCGGTGTTTGTGAAGTTCGGGCAGATTCTGTCCACCCGCCGCGACCTGCTGCCCGACGATATGGCCGAGTCACTGAAACACCTGCAGGACCGGGTGCCACCGTTCCCCAGTGAGTCCGCACGGGACATCATTGAGCGCTCTCTGGGCGCACCGGTTTCCGAGCTGTTCGCCGAGTTTTCTGCCGACCCCATGGCCTCGGCCTCCGTGGCCCAAGTTCACGCCGCCACCCTGCCCTCCGGGCAGAGAGTGGTGGTGAAGGTATTGCGGCCGGGCATCGAGCGGGTGATCAAACAGGACCTCTCGCTGATGTACCTGATGGCGGGGCTGCTGGAAAAATACTGGGCCGAGGGCAAGCGCCTGCACCCCCTTGAAGTGGTTGAGGATTACGACGCCACCATCCACGACGAGCTGGATCTGCAGCGGGAAGCAGCCAACGCCAGCCAGCTGCGCCGCAATTTCGATCACTCCTCGCTGATCTACATCCCGTTCATTGACTGGGATTACACCCGTAAAAACGTTCTGGTCATGGAACGCATTCACGGCGTTCCCATCGCCGATGTGCCGGCGTTGCAGGCCGCGGGCGTCGATATGAAGGTGCTGGCGGAGAAAGGCGTCGAGATCTTTTTCACCCAGGTGTTCCGTGACAGCTTTTTTCACGCCGACATGCACCCTGGCAACATCTTCGTGGACGTCAGCAACCCGGCGGATCCGAAGTACATTGCCATCGATTTCGGCATTGTCGGCACGCTGGCGCCGGATGATCAGAGTTACCTGGCCCGCAACCTGCTGGCGTTCTTCCGTCGTGACTACCGCCAGGTGGCACAGTTGCACATCCAGTCCGGCTGGGTGCCGCCGCACACCCGGGTCAATGAATTCGAGGCCGCCATTCGCACCGTGTGCGAGCCGATTTTCGAGAGGCCGCTGAAGGACATTTCCTTCGGTCATTTCCTGCTCCGACTGTTCCAGACCGCCCGGCGCTTCAACATGGAAGTGCAGCCGCAGCTGGTGCTGCTGCAGAAAACCCTGCTGAACGTGGAGGGCCTTGGCCGCCAGCTGTACCCGGATCTGGATCTGTGGAGCACCGCCCAGCCGTTCCTGGAGACCTGGATGCGCAAGCGGATTGGCCCCTCGGGCCTGATCAAGTCGCTGCAGACGCACTTGCCGGCCTGGCTGGAACAGTCCCCGGAAATGCCGCAACTGGTGCACGACACCCTGGTGCAGTTACGCAGCGCCGCCCCCCCCGAAGAGCAGAATCGCGCTACACTGGCGCTGCTGCGTGAGAGCCAGCAACGGGCCGAGAAGCGCTGGAAAAGAACCCTCGTGGCCGCCGTCCTCGTGGGCGGGGCCTGGCTCAGCGCCCACTACGAACTGCCAGACCTTGCGCAAACGATGCCGCCGTGGGGCTGGGCCATGCTCGCGGTCGCCGCCGGGCTGGTGGCTCGGGGTGGCCGGTAACATTTTCAGGATTCACAGAAATGCAAGATTCATCATCTAAAGTCGACAAACCTGACTGGCTCGACGCCATTCGCTGGAACGCAGACGGGCTGGTGCCCGCCATCGCCCAGGATGCCGCCACCGGTGACATTCTGATGATGGCCTGGATGAACGCCGAATCCCTGCAACTCACCGTAGCGGAAGGTCAGGCGGTGTACTGGTCGCGCTCCCGGGGTCAGCTGTGGCGCAAGGGAGAAACCTCCGGCCACCAGCAGGTGGTGTCCGAAATCCGCCTCGACTGCGACGAAGACGTTATTCTGCTGAAGGTGGAACAAAAAGGCGGTATCGCCTGCCATACCGGAAGGCGCAGCTGCTTTTACCGCAAACTGCAGGATGGTGAATGGGTAACCACTGCACCGGTGGTCAGGGACCCTGACAGCATCTATGGAAAGTCCAAAGGGAGCACACACAGTGAGTGACGTACTGGAGCAGCTTGCACAGGTACTGGAAGCAAGAAAAGACGCGGACCCTGACAAGTCCTACGTCGCCAGCCTGCACGCCAGGGGGCTGAATAAAATACTCGAGAAAGTCGGTGAAGAGTGCACCGAAACCCTGCTTGCGGCGAAAGATGCGGAACACAACGGTGACACCCGGGAAGTGGTCTATGAAACCGCCGACCTGTGGTTCCACACCATGGTCATGCTTTCACGCCTGGGGCTGGGTCCGAAAGACGTGGTGGACGAACTGGCTCGTCGGTTCGACCTCTCCGGCCTGGAAGAGAAAGCGTCGCGGGACAAATGATCGGTGAGTACCCCTAACGGGGGTTTCCGCTACACTGGCCCGGTAACGTACAATGCTTTGTGACAGAAACATTTAAACGAGGACCTCGTCATGGGTATCAGCATCTGGCAACTTCTCATCGTGCTCGGCATCGTCATCCTGTTGTTCGGAACCAAGAAACTGCGCAACATCGGCAGTGATCTGGGCGGCGCCATCCGTGGCTTCAAGAAATCCATGAACGACGAGGACACCAAGCCCGCCGAGCAGGACTCTCTGGAAGGCAAGGACGAACCGGCCGCCCACCAGGCCGAGGCGGAAGAAAAGCCCCGGGACAAAACCACTGGCTGAGACCAAGCTGAATGTTTGATATCGGCTTCCTTGAGCTATTGATCTGCGGCGTGATTGCGCTGCTGGTGCTTGGCCCTGAACGTCTGCCCACGGCCGCCCGTGCGGCAGGACGCTGGGTGGGTGGTGCCCGCCGTATGGTCAGTCAGTTCACCACGGAGCTCGACCGCCAGCTGAAGGCGGAGGAAATCCGGGAAGAACTGCGCAAAGCCGGAGACATCGGCCTTGAGGATGTGGAAAAAAGCGTTCGCGGCGCCCTCGACGAAGCCAAGAAATACGAGCATATGATCCTGCCGGACGATCAGACCACCAGCCCCAAACCGGCACCGGCCACCCGTGCGCCTGACGACCGGGCTGACAAGGCTGAAACCCCGGCAAACGACGCGTCGGATACCCGTTCATGACCAACAAGCCTGACGGCACCAACCCGGACGCCTCTGCCACGCAATCGGAAATGCCCCTGATCGAGCATTTGCTGGAGCTGCGTAACCGACTGCTGAAAATGGTGCTGGCGGTGGTTATCTGTTTTGCCGCCATTTATCCGTTTGCCAACGAGCTGTACCTGCTGCTATCCCAGCCCCTGCGGGAGCTGTTGCCGGTGGGTCAGACCATGATCGCCACCGACATCACCTCGCCCTTCTTCGCGCCCCTGAAACTGGCATTGGTACTGGCCGTATTCGTCGCCATTCCGGTCATTCTTTATCAGCTCTGGAGCTTTGTGGCACCGGGGCTGTACGCCCATGAAAAACGCCTGGCGTTTCCGCTGCTGTTCACGTCGGTGATCCTGTTCTATCTCGGCGCAGCGTTTGCCTATTTTGTGGTGTTTCCGCTGGTGTTCGGGTTCTTCACCGCCATCGGACCCGAGGGCATTGTCGAACTGCCGGACATCACCAGCTATCTCAATTTCGTGTTGAAAATGTTCTTTGCCTTCGGCGTGGCATTCGAAATCCCCATCGCCACCATCCTGCTGGTACTTACCGGCGCCACCACCCCGGCGGATCTGGCGGCGAAGCGCCCCTACATCGTTGTGGGCTGCTTCGTGATCGGTATGTTACTCACCCCGCCGGACATCATCTCCCAGACATTGCTGGCTGTTCCCATGTGGCTGTTGTTCGAGCTGGGCATCATCTTCAGCAAGCTTGCGGTTCGCAAACCCGACCACGCCGAAACCGGTGAAGCGACGGGCGAATGAATCTGGCCTTGCTGTTCGCGGAAGACTTTGTTGCTGCTGACCGTGCCGTACTGAGCGGTCGCCGGCTGACCCACCTCCACCAGGTGCTGAAAGTGACCGAAGGGGACCTGATCCCCGTTGGCATGGTGGGCGGCGACATTGGCAGCGGCCGGGTAGTGAACCTGACAGACACCCGCGCAGAAATACTGGTGGAACTGACGGAGGCGCCGCCCCCGCCGCTGCCCCTGACCCTCATTCTGGCCATGCCCAGACCCAAGATGTTTCGCCGCGTCCTGCAGACCTGCGCCACCCTGGGGGTCAAGGACATCTGGCTGATCAACAGTTACAAGGTGGAAAAAAGCTTCTGGCAGACGCCCTGGCTGTCCGACGAGCACCTGCGCGAAAACCTGACCCTGGGCCTGGAGCAGGCGCGGGACACGGTGCTGCCGGAGGTTCACATCCGCAAGCTGTTCAAGCCGTTTGTGGAAGATGAGCTGCCGGCGTTGCTGGCGGGAAAGCGGGCGCTGGTGGCCCACCCGGGCACTGCGGCGCCCTGCCCCGTTCACCTGGAGCAGCCAGCCGCACTCTGCGTTGGCCCGGAAGGCGGGTTCACCCCCTACGAGGTTGGCAAACTGGAAGAAGCCGGCTGCCAGGGCGTCCATCTCGGCCGCCGGATCCTGCGGGTGGAAACCGCGGTACCGGTACTGGTCAGCCGCCTGTTCGATGCCTGCGGGTAGATCGCACCGCTGAATTCGGTTTGCTCTAATCCAGCCCCATGGCTTCGGCGGCAATGCGGTTCTTTACCGGCCCCAGCTGGTTGAGCCAGCGCATGCCGGTGTTGCGCAACCAGCGCAGAGGCAGCTCGTCACGGGCGAAGAGCTGCTTGAAGCCTTCCATGGCCGCCATCATGGTGAGATTCTCACCCTTGCGCCGGCGCTGGTAGCGGGCCAGCACAAATTCATCAGCGGCGCCGAGACCGGCCTTTCTGGCCCGTGACAGCTCGTCCAGCAAAGCCCGTACATCACCGTAACCCAGGTTAGCGCCCTGCCCCGCCAGCGGATGAATGGTGTGCGCCGCGTCCCCCACCAGCACAAATCCCGGGGCCACGTAATCCTTGGCGTGGCGCTGACGCAGTGGAAAAGCCACGCGCCGGGAGACGGACTCGACCGCACCCAGCTCACGCTCGATAGCCCGCTCCAACTCACCGGCGAAGGCCGAATCATCCAGCGCCATCAGGCGGCGAGCCTCTTCGGTATCCTGAGACCAGACAATGGAGCAGTAGTGTTCATCGCCGTTTTCAGGCATCAGCGGCAGAAACGCCAGGGGACCGGTCGGAGAAAACCGCTGCCAGGCGGTAAAGCGGTGACCCTGGGTGGTCCGCACCGTACAGACAATGGCCTGCTGATCATAATCCCATTCCCGGGTCGGCAGACCCACCCATTGCCGCAGCCGGGAGTGGGCGCCATCAGCTGCCGCCACCAGGTCTGCCGCCAACACGCGACCGTCTTCCAGGGTAATGCCACGCGGGCCCTGACCACGTTCCTCACCCTGCCACCAGCCAGTGACCTTCACGCCATCGAACAGCTCGACATCGCTGTCCGCGAGGGCCGCAAACAGCCCCCGCACAATATGACGGTTCTCGATGATGGTGCCGAGGGAGCGCGCCTGCAGCTCCGCCGCCTCAAACTGGATGCGGCCGGTGCCGTCACCGTCCCACACCGTCATGGTCTGGTACGGGCAATGACGACCAGCAGTAATCTCGCTCCACACTCCCAGCTGTTCCAGCAGGCGCTGACTGGCCACGGAAATCGCGCTGACCCGGGGTTCGAAATCCTCAACCCCCTGCACTGCCGCCGGCGCCTGCAACAGTTTCTGGCGCTCACTGCCTTCCACCAGCGCCACCCGCCAGCCTTGTCGGGACAGCCCCAACGCCAGCGCCGAGCCCACCATGCCGCCGCCGACCACGAGAATGTCGAAGGTTTTTGATTCAGTCATGGTTCGCCGGCTCCCGGTGAGTGCGGGATGGATGATCAATCATCGCGCGACGTCCGCCCACGCCCATGGCCTTGCGGGCAAACCAGCGCTTGGCGCCCGGCAGCAGATCCAGGCCCACCAGGCCGGCATCACGGGCCAGCGCCAGAGGGGGCAGGGACTGCCCGAAAATCCGGATCAACGAGTCCGAGAACTGCACGGTCTGCTGCCAGTCCTGCTGGTGCAGCGTCTGATAACGGCGGAGTACGGCCAGGTCTCCAATCGACACGCCCTGAGCCACTGCCAGACGGAACTGCTCCACCAATGTCATCAATCCGCGCAGGGCCAGATTGAATCCCTGCCCGGCCACCGGGTGCAGGGCATGGGCGGCGTTACCGACCAGCGCGACCCCGGTGCGTACCGGCTCGTCTACCGTGGTCAATTTCAGGGGATAGTGATTGCAGGCACCGATACGGGTAAAGCGCCCGAGCCGCCAGCCAAAGCGCTCCTGCAGCCGCCGGCACCTGTCGTCGTCAGGCAGAGCGAGCAACTCGTCCAGGGCCTCGTCGGTCAGGGTCCACACCAGGGCCGACTGGTGGCCGGGACGGCTCGCAGACCCGTGGGGCAGCAGCGCCATCGGGCCCGCGTCGGTGAAGCGCTCGAACGCGTGGAACCGATGACTGTCTGCGGTGGACACAGTGGCGATCAGCGCATGCTGGCCGTAATCGTGGGTCCGGGTCTGGAAGCCGAGGGTTTCGCGCAGGCCGGAGCGGCCGCCGTCCGCCACCACCAGGCACTGGGCGGTCAGCTCACGGGTCTCTTCGCCGGACCGCACCGACACCCTGACGCCTTCCGCCAGCGGCGTCATATCCACCACCTCGGCAGGGGCGTCCCACTGCACGCCGGTGGCCAGCAGCTCCCGCATCAGGCACAAGCCCATCCAGCGATTGTCGGCCACATAGCCCAGCGCCGCCTGGCCGTGTTCGGCCGCCTGCAGGCGCGTGGCGCCGAAGCGGCCGCGATCCGACACGTGAATGTGTTCAATGGGGGTGGCGTGCTCCGACAGCCTCGACCAGAGGCCCAGTTCCTCGAAAATCAGCCGTGAGCCCCAGGCCAGGGCCGTGGACCGGGCGTCGTAACTGGGCTGGTAGCTCTCCGGCAGGGCGTCGGGCGACAACGGAAACGCCTCCACCACGGTCACCCGCAAGGAAGGCACCGCTTTCGCCAGCGCCAGCGCCAGGGTTGCGCCGGCCAGGCCGCCACCGGCAATGACAAGATCGGTATCGGGTCGGGCCACCGGGTCAGTCCGCCATCAGGGTTTCAATCTCGGCAATGGTCTTGGGCACCGCCTCGGTCAGAACACGGCAGCCGTCTTTGGTGACCACCACGTCGTCTTCGATGCGAATGCCGATGCCACGCCACTTCTCCTCCACGCTGGTGTTGTCCGGCGCAATGTAAAGGCCCGGCTCCACGGTCAGCGCCATGCCCGGCTCCAGCTGACGCCAGGCGTCGCCCACCTTGTAATCGCCCACATCGTGGACATCCAGCCCCAGCCAGTGGCCGGTGCGGTGCATGAAGAACGGCTTGTAAGCCTCACTGGCAATGGCGTCGTCCACCGTGCCGGACAGAAGGCCGTGATCAATCAGACCCTGGGTCAACACCCGCAGGGCCGCTTCGTGGGGGTGGTTCCAGTGGTTGCCGGGGCGCACGGCGTCAATGGCCGCATACTGGGCCGACAACACCACTTCGTACAGGGCTTTCTGCTCTGCACTGAAACGGCCACTGACCGGGAAGGTGCGGGTAATGTCCGAGGCGTAACACTCCAGCTCACACCCGGCATCGATCAGCACCAGCTCGCCGTCTTTCAACGGCGCGCTGTTCTCGATGTAGTGGAGGATGCAGGCATTGACCCCGGAGCCCACTATCGACGGGTACGCCGTGGATCGCGCGCCGTGTTCCATAAAGGTATGAATCAGCTCCGCTTCCAGGCTGTATTCGTAACCGCCCCTGCGCGCCCGCTTCATGGCGCGACAATGGGCTTCGGCACTGATTTCACCGGCTTTTGCCATCACCTTGATCTCATTCGCACTCTTGTACAGGCGCAGATCGTGTAGCAGGTGCTCCAGCGCGACAAACTCGCCCGGCGGGTGCGCGCCCGCCCGCACTTTGCTGCGGATCACCTTGACCCAGTCCATGACCCGGGCGTCAAAATTGTGGTCCTTGCCCAGGGGATAATAGACCCGGCTGCGCCCTTCGATCATGCCGGGCAGAATGTCGTCTATGTCGGCAATGGGGAAGGCATCGTCCAACCCGAATTTTTCAATGGCGCCCTCCGGCCCCGCCAGAAAACCGTCCCACAGCTCTTTCTCCGGGTTGCGCTCCTTGCAGAACAGCACCGATTCACCGTGTTCACGACCGGGGATCAGCACCAGCACGGCCTCCGGTTCACCGAATCCTGACAGGTACTGGAAATCGCTGTCCTGACGAAACGGATGCAGCACATCCCGGTTGCGCACGCATTCCGGCGACGCCGGGACAATGGCAATGCTGTCCGGTGCCATCCGCTCCATCAGTCGGCGGCGGCGATCGGCAAACTCTTTAACGGGTATCATTGACGGCATAATGTCTCCCGCAGGCAGGTACCTGCTCAGTGCAGTGTCGGACTATCGGTGGCCGGTTTCTCTGGCGGATTGAACTCGGTAAAGACCGCCAGCGCTCCCAGGCGCACGTATTCCACAATCTCGATCAGCTGGTGTTCGCTTTCGTCGTCCGGCTCCTCGTCCTCGGACACCTGGCTGATGGCAACCATATCCTCGATCAGCTCGCGGATTTCGTCCGGGGCCTGGCCCAGGGACTCGCCCGCCGACAGTGCCATGCCTTCCAGAAACCCGCGCACCCAGGAGGTCAACGCTTCCAGACGCTGATCGATGGCGTAATCGTCATCCGGCAGCAGCGGGTGGAAGCTCATGTCGGCGGCTTTCAGCAACGCCAGGGTCTGGTCGTAGGCGGCCTGCATGAATTCCCTGAGATCGTCGGAGTCCCCGGTTGCGGTCTCCGGCAGTCCCATGTGCTCGCACACCATGGCGAGCCACTCGGTCTCTTCTATACGTGCACCGGCGGCAAGCCGCCCACACAAAACACCGTGCAACTCGGACGGGTGACTGAAGGCTTTGTGGGCGGTGAACATATTGGCCCAACGCTCGAAGGCAGCGGCGCGGGCGGCACCGGTAGTGTCGGTTTCTGACATGAGAAAGGAGCTTACCTGTTTCACTGGATTTAGGTGACTATCGTAGCATCGGCGCGGATCGAAGGCACTCGCCCTCTTGATTCCCGCCCCGTTCTGATTAATTATGTTATAACATATCAAAACCTCTGGACGACCTTGCCATGAACCACCACAAGCACCCTCTGCACCACACCCTGCCTGCCTGCCTCAGCCTGGCCATTGCTTTACTGAGCGCCGACGCCCTCGCGGCCGAAAACCCCGGCGCCCACCGCCACGGCCACGCACAGCTGCAGATGGCAGTTGAGGCCAATCGTGTGGAGCTGATCTTCACCTCGCCGGCTCAAAACCTCGCCGGTTTCGAGCGCGACCCGCGAACCCCCGAGGAAGAGAAGCGTCTTGAGGACATCGCAGAATGGCTGGGCTCACAGCCGCTGGTGGACATGAACCCCGGCTCATGCACGGTGACAGAAGCCGAAGTTCACTTTTCCGGTGCCCCGCATAACGGGCACCAGGACGAGCACCATGAAGAACACGGCCACGATGACCGGCACCACCACGACCATCACGGGCATGACGATCACGAGCAGGAGGGTCATCGGGATTACGAGGTGACGCAACAACTCGACTGCAGCGACGTGAGCGCAGGTCAGACGTTCACGGCCGAGGTGATGGCCAGATTCCCGGAGATCGAGGTGCTGTCGGTTCAGTGGGTGAGCGAAACCGCACAGGGCAGCGCGCGACTGGAAGGCGGTAAAACCGGCTTTGCCCTGAAGGACTGAAGCCGGTGTGCGCTGCCTTATTCCTGGTAGCGTTCGACCTTGCTGGCAACCACGGAATAGGAAGACTTGGCGACGTCGTTCTCGGTGTTCTCCACCACCAGTTCGCCCTCAATCCAGACCGGATCGTAGAGTGCCTCGAGGGTGAAGCCTTCCTTGTATTTGACGTGGATAATCTGATTGGGCGGTGGTGGCGGAACATGAATGCAGGCACCGTAATAAGGCACCAGGAAGAATTCCAGAATGCGCATGTCGTCGGTGGTTTTCAGCGGCACCACAAACCCGGGGATCCGGCCGGACACACCGTCCATTTCCGGCACCACGCGGCCGGTCATGATTTCATCCGGCAGCGTGACCGGGCCGTCTCCATCGTGCTCGATTTCTGGCATACTCTCGAGCAAATTCAGGTCCTCTTCCGGCATCAGCTCGAGCCAGTCAATTTCACGATCAGCCGCATTCGCGACACCCAGGGCACCGGCGAGCACTATGGCCAGCAGCCCCTGCCCGAAACGGGCTCCGCGACCGGAAGAAGAAAGCGTCAACATTGCCAGAAACATAAAAACTGCCTGCCTGTGAATGAGTGGGCAAATCATACACCGAATGAGCGCACGCGCACATGACGTCCAAGACATCCACGCAGCCCGATAGTTCCACTGAGAGCTCCACCGGGAACGCCAAACTGACACCCCCCGCGGTGTGCACCCGGGATCTTATCCATCGCTGGCCCAAAAACAGTGCCAGCCTGCACTTTCCCGATCTGGATCTGAGCGCGGGCGACCACCTGTTCATCAAGGGTGCCAGTGGCAGCGGCAAGAGCACCCTGCTGAGCCTCCTGGCGGGCATGCTGCGCCCGACCTCCGGTTCGATTTCCCTGCTGGGGCGGGATGTCGGCGCGCTGAGCCACGGTCAGCGGGATCGTTTCCGCGCCGACCACATGGGCGTGATCTTCCAGCAGTTCAATCTGGTGCCTTACCTATCGACCCTGGCCAATGTCACCCTGCCCTGCCGGCTGTCGGCCCACCGCCAGCGCCGCACCAGCCCGGATGTCCACGAGGAAGCCAAAGGCCTCCTGCGGGATCTGGCGATTCCCGAGAGCCACTGGCATCGACAGGTCAGCCGTCTCAGTGTTGGCCAGCAACAACGGGTCGCGGCGGCCCGGGCCCTGATCGGAAAGCCGGAACTGATTCTGGCGGACGAGCCCACGTCCGCCCTCGACGCGGACAACCGGGATCGCTTTATTGATGTGCTTCTGACCCTGGCGCACCGGTCTGCCTCATCAGTGATTTTTGTCAGCCACGACCAGAGCCTGGCGGGCCATTTTGACCAGGAACTGGTGCTGGAGGTCAGCGCATGAAGACTCGCCTTGCCTTGTCACTGGCCTGGGCCAGCCTCTGGCACCGCCGCCGGGTGCTGGCCCTGGTCACCCTGACCCTCACCCTCAGCGTTACCCTGCTGCTTGGTGTGCAGTACTTGCGCACCGAGGTGCGACAATCCTTCACCAACACCATTTCCGGAACCGATCTGATTGTCGGCGCCCGCAGCGGCCAACTGAACCTGCTGCTGTACACCGTGTTCCATATCGGCGACGCCACCAACAACATCCGCTGGTCAACCTATCAGGACCTGACCGAGGATGCGCGCATTGACTGGGTGGTGCCGCTGTCTCTCGGGGACAGCTACCGCGGGCACCGGGTGGTGGGCACCGACCGGGGCTTTGTCGAGCATTTCCGCTTTGGCCGGGATGAAGCCCTGACCCTGAGCCAGGGTGAATGGTTTGAGGACGTGTTCGACGTGGTGCTGGGCGCCGACGTCGCCCGCCAACACCAACACGCACTGGGGGACGATCTTGTCCTGTCCCACGGCGGTGGCCGCACCAGCTTCTCCAATCACAAGGACACCCCGTTCACGGTAACCGGCATACTGGCGCCCACCGGCACACCGGTGGACCAGGCGGTGTACATCAGCCTGGACGGCATGGAAGCCATGCACATCGGCTGGGAATCCGGCGTCGCCATCCCGGGTCGCACAGTGGCCCCGGAGGAGGCGCGGAAACGGGATCTGACCCCCTCCTCCATCACCGCAGCGCTGGTGGGCATCGAACGCAAAGTGATGACCTTCCAGGTTCAGCGCCAGATCAACGAGTTCCGCGACGAGCCGTTGTCCGCGGTATTACCGGGCGTCGCCCTCAGTGAGCTCTGGCGCATCATGGGACAGTTCGAGCGGGCCCTACTGGGCATTACCGGCTTCGTCGTGGTGACCAGCCTGATCGGCCTGATCGCGGTGCTGCTCACTTTGCAGGCGCAGCGCCGGCGCGAAATTGCCATCCTTCGCGCCACCGGGGCATCGCCCTCTCTGGTGGCGGCGCTGCAAGTGATCGAATGCGTCACTCTTGCGGTGATCGCCTGCGTGCTGGCACTGGCGCTGAGTGCCGGCGGTCTGGCCCTGATCAGCCCCTGGCTGCTGGAAAACCATGGCCTTCAGATCGGTCTGCGCCCATTAGCGCTCGCCGAATGGCTGATCCTGGCCAGCGTGCCCGCCACGGCGGCCCTGGTGGGACTGGTTCCTGCGCTGCAGGCGTGGCGGCAGAGCCGCCATCACGGGCTAAGCCATGGCAGCGACGAATAAGCGCTGCCAGAAGTGACACCCGCCACGCAGCCGGGGCCATGACATCCCTGTAAATTGACCGACTTGCAGTCCACACTTATAGTTACGGGCATCAATCACAACAGGCGTTGACGCAATCATGGAACAGTCCGAACTACAGGCATTGGCGGACAAACTGGACAGGCTCATCGAACGCTGTCGCAAACTGGAACGCGACAACGCCGCGCTCAGGGAGCTGCAGGATGACTGGAACCGGGAACGAGCCCAGCTGATGCACAAGAACGATCTGGCCAAAAACAAGATCGAAGCCATGATTGGTCGCCTCCGGGCTCTGGAGCATCACTGATGGCCAAACAGCAGCCCACCACCGTTGAAGTGAAGATCCTCGATAAGGAATACCTGGTCGCCTGCCCCGAGGAGGCCCGCGAGGCCCTGATGCAGTCCGCCCGGCATCTGGACAGCAAAATGCGGGAAATCCGCGCCAGCGGGAAAGTGTTCGGCACCGAGCGCATCGCCGTAATGGCCGCGCTCAACATCACCCACGATCTGTTGGAACAGGACACCATGTCTGGCGCAGCCACCACTATTCTCGAAACGATGGACAGCAAGCTGGATGACGTCCTTGGCGACACCTCCGACAAGTAAACTGTTACATTCTGACAGGATTCAGGTGTTGCAATTGGCCCCGCCGGTACCCGTATAATGGAATCAACTTCCTGGGCTGTTCGCTGGTCGGATACGTCCTCGAGCCGATGCGCACTACCCAGGTGGCTACTTCAGGGCATTGTGAGCACGTCCCCTTCGGGGGAAAGCCTAATATGTCACAGCGGCCACCGACCTTGAACTTTGGGTTCAAGGGCCACATCTGACGACGGCAGCCCGGGAAGCTTTACCTTGACTCAGTTTATGCCCCCCCAACCGTTTGCCCCACTTGCCGATGACCTGCCGCGCAACGAATTGCGGCAACACCTCCGTCGGCGCCGCCGGGGGCTGAGCTTCGAGCAGCAGCAAGAGGCTTCCGAGTACCTTGCGATCAACCTGCTGAACAACCCGGATCTGCACCGGGCACGACACATAGCGCTGTATTTGCCTAACGACGGCGAAATCGACCCCAACCTCTACATGGATCTCGCCCGGCGCAGGCACGTACAGTTCTATTTACCGGTACTGCACCCGGTTCTTCCGGGCAGACTGGTGTTCAGCCCCTATCAGGACGGCGTGGAACTGACCGCCAATCGGTTTGGCATACCCGAACCAGCCTTCAGCAAGGGCCTTCGACGACCGGCCTGGGCGCTGGATGCGGTGCTGTTTCCGTTGGTGGGATTCGACGAATCTGGCGGCCGCCTGGGCATGGGGGGAGGCTTTTATGACCGGACCTTCGCCTTTACCCGGAGTCGGCCGCGGCTGGCACCCAAGCTGATTGGCATTGCGCATGATTTTCAGAAGGTGGCGAAGTTGCCAGTGGCATCCTGGGATGTACCACTGCACAGCATAGTCACGGACCGGCGCTGTTACCGGGTGCGTTAACGGCTGTCTTCGCGGGCAACGCTCATTAACTCGATGTGATCGGCAACGGAACGGGGCGCAGCACTGCCTCGTTTTTCTTCAGAAGCCTGAAGAGACGTAAACCCGGTAACCACAAGGCCCACAGCGAAAACCAACACGATGGCCCGAATGATGTCAGGCTTGTGTTCCATGATGCGCTTCTCCAACTCCCGGAAGGGTAAATACTCGCTAAATCAGTGAGGTATTATTGATTCTTAATAATTGGACGAAAGATTAACACGCATCCTGAATTTTACAATTTTTGACGGATTAACATTCTGTAAGGCAAAAAATTGCCCGGCTTTGGCGGTTATCCGCCCGAGGCTTGCGAGGATCTCCTTCCGAAACACGCTCAAGCACATCCATGTGGCGCTTGGGCTCCGCCATCCATGGCTCCGCACAGTTTCGGAAGGAGCCCCCCACAATCCCCTGACCATGGAGGTTAGCTTTGGCCGTTTCCCGCACCGAGGAACAACTGGTAGGCCTCGTTATCGGTCATGTTCTCGTAGCGGAAGCCGACCTTGTCCAGCATCGCCTCGAAATCCGGCAGGTCGCCGTCGTCCACCTGGGCGCCCAGCAGAACCCGGCTGTACGCGGCGCCGTGGTTGCGGTAGTGGAACATGGAGATGTTCCAGCGGGTACCCAGTGACATCAGGAACTTCAGCAGTGCCCCCGGGCGTTCCGGGAACTCGAACTGGAACACCTTTTCATTGGAAATGGACGGGGCATGGCCACCCACCATGTGGCGCACGTGCTGCTTGGCAAACTCGCTGTCGGTGAGGTCCACCACGGCATACCCCGACTCCCGCAGATCCTGAACCAGCTCATCGCGGCCGAGGCCGCCGGCCTGGATCTGGATGCCGACAAAGATGGTCGCCTTCTTGCTGTCGGCGTAGCGGTAATTGAATTCGGTGATGCTGCGCTTGTGCAAAGCGTTGATGAACGTCTTGAACGCTCCCGGTTTTTCCGGGATGGTGACCGCAAGAATGGCCTCGCGCTTTTCACCGATTTCGGTGCGCTCGGAGATGTAGCGCAGGCGATCAAAATTCATGTTGGCGCCGCTCAGGGTAGCCGCCATGTTCTCGCCTTCAATCTGCTCCCGCTCGATGTACTTTTTCATCCCCGCCACACCCAGCGCGCCCGCCGGCTCGGCGATGGAGCGGGTGTCCTCGAATATGTCCTTGATGGCCGCGCAGATCTCGTCGGTGGAGACGGTGATCACTTCGTCGACGTGGTCCTTGCAGATTTCCCAGGGGTGCTCGCCGATCTGTTTGACCGCCACTCCGTCGGCAAAAATGCCCACTTCGTCGAGAATCACCCGCTCGCCGGCTTTCAGCGCAGCCTGCAGGCAGTTGGAATCTTCCGGCTCCACTCCGATCACCTTGATCTCCGGGCGCAGGTACTTGATGTAAGCGGCCATGCCGGCGATCAGGCCACCACCACCAACACAGATGAAGACCGCATGCAGTGGCTTGGTGAACTGCCACATCAGTTCCATAGCCACGGTACCCTGCCCGGCAATCACATCCGGGTCGTCGTAGGGCGGGATGTAGGTGTAACCGTGTTTGCGGATCAGCTCCTGGGCGTGGGCGGCGGCTTCATCAAACGCATCACCCTTGAGCACCACCTTCGCACCGTGATCCCGCACCGAGCGAACCTTGATGTCGGGCGTGGTTTGCGGCATGACAATCACCGCCTTGATACCCAGGTTTTTCGCCGCCAGCGCTACACCCTGAGCGTGATTACCGGCGGAGGCACAAATCACCCCTTTTGCCTTCTGCTCTTCGGAGAGCTGGGCAATCCGGTTATACGCGCCGCGAATCTTGAAAGAAAATACCGGCTGAAGGTCCTCCCGCTTGAGATACATGTTGTTTCTGAAGCGTTTGGAGAGGCTGCGCGCCTCGGTCAGCGGCGTCTCGATGGCCACGTCATACACACGGGCATCGAGAATTTTCTTGATATAGCGTTGCGGCATGGGTCCGTCCGGAAGTTAAGGGATTCGTTGGAAAAACCCACAGTGTAGAAACTTTGGCGGTGCTCCGTCTATAAGCAGATGCCCGGGAAAGGCTATAATGGCGACAAACCCGTTTACTTCCTCAACCGGAGCTCCCCATGACCCAGGATGAACTGAAAAAAGCCGTTGCCAAGGCTGCACTGGACCACATTGCGCCCCACCTTGAACGCAGCAGCATCATCGGCGTGGGCACCGGCAGCACCGCGAATTTTTTCATCGACATGCTCGCGGACATTCGCAACGAATTCGACGGCGCGGTGGCCAGTTCCGACGCTACCGCCGAGCGTCTGAAGAGCCACGGTATCCCGGTGTATGACCTCAACAGCGTGGGCGAAATCGAGTTCTATGTGGACGGTGCCGACGAAACCAACGAGCACCTCGAGCTGATCAAAGGCGGCGGCGGCGCGCTGACCCGCGAGAAAATCGTGGCAGCGGTGGCCAAAACCTTCATTTGCATCGCCGATGAGTCGAAACTGGTGAGCAGCCTCGGAAGTTTCCCGCTGCCGGTTGAGGTCATCCCCATGGCACGCAGCCATGTGGGCCGCGAAATTGTGCGCCTGGGCGGCGACCCGGTGTACCGCGACGGCTTCACCACGGACAACGGCAACATCATCCTGGACATCCACAACATGGACATCTCGCGCCCGATCAAGGTTGAAGAACAGCTGAACCAGGTCGTTGGCGTGGTCACCAATGGACTGTTTGCCCGCCGGCCGGCCGATCTACTGCTGCTCGGCACCGCAAACGGCGTGAGGAGCATGCCCCGCAGGGTCAGCTAAGCCCCTGCCGCGGGTCTGACTGGCATTTCGGGCCAGCGCGGCCTGCGGCCCGCCCAATCAAAACCAAGCGCTTGCTTGGTATAGGGAATTGAGCGACACTGCTGCCCATGCTTCGCGATCAAGGGAGATTCGCCGTGTCCGACTATTTCAACGATATCCATGACCAGGCCCGCCTCAGCGCCCGCAAGTTCGTTGCCACCCACATCCTGCCGTTTATTGACGACTGGGAGGAAGCTGGCGAATTCCCTCGTGACCTCTATCAAAAGGCCGGCGACGCCGGGTTGCTTGGCATCGGCTTTCCCGAGGCACTTGGTGGCACCGGGGACGGCGACGTCTTCCTCAAGGTGGCGGTATCGGAGGAGCTGATGCGCTCCACCTCCGGCGGCCTGGTGGCCAGCCTTGGCTCCCTGGATATCGGCCTGCCACCGGTTGCCAAATGGGCGAAGCCCGAAATCCGGAACCAGATCGTGCCCCCGGTGCTGAGGGGCGAAAAAATCGCTGCGCTGGCAATCACCGAACCCGGCGGAGGCTCGGACGTTGCCAGTCTCCGCACCCGCGCTGTGCGGGAAGGTGACCACTACATCGTCAACGGCAGCAAGACCTTTATCACCAGCGGCACCCGCGCCGACCACTACACCGTAGCCGTGCGCACGGGCGGCGAGGGTCACGGCGGTATCAGCCTGCTCCTGATCGACCGCGACATGCCAGGGTTCGCCACCGGCAGGAAGTTGCGCAAGATGGGCTGGTGGGCCAGTGATACGGCAGAACTGTTCTTCGAAGATTGCCGCGTGCCCGTTGACCGCCTGATTGGTGCCGAAAACGCCGGTTTCATTGCCATCATGAGCAATTTCCTGGCAGAGCGCCTGATGCTCGCCATCATGGCCTACATGACCGCAGAAATAGCGCTTGAGGCCTCACTGGCGTATGCCAACGAGCGCAAGGCCTTCGGCCGCAACATTGCCGGCTTCCAGGTCACCCGCCACAAGCTGGTGGACATGGCCACCCAGGTGGATGTGGCGCGGGAATACACCTATCGCTGCGCCGCGATGATGCAAGCCGGCAACAACCCCATCAAACAGGTGGCCATGGCCAAGAATTTCGCGGTGGACGTCTGCGAGAAAGTTACCCGGGAAGCGGTCCAGATCCACGGCGGCATGGGCTTCATGCGGGAATCGGTGGTTGAACGGCTTTACCGTGACGCCAAGATTCTCTCCATTGGCGGCGGCACCACCGAGATCATGAAAGAGCTGATCGCGAAACAGATCAAGCTGTAATTGCGGGGCCGACCAAGGTTTAGTTTCGAACTGCACGAGACTTCCGTATAATTGCGCCCACTTTTTAACCGCAGTTAAACGCACTCTCAGGAAGGATCGCTCATGCAATTCGATAACATCCCCTCAGGCAAGAATCCGCCGGAAGACATCTACGTGGCCATCGAGATTCCGGCCAACAGCTCGCCGGTCAAGTACGAACTGGACAAGGACATGGGTGCGCTGCTGGTGGACCGCTTCATGGCGACCCCGATGTTCTACCCGGCCAACTATGGCTTTATCCCCCATACCCTGGCGGATGACGGCGATCCGATCGACGTTCTGGTGGTCACCCCCTACCCGATCCAGGCCGGCTCGGTGATTCGCTGCCGTCCGGTGGGCGTCCTGAACATGGAAGACGAAGCGGGTGGCGACGCCAAGCTGGTCGCGGTTCCCCACGACAAGCTGACCCAGTCCTATCACAATGTCAGGGAAGTGGAAGATCTGCCGGAGCTGCTGCGCGACCAGATCCGCCACTTCTTCGAAAACTACAAGACGCTGGAGCCGGGCAAATGGGTCAAGGTGCAGGGCTGGGGCAACGCCGCCGAAGCCAAGCAGGCTATCCAGGACGCGGTCAACGCCTACAAGGGCTGATTCCCGCGCCTCAGGCACAAAAAAACCGGGCCGTCATGGCCCGGTTTTTTATGCCTCACGCAAACCCGCGCGGGAGACAGAGTCAGCCCCGTGACAGCAGATCCCTCATGTCACTGATTGCGGCGTTCGCCCGTGACAGGTAGGCGGCCATGGTCAGGGAGTGGTTCGCCAGCACCCCGAAGCCACTGCCATTGAGAATGACCGGACTCCACATAGCGCCTTGCGCACCCTCGAGCTCAATGATGATCTGCTTGACGCTGGCCATGGCATTCTTGTCGGTCAACACCTTGCGGAAGTCCACCTCGATGGCCTTGAAGATATGCAGCAGCGCCCAGGAGCTGCCTCGGGCCTCATAGAATACATCGTCAATTTTGGTCCAAGAGGTTTTCACTTCTTTACCGACGGTTTCCTCGGCCAGCGGGTCATCGGGATTGATGGTCGCCACCGCGTCGGACACCGACGCCTTGCCGACACTCTCACCCAGGGTGCGCGACAGGCTGCCAAGGCGGGTTTCCAGATCCGCCAGCCAGTTGTTGAGATTATCGGCACGGGCAAAAAACTGGGCAGACGGTTGCTCAGGTCGTGACAGGCGATTCAGGTAGCGATGAAGGGCTTTAATACCGCTACGGTACTCGGCCTCGGTGGAGGGGATGGCCCAACTACCGCTATCAAAATGAAACTGGGGCTCCGCGACGATCAGGTCGGGGTCTTCCGCGGACTGGCTCTGGGACCGACTTATGTCCTTGCGCATGGCCCGGGACAGGTCGCGCAGTTGCACCAGCACGCCGTATTCCCAGTTCGGCATGTTGTCCAGCCACAGACCCGGCGGGAATATGTCATTGGAGATGTAGCCTCCGGGTTTGTCCAACAGGGTTTCGGCAACACGGATCATGGTGACCGTCGTCGCGAAGCCGGCAACCGGCTCCCTGTTCATGCTGTTGGCCACACTGCGGGTGTGCTCCCGGACCGAGAAAGTGTCCGGCTCGCTACTCCAGATCATTCCCAGCACCAGGGTAACCAGCAGATACACGCCGAGCACGATCAGAATGAATTTGCCAACCACCCCGCTGCCACCGGCGTAATCCCGTACGTCATCCTTGCGATCCCTGAAATACTGTCTGATTTTGCCTGGCATCGGTTACTGATCCCCCTGTCCGTTGTCATTATCTGCCTGGAATGGCCGCCCGAGATGGTAGCCCATCGCGCCATCAACACCCAACTTGCGCAGCACCTCGTGCTCGGCAGCGGTTTCCACACCGGTTGCGAACACCTTGACGCCCCGACTATGGGCGATGGCCACCACAGACTCCAGGTAGAAGCCGTTTTCTTCATGGGTATCGATGTCATGTATGAAACTGTAGTCGATACGTAGGCCCTGGAATCTCAGATTTCTCAGGTAACTGAAGGGTACGCCACCGACACCGAAACGATCCACCAGCACCGACACATGAAGCCGGTTAAGCGCACGCACCAGCAGGCCGACCGCGGTTCGGTGGTGGTGAACCGTTTGCTCCGAGATGCCCACCCACAAACGCCCGCGCACATCCCCGGCGTCCTCCAGCCGTTTGAGCAACTCCATCCTGAACGTTTCACTGGCGACGGAGGAGGCACTCAGAGTCAGAGCCAGCTGCCCTGTTCGCTGACGCCGCAACATTTCCAACGCCTCCTTGAGCACCAGCCGATCGATTTCCTCAATCAGTCCGAAACGTTCAGCAATAGGCACGAACACACTGGCCTTGAGTTCACCTTCCTCACTGGTGATTCTGGAAAACACCTGATGGTAGACCAGCTCGCCGCCGCCGTTGACCACCATCGGCTGTAACCACAGGGACACCCGCCCATCACGAATCGCCTCACTGATGATGGCGCGCCAGGTCTCGCGGTTGTGGTGGCCATCGCGTTCGGGGTCGGCGGCATGACAACCGGTCGCCGGGCTGGTCTGGGCCTGGCGCAACGCCTCATCCGCCGCTGCCATCAACTCCCGGGCGTTACGATCCCCCAGCGCCTGGGCAACGCCACCGTGCACCATCACCTCCACCGGCGTGGCCAGATCGGCATAGATACCATCAAGCTCCTCCACCAGATGATGGCACCAGACAATGCCGTCTGCCTGGGTCACACCCGGCAGAAAGATGGCAAACTCGCCGCCGGTCCGGCGTCCGGCAAAGGCGTCGGTATGGGAGCGCACAAACTGGTTGATGGTGCCGGCTATCCGCAATAACAGGCGATCCGCCTCACTCCGGCCGTAGGTCTGGTTGTACTGGGCAAACCCCTCAAGCTGAATCAGAAACAAGACACCCGGCGCTGCGCGCTCTTCAGACTCCACCTCGACCTTCAGGCGCTGGTCAAAGGCACTGCGACTGGCCAGACCGGTAACCGGGTCTTCATTACTGACCCGGCGCAGGTGCTGGATCAGCTTGGCCTGCCCCTCAAACAGGGCACCCAGATCGTCGGCCATCTGGTTCATGGCACGGGTGACCTGGTTCAGGTCCCGGGTGGAATTCACTTCAATCCGCTTGCGGAAATCCCGCTGGCCAAGGGCCTCGGCCTGCTTCTCCATGGCTTTCAACGGCCGCAGGGTGCGGCGAACTATCCAGAACAGCAATGACAGCCCCAGCCCACCAATCACCAGCGCGCCCAGTATCATGCCGATTGCCACCCGCCAGAGATCCCGATAGGCCCGGCCGGGATCACTGACCACCTCCACGCGTCCGAGCTGCGACCAGCCCCGCACCACCTCCGCACGGCCCACCGGCAACGGCAGATCGGCCAGCGCCACGAACCAGGCCGGCACACCGTCCGCCGAGATCGTGGTTTGACGCCCTGCAATCTGCTCGCCCTGATGATCAAGATACTCCACCGACAGGTAGCGCCCGCTGTCGAACACGGAATCAATCAGCGATGCCGAAGCCACCGCATCACGGCCGTCGATGGCGTTGGACAGTGACAGCCCGACCGCCGTGGCACCATCACGGGCATGACCTTCCAGCTGATCAGACACATAATCCCGGAAACGATCAAAACTGAAGGCCAGACTGACCACGAGCAGCAGCAACACCAGACTGCCGGTATACAGCAACAACAGGGAACGAAGGGAGATCACGCCCTTCTGGTAAAACGGCAATGTGCGGGGTTGCATCCGTGCCATGACTGGCGGCCTCCGGGGCCCTCTGACCCTAGACAGTGTGGCTCTGGCCGGGCCGGCGGTGTGACCTGCCCCGCAGAGTTGACAAACATTTACATAGTGTGACCTACGCCGACAACATTAAACACTATAGACTCTGCAAAAGGACTAATGTTGAAAAATCTGCCTGTAGCGGAGACGGGCGGAACATAACGAGAAAAAAGGCAGGCCGGAGCACAATGAACGACGAAAGCCAGAGAGAGAAACTCAGACAGCACTTTGCCCGCCGCGTCACCACCCAGGCCCGGGTAGTTCTCGACACCTGGCAGAAGATTCATGAGACCCCACAGCAATCGGCCGCCTTCCGTGACGATTTCGCCACCGCCACCGACAAGCTGGTGCGCTATGCCCAGCGATTCGACATGGCCAGCCACGCCGACGCCGGCCGCAAAACCCTCGAGCTGCTGACGCAGTGGAGCCCCGGCGAGCATCTTCCGGAGGCGCTCGAGCGGCAACTTCAGGACGCCATCGAGCAGCTCTCCCGCAGCACCCTGCGGCGTACCGACCAGGACACACCCGACGCGCCCCAGCAATTCCGGCGCACACCGGTGTATATCGCCCTGGCCAACGAGGAGATGGCCGGCCGGCTGATCCGGCAACTGGAGTTTTTCGGCTTCCGCGCCTCCGCATTCGGAAATGCAGACCAGCTTATTGAAGCCTGCGCCCTGCACAAACCGGAAACCATCCTGATGGACGTCAATTTTGGTGTTGACACCAACGATGGCATTGCCACCATCGAGCGTTTGCAGGAACGTCATGACACCCCGATCCCCATCATTTTCATGAGTGACGAGGACGGCTCCATCGAAACCCGCTTGCGGGCGTCCCGCTGTGGCGGCGAGGAGTTCTTCTATCCGGCGGTTGATCCCGGCCAGCTGATCGAAAAAATCGAAAGCTACACCCATGGCAACACCGTCGAACCTTACAAGGTGCTGGTGCTGGACGATTCCCGCGCCCAGGCGAAGTTCATGGAGACGGTGCTGAAAAAGGCCGGCATGACCGCCCACATCATCACCGACCCGATGCAGATCATTCACGCGCTGGAGGAGTTCTCGCCGGAGATCATCATCCTCGACATGTACATGCCGGGCTGCACCGGCATGGAGATCGCCCGGGTGATCCGCCAGCAGGACCGCTTCCACAGCGTACCGATCATCTACCTGTCGGCGGAGGAAGACGTCAGCAAGCAACTTCACGCCATGAGCCTGGGCGGTGACGACTTCCTGACCAAACCGATCGATCCCAAGCACCTGATCGCCACCATTCATAACCGCGGGCGGCGGGCGCGCTCGCTGCTGGCGCTGATGATCCGCGACAGCCTGACGGGCCTGTTCAATCACACCCACACCCTGCACCTGCTCGACCAGGAAATCGTGCGCGCCCGGCAAAAACAACAGCCGCTGTGCTTTGCGATGATCGACATCGACTACTTCAAGAAGGTCAACGACACCTTTGGCCACCCTATCGGCGATCGCGTACTGCGCAGCCTGTCGATGTTCCTCAAACAGCGTCTGCGCAAGACCGACCACATTGGCCGCTACGGTGGCGAGGAATTCGCCATCATTCTGCCCGACACCCGGGAAAGTGATGCCCGCAACGTGCTCAATGAGATCCGCGAGCGCTTCTCGGAACTGCTGCAACCCGCCGGTGATCGCGAATTCAACGTCACTTTCAGTTGCGGCGTGGCCGCCTGGAATAACGACAGCTCACAGGCCCTGTGCGAACGGGCCGACCGCGCGCTGTACCGCTCCAAAGAGCAGGGGCGCAACTGCGTGACTGCCGCCAGCGACTGAACTCGCTGCCCTCCCCTGCCCGGCCTTCTGCGGCCGGGCTTATGAAACCAACGTCTTATAGCCGTAGCGCCTCTGCTTCACGACAATGTCACCGAGTCACGGGAAGGATCCGGGACACCCCTTTTCAGACCAATTGACGACATGCAACAATGTCAAAAAGTGTTGATCTCAGGGCGAATTGCACGCACGATTACTGGAAAATGTCGTTATTTTCGGCGATCCTGTAAAAAACGGTAAGGCAGAGAAACAATCATGTCGACAATACTGGTCCTCCATGGCCCCAACCTGAACATGCTCGGAACCCGCGAGCCCGAGGTGTACGGCTACGAGACCCTGGCGGACATCGACAAACGGCTGCACAGCCGCGCGGCAGAAAAAGGCCACCATCTGCTGCATCTGCAATCAAACGCCGAGTACGAACTGATTGAACGCATCCATGAGGCGCGGACCGAAGGCGTTGACTTCATCATCTTCAATCCGGCTGCCTTCACCCATACCAGTGTCGCGCTGCGCGACGCCATGCTGGCCTCGGGCATTCCGTTTATCGAGGTGCACCTGTCCAACGTGCATGCACGGGAGGCCTTTCGCCATCACTCCTACTTTTCCGATATCGCCGAAGGCGTTATCTGCGGGCTAGGTAGCCAGGGCTATGACCTTGCCCTGACGGCTGCACTGCAACGAATTCACCGATAGACCAGATTAAAACGGGACCGGACACACTATGGATATTCGCAAAATCAAGAAACTGATCGAACTGCTGGAGGAATCCGACGTCGAGGAACTGGAGATTCACGAAGGTGACGACTCCGTTCGCATCTCCCGTCGGCGTGAACAGGTCGCAGGCACCCAGTACATGGCCCACTACCCGGCGCCGGCCCCGGCACCGCAGGCTGCACCTGCGTCGGACAATCCGGGTGCGGCGGCCGCTGAAAGCGCCGCTCCCGCCACCCCGGCCGGACACACCGTCAACTCCCCCATGGTCGGCACCTTCTACCGCTCACCATCGCCCACAGCAAAAGCGTTCGTGGAAGTCGGCCAGAAAGTGAACGTGGGTGACGTTGTCTGCATCGTCGAAGCCATGAAGATGATGAATCAGATCGAGGCGGACAAAAGCGGCACCGTCACCGAGATCCTGGTTGAAAATGGCCAGCCGGTAGAGTTTGACCAGCCCCTGGTCGTCATTTCCTGAACTCGGTGATCGCACATCATGGCTATGTTAGAAAAAGTTCTGATCGCAAACCGGGGCGAGATTGCACTCCGCATCCTGCGGGCCTGCAAAGAGCTCGGCATTAAAACGGTCGCCATCCATTCCCAGGTGGACCGGGATCTGATGCATGTGCGTCTTGCCGACGAGTCAGTCTGCATCGGCCCCAACAGCGCGACCGAAAGCTACCTCAACATCCCCACCATCATCAGCGCGGCGGAAGTCACCGACTCGGTGGGCATCCATCCAGGCTATGGTTTCCTGGCAGAGAACGCCGATTTTGCCGAACAGGTCGAGAAGAGCGGCTTCCGCTTCATCGGCCCCCGGGCGGAAACCATCCGCCTGATGGGCAACAAGGTGTCGGCCATCAGCGCCATGATCAAGGCCGGGGTGCCGACGGTTCCCGGGTCCGACGGACCGTTAACCGAGGACGACGAGCGTACCCTGAGGATTGCCCGCGAAATCGGCTACCCGGTCATGATCAAGGCCGCATCCGGCGGCGGCGGGCGCGGCATGCAGGTGGTCCACTCCGAGGCGGCACTGCTCAAGGGTGTACAGATTACCCAGAGCGAGGCACGCAACGCCTTTGGCGACCCGACAGTCTATCTGGAAAAATTCCTGGAAACGCCGCGTCACGTGGAAGTCCAGGTGCTGGCGGACATGCATGGGAACTGCATTCATCTGGGTGACCGCGACTGCTCCATGCAACGCCGTAACCAGAAGGTCATTGAGGAGGCGCCGGCACCGAACATCAATCCCGAGTCCCGTGCCCGCACCCTCAAGGCCTGCGTCGATGCCTGCAAGGAAATCGGCTATGTCGGCGCCGGCACCTTCGAATTCCTGTATCAGGACGGTGAGTTCTATTTCATCGAGATGAACACCCGCGTCCAGGTAGAGCACCCGGTTTCCGAGATGGTCACCGGGGTGGACATCGTGCGGGAGCAGCTGCGGATCGCCAGCGGACTGCCCCTGCAGTACACCCAGGACGACATCCGCATTTCCGGCCATGCCCTGGAATGCCGCATCAACGCGGAAGATCCGAAAACCTTCGTCCCCAGCCCGGGCAAGGTCAAGCACTTCCACGCTCCCGGCGGCAACGGCGTCCGCGTCGATTCGCACCTTTACAGCGGCTACACCGTACCGCCCTACTACGACTCCCTGGTGGCCAAGCTGATCACCTGGGGCGACGATCGCGAGATCGCACGGCGGCGCATGAAGAACGCCCTTGACGAGCTCGTCGTCGAAGGCATCAAAACCAATCAGTCTCTGCATCGGAAACTGGTACGCGATGGTGGCTTCAAACAGGTAGACTTCACCATCCATTACCTGGAAAAACTGATGCGGGATTGAACCAACCATGCCCTGGATACAACTACAGATCCCGGCTGATCCGGACAACGCGGATCAGCTGGAAGATCTGCTCATGGAGATGGGCGCCGAAGCCGTCTCCATGGAAGATGCAGCCGACCAGCCGTTATACGAACCCGACCCCGGCACTACGCCACTCTGGCACCAGACCAGCGTCACCGGTCTGTTCGATTCCGAACGGGATATCGAGCAGCTGTGTGCCGCGATCACTGACGCCTGGCACCAGCAGACTCAGCAGGCGCTGCCGGATATTGATGTCACCCTGGTCGAGGACAAGGACTGGGAGCGGGCCTGGATGGACGACTTCCAGCCGCTGCAGTTCGGCGAGCGATTGTGGATCGTGCCCAGCTGGCACGAGGCTCCGGACCCGCAAGCGGCCAACCTGATGCTGGACCCGGGCCTGGCCTTCGGCACCGGCACCCATCCCACCACCGCTCTGTGCCTGCAGTGGCTGGATGGTCAGGATGCAAAGGGCAAACAGGTGATCGATTACGGCTGCGGTTCGGGCATTCTCGGGCTCGCCGCCCTGTTACTCGGCGCCGACCACGTCATCGGCGTGGACACCGACCCCCAGGCGCTTGAAGCCAGCCGTGATAACGCCCAGCGCAACGGCGTCGAGACCAGCCGGCTGGACCTCTACCTGCCGGAGAACGAGCCCGATACCCAGGCCGACATCATGCTGGCCAACATCCTCGCCCAGCCCCTGATCGGACTGGCACAGCACCTGGCCGCTCGCGTCCGCCCCGGGGGTGATCTGGTGCTGTCCGGCATCCTGTCCAATCAGGCCCGTGAGGTAATGGCTGCCTACGAGCCCTGGTTTGTGATGGACGAGCCGGAACAGAAGGAAGAGTGGATACGGCTCACAGGACGGCGCAACGACAGGTGACGAATCCGCTGTGACCGACTAAACTCCGTGACTCGTAGCGAAGTCGCTTTCAGGAACAAAGCATGACCCAGAGCAGCCTGCAGACCCGATGCCCCAAGTGCGATACCCGGTTCCGGGTAACGGACGAGCAACTCAGCATTGCCCGGGGCAAGGTGCGCTGCGGGAACTGCATGGAAGTGTTTAACGCCATCGATCACCAGGTGGCGCCTCCTGCCACTTCGAAACCGGCACACCCGGACGCCGACAAACCTCCCGCTGCCGGGGAAGCCGCCAGCGGATTCTCCGCCGACGACGACTTCGTATTCGCCGACAATCCGGAAGAGGACGCTGCGGAAGGCAAATACGCCGGCAGCAGCCTGACGTTTTCGGACGACGAGCTCAGCGACAGTTTCCGCTCCTTCGACGAGCGCGCAGACACCCCCCACGACGACGAGCGCGAACACACCGACATCGATGAAAGTTGGGCCGAGGCCATGCTGTCGGAGGATGACACCTCACGCCGCGACAGCAGCCTTGCGGCAACCCGGGATAGCGAGCCGGCAATAGCGGCTGCAGCGGAACCCGAACACCCGCCTGCGGCCAATCCCACGCCCCCAATGCAGGCCACCGCAGAGGCCGGTCCGGCGGAGGCTTCCACACCGCCGGAGGATGAGCCCGTCAGCGAGCGGCAGGAACCATCGCGTGCAGCGGCACAGGACACCCACACGCAACCGGGCGCGGGGCCTGCCGATGATGACTTGGCGCAGGATGAACCACTGAACGCCCGCTTCCCGTACAGCGACCTCAGACGCGAGCCGGTGGCGGTCAGCGGTGGTGCCGGAGGCGGGCTGCGGCGGGCCCTGTGGACACTCGTGGTGCTGGCGCTGCTGGGGCTGCTGGTAGCGCAGGTCACCTGGTTCCAGTTCGACCGGCTCTCAGCGATCCCCGAGCTACGCCCCTTTTACGAGAAAGGCTGCGAACTGGCCGGGTGCGAACTCAAGCCACTGATTGACGTAGACGCCATTCAGAGCCGCAAGCTGGTGGTGCGTACCGATCCCGACAATCGCAGTCAGTTATTGGTAGAAGCCGTGATCATCAACCGTGCGGCCTTCGAACAGCCGTTTCCGGCGATCGCGCTGACCTTCTCGAACCTCAACGGCGATGTGGTCGCCCAGAGCGTGTTCACACCCGACGAATACGTGGCCGGAGAAGGCCGGGATCTGGACGCCATGCCGACCGGCACCCCGGTTCGGATTGCCATCGGCATCCGCGACCCGGGACGCGATGCGGTCAACTACAATATCGCCTTTCGCGAGCACAGCCAGTAAGCAAGCATTTACTTGTCGAGTATGCCCGGCCGCCATCGAACAGACTAAAAGTCAACCAGAAAGCACGAAAAATAATCAACTTTTTCGCCACCTTGCCCCTTCAATCGCTCGCCCCCCGACGGTATCATTAGCGCCCTTCGGATCAGGATCGGTTACTTATTGAGCAATCGTTCCAGACCGATCCTTGCTGAACCCGCTGTGACACGGACTGAAACCATGCTGCCGACGGCAAAAATCGGGCCGTACACATTGCCCAACCCGCTGATTGTTGCCCCTATGGCGGGCGTGACCGATCGCCCGTTTCGCCTTCTGTGTCGAGATATGGGCGCCGGTCTGGCGGTATCGGAGATGGTCATTGCGGACAGCAAGCTCTGGCATACGCGCAAGTCCAGGTTCCGCATGAACCACGCAGGCGAGCCGGAACCCCGCTCCGTCCAGATTGCCGGCGGCGATCCCGAGATGCTGGCCAATGCCGCGCGGCTGAACGCGGAATACGGTGCCCAGATCATCGACATCAACATGGGCTGCCCGGCCAAGAAGGTCTGCAACAAGGCCGCCGGTTCCGCGTTGATGAAGGACGAAGCTCTGGTGAGAGAGATACTCCAGGCGGTCGTCGCGGCGGTTGATATCCCGGTCACGCTGAAAATGCGCACCGGCTGGGACCGCGACCATCGCAACGCGCCGCTGATCGCACAGATGGCGGAAGATGCCGGGATTCAGGCCCTGGCCATACACGGTCGCACCCGGGCGGATGGCTACAAGGGCGACGCGGAATACGACACCATTGCGGAGGTCAAATCCCGGGTCGGCATACCGGTGTTTGCCAACGGTGATATCACCTCGCCGGAGAAGGCGAAACGGGTGCTCGAGCATACTGGTGCAGATGGCCTGCTTATTGGCCGCGCCGCCCAGGGCAGACCCTGGATCTTCCGGGAAATCCTGCATTTCCTCGAAACCGGAAAGCGACTTGCCGTGCCGCCGTTGCATGAAGTGGAGCAGATCCTGACCCGACATCTTGACGCTCTGCACCGGTTCTACGGTGAAACCATGGGCGTGCGCATTGCCAGAAAACACGTGGGCTGGTACCTGCAGTCCCACGATGAGAACAAACAGTTTCGCAAACGCTTCAACGCCCTGGAAGAGGCGGTGGCGCAGAGAGACAGCATTCAACAGTACTTTGCAGGCTTACGAAATGGAGAGGTATTCGCAGCATGACCGCTGAGACTTTGGCAAATGAGAATATGAGTACATCGGCCAACGATGATATCCATCAGTTGCAAACGGTGAACAGCAGCGGCAACAGTGTCACCCTGCGTGATAGCGTGGAAGTTGCCCTGAAAAACTACTTCGCCCAACTGGATGGCGCCCCGGTCACCGAGGTCTATCAGCTGGTGCTCTCCGAAGTGGAAGCCCCGTTGCTGGAGCAGGTAATGAAGTACACCCGCAACAACCAGACCAAGGCCTCCACCATGCTCGGGCTGAATCGCGGAACACTTCGCAAGAAGCTCAAGCAGTACGGTCTGCTATAATCCAGACACCCCGAATAAACGAGGGCCTCCCGGACATCATTCGCGAGGCCCTTATTCGTTCATCTCCAGCAGAAATTATGTGACCCATGGCAAATCAGGCTAATACTCCCGTCCGTCGCGCGCTGATCAGCGTCTCCGATAAAACCGGCATCGTCGACTTTGGCCGTGCCCTGACCGAGCGCGGTGTCGAGCTGCTCTCCACCGGCGGCACCTTCCGTCTGCTCAAGGAAAACAACGTTCCGGTCACTGAAGTCAGTGATTACACCGGCTTCCCGGAAATGATGGATGGCCGGGTCAAAACCCTGCACCCGAAAATCCACGGCGGCATTCTCGGCCGACGCGGCACCGACGACGCCATCATGGGTGAGCATGGCATTCACCCCATCGACATGGTGGTGGTTAACCTCTACCCCTTCGAGGACACAGTGGCCAACCCGGACTGCGATCTGGCGACCGCCATCGAGAACATCGACATCGGCGGCCCGACCATGGTTCGTGCGGCTGCCAAAAACCACAACGACGTGGCCATCGTGGTCAACGCGGTGGATTACAGTCGCATTCTCAAGGAGCTCGACACCAACGATGGCGAACTGAGCTACCACACCCGTTTCGATCTGGCGGTCAAAGCGTTTGAACACACCGCCGGCTACGACGGTGCCATCGCCAATTACCTGGGCGGCCGCACGCCGGACAACGACAACGCCGATTTCCCGCGCACCTTCAACGCCCAGTTCGTGAAAGTGCAGGACATGCGTTACGGCGAAAACCCCCATCAACGTGCCGCCTTCTACGCCGAACGCAACCCGAAAGAGGCCTGCGTGGCGACCGCCAAGCAGTTGCAGGGCAAGGAGCTGTCCTACAACAACGTTGCCGACACCGATGCCGCCCTGGAGTGCGTCAAGCCCTTTGCCGATCCCGCCTGCGTGATCGTCAAGCACGCCAACCCCTGCGGCGTGGCCATCGGCGCAGACATCCGTCAGGCCTACGATCTGGCCTTCGCCACCGACCCCACCTCCGCGTTCGGCGGCATCATTGCCTTCAACCGTGAGCTGGACGCCGAGACCGCAAAAGCCATCATTGACCGTCAGTTCGTGGAAGTGATTATCGCGCCCACGATAGCGTCGGAAGCGGTGGAACTGGTGGCTGCCAAGAAGAACGTGCGCCTGCTGGCCTGCGGCGAATTCAACGGCGAGCGCGCGAAATCGCTGGATTACAAGCGCGTGACCGGCGGCCTGCTGGTACAGGATCGCGACCTGGGCATGGTGGCCATGGAAGACGTAAAAGTCGTCACCGAGCGCCAACCCTCCGAGGCCGAACTGAATGATCTGCTGTTCGCCTGGGAAGTGGCCAAGTATGTGAAGTCCAACGCCATCGTCTACGCCAAGGCGGGACGCACCATCGGTGTCGGCGCCGGCCAGATGAGCCGCGTCTACAGCGCCAAAATTGCCGGCATCAAGGCCGCCGATGAAGGCCTGGAAGTGAAAGGCTCGGTGATGGCATCGGATGCCTTCTTCCCGTTCCGCGACGGCATCGACGCCGCCGCTCAGGCCGGGATTACCGCGGTCATTCAACCCGGCGGCTCCATGCGCGATCAGGAAGTGATCGATGCCGCCAACGAGCATGGCATTGCCATGGTGTTCACCGGCATGCGCCACTTCCGGCATTAACAGGAGACAACCATGAATATTCTCGTCATTGGCTCCGGCGGTCGTGAACACGCGCTGGCGTGGAAGGCTGCCCAGTCTCCGGATGCGGACCGGGTGTTTGTCGCGCCCGGCAACGCCGGCACCGCAAGAGAGCCCGGCCTGGAAAACATCAACATCGACGTGATGGATCTGAACGGTCTGGCGGACTTTGCCGCCGCGAACAACGTGGGCCTGACCATCGTCGGCCCCGAAGCCCCGCTGGTGGCCGGCATTTGCGACCTGTTCGAGGAACGTGGCCTGCGGGTGTTCGGCCCCAGCGCCGGCGCGGCGCAACTGGAAGGCTCCAAGGCCTTTACCAAGGACTTCCTGGCACGCCAGAACATCCCCACCGCCGGGTATGGCAATTTCACCGAGGTGGACGACGCCCTCGCCTACGTGCGTGAGCAGGGTGCGCCGATTGTGGTCAAGGCCGACGGCCTGGCGGCCGGCAAGGGCGTGATCGTGGCCATGACCCTGGAAGAAGCCGAAGAGGCCATCCGCGACATGCTCGCCGGCAATGCCTTCGGTGAAGCCGGCAGCCGCGTGGTGATCGAGGAGTTCCTCGACGGCGAGGAGGCCAGCTTTATTGTCATGGTCGACGGCGAACACGTGCTGCCGATGGCCACGTCCCAGGACCACAAGCGGGTGGGCGACGGCGATACCGGCCCCAACACCGGCGGCATGGGCGCCTACTCGCCCGCGCCGGTGGTTACCGCGGATGTGCACCAGCGCATCATGGACGAAGTGATCTATCCCACCGTGCGTGGCATGGCAGCCGAGGGCCATCCCTACAAGGGCTTCCTGTACGCCGGCCTGATGATCGACGGCAACGGTGCCCCCAAGGTGATTGAGTTCAACTGCCGCTTCGGGGATCCCGAGACCCAGCCGATCATGTTGCGGATGAAATCCGATCTGGTGGAGCTGTGTGGCGCGGCCATCGACGGCAAGCTGGACCAGTGCACTTCGGACTGGGACGAGCGCGCGTCCGTGGGCATCGTGTTGGCCGCCGGGGGTTACCCGGGCAGCTACAACAAGGGTGATGTGATTGCCGGCCTGCCGGAATCGGAAACCGAAGGCGAGAAGGTGTTCCACGCCGGCACCCGACTCAACGGAGACCAGGTCGTCACCAATGGCGGCCGTGTATTGTGCGCGACGGCCCTTGGCCAAACTGTGACCGAGGCCCAGCAACGCGCCTATGAGGTGGCCGCCCGCATCTGCTGGGAGGGGGTATTTTATCGCAAGGACATCGCCTATCGGGCAATAGCCCGGGAAAAATCCTGATCACCCGATCCCTCTGCATCAAGCCCGGCACAGCCGGGCTTTTTTGTGTCCGGCCGTCTGGTTGCGCCGGCGCCCATTCAATATCTTAATCTACATGATAATTTTTACTTGTTGTTAATGCTTATCATTTGTATAGTTGCGACCCTCAACTTAACGCGCTGTAACAGGAGAGCAACATGCACATGCGATTTTCCCGGAACCTGCTGGCCCTGGCGGTCGTGTCGGCCTCATTTCCGGTACTGGCTCAGGAGCAGAGCCTGAACGAGCTGGTCATCGTTGGTGACGAGGCCTCTGCCTCCGCATTACCCGGTTCCGCCCACGCGGTATCCAGCGAGCAACTGGAAGAAATGAAATATACCGACGTGCACCGGGTTGCCCGGGAAGTTCCCGGCGTCTATCTGCGGGAGGAGGAAGGCTACGGCTTGCGCCCCAACATCGGCATCCGCGGGTCCGGCTCCGGCCGCTCCGGTAAGGTCACGCTGATGGAGGACGGCGTGCTGATGGCACCGGCGCCTTACTCCGGGCCTGCCGCCTACTACTTCCCCTCGTTCGGTCGCATGAGCGGCGTTGAAGTACTCAAAGGCCCGGATCTGCTGCGCTACGGCCCGGCCACTGTCGGCGGTGCCATCAACCTGCGCTCCACACCGATTCCTGCATCGGCTTCCGGGCACCTGACCACCGAGCTTTCCGACAACGACGGCAAGCGGGTCCATGCCTGGTATGGCGCCAGCTCCGACCAGGTGGGCTGGCTGATCGAAACCCACCAGCAGGAAACCGATGGTTTCAAGGACATCCGTCAATCCAACAGCGAGGCCGGTTTCGACAAAAAGGATTTCGTGGGCAAACTGCGTTTCAACTCCTCCGCAGACGCCGCCATCTACCAGCAGCTGGACCTGAAAATCGACTACAGCGAAGAACTCAGCCGCGAGACCTATGTCGGCCTGGCTGACGTGGACTTTGATGCCGATCCGGACCAGCGCTATTTTGCCTCCGAGCGCGACAACATGGACAATCAGCGCATTGGCTTTATGGCCCGCCACCTGGCAGATCTGTCCGATGACCTGACCCTCACCACCACGGCCTACCGCAACGAATTCGAGCGCAACTGGTACAAAGCGGCCGGACTCAAATCCCTGATCAACGGTGCCAATGGCGGCGACGCTGACGCCCTGGCGCAGCTGCGCGGGGAAGCCGATAAGGAAGACATAGAGATCAAGAACAACGCCCGGGAATACGAGTCTCAGGGCGTTGACTTCAAGGCAGACTACCGCCTGGCACTGGCCGGCCTCACCCACGACCTGACGTTTGGCGCCCGCTACCATGAAGACGAAGTGGATCGGCTACAGCCAGTGGACACCTACAACCAGGTCGTCAGTAATGGCCGCCCGGTGCTGGAATACGTCTCCACAACCTCTGGCGATGACATCAGTGGCGGCAATAACGCCGTTGAAAAGGCCGAAGCCTGGAGCGCCTACGTTGCTGATCGTGTGGCGCTCACCGACCGCCTGACGGTGACCGGCCTGCTTCGCTTTGAAGACATTGAAACCAGCCGCGTCCGCTATAACGAGGAGAGCCGCTCCTCAGTGGCGGATCGTGCCAGCAACGACACCAGTGAATTGCTGCCGGGTCTCGGCGCCACGTACGACCTGGGCAATGGGGTCACCCTACTGGGTGGCGTTCATCGCGGCATGGCACCGGCCGGCGCTGGCAGTACCGACGTCGACCCGGAGATCAGCATCAACTACGAACTGGGGGCCCGCCTGAATCAGGGCGCTGGTCGCTATGAGTTGATCGGCTTCTACAGCGACTACTCAAACACTGTGCAGAACTGCAGCGTGGCCACTCCCTGCGCAGGAGGCCAGGATTCCGGCTCGGTCAGCCAGGGTGAATCCCGGATTCAGGGGCTTGAAGCACTCGCCGCTTACGACTTCGATCTCGGCAATGGCCTGACGGTTCCGGTTCAGGCAACCTGGACCCTGACCGACGCGGAAGTCACCAAAGACAGCGATTCCGGCGACGTTCTGAAGGGTGACAACCTGGTGTACCTGCCGGAGAACGTCTTCAACGTTCGTACCGGACTGCGCCAGGGCGACAACTGGGACGCGTACCTCAACGTCGCCTACGTCGACGACATGTGCATCGACAACTCCTGTGACCGCTCGGGGTCCGACAACACCTTCCGCAAGACCGAGGCGCTGACCGTGGTTGACCTGTCAGGCAGCTATCGGGTCGCCGACGGCGCCCGGGTCTTTGCCAAGCTGGACAACGTCTTCGACACCCGCAAGATCGTCTCCCGTTCCCCGGATGGCGCACGCCCCAACCTGCCGATGACAGCCTCCGTGGGTCTCAGCGTCGACTTCTGATCGTTACCCGCTAACAGGGCTGAGGGAACCGCCCTGCTCAGGAACCTTTGAGCCCGGTCCTTGACCGGGCTTTTTTTTGGGTTACTGTAGGCGCTCTTTTGATACGGACAAACCGCCACCAGGGAAACGGAGCCCATACCCGATGATTCGCAACAGCCGACTGCCAGTCCTGATGTTCCTGATTACTACCGTTATGCTGTCCGGTTGTTCCCGTCAGGATATCTATGACACCGCCATCGACTGGGAGCGCGACTCCGCCGGTCTGGAAGCCCGTCGGGTCCTCGTCGGGGACATGGACATCGCCTACCTTCGCAACAAAGAAATGACCGACGGCGATACCGTGGTGCTGATCCACGGCTTTGGCGCCAACAAGGATAACTGGACCCGGCTTGCCCGCGAGCTGACCGACCAATTCAACGTCTATGCGATCGACCTCCCTGGCCACGGCGACAGCAGCAAGGCACTGGATCTCGGATACCGCTTCGAGGACCAGGTGCAACACCTTGCCCGCATTCTCGACGCCCTCGACATCGACCGGTCCCATATGATGGGCAACTCCATGGGCGGCGCCATCACCGCCCTGTACGCCGCCACCTTTCCCGGGCAGATCCGCTCAGCCGTGCTGTTCAATCCGGCCGGCATACTCGATTACGAAAGCGAACTGGTGGACCTGGTGGTTGAAGGCGATAACCCGCTGATTCCAAAAGAACCGGGTGATTTCGATCGGCTGATGGACTTTGCGCTCGAGAAACGACCGTTCGTACCCTGGCCGATTCTCGGTGTGATGGAACAGAAGGCCATTGCGAACCGTGAGGTCAACGAGGTGATCTTCGCGGCCATCCGCGACGCCGGGTTTGAATCCGCCTTCCGCGAGGCCATAACCAACGTCAGCGCGCCGGTGCTGGTGATCTGGGGCAAACAGGATCGCGTGATCAACTACCGCAACGCCGACAGCTTCGTCGCCGCCATTCCCCGCTCCAGGAAAGTCATTCTGGACGATATCGGCCACGCGCCGATGGTCGAGGCCCCGGAAGAATCGGCTCAGCTGTTTCGCGACCTTGTAAATGGCGAAGACCGTTAACCCTTTGGCTGACTACAGGTTAGGGCCAAAAACAAGTAAGCTTTGGCACAGTATTTTCCTCTTGCCCGAGCTGTTCAATGCCTGAAGCTATCTGGATCACCTTTGCCTTTGGACTTGGCCTGATCGTCAAAACGATCGGGCTCCCTCCCCTTGTCGGCTACCTGGCCGCTGGTTTCGTGCTGAGCGGCCTGGCCGCAGCCACCGGCATCGCGATAGAAGAAACCGCCACCCTCAAGCACATAGCGCACCTCGGTGTGCTGCTACTGTTATTCACTGTCGGCCTCAAGCTCAAACTGCGCTCTATCATCAGTGCCGAAGTGATCGGCGGCAGCCTGCTGCACTTTGGCATCACCTGCGCTGTGTTGGCGCCGGGGCTCTACTGGCTACTGGATCTGGACTGGATCAGCGCGCTGCTGCTGGCCATCGCACTGTCGTTCTCCAGCACCGTACTCGCCGCCAAGGTTCTTGAGAGCAAACGGGAGCTGCGGGCCTTCCACGGGCGGGTCGCCATCGGCATTCTCATCATGCAGGACCTGATTGCCCTGGTGGTGATGAGCCTTGCCGCTGGCAAAACACCGTCAGAGTGGGCGTTGCTGGTGTTTGGCCTGCCCCTGCTGCGACCGCTGCTTTTCAGGTTGCTCGATGCCAGCGGCCACGACGAGTTACTGGTGCTACTCGGCCTGCTGTTGGCACTGGTGGTTGGCGGGCTCGGATTTGAAGCCGTGGGTCTGAGTTCCGAGCTCGGAGCCCTGATATTCGGCGCCATGCTGGCCAACCACCCTCGCGCGCAGGAGCTGGCGAAGTCCTTGTGGAGCGTGAAGGAAATGTTCCTGGTCGGTTTTTTCCTGCAGATCGGCATTGGCGGCCTGCCCGATCAGCAGGCCATGCTCTTCGCCGTGGTTGCCGCGCTGATCCTGCCACTGAAAGGCATACTGTTCTTTTTCCTGCTGGTACTCTTCCGGCTGCGCGCGCGCAGCGGCTTTCTCACCTCGCTGTCGCTGACCAATTACAGTGAATTCGGCCTGATTGTTGCCAGCGTCGCGCTGCCCCAATGGCTGGTTCCGCTGGCCATTACCGTGTCGCTCTCCTTCGTGATTTCCGCGCCATTGAACCACTTTGCCCATAGACTCTACGAGCGCTACAACCGGAGACTGGTGCGCTACGAGCGGCATAGACGCCACCCCGATGAACAGCCGATTTCTCTGGGACAGACACGGGTGCTGGTCATGGGCATGGGGCGGACCGGCACCGCCGCCTATGACTGGCTGCGGGAAACGGAGAGCCGCATCATGGGGCTTGACTCGGATCCGGCCAAAGCCGTAAAACATCAGGCGGAAGGTCGCAACGTGGTCTTTGCCGACGCGGAGGACAACACGTTCTGGGAGGGTCTGGATATGCCCGAACTGCGGTCGGTCATTCTCGCCATGAACGACATTGAAGGGAAACTGATTGCCGCGCGTATGCTTCGCAAGCTCGGTTTCACGGGCTTTATCGTGGCCCATACCATGTACGGTGACGAGGCCGAGAAAATCCGTGAAGCCGGCGCAGACGAGGCCTACCTGACCATGAGCGAGACCGGCGTTGCACTGGCCAGCCACCTGCAGGAATACCTCGGGAACCATCCCGGCGACACCGCCAGGGATATCCGCCATGCTTGATATTGATGAGTATACCCGCGGCGCCATGACGCAGATGACGTCTCTGCATGAGCAGAGGCTGGATTTTGTGGCAACAACCCTGCAACGCTCGGGGGCACGAACCGTCCTCGACCTCGGCTGCGGGTCGGGTTCCCTGCTCTATCGGCTGGCGTCGTTTCCGGAACTCGAACAGCTCGTCGGACTAGAGCAGTCCGGTGTTTCCATCAGACAGGCGCGGCTGAACCTGGAACCCTGGCTGCAATTCGCGCCTGACCGCATCAGGCTGACGCGTGGCTCCTATACCGAGAGCAACCCGGCCCTCAACGGGTTCGACGCCGCTGCCATGGTCGAAACCATCGAGCATGTCCATCCCGGTGAACTGTCCAAGGTCGAAACGACGGTATTTGGTGAGTACCGGCCACGCATCCTGTTCATGACCACGCCTAACCGGGAGTACAACCCGCTGTTTGATCTGGCCCCCGGAGAATTCCGCGAGGAAGACCACAAGTTCGAGTGGGACCGCACCAAATTCCGTCACTGGGCGCGGGGAGTGGCGGCCCGCAACGACTACACGGTCGAGTTCGGCGGCATCGGGGACTGCCACCCGGAACTGGGCCACCCTACTCAGACCGCGCTTTTCACCCGCCTCGACTGACTCAGCGGATACGTCGCCAGGCGGTCAGTTCGGCGATGGTATGCTGAAATTTCCTCCGCGTTTCACGAATCACGAACGGCACGTCCATCGGTGCCTGCACCGGCTCGAAGTGACCGGACAGAATGTCTTTCATGCCCTCCAGCACACTGCGGGGCTGACCGTTGCGGGCGTAGCCACCGATCCAGTTGCTGCGGGGGGTGAACTCTTCCATCAGGGTGTTGGGGGAGCTGATCACCAGAGTACCGCCAACCACCAGCCGCTGATGGATGCCCGCCAGAAATCCCCCCGGGTCCTGCAGCCGGTCGATCAGGTTGCCAGCAAAAATCAGGTCATAGCCCGTGTGGTCCGGCCCCAGATCACAGGCGTCGCCGGCGGCAAATGCCACCCGCCCGGCCGCCCGGTCCAGATTCAGCGCCTCCAGGCTGACGGTGACACGCTCGCCCAGTTCCCCTTCGTCACGGCGGAAATAGTCGATAGCACCGGCCCGGCGCAGCGTCTCGGCAGCGTCCACGAAGCGCTTCGACAGGTCAATGCCGGTAACCTCGTCGAAAATCCTGCCAAGTTCAAAGGTCGTGCGGCCCACCGCGCAACCGAGATCCAGCGCCCGGTGCTTGTCACGCCCGGCCATCAGCTCCTGGCAGATGCCGGCACAGCGGGCGGGGTAGTTACCGACCCCGAAATAGTTGTCCCCGAAATGAAAGCCCAGGTACTGGCTCAGCAGTTCATCGGTTTCGTACACGTTCATGGCGGCTCCTCCGCAGATGTTGGATCAGATTTCGGCGAGGGCGCAGGTGCGGAACCCCGTGTACACATCGTTTCTCAATGGCAGGTAAGCCTGACGATAGGTCCCGCGGATCAGGCTGGATGACGTGGCGCAGCTGCCCCCCCGCGTGACCTTGTGATCGCCGAACTGTAGCGTCGACATGAACGGATACATATCGATGCGGAAACCGTCGTAGGGAAAAAACTGACTGCTGGTCCATTCCCAGACACCGCCAATCATCTGCCGACACCCGAACGGGCTGGCGCCCGCCGGGTAATCCCAGACCGGATGCTGCGCCATGGCACGGCCGTCCATGTCGGCGTGCTCCGGCGTCGGTACTTCTGCCCCCCAGGGATAACGGCGAAATGCCTCACCCGGCCGGTTGCCCAACGCCGCGACCTCCCACTCGTATTCAGTGGGCAACCGCCGACCGGCCCAGGTGCACCAGGCTTCCGCCTCCCAGTAGGTCACATGGGTAACCGGTGCATCGGGGGCAAGTGGCTGCCAGCTGTCGAACCTGCGCTCCTGCCACTGCTCATCATGCCAGCGCCAGTACAACGGGTGCCGGGGTACACTCATGACCGGCTCGGGACAACCATGCACCAGCGCCACATCTGCTTCCGTTTGCAGCCACTTGCGCCCGCCAAAGGACCAGAGTTCGGGGCGACGGTAGCCACCGTCCTCGACAAAGGCCAGAAAATCCCGATTCGACACCGGCACCCGGGAAATCGCGAACGATGCCAGTTCCACCTCGAATCGCGGTTTCTCGTTGTCAAACGCAAAATCGGTGGTGGCGAAATCCGCCGACTCGCCGGGCATGCCGATCAGCCAGCGGCCGGCCGGAATGACGGCATCTCCGGTGGTGCGATCACCGGGCGCCTCGCGTTCCCCGGTCACGCCGGGCGGCGCCGGATAGCCGACGGTCTGCCGGCACCAGATCAGCGATTCAATGTGCATGTTCTGGTGAAAAATGGCATAGCGGTAGAGGTAGAGATCCCGGGTCGTTAACGGTGTGGTGCGGATACGCTCCGCCACGCGCTCATAGACCGTGTCGAAATAGGCAAGGGTTTCCTCACGGCCGGGGAACAGATCCGACCGCCAGCGATCCCGGTGGTCCACGTGAAAGGAATCCCACAGGTCATCCATGGCCGGGTTGTAGCTTGGCGTGCCGTCCAGCAGATTGAACACGAACACCTCGTAGAAAAAGGCGGCGTGCCCCATTTCCCACAGCGGCGGATTAACGCCCGGATGATAGGGTACATCCAGGGCAGGATCCGGTAACGAGGTGATCAACGCCCGCGTGCGCTCCCGGGTCCGTTCCAGGTCTGCCAATACCTCTTTTTTATCCACGTCAGGGTTCCCCAAACACACCAGTTTCCGATACCGCCTGCCCGACGCGCCTGAACGCCTGTTCCGACGCCTCGAGATTTCCGGTACCGCGCCCACAGGCAGCAATAACCACGCCCGGATGGTCCGCCGTTTGTGCCACACCTATATTACAGGCCCGGCGGTGCTGGGTGCCGGTTTTGTGCACAAACGTCACGTGTTCCGGCAATCCGGCCTTGATTCGATGGTCACCGGTTTTGATATCTTTCAGTACGGAGAGCAGATAAGTGCGGCTTTCTTCGCTGAGCACTTGTTGCTCCACCAGATTCTCAAACAGGCGGCTGAAATCATCCAGCCTGCCGGAATTGAGTCCAGAGTCGTAATAGCCATCAAAAGCCACATCCAGGCTCGTGGTTCCGAATGCCCCAGGGTCCATCTCTAGCACATTTGCCAGCGCCTCTACCCGAGCGTTTCCGCTACCTGCCTTGCGGATCGTAAACAGATCATCGCTGGTCAGGGACATTGCGCGTTCATGGAACTGGCTGTAGGCATAGCGGCGCACATCCGCCAGGGTGGTGACTTCACCCGTGCGATCACCGGTATGGGTCCGGACCAGATCGTTGACCACGTCTTTTCCGACCACGCGGATCAGTACATCAGTGGCGGTGTTGTCGCTGAACATGAGCATTTGCTCGATCAGATAGCGCACGGTGACGTTGTCGCCCGGGGAGTGCCAATTAGTTTCTCCTGCGCCATCCACAAAATCCCCGGGCTCCAGTGTCACCTCTGTACCCAGGGCCAGGCTGTCACGGTCGATGGCCTCAAGCACCGCGATGGCCACCGGCACTTTGATGGCGGACGCCAGATACCAGGATTCGTCCGCCCGCAAGCCAACGGCTTTCCCGTCTTTCAGATTATAGATGTATACCCCGAGCTCGCCGGGATAACGGGCGTCGATGGCAGCCAATTCCTGCTCCAGGCCATCCTCCCAGTCCGCTGCCGCAGGCGGAGCAGCCACGGAGACGAGTGCCAGCAATACCCAAAGTAAACGCGACAGAAGCGTCATTGAACGGAACGCATCCACGCCGTTAACCTGATCCATAAAGCAGTACCAATGATAAGTCCGGTAGTAAGTGTCAGCGCGTAGTCGTACGACACACTCTGCCAGTAACCAAGCAGGTAACGAAAGACCACAAAGATGACGGATATGTGAACAATGAAGGCCATTTTTGCATCGCTGCCGATGACCGTCACCGGCTTTAGCATCCACGCCAGCGTGGGGCCGCCGGCAAGAGCAATCGCCAGTATCGCCAGCGCCCCCGCCATACTGAACATCATGAAGGTCAGTTCAGGGGGATGCTTGCCATCATTCATGGCAATGTCATGGAGAGTCTGGTAAAGATCCGGGGTCGCCAGCCAGAAGAAGCCGGCAAACAACACCCCCGATAGCGCCAACAGGGCGCCCGCCAGTGTGATCCGCCGCCTGACGTGTGGATGACAGACCAGAATCAGCTCCCCCAGAAGCAGTCCCAGCAATATCAGTGGTCCCCGGGACAGCTGCCCCCACGTGTACAGGTCCTCATGCTCCACCAGAATGGCTTGCAATGGCGCAATACCCCAGAAGTCGAAGCGGGTGGCGAGAAGCTGCGCCAGCAGCGCCAGCACCACCGGGCTTGCCAGCCTCAGCCAGAGCGGCAGTCGTATCCATAAGGACAGGAAGAACGGTACCCAGATCAGAGCGATGGCATAAAACCCGAGAATTTCCACGAAAGAAGGAAAATTCTGATACAACAGGGCGTCGACAAGCTGCTCTGGCTCGGCGTATTGAAACATTTCAACAACGGTCAGCACCTTGTACCAGAAAAAGATGCTGACACCGGCAAGCAACAGCTTCAGGCGACGTCGGGGCCAACCCTCGGAACCGACGTGCGGCAAAAACGCCACGGCCAGAGCAATTCCGAACACCATGATAAAAAGCGAAGACGAGAACTTGGTAAGGGCATGAACCGGCACCATGCCCCAATCCGGGAACTGCTCGAAGTCCAGCAGCCCCTTCACGCCATGACTGAGGATCATCAGGGTTACCGCAACCCCCCGGGCCAGATCAATGGCGTCGACCCGCCCCTGCACCGCTACGACGTGAGGTGTTGCACGCCACCAACCACTTTTCGGAGAAATGACCGACACACTGGCTCCCGTTACCCTGGCAGGTAGTCATTTACCCACCCAATCTTCTACGATAGCAAACCTCGACCCGGATGACGGTCAACCCGTTGATTTCGTCTGCTGAGCATTCTTTCTCCTACTCCGCCACCCGGCCAGGTCCTCAATCAATTTATAGAACAAAGGAACGAAGACCAGCGCCAGCGTGCTGGCGGCGATCATACCGCCCACCACCACGGTGCCGATTTCCTGCCGACTGACCGCACCGGCGCCCGAACTGAACGCCAGTGGCAGGGAGCCGACGATGAACGTGAGGGCCGTCATCATGATGGCACGAAAGCGCTGTCGCGCTGCCGCGCTGGCCGCCTCCATCGCCGACATGCCGGTTTTGCGGTTCTGGGCGGCAAACTCCACGATCAGAATGGCGTTCTTGGCAGCCAGGCCGATCAACACCAGTAACCCCACCTGGAAGTAGATGTCGTTCGGGAAACCGCGCAGCAACGACGCCAGGATCGCACCAAACACCCCGAACGGGACCGCGGTTGCTACCGCTACCGGCAGTCCCCAACGCTCGTACTGGGCGGCCAGAATCAGGAACACCAGGAACAGGCCGAGACCGAACGCCAGCACACCGGAAGAGGCGGAGTCCTGCAGCTGATAGGCCTCACCGATCCAGCCCATCAGGCTATTCCGGTCCAGCGTGTCGCCGGCAACACTTTCCAGTGCCGTCAGTGCATCACCGGTGGTGTAACCCGGTGCCGGGTCAGCCAGCACCTTGGCCGCCGGGTAAACGTTAAAGCGGTTCAGAATGTCCGGGCCACGGGTTCGTTCAAGCTTCACCAGAGAACTGAGCGGAATCATCTCGCCATAGTCGGAACGAACAAACACTTTGCGCAGATCGTCCGGCTGACTGCGGAATTCGCCTTCTGATTGCAGGTTAACCTGCCAGTTGCGCCCTTCCAGCGTGAAATCATTGACGTACAGTCCACCGAACGTGCTTTGCATGGTGGTGAAAATCTGGTCCATGGGGACACCGGCAGCCTGCGCTTTTTCCCGGTCCACGTCCGCCCGGTAGCGGGGAATGCCGGTGTCCAGCGTAACCCTCACATTACGGAGCTCAGGCCGCTCATTCGCCGCCTGAGTCAACCGATCGGCCATTGCCTTGATCTCTGTCGGCGACTTGCCACCCCGGGCCTGGATATAGCCTTCCACCCCCCCCGTGGTCGAGAGCCCCTGGATCGGCGGTGGGGTAAAGGCAATCACAGACGCTTCTGGGTTAGCGGCCCCGACGCCCATGATCTTGTTGGCGATACTGGCGGCATCCTGGCCTTCGCCCTCGCGCTCTGCCCAGTCTTCCAGCGTCACGAACGCCACGCCGCTGTTGGTTCTCAGGGCACTGGAGATGATATCGAAGCCGGCAAAAGACACCACATCCTTGACCTCCGGTAATGCCAGCATGTCGTCCACCAGGTCATCGCGAACTTCCTCGGTGCGACTGAGGGACGAGACCGGCGGCAGCGAGGTCGCCACCAGCACAAAGCCCTGATCTTCCTGAGGCACCAGCCCCGACGGCATCTTGTTCAGCAGGAACACGATGCTGCCCATCATCGCGGCGAACAGCAGCACGCCCACCACCGCATGCCGCAATAACCAGTCAACAACGGCACTGAAGCCATTGGTCAGCTTGTCGAAGCCAGCATCGAACCAGCGGAACGGCGCCAGTTGCTTTTGCGGCGCCCCGCCAAGCAGCAGTGCGCACATGGCCGGCGTCAGTGTGAGCGCGACCACGCCCGAGATCACCACCGACACCGCAATGGTAATCGCAAACTGGCGATAGAGCTCGCCGCTCAGGCCGCCAAGGAACGCCACCGGAGCAAACACCGCCACCAGCACCAGAGTCGAGGAAATCACCGCACCGGACACCTGCTGGATCGTGGTTACCGCCGCGTTGTAGGCCGAAAGCCCTTCTTCCTTCATCAGTCGCTCGGCGTTCTCCATGATGATGATGGCGTTGTCCACCACCACCCCGATAGCCAGGATCAGCCCGAACAACGTCAGCAGGTTTACCGAGAATCCCAGCGCCTGCATACCGGCGAAGGTGCCGATCAGCGACACCGGGATGGCAACGAGCGGAATCAGTGTGGCGCGGAAATGCTGGAGGAACAGGAAGGTGACGACCACCACCAGCAACACTGCAATGATGAAGGTGGCGATTACCTCCTTGATGGAGATATCGATAAAGCGAGTGGTGTCATAGGGCACCGTGTACTCAAGACCTTCGGGGAAACGCTGGCTGATCTGCTTCATCGCCTCATTGACCGCGTCCGCCGCATCCAGTGCATTGGCTCCCGGCTGGAGATATACGCCCATAGGCACAGCGGTTTCACCGTTGTACACGGCTCCGAAATCGTAATTCTGCGCGCCCAGTTCAATGCGAGCCACATCTTTCAGTCGCAGCGTGGCGCCATCTTCATCGGAACGCAGGATCACGTCACCAAATTCTTCCGGACTTTCAAGCCGCCCCGGAGCCGACACACTGAAGGTGAAGGCCTGACCCCGGGGCGAGGGCTCGGCGCCGATCCGCCCGGCCGCATACTGTGCGTTCTGGGATTCCAGCGCCATGGCCACATCGGACGGAGTCAGTTCGTACTGGGCAAGCTTGTCCGGTCGTAACCAGATTCGCATGGAGTAGTCCTGAGCCCCAAACAGCGACGCATCCCCAATGCCCGGAAGCCGCACCAGCTCGTCAAGAATGTTCAGCAGCGCGTAGTTGGAGATCTCCACTTCGCTCATGCTGCCATCCGCAGACGCCAGGGTCACCACCTGCAGGATCGAGGTGGATCGCGCTTCCACCTGCAAGCCCTGGTTGCGCACCGTCTGCGGCAGGCTTGACAGCGCCTGCTGCACACGGTTGTTCACGTTGATGGTAGCCTGATCCGGATCGGTACCAATGCGGAACGAAACGGTCACCCGGAAACTGCCAGAGTCGGTGCTGTTGGATTCCATATAGATCATGTCATCAACACCATTGATTTCCTGCTCCAGAGGCGCGACCACGGAATCGGAAATCACATCGGCGCTGGCCCCTGGGTAGTTCCCTTGGACGACGATTTGTGGCGGCACCACGTTGGGATACTGTTCAACCGGCAGGCCCATGAGCGAAATGGCACCACCCAGAACGATAATGATGGAAATAACCGACGCAAAAATGGGCCGGTCGATGAAGGTTCTCAACATTATTGAACCTCCCCGTTACCACTGGCCTCACCCTCGCTCGCCTCTTCCGCCTCTTCTTCACTGTCAGCGACCTTGACCTCCATGCCGTCCTGCAGATTGACCAGGCCACTGACAACAAACCGCTCACCGGCCTCAAGGCCTTCACTGATGACCTGGCGGCCTTCGACCACCGGGCCGAGGACCACACCACGGGCTTCGGCCTGATTCTCATCGTTGACCACAAACATCTGCGCGCCCCGAGGCCCCTCGCTGACCGCCTTCTCCGGCACGGTCACCGCATCCGCCAGGGTCTGGAGCTGAACACGGACACGGACAAACTGGCCGGGAATGATCTGGCTCTCGGGGTTCTCGAACACCGCACGGGCTGAAACCGTACCGGTGCGCGCATCCAGCGTAGAGGCGGTGAAATCGACCTTTCCCTTGCGCTCGTATTCCTCGCCAGTGGCCAGCACCAGCACGGCCTCCACATCGCTGGCGCCGCCCTGACCAGACATGGCCTCACGGGCTGCCCGCTGGATCGAAGCGTCGTCTTCCGGAAGGGCAAAACGCACGTGAATCGGGTTCTGCTGGACAATCCGGGTCAGCAGCGTGCCCTGGTCCACCAGGCTGCCTTCGGGCAGATCCTCAAGGCTGGTCACGCCATCCACGGGTGCCCGTACGTCAGTGTACCCCAGGTTCAGTTCCGCCTCGGTCACACCGGCTTCAGCCAGCGCCAGATTGGCTTCGGCCAGTTCAAAAGCGGATTGCGCCGAATCCCGCTCACGTTCACTCACCGCATTGCGGGTGTACAGCGACTCGATCCGCCGCCATTCGCGCTCAGCCTGACGGAGGTCTGCCTCAGCCACCTGCCGTTGCGCCTGTGCGCCTTTGAGGGCCGCTTCGGTCGGTTTCGGGTCTATCCGGAACAGGGAGTCCCCCTCGCTAACCCTTTGCCCTTCTTCATACAGGCGCTCCTCCAGAATGCCCTGAATGCGGGCGCGCACCTCGACCTCTCGCGCCCCGCGGGCCCGGCCGGCGTAATCCTGACGCACACTCAGGTCCTGCACTTTTGGCTCCTCCACCACCACGGCGGGTGGCGGCGTGCCGTTCTGCCCCTGATCACCGCCATCGGTACCGCTGCATCCCGCCACCAGCGCAACCGCAATCAGGCCCGCCAGCAGCATCCCGGCGGCATTACCTTCAAAGTTGAAACGATGGCGAGTCATGAGCGGTTCTCCTGGCGATTAGGGGGGGGGCGTGGCGCCGACCATGGTATTCGAAGAGCCGCATAATTTACATTCATTCGTGTATGTATGTAAATAATGATTCGGTATACTTCACCCACCAATCGCAACCGACCCTGAAGTCCGATATGGCAAGACGAACCAAAGCCGATGCAGAGCTCACCCGGCAGTCAATCCTCGATGCCGCGGAGCTGGTCTTTATGGAGAAGGGGGTAGGCCGAGCCTCTCTGGAGCAGGTCGCGCGGAAAGCCGGCGTCACCCGTGGCGCCGTCTACTGGCACTTCCGCAACAAGTCCGACGTGCTGGATGCCATGCTGGAGCGGGTTCGCGCCCCGCTGACGGAAATGGTCGATGCAGTGACCGCACCTGATCAGTCCCTTAACAACCTCCGAGGCGTGTGCATCTACGCCCTGCACCGGTTGGCGGAAGACCAGCACCACTTCCGCGTGTACTCCATTCTGTTCCATCGCACCGAGTCGGATCAGGCCATTGAGAAACAGCGAGAGCTGGCCGACGACGCCGTGCAGCACCTGACACAGGTGTTTTCGCTTGATGGCATCAAAGACCGGCTCTACCCCGGCCTTACTCCGACCCAGGCTGCCCGCAGCCTGCATACCCAGATGCTGGGCATCTATTTCGACTGGCTGAGCAATCCCGGAGGCTGGGACCTGAAAACCCAGGCCGAATGCCTGGTGAACGTGATCTTCCGCGGACTGGTCCGCGAACTCTGACCCTCAGTTTTTGCACTCTATACCCTATTCAGGGGATTCGGGCGTCACGCTCACTTGCCATAGTTTCCGCGCGGAACAATATAACAAGTGGAGGGGTTACCCCGATGATGTCTATAAAAAAACTATCTTTAGTCTCGGCAATTGCCGCCAGCGTAGCGCTGACCGGCTGTAGCAACTCATCTTCCGGCGGCTCTGACGACGGCACGGGCACAGAAGTGGGCGGCACCGTTAGCGCGCCCGGCGGTCAGGTTGCCAGCTTCCGGCAACCGACTTTTTTCGAGATTGCCACCAACTTTCTGCTGTCGCCTGCGGCGGCCGCTATCAGCGGCCTGCAAGCGGTCGAAGGTGCCGATGTGGAACTTATCCGGGTGGACGACGACGGCAGCCAGGTGGGCGAAGTGCTGGCCACCAGCCGCACCTCCGTTGACGGCAGTTATACCCTGACACTGCCGGAAGGCGTCGACCTGGCAGGCAACCTGGTGGCGCGCATCACTGGCCCGAACGATGCCCAGATGCGCTCGCAGGTGGTGGAACAGGCCGTGGATATCGACCCGGCCTCGGAGTTCATACTGCAGAAGTTTGTGGACAGCGACGCATCTCTGGAGTCTCTCGCGGTCAACGACGTGGTGAGAATCCGCAACCGCGTCGAAGAGTTCGACCTGACCGCCTCACCAGACTTCCGGCTGGCCGAAATGCTGGCGGAGCTCGACAAGGTCGTCGGGGAAGATCTTGAGGCGCAGATTGCCCTGGCCACAACCGAAGCCGGCAACGCCAGTGATATTGCCGGTAATTATCGCACCTCCGCCATGGTGTTTGGCCTGCACGACTCCGACAATAACAGCAGCGGCACCTGGGATGTTGGCGTGTTCGGCGGAGACTTCGAGTTCACCGCCGGTGATGACGGTAACGTCACGTTTAACCGCTCTTCGGAGGAAAGCTTCGACTCTCTACTAACCGGACCCGAGCTGGAGAACACCTTTCTCGAGGTACGCCGCGAGACCGACAACGAGCAGGACCAGTTCCCGGGCACGTTTTCCGGCAACAACATTCTCAGTGTCGAGGGTGACTTCAGTGAAGAGCTGGGCGACAGCGAGGGCTTCCGCTCCCCCGCCTTCACCTACCGTCTCCAGAAAGCGCTGAACCACAGGCTCTTCGTGCTGTCTCCCAGCGAAACCGTGATTCGCTATGGCCTGACTGCAGAGGGCGATCTGGACCCGCGGAACAAGCTCGGAGACGAGCTCTTCCAGTCGCTGGAAATTTTCGCCGCAACGCCGGAGGAGGATGGCGACATTCGTCTCGATGGCGACTTTGGCCGGGTGTACCTGGGTAGCCAGCAGACCGAGCAGGGCGATATTCGGCTGGAAGCCGAACAGAATGTGGTGACGTTCAATAACGATGGAACTGCAGACGCCACTGCAGGCGCTGCGCAGGAACTGCAGCTCGATCCGGGCGGAGTCGCGACCTACAGCGCGTCCACTGGGACGGCTCAGTCGGGCCTGGACTACATCATCAGTGGCGATGGAGATATTGTCGAGATTGGCGGTACGGCCGACGGCTTTATCAACGACTCGCTCGACTTCATCTCCGTTCTCGCAGCAGAGGACAACTCCGACGTTTCGACACCGACCGCGAGACTGGATAAAACCCTGATGGTCCGGCTGCCGGACAGCCAGCTCGCCATCGCCGGCAAGCGGTACCGCCTGATGAGCGTGTATGCGCGCCTGGACCTGGGGGGCGATACGCGTGAGGCCATTCGTCTCGGCTCGCTGAGATTCAACTCGTTCCTGACCATGACCTCGGAAACCGAGGCCGACTTCGAAGGCGGTGTGGTAAGGGTGGAGCGCGCCAGCTTCACCGACCAGGTAAACCGTAATTCCTACGCCGACCCCCATGACGATGTCAGCGTCAGCGTGGATGCCGATGGCGCCGCCAGCATCAGCTTCAACTACGACGAGGGCGCCTCGCAACTGGATGGCTTCTTCAACGACGACGCCAGTATCGGCATCTTCACCAACCGCTTCATTGCCAGCAACGATAACGAATCCGACCGGATAGGCATGGCCATTCTGCTGGAAGTCGACTGACACCCCGGTTCGACTGCGGCCCGGCAAGCCACATCGGCATGCCGGGCCAATCAGGCCCTACGCCCATACCCACAAGATCACCGGCACCGCCACCACCGTCACCAGAACCGACATGGGCAGCCCCAGACGCCAGTAATCCCCGAACCGATAGCCACCCGGCTCCATCACCAGGGCGTTGGACTGGTGCCCGATCGGGGTCAGAAAGGCGCACGAAGCGCCAACCGCCACCGCCATCAACACCGCATCAGACGCCATACCCAGCTCAGACGCCACACTGAGGGCAATCGGCGCAACCAGAATGGCAGCCGCGGCATTGTTTACCACATTGGACAACAGCATGGTTCCGACCAGCAGCACGGTCAGCACCATCGCCGGAGCCAGCCCCTCACTGATCACCAGCATCTGCGCGGCGATCAATGCCGCACCACCGCTGGTCTCCAGTGCCTGCCCCACTGGAATCATCGCGGCCAGCAGCACCACCACCGACCAGTCAATGGCCTTGTAGGCATCGGCCGTAGTCAGCAATCCGGTGAGCACCATCGCCACAGCACAGCCTACCAGTGCCACCGGAGGTGCCAGCCAGCCGGCCACAATCGTGACAATTGCGGCAACGAACAGTCCGCCGGCGAGAATCGTCCGGCGCTCACGGCCCAGTCGCAACCCGCGCTCGGCCAACGGCAGGCACCCCAGTCCCTGCAGGGTGCTTCCCAGTGTTTCTTCATGTCCCTGGACCAGCAGGATATCGCCGGCCTGGAACCGCACATCGCCGATCCGTCGTTTCAGGCGGTGGCCCTGGCGGGCCAGCGCCACTACGTTCAGGCCATGATATTCGCGCAGATTGAGGCGATTGGCGGTCTGCCCCACCAGACTGGAATCCGACGTGATGACCACTTCCGTCAGGCGAACGTCGCCGGCGTCCAGCTCCCTGCCTGGCTGCTTGCTCTCACCATCTGACGGCTCGTCCTCCTCGGGCGCTCCGGCAAGCTCCAGCCCGGTGTTGTCCAGAAACGACTGTAAACTGTCGGTATCAGCTTCTACCAGGAGCACATCACCGTCCCGCAGCACCTTGTAGGTGGATGGCGCCAATGACTTTTCGTCGTTGCGAATCAACGCCAGCACCACCACATCTTCCTCGCTGTCAGCGCGGGTGAGCAGGTTGTGGAGGGTGCCGCCGGAGAACGCCGATTCGTTTGGCACCCTGAGTTCGGTGACATAGTCACCGACACTGAACAGTTTGCCGCCGTCGTCGCTGTCCTGCCGTTGCGGCGTCAGGCGCCAGCCGATCAGCGTGATAAAGGCAATACCGGCGAGGGTGATGGCGCCGCCCACCGGGGCGAAGTCGAACAGCCCGAAACTGCCGCCTTCCCGATAGCTGGCAATGATAATGTTGGGCGGCGTGCCGATCAGCGTCATGGTTCCGCCCAACAAGGAGCCGAACGCCAGCGGCATCAGCAGCAACGACGGCGACCGCCCCGACTCACGGGACATCCATACGGCCACCGGCATCAGCAGCGCCAGCGCACCCACGTTATTGATAAAACCGGAACACACGGCAACCACGGCGGTCAGCATGAGCACCTGCAAGGTGGGCCGATGCCCGACCTTGCCCAACAGCCGCGCGATGTTGTCCACCACGCCGCCATTGACCAGGCCCTGACTGATGACCAGAACCGCGGCCACCGTCACCACCGCCGGATGACCAAACCCCGCAAACAGCTCATCGGAGGGAACCAGGCCGGCAATGGCTATCGCGAGCAGAGCCAGCATTGACACCACATCAAACCGCAGCCGGTTCCAGATGAACAGACCGAGGGTGGCGGCCAGCACGGCAAATACGATTCCCTGTTCCAATGTCATTATGCTTCTCCGGGGCACTGAAGCCGTCACACGTCAGCGGACGTCGATGAGCGAAATAGCCTTATATACCGTCGGCAAAATTTACAGATTTTTCCAGAGTGTTTCCTGCGCTTTTTGCAACTCACTGAAAACAGGCCCGCTGGACCAAATGGCACATTCCGTGTATGTCGCTTGTGCGGAACGCTATCTCCGGGAGGCCCGTCATGAAGGAACAACGACCGCTTGTCTGGTTGTCTGCGGCTGGCGTCAGAGAAGAGCCGGACGCTCTACTGTCAGCCCAGTGGAAAATCCATGCTTTCGACATGACCGAACCTCCCCCCTTCGCCATGGCGGTCGCAGGGAAAGCCAGGGTGGGCGTTCTCGACCTCAGTGTCTATCCCGACGACGGCACGCCCTTTCTGGATCAGTGGATCGAAGCCTTCCGACTGTCCTACTGGGTCGGTATTCTGCCCGCCTCCCCCAGCGAAGACAGCCGCCTGGGCACCCTGATTTCACGGCATTGCACGGACTACCATCACCTGCCACTGGACGCTGAACGGCTGAACACGGTCCTCGGGCACCTCTGGGGCATGTCCCAGCTGCACGCCCGCACCGATTTCGAGTCCCATGACAGTTATCAGGATTCTGCCCTGGAAGGTGCATCGGCGGTGATCCGCCAGACCAGAGCCATGTTACGGCGGTTCGCGAAAACCCATGAACCGGTGCTGATATCCGGGGAGAACGGCACCGGAAAGGAGGCCGCCGCCCGATTCATTCACCGGCACTCCTCCCGCCGGACACAACCCTTTGTGACGGTTAACTGCGCGGCCCTGCCGCTGTCGCTGACCCAGAGCGAACTGTTTGGCCATGAGAGTGACTCCATTGGTGTCACCACGAATGCTCGCCGGGGCCGCATCGAAGCCGCCGATGGCGGCACGCTGCTGCTGGCGGGCATTGACGAACTGCATCCGGAGCAGCAGTCAGCGATCCTGCGTTTCCTGCAGGAGGGCCAGATCGAACGCGTGGGCAGCTCGCGACCACACAAGGTTGATGTACGGGTGATCGCCACCAGCGCGCGCCCGCTCAAGCAATTGGTCGAGGCCGGTGAGTTCCGCAGTGATGTGTATTACCGGCTGGGCAGCCTGGAAGTGCAACTACCGCCGCTGCGGGAGCGCCCTGAAGACATTCCGGTCATTGCCAACCAGATTCTGGCAATCACCCATACCACCTTCGGTGCCCGCAAACTGAGCACTCCGGCGCTGCAGAGCCTGGCGCAGTACCACTGGCCCGGCAATCTGAGGGAGCTGCAGAACCGATTGCGCCAGGCCATGCTGCTGAGCGAATCCGCGATGATCGAACCCGCCGACCTCGGCCTTGCCGAGCTTGGCATGGCCGCACCTGGCCAGTCCGGGCTCAGCCTCGAAGCGTTCCGTGCCAGAGCGGACCAGCAGGCCCTGTCCTGCAGCCTGGCACTGTCGCACCAGAACGTCACCGCGGCGGCACGCATTCTGAAAATTTCACGGGTATCGTTCTATCGGCTGATGGACAAGTACGACCCTCATCACACCCGCTCGCCGGGCGGCAAGCATCACCGAAGCCATCAATAACTGCGGGCCCATAAAACAAAACCCCGCACAGGGCGGGGTTTTGTAAGTAGAGGCAAGGCCCTAAGCCTTGCCCCGGACAACGAACCGTTGGCTTAGCCGAACTGGTTCATGGTGTTGTCTTTACCACCGGCTTTCAGAGCCGCTTCACCAGCGAAGAATTCCTTGTGGTCGTCACCGATGTTGGAACCAGCCATATCCTGGTGCTTGACGGTAGCGATGCCCTGACGGATTTCTTTACGCTGTACGCCTGCCACGTAGGCCAGCATGCCTTCGTCACCGAAGTAGCCCTTGGCCAGGTTGTCGGTAGACAGAGCCGCAGTGTGGTAAGTCGGCAGCGTGATCAGGTGGTGGAAGATACCTGCTTCGCGTGAACCGTCACGCTGGAAGTTACGGCACCACTCGTCAGCCAGCTGACCCAGCTCGGTGTTGTCGTACTCTTCGCTCATCAGCTTGGCGCGGTCGTAGGCAGATACGTCCTTGCCTTCTTCCTGCCATGCGTCGAATACCTGCTGACGGAAGTTCAGGGTCCAGTTGAAGGACGGGCTGTTGTTGTAGACCAGCTTGGCGTCGGGCACCACTTCCTTGATGCGGTTAACCATGGCAGCGATCTGGCCAACGTGCGGCTTCTCGGTTTCGATCCACAGCAGGTCAGCGCCGTTCTGCAGGCTGGTGATACAGTCCAGAACCACACGGTCTTCGCCAGTGCCCGGCTTGAACTGGAACAGACCAGACGCCAGTCGCTTGGGACGTACCAGCTGGCCGTTCTGCTTGATTACAACGTCGCCGTTGTTGATGTCTTCAGCCTTCTCGATCACTTCGCCATCGATGAAGCTGTTGTACTGGTCACCCAGATCGCCCGGCTCGTTGGTCACGGCGATTTTCTGGGTCAGGCCTGCGCCCAGGGAGTCGGTACGGGCAACGATAACGCCATCGTCAACACCCAGCTCCAGGAACGCCAGACGAACGGCGTTGATCTTGGACAGGAAGTCGGCGTGCGGAACAGTTACCTTGCCGTCCTGGTGACCACACTGCTTCTCGTCAGACACCTGGTTTTCGATCTGGATGCAGCAGGCACCGGCTTCGATCATCTGCTTGGCCAGCAGGTAGGTCGCTTCGGCGTTACCGAAACCAGCGTCGATGTCCGCAATGATGGGCACAACGTGAGTTTCGTGGTTGTCGATCTGCTTGATCAGCTCTTCGGCCTTGGCGTTGTCGCCGGCGTTCTCAGCTTCTTCCAGGGCACGGAACAGGTGGTTCAGTTCCCAGGCATCCGCCTGACGCAGGAAGGTGTACAGCTCTTCGATCAGACCGGATACGGCAGTCTTCTCGTGCATGGACTGATCCGGCAGCGGACCGAACTCGGAACGCAGGGCCGCAACCATCCAGCCAGACAGGTACAGGTAACGACGCTTGGTGCTACCGAAGTGCTTCTTGATGGAGAGCATCTTCTGCTGACCAATGAAACCGTGCCAGCAGCCCAGGGACTGGGTGTACTGGGAGGTGTCGTTGTCGTAGTTCGCCATGTCTTCGCGCATGATCTTGGCGGTGTACTTGGCGATGTCCAGACCGGTCTTGAACTTGTTCTGGGCGCGCATGCGGGCCGCGTGCTTCGGGTTGATGGCGTTCCAGGTCGGGTTTTGCTTCAGAATGGAAGCAATGGCGTCAACGTCTTTTGCGTATGGCATGATCTCAGTCCTGTGCTTTAAGGTTTGAGGTGCTCTTCATCAGAAGCAGAAAATCTACTCCGGCGAGCCGGCGGTCCGATCAAAAAATGCTCAGGCCCACCGACGATGGGGGCTACTTTAGTGCCTTTGAATTTATAATTGAAATTTATATTATCTATTCTCGGCATTTTTTTGATGAATGACGAACATCATTCTCTGCCCCAGACACCCGTATGCCGGCGGGCATTGAGCTGTATCAGTACCGAATGAGCAATAACTGCTACGATTACCTCCCACCAGTATCGTTTTTCCACGTCAGTACAGTTACAGGGAGGCCGGGTGTTCTACTTTCGCGCTTTTGCTCACTCGCTCCTGCACGCGCTGAAAAACCTGTTTCCGATCGTCGCTGTGGTGATTTTCTTCCAGCTTGTGGTGTTACAGCAGCTGCCGGACGACACCTTGAGCATGGCAATCGGCCTGACAGTGGTGGCGGTGGGCGTCGCGTTATTTCTTCAGGGGCTGGAGCTCAGCATCTTTCCGGTGGGCAAGAGCCTGTCCAACCAGTTTGCCCGTCGTGGTTCGCTTCCGATTCTGCTGTCATTCGGCTTTGCCATGGGCTTTTCTGCCGTTGTCGCCGAACCTGCGTTGATCGCCGTGGCGCAACAAGCCCAGGAAATCAGCGAGGGGCGCATTAACGCGCTGACCCTGCGCCTTCTAGTGGCGTTGTCCGTCGGAGCCGTTGTGGCGCTGGGGGTTTTTCGAACCATTTTTGGCTACCCCCTGCACTGGTTCATGATAATCGGCTACATCCTGGTGGTCGTCGTGACCTGGTTTGCACCACCGGAAATCGTTGGCCTTGCGTACGATTCCGGTGGGGTAACCACGAACATCGTCACAGTACCGTTGATCGCCGCCCTGGGCATTGGTCTGGCGGCATCCATTCGTGGCCGCAGTCCCCTGACAGACGGTTTCGGACTGGTCGCGCTGGCGGTGATGGTGCCCATGGTGACGGTTCAGCTGTACGGCATTCTGGTGTATTCCGGCGGAGCCGCAGATGCGGATCTGCTGGCCGATACCGTGGCCGAGGCTACCAAGGCGCCGCTCCTGCTGGAAATGGCACTGGAACTGGCGGAGATGGTGCGTGACGTGCTGCCTATCATCATCACTATCCTGTTCTTTCAGTACGTTGTGTTGAAGCGTGGGCTGAGCAACCCGCGGAAGATTCTGTTTGGCTTTGGCCTGGTGATCCTGGGCCTCTACGCGTTTGTGGTAGGCCTGAAAATGGGGCTGTTTCCCATTGGCACCAGCATGGCCGAACAGCTGATGGCCATGGAAGGCTACGCTTACGTGTATCTGTTCGCCTTCATGATCGGCTTCGCCACCACCATGGCCGAACCGGCTTTGCTGGCCATTGGCCGGCAGGCGGAAGAAGCGGCCGGGGGCACCATCAACGGCAGTGCGATTCGAATGCTCGTCGCGGTCGGTGTAGCGGTCGGGATTACCGTGGGTGTGCACCGGATCATAACCGGCGACTCTATCCACCATTACATCATGGCCGGGTATACGCTGGTCATCATATTGACTGCCATTGCGCCCCGTTACATCGTGGCGCTGGCCTACGACCTCGGCGGGGTCACCACGTCGGAAGTGACGGTTCCACTGGTAACGGCCCTCGGTATCGGGCTGGCCACCAGCATTGAAGGCCGCAATGTCCTGATCGACGGATTCGGCCTGATTGCCTTCGCCTCAATTTTTCCCATCGTAACCGTGATGTCCTACGCCATCCTGATAGAGACTCTCTCAGCCCGCAGAAAGGTGGAAACATGAAATTCTCCGTATTGGTGGCCATAGTGCCCGAAGACCTGGAACAGAAATGCATAGACACGGCCCGCGACCTCGGCGCCGGCGGCGCCACCGTCGTATCAGGCCGAGGCATCAGCAACACCGCAAAAAAGACCTTTTTCGGCCTGACCTACGACGGCAGCCAGAGTGTACTGCTGATGGTTCTTGAGAAGGGACTGTCCCTGGACGTTCTCCGGGGCATTCAGAAAATCATCATGCCCGACGGGGAAGACTCCCAGGGACTGGTGTTCACCTTGCCACTGGAGCACCTGGGCGGCATCGATATGTCACAGGTCGAGAAATTCGAGCAACATCTTAAAAATTCACTCTGAGCGGAGAGCTGCCATGAAACTGGTCAAGGACGTAATGGTGCGGGACGTTATCAGCGTGTCCGCCTTTGCTACCATTCGGGAGGCGCTGTCGCTGATGAAGCGCCACAACGTCAAATCCCTGGTGGTCGAAAAACAGAACGATCACGACGCCTACGGGCTGATCACCTACACCAATATCCTCAAAACAGTGATCGCCGAAGATGGCGATATCGATCTGCTGAATGTTTATGACGCCTGCGCCAAACCGGTGATCAGTGTCGGAGAACACCTGGCGGTGCGCCACGCTGCCAGCCTGATGAGCGAATACCGCATCAAGCGCCTGCTGGTGCTGGACAATAACGAGCTGTCCGGCTTTGTCGTGATGGACGATATTATGGCCGCGTTGCTGGAGACGATTGACTGAGCAGACTCCGATCTCTCAGGTGGTGGCCAGAACCACCAGACGGTCGCCAGGCTGAAGGTCCAGAACGGCTTTGCGGGGCGGATTCAGCACCAGGTGGCGCCCGCGTTCGTCGGCCTGGTTGCGGAATACACCCAGTGCCAGCTCGCCCCCGGCAGACAGCACTTTCTCCAGTAACTGGAAATCGGCACTGGCAGGCAGGGGATAATCCTGGGGGTCGCGAAACTGGATTTCGGCGCCACCACAGGTAAACAACTCATCGAGCACCACCCGCAGTTCCCGGCGCAGGGCGACCTGGGCCAGCACGTGGCTGAGTATCATCGGGCTGATCATCATCTCGCTCCGGTGGCCGTACATCAGGTGGCGGTTATCAGGATCGCTCAGTTCCATGATCAGCTGAGGCCGCCGGGAGCTCTCGGCGAGAATGTCTTCCAGTTGCAGATAGCCGACCATTGCGCGGGCATCGGCTTCTTCCCCCGACGCCAGGCGATCACTGCTCAACAGAATCACCGCGTCGTAATCCGCCGGTCGCACCTTGCGTAACTCGTCCTCAACCATGTAATCCGCTTCGATATGCCGACTGGTCACCTCGTGATGCTCATGGATGTATCGGGCAATATCCCGTTCACGTTCCTCCCCCGGCACCACCGACACAATATCGACGTGAAATTGCTGATCAGCGTAGCTGCCGAATTCTGCTATCAGGCTGGGCACCCGCCGATTCCAGCCCAACACCAGTATCGTCCGCGGCGCGGCAGCCCGTGTGCGCTGATGTGTGCGGGGAGCGCCCCGGGAAATGACTGGAAGTGGCTCCAGTTTCGGGGTAGCGTCGGTTTCGGCGTAATCCCGCGCCAGCATGATCACCCGATCGGCCATCTCGATGGGCGTGTCGGTGGGCGCCAGCAGCCGCACATCCCAGCCGTTGCCCAGCGGTTTCAGAACGCCCAGAACGATTACCTGAGGGCGCTGTGCGGCAAGCTGGCCCAGGGTCATGCCCGCCACACTGTCACCGCCGCGAACGTAGATTTCGTTGCCCTCGCCTGCTGTCAGCAATTCGTTATAGATTTCCGACAATCCCGGATGCAGCACGTTCTGCACCATGAGCCGGCTGATGGTGGCGTCACCGCCCACCACTTCGACTTCACCGGAATAAGCCCGCTCGATGACCGGATGCTTGCGGATGTCCTGTATTTCGGCAACCACAAACGGCAGCGGTGCGTGCAGATGGCGGGACTGGGCCGCAATGGACAACAGTGCCTTGACGGTTTCCACGTCCGAGGTTACCAGCGTACCCGCTTCGTGGGCGGCGCTCGGGATGATCACTGCGGCGGCATCAAGGCAGGCGACCCGATGCAGCGCATCTGGCTGAATCGCCAGCCCCGAACGCAGTATGACCTGACGCGCCTTGCGGCCTATCCCCGGCTCGCGGCGTAACTCATGCACCTGTGCCGCGGAGGCGTTTTCAGACAACACCACCAGATTCAGCCGCTGAGTGTCGTGCTTTTCCAGAAACCTGCGCATACGGCCGGACGAGCCCAACAACTCGGTCAGCAAGGGCAGTGTCTGACTGGTCCACCCCAGCACCACAATGTGGTTTTTCAGGGTGACGGGCGTCAGTCCACGTTCCAGATCCCCCATCTTGGCGATCAACCAGCGCGTCAGGATAGCCACCAGCGTACCCATGAAAACAACGTAGCCACTGATGGTCAGCAGAGTGGAAACAAAACGCTGCCAGCTGCCCACGTCATCCCCCAGATAGCCGGGGTCGGTCAAGCGCAGAAACGCCCACCAGATCGCCGACCCCACGCCCTCGAACGCCCCCTCCTGGGGCACTACCAGCAGCCCACCCACCAGAGATATCAGCCCGATGAAGACACCCACCACCAGAAGCTGAAAGCCGGCACCTTTCACCAGCTGGCGCTCCACAATGAACTTGAGGCGATCGATGATCCTGAATGGCAACATGCGGGTTTTCCTTTGCTCTTCGCTACAAAATAGCCGTAGCATACCGTAATAACGCTGGCTAAGGCCCTGTACGTGATGAACAGGCTCCCTCTCAATCAGCTGCCCCTGAGAACCATCGCGCTGGCACTCGTGGTTGCCCTGCCGCCTGACTCGTGGGCCAGCACCCTGCACCTGCCCCATCCCTGGCGCCAGGAAGCGGTTGTCGAGGGTCGCGACGAAACCTACAACACCGAACGGTTTCTGCATCTGCTCACATTCCGCCACAGCCAGGCACTGCCCGGCCCGCTCGATAACGGCGTTCGCGGCACCGGCGGCAGCGTCAGCAGCCGGCGCCTGTACCTGGACTTCCGCTTCCGCCAGGACTTTGGTTTCCAGGGCGATCGCCAGGGCTTCCTGCTCGACATCCAGCGTAGCGAAGACCTGGATGGCGCCTATCAGCGCCAGCTGGTGGGCTTCCGCCACAACCTGACGGACGATACCGAGCTCTGGCTGCAAGGCGACGTGTTCGCGGACAAGTCGCAATCCGATGTCTACTTCAGCGCCCGACATTACCTCGGCCCGCAGCACTGGCTGCATGCCAGCTGGATACTGCCGGACGCCTACTTCAATGACAAAACCGACTCCGGAGACGAGCTCGCCCGCAAACCCCAAAGCTTTTTTGCGCAGTGGCATTCAGGTAACGACACTGCCGCCCCCGCCCTGGGCACGACCGTGTCCATGACCTATTCACCACCGTCCGAGCTGAACAGCCGCACCGAGAATCTGGTGGTGGAAAATGAGAACCTGAAAGCCGCCATCAGCCACAGTCGTCGCTCGGCGCACTGGCTATGGCGGCTGGAAATCAGTGGCGAATGGACACGCCGACATTATCAACTCAACGGTCAGCAGCTGGCCGGCCCGATCGGCTTCGACCGCGACCATCTCCTCGTCGATGCCCGCATCACCGACAGCCGGCGGCGCTTTCAGCCCCGCCTCGGTGCTTCCTATCTGGTACTTGAGGAAAGCGGTTTTTTCGGACGAGCGCTGAACGACGCAGGCGAGGTCAGTCGCCGGGAACCGACCATCTATACCGACCTGACGCTGCCGCTGTCAGCCCGCACCACCTTGAGTCCGGGACTCTACCTGAGTAAACCCGATATCTCAGAGCAGTATTTGCGGAACCGCGACCGCCGGGAAACCGACTTTACCGGCAAACTCACCCTGCCCTTCAAACTGCGCCTGTCCGAGAACGAGGATGCCGTGCTGACCCTGAATCCCACCTTCTACCTGCACCAGTTCGGCTTCGGGGGTGGCAATCTGCAGTTACACTGGCCTATGTAACCGGCCTTCAGGCTGTATTCCCGGCCGATGGCGATACCGCCTTCAGTGCCGCGTCCAGGGTCGGATAAAAGCTGCTGACACCCTCAATGGGGCCAACACCCGCACGAGCCAGTGCTTTCAGCGGTTGAAACTGAAGGTCCGCAACAGCGATGTGAGTGCCGTCCTTCTGGCACGTGGCAATCAATTTATCCAGCGCAGACAGGCCGCCGCCATCCAGAACCGTGACGCCATCCATATAGAGAATGAATCCGCGAGCGTTCCCGGAGAGTGCCGCCAACTCCCCGAAAATTCGGTCGGCGGCGGCAAAGAACAGCGGGCCATTGATCTTGAATACCCGCCATCCCCGGGGCACGCCAATGGCGGTGACACGAGGGCTGTCGGTCACGTCCGTCACCTTCGTCATCTGCGCCATTTCCCGCATGAACAATACCGCGGCCAACAGAATGCCGGTGGTGATGGCAATGACCATGTCCAGCAGCACAGTCAGGGAGAAACAGGTCGCAAACACCAGCACATCGCTGCGCGGCGCGGTTTTCAGCAAGTGAACAGCCTTGGGCGCCTCGCTCATGTTCCATGCCACCATGACCAACAGCGCTGCCATGGCAGGCATCGGCAAATAGGCCAGCACCGGAGCCAGGGAAACCAGAGCCAGCAGGACCACACCGGCATGCACCATCGCAGACACCGGAGACTCCGCGCCGGCCTTATAGTTGGCGGCAGAGCGGGCAATGGCAGCGGTAGCGGTGATGCCGCCGAAGAAAGGCGTCACAATATTACCGATACCCTGACCCAGGAGCTCACTGTTGGCACTGTGCCGTTTGCCGGTCATGCCATCAAGCACCACCGCGCACAACAGCGATTCAATGGCACCAAGCATGGCAATGGCAAAGGCCGCTGGCAGCAGGTCCTGTACCATCGACCAACTGATACCCAGCGGATTGCCGTGACTGTCCGGGCGCTGCCAGGGCCAGGCGAATTCCGGCAGGAAGGGAGGGATACCGGCCCCGCTGGAACCGTCTGCCAGCAGGTAACTGAACCGCGAACCAATGGTCGCGATGTCAGCACCGCTGCCATTCAGTACAGCCGCCAGCAGACCGCCCATCAGCACCGCTGGCAAGTGGGGTGGAACAGGCGTCTTCAGTCGGGGCCAGAGCAGCATGATGGCCAGGGTGGTTGCGGCGACCAACGTGCTCATCCCATTGATCGTGGGCAGCGCCTGCACCAGGGCCGCCACTTTGTCCCAATAATGTTCGGGGGTGGCGACAGGCGTCAGCCCGAAGAAATCCTTTACCTGCAGGGTCGCGATGACGACAGCGATCCCCCCGGTAAATCCCAGAGTGACGGATTCGGGAATATACTCAATGAACCGGCCCAGTCGCATCAGGGCCATAATGACCAGCAGCACCCCGGACATCAGCGTAGCCAGCAGTAAGCCACCGAGACCGTAGCTCTGGGCAATCGGGTACAGGATAACCACGAACGCGGCGGTGGGACCGGAAATACTGAATCGGCTGCCACCGAACAGCGCAATCAGAAAACCCGCAATAAACGCGGTGTAGAGTCCATACTGGGGCGGGACCCCACTGGCGATCGCCAGCGCCATGGCCAGTGGTATGGCAATGATGCCGACGGTCAGGCCGGCCAGAAGATCCCGGGAAAAGCGGCGACGGGTGTAGGGTTCCTCCAGGCAGGCTTCACGGAAGCCATGAGCGAGTCGCAGGGAAAACAGATGGGCACGATGGGGCATGAACGGATCCGGACAAGTGAACAAACCATGACATTATATTCGCACACTCTCGCACTTCTCGCCTGCGTGACCCTCGCCGGTTGCGCCACCCCGGGGCCGGCCCCGCAAACGGCGGTGCTGCCGCCACAGACGCAGTACGATGCGGTACTGACCGATAATAATGGGACCCGGCTGTCCATCAATCAGCTCGCCGGAGAGCTGGCGGCGGCCGACGTGGTAGTGATCGGTGAATACCACGGCCATCATGGCGCGCACCTGCTGCAATCACTGCTGCAGTCCGCCCTCTATCAGCAACGCCCTCAACAGGTGCTGACCATGGAGCAGTTTACCCTGAACGATCAGGGCGAGCTGGATCGCTACCTGGCCGGCGACACCGGCGAATCGGAACTGATCGCCGACACCGACGCCTGGCCAAACTACAAGGCCTCCTACCGGCCACTGGTGGAATTCGCCCGAACCCGCGGCCTGCCGGTACTCGCTGCGAATGCCCCGGCAGACACCGTTCGCTGCGTTGGCCGCCAAGGGCCGGATTACCTGCAACAGCTCAGCACGGCCGACCGCGGGCAACTGCCCCGGGACGCCTTCATCGACACCCCGGCGTACCGCGAGAAATTTTTCGCAGCAATGGCCTCGGGCCACGGCGGGGCGGACATCAGCACCCGCATGAAAAACACCTACCGCGCCCAACTGCTGCGGGACAACACCATGGCCGCGCAGGTCATCCGAGCGCTGGACGCGTATCCGGGGCATCAGGTGATTCATGTCACAGGCACCTTTCATGCGGAAGGGCGGCTGGGCATGGTGGCGGTACTGGAAACACAGCGACCCGATCTGAACGTCGCAGTGATCAGCCCGGTGTTCTGGCAGGATGGTGACTCGCTGAAGAATCTGACACGGGATAACCGCAGCAAAGGGGATTTTCTGTATTACCTGCAGCCGCTGCCCGATGAGTACAAGGACCAGGAGCGCCACCGGGAGGCCATGATGCAACAGTTCCGCAAGGCGGCGGAGGTCAGCTGTGACTGATGTCGGCGGCAACCACCCTTCAGGCGGTTTTCTGCTGCCCGGCCCGGATGACGATGGCAATGCCCCCCAGAATGGCCACACCGGCCACCACCAGGCGCACGGTCAGCGGCTCGCCCAGTAACAGTACGCCACCGATGGCGGCAATTACCGGCACACTGAGCTGAACCGTGGCCGCCGAGGTGGCCTGCAACAGCGGTAACGCCATGTACCAGATGGCATACCCCATGCCTGAGGTGACCGCGCCGGAAGCCAAGGCGTAGATCAGGCCGGGGGCATCCACTTGTGCCCGCGTGAGCATGACCAGGCTCAGTCCCAGCGCCAGGGGCACCGAGCGGATGAAATTGCCCGTGGTGACCGCGGTCGGCTCCCCGGCCCCTTTGGCGCGCAGGGAATACACGCCCCAGGCCATCCCGGCGGTGATCATCAGCAGCGCGCTGCTCACCGGAGGCGCTGACAACCCCGGCAGCAGCAGCCCGATCAGCCCGGCGAAGGCCACCATAAAACCGCCCCACTGAATCACTCCCGGGCGGTTGCCACGCCAGATCCCGATGCCGATCATGGTGGCCTGTACCGCTCCGAACAGCAGCAGGGCGCCCATGGCAGCGGACAACCCACCGTAGGCAAACGAGAACGCCGCGGCGTAACCGAACAACGCCAGCGCGGATCCCCAGGAACCGGAGGCCAGAGGTTGGCGACTGCCCCGCAGCACCACAATGATCCAGAGGGTCAGCGCCCCGGCCACCAGGCGCACCGAGGTGAACGTTGCCGCATCGATGTCGGTATCGCGCAGTGCAGCCCGACACAGCAGGGAATTGCCGGCAAAGGCAATCATCGCCACCGTGGTCAGCAGCAGGGGGCGCAGCCGGATCACTGGGTCTGGACCATCTCGTCGGTCACCTGATAGTCACCACACAGCCAGCGGCAGATTTCCCCGGCACCGGCGTGGGGGTAACCCCGATAGGTGGTTAACAGCGCCTGCTTCCTGTCGTCACTGATGCGGTGCAGGCCGGCGTCCTCAAGCGTGAGCAGATCCGCCAGCACCTGGTCGGCAAGATCCACCCCGAGGATTTCCCGGGCGGCATGGCGGAAGGCCTGGCCGTACTGGTAGTCCGGGCCCTGGCGGTAGCTCTCGGCCAACGTGATGGCGGGTATGGCGGTCAGGGTTGGCTGCAAGGCCGGGTTGATGGCGTGGCCTGTCAGCCAGGCCGCGTTGTTGGCAGGCCGGCCGGTGAACCCGCGCAGGTGAAGATGACGGGACATGCGGTCGCCATCGTTGACCGGGTAGTTATCCCACAGCAGCGGTTTACGGCCCAGCGCCTTGCCAACGCGCTTCAGATGGCCCGGCGTCACTTCCCGCGCACAGACCTCCTCCCCGGTCCAGAACACTCTCACGGACGGATCCAGCAGGCCACCCAGGGTGGTGAGGTAGTCGCTCGGGCGCGCACCGAAGACCCGGTCCAGCACCGGGTCGTCGGAGTAGTAGCTGGGGCAGATCGACAACAGCTCGGCACCGGATCGCTCCCGCACCCAATGCACGATGTCCGCCTGGCGGGCGGCGAGGTCCGGCGTATCACTGCGCATGTCGTCAAACAGAATAGCCAGTTCCTGCACACCGATTTCATCCAGAAACGCCAGTTTCGCAGCCAGGGCCTCTCTGGCCGCGTCGTTGAAATCGTTAAACACCTCGTACGGGCTCAATCCGACGCCGAAGCGCACCCCGTGCTTGCGACAGAAGCGGGCAAAGTCCGCCAGTTGCACCGCGGTTTCCTGCGGATGGGGTTCGTCCCAGCGCCGGCGCAGAAAGGCGTCGGCCTTGGGTGCATACAGATAGAACCGGTACTCGTGGGGCGCCAGCGCCTGCACCAGCTGTTTACGTTCCTGCCAGCTCCACAGCGGCCCGTAAAACCCCTCAATGATTCCAAGCTCAACACTCATGGTTCCCTCCGGTTTCAGGTTCGCTGTTGCTGACACGTTAACGCATCTTAAGCCGGCAGCAAGGCAACGGTATAGCTGGCCGGTACAGCAATACCTCAAAGCAGGCTACTATAGCCTGAACCTTCACGGAATCGTGATCATGGCTGGATCCTCACCACGACTGTCCGCACTGGATGCACTGCGGGGCATTGCCGCCCTCGCCGTTGTGCTGTTTCATTACGTGCCCTATTACCATCAGCTGTATGGCCATACCTTCACCCCCTGGTCCACTCTGGATTTCGGTCGCTACGGCGTGCATCTGTTTTTCATCCTCAGCGGGTTCGTGATCTTCATGACCCTTGAACGCACCCGGACTGCGGGCTGGTTCGGGCTGGCCCGGGCCTTCCGGCTGCTGCCGGCGCTGTGGGCCGGTATTGTGCTGACTTTCCTGGCAGTTCACCTGATGGGACCGGCGGACCGCGCTGTCAGCCTTGGCAGTGCGCTGATGAACACCACCCTGCTGCACGAATATCTGGAATTCCCCCATGTGGACGGCGCCTACTGGAGCCTGGTGATCGAAGCGACTTTCTACTGCTGGATCGCGCTGCTTTTCTATGGGCTACAGACTTGGCGACGCCTTCGCGTGGCACTGTGGGTCTGGGTGCTGGTCAGCTACGCCGGTGTGATCTGGTGGAAAGCCATTCCCGATGGCATCGATTTCCTGGTCAAGGATCTGCTGTTCGTGAAATACGCGCCGCTGTTCGTCAGCGGCATGCTGATCTATCGCTGGCATCATCACGGCCGCCCCGCCAGCGGGGATCTGCTTCTTCTGGCCCTTGCCGTTGGCCATGCCCTGCAGGCCTACAACGCGCCCTTCAACCTGTTCGTACTCGGTTGCTACGCCGTATTCGTGCTGGCGGTGGCGGGCTATCTCAACGCCCTGGCCAACCGGCCGCTGCTCTGGCTCGGCAGCCTGTCCTACGCACTGTACCTGGTGCACCAGAACATCGGCTACGGCGTCATCGGCTGGAGTTACCAGGTGGGTTTCCCCGGCTGGGCCGGTGTCATGCTGGCGCTCACCGTAGCACTGACGCTGGCCTGCCTCATTCATTACGGCATAGAGAAACCGGCGCTGGCCTGGTTCCGCGGCCTTCGTCAGCGAACACGGGCCAGGCCGGATCCGCTGCCGGTCCGGACACTGCCATAGCCCAGCGCCGCAGCCGCGCCATACTGGGCTAGACTGTAATCAACGCACGCCCAAATGCCTGTTTGATAAAGGGAGCCTTGCCATGGAGATAAAAACCTTTGAAGATCTGATCGACTGGACCCGCCAGTTGCACCACCACTTATCCCGCTCACTCCATCAGTCAGCCGAGAAGAACAGCGATGAGCGCGCCGCGGCGCTGCTTGATTACCTCTCCCGCCACGAAAACACACTGGAAGAGGCCATTGTTGAGTTCGAGAAACAGGCCGACCCGAAGGCAATGAAAACGCGGATGTACGATTACCTCAGCCACAAGCCGATTTCGAGCGACGCGGCGGCCGATACTCACTACGCCTCCCTCGACTTTGAGGGTATCACCCGGGAGATTTTTCATTTCCACGATCAGGTCATGGATCTCTACGACTCCCTTATTGGCAAGGCGGAAATCCCTGAAGCCAAGGCATTACTGGAAGACCTCCTGGCTCTGGAAGAGCATGAAGCCATGAGGCTTTCCCGACAGATCGGGCGCATGGACGACGTCTGATTATGGACTAAGACCTATGTCGTAGAGGCACCGGGTTTTCGTTCCGTTTGCTAACAATTGCTGCTACCTTGAACTAAAGTTACAAGTCAGTAATGCCAATCAGACAGTAGCCGTTCAGACTAAAACGACAAAAAACAAACCAGAGGATAGAAGAGCAATGAAGATCCGTTCTGTTCTTTCCGCAACTGTGCTGGCAGTCGCAACTACCCTTGCCTCCGCACAGGCGCTCGCCCAAGACACCTTTACACTTCGTCTCGCAGAAACCTGGGGACCGAATTTCCCGATTTTTGGTGACACCACCAAGCGCTTCGCCGAAAACGTCGAGAAAATGTCCGATGGCCGGCTGAAGGTCCGCATCGATTCCGCCAACAAGCACAAAGCCCCGCTGGGTGTGTTTGATATGGTCAAGGCCGGTCAGTACGACATGGGCCACTCTGCTTCCTACTACTGGAAGGGCAAGGTACCTGAAACCCTGTTTTTCACCAGCATGCCCTTCGGCATGAACGCCATGGAGCAATACGCCTGGTTCTACCACGGCGGCGGCATGGAGCTGATGCAGGAAGTCTATGAACCCCACAACATGCTGTCGTTTCCCGGTGGCAACACCGGCGTGCAGATGGGCGGCTGGTTCCGTAAAGAAATCAAATCCCTGGACGACCTCGACGGCCTGAAAATGCGCATTCCGGGATTCGCGGGCGAGGTCTTTGCCGAAGTTGGCGTCAACCCCACTAACATCGCCCCGGGCGAGCTGTACACGGCCCTGGAGCGTAACACCATCGATGCGGTTGAGTGGGTTGGTCCGGCTCTGGATCTGCGCCTGGGCTTCCAGCAGATCGCCGACTACTACTACACCGGTTGGCACGAACCGGCTACCGAACTCCAGTTCCTGGTGAACAAGCGCGTGTGGGAAAAACTGCCGGCCGACCTGCAGGAAATCATGCGCGTGGCCATGCGCACGGCGTCCTACGACATGCTGGTCCACTCCCAGCATGAAAACGCCAAAGCCTGGGCCAACATCAAGGAAGAGTATCCGAACGTGCAGATCAAGCAGTTCCCGGACGACATCTTCCAGGCCATGTACGATGCCAACAAGAAGCTCCTGAAAGAAGCCTCTGAAAGCGGCGAAATGGCGGCCAAAATCGTTGAGTCGCAGGAAAACTACCTGCGCCAGAGCCGCGCCTACACGGACATTTCCGAGCGGGCGTACCTCAACACCATGGCCGAAGTCGAGTAAACTACAGGCAGTAACAGAGCCGGGATCGCTCAAGCAGTGATCCCGGCTTTGTCGTTTATAGCAACGAAAAATCGCCAGGCCCCTGGCGGAGGATCATCAATGCGGTGGATTATCAAACTGGACGAGGGTCTCGCCCGACTCTCTGTTCTCTGTGGCTGGATTGCCTGTATCGCCATGATACTGATGGCGGCTAACGTCTTTTTCGATGTGGTGGCCCGCTACGTATTCAACGACGTTTCAATCGGTATGCAGGAAATGGAGTGGCACCTCTATTCGGTGGTTTTCCTGTTCGGCATTCCCTACGCCCTGCGCACCGACGGCCATGTGCGGGTGGACGTGTTCTACGCCCGCTGGAGCAACAAAGCCAAGGCGTGGATCAACCTGGTCGGCGCCTTCATTTTTGTCATCCCGTTTGCCTACCTGATCGGCTCGTATGGTTACGAATTCGCTGTCGATTCCTACAACATGGGGGAAGGCAGTGGCGACCCGGGCGGCCTTCCCCATCGCTGGGTCATCAAGGCGGTCATTCCCCTGAGCGCAGTATTCACCGCCATCGCAGGCCTCAACATGGCGACGTATGCACTGCGGGTCATGTCCGGTGAAAAAGAATACCAGGGTGAGCACAGCGCAGGGGGACTGGCATGATCGGCATGATAATGTTTGGCGTCGCCCTCGTCATGCTGATGCTGGGCTTTCCGGTGGCGTTCACCTTTGGTGGGGTGGCGCTCTTCTTCGGTGTGTTTGCCGAGGGCATGGATCTGTTTGCCTTCATGCCCTACCGCATCATGAGCGTGATGCAGAATACCGTGCTGATGGCCGTACCCCTGTTCATCTTCATGGGCGTGGTACTGCAACGCACCAAGCTGGCGGAGCAGTTACTCACCTCCATGGGGCGCCTGTTCGGCGGACTGCCCGGCGGCCTGGCAATTTCCACCATTCTGGTGGGCGCCCTGCTGGCGGCATCGACCGGCGTGGTAGGGGCAAGCGTGGTGGCCATGGGCCTGATATCGCTGCCCGTGATGCTGGCACACAAGTACGACAAGCGCCTCGCCACCGGTACGATCTGCGCATCCGGCACCCTGGGGCAGATCGTGCCGCCATCAATCATCCTGATTATTCTGGGCGATGTGCTCGGCCTGCCTGTGGGTGATCTGTTCAAGGCAGCGGTGTGGCCCGGGGTGATCCTGATCGGCCTGTACATCGCCTACATCCTGATCATGACCCGCTTCAAACCGGAGACGGCTCCAGCCATGCCGGTTGACAGTGGTGTATCCCGCAAGCGGGAGATCTTCGACGCGCTGCTGGCGATCATCCCGCCACTGGCCTTGATCGTGGTAGTGCTGGGTTCCATCTTTACCGGGATCGCCACGCCCACCGAGTCTTCGGCACTGGGTGGCGTCGGTGCAGTGCTGCTGGCCATCATCTACCGCCAGTTTTCTTTCAAGATGGTGTGGGACGCTTCCAAGGACACCGTCAAGGTCACTGCCATGGTGTTCGCCATCCTGATCGGTGCCACGGCGTTCTCCATGGTGTTCAGCTACACCGGCGGCGACTACCTGCTCGAGGAATGGTTGCTGCAACTGCCGGGCGAGAAATGGGGCTTCATCATCCTGGCCATGTTGGTGATCCTGGTTCTCGGCTTCTTCATCGACTTCGTGGAGATCTCATTCATTATTGTGCCGATTCTGGCGCCGGTGGCCGAAGCTCTGGGCATCAACATGCTGTGGTTTGCGATTCTGGTGGCAATGAACCTGCAAACCAGCTTCCTGACGCCCCCGTTCGGGTTTTCGTTGTTCTATCTCAAGGGGGTCGCCCCACCTCAGGTACGCACAACGGACATCTACAAAGGGGTGCTTCCCTTCATCCTGTTGCAGATACTGGTGCTGGCCCTGATCGTTATCTTCCCCGAATGGTTCGGCATGAGTTCGTCCTACTGATCCTCCCGGAAGGCCGGAGCAGATGCTCCGGCCTTCCGCGTTTTGCCCGCCCGCCATGACAAAACCCGATCATTTTCTATACTGGTTACACGACCGGTGTTTCTCAGTTGTGAATTCGGGATACGCCCTGACCGCTGAACCATCACGGATGTGAGGTTTGATCAGATTCTGTGATCACCCCGGCAGCCAAAGGGAGAAGAACACATGAACCAGAGCACGGCCCAGAACACGGACCCTACCGATCAGGCCCCCAGCCCGAAAGCCCATGTGCTGAAACTGCCCATTGAGGATCTTCAGGTTGACCGCGAACCCCGCTCCTACGAGATCTGGCTGGTGACCAAGTTGATGCGCATGGCCGGTTCTCCGCCGGTGCGCTTCCGCCTGTGGAATAACGACGTCATCGAGCCCGAGCAAGGCGAAGCCCGCTTCACCATTCACCTCAACGACCCCAAGGCCCTGAGATCGCTGGTGGCCAACCCGAACCTGGCATTCGGCGACCTCTACAGTGCCGGGCGGCTGACGGTGGAGGGGGACCTGTCCGACCTGATGGAAACGCTCTATCGCTGTGTTCATCAGGCTCGCGAGCGCTGGCCAAAGTGGCTGGACGCGCTGTGGCGCAACCACAATCCACGCCCGACCGGCGTGTCCGAGGCCCGGGAAAACATTCACCATCATTATGACCTGGGTAATGAGTTCTATCGGCTCTGGCTCGACAATGCCGAGATGCAGTACACCTGCGCCTATTACGAGCGCGCGGACCTCAGCCTGGAGCAGGCACAGCTGGCCAAACTGGAACACGTCTGCCGCAAGCTTCGTCTCCGACCGGGAATGACCGTGGTGGAGGCCGGATGTGGCTGGGGCGGCCTGGCCCGCTATATGGCCAGAAACTACGGCGTCAAGGTGCACGCTTACAACATCTCCAAGGAACAGTTGGCGTATGCCCGGGCGGAAGCGGAGCGCCAGCAGCTGGACCACCTGATCGATTATGTGGAAGACGACTATCGCAACATTCAGGGGCAGTACGATGCCTTCGTCTCCATTGGCATGCTCGAGCACGTGGGCAAGCAAAATTACCCGGCGCTGGCGGCCCTCATCCGGCGCTCCCTGAAACCCGACGGCCTTGCCCTGCTGCACAGCATCGGCCGCAACCGGCCCATGCTGATGAACGCCTGGATCGAGAAACGCATCTTTCCGGGGGCCTACCCGCCCAGCATTGGCGAGTTCATGGAGATCTGCGAGCAGGGAGATTTTTCAGTGCTGGATGTGGAGAACCTGCGCCTCCATTACGCTCTTACACTGAGCGACTGGATGCAACGCTTCACCGCCAGAGAAGCTGAGGTAACGGCCATGTACGACGAGCATTTCACCCGCGCCTGGCGCATGTATCTGGCGGGCTCCGTTGCCGCCTTCCGCGCCGGTTCCCTGCAGCTGTTTCAGGTCGTGTTCACCCACGGTGGCAATAACCGATTGCCCCAGAGCCGCCAGGACCTTTACGCCCTTCCTGCCGCGCCGGAGGCCTGACCATGGAATATTATGACCTGATCATTGTGGGCGCAGGCCCGGCCGGATCCACACTGGCCCACTCGCTGCAGGACAGCGGCAAGCGGGTGCTGTTGATTGACAAGCAGACCTTCCCCCGCGACAAGACCTGCGCCGGTTGGGTCACGCCAGCGGTCATGGACAGCCTCGGTATCGACCTCGCCGATTATGGCCATGGCCGCACATTACAACCGATCCGCCGCTTCCGCATCGGCATGATGGGACAGAACGCCGTTGAGAATAACCACGAAGAAGTGGTCAGCTACGGCATACGCCGCTGCGAGTTCGACGATTACCTGCTTGGTCGCGTACAGGCGCCCAGGGTATTGGGCACGCCGGTGAAATCCATTGAGCGTGAGAATGGAAACTGGGTGGTCAACAACACCTGGGAGTCCCCCCTCATCGTTGGGGCCGGCGGCCACTTCTGTCCCGTGGCGCGATTACTGGGCGATGGTCCCGGCGGGCATGAAACCGTGGTGGCGGCGAAGGAGGTTGAGTTCGAGATGACGCCGGCCCAGTCCCGGGTATGCGCCGCAAGGGGGGACACACCAGAGCTCTGGTTCTGCCGTGACCTGAAAGGTTACGCCTGGGTGTTCCGCAAAGGAAACTTCCTGAACATCGGCCTGGGCCGCGAAGACAACCACAAACTGACCCATCACCTGGAGCAGTTCGTTGAGGAAATGAAAGCCAGTGGCCGCATACCGGCAGACCTGCCCGGGCGCTTCAAGGGTCACGCCTACCTGCTCTACAATCATGCCGAGCGACCTCTGGTGGACGAGGGAATCATGCTGATTGGCGATTCCGCCGGACTGGCCTATACCCAGAGCGGTGAAGGCATACGCCCGGCCATCGAATCGGCACTGATTGCTGCGCGCGTTATCCGGGAAGCCGGAGATAACTCCGCGCAAACACTCCAGACCTACGGCGAAGCAATTGCTGAACGATTCGGCAACCGCGCAATGGAGGCTGATCAGGGCTGGCAGGTTCCGGACTGGGTGAAAGCGCCCCTGGCCAGCACCCTGATGCGATCTCACTGGTTCACCCGCAAGGTGGTCACCGAGAAATGGTTCCTGCATCAGCAGGTGCCGCCTCTGAAAGCAGCGGTGTGACCGCTCCGGCAGCACAACAAAAAAGCCGGGGCAATGGCCCCGGCGAAGATGACAGCAACACGATTTCCAGCGTTCGGAGCCTTTACATCGAGAACTTGTGCTCAAAACCGATGCCGAAGAAGGTATCCTCCAGCGCGGCTTCATCGGCCTCTACGTTGGCGTAGTAACCGAAGACCTTGCTGTTGGATCCAACCTTGTAGTCAGCACCAGCGGCCATCAGCGTCAGGTCGTCATCAGTCTGGTCCAGGTCAGTCAGGCCGTACTGGGCTTTCAGCTTCAGGCGATCCAGCTTTACCGCGCCGCTGACGATGTAACTGGTGTCCTCGTAGGTCAGCCCGGCAACCTCATCGGAGGTCTCGGATTGCTGAACCAGGGCACCCAGTTCGAAGTTCTGGATACGCACCATACCCACCGCGCGCAGCGCATCGACCGGCACCGAGTCACCCAGGTCGTACACTGAGGTTACCACTTCGGAGTCGTACGCCAGAGCACCGTAAAAGGTGCCATTGTCGAAAACAAAGGAGGAGGAGACGGAATCTGCAACGCCGTCACGATCCGTTCCTTCCTCTTCACCCGGAATAAAGGCCAGATTGACGGTGAAGCTCTCCGCCAGCTTCGGTGTGCTGTACTGGACAATGTTGCTTGCACGCTCCTCGCCATCGAGGATCGCACCGATATCACCACCGAGGTCGCCAAACTGGTCAACCTTGCCCTGCGCTTTCTTGAACGGGGTGTCGAATTTACCCGCGATCAGCGTACCCAGGTTGGCGTGCTGGAAACCACCGTAGATATTGCGCTGGGAGAAAGGGCCATCACCGCGATCGCCGTCATCCACGTCCATCTGGAATTCTGCCTGGTAGATCGCCTTCAGATTCTCAGCGTCCAGATCCAGATCACCCTTCACACCGATCCGCGACGAGTTGCTGCGCAGCTCCCACGCATCGGCTTCGCCATCGTCAACGTTTTCGTAGGATACGTTGAACTTGCCGTAAACAATCGGGCCCTTGTCTGCCAGCGCGACCGAGGGCGCTACAACCATGGAACCGATAGCCAGAGCCAGCAATTGCTTTTTCATTCGATTTCTCCATCAGTGATCTTTATTGATCGTCATTGAGTTGGGTGATCACACTATGGAGAGGCTTTATGAACGAACTGTTAACCAGGCGTTACAGTTACATGAAGGCAAGATTTACCCGGCCGTCGCCCAAAAAAAAGACGGCCCGAAGGCCGCCTTTCCACTATCGACTGACAGTCCGGGGCGTTACTGGCCCAGATAGCTGCGGTACATCCACACGGTTTTCTCCTGCTGCGAGATGTAATCACTCATCAGCGCGACCGTGCCTTCGTCATCGGAATCGCCCGCCAGGTGCAGAAGCTCCCGCTGTTTGCCGATCAGCTTGGCGAAACTCTCGACGATGTTTTCCATCGCAACCTTGCCGTCTGACACGTCCTTGCGTTCCGGCACCTCGGACTTCTCAATGTAAGTGCTGTAGGCGTGTGCCGGGCGATGACCCAGCGTCAACACACGCTCTGCGATCTCGTCGATTTTCAGCAACAGATCGTCGTAGAGCTCCTCAAATTTGACGTGCAGTTCGAAGAAATTGTCGCCCTTGATATTCCAGTGGTAGCCACGGACGTTCATGTAAAAAATCTGGTAGTTGGACAGCAGATCGTTCAGGGCGCTGGCCAGTTGTTCGGTTTTGGCGGTATCCAGACCGATGAAGTTCTTACCCATAACGCGTCTCCTTGACAGTTACTGAAGTGAATCTGACCCCAATATAAGTCAGATAATTGAAATCCGTGAAGTTTAGTTGACCAATCCCAGCAATAGCACAGGCCTATGGAATTTCTTTACATGATTTATTTAACAATGATTATCACTTACTCCTACTATGAGACTCAGACATTCACCAAATGGGGCTGGTCATGAGTGCGCTCAAACTGTTTGTTCACGATCATGGAAAGTCGGGCGACAATTCATTACTGAAAACCATCACCTTTGCGCTCACGCATTTTACCGTGGCGTTCACCGTCGCGTTTGTGCTCACGGGTGACATTCTCATCGGCAGCCTGATCGCAATGGTGGAGCCGGCGATCAACACCGTCGCGTATTTTTTCCATGAAAAGTTCTGGGCCCGTCGCGAGCGCCAGGCCGCTCCGGCGCCTATGCGCCGGGACCACAATCCATGCAATGCCTGACCACCTCCGGTCCGATGTGAAGGTTGCGATTGAGGTCCCGCAGCGCGGTTCTCACACCCTCCTCGATGACCGGATGGTAGAACGGCATATCCAGCATCTCACTGACGGTCATGCGGCGTTGCACCGACCAGGCCAGCAGGTGGGCAATGTGCTCGGCCGCCGGCCCGAACATCTCCGCCCCCAGAAACTGGCCGCTACCCTGCTCACCGTAGACCCGTAACAGGCCCTGATTCTTGCCGATGACCCGACTCCGCCCTTGCCCCTCGAAGGACACCTCGCCGACGCCGTAGCAACCTTTGCAACGCTCATCCACCTGATCGATCGTCAAACCGACGGTAGCAATCTGCGGATCGGTAAACACCACCGCCAGGGGGGTGCGGCGCAAGCCCGCCCGAACATCCGGGAAACGCCCGGCGTTATCTCCGGCAATCCGCCCCTCATCCGCGGCCTCATGCAACAATGGCGCATCATTGTTGGAATCCCCGGCAATGAAAATATGGCTGTCCCCACATTGCAGGGTGTAGCGGTTAAACAAGGGCATGCCGCGATCGTCCAGCTCGATGTCGGTATTCTGGATATCCAGCTGATCCACATTGGGCCGTCGGCCGGTGGCCGCCAACAGATACTCGAAGGTTTCCGTGACCTCGCCGCGATCAGCATCCACAAAGGTCACCGCCACGCCGTCGTAGGTGCGCTCAACCGCCTTGACGTCTGACTCCGGATCCAGAGGAAATTCCCGGTTAAACGTCTGCAGGGCGTACTCCCGCATCCTGTGCTCCCGGATTGGCCCCAGGGCTCCGCCAACACCGAACATTCGCACTCGGACGCCAAGGCGGCTCAGGGCCTGGCCCAGCTCCAGCCCAATGACGCCAGGGCCAAACACCGCCACCGATGCCGGCAGGTCCTGCCATTCGAAAATATCGTCGTTGACGACCAGGCGATCCTCGGCGTCCTTCAGAAAGCCCGGAAGGTTAGGCCGTGATCCGGTTGCCACAATGACGCGGCCGGCGGTAATTTCCACCTCGTCATCAATGATCAGGCGATGGGCGTCCACGAAACGCGCAGTACCCGTGACCCGATGCTCGGCGGGCATATCGTCAATAGCCTCCAGCACAAACCCTACGAAGCGGTCACGCTCGCTTCGGACCCGCGCCATCACCGCTTTGCCATCTATGCGGATATCGCCGGGGTGAACCCCGAACTTCGCCCCCTGCCCCATACTGTGGGCCTGCTCGGCAGCCGCGATCAGCAGTTTGCTGGGCATGCAGCCGACACGGGCACAGGTGGTGCCGTAGTGCCCGCCTTCAATCAGTACCAGGCTGTCCGTGTGAGCTTTGGCGGCACGATAAGCGCCCATGCCGGCGGTGCCGGCGCCGATAATCGCCACATCAACCGTTCGCTTCTCCATCACTGCCTCTCCCTCGGATTAACCATTGGCTGTCAGTCATGACAGTATAGCCGGCTAATTTAGTTGCCTTTGACACAGGATATTCCGGGCCATCACTTATATCCTTGCGCTCACAGTCATTCTCATTGTCACCACCTGCGGATTGGTTCGGAGGAAAAAATCGAATGCAAAACTACTGGCCCGAATTCCTGACCGTCGCTCTGGTACACCTGTTGGCCGTGGCCAGTCCCGGGCCCGACTTTGCCGTCATGCTTCGACAGGCCCTGTGTCAGAGTCGCCGGACCGCCCTGCTCACGGCATTCGGCATTGGCACCGGCATACTCGTACACGTTACCTACTCTTTGTTGGGGATTGGCTTGCTGATTCAACAGTCATTGCTGTTGTTTAACGTTCTCAAGCTGGTGGGGGCGCTCTACCTGACCTGGATTGCGATTCAGTGCCTCCGGGCGAGAGCCGGCGGCGTGCACGTGGAGACGGGAAATGCCCCCCACCAACGGGGGCGGGCGGCATTCCGGCTGGGCTTTCTGACCAACACGCTCAACCCCAAGGCCACGCTTTTTTTCGTGTCGCTGTTTTCGGTGGTCATCAGCCCGGGCACCCCCATTGCACTGCAAGCCGCTTACGGCGTCTACATGGCGCTCGCCACCGGGCTGTGGTTCGCCCTGGTGGCCACGTTTTTCACCCTGCCGCGGATCCGCCGCGGGTTTAACCGCTTCGGCCATTGGCTCGACCGGCTGATGGGCGGCGTGTTGCTGCTGCTGGCGGGGCAACTGCTGTTCTCTACAGTGAGCGGATCAGAGCCTCCGTCTGCGCCCAGCCGATACACGGATCCGTGATGGAGCAGCCGTAGGTCAGATCGGCGCCGTCATTCTGACGGCCCGGCTGCAGGAAACTTTCCAGCATCAGTCCGCGGATGCAGGTGTTCCCTGCGGCCTTCTGCGCCATGACCTCGCGAGCAATGTCCAGCTGACGCTCCGCCTGTTTGCAGGCGTTGTCGTGACTGCAGTCCACCATGACAGCGCTGGACACCCCGGCGCTGCAGAGCGCGTCAACCGCCTGGCCGATACTTTCGGCGTCGTAGTTGGTGAGACCGCGCCCGCCTCTGAGCACCAGATGGGTGTCCGGATTACCCGCGGTGGTGATCATCGCGGGCGCGCCGTGACGAGAAACCCCCATGTGGTGATGGGGGTGCGCCGCCGATTTCATGGCATTGATGGCCACGGTCACGCCGCCGTCGGTGCCGTTTTTGAATCCCACCGGCATTGGCAGACCGCTGACCAGCTCCCGGTGCACCTGGGACTCGGTGGTACGGGCGCCGATGGCTGTCCAGCTGATCAGGTCACCCAGGTAGTCCATCGCAAAGGGGCTGAGTGCCTCAGTCGCCAACGGCAGGCCCGACTCCGCCAGATTCAGCAACAACCGGCGTGACCGCACCAGGCCTTCGGCCAGATTGCCGGCACCGGTACGGTCCGGGTCATACAACAGCCCTTTCCAGCCCACGGTGGTTCGGGGTTTTTCCAGGTAAGCCCGCATGACAATGAGAAAACGATCACTGACACTCTTTGCCAGCGCGCTGAGCTTCGCCGCGTATTCCAGGGCCGCCACTTCATCGTGAATGGAGCAAGGTCCCATCACAATGAGCGTGCGGGGGTCGTCTCCCCGCAACACCTGGCGGATATCGTCGCGGTGACGAAGAATCTGGCGTTCAATCGCTGGTGTCACGGGCAGACTGGTTTTCAGCTCAGCGGCAGATGGCAGAATCTCCTCGCTGCGATGGCTCGCCGTGGCGGTGGTCTCAGTCGCAGGCTCGCTCAGCGCATCAATGTTCAGAGGCATGTTCATGTCGGTGGTCCATTTCCCTGTTTCAGAATCAAAAAAGCCCCGGCTGGGCTACCAGTCGGGGCTTTTTCGAGTCCGGTGGCAGCCTGGGGTTCTGCCGGGCTGCCTTCCTCGTAAATCGGTCGATGAAGATCTTATGGGCGGCCCGGGCTCTGGCTAAAATAGCCATAACCAAACCACCAGAAAAACACAGACGCGACTGCCGCCATCGGTTTCGATCCGAAAGCTTGCAGAACATTCAATTGACAGGTCGCGTGTGTAGTCTTCATGCTTTTCAATATATACCCCGGCTTTTCGGGTTTGCAACCCGCGAACCCGATTTTTATGGATTTTTTCCCGGTGAATGCCATGATCCCCACGCCTGTTTCCCGCCCGTTCAGCCCGGTTCCGACGCTGCTGTTCGCGATCATCCTGTTGTTGTCGAGCGCGGCGCTTGCAGCCCCGCAAACCCGCAGTTATCAGCTTGAGAACCGTGCGGCGAGCGATGTCGCCGCCCAGGTCAGTGAACTGTATGGTCGCGACCAGATCAAAGTGACCGCCAAAGGCCAGCAAATGATCATCCGCGGCGAGCAGGAGGTTCTGGACGAGATTGGCATGCTGGTGAAAACCATGGATGTGGCGCCGGCCCAGATGCGCATCACGGTCCGTTCCCGCAGCAACCTGAACGCCAAAAGCGGTGGTGGCGGGGTGACCCTGGCCGATGGTCAGGGCGAGGCCCGTATCGAACGCAAGGTAACCACCACCCGGCGAAACCAGGAGCGCTCACTGGTCGTTCAGGACGGACAATCCGCTCACATTACTTCAGGCCAGGTGCGCACGATCCCGGTAGCGATCCGGGGTGGCCGCAACCCCGCTGCCGTGCTTGGCCAGGTGGAAACCCGCAGTGGCTTCCTCGTCAGTCCCCAGGCGATCTCAGACAACGCCATAGAACTGAACATCGTATCCTTCGAGGAAGACCCGGAAGGCGATATGCCCGGCTATGAAACCGAAGCACTGATGACCATCCGGCGGGTCGAGCCGGGTGAATGGGTAGAGCTGGGGAGTACCCGCAGCCGCCAGGCCGGCACACAATCCGGCATTACCTATCAGGTCGGCGGAAACGAGCGCGAGAACCAGACCTTTGAGGTGCGGGTCGACCTGTTCTGAAGGCGTCAGGCCGCCCTGGAGCGGGCGGCTAGAAGGGTCGCTTTGGCCTCGTTGACCTTGGCCGCCAGATAGTCGTTGCCACCACGGTCGGGATGAATCTTCTGCATCAGGCGCCGGTGCGCCAGGACGACGTCGTCCGCCGGGCAATCCGCGGAGACCCCAAGGATCTCGCAGGCTTCGGTCACGCTCATCTGTCCTGACCCGGCCCGGCGTTGCCCACCATGGTCGTTACCCCGCTCGCCGGCGGCCTCCTCGCGCCCGGCTGAAGGCCGGCGCTGGCTATACATTCGCCTCGCCAGCGGCGCAAATTTCAGTAGCGCGGGCAGCTTGCGCAACAACGGGATCAGACCGGCAACGGCGGCGGTGAGCACATGCACCCGTCCGGTCAACACCAGAAATACCAGCATGGCGCCACCCACGACCAGAACCACTTTCCAGGTAGCCGCCTTTTTGCGCTCCGCTGACAACGCGCCCCACTGCTTCAGGACGACAAAAACGGCGACCGCCAGTGCAATACCCAATATCCAATGCATAGTGTAATCCCTTACGGTTCACTGACCGTAATTCTGGCATCCAACCGGTGACAAAACACCTGCTTTTTGTATAGGATGCTATTTTATTAATCTCTATTAAGAATCAATCACAAACTCTTTCCCTCTCCGGACAAACACAGTCAATCGGCAACCGGGTTGCCGTTTTGGTGACGGATTTTCCGATGGAAATTAATACCCAGGACTGAACTATGCGCACTGCCTCCCGCTTCCTGATTGTTATTCTCTTCCTCGGTGTCGTGCTCGGCGGCATTTTCGGCTACAAATTCTATCAATTCGGCCAGATGGAAGAGCAGCTTTCCCAGCCGCAGCCTCCGGCAGAAATCTCGACCACCAAAGTGCGGGCCGGCCAATGGACGCCGGCGATCAAGGCTGTGGGCAGTGTCGAAGCGGTGAATGGTATTGAAGTCGCCAACGAAGTTCCCGGGGTGGTGGAAACCATCGGCTTCGAGTCCGGTGACACCGTGGCCAAGGGCGACGTCCTGCTTCGCCTCGACGCCGCCATCGACGAAGCGGCACTGCGTACGCGGCGGGCCGAAGCCCAGCTTGCTGACCAGGAGTTCAAGCGGGTATCCGACCTGCTGCCGAAACGCGCCGTCTCCCAGTCCCAGTTTGATGAGGCCAAAGCCAACTTCGATGCCGCCCGCGCGCGGGTCAACGAAGCAGAAGCACAGCTTAACAAGAAGGTGATTCGCGCCCCCTTTGACGGCACCCTCGGCCTGCGCATGGTCGATCAGGGTGAATACATCCCGACCGGTACGCCGATAGTCGAAATCAACATGCTCGACCCTATCTACGTGGACTACACCCTGTCCGAGAAAGAACTGCCGCGGGTAGCCACTGGTTATGACGTCAACGTGACCGTCGCCGCGGTTCCGGATCAGACCTTCACGGGCAAGGTCAGTGCCATCAACACCTCCGTGAACCCGGAAACCCGCACCGTACGCATCCGCGCGACCGTCGCCAATCCCGACAACGCACTGCGCCCGGGTATGTTTGCCACCGTGCAGACCCGGCAGCCCGAAGACCGCAAGGTGGTCACCGTGCCGCGAACCGCGATTTCCTACAACACCTATGGCGATTTTGTGTTCGTGGTCGAGGAAAACGACGACGGCGAGCTGATTGTGAACCGGCGCTCGGTTGAATCCGGCGAAGTTCGAGATGGTCGCGTGGCCATCGAGGATGGGCTGGAAGAAGGTGAAGAGGTGGTTGCCAAAGGCCTGCTGAGACTGAGGGCCGAGCAACGGGTAACCGTCCAGGACAACGATGATGAGTCGGCGGAGGCGTCTGAATAATGCGCTTCACTGACATATTCATCCAGCGCCCCGTACTGGCGACAGTGGTCAGCCTGCTGATCCTGCTGCTCGGTGCCCGGGCGGCCATGGAGATGGAAATCCGGCAGTACCCGGAGCTGGAAAGCACCACGGTCACGGTGACCACGTCCTACCCCGGCGCGAGTTCGGATCTGGTCAAGGGCTTCATCACCACACCGCTGCAGCAGGCCATTGCCGAAGCCAGCGGCATTGATTACCTGACCTCCACCAGCTCCCAGGGCCAGTCCACCATCGAAGCCAAGATGGAGCTGAACTACGACGCCAATGCCGCACTGGCCGAAATCCAGGCCAAGGTTGCCAGCCAGCGCAACGTGTTGCCGGCCGATGCCCAGGACCCGGTGATCACTTCCACCACAGGTGATTCCACGGCGCTCATGTACATTGCGTTTTACAGCAATGAACTGGAAGTGCCGCAGATCACCGACTACCTCACCCGGGTAGTGCAGCCCAAACTTCAGGCACTTTCCGGCGTCGGCAAGGCCGAGCTGCTGGGGCGCAAGTTCGCCTTGCGGGCGTGGCTTGACCCTGAACGCCTGTCTGCCGTCGACATGACCCCCCAGGAAGTGGTGCAGGTGCTGCTGCAGAACAACTATCAGGCGGCCGTGGGCAACACCGAGGGCAAATACACCAAGATCAGCATGACCAGCGACACCGATGTCGGCGACCCGGAGCAGTTCCGGGATCTGGTGATCAAGGAAGCCAATGGCTCGCTGATCCGCCTGGAAGACATTGCCCGCGTTGAACTGGGGTCGGAAACCTACGATCAGCTCGCGCTCTACAAGGGCCAGCCCGCCACTTACGTGGCCATTGAGCTGTCACCGGGGGCCAACCCGCTGACGGTGGCGGAACTGGTCAAGGACGAACTGCCGGGCATCGAGCAGCAATTGCCCTCGGGCCTCGACGTACGCCTGGCCTATGACGCCTCCGACTTCATCGACAACTCCATCAATGAGGTGATCAAGACCCTGCTTGAGGCTCTGGTCATAGTACTGGTGGTGGTTTTCCTCTGTCTCGGCTCCGTGCGGGCGGCGGTGGTGCCGTCGGTGGCGGTGCCGCTGTCACTGGTCGGTGGTGCGTTTGTCATGCTGATGATGGGGTTCTCGCTGAACCTGCTGACCCTGTTGTCGATGGTGCTCGCCATCGGTCTGGTGGTGGATGACGCCATCATTATGGTGGAAAACGTGCACCGCCATATCGAACACGGCGAGTCCCGATTTGATGCCGCCATCAACGGTGCGCGCGAGATGGCGGTACCGATCATCGCCATGACCACCACCCTGGTGGCGGTATACGCGCCCATCGGCTTTATGGGCGGTCTGGTGGGCTCGCTGTTCACCGAGTTTGCCTTCACTCTGGCCGGCACCGTGGTAATTTCCGGCATTGTCGCCCTGACTCTGTCGCCCATGCTGTCCGGCAAGATTCTCAAGCCCCATGGCAATCCCGGGCGTTTCGAGAAACTGGTAGAGCGTTCCTTCGGTGGTCTGGCCAACGGCTACAAGCGGGCCTTGAGTGCGCTGATGGACACCAAGTCCGTGGTGGTTTTCTTTGCCCTGGTGGTACTGGCCTCCATCTACTTCATGGTGATGATGAGCCAGAACGAACTGGCCCCTACGGAGGATCAGGGCATCCTGTTCTATCAGGGGCTGGCGCCCCAGACGGCCACCCTCGACTACCTGCAGGAGCATGGCGAAGAAGTGCTGGAGCGCATGGAGACGGTGCCCGGTTACAACGAGGACTTCATGATTCTCGGCATCACCGCTCCCAACGCCGTATTCGGTGGTTTCAAGATGAAGCCGTGGGGTGACCGCGACGTTACCCAGTCCGACGTTCAGCCGCAGCTCGACAGCGAGCTGAAGAAAATCACCGGTCTGCAGACCGCGGTGTTCCCGCGGCCGTCCCTGCCCGGCTCCGGTGGTGGTCTGCCGTTCCAGTTCGTGATCACCACCGGCGAGGACTATGACCGCCTGAATGAAGTGGCCGACGAAATGCTGGGCAAGGCTATGGGCAGCGGTAACTTCATGTTCCTGCAGAAGTCGATTGACTTCGACCGGCCGGTCACCCGCATCAGGGTCGACCGCGACCGGGTCGCGGATCTGGGGCTGTCCATGCAGGATGTGGGGCAGGCAATGTCGAGCATGCTGGGCGGCGGTTACATCAACCGTTTCAGTATGGAAGGCCGCTCCTACCAGGTTATCCCCCAGGTCGAGCAGGAGTTCCGCATGACCGCGGATGCCCTCAACGAGTATTACATCCGCGCCGACAACGGCCAGCTGGTGCCCCTGGGCAGCGTCGTCAGCTTCGAGCATGACGTTGAGCCGTCCCAGCGCACCCAGTTCAATCAGCTCAATTCATTGACGCTGCAGGGTGTGGTGATGCCCGGGGTAACCGTCGGCGACGCCATGGCGTTTATGGAATCCACCGCCGACGAGGTGTTCCCGCAGGGGTTCACGTCGGATTACACCGGCGAATCACGGCAGTTTGCCAATCAGGGCAGTGCCCTGGTGGTGACCTTCTTCCTGTCACTGCTGGTGATCTACCTGGTGCTGGCGGCCCAGTTCGAAAGCTGGCGCGATCCGTTCATCATTCTGGTGTCGGTACCCATGTCGGTGGCGGGCGCCATGGCCTTCATCGTGCTGGGCTTCGCCACCATGAACATCTACACCCAGGTGGGCCTGATCACGCTGATCGGCGTGGTGTCCAAGAACGGCATCCTGATTGTGGAATTCGCCAATGCCCTGCAGGTGGACAAGGGCCTGAACAAGCGCGATGCGGTGATCGAAGCCGCGGCGATCCGCCTACGGCCGATCATCATGACCTCACTGGCGCTGATCTTTGCCATGGTGCCGCTGCTGATCGCCATCGGCCCGGGCGCGGAAAGCCGGTTTGCCATCGGCCTGACCATCAGCGCCGGCCTTGGTATCGGCACCCTGTTCACGGTCTTCGTGCTGCCGGCGTTCTACATCCTGCTGGCCCGTGACCATCATGGCTCAGCGGCGGACGGATACGCTGACGAAGGCGGCGGTGACGGCAACGGAAAGCCGGCACCGGTCCACTGACCGGTTGACCGAAAGCACTTCAGGCCCGGCCACCGCGAGGTGAGCCGGGCCCTTTCAGTTGGCCATGCCGGAAACGGCAAGGGCGGGCGCCGGGCGGACTGTCTCCCCCGCTTGCAGGCTGCGCCGCCACTGGACGGTTTCACTGGGCAGCTCACCGAAATGCTGGCGGTACAGAGAGGCAAACCGGCCAAGGTGAGAAAACCCCTCATCGGCGGCGTACCAGGAAATGTGTGGCACCTCGCACTGGCAGTCCACCAACCGCCGTCGGACTCTCACCAAACGGTCGCGCTGGTAGAACCGGTAGGGGGTGATGCCGGTTTCCCGCTTCATCAGGTAATACAGATTGCGCTCACTGACGCCCGCGTGTGACGCCAGCTCCGCCAGGTTGAAGTCCCAGTCCGGTTCCTGGCGGATCTTCTTCATGGCCCGGAGTAATCGTCGATCCAGGTCCGGGCAGTCGCATGCCGGTTTCGATCCCCTTTTACCGATCCGCGACAGCTGGTCGAACAGCGCACTGGTCACCTGCCTGGCTTGAACGTGGTCCCGGAAAAACGACGAGCGGTGCAGGTAACAGGCGATCAGTTCCTCACAGACAGACATTGTCTGCGCGGTGGAAAGGTCGCGAAGGCTGCCTCCCATGCTGGCCGACGGCCGTAGGATCAGCACCCGGCTGCCTGCCGTTAACCGGATCCGGAAGCGATCTTCGGGGCGGACCACGGTCAGCTGCGACAATGGCCGCCAAAGGCCACTGTCCAGCGCCACCTCGGGCTCGCCAGCCAGCGGCTGAACCAGAATCGGGTCGGCTGTGCGGCAGCCTGTCATCTCCACGCCCTGACCGGCGTGAATACAGACGACAGAACCCTGGCGCGACCCCAGAGCGGCCAGGGCGCCAACCGTCCCTCCGTCACGCTCAAGCCGGCACGCCATGGCGTCACACCCGGAGATTTCCCGGATAGCGGTCAGCCACTCCCCAAGGGAGGCCCGATGGAGCCGCAGGTAGGCATCAAGTTCCAGTTCTGGCGCAGTATGTGGCATAGGGTCCGGGGGAAGCTGGTTGTGCTCCCTCTTTTAAGGCAATACGGGCGTGACACCTAGCCAAATGTTGCAAAATGCCCGCTGACCCGCGACCGCTTGATCGATTATTGATACTGAACAAAAAGTGCATTGCCCAGAGCCGCCCAGGGTTGCGGTCTGGCCATCAGAAATCCCTGCCCCCTGTGGCAATGCAGTTCCCGGAGTCTCCTGTGCTGGTCTTCGTGCTCGATACCTTCGGCGACAACGTCCAGTTCCAGTGCCTCGGCAATGGCCAGAATCGCGGAAACGATCCGTGAATTCCGGGCCGGGCCGTCCAGGCGCCGGATAAACTGGCGGTCAATCTTGAGGACCTGCACCGGCAAGGTGTGCAGATAAGCCAGCGAAGAGTAGCCGGTTCCGAAGTCGTCGATGGCAACGGTCACCTCCCGCGCAACCAGCGCCTGCAGTCGATTGAGGCACTGCCTGGACAGGTTCATCAGATGAGTTTCGGTAATCTCGATCTCTGGCCGCCAGCCTATTCTGCGGAGTCGCCCGATAAGCGGATCAAGCAGGCCTTCCAGACGGTTATCGGTAATCTGGCGGGCGGAGATATTGATGGCGAGACACAATCCCCCGGGAAGGTCGTCTGGCTGTTCAGGCAGATCGGTGAGAATGCAGCGCACCAGGTGTTCGGTGAGTTCATGGATATGTCCGCGCTGCTCGGCGATGGCGACAAAGTCTGCGGGCGAAACCGTGCCGAACTCCGGATGCTGCCAGCGTATCAGCGCTTCCAGCCCCGCCGGCAGCCCGGTATCAAGGTGGTACTGGGGCTGGTAAACCACACTGAATTCTTCCGGCGCGGTTTTCAGCGAGGCAATCAATGCCTCCGACAGGCGCTGCCGGTACCTGCCCCGCTCGGTATCGACCGCACTGTAGGCCCGGTAAGAGGCGCGCCCGGCCAGTTTCGCGGTATACATGGCGCGGTCCGCATTCTGCAGCAACTCACCGCCGGTCTTACCATGGTCCGGATAAACCGCAGCACCCACGGAGGCGGACAGGAAGAATTCCCGGTGATCGACCACCACCGGGGCCCGGAAGATCTGGGTCATGCGTTGGCAGATAGTGTCGAGATCATCGTCCGAAGGCAGCTCTACAATGGCGGCAAACTCATCACCGGAGAGCCTGGCCACGACGTCCCCGCGCCTGAGTACGCTCTGAATACACAGCGCCACTTGCTGCAAAACCCGATCGCCGCATTCGTGCCCATGCAGATCATTGACTGACTTGAAAAAATCAATATCCACGTACAGCACAGCGAAACAGCGGCCATCCCGCTCGTGCTGGGAAACCCGGGCCGTGAGGAACTCCCGGAACAGCATGCGGTTGGGCAATTCGGTCAGCGGGTCGTAGTAGGCCAGGGAGGCCAGATGTTCGTCATTGGCCGTCAGGTCACCAACGTCCATGAACACTCCGGCATAGAAGCGACGGTTTTCGTGCTCCACCGGGTAGATCGTCAGCCACTGGGGGTAGGTTTCCCCGTTCTTGCGCCGGTTCCAGATCACCCCCTCCCAGCGACCATGACTGTCGAGACTCGCCCACATAGCCTGATAGAACTCCGGCGAATGCACCCCCGAACTGAGCAGTGACGGCGACTGCCCGAGGACCTCCTCGGACTGGTAGCCGGTGACCGACCGAAACTTCCGGTTGACGTAGGCAATTCTCGGTTCCGTCGTCGACAGCATGATCGCCTTGGGGTGATTATCCACCAGCGCCCTGAAATCTCGTTGTTGTAATGCCTGCATGCACTGCGTACTCCTGTTCAGCAGCCCCTGGAACCGGTTCCACCGTTCGCAGACATCAGCATAAAGAGTCTCCGCCGCCAACCTAGCCAGATATTGCAAAAACCGACGAGCCAGGACGAAAGCCTAACAATTGCATGGGACAATGTTTCACTTTTGCAATAAACGGATATCGAAAGTCGCCACCTCAGTCGATAGTTAACGCAGGAAAAGACCGATCCAGGATGCGTTATGCGTGTAAATGAACCCGTAAGTCACAAAGAGCGGGTGTACCCGGAAGATTATCACCTGATTACCACGACGGACCTTCGGGGCGTGATCACGGACGCCAACGAGGAGTTCGCCGAAGTCGCCGGCTATCAGGTTGAGGAGCTGGTGGGCCAGCCTCACAACCTGATACGCCACCCGGACATGCCCCCGGGCGCGTTCGAGAATCTCTGGCAGACCATCCGCACCGGGGAATCCTGGCGCGGCATCGTCAAGAATCGATGCAAGAATGGCGACCATTACTGGGTTGATGCCTTTGTTACCCCGATCCGGCGAAACGGCGAGATTGTCGAATTCCAGTCCGTCCGCACGCGACCTCAGCCCGAGCAGATCGCCCGGGCGGAACTGCTTTATCAAGCCTGGCACCAGGGCAAGGTACCTCGTCGGTATCTGGCCGTCAGCCCACCTTTGGCGCTGAAGCTCGGCTGCCTTTGCGGGTTGCTGGCGTCTGCCATTCTCGGAATCGGTCTGAGTGCGCTGCCCCTGCCCCACCTGCTTGCCCTTCAGGGGCTGGTTCTGGCGGTATTCGCGATACTTTTCTGGCTTACCCTGCCGATGATGCGCAGTGCCAGAGCCGCCTGTTGCCAGGCTCACCCTGCCATGCCCTGGATTTACACCGGCCGCCGCGATGAAGGCGCCTGGATCGAATTCGACCGGCAGAAGCGAGACGCTATCCTGCGGGCGGTGTCCGCCCGCATGCATGCCAACATCGGCACAGTGCATGGCCGCAAGCAACGAACGGTTGAGTGGGTATCCAACTCGGTCGCCAGCATCCGCAGCCAGCAGGATGACATCCAGGATATTACCCGGGCCTTTGAGGAGCTCGCCGAGAGTGTCCGGCGAGTCAGTGAGCTGACCGCCCGCACCCATGAGGCCACCGACGACGCCCGAACGTCCGCCGGGCACTGTCGTGGCCAGATGACAGCGATGAACGAGTCACTTTCCGGGCTGCGGAGCCAGTTGACGGTGGCCAATGAGCGCATGCAGAGGCTGTGTGAAAAGAGTGACGCCATCGGTATGGTGCTTGACGTTATCTCGGACATCGCCGAACAGACCAACCTGCTGGCATTGAACGCAGCCATTGAGGCCGCCAGAGCCGGCGAGTCCGGCCGGGGGTTTGCGGTGGTCGCGGACGAAGTCCGGAGCCTGGCGCTGCGAACTCACGAATCGACCCGCAAGATTGACGAGATGATCCACGGCCTGCAGACCGAAACCGCAGCGGTGGTGGATGTAATCAACCACGGCGCCCGCTGCTGTGAGCAGACGGCGGGCATCGCCAATGAAGCGAGCGCGACACTGGAGACCACGTTGCGGGATGTTGATGTGATCACCTCCTGCACCCACGAGGTGGCCGGGGCGACCGATCAACAGGCAGCCCTGAGTGTTCAGGTGGAGCGGCAGGCGGCTCGCCTGCTGGAGCTGGGCAACCAATCGGTGCAAAGCAGTGAGAGCGCGCGGGAGGAATCGGAGCATCTGGGCAGCAACGTTGATCAGGCCCAACTGCTGACCAACCATTTCCTCCACATGTTGTGCGATCGGCTGAGAGCACCCCGGGCCCCGCAGAGCAAGCAACGATTCCCTGAGCCTGCGCAATGAGGTAGGCTGGCGATCCGCCCTGTGTCTCACTGTGGAAGATCGCTGTTACCGTGACCCTTGGAACCCTCTTCTGGCTGTTCGTTGCCGGCTTTCTCATCTGGTATTGGTGGCGCGCCAAGGCCATCAAGGACTTTGTGCTGCAGGCAGCGCGACAGTACTGCAAGAAAATGGACGTGATGCTGCTGGACGATGCCGTCTATCTTCGCGGCCTGTGGTTCAAGCGCGACGATGAGGGCCACATGCGCGTCTGGCGGCGCTTCCTGTTTGACTTCACCTCCACCGGCGAAGAACGCTACGCCGGGCGCATCATCATGCTGGGACAACGCATCATCCACATGGAGCTGGAGCCCCACCGCTTCGGCCCGGACTATTAACAACCGCCTCCCCCAAATGGGCGATTCTTACCGCTCCGCCAATCCCCAATAATCCTTCGCGCATTGACGACAATCGGTAGCCCGAAGGGCCGCCGACCGACAAAAACAACAGGAGTCAACCATGCGTAAGGTCCTTTCGCTCGCCGTGATGGCAGGCTTTGTCCTGCTTGCCGCACCCACCCTGACCCTCGCCAGTTACACCCAGACCAAGCACCCCATTGTTCTGGTTCACGGTGTCACCGGGTTCAATACCATCGGCGGTCTGATCAACTACTTCCACACCGTGCCCTGGAATCTCGAACGCAGCGGCGCACGGGTTTATTCCGCCAGCGTGTCGTTCGTGAACAGCAGCGAACAGCGCGGCCAGCAACTGGCCAATTACATCAACGGCCTGGGCGAGTCCAGGGTCAACATCATGGCCCACAGCCAGGGGGCACCCACTTCCCGGGTAACCGCTTCCCTGATCCCCCACAAGATCGCTTCGGTCACTTCCATCAACGGCGTGAACAAGGGCTCTACAGTGGCCGACGTCGCGCGCGGCATTCTGCCTCCGGGCAGCTACGTGGAAGGGGGCGCCAACGCCATCGCCAACGCCCTGGGTGATCTGGTAAATGCGCTGTCCGACGCTGACAACCCTCAGGACGGTGTTGCGGCACTGGAAACCCTGACCACACGCGGCACCACGCAACTGAATGACGCGCTCGGCTGGAAAGGCGTGAATCGCGATGCCTGCGCCGGCACCAGTGAAGACATCTGGATCAACGGCAACAAGATCAAGTTCTTCTCCTGGACCGGTACTGCCGTGTGGACCAACTGGACCGACATCACCGATCCGTTCCTTGGCATCACCACGCTGGCCTTCGGGAACGAGGCCAATGACGGCCTGGTTGGCGAGTGTTCCACCAAGATGGGCAATGTCATCGGCACCCATTATGAAATGAATCATGTGGACGCCATCAACCATCTGTTCGGTGCCCGCTCCTGGCGCACTGACCCCATATCGCTGTATCGCAGCCACGCCAACCGACTGAAGAACCGGGGGCTTTAACACACGCTCATCGGAACTGTCGACACGATTGCGAAGCCCCTCACGAAGGGGCTTTGTTCATGGCTGAACCTGCTCATTCAGGACGTTGTTATGCCACGAAACACTCAACACCCCCTCAAGCGCACGCTTTTACCCCTGGCGCTGGTTCTTCCGATGGTCGCTGCCGGTGTCTGGCTGCTGCAGGCCGAGCGCCCCACCGGGACTGCCGCGAGCCACATTGCCGAAACCCAACCGACCCGGAACACGGACAGACCTGTGTCCCGGGTGGCGGTGCCGCCGGCCAGCGCCAACGACCGTAACGCTATTACCCACTCAACGCCCCGCAGCCTGGGCGAGAATCCCTACGCCCCCTCTCTCGCCGGCACCGAGATCGACGGGCGCCTGCGGGCGGATGCCGACGGCAATCTGGTGATCGAACTGGAAACCCGGGATTTCTTTGACTACTTCCTCAATACCATCGGTGAGGTTCCGGCCGAGCGGGCGCTGACCGAAATCGAGGCCCTTGCCTACGGCAACCTGCCGGAGACCGCCGCCAGACAAGCCATGGCACTGCTGGATCGGTACCTGCAATACAAGGACAACATGATGGCGCTGGGCAACCGCAACCTGGATCCGACCCGGCAGCACGATCCCGCCTATCAACTGGAAACCCTGAAAACCGCCCTGGCTGACCTCAAGGCGCTGCGCAGGCAGTCCTTCTCCGGACACACTCACGAGGCGTTTTTTGGTCTCGAGGAAGCCTACGGCGATTACACGCTGGCCAGCCTCGATATCCAGCAGCGCCAGGATCTGTCTGCCGAAGCCAGGGCGGACCTGCAGGCCTGGCATCGCCAGCAGTTGCCGGAGGTCATTCGTCGCACGGAAACCCGGATGATGGCAGAGGGCGAACGCCATCAGCAGCGTCAGGACGCGATTACCCGGGCGCGCTCTGCCGAGGAGGCCGGCGAACGTCTGAGAACTCTGGGGGTGGACGAGGCTCGCGTCACCGAAGTGGTGGGTTATCTGCAAGAACGGGAACGGTTCGACGAACAGTTTCAGACCTTTCAACAGGACCTGGCCAGCCTTGATACCGCCGGCCTGGCCGATGATGACGCTGCCGCAATGGAAGCCCAACTGCTCAGAAAACACTTCGCGGACGAGAAAACCCGAACCTGGGCACGACTGCGGGCACTGGAAGTGCGCTCGCCGTAGTGTGGATTGCGCCCGTATCTGAGTCTCCAGGCGGCGTACACTGGCATGGGATTTTCAGGTAACGGCCGGACCAACAGTGATGGAGATTGCGCAGCTTCAGCAACAGAATGAAACCGGTTTCCGGCGTTTGCGGTTCTGCCCCGAACTCGAGCACGGCTACCGCAGGGTAAGGGACGAAGGCATTCGTCAGCGGGCGAGGCCAGTGTCCGCCAGTGCGCTGGTGTTGTTTCTTGTCTATGCCCTGCTGGATGCCGCGATGTTGCCCGCCACCATCGCTGAGGACACCGTCATGGTGCGCTTGCTGATCACCTGCCCGGTAATCGCTGCGGTGTGGTGGCTGTCCTACACCCGAATCCGCGCCGCCACTTTCGCCAGACTTTATGCCATCGCCTATCTGATCGGCGGTCTGAGCGTGGTCGCCATCATTGCACTCGCGCGGCAGCAGCAGCACGCTCTTCCATACGAGGGTATTCTGCTGATGCTGATGTTCGGCTATTTCGTGATGGGCATTCCTTTTCGCAGTGTCTCACTGATGTCGCTGGTGGTGATCGTCGCTTATCTGGCGGTGGAATACGCAACCGGGATGGCAGCGCAGCAATTGCTGATCAACGGCTTTTTCATCAGCACTGCCAATGTCATCGGCATGGTGGGGTCGTGGCTCAGTGAATACCGCCAGCGAGCGCATTTTCTGGATCGACAGATGCTGGAGTTGTCACGCCGGGAAGCCGAACGGGAGAGCCAGCGCAAGACCCGGCTGATCACTGTCGCCAGCCATGATCTGCGCCAGCCCCTCAATGTTATCAGTCTCATTCTTGAGCACCTCGACGGTGACCCGCTGCCCCCGCAACCGGCCAGCCTGGTAACCAAGCTGAAGGCATCGGTGACGCATTTCAACGGCCTGTTGGCCTCTGTGCTGGATATTTCCCGGATACAGGAAGGCATGATCGTGCCCCAGGCCCATACTCTGGATGTCCGCGCTACGCTGGACCAGATCAGGGAAACCTGTGGTGAACAGGCACAGAGACTCGGGGTGACGCTGAACCTGGCACCCGCGGGGCACGGGACTGCGGTGGTCGCCGACCCCCAGTTGCTGTACCGAATTCTGCAGAACCTGGTGGTTAACGCGCTGGAACACAGCGGCGCCACACGCATTGATGTGATCACTGCCCGTGCCGCAGGCCAGCTCAGGATAGAGATTCGTGACAACGGCTGCGGCATGGACCCGGCACAGCAGGCGCACGCCTTCGATCCGTTCTACCGCAAGCTTACAGGCACCGCTGCTCAGCCCGGCCTCGGGCTTGGCCTCGCCATCGTCCGTGAGCTGGCGGCCCTGATGAAGGGGAAATGCGGCGTGACCTCGGTACCGGGGCGGGGATCGTGTTTCTGGATAACCCTGCCGGCAGCAGTCGCCCCGATCGCGACCACAACGGTAACCGAAACGGCCCTGCCCCCCGCCACAGAGAACCATCACTTCCTTGTGGTGGAAGATCACGAGGAGGCCCGCCACTGGGTATGTGAAACCCTGAAACACTGGGGCTACGCCACCGAGGGTTTCGCCACCGCAGAAAATGCCCTCTCCGGCAGTAACAGACGCCGCAGCAGCACCGATGCCATCCTGATAACCGACCTGCACCTGCCCGACATGCCGGGGCGCACCCTGCACAGTCTGCTCACCGCGCGGGGCACAATCTGCGGGGGCATACTGATGACCGCAGACCCCGCCCTGCCCCAGGGCTATGATGCGGCTCAACGCCTGTGGGTGCTGCACAAACCGCTGGTGCCGATGAGGCTGCGGGCCGCCATTACGCAGCTGACACGCCCAGAACCTGCCCGTTCAGATCAGCCCCAGTGACCGCGCCTGGGCAACGCACTCGGTGCGGTTATGCACGCCCAGATGCACAAAGATCGCCTTGAGGTGCGTTTTGACCGTATGCTCGGTGAGATTGAGTTCCTGACAGATGCGCTTGTTGGGCAGGCCCTCCGCCAGCAGCGCCAGCACCTCCAACTGGCGCGGCGTCAGGTGGTCAGGCGCCCGGGGCGGAGTCTGCAGTGACGGATAGTACAGCAACCCGTCGCTGACACGCCGCAGCATGCGCAGCAGGCTTCTGCGGCCCGCGGATTTGGGCAGAAAGCCCACCGCTCCCGCGGCTCTGGCGGCCCGCACCGAGGTTTCATCTTCACGACTGGAAATGACCACCACCGGTACCGGAAGGCCAACCCGCTCCAGCTCCGAGAACAATGACAGGCCGGCTTCACCCTGGAGCGTCAGATCCAGAAGCACCAGTGACGTTTCAGGGCGGCGTTGCAGATCGCTCACCGCCTCTGCCACAGAGGCGGCCGCGACGGCCTCGGTGACCAGCCCTTCCTGTTCCAGGATGGCGCTGAGACCCAGCAGAAAAAACGGGTGATCGTCCACAATCAACACCCGCGCCAGGGGCAGGCAACTGCTGGCTGAGGAAGACGCCTTGCCGGCGTCCCCGAGCGGTGTGGTTTCCATTGTTTGCTCCGCACGATGTCTGTTGTTGTTACTGCGGTGGTCTTCACTATACGGCCAGGATCTCGAACCGACCGTTTGCTGCTTAACAATTTGCGCAATCCGTGGCTGAACCCTGCGCCTGTAACCTGCCGGCAGGCCCCTCTTCGGCAATCACCTATGATCTGCCGCACCACAGAGCTATCGGGGTTACCTATACTGCCGGTGTCACCTTCATAACCAACAGACCGGTACCATGGACATTCAAACAGATCACCGCTATGCGATTAACCTGAACGTTCGGGGCATTCAGCCCTCAGCCACCCTTCGCATCAACGAACTGAGCAATCGGCTCCGCGCCGAGGGCCGCGACATCGTCAAACTGGGTCTGGGGCAGTCACCCTTCCCGGTTCCCGATCGCGTCGTGGAGGCCCTGCAGCAACACGCCCACGAGAAAGACTATCTTCCGGTCAAGGGCCTGAGAGCGCTGCGAGAATCCATTGCCGGCTATATTAATCGGAGCGAGCGCATGCGCTTCACCTGGGAGGATGTGCTGATTGGCCCGGGCTCCAAGGAGCTGCTGTTTATCCTCCAGCTGGCCTATTACGGCGACCTGCTGATTCCGCGCCCCAGCTGGGTGTCCTACGCGCCGCAGGCGCGCATCATCGGCCGCTCGGTGCACTGGCTGCCCACCCACGCGGAAAACAACTGGCAGCTGACCGCCGAGGAACTGGACATCATCTGCCGCGATGATCCCTCGCGTCCGCGCATCCTGATCCTCAACTACCCGTCCAACCCCACCGGCTGCACCTACACCGACGACCAGCTGCTGGCCATCGCCAACGTGGCTCGCAAGTACAAACTGATCCTGCTGTCGGACGAAATCTACGGCGAGGTGCATTTCGAGGGCAAACACAAGTCCATCGCCCGCTATTACCCGGAAGGGACCATCATCAGCACCGGCCTGAGCAAGTGGGCCGGCGCCGGCGGCTGGCGCCTGGGCACGTTCATCTTTCCGCCGGAACTGCGCCCGCTGCAGGACGCCATGGCCATCATTGCCAGCGAAACCTACACCGCCACCAGCGCACCGATTCAGTACGCCGCCATTGCCGCCTTCGACGGTGGCGACGACATGGACGAATACCTCAAACAGTCACGCCGGGTACTGAAGGTGGTGGGTGAATACATGCATCGGCGCCTCAGTGACATGGGCGCGGTGGTGCAGAAACCGGAGGGGGCCTTCTACCTGTTCCCGGATTTCAACGGCTTCCGTGATGCCCTGGCCCACAAAGATATCAAGACCAGCCAGGCGTTGTGCCAGGCCCTGCTGGAAAACACCGGGGTCGCGATTCTGCCGGCCAGCGACTTCGGATTCGCGCCCGATCACCTGGCGGCACGACTGGCGTTCGTGGATTTCGACGGCGCCGGGTCCCTCAAGCTGGCCGGCGGCGACTACGCCGGGCGGGAACTCAATGATGAGTTCGTCGAGCAGGCCTGCCCGCGCCTGGTGCTGGCGATGGACAAAATGGATAAGTGGCTGAAAGCCCTCTGATCATGCTCGTCTGTTGGGCTCGGTGGATCACGGGATATGCCGGGCCCAGTCACGACATACCTCCCTGGTAACATAAAAGCTCTGGCCAAAGGACCTGCCATCGGTTTCAATGAATGAAAGGTCAGACCCGATCATTTCAGGCCTGACGGCACCCTCGTTTCCGTGTAAACCTATCGTCAGGGCCGTCAAATGCGCAAGAACCTCCCCATCACCGATCGCGAGCGCACGTTCGCACCGGACCAGAAACTGATTTCTTCGACTGATCTCAAGGGCAAGATTCGCCACTGCAATCAGGCGTTCGTCGATATCAGTGGTTTTACCCGCGAGGAACTCATAGGCCAGCCCCATAATATTGTTCGCCATCCTGACATGCCATCGGCGGCTTACGAGACCATGTGGTCTTACCTGAAAGCCAGACGACCGTGGATGGGCCTGGTCAAAAATCGCTGCAAGAACGGCGATTTCTACTGGGTGAGCGCGTACATAACCCCTATTACCGACAAGGGCGAAATAATCGGTTACGAATCCGTCCGCTCCTGCCCCGACCGAAAGGATGTGGAGCGGGTAGCCAGGCTCTACAAACGCCTGCAAGCCGGCGGCACCCCCATGGGCCGGTGGCATTCGTTACCCTATCACCATGTTCTTCTGCCCGTTGTTATACTCGCCGGTATCGCAGGTTACAGCGCTGGCCAACACGCCCTGTCTCTTGCAGTGCTCGTTCTCGGGTCGATAGCGTATGGCGCCTGGGGGCACCTGGCTCGGAAAACAGAACTGGATTCGCTCAAGGCACTGACAACCGGCTGCTTCTCTGATGATCTTGCCGCCCGCAGTTTTACCGACGACAACTTGATGCTGGGCCGAATCAAGGTTGCCATCCTGAGCCAGCAGGCTCGTCTGGATACCGTACTGACCCGAATAGAGGACTCTGCACGGCTGGTGACCAGCCGATCCGGTGAAGGCCTCACTCTTGCCAGAGAAGCGCAAGCCGCCCTGATTGAACAACAGCGGGAAACCGAGAGGGTAGCTGCTGCCGTTCATGAGCTGTCGACCACCATCGGGGAGGTTTCCGCCAACGTACAGGTTACCGCCGATCGCGCCGAAGAATCGCGCTCACTGTCCATTTCCGGAAAGCAGGTCGTGGCATCCACACGGCAGGCCATCGAAAACCTCAAGAATACGGTTTACGAAATAAGTCAGGCGGTGGGTGACCTTGCCCGACAGACGCAGGGCATAGCTGCCGCCGCCCAGATCATTGAACAGATTGCTGACCAGACCAACCTGCTGGCGCTGAACGCAGCGATCGAAGCGGCACGGGCGGGCGAGCATGGCCGTGGGTTCGCCGTGGTGGCCGACGAGGTTCGAAGCCTGGCAAAACGCACGCGGGATTCGACTCAGGAAATCCATGCCGTGGTAAACTCACTGGTTACCAAATCAGAGCAATCGGTCAACATTGCAGAACAGGGCACACGGGCTGCAGATACCGGCCTCACCAAAATGCTGGAGGCAGAATCCACGCTTTCGAATATCGCCGATGCCGTCAACAACATCGCTGAAATGGCGCTGCAAATGGCCGCCGCCGTGGAGGAGCAAGCCCAGGTGTCCGATCAGATTAACGAACAGGTTGAGCGGATTTCTGGCCTGGCACAGAATAATCTCGAGAAAGGCGGGCAGTCTACCAATGCGGTGGAGGCAGTGGAGGCCATTGCCAAGGACCTTCACGAACTGGTGGTGAGGTTCAAACAGTCTTGAACGATCCAACCGCCGGTCCACCCTGCCCTTAGCAAAGCATTTTACTGAAGGAGCACTCTTGGACCATCTGAGCCACTTTATTGAAGCAACAGCCCGGGAAGCCGGCGAATTGATTCGTCACGAGCGCGACAACAACACCCTGCGCACCGATTACAAGCAGCAAACCGAGCTGGTCACCCACGCTGATGTGATGGCCGACGAATTTATCACCGCCGCCATCCGCAAACGCTTTCCGGACCACCGCATTCTCTCCGAGGAAACCGCACCCGACCTGAGCCAGGCGGAAGAACTGGAGACACCCTTGTGGATTATCGATCCCATCGACGGCACGGTGAACTACGCCTACGGTCACCCTCAGGTGGCGGTGTCCATCGCCTATGCCGAAAAAGGCCACGTTCAGGTCGGTGTGGTACATGCGCCCTTTGCCGGAGAAACCTTCCGTGCCACCAAAGGGGAAGGCGCGACACTCAACGGCAACCCCATCAAGCACAGTGGCGCCAACGTCCCGCGTGACTCACTCTTTGCCACTGGCTTCCCCTATACCAAAGACAATCTCGGGCCGCTGGTTAAACGTCTCGACGCGATGATCCACCAGTGCCGCGATTTGCGCCGCATCGGCTCCGCCGCCCTCGACATCTGCTGGGTCGCCTGCGGTCGCCTGGACATCTACTACGAGAACGTCAGCCCCTGGGACTTCGCCGCCGCCCGCCTGATCGCCCTGGAGGCTGGAGCCACCGCTGGCCACTTCGGCGATGTGCCTGACGGCTACCCGGCCGATCTCTATGGCCGCGACATTCTGATTTCCGCGCCGGCGGTCTGGGAGCCGGTTCGCCAGATTCTTCGTTCGGCTTCCGGGTATGACTGAGTTTGGGGGGTAGAGTCTTTTTTGTAGCCTGAAGGTTCTGGAGTTCGGTTAGCGATGCGAGGGCCATACCCGCCTTCGACCCACCTTCAAGTTACCAGGCTACGAAGAGAACAAAATCCAAAATTCGAATCAGCCCCAAACACCCTCAGAGACCAATCCCCAACTCTCTTCAAAGTCAGTGGTCGGCTTGCGGGAAAACGACGAGCGCACGAACCGCTGTATGCGACCCTCGATGAAGACCAGCACGAAGTCCGCACCTCGGTTGGCGCTGGTGCGGGGCCGCAGGCCCTGGCGGATTTCGCCTTCTTTGAGGATCTGCCGCACCTGGGTCTCGAGGCGTTCGAAGAACTGGGAGGCGCGCCTGCGCAGGGCGTCGTTTTCGCCCATCAGCGCATCGCCGGTCAACACGCAGCACAGGCCGGGATTGCGTTCGGCAAACACCAGCACCAGATTGATCAGTTGCTGCAGCCGGCTGCGGGCGTCTTCCTGATCCTGCAGGATGACCTGACAACGGCTGAAGACGGCCTCATCGGCGAAATCGATCAGCGCCTCGAACATCTTGCGCTTACTGGGAAAATGGCGGTACAGCGCCGCCTCGGTGACGCCAACGGATTTGGCCAGGCCGGCGGTGGTGATGCGGGCGCCGGGATCGGCTTCCAGCAGTTCCACCAACGCGTGCAGGATCGCCTCCCGACGACTGGGTTTGGTATCGGTCATGACAGGACTTCAGCGCTCTGTAACTGGGTTATTATCGGGGCCGGTCTTGGCCGCCGGCCCTTTGTATTATTCCGTTGTGTTCCGGATTGTTCACTAAATCAGAAGAAAGTGCCATCAATGGGGGACGACGCACTGGCGTACATTTTCTTGGGCATCCGACCCGCCAGATAGGCTTCGCGGCCTGCCTCCACCCCCAGCCGCATGGCGTGGGCCATTTTGATCGGATCCTGGGCCAGGGCGATGGCGGTGTTCATCAATACACCGTCACACCCGAGTTCCATTGCGAGGGTGGCATCGGAGGCGGTGCCCACACCGGCATCCACCAGCACCGGCACCCGGGCATTCTCGACGATCAGACGAATGTTGTAGCGATTCTGGATGCCCAGCCCGGAGCCGATCGGTGCGCCCAGGGGCATGATGGCGATGCAGCCCATGTCTTCCAGGCGCTTGGCCAGCAATGGGTCGTCCGAACAGTAGACCATGACCTTGAAACCGTCCCTGATCAGCTCTTCGGCCGCTACCAGGGTCTCGGTCATGTTCGGGTACAGGGTCTTCTCCTCACCCAGCACTTCCAGTTTTACCAGGTCGTGGCCGTCCAGCAGTTCACGGGCCAGCTTGCAGGTCCGCACCGCATCCTTCGCGCTGTAGCAGCCGGCGGTGTTGGGCAGGATGGTGTAGGCATCCGGGGAAATCACGTCGAGCAGGTTAGGCTCGTCGGGGTTCTGCCCGAGGTTGGTCCGGCGTACCGCTACGGTAACGATTTCCGCGCCGCTGGCTTCGATGGCGTGGCCGGTTTCCATCAGGTCACGATATTTGCCGGTCCCTACCAGCAGACGTGACTGATAGACACGGCCGGCGAGTTCAAGGGGCTTGTCTTCCGGGAGCTGGATTTTCGGTTGTTCGCTCATAACCTTCCTGAGGCTGAATGGAGTATTGGAAATGTCACCGGCCGGATGGGCCGCGTCAGGGCGGCATCAACAGTCAGCCACCGCCGATGGCATGGACCACTTCGACCCGGTCACCGTCTTGCAGGCGGAACGCCGGGTGCTGGCTGCGAGGCACAATGTCTTCGTTGACCTCCACCGCCAGCCGCTTGCCGCTCAGGGCCATGTGTGCAATCAGATCGGCAACGGTTGCCTGAGCCGGCAGCTCAACACCATCGCCATTTACCAGGATCTGCATATTTACCTCTGTACGATTTCTAGCGGGCGCTTTGCCGACGCAGGCCAGCGGCCAGTACCAACGCCCAGCCAACCATGAAACAGACACCGCCGACCGGCGTGATCGGCCCGGGCCAGCGCAGTTCGGTCAGGACCAACAGATAGAGGCTGCCGCTGAACAGCAGGATGCCGGCCAGAAAGAAGCCGGCCGCCAGAGCCAGCAAACGCCGGTGCACTCCCAACCCGGCCAACAGCGCCACCAGTATCAGGGCAATGGCATGGTATACCTGATAGGTGACGGCGGTCTGGAAAACTTCAAGGGCGCGGGCGGTCACCATCGACCGCAGCCCATGGGCACCGAAAGCACCCGCCATCACCGCCAACAGGGCAAACAGAGCGCCCAGTACCAGAGGCGCGCGCAAAACGTTTACGTTACTGGCAGTCACAGTGGATCTTTTCTCCGCTGTCGAGGTTCATCATCGTCAGTGCCCCGCCCCAGACGCAGCCCGTGTCCAGTCCGATAAAGCGGTCACTGCCCGTATTGCCTTCCAGCGACGCCCAGTGACCGAAGATCACCCGGACGTCATCGTGCCGCGGGTATTCGAACCAGGGGGCGAAACCCTCAGGTGCACTGTCAGCCGACTCCTTGCTGGCCAGTTCCAGCGTGCCGTCGGCAGCGACGAAACGCATACGGGTGAAGTAATTGGTGATGACGCGCCAGCGATCCATTCCGGTCAGCTCCGACGCCCAGCGCTCAGGCTGGTTGCCGTACATGTGGGTGAAATACTCCTGCGCATGGTCACCGCCGATCACCGCTTCGACTTCCCGGGCATTGGCCAGGGCCTCGCCCACACTCCATACATGCGGCACACCGGCATGGGCCATCAGGAAGTTGCGTTCGGCGTCGTGAACGCACAGTCGCTGCTGGCGTAGCCAGGACACCAGTCTGGCCTGGTCGGGGGCATCAAGGATGCCTTCCAGGGTATCTTTCTTGCGGGTCTGGTGGCCGCCGAGCGCGACCGCCAGCATATGCAGGTCGTGATTGCCCAGTACCACCACGGCGGAACTGGCCAGACCTTCGATGTAACGCAGGGTTTCCAGTGAGGACGGGCCCCGGTTGATGAGATCTCCCGCCACCCAGAGCCGGTCCCGGGAGGGTGAAAAATCCACCTTGGCCAGCACCTCTCGCAGCCGCTCATAGCAGCCCTGAATATCGCCAATGGCGTAGTCAGTCATGGCTCTCCCCACTTACCGGTTTACCTTCTGTCCCGCTGTCCGCCAGCATATCAGCAATGGCAACAAAGTCCGCCAGCGACAGGTTTTCCGGTCGCAGTCCGTCATTGATATTCAGCTGCTGGAGCTGACCAACCGTGACCAGACCCGCGAGGGCCTTGCGCAGGGTTTTCCGACGGGCATTGAACGCGGTGCGCACCACCGTCTGCAGGGTTTCCAGGTCCTTGGCCGGGTGCGGCAGGGTGGTATGGGGCACCAGGCGCACGATGGCAGAGTCCACCTTCGGCGCCGGCCGGAACGCCCCCGGCCCCACCTCGAACAGCGGCTGAACCTTGCAGAAATACTGGGTCATGATACCAAGGCGGCCGTAATTGTTGTCGCCGGGCACCGCCGCCATACGCTGCACCACTTCTTTCTGCAGCATGAAGTGCATATCCTGGACTGCGCCCGCCTGGCTGAGGAGGTGGAAAATCAGCGGCGTGGAAATATTGTAGGGCAGATTGCCGATGATTCGCAGCGGCCGGTCCGCCACCAGCTGGCGAAAGTCAAAGGTGAGTGCGTCAGCCTCGTGGATGCGGAATTCCGGGTAGTTGAAAAACTTGGTGCGCAACACCGGGATCAGGTCCCGGTCCAGTTCCACCACCTGCAATCGCGGGTTCACCGCCAGGATTTCCTCGGTGATCGCTCCGAGGCCCGGACCGATCTCCACCATGGCGTCTTCCGCCTTCGGATTGATCGCCCGAACGATGCGCTCAATCACCCCCGGATCATGGAGGAAGTTCTGGCCGAAGCGTTTTCTGGCCTGGTGGCCGGGTTTGTTACTCACTCTGAATCTCTCTGTGTCAGACCGGGAAATGGTCGAGGAATCAACTGGCCTTTGCCAGCCGGCGGTATCGCGCCATCTGCTCACCCAGGTTAATAGCGGCGTGCAGACTGCCACCGTCCGCTTTACCGGTGCCCGCCAGATCCAGGGCGGTGCCGTGATCAACGGAGGTACGGACGATGGGTAGCCCCAGGGTAATGTTCACCGCACGGCCAAAGCCCTGAAATTTGAGTACCGGCAGCCCCTGATCGTGGTACATCGCCAGCGCGGCATCGGCATGGTCCAGCCAGTGGGGCGTGAACAGGGTGTCGGCCGGCAGCGGACCGGTCAGGTTGATACCTTCGCCCCGGAGCTCCTCCAGGGTCGGCTCGATCACTTCCAGCTCTTCACGGCCAAGATGGCCGCCCTCTCCCGCATGGGGATTCAGGCCAGCCACCAGTATGCGCGGCTGTTCAATGCCGAAGTAGGTCTGCAGATCCCGATTGAGAATGCGGATGACCTGGCTCAGGCGCTGGGAGGTAATTGCCGCCGGCACCTCCTTGAGGGGCAGGTGGGTGGTGACCAGCGCAACCCGCAGCTCCTCGGTGGCCAGCATCATCACCACGCGATCCACACCGCACAACTCCTGGAGAAATTCGGTATGGCCACTGAAGGCAATGCCGGCGTCGTTGATCACACCCTTGTGGACAGGTGCGGTCACCATGCCGTCGAAAATATCATCGAGACAGCCCTGCGCGGCTACACGCAGGGTTTCCACCACGTACGCACTGTTGCCGCTGTCCAGTCGCCCGGCATCGGTGCCCGCCAACCCTTGAACGTCATACACCGACAACTGCCCGGCCGCGGTCACGGCCCGATCGCCCGGGTGCCAGGGCCGGAATTTTACCGCCAGCCCCAGCTGCCTTGCCCGCGCTTCCAGCAACGCCTGGCTGGCCACCACCACAATGCCCGGCTGCCGCGCTTCCTGCGCCAGCTGCAGACAGAGTTCGGGGCCGATACCCGCCGGCTCACCGGCGGTCAGGGCAAGGGTTACCGGGTCGGTCATGACGGCTCACTGTCCTCGTTGTCGTCCGCGTACTCACCTTTGAACTCCACAAACGCCTCGTCACGGATTTCCCGCAGCCAGTTCTGAAGCTCGGAATCAAACTTGCGGCGGTATATCGCCTGGCGGGCTTCGGACTCTCGCACCTCGCCACTGATATCTTTCTGCCGGCGCTCCTGAACTTCCAGAATATGCCAACCGAACTGGGAACGGAACGGGCCGGCCAACTCGCCCACGTCCGCCTCCATCATTGCCTGTTCGAACTCCGGCACCATCTGTCCCGGGCTGACCCAGCCGAGATTGCCGCCGTCGGAGCCGGACACCGGATCGTCCGAGTACTCCCGCGCGAGGGCAGCGAAATCGCCACCGTCACGAAGCTGCCGCGTCAGGTCACGGATGGTGCTCTCCGCCTGGGCGTCGCTCACGGTTTCCGTGGGCCGGATCAGAATATGACGCACACGGGACTGTTCAATCACCTGCTCGTCACCACCGCCACGGCGGTCCTGCACCATCACCAGGTGAAAACCACTGTTGTTACCGAGCACCTCGGAAGGCTTCCCGGTCGCCAGATCCGGCACCACGGATTCCAGCAGAGACGGCAGCTGGCTGCGGCTGCGCCACCCCATATCACCCCCTTCAAGCGCGTTGGCGGCGTCAGACTCGGCGACCGCCACCTCGCGGAAATCACGGCCGTCGGCAATTTCGCGACGCAACCGTTCCGCCTTTTCCCGGGCCGCGGCAACCGCGGCGTCGTCGCTGGGGTTGTCCACTTCAATGTAGATATAGGACAGCCGGTACTGCTCGTTGCTTGGCTCCCGGGAAGCCAGCGATTGCAGGTAGTTCTGTACCTCGCGGTCGGTCACCCGTACGCGGTTCCCCACCTGACGCTGCTGCACGCGGCTCGCCAGCATTTCGTTGCGGATCTGCTCGCGGGCCTCCCGGTAACTGACACCTTCGGCAGATAACTGCTCCTCGAACTGGGCCAGCGTCATGTTGTTACGCTGGGCGATGCCGGCCATGGTCTCGTTCAGCTCATTGTCGCTGATGCGCATGCCACCACGCTCGGCCATCTGCAGCTGGATGGATTCGGTGATCAACTGGTCGAGCACCCGTTCTTCAAGAACCTCCCGCGGCGGCAGCCCGGTGCCCTGAGCCTGAAGCCGGCCAATAATGGTGCTGATGCGATTCTCAAGCTCGGTCTGCAGGATCACATCGTCATCAACGATGGCCACCACCTGATCCAGGGGCTGGCGTTCGGCCTGGGCCATCCCACTCATGACCACAGCCATCAGGACCAACAATGTCTTTGCACAATGGCGAAGGTTCGCCTTCATAGTCACCTCTGATAAATGAACATTCGTTCCGCGGAATGCCGGCTGCACCAGCTCAGTTATAGCCGTTTTCCACGCCGCCAAAACGACGACGTTCCCGCTCATCAAATCCGTAAATGGCCTCGGAAATCCGGTCCGAGGAGCCGCCACTGCCACCCAGCCCCTTGAGCTGGATCTGGAACAGCACCCGGCTTTCCAGTTCTTCATCATCCGTGAGGGCGTTCTGGTGAACCACCTGCACGCTCCAGCAACAGTTATTGTATTCAATGCCCGCCAGCGAACCGACCGTGCGATCCAGCTGCGAATCCCACACCCAGCGGCCAATCAGACTAACATGGTCTGTGACAGGAAAAACTGCCCCGATATCCGACTGTTCCAGTTCATTCCGGCTGTAGGTGTGGCCGAGGCTGGCCAGATAGCGATAATCCCTGGAATGGAAGATCAGCTGACTGCGTCCTTCCTCGGTTTGCTGGGTGTCCGGATCCCACAGGCCGGCACTGCGGATATCAAGCGTTTCCAGCGGCCTTAACAGGACCTCGCCCGCCAGCGGCGAGTCACTGCGATCATCCGCGCCCTGCCCCGCCAGGGTCACCTCACGTTCGTCATAGTAATGTACCTGCCCGATGCTGAAGCGGGCGCGCTCGGCCCCGGTCATCAAATCGTTGAACCGGCTGGTGAGCGCCACGGTCAGCTGATTGGCATCACCGACGCGGTCGCCGCCGGTAAAGCGGTTGCGCCGGAACAGCTGATCGAAGCTGAAGGACCGGAGGGCAGAATCGAAATCGGGGATGTCTTCCTGGTCAGCCTCGGCATCCGCCCAGGCATAGTAGAGCCGCGGCTCCAACGTCTGGTTATAGGGTATGTCGAACAGGCTCGACTGACGGTCAAAGTACAGCCCGGAATCCCACTCGAACACCGGCACAGTGCGATCAAAACCGGCGCTGCCGAACTCATAGTCTTCCAGCTCATAGCGGGTGTAATCGAGGCTGACGGAGGGCCGGGTGAAACCCCACAGTTCGCGCAGCGGCAACGCCACCTCCGGGATCGCCCGCAGGCGCTGCCCGTTGGCGCGGTCCAGACCGCTCAGCTCGGCATTGTCGCGATAGAAATAGGTGTACTGACTTTCCAGATTGGTTTCCACTGCCCCCAGGTCTGTGGTCATGCCATAGATGACTTCCGGTAGCTGGGCGTAAGGTCTGTTGCGCTCGGCAATACGGTCGCTGATGGTCTGATAACCGTTCAGGTAAGCCTCGAAGTACTGCGAGGAATCCTGATAGCGGGCACCGCCGCGGCGCTGCAGGTGGGTCGCCCGATCGATCTCCAGGGTCTGGTTCAGATCGCTCAGGTAGTCCTCGTCACTGACCACCGAATAGTCACCGTAGGCCGACCAGCCGCCACCAAGTCCGGCGCGGGTGGTGAAGTCCAGTGCCCAGCGCTCGCCATCCTCACCGGGGAGCTCGTTCTGGTACTCCAGATCATTGCTGATGTAGCCCACTTGCAGTACCGACTCGCCCCAGCGACTCAGGTAGCGCCCTTCTGCTTCGTTAAAGAGCCCGCGGCCGTGAATGTACTGCGGCGTCAGTGTGGCGTCGTAATGGGGCGCCAGATTCAGGTAATAGGGCAGCGAAAGGAACGCGCCACTGCCGGCATTGGAGGTGCCGAAGGAGGGATACAGAAAACCGGTCTTGCGCCGGTCATCAATGGGAAAGCTGGCGTAGGGCCAGTAGAACACCGGCACGTCCTTGACCCGTAAACGAACGTGTCTGGCGGTACCAAACCCCTCCCCCTGATCCAGATGGATGTCCGAGGCAACAATGGACCAGTCGTTCTGACTCGGCGCACAGGTGGTCAGGGAGCCCTCACTGATCAGCACCTGGTCCTCGGCGATGCGCGACAAACTGCCGGCCGAGCCGCGCATCTCCGCTTCGTGCAGCAGGAAAGTGGCGGTATTGATGTCGAAGCGGCCACTGTCGACGTCGTAATTCGCCTGCTCACCGGTCAGCAGAAACGCCTCACCGCGGCTGACCAACGGCCCGGTTACCGACACCATGCCGCCGGCCTGATCATAGCGGGCTTCGGAACCAGTGACGGTGAACCGTCCCTGTCGCATCCGCACATCGCCTTGCAGAAACAGCTCGGAATCCAGTTCGTAACGCGCCGAAAGGCCGCTGGCCTCGAGGGGCTGATCGGCGTCCGGCGAGGACCCGAACATCGCGCCACTCTCATCGCTGGCGTAGTCCATGGACATGTGCGAGGGCAGATAGCCCCCTTCACAAAACGCGGGCAGGGATTCGCGCACCGTCTCCGGGAGCTCGGACCGGGGCCGCCAGTCGATCTCGGCCGCACTGGGGGCGGTTTGCGCGACCGTCGCCGATACCGGCCACATCACCATGGCAACAGCGACGCCCGATACCCATGACGGCCTACGTCGGCACCACAACCGGTTCGCCGGTGATTGCAGGTTCCTTGATGAGGCTGGCACGGTAATCGGGTTCCTGTGCAGATGACTTGGTATTCGGGTTTTTTATCAGCGGCCTAGTTTACACGGCGCCCCGTGCCTTGTTAACGGAAACCCACTTTGCAGCGAAACCGATTTACCCTCTCTATCGGGATCTGCTAACTTTCTGCTTTATAAGCGCACACGCACCATTCACTTTCTCAGGACTAGCCAACCGTTCCATGGATACCCGCCTGCAGATGCTGACCCAGTGGGTCCGACAGTTTTCCGGCCTGGAACAGGCCGACCCCGTTGCGGTATCCGGCGATGCCAGCTTCCGGCGTTATTTCCGGGTCATGGCCAGCACTGACACTGGCAAAACGCCGCTCATCGTCATGGATGCGCCCCCGCAGCATGAGGACTGCCGCCCGTTTGTCGCCATCGCCCGGCACTGGCACAGCCGCGGCGTGGCAGTGCCGGAAGTGATCCGCGATGACCTCGCCCAGGGCTTTCTGTTACTGGAAGACTTCGGCGACCGCCTGATGCTGACGGAGCTGGACGCCCGTAACGCCGAGACCCTGTACCGTGGCGCGCTGACGGAACTGCTGCTGATCCAGCAGGTCGACGACACGCCGGACTATCCCTTGCCGCCCTACGACACCGCCTTGCTGGACCGGGAAATGGCGTTGTTTCCGGATTGGCTGCTGGCCAGAAAACTGGGGCTCGAGCTGTCCAACGGCGAACAGGCCATGCTCGAAACCGCCTTTGCCTATCTGCGAGAGAGCGCCCTGGCACAGCCGGACGTCACTGTGCATCGCGATTACCATTCCCGCAACCTGCTGATTCGCGAGCAAAGTGACACTCCCGGTGTTATCGATTTCCAGGATGCGGTTCGCGGGCCGGTGACCTACGACCTGGTATCACTGTTGAAGGATTGCTATATCAGCTGGCCAGAAGCGGCCATTGCCCGCTGGGTGGAACATTACCGGCAAATCAGCCTCGATGCCGGGCTCCACAAGGCCGACCCCGCCACCTTCCGGCAATGGTTCGAACTGATGGGCATGCAACGGCACCTGAAAGCCGCCGGCATTTTCGCCCGGCTGTCACTTCGTGACGGCAAGCACGGCTATCTGGATGACATTCCGCGCACGGTGCAGTACCTGATTGAAGCCAGCGCCCGGCAAGGCGCCCTCAGGCATTTTCACGAATGGTTGTCCAACACCGTGATGCCATTGATTGAGGAGCGTATCGGCCCGGCGCCCGCCCTGGCAACGGAGCGCGATCCCACGTGAAAGCAATGATTCTCGCAGCTGGCAAGGGTGAACGGATGCGGCCGCTGACGCTCACCACGCCCAAACCGCTGCTGGAAGCCGGGGGCATACCACTGATCGCCCATCACCTCCAGCGACTGCAACGCGCCGGTTTTACCGAGGTGGTAATCAACCATGCCTGGCTCGGCGAGCAGATTGAGCAGGCTCTGGGCGACGGCGCCAACTACGGTCTGCACATCGACTATTCCCGTGAAGGCACCCCACTGGAAACCGCAGGGGGTATCATCAAGGCCTTGCCACTGCTGACGGCCAACAGCGAGGACTGGTTTGTGGTGGTTAATGGCGACATCTGGTGCGATTTCGATTTTTCCGTGCTGACACCGCCGGCTGACGCTGACGCGCTGTTGGTGCTCACCCCCAATCCGGTTCACAATCCCGGCGGGGACTTCCATCTTCGTGACGACACCACAGTCGCGGCCGACGGCCCTGACAAGCTGACCTTCAGCGGCATCAGCCTGCTGCATCGCAAGCTGTTTGAGGGACAGCCGCAGGGGCACGGCAAACTGGCACCGATTCTGCGTTCCGCCATGGCCGATAACCGGGTCAAAGGCCTCGTACACCAGGGTCACTGGATCGACATCGGCACGCCCGAACGGCTGCAACAATTGAATGACCTGCTGCACAGCGCCCCGGAGGGAACCCGATGGTAGCCAGCAATCGCGACAGCGCGCTTCCGGCACGCATTGAAGCGGAGTTTTCCGAGCTGTTGCGGGAGCTCAATTCCTGCGGGCATCAGGCCAACCAGCTGATACTGCGCACCAGCCTGCCGAACTGGTGCCGGCGCCATCTGTTTTTCTTTCTGGGTTACATCGCCAAATCCGAAGGCCGGGTGACCGAAGCCGACATCGGGTTTGCCGAAGCCATGATGAAAGCCCTGAAACTGTCCATCAGGCAGCGTCGCAAGGCGATTCGCTGGTTCCAGAGTGGCAAGAACACCGAGGATATTCCCCGGTTCCGGGCACTGGGACTGAAACTGACTCATTACCTGTGGCCATCACCGGCGCTGCGGATGGCCATCTGCCTGTGCCACGCTGCCCAGCTCCAGGGCCGACCGGCAAAACCCAGGCGCTACCGCTGTGAGGATGTCATCGACCAGATCGGCTTGCCGGTGAGGGTCAGTGACGACATTCTTGAGAGCTACGCCTCAAAGGTGTGGATTACCCAACCGGAAAGCCGCCCACCGCCGACCAGTTATGAACAGGCATGCCAACTGCTGGGCGTCACCCGCCGCGAGTCACTGGACGGCATCAAGCGCGCGTACCGCAAGAAGGTATCGGAGTGCCACCCGGACAAACTGGCCCAACAGTCCCTCAGCAGCTCCGAGCGCGCCCGCGCCAAAGACCGGCTCCTGCGCTACCAGCAGGCCTGGGAGCTTATCAAACGCCACCACCACTGAGGCCCCGTGCCCGCAGGCGAAGACAGCAAACGGGTGGGCGGGGTTACATCGTTTTCAACCAGGACTGGATGCGATTGCCCAGCGCTCTGGCATCCCGGACCTCGGCACGGGGACCAATGGCGATCGGCTGCGACCGATAACCATCCACCCCGACCTTGTTCAGTGCCGCGGCCCGCTCCCGGGCAGAGGCGCCCTGCGCGGGTTCGCGGGAGCTGTACAGATGCAATAGCGCGAGGGGCTCAACGCTGGCAAGGAGTTCGTCCAGGGCGGCCTCATCCCGCGGGTAAAAGCGTGGCGTCAACCAGACCAGCTCGTTGCCCTCGCCGCCGGCAGCATAACGGGTGACGTGCATGGCGCCCGCCCCCACAGCAACCAGCACCACCCGTTGGTATCCGCGCTCCTGCAGGTTCGCAGACGCCGCAGCCAGCAGCGCCTGAATCCGCTCACGGTACCGGGTTTCAAGGTCCTCCTGTTCGCCATCATCCATGACATCAATCATCACCGAGTCAGCGGACTCCTCAGCGGAGTCAGCCTCCGGCCGTGACAGATCGGCCGCTGCCATCTTCCAGGCCTGCTGGAGCTCATAGGGCGGCGCGTCCAGCCCCAGTGTCATTACGCCCCAGCCAGCGGAGGCGAACTCTTTGCCCAGCGCCGCCAACAGTTCGGATGCAGCTGACCCGCCCTCATCCGCCAGCATCAACACCGCCCCTTTCGCCGGCGAATGGCGTTCTGGCTCGAACAGCGCCAACCCGGTTTCATCATCCTCCAGATCCAGCCAGACCGCGGCGTCCGGCTGCCGGGCCGCAATACCGGCCGCCCCCAGACCCGACGAAACCACCGCGCGCTGCACGTCGGGGCCCGGTGGAGCAGGTTCGGCGCCGTCTTCCTCCCGCCCCAGGGCCGGACCCAACATGCCCTGGGCAAGGATCATCCAGCCCAGGGTTACCATCGACTTTTTGCACCATCTGCTCACGGACTCTCACTCTTTCGCTGCGAAAATACATCACCAAACTGTTAGACTAACACCCGCTTTGGGTTTGCGGCAGGAACCGCTGACCACGCCATTATCCATTGTTGTGAGAGAGCCGTCATGAACCCGTACCTGATCGCACCATCCATCCTGTCCGCCGATTTTGCCCGCCTGGGCGAGGAAGTCGATAACGTGCTGGCTGCCGGCGCCGATGTGGTGCACTTCGATGTGATGGACAATCATTACGTACCCAACCTCACCATCGGGCCCATGGTGTGTGAGGCACTGCGCAAGCACGGCGTTACCGCCCCCATCGATGTGCATCTGATGGTCTCGCCGGTGGACGACCTGATCCGCATGTTCATCGATGCCGGTGCCAGCTACATCACCTTCCATCCGGAAGCGTCCAACCACATCGACCGTTCGCTGCAACTGATCCGTGAAGGTGGCTGCCAGGCCGGGCTGGTGTTCAATCCGGCCACACCACTCCACTACATGGACCATGTCATGGACAAACTCGACATGGTGCTGCTGATGTCGGTGAACCCGGGCTTCGGCGGCCAGAAGTTCATTCCCGGCACCCTCGACAAGTTACGGGAAGCGCGCAAGCGCATTGACGCCAGCAACTACAACATCCGCCTGGAGATCGACGGCGGCGTCAAAACCGACAACATCCGCGAAATTGCCGAGGCCGGCGCCGACACCTTCGTGGCCGGCTCCGCCATCTTCAACACCGACGACTACAAGGCCACCATCGACGCCATGCGCGACGAGCTGGAACAGGCCCGCAAGGTCATCAGTCAATGAGTCTGGCGGGCCTGTTCAGCGCGCGCTGGCCCGGCGTCGCCCTGTTCGATCTTGATGGCACCCTGGTGGACAGCGCACCGGACCTGGCGGCGGCCATCGACCAGATGCTGGAGCACCTGGGGCGCACTCCCGCCGGGATTGACCGGGTTAGGCAGTGGGTCGGCAATGGCGCCAGCGTTCTGGTTCGCCGGGCGCTGGCCGGACAGGTGGACTGGGAGCCGGCGCGACCGAAAGACGACGCCCTGTTCAAGGACGCCCTGGCGATCTTCTATCACGCCTATGGCGTCCTTAACGGGCAGCACTCGGTGGTCTACGCCGGTGTCGAGGCCTGCCTTACGCACCTGAAGAATCAGGGCTGCCGGCTGGGCGTCGTCACCAACAAGCCGGCACAGTTTGTGGCGCCGCTGCTGGAACAGATGGGCCTGGATCACTGGTTCGAGTTGAGCGTGGGCGGTGACACCCTGCCGGTAAAGAAGCCGGACCCGGCACCCCTGCTTCACGCTATGGAATCGCTGGGCGGAACCCGGGGCACCACGGTGATGGTGGGTGACTCGGCGGCCGACATAAACGCGGCCCTGGCTGCCGGCATACCCTGCGTGGCGGTTCGTTACGGCTACAACTACGGCCCCGCCGTGGATACCCTCGGCGCCGACGCGGTTGTTGATTCGCTGGCCGAGCTTTTGTAATCTCACAAGGAACTGACATTGAGCCTTTCTTTACGGGAGATTCCTGCCGTGCAGGGACTGAATCTGATCACAGCGCGAGGCATTCTGACGACCCGCGCAACACGATGGTGGCGATGGCGCGCCGGCTGAGCAGGCCCGGCGGCTGATGGACCCGCGTCTGTCGAGACCGCAGCACCTGATGAAAGCACAACGCTTTCGTCCACAACGCAGATCAGATTTCAGGAAACCGTACCATGACACCCGAGCAATTCTCCGAGCTCGCCAGCGCCGGCTTTAACCGCATCCCCGTGTACCGCGAAGTGCTGGCCGACCTCGACACACCGTTGAGCACCTACCTCAAGCTGGCCAGTGGGCCATACTCCTACCTGTTCGAATCCGTACAAGGTGGGGAGAAATGGGGCCGTTATTCCATCATCGGCCTGCCCAGTCACGAAGTGCTGAAGGTGTTTGATCACCGGGTGGAGATCAGCCGCGGCGGTGAGGTGGTAGAGGCCGAGGAAGTGGGCGATCCGCTGGCCTTTGTGGAGGCCTACCAGAAACGCTTTCACGCCCCCGATCTGGACGAGCTGCCGCGCTTTAACGGCGGCCTGGTCGGCTACTTCGGTTACGACACCGTGCGCTACATCGAGAAGCGCCTGCGCAAGAGCTGCCCGCCGGACCGCATCGGCACCCCGGACATCCTGCTGATGGTGTCCAACGAGATCGTGGTGTTCGACAACCTGCGGGGCAAGCTGCACCTGATCGTGCATGCCGATCCTGCCGAGGACAACGCGTTCGATAAGGCCCAGGCCCGCATTGATGAGCTGGAAAACCGCCTGCACCGGCAAACCGCGGACGCGCCCCGCACTCCGGACCACCTGCGCGGCACATCGGTGGACGAGAGCGACTTCATTTCCGGCTTCAGCCAGGACAAGTTCGAAGCCGCGGTGGACAAGATCAAGGGCTATGTGCTCGACGGTGATGTGATGCAGACCGTCATCTCCCAGCGCATGTCGATCCCGTTCGAGGCACCGCCACTGAACCTGTACCGCTCCTTGCGGGTGCTGAACCCCTCGCCATACATGTACTTCCTCGACCTGGAAGACTTCCATATTGTTGGCTCGTCTCCGGAAATCCTGGCGCGGGTGGAAGACGAGGAAGTCACCGTGCGGCCCATCGCCGGCACCCGCAAGCGCGGCGCCACCGATGCCGAGGACAAGGCACTGGAAGCCGAACTGCTGGCCGACCCGAAAGAAATTGCCGAGCACCTGATGCTGATCGACCTGGGCCGCAACGACGCCGGCCGGGTCTCCGAGACCGGCACCGTGAAGCTCACCGACAAGATGATCGTGGAACGCTATTCCCACGTGATGCACATTGTTTCCAACGTCACCGGCCGGCTGAAAGAGGACACCAGCTGCCTGGACGTACTGCGCGCCACCCTGCCCGCCGGCACCCTGAGCGGAGCCCCGAAAATCCGCGCCATGGAGATCATCGACGAGCTGGAACCGGTCAAGCGGGGGGTTTACGGCGGCGCCGTGGGCTACCTGTCGTTCAACGGCAACATGGACACCGCCATTGCCATCCGCACCGCGGTGATCAAGGACAACACCCTGCACATCCAGGCCGGTGCCGGCGTGGTGGCCGATTCCGTGCCCCGCCTTGAGTGGAAGGAAACCATGAACAAGGGCCGTGCGATCTTCCGTGCGGTGGCTATGACCTACAACGATTTCGACCACTGAGGCGGAGGATAAGATTATGTTGCTGATGATCGATAACTACGATTCCTTCACCTACAACGTGGTGCAGTATCTGGCGGAGCTGGGGGCGGATGTGCAGGTTTACCGCAACGATGAAATCACCGTTGCAGAAATCGAGGCCCTGAAGCCGGAACGGCTCGTGATCTCCCCCGGCCCCTGTACGCCCAACGAGGCGGGCATTTCCATGGACGCCATCCGCCACTTCGCCGGCAAACTGCCGATTCTGGGCATCTGTCTCGGCCACCAGGCCATCGGCCAGGTCTACGGCGGCGACATCATCCGCGCCGGGCGGGTGATGCACGGCAAGGTGTCTCCGGTGTTCCACGAGGACAGCGGCGTGTTCCGCGGCCTCAGCAACCCGCTGCAGGCCACCCGTTACCACAGCCTGGTGATCGATCAGACCACCCTGCCCGACTGCCTCGAAGTGACCGCCTGGACCCGCAACGACGACGGCTCCATCGAGGAAATCATGGGCGTGCGCCACAAAACCCTGGCGATCGAGGGTGTGCAGTTCCATCCGGAGTCTATTATGACGGAACAGGGCCACGAGCTGCTGCGCAACTTTCTGAGAACACAATAAGAGGCCGACACATGGACATGAAAGAAGCTCTCAACCGCATTGCCTCCAACCTGGACCTGACCCGGGAGGAAATGAAGGACGTGATGCGCATCGTCATGAACGGCGAGGCTACCGACGCCCAGATCGGCGCGTTTCTCATGGGGTTACGCCTGAAGAGCGAAACCATCGATGAAATCACCGGCGCCACCGAGGTCATGCGCGAGCTGGCGACCGGGGTCACCGTGAACGCGGAGCCGCTGGTGGACATCGTCGGTACCGGCGGCGACGGCGCCAACCTGTTCAATGTGTCTTCGGCTGCTTCGTTTGTGGTGGCGGCGGCCGGCGGCTTCGTGGCCAAGCACGGCAATCGCGGCGTGTCGTCGAAAAGCGGCAGCGCCGATCTGATCGAGAAAGCCGGCATCAACCTCAACATGAAGCCGGAAGAAGTGGCCCGCTGCGTGGAGCAGATCGGTGTCGGTTTCATGTTTGCTCCGGCCCATCATGGCGCTATGAAGCACGCCATCGGCCCCCGCAAGGAGCTGGGCTGTCGCACCATTTTTAATATCCTCGGCCCGATGACCAATCCGGCCGGTGTGAAACGTCAGCTGATCGGCGTGTTCACGCGGGAACTGTGCCGGCCCATGGCGGAGGTGCTGCAGCGGCTGGGCGCGAAACACATCATGGTGGTGCATTCCAAAGACGGCCTGGACGAGATCAGTCTGGCCAGCGCCACCCACGTGGCGGAGCTGAAAGACGGCACGATCACCGAATACGACATCACGCCTGAGGATCTCGGCGTCAAGAGTCAGACGCTGGTCGGCCTGGCGGTGGACTCCTCCGAGGAATCCCTGAAGCTGATCCATGCTGCCTTCGGCCGCGGTCACGATGAAATGGCCGAGAAGGCCCGAGACCTGATTGCCCTCAACGCTGGCGCGGCGATTTATGTGGCCGGACTGGCGAAGACGGCGAAAGAAGGCGTGGACATGGCGCTGGATGCCATGGGCTCGGGACTGGCCGCAGGCAAGATGTCTGAACTGGCCGATTTTTCTCAATGTTTTTAATGCCCTGAAGGCCACTCCGAAGTATAGGAGTCGTTGGTCAGGGCCCTCCCGAAACCGTGCGGAGCCATGGATGGCGGAGCCCGAGCCGCACAGGGACGTCCCTAGAGGCGTGTTTCGGGAGGGCCCTGGCCAACGGCTCACGCACCAGAGTAAGCAGACGTATGACAAGACAACTGGAAAAAACCCCCACCATTCTGCGCAAGATCGTTGCCCGGAAATGGGAAGAAATCGACCAGCGGAAGCCTCAGGTTTCGGTCTCAGACCTGAAAGCCATGGCTGGAGATCAGCCGCCAGCCAGGGGTTTCGCTGACGCCCTGCGCACGCGTATTGAGGCCAAAACGCCGGCGGTCATCGCCGAAATCAAGAAAGCTTCGCCCAGCAAAGGCATCCTGCGGGATCCGTTCGAGCCGGCAGTGATTGCCGAAAGCTACGAACAAGGCGGCGCAGCCTGCCTGTCAGTACTCACTGACAGGGACTTTTTCCAGGGCCATGAAGACTACCTCGTCGCCGCCCGCAACGCTTGCAGCCTGCCGGTGATCCGCAAGGACTTCATGGTGGCGCCTTATCAGGTGTATGAAAGCCGGGCCATCGGGGCGGACTGCATCCTGCTGATCGCCGCCTGCCTGACCAGGAACCAGATGCAGGAACTGGAGGGCATTGCCCACGAAATTGGTCTGGACGTATTGGTGGAAGTGCATGATGGCGAGGAACTGGACGATGCGCTCACGCTGAAGACCCCGCTGGTGGGTATCAACAACCGTAACCTGCACACCTTTGATGTGTCGCTGGACACCACCTTCGACCTGCACCAGCGGATTTCGGCGGATCGCCTGACGATTACCGAGAGCGGCATCATGACCCGGAGTGACGTGGAGGCCATGACCGATCGGGGCATTTTCGGCTTCCTGGTGGGCGAGTCGTTCATGCGGGCGCCCGAACCCGGAGAGAAATTGCAGGAACTGTTCTTTACGGGGGGCTAGCCTCACTCCCCCGTGCTGGCCAGCGCCTCCTGCAACAGGGCCAGCAGGTGCGCCGGCAGGTTGCCCGCCAGGGCCAGTGCCGCCTCATGCCCCCGCGACGACATCTTGCCCCAGGTGCGGCGCACGATGCGCAGCCATTTTTCGCGGTCGTAGTCTGCTTTTTCCTCATAGAAATCGGCAAAGTAGCGCTCGAGGAACACCATGCAGGCGACGTCTTCCAAAAGCTGGGTATCGGCGTCCCTGCGCAGCTCCCGCTTGGTCAGAATGGTTTCCACCCGGTCACACTCCGCCTGCGGATAACCGCAGGCCGCCATGATCTCCGCTGCCCGCCGACCGTGCATGCGGCCACAGGCCTGGCGCCACTCGTAATAGGCTTTGCGCCCCTCCGGGAAATCCTTGCGGGGCAGGGTCCAGCGCTCGATGTGCTGGGCGCGGCAGGCGATCTGCATGCGCTCGGACGGCGACGGCTCCAGCGCGAACAGCCAGCGGGTCATGTGCTGGCTGTAGGCGTATTCCTTGGGCAGCCGCTCATCGCCCAGCTGTTCCTGGTTCGGGTCTGCAAGATTGGCTTTGTCGATGGCATCCAGAGCGCATTGCAAGCGCGGGGCATGTGGCATGGGGCATTCACCGGTTGAGGAAGTGGAACACCGCCCGTGCTGTGGCGGGGCGGCGAGTCATTCTAGCGTTTCGGCGACCCGGCCTCTACTACCGAAGACAGACCCGGCCGGGCCTTACCTTACTCCGGAGAGGTAGGCATTTTACGCCATTGTTTTCTTCGGCCACGCGGTAAAAAATGAACGGGTAATCAAAAAAACCAAAACAGAGTTCTCCGGGATGTTCTATTCACCCCTCGCTGTGCCCGAGAAGTGGCAATCCGCCTACGAGTCACACACCCGTGCCGTGGAGCAGAAAATTGTCGGGGTTGCGGCATGGCTGCTCCTGTTCAGCGTCATTATCTACCAGTTTTCCCACGACATTCGTCAATCCCACGGCTCCGACTTCTGGGCGCTCGAGCTTGCTTTCCGGACGCCGGTCATTCTGGTGACGCTTATCGCCCTGTGTACCCGATATGTGGGGTGGCCGCGTTGCACCGGCCATCTGCTTTTACGGCTGATGGGGCTGTCGCTGATGTTCATGATCCTGTCGCTGCTGCTGCTCCATCTGAAAACGGGCTCGGCGGAGGTTCACCGGATCAGCAATGGCCTGGTCATCAGCTTTTTCGGCGTATCCATTCTCTCGGTCAGGGGATTCCGCGACTGGCCGTTGCTGTTTGCGTTGCCACTGGCGGTCTTTGCGATGGTGGCCGTTTACCTCGGCATTACCCTGGACAGCCTTGCGCCACTGATCTTCGACCCACTGATGATGATGGTTATCGGCATGATTGTCATGGCGGCGTTCCGGCACCTTCTGACCAGCGAGTTCCTGGCCCGCCAGCAATTGCGGGAGGTTGCCTCGACCGATCAGCTGACCGGACTGCTCACCCGCCACGCCATGCGGCCACTGCTGGATCATGAACGGCAGCGTGCCCGGCGGGCGGGCAGCACGTTCAGCGTCATTCTTGGTGATCTGGATCTGTTCAAGAGAGTGAACGACACCTGGGGACACGACACCGGCGACCTGGTTCTGCACGAGACAGCAAGGCGACTGGGCGCCACACTGCGGCGGCAGGATGCACTCTGCCGCTGGGGCGGCGAAGAATTACTGGCCCTGTTACCGGACACCGACGCAGCCGGCGCCCGCGAGGTTGCGGAAAAACTGCGGCAGGCCATGCTGCCGACCATTGACGCCCGCGGCCAGCCAATCAGCCAGACCATCAGCCTGGGCGTCGCCAGCTTTGAACCGGAGGAAACCGTGGACGCCCTCGTCGGTCGCGCCGACGAGGCGCTCTATCTGGCCAAACGCAACGGGCGCAACCGGGTCGAGGTGGCCGGGGCGATCAGCGGATAACCCGATGAACCGGCATCACACCTGGGCCGATGGGCGGGCCTTGATGCGGTCAAACCATGCCTGCAGATTGGTCTGCTCGGGTTTGATGCGAATGTTCACCACGCGGGCAAACGCCACGGTCGTGAACGCATTGATATCGGCAGCGGTGAACCGGTCACAGCCGATGTATTCTTTGCCTTCCAGCTGCTTGTCGAGGAAATGCATGAACTTCTCGACGCCGGCACCGCACTCCTCGCCCCACTCCTTGATCGGATTCATCCGATCCTTGAAATACCCGCTGGTGTGCTGGAAACACATGCCGGTGGGCATGAAGAAGTACAGTTCGATCCAGCGCAACCACTGTTCGATCAGCGTTTTCTCCAGCGCGGTTTCTCCAAGCAGTTTCGGCGCATCCGGGTAGCTTTCTTCGAAATAGCGGCAAATCGCCATGGTTTCGGCCACCGGGGTGCCATCATCCAGCTCCATCACCGGAACCTTTTTCATCGGGTTTTTGGCCACGAATTCGGGGGTCAGGTTCTCACCCTTCTGGATATCGATCTCCACAAACTCAGCTTTATCCAGCAACCCTTTTTCGGCCATGAACATGCGGACCCGGCGGGGATTCGGGGCGGTTTTGGTTTCGAAGATTTTCATTATTTTCTGGCTCCGTGGCTGAGAGTGATCACGTCGAAAAACACCCAAGAGACTGACGTGAAAGAACAGTTGCGTCAAGCAACCGATATCAGCGTTCGAGCCATTGGCGCATCTGCGTGATGATCCACTGTGGGTCATCAAGCGGCAGGTCATGTCCCGCCTCGGGGTGCAATTTGAGGGTCCACTGCCAGCGCTGCTCCAGGGCTTCGCTGCATCGCCAGTGCACAATCCTGTCGCCCTTGCTGGCCAGCAGCAGGGCATCAGGCAAGGGTCTTCGGCTGAGCGGTGTGAAAGACGCCGCGGCGCGCAGCTGCTGCAGTGCGGCCCGCATTGCAACGGGGCGTTGGCGCTGGATGCTGTACCAGTGCTTCATGGTGGCCAGGTCCGGTTCCCGATTGCAGGTCAGCCTGAGGATGTCCGCCTCACGGTCAAACAGTTCCCGGCGCGCCAGCAATTTCACGATACGGGGCCAGGCCCCCGGCCGCATGCGGTGCCAGAGCGGACTGAAACCGCAACTGGTGTTGAGCAGCACCAGGGCCTGGATTTCGCCTCCGGAAGCATGCTGTGCCCAGTCCAGCGCAATCATCCCGCCCATGGACAGTGCGAGGATGCCGTAAGGACCGGGAATGTGGCGGACCTGTCGCTGCACCTTCTCGCGAATGCCCGCGATGGTGTTCGGGCAGGGATCGCGAAAATGCACACCGGTGCCCGGCAGATCGACCGGGTGAAAATGGTGCTCGGGGAACGCCTCCTCAAGCCGCCCCCTGAAGTCGCCCCAATGCGCCTGCTCCCGCGTCAGGCCCCGTAGAAGTATCCAGTGCATGGTTATCGGGTGTCCCTGTACCAGTGCATGATAGCCGCTTCCCTGAGCATGGACTCCTCGCTGCCTTCCGGCAACCAGTTGCTGTAGCTGGCCGTGGCGCTGAGCAGAAAGTCCATGAATGCCAGGTGGCTCCGCAGTACTCGCCGGTGCCGGTGTGGCGCCAGCGGGTTGAACAGGCCATCGAGACGGAACAACTGGCGGGGACGCTTGCGCACCCAGCGCCAGGAACCCATCTCCAGGGTCAGGGGAATGAATGTGCCGGCGTTGTCACGGTTGACCTGTTTGTAGAAATAATCCCACAGGTCTCCGTGCGTCAGGTAATGGCGGGACTGCGGTTCAAACCTGTAGTTATGGTCCGGCCAGGCCTGCTCCCAGATCAGTTTCAGCGCCATAACCGAGGCAATACGGCGCAACGGGCGGCGGCGATAGGCGTAAGGGAACCAGATCTGGTCCTGCCAGCCGAACCCGGAGTGGCAATCCAGGGCCAGGCTGAACGGACGACCGGGGAGAAGGCCACCGATCACTTTCTCCAGCGCCAGATTTTCGGCCTCCATGGCCGTTTCCGGCGCGCCGGTGTACCAGGGCAGCCGCGGCGACAGTTTCTGCCCGCCCAGCAGGAAAGCGCTGCGCTCCTGGGCCAGGATCGGCGCGTTGCGCATCAGGTCCACGCCGTTGGGGTTGCTACGCTGGTTCAGGAACATGCCGCCCGGATTGAGTATCGGCAGCAGTGTGATATGTACACGCTCCAGCAAGCGCCTGATCGACTCATCCCAGGCCAGCCGGGCCAGCAGGTTTCGCAGCCAGGCCATGACCACCTGGCTGCCGATGCGCTCCAGGCCGTGGACGCCACCGACCAGAACAATGGCCGGTGCGTCAGGGGCATCGGTGCCAAGATCGACGCGGTAGATGGGCAGGGTGAGTGCGCCAACATCGATACGGTCCACCACCTGCGAGGCAACCTGCGCCGGCGCCTCCGCCAGCGTGCGTTCAAGGGACACCAGTTCCGGCAGGAATGCGCGCAGCAAACGGCGTTGCCGGCGATCACGGGTGGCCTGCTCGGCGGGGATGGCGGAATGCGGGGTGAGGTCTTTCAGCTCGGTCATGGTCGGCTCCGGTCGGTGGCGACCTTCCAGCATGCCAGCCGATTGCTGCAACTATTTGACAGGCTCGACACAACCCTCCGGGAATGGCATATGATAGAAGGGTAACCGCAGTCCGCGGTGTTTACGGTTTGATGTCATGTTCAAAGCTGTTTCGGTTTTGATGTTTGCGGTTCTGTTGTCCGCCTGTTCTCCATCAGAGTCGCCACCCGACGCCAGGGCCTCAGAGAGGGCACCAGGGGCGGTTGCGTTGCCAGAGCCCACGACCGCAACGGACGGCGGATCCCGCCCCGTGATCACCATCGGCGCTGACCCCTGGTGTCCTCACAACTGCGCGGTCGGCAGTGATCCGGAGGGCTACATGCTGGATATCGCGCGCGAGGTGTTCGAGGCGCAGGGCTACCAGGTGGAGTACCTCAACGTCAGCTGGGCCAGAGCCTTGCAGATGGCCCGGGCGGGGCTGCTTGACGCGGTGGCTGGTGCATTTCGTACCGACGCCCCGGACTTCGTGTTCCCCACCGAGCCCCAGGGAAAGTCCCAGATTGCGATGTACACGGCGGCGGACAGCGACTGGCGCTATCACGGACTGGAATCCCTCAACGACCAGACGTTGCTGGCAATCAATGGCTATTCCTATTCCGCGGAGCTTGACCGTTATATCGCCAGCCACGCCGACGAACCGACCCGGGTGTGGATGCTGTCCGGCCCCTCTCCGCTGAACCGCGCCATCAATCTGCTGGAGCAGCACCGTGCCGACGTGTTTCCTGAAGACGTGTACGTGATGACCTGGGCACAGCGGGCCGACACCGATAGCCGGCCGCTGCGCCAGGGCGGTCGGCTCCGGCAAACCGACACCTTCATCGCGTTTTCACCGGAGAACGCGGAGTCCGCCAAGCTGGCTGACCTGCTTTCCCGGGGCACCTTGCAGCTCCGTGAAAACGGTCGGATGCGTGAAATACTGGCCGCCTACGGCTTGTCGGAAGACTGAAAGGCGCGCAGCGTTTCCCCGTTGTTCGTACTGAGGATCAGCTCCCCGTGCTGGCCGATACGGAACCGGTTCACCTCTGCCATCAGTGCCAGGAAGCGCTGCTCCTGGTCCATCAGCGCCGGCGCACAAGCCATCTGGGTACTGGCCATGCGATCAAACGCCAGCCCTTCGCCAGTCAGGTCCCAGGCCCCCATGTAGCGGTTGCACGACCCGCGGCCCACCACGCGCTCGTCGTCCAGGAACTGTATCGTCACCCGGGAGCTGTCGATGAGACCGTCTCCGCCGATATCCTCGACCACCCATTCCGCACCGCGCAGCAGACGCTCAGGATCCCCACCGCATCCGGCCTGTTCCTCGCCGTTCACGCTCAGCCGCACCTGGTTGGGGTAAGGCATACCGGACATGGAGTCCTGACATAACTGCGGTGCCACCGCGAGACGGATCTTCAGACCTTCGCGCTCGGCACGGATGGTCTGCCCCGTGTCGCTGCGCTCGATCGCACGGGAAAACAGTGTTTCCGTGGCCTCACCCATGCGACTCAGGGTCAGCTCGTTGTTCACCAGGGTCACATGCCAGAAGGGCTCGTTACCCCTGGCAACAAAGGGAGATTCAAGAGCCCCCGCCACCAGACATTCCGGAAACGATTCGCCATTGAGCGACAAGCTCGCCCGCTCACCCTTGCTCCAGAAAACCGTACTGTCATCACCACTGGCCACAAACCGCGCACCGGAAGCGCTTTCCCGCGGCGCCATCAGGTAGCGCTTGCCACCGTGGGTCAGCGTCAAAAGCCCCGTCGACGGCGCGTAATCGAGGTCAATGGTGGCCTGGCCACAGTGCATGCGCGTCGCCGACAGCTCGTCGGGGCCGTTATGATCGCCCGTTGATGCACAGCCGGTGGACAGCGCGGCGAGAGCAACGACCGCGAACGGCCGTCCGGTTTTTTGCAAAGTCATAGGTTTTTCCCTGAGTTTCATTCTAAGCTGACGTGCATTCTAGAATGGACACGCCGCCCTGTTTCATTACGCTACCGATAGAATTGCGATAATCGCAAAGCCCCAGGAGAATGTCCCGATGACCATGAAGCTCTACCAGTTTGCCATTTCGCACTATTGCGAGAAAATCCGCTGGGCACTGGACTATAAAGGCTTGAACGCGGAAATCCACAGCCTGTTGCCGGGCCAGCACGTCAACACCATCCGCAGGCTCACTGGCGCGGACAGCTCCGTCCCGGTATTGGACCACGATGGTCACGTTGTGCAGGGCTCGGCGCAGATTCTGGACTATCTCGACGCCACATTCCCAGACAACCCCCTCACTCCGGTCGATGCCGAGCACAAGGCGACGGCACTGGCGTGGGAGAAGCGCCTGGATGAAGAGGCCGGGCCTGCCGTGCGCTGCTATTCCTACCACCATTTTCTGCAACGCCCCAAAATCGTGGTGCCGTTACTGGCCGCCCAGACGCCCTTCTATAACCGCATTTTCCTTCGCCTGGCCTTCAGCCGGGTCGACGAAATAATGCGTAAATGGATGAAGATTAACGAGAAAACTGCCGAGACGTCGCGCCAGACCATGGAAGCACTGCTGACCGAACTGGCCGACGTCTACAACGCCCGCCCCTATCTGGTGGGCGAGGCCTTTACCCGTGCGGATCTCACCGCTGCCAGCCTGTTTGCGCCGCTGTTTCAGCCGGCCCGGTATCCGGTGCCCTGGCCCGAAACCAATCGCATCCCCAAGCCGATTCAAGCCTGGCTGGAACAATGGCAGCCCCAGCTCCAGACCCTGGAGAAGGTCTACCAGGCTAACCGCTGAACTGCTGCCGGGCCCGCCCCGGTGAGGTGCCGGTCCAGCGTTGATAGGCCCGGGTGAAGGCACTCTGTTCGGAAAAACCGAGCAGCAGGGCAATGTCGGTGAGGGTCAGCGAGCTGTCGCCCAGGTAGTTGCGGGCCAGCTGCTCGCGACTGCGATCCAGCCATTGCTGCCAGGTGAGCTGATGACTGGCAAGCCGTCGCTGCAGCGTTCGCGGTGCCATATGCATGGCACCGGCGGCGCGCGCCAGCGTTGGCTCGCCATCCGCCAGCAGCTTCAACAACACCTGTTGCAACTGGCGCTCGGTTTCTGAGCTACCCGGCAACGCCCGCAACAACGCCTGAGCCTGCCGATCAAGCAGTGCTCTCAGCGTGGGATCCCGCCGCGGCATAGGAATGCTGAGGTATTCCAGCGGGAAGCGCACCCGCACGTGGCTGTCATTCCAGATTATCGGGCATCCGAAGAACCGGGCATAAGCGTGCGCCGCCGGTTCACTCACCGAGCCCAGAAATGACACCCCGGAGGGGGGCGGCGGGTTCTCGATCTGACGCCGGAGGAACGTCACCAACGCCGCAATGGCGGCGCCGTCAGCCTGTTGGCCCAACTCATCTTCCGACGGCGGCCAGCGCATTTCGGCCTGGTCCCCCTCAATCGCGATCTCCGCCAGTGTCGTCCCGTAAAACAGCGTTTCATAACGCTGATAGGCCATCATGGCTTCACCCAGGGTATCCGACGCCAGCACCAGATAGCCGAGCACCCCCACATGCCCCGGGCGTACACAGCTGCCCACCTCCAGCTCTGGCGCTGGCCGCACCGGACACAGCGACAGCCCCCGCGCCAGCAGTTCACGCCAGACGGCAACCGGCACATTGTCCTGGGCTGACCAGCGCGCCAGCTCCGGCCTCAGGGCCGGGGCGTCAAGCTGCTGCTGGTCCAGCCAATCGGTCAGCAGTCCAGTCCAGGCGCCGGTCACCCTCATTACTTTCGCCATGGTTCTGCCCACATTTCCGACACGACAATCTGGCGTGAATTATCAATTTTAAGGCGTGAATCGTCAATTTTTAGCCCGAAACTCCGGTAACAATGGTTCCATCAACCGAAGGAATCAGTGAAGTGACCATGGCTTTATACGAAATGATGCGAACGGTACTCGAGAACAGCGGGCTGCTGACGCTCTGGGACGCCCTGGCCCCCTGGCTGGCGCTGGACGAACGGCAACTCATCTTCATGGTGGCCACCCCGGTCTTTGTCGCGGTGGCGCTGTGGGAATATCTCAAGATCCGCCATGATCCGGCGCTGATGGACACCCGCGAGGCGGTGCGCAATTTCGCACTGGGCGCCGGCTACCAGGTGACCGAACTGCTGTTCGCCGGGATCATCGCGTTTCCGGTCTACGCTCTGTGTTATCACTATCGGTTGCTGGACCTGGAGCTGACCTGGCTGACCGGCGCCCTCACCTTTCTCGGCGTGGATTTCTGTTTTTACTGGATGCACCGGGCCAGTCATCGCATGCGCTGGTTCTGGGCCGCCCATGTGGTTCACCACTCCTCGGAACGAATGAACTTTTCCACCGCCATGCGCCAGAACGCCACCAATATCTTCAATGGTATGTGGATGTTCTATCTGCCACTGGCGCTGATCGGGTTCAATCCGGTGTGGATCGGTGTCGCCTACGCCCTGTCGCTGGTGTACCAGTTCTTCATCCACACCACGCTGGTAAAACGCCTGCCGCACTGGATTGAGGCCGTGTTCAACACCCCGAGCCATCACCGCGTGCATCACGGACGTAACCCCGGCTACATCGACCGCAATTACGGGGGCACGCTCATTGTCTGGGACCGCCTGTTTGGCACCTTTGTGGATGAAGACGCCAACGATCCGCCCGAGTACGGCATTACCCGACCGGTGGCGTCCAACAACCTGATTGTCTTGTGGACCCATGAATATGTGGATCTGTTCCGCGCCATGGCACGTCCGGGTTCACTCGGCGCCCGCCTCCAGCATCTGTGGCGGCCACCGGAATGGGAGCGTTCCGAAATCTCCGGGGATTCGCTAGACTGCGCCACTGACAACAACAAACGATAAGGAGATCACCGTGCCGGAGCATTCCGTCAGTCTGAGCGCCCCCGATGGCCACCCGATCCGGGTCAACGCTTTCGAACCACGGCAGACGGATGCCACTCTGGTGATCGCCCACGGCATGGCGGAACACAGCGGCCGCTACACCGAACTGGCCCGCTGGCTGAACGATCGCAATGTCGCGGTGTTCAGCTACGACCATCGCGGCCATGGCCGGGACTGCCACCCGGACGACCAGGGGCATTACGCCGATCAGCATGGATGGCAGAAAGTCACCGGCGACCTGGCGCTGGTCGTTGCGCACGCCCGCGATCGCTTTCCCGACCAGCCACTGACCCTGCTCGGCCACAGCATGGGTTCGTTCATTGCCCAAAGCTATGCCCAGGCCCATGGCGCCAGCATCGACACCCTGGTTCTCAGCGCCACCAACCGCATTCACCGCTCGCAGTTGCAGGCGTCCAGGGCGCTGATCGCCACCATCGCCACCTGCTACGGCAGGCGTCACCGCAGCAGAACCGTGGCAAGAATGACCTTTGACAAGTTCAACCGCCTGTTCCGCCCGAACCGCACGGACCATGACTGGCTGAGCCGGGACGAGAACCAGGTGGATCGCTACGCCGGTGATCCACTGTGCGGCTTCCAGTGCACTACCGGCCTGTGGCTGGATTTCATCGGTGGCATGCTGTCGATCGATCCCCGCGAATGGCGTCGGGATTTGCCCGTGCGGCTGATCTCCGGTGACTGCGATGCGGTCGGGGAGATGGGCAACGGCGTCCGTCGCCATTACCGTGACCTGCAGCAGTCAGGCATCGAAGATGTCACGCTGACCCTGTTCCGGGGCGGCCGCCATGAAATGCTGAACGAAACCAATGCAGCGGAAGTGTGGCAGTCGCTCTATCACGCGATCCGGACGAAAGCCGATACGCGCCAGCCAGCTGTCAGATGATTTTACATTGCCTGCCGTCACAAGGCTGGGGAAACCGGCCTTTGAATACCCCAACTCCCTGATATGTATACTCTATAATCGCCAAGGACCGTAAATTGCTATCCGTGCCGGTGCAGGAAATGCATTCACTATGACACGGAGAAGTTACATATGCGTTCAAGCGTAAAATCCCGTTTTGTTCCCCATGCCCTCGCCATCACAGGCGCGCTGATGGCCGGTTCCGCCACGGCTGCACCGATCGTCATGGAAGGAGATTTTGTCCGCACCGCGATTGGCGACAACGGCACCCTGGGAGCCGGCGGTTCAGCCGACCCGGGTATAATCCATGATCCCACCGGATCCCGTAGCTGGGGTCCGGAAGACTACCTCACGCCCGGCACCCCCTGGGAGTGGTTTGGTGTTGACTCTGCCCAGACCGGCGTGGTGGGCAACAACAATACCGGTTACCCCGACCAGATTGCCGCACTGACTGGCCCCACCGATCTGTCCGGCACTGGCTTCGACAACCAGGTGGCCTGGGAAGGCCAGTATGGCGACTGGTTTACCATCAGTCACAACTACTCGTTCAACGACGGCTACGAGCGTGTCGATGTGCTGACCACCATCACCGCGCTGCAGGATATGAGCGACGTCAAATTCGTGCGGGCGGTTGATCCGGACCCTGACGTCAACTCCTACGGCTCCTACGACACCACCAATACCCGCGGTGGCAGTGGCGTGGCCGGGGAAGATTTCGTCAACTCCCAGGGCGCCATGACCGGCCTCACGCTGGGCCTGTACACCCAGTCGGACGTCACCCACAACACCGGCATCTCCGCGCCCTGGGCCACCGATCCGGACACCTATCTGGCCGGCACCAACGACGGCGACGGCGATTACGCCATTGGCCTGGCTTTTGACATTGGCTCGCTGTTCTCCGGCGAACTGATCAATCTGAGCTACTCCTACGTCATGGGTGAAACCCTCGCCACCGTGGACCTGCCCGTCAACGACGTGCCCGAGCCGGGCACCCTGGCACTGCTCGGCCTTGGCCTGACCGGGGTTTACCTGTCGCGCCGCCGCAGACCGGTCTGATCCCCAGTGGCCCGCCGCCCCTGCGGCGGGCTGATTCCCCCTTCCTCCGGGCGAACACCGGGAAATTTCTCTCACACGGGAAAACTCCGGGAAATCATTGGCAAAGATCGCTAGGATAGCCTCAGGACGACGACCCGCGTCCTTCAACAGGGGCATCGGACGGAGCGATCATGAGCCCGGAATGGCAAACGGTATGGCTAACCCTGAAACTGGCCGGCATCACAACCCTGACACTTCTGCTTATCGGCACACCGCTGGCGTGGTGGCTGGCACGTAGCCGACACTGGTTACGCCAGCCGGTCTTCGCCCTGGTGGCCCTGCCGCTGGTTCTGCCCCCGACCGTGCTCGGGTTTTATCTGCTGCTGCTATTGGCCCCCGACGGCGCCATAGGTCAACTGACCCAATCTTTGGGAATGGGCACGCTGCCCTTTACCTTCGAGGGACTGGTGATCGCCTCCATCCTCTATTCTTTGCCGTTCACAGTACAGCCACTGCATAACGCCTTTGTCACCATTCAGGAGCGTATGCTGGAAGTGGCCGCGACCCTGCGGGCGTCCCCGCGGGACCGATTCATTACCGTCGTTATGCCGCTCGCGCGCCCGGGTTTCCTGACCGCGGCGGTGCTGACCTTTGCCCACACCATCGGCGAATTCGGTGTGGTTCTGATGATCGGGGGTAATATCCCCGGTGAAACCCGGGTGTTGTCGGTCGCCATCTACGACCATGTGGAAGCACTGGAGTACTCCCAGGCGCACTGGCTGGCCGGCGGCATGCTGGTGTTCGCGTTCCTCGTGCTGGTGGGGTTATACACCATTAACGGGCGAGTGACCGGCGGGGTAATCCGCTAATGACCGAAACCGGCATCCTCGCTCGCTTCCGTTGCAGCCTTGACACCTTTCGACTGGATGTGGATCTGACACTGCCCGCCCACGGGGTCATTGCTCTGTTCGGCCATTCCGGCTGCGGCAAAACCACGCTGCTGCGGTGCATGGCGGGCCTGCAGCCCGCGGAGGGCCATATGCGGGTCAATGGCCAGCGCTGGCAGGATGCTCACCATAGCCTGGCGGTGCATCAGCGCCCACTGGCTTACGTATTTCAGGAGCCCAGCCTGTTCCCGCACCTCTCCGTGCGCGGCAATCTGAACTATGGTTTACGCCGCACCCCCAGGGACCAGCGGCAGATCGGTTTTGAGCAGGCCGTAGCGTGGCTGGGCCTCGCCGATCTTCTGGAACGGATGCCTGGACGGCTGTCAGGCGGTGAACGCCAGCGCGTGGCCATTGCCAGAGCACTGCTCACCAGTCCCCGGCTACTGCTGATGGACGAACCGCTGTCGGCGCTGGACCGTCCGAGCAAGCAGGAGATCCTGCCCTATCTGGAAAACCTGCACCGCTCCCTTGCCATCCCCGTGGTCTATGTCTCTCACTCTGTCGCCGAGGTGGCCCGGCTGGCCGATCACGTGGTGATGATGGAACACGGCAGGGTGGTGGCCGAAGGCCCATTGCAGGAAACCCTGGCGCGCACCGACCAGCCCTTCGCGCTCGAAGAAGACGCCGGGGTGCTTGTTAACGCCACCCTTCGCCAACATGATGCGCAATGGCATCTGTATCAGGCAGAGTTCGAGGGCGGCAGCTTGTGGGTACGCGACGAACCCGGCCTGGCGGTCGGCCGCTCGGTGCGCCTTCAGGTGCTGGCCCGCGACATCAGCCTTGCGCTGGCTCCCAACCATGACCAGAGCATACAGAATCTGATTTCCGCCCGGGTCACCGACATAGTGACCGATCAGAGTCCGGGCACCACGATGGTACGCCTGCAGGCGGGCAGTACACCGTTCCTGGCCAGACTCACCAGCCGCTCCGCCCACCAACTCAAGCTTGCCCCGGGCATGGACGTGTGGATGCAGATCAAAACCGTTGCCATCGTGGACTGAGCGGGTTCTGTCCAACAATCTGGCCCGCTCGGCACGGGCGCCCGCTGCCACCGGCCGTTACCCTGTTGTTCCGGACATCCCCGACAAAACAACAGGAGCGCGCCATGGCCACACAGCAACGATGGGTGAACAGTAACGGGGTCAACCTGTACGTGACCACCGAGGGCTCACCCACGGCCCCAGCCCTGGTTCTGGTTCATGGTTACCCGGACAATCACACGGTGTGGGACAAGGTGAGTGAACGCCTGGTCGACCGTTATTTCATCATTCGCTACGATGTCCGTGGTGCCGGGCGTTCGGACAAACCCGCACGCACCCGGGACTACCGGATGGGCCAACTGGCCAGCGATCTGACGGCGGTCGTCAATGCGGTGATTCCGGACCAACCTTTCCATCTGGGCGCCCACGACTGGGGCTCGATCCAGAGCTGGGAGTCCGTCACCCATGGGCCGCTGAAACCGCGCATACTCTCCTACACCAGCATTTCCGGACCGTGCCTGGATCATGTGGCATTCTGGTTAAGGAACAACGTCACCCGCCTGCGTGAGGGGGGCACCCGCAAGGTTCTGGGTCAGCTGGCCAGCTCCTGGTACGTGGCCATGTTCCAGCTGCCGCTGCTGCCGGAAACCGTATGGCGCGCGGGCCTGGACCGGCTATGGCCGAACTATCTGCGCAACAGGGAGCAGGTCAGTGAAGCGGCTTTCAACCACTTCCAGCGCAATGATGGGCGTTACGGGGTAAAGCTCTATCGGGCCAACTTTCTGCCCAGATTGCTGCGGCCTGCGCCCCGACAGGCCGATTGCCCGGTCCAGCTGATTGTGCCGAAACAGGACAATTACGTCGGGGAGCAGCTGTTTGAAGATCTGGGGAAATGGGTAGGCAAGCTCAGTCGACGGGAAATCGATGCGCCGCACTGGGTCCTGCTGACCCAGCCGGACGCTGTTGCCCGCTGGATCGACGGCTTCGCGACACGGGCAACCCGCGCCTGACGGCACCGGCTGCCACGGGGAAACGCCTGTCAGCGGGTACCGTAGACCACCATGGTCTTGCCCTTGACCCGCACCAGACCCTGGTCTTCCAGGGTCTTCAGCACGCGGCCCACCATTTCCCGGGAGCAGCCGACAATACGGCCGATTTCCTGGCGGGTGATCTTGATCTGCATGCCGTCCGGATGGGTCATGGCGTCCGGTTCCTTGCACAGGTCGAGCAGCGTGCGCGCCACCCGGCCGGTCACATCGAGGAACGCCAGGTCACCCACCTTACGGGTGGTCTGGCGCAGACGGGACGCCATCTGCTCGCCGATAAAATACAGTACCCGTGGATCCTGCTGGGCAATCTCGCGGAACTTGGTGTAACTGATCTCGGCGACTTCGCACTCGGTTTTGGCCTTTACCCAGGCACTGCGGGAATCCATGTTGTCGAACAGGCCCATTTCGCCGAAAAAGTCACCGGCGTTCAGGTAGGCCATGATCATTTCGCGCCCGTCGTCATCCTCGATGATGACCGTGACTGACCCCTTGACGATATAAAACAGCGAATCGCTTTTGTCGCCCGCATAGATAATGGTGCTCTTGGCGGGGTAACGCCGGCGGTGACACTGCGAAAGGAAATAATCCAGATGCTTGGTTTTCTGCTCAACCGGCTTGACGATAGTGGCCATAGTGCGAGTCATGCCTCCTCAAATACTGGCGGGTCCCGATGTTTGTTATACACCCGACTTTCCATGCGGGTTTATTCATTTTTCTACAAAATCAGCGCAACTTATAACAAGAAGGCCCGGTTTCGGCAACCTGAAACAGTATAGACCACCTTCCGCGGGCGGCTGCCGCCATTCTCCCCGATGTGCTAGCATCCGTGCCAGAACCCCTTGTATCGCGGAGCAAACCATCATGAAAGCGACCATAGACTGGGCCGGCAATGCCAGCTTCAAAGCCACCAGTGGAACCGGACACACCGTACAGCTGGATGGTCCGCCGGATCACGGCGGCGAGAACCTGGGGCCGCGGCCGATGGAAATGCTGCTGATGGGACTGGGGGGCTGCTCCTCCTTTGATGTGATGAGCATTCTCAGGAAGAGCCGGCAGGAGGTCACCGCGTGCCACGCCGAACTGGAAGCCGAGCGCGCCGATGCCATCCCGTCTGTGTTTACCCGCATTCACCTGCACTTCGTGGTGACCGGTCACAACCTGAAAGAGAACCAGGTCAAACGCGCCGTCAGCCTGTCTGCGGAAAAATACTGCTCGGCATCCATCATGCTTGAAAAAGCCGGTGTCGAGATCACTCACAGTCACGAGATCCGCGAAGCAGAATAGGCCGCCGCGGGCGCGCCGGATTTCGACACCAAAATGTGGTTGCGAAGACTATTCATCCTTATTCGCGGTGTGCATAATACGCACCCTTCTCCGCCGGTCTGCGCAAAAGGTGAACAACCCGGTCAGTAATCGGTGGCGGCCTCACCAGAATGCCTGAACGGGCTTTCTGTCGTCATTCATCTCCATCATTCGGAGGGGCTGAGCATGGAATCCAAACTCCAGCTGCACGGTTTCAACAACCTGACCAAATCCCTGAGTTTCAATATCTACGATATCTGTTATGCGCAGACCGAAGAACAGCGTGAAGCGTACATCGATTACATTGATGAAATGTACAACGCCGAGCGCCTGACCCAGATCCTGTCCGATGTGGTCAAGATCATTGGTGCCAACATTCTCAACATCGCCCGCCAGGACTATGAGCCCCATGGCGCCTCGGTAACCATGCTGATTGCCGAGCACGAGCTCACCAGTGGCGAAGAGCCGGACAACGAGGAATCCCCGGGCCCGCTGCCGGACACCATCGTGGCGCATCTGGACAAGAGCCACGTGACGGTTCACACCTACCCGGAAAGCCACCCTCACGACGGCGTCAGCACGTTCAGGGCCGACATCGACGTGTCCACCTGCGGCCTGATCTCGCCATTGAAAGTGCTGAACTACCTGATCCACAGCTTCGATTCCGATGTGGTCACCGTGGATTACCGGGTACGCGGCTTTACCCGCGATGTAGACGGCACCAAGCATTACATCGATCACGACATCAACTCGATCCAGAACTATCTGACCGAAGACACCCAGAACGCCTATCAGATGATCGACGTCAACGTGTATCAGGAAAACCTGTTCCACACCAAGATGATGCTGAAGAACTTCAACCTCGATAACTATGTGTTCGGCGTCAACGCCAGTGATCTGGACCCGGCCGAAGCCCAGTCCATCGAGGATCGCCTGCGCCGCGAAATGCTGGAAATCTTCTACTCCCGCAACGTGGAGTAAGTACCTCCTGACCGGCGGGGCTGCGCTCCGCCGGTCATTCAGTTTTTTTGATGTCCCGCCCCGAAAATCTCCGTTTTATTCCCCGCGGCCTCCGGCGTTTAATAGCACTATAGCCACGCAAGGAGGACATCATGACTTTACGAGCTGTCAAACAGACCATTCCCGCGCTGGAAACCTCTGACGGTGCCGGCGTGAAGATCAAGCGCTCCATCGGCCAGCACCAGAACATCCGCCTCGACCCCTTCCTGATGCTCGACGAATTCGGGTCCGACCAGCCTCAGGATTACATCGCCGGATTCCCCTCCCATCCACACCGGGGGTTTGAAACGGTGACCTACATGATTGAGGGTCACATGCTGCACGAGGACCATCTGGGCAACCGCGGCAACCTGAAAAACGGCGGAGTGCAGTGGATGACCGCCGGACGCGGGATTGTGCATTCGGAGATGCCGCAACAGGAGTCCGGCCGTATGCGCGGCTTTCAGCTCTGGCTCAACCTGCCGGCAGCGGAGAAAATGAAACCGGCCGGCTATCGGGACCTGCAACCCGAGGACATTCCGGGGTTCGAGCTCGACGGGGCGTTCGTGAAACTGATTGCCGGCGAGATCAGCGTCGATGGCGTCAGCATGACCGGCGCGGTCGCCGGAGGCAGCACCCGGCCGCTGTATGCGGATATCCACCTGGAGCCGGGCGCCGCCGTGTCCCTGCCCGTGGACAGGCAGCTGGACGGCTTGCTGTACCTGTACGAGGGCAGTGCCAGCCTGCGCCAGGGCGCACAGACGGAAGCCCTGGTGCCTGCCGCCGCCAGCGTCCTCGGTGACGGCGACGAAATCCGGCTGGAGGCCGGTCACACCGGCGCCCGGTTACTGCTGATCGCCGGCCGGCCCATCAACGAACCGGTAGTGCAGTACGGTCCGTTCGTAATGAACAGTCGGGAAGAAATCGAACAGACCCTGCGGGATTACCGCGACGGTCGGCTGACCGCCTGACGGGACAGCCTTCAGGCGAAAGGTTTCTGCGCCATCAGCCGCAGCACCATGGGTCTCAGGATGAGATCCATGGCCAGTCCCAGCTTGGTACCCGGGATCACCAGGGTATCGTGGCGCGAGACGCTGCTGCCGCTAATCAGCTGCAACAAGTAGGGAAAATCGACTTCCGAGGCATCGCGGAAGCGGATCACCACCATGCTTTCATCTTCCGAAGGGACGTCCCGTACCACAAACGGATTCGAGGTATCGACCAACGGTACCCGCTGGAAGTTGATGTGAGTCTGGGCAAACTGCGGCACGATGTCATGCACGTAATCGTCCATACGGTTGATGATGGTCTCCACCACCGCCTCCTGGGAATAGCCGCGCTTGTTGGTATCCCGGTGAATTTTCTGAATCCACTCCAGATTGACAATGGGCACCACACCGATCAGCAGGTCGACGTACTGGGCGATGTTGTAGGCATCGCTGACCACCCCGCCGTGCAAACCTTCGTAGAAGAGTAAATCCGTATCCGCCGGCAACGGCCCCCAGGGCGTAAAGGTGCCGGGTTTGTGGCCGGCAGCGACCAGATTCTGGTCCTCATCATGCACGTACTGGCGATACTGGCCGTTGCCGGTGTGGCCATAGTCGTAGAACAGCGCCTCGAGCTTGTCGATGTGGTTGGCGGCCAGGGCAAAGTGGTTGCGCTCGCCAAACTGCCCCTTGGCGGCCAGGCGCGCCATCTGTTCGCGGGTATAACGGTGAAAGCTGTCACCGCTGACCATGGCGGCATGATAGCCCTCACTGGCGAACATACGACTGAAAATGCGGCCGGTGGTTGTGGTCCCCGCGCCCGAAGACCCGGTCACAGCGATAACGGGATGGCGTTTTGACATGGCAAAAGGTGCTCAGAAGTTAGTTTAGGCTGTCCAGCAAGCGTGGCTTTTCGATCACGAAGCCCTGGGCATAATCCACCCCCAGCTGCCTCAACCGGTCAAGAACGTCGCGGGACTCCACCTGGGAAGCAATCACTTCCCGCTTCATGTAATGGGCCATATCCACCATCGACTGGACCATGGCACGATCGGTGTCGTTGATGTCCACCTGGTTGGTAAAGGCGCTGTCGAGTCGGATCAGATCCACCGGCAACGTACGCATCAACTGGAACGAAACCGGCCCACTGCCAAAATTACCGAGGCAGAAGCGGCAACCCAGCTCCTTCAGTTCCGACATGAAGCCCGCGAGGCGTTCCAGGTCATTGATTGCCGCCGTTTCCGTCAGTTCGAACCACAGCCGTTCGATGGGGGCATCTTTCTGGCTCAGTTTGTCATAGATAAACTCCAGCAACGACGGGTCGTTGAGCGAATACCCGGACAGGTTCACACAGACGCCGCCCAGGTGTTCCGGATCCGGTGCGCGGTCTCGCAGCCAGTCCAGCATATGGCCCACAACCCAGCGATCAACCGCCTGCATGCGATCGTAGCGTTCGGCCGTACGCACAAAATCGCGTCCGGTGATCAGGTTACCGGCGTCGTCGTACATGCTGATCAGTACTTCGTACTGGGACGACATCTGGGTGTTGGGGTGCAACGGAATCATCTTCTGGCAGCGCAGCAGCATGCGCTCCTCATCAAGGTTGCCCAGACTCGCCACCTTGGCGGCAATCTGTTCCTGGCGAGAGTGGTCGCTGGCGTCGAGGGCGTATTCCACCACCGCGCCATGCCCCTGCTGCTTGGCGGTCGTCATCGCCTGTTCGGCGGCCCTCAGCCAGCGCTCGGCGGTGGCCAGCGCTGGCAGTTCTGCCGCTAGCCCGGCGCTCGCTGACAGCCGGTAGCCGCGCTCGCCATAAGTCAGCTCGCAGGCCTCGATGTCCCCGATGATGTCCTGGGTGGTTGCGGCGGCGGTTTCCGACGGTAGCAGCCAGGCGAATTCATTGCCGCCCAGCCGCGCCAGCGGCATACCCTCACCCACCCGCGCACGGAGTATTTCGGCCACCTGGCGCAGCGCATCGTCGCCGGCCTGATAACCGGCCGTGTCATTGAGAAGCCTGAACTGGCGCAGATCCATCAGCACCAGGGCGCGCTCATCTTCGCGCCGCGCCAGTTGCTGATCCAGCATACGCTCGAATTCGCGCCGGCCCAGCAGGCCCGTCAGCTCATCGTGGGTGGAGGCCCAGGAGAGCTGGTCATACACCTTGCGCACCATGCGGTCCAGACTCTCGTCCACCAGCGGACGATCGTACTGGTTGTCCGGCACCACAATGCCCTTGCGCATCTGCCGGGCGAGCGCGTCGAGATCCAGCTCCACCACCCGCATACCCTGGTGGTTCACGAACACGAAACGGCTGAAGCCACGGGCTATCCACACCAGCCGGATGTACTGGGGCTCATTCGGATTCTCCTGGTCCCGCAGCCAGTCACCGGTACGCAACTGCTGCGCCCGGTTAATCCAGCGCTGAAGACTTTTCTGTTCACGTTCGGACAGCCTGCGGGTGCGGTCTGCGTCCGACGGAACCGCGGGCATGTCGACCATTTCCGGCGGCTTATCGGCGCTGCGCACCAGAAACTGCTTCAGCTCATCGCGAATCTGGGAAGACGGCATGTGGTTGCTGGAGATTGACGCCAGGCCGTCCTGGATCACCCGCAGCAGCTCCGGCAGGTTGATGCCGGCCCTGGGATCGTCCGCAAACGCCAGCAGCGAATCGATCACCGACAGGTAGTCCTGCCACAGCGGGCTATCCTGCCCCTGGCGGATCCAGGTCAGTGACAGCAGGTCGCGCCAGCCGCCTTCAAGCAGGCTCAGCAGGGCTCTGGGCACCCGCCGCCCGGCCAGCTTCTGGTTCAGCACCCCGGCCACCGCGGCCTTGGACTCGGCGACTTTCTGCGCGCCTTCAGCGGCGGCGGTCACCCGCTCCACGTTGCGGCGATACACCAGGTTCTGCCGGTCGATCAGCGTGTTCAGTTCCTTCAGGGTACTGTCGAAGACAGCGGTATCCTGCTCGAACTCGGTGGTGATGCGATGAATCAGCTCATCAATCCGGCGCTGCACCACCGGATTGATGCGCCCGCCCTTGACCCCCAACTGGGCCAGGCGGTTCATCACGCCGCGCACCGGGCTGTTCTGGTCGTCGAAAAACGCCGGATCGCGCATGACCACCTTCAATACCGGTACCTCCAGCTGGCGCATCCGGCTCTGGGCATACTCACTGAGCTTCGGGCTTTCCACCACGCTGCGGAAGAAACGGTCGACCACATCCAGGGTGCCCTGCTGCTCTTCGTCGAGCGCATGGTCGCCGCCGTGCTTTACCCGCTCGACCACGCGCTCACGCAGGCCAGGCTGGCCGGCGGCCACTTCCGCGGTTTCCACCTGCAGCTGCTGCAGCTCCCGGTGCAATTCACCGGCTGACAGCGGTCTGGCATCGGGGGCAAAGGCCACCGGCTCCGGATCACCGCGTGCGGCCCGGCTTGAGGTCAGCGTGCCGATCAGATTGCGCACCGTGGCAAAAGCCGTCTGGGCAGCATGGGCGTAGCCGCGAAACTCCTGTGGCACCCGCCCCTTTGGTGCGGCCCGGGGGTCCCGCTCCGATGCCGCCTCGCCGGCACCAGGCCGCGGCTCTGGCTCAATGGCTGACGCCCGGGTGCCTGCCGTGGCCGCCTTCGCCGCCGGCTTCTCACGCTCCCCGGGGGTGGTTGTGCGTTCACTGAGGTACTTGCTCAGATCCAGATCCGGCAGTACACCGTGGCGGATCAGAATATTGTTGAGTTCCTGATACAAGGGGCCCAACTGCTGCAGTACCGCCTGTTCGAACACCTTGAGGCAGACTTTCTCCACCTCGCGGCTGGCCTTGAGGTGACTCAGCCCGGCGTGGAAAGCCTCACAGACCAGTGACGGTCCCAGCGGGTTGTGATGCCCGGTGGAGTTGGCCACCCCAAGCTTGTCGAGCCTGAGCTTGAGCTGAAGCAGCTCACCCCGATACTGGGTATCCGCCTTGGTGACCATGACCCGGATGGTCAGCCAGTCTTCGAATTCGCCCTTGTCGACCACTGACAGCTCTGAACCCGGGAAACCCTTGGGCGCGGGCTTCAGGGGCGACTCCAGATTCTGCGCCATCTGGTGCCAGATCACCCGCTGACGGGCCTGGAGCTGCCCCGACGCATCGATGTAATCGTTGGCCTGCTGATCGCTGGCGGCACGCTGCGCCGCCTGTTTCAGGGCGGCGTCCATCTGCCCGAAGCAGGTATCCATCAACGGTTCGATATACTGGACAACCGCCCGCGCCGACTGGTGCAGAACAAACTGCACCCGGTCACTGGGTGCGTGCAAGGCCGAACGCTCGAGCTCGCGACCGGCCCCACACTGTTTGAGCATGGCACTGACCGCTTCGGGATTGGCGCGAGTGAAGTGCACGCCCATGGCGCCTTCTATCCGACGCACCACGCTGACGTGGAGTTCATGGCGACGATTACCATCCGCCGAGCGAAACCGCACGATGAATTCATCCGGCTGACCGCCGGCCAGCACCCGATCGAGTTTGCGGGAGGTATCCCCGGAATAGCGGACGAACAGACCCTCGGCGCAGAAATCAGCAATCTGACAGGGCCAGCTCTCGCCTGCCCCGAGATCCAGCTGGGCCGCGAGTTTGATGGCTTTTCGGGGACTTGTGCGACGTTCTCTGGGGTCCATTAACTACCTGATATCTGGCAAAACCGCAGGAGCTTCCTCTCTCCTGCCGGTGTCCTTGAAAGGGTGGCAACGGCCACCTGCTACTAAACCGGGATCATGTCTGTAATATAGTGCTGAATCCCATGGCAGAACACAGCCACAACAACTTTGTGAACCATGACACAGCTTAGTCAGATCTATACGCTTTTGCTACTGGCAGCGGTGCTTCCGGGGTGTACGACGGTTGGTTATTACAGCCAGGCGATCAGCGGGCACGTGTCCCTCATGTGGTCGTCGCAACCGGTGGACGAGATGCTGGCCGCACCCGGCACCGACCCCGAACTGGCCCGCAAGCTTGCCCTGGCCCGTGACGCCCGCCTCTTTGCCCGGCAGCGGCTGGCACTGCCGGTCGGCGATGCCTTTAGCGAATACAGCGAACTGGGCCGCCCCTGGGTCGTGGTGAATCTGGTGGCAGCGCCAGAGTTTTCCCTGGCGCCGCGGCAATGGTGCTACCCGGTGGCCGGCTGCCAGGCCTACCGCGGCTATTTCCACCTTGACGATGCCCGGGCCGAGCAGCGCACCCTGGAAGCCCGCGGCTACGACACGTTCATCGGCGGTGTGACCGCCTACTCTACGCTCGGCTGGTTCGATGACCCGCTGCATTCCGGTTTCACCAGTCTGCCGGACGAGCGCATGGTTGCACTCATGTTCCACGAACTCGCCCACCGGGTGGTTTACGTGGACGAAGACACCGCCTTCAACGAGAGCTTTGCCACCGCGGTTGAACTGGAGGGCCTGAGATTATGGCTGGAAGCGCGGGGCGAAACGGCCCAGTTCGACATGGCGCTGAAGCGCCTGGAGCAGAGAAACGCGACACTGGCGCTGGTCGAGGACACGGTCACCGCTCTCGAGCAGCTGTACCAGCGCAAAGACGTGATCGCCGAATCTGCCTTGCGGCAACAGAAGCAAGAGCTGATCGCCGACCTGATTGCACGCTATAACGCGCTGGCCGAGGGCTGGGATGAACCCGGGCCTTTCGGCGAATCGGTGGAGACCCTCAACAACGCCAATCTCGCGCTGTTCCGCCAGTACAACCAGTACGTGCCCGGATTCCGCCAGCTGCTGCGGGAGCACGACTACCGCTTTGATGACTTTTTCGAGCAGGTCCGGACGCTCTCTGCCCGGGATTCCGAACAGCGCACACAAGCCCTGTCGGTCCTGTCAGAGCGTTTTGACGAACACCTTTGAATTGCGCTGGGTGTTGTAGGACGCCAGTTTCGGCCCCGGCAGCTCCTGCACCGTGGAGGGCAGAAAGCCGCGCTCACGGAACCAGTGTTCGGTCTGGGTGGTGAGCACGAACAACCGCGCGATGCCCTGGCTGCGAGCCAGTTTCTCGACCATCGCGAGGATGTCATCGCCGCGCCCGGCACGGCGGTAATTGGGATCGACGGCAAAGCAGGACAGCTCACCGGCACCCTCATCCGGGTAATGATAGAGCGCGGCACAGCCAACAATGGTGCCGTCGCGCTCTGCCACCACAAAACGGTCGATTTCGGTTTCCAGCATCTCCCGCGAACGACGCACCAGAATGCCCTGTTCCTCCAGCGGCTGAATCAGTTCCAGCACCCCGCCGATGTCCTCGACCCGGGCCTGACGAATCTGCTCATAGTGGTCGCCGCTGACCAGGGTGCCGGACCCGTCGCGGGTGAACATCTCCTCGAGCAGTGCGCCGTCATTCACGTAACTGATGATGTGGGCGCGGCGTACGCCCTTCACACAGGCATCGCAGGCCGCTTTCAGCAGGGCGGCGTCGTGTCCTGTCACCGCACCCTCCGCCAGCCGTTCAGAGGCCTGGCGTGCGGACAATTCACGGATCAGTGAGCCGTCCGCCTCCAGCAGCCCCTTATCGTCGATGAAGATGATCAGCTTTTCCGCCTGCAGGGCGGCGGCCACCTGACTGCCGACGTCCTCGTACGACAGGTTGAAGGTGTCACCGGTGGGCGAGTAGCCTTGGGGCGGCAGCAGTACGATGTGCCCCAACTCCAGCAGCTTCTCGATACCGGCCACGTCGACCCGGCGCACGCGACCGGTGTAGCCGAAATCAATCCCGTCCAGCACGCCGACCGGCCGCGCGGTGACATAATTACCGCCACTGACCCGGATCCGCGCATTGTGCATGGGCGAATTCACCAGCCCCATGGACAGGTGGCTCTCCAGGTGGGCTCGCAGTCCGCCAACCGCCTGTAACACCAGGGGAAGCTGCTCCTCCGGCGTCATTCTCAGGCCACGATGAAACGACGACTCCACACCGGCGCTGTCCAGCCGTTCCTGAATCTGCGGGCGCGCCCCGAACACCACCACCAGACGCACACCCAGGCTGCTCAGCAACGCAATGTCGTGAATGATGTTGATGAAGTTGTCGTGGGCAATGGCATCCCCGCCGATGGTCAGCACCACCGTACGTCCCCGGTGGGCGTTGATGTACGGGGATGAGTGGCGGAAGCCGTGCAGCCAGTCGTTGGATTTCAATCGTCTCTCCTGATGGCCTGAGTGTTACAGGCAGAACTGTTGGATCAATCCGCGGAGGATTTTTACGGTCGGCTCCAGCTGCGAGAGCTCCAGGAACTCATCGGGCTGATGCGCCTGGTCGATCGAGCCCGGCCCCATCACCAGCGTCTCCAGCCCCAGCTGCTGCAACCAGGGCGCCTCGGTGGCGAAGGCCACCGCATGGGCGGTGTGACCGGTGAGTTTTTCGCAGGCGCGCACCAGTTCCGCGTCTGCGGGCGTCTCGAATGGGGGTACGCCATCGAACAGGGGCTCGAACTCCATGGTCAGTTCGCGACGCTCGGCCACCGGCTGAATCTTGCTCAGAATGGCCTGGCGCAGACTCTCCATATTCATTCCCGGTAGCGGTCGCAGATCGAAGTGCAGCTCGCACTGGCCACAGATCCGGTTGGGGTTGTCGCCCCCATGAATGCAGCCCAGGTTCAGCGTCGGCACCTGCACCTCGAAATTCGGGTTGCGGTACTGTTCCTGCCAGCCCGATCGCAGCGCCAGCAGTTCGCCCAGGGCCTCGTGCATACCTTCCAGGGCATTGCGACCGAGCGCCGGGTTCGACGAATGCCCGGACTGACCCTCGAACTTCAGCCGCTCCATCATGATGCCCTTGTGCATGCGCACCGGCTTCAGCCCCGTGGGCTCGCCGATCACCGCGTAACGGGCTTTGGGCCGCCCCGCTTCGGCCAGGGCCCGGGCCCCGTTCATCGAGCTTTCCTCATCGGCGGTGGCCAGAATGATCAGCGGCTGTTTCAGCTTCTGCCCGGCAAACGCCCGGGCCGCTTCGATGGCCAGCGGGAAAAACCCTTTCATGTCGCAGGTGCCCAGCCCGTACCAGCGGTTGTCACGCTCGGTGAGGGTGAAGGGATCGCTCTGCCAGCGCTTGTCGTCAAACGGCACGGTGTCGGTGTGCCCCGAGAGCACCAGCCCGCCCGGGCCGCTGCCAAGGGTGGCAATCAGGTTGTACTTGCCCGGCATGCCGGGCACCGGCATCATTTCAACGGCAAAGCCCAACGGCTCCAGCCACTCGGCGAGGGTTCGCACCACCGCTTCGTTACTGTGGTCCCACTCCGGTGTCGCACTGCTGATGGAAGGCAAGGCGATGAGCCTGGTCAGCATGTCGCGGATGCCCGGCACCCGCTCGGTGTTCGTTGTCTCAGACATAGAACGCTTCCCCGATCCGCTGTCGGATCAACGGGTCTGGCCGCGCCGCCAGACCTCCAGTGACTCAATGGCGCGGATAACAATGGGGTAGGCCACTTCCCCCCCGCCGACGACGCGGGCAATTTCCAGAGTCTGTTCACCCACACTGGCCAGCCGGCCCTCCACCACGTTACCGTTCGAGAGCGTAACCTTCACTCTTTGCCCTTCCCAGCGCCCGGCGTCCGCTACCTCACTGGGGTACCAGCCGGCGATCAGGCCAGCCTCGCCCTCCGGCACCACCGGCTGAACCGCCTCGCCGGCAATCTCGGGTTCAGGGGGCCGAACTGCTTCCAGGTAAACGTCGGGAACAGCCTGACCATTGTAACTGACCTGCAGCGTTCCCGCCGGCTCTTGCTCCGGCTCATGCACGGGTATGCCCATCAGCGGTTGCGAGGGCGTCAGCGCCAGCGTCAGTTCGCCGCCCTCGGTCAGCCATTGCCGATAAAGCGCCAGTAACTGATCGCTGGCTTCGTAGCCGCGCGCATTCAGACCCTGACGAAACGCCTGCATCACGATCTCGGTCCACTGCTCCGTGGTCACGGCAGATTCCCGCGCACAGTAGGCCGCAATCCTGCGCATCAGACCGCCGTCCCGCAGCGTTACCTGCATGGCGCCATCGGTGTCCTGGAGCAGCGCCCCGGGATTCAGCAGATCCAAGCGCGCGCCCGGCCAGTGGACGTCGATGCTGCCGGCGCGGTCGGTGGTGATTTCCAGATACAGCTGGTCAGGCTGCTGGCGCAGGAACGCTTCCCCCGCCACGCCTTCAATGCCCATCCGCACCAGATCGCCACTGCCCAATTGCTGCCGATGGTCCGGTCCACACACCGGCACGAACAAAGCTTCACTGGTATTACCGGCGGCGGTGACCCAGTTGCGGAACATGCTGGCTTCGAGAACGACCCCGAGCTGCTCACCACGCAGGGTCCAGGACGGCGGCAGATTGCCCGGATCGATCAGTGTCATCAGCAGGTTTACCGGCGAACCGGCATCAAAACTTACCCGGCCGGCTTGCAACGGCCCCGCCAGCCGGAAATCCTGGTAGCTGGCGTCACTGAGCAGCAGCCGACCTTCAATGCCGGAGCTGACACTGCCGCGGTCAATCACACCCACATGCTCCAGCACTTCCCTTGCTTCGCCGAGGCGCTGATCCGCCAACCACCACACCGCCGCCTTGAACAGCAGCCAGCCGAACACTACAACAACAACCAAAAAGGTCAGCAGGCGTTTCATCAATACATCCTCTTGCCTGACCGGAAACCCGGGCCGGTCAGGCTACACCATCGGAATTCGCGGCAGCACCCGATCAGTTACGGGAAATCAGAGTGCCCACACCCTCATCGGTGAATATCTCAAGCAGGGTGGCGTGGGCAACCCGACCGTCGATGATGTGTGACGTACGCACGCCATTTTCCACCGCACTGAGGGCACAGCGAATCTTCGGCAGCATGCCGCCGTGAATGGTGCCGTCTTCAATGAGATCGTTGACCTGCTTCGCGGTCAGCCCGGTCAGCACCTTGCCGTCCTTGCTCTTGAGGCCGGACACGTTGGTCAGCAGGATCAGCTTTTCGGCCTTCATCGCTTCCGCCACCTTGCCTGCCACCAGATCGGCGTTGATATTGTAGGAGGCGCCATCAGGCCCCACACCAATGGGCGCAATCACCGGAATCACGTTGCTGCGGGTCAGCATGTCGATCACTTCCACGTTGACGCTGGCCACCTCACCCACGTGGCCGATGTCGATGATCTCCGGCCGTTCCAGTTCCGGGGAGCGGTCAAACACCTCCAGCTTGCGGGCACGAATCAGGTTGGCGTCCTTGCCAGTCAGACCGACCGCGGTGCCGCCCTGGGCGTTGATCAGCGAGACGATTTCCTTGTTGACCTGGCCGCCGAGCACCATTTCCACCACATCCATGGTTTCGCTGTCGGTCACCCGCATACCGTTAACGAAGCGGGACTGGATGTTCAGGCGCTCCAGCAAACCGCCAATCTGCGGACCGCCGCCGTGAACCACGATCGGGTTGATGCCCACCAGCTTCATCAGCACCACATCGCGGGCGAAGCTGCTTTTGAGCTCCTCGTTCTCCATGGCGTTGCCGCCGTATTTGATCACCACGGTTTTTCCGGTAAACCGCTGGATATAGGGCAAGCCCTTACTGAGTACGGACGCCACCTGCATTGCTGTTTCACGATCCAGTGCCATGTTGCTGCCTTTGCCTTTCTGAACGGTCAATATAGGAAGTTGCAAAATCGTTGTTTCAAAGCCCCGATAGCGCCATCAAAAGCCGGCCACCAGATCCGGAGCAACTTTCTGTAGCTGGTCACGGAACACCTGCTTGATGCGCTCGAGCGCGTCTTCGGTTTCCGCCTCGAACCGCAGCACCAGCACCGGAGTGGTGTTCGACGCCCGGCACAGGCCCCAGCCATCCGCGTAATCCACGCGGATGCCGTCAATGGTGCTGATACTGCCATCGCCAAACTCGCCTTCCTGGCCCAGCCGCGCCACCAGCTCGAACTTGGTGTCTTCGGTGACCGCGACATTCAGCTCGGGGGTGCTGATATCTTCCGGGAAATCTTCGAATACTTCATCACTGTGGCGGTCTTCAATGCCAAGAATTTCCAGCAGCCGGGCTGCAGAATAGAGGCCGTCGTCAAATCCGTACCAGCGCTCCCCGAAAAATATGTGGCCGCTCATTTCACCCGCCAGCAAAGCACCGGTTTCCTTCATTTTGGCCTTCATCAGCGAGTGCCCGGTTTTCCACATAATGGGGCGGCCACCGGCTTCGGAAATCACCCCCGCCAGGCGGCGACTGCACTTGACGTCGTAGAGCACATCCGCGCCCGGGTTGCGCGACACCACATCACGGGCGAAGAGCATCAGCAGACGATCCGGCCAGATGATCTTACCGCTGTTGGTGACCACCCCGAGGCGATCACCGTCGCCATCAAAGGCCAGTCCAAGATCGGCATTCTCTGCCTGCACCCGGGCAATCAGGTCGACCAGATTCTCGGGCTTGCCGGGATCCGGGTGGTGGTTGGGGAAATCACCGTCCACTTCGCAGTACAGCGGAATCACCTCACAGCCGAGCTCTTCCACCAGCATCGGCGCCAACTCCCCGGCAATGCCGTTGCCGGCATCAAGCACCACCTTCAGCGGCGCCGCCACAGCAATATCGCCAACGATGCGATCGAGATAGGCGCGGCGTACGTCCTCGGAGGACTGCGCGCCCTGGCCACTGGTCAGGTCGCCGGTCTGGATGCGCTGCAGCAGCTTCTGAATCGCCTCTCCGGACAGGGCTTCACCACCCAGCATGATCTTCAGGCCGTTGTAGTTGGCCGGGTTGTGGCTACCGGTCACCATCACACCGGAACCGGTCTTTAACTGATGGGTCGCAAAATACAATACCGGGGTCGGCACTGCCCCTACATGGATAACATCGCAGCCGGTCGACATGACGCCCCGGGCCAACGCGTCCGCCAGATCCGGGCTGGAGTGGCGGCCATCATAGCCAATGCAGAGGCGGTCGACGCCGCGCGCTGCCGCTTCACTGCCAATAGCACGTCCGATCACGAAAACAATGTCTTCGGTCAGGGTTTCCCCGACAATGCCGCGAATGTCATAGGCCCGGAAGATTTCCGCCGGCACCTCCACGCTTGGCGCGGCCACCTCTTCCACCGCCGGTGAGGCGCCAGCGGCGAGACTGTCGTCACCGGAGCCGCCGCCGAAGCCGAGCACATCGTCGTCACCATCAAGCATGTCGATGTCGAGCATGTCCTTTTCCTGGAACAGCGGTTCCTCCGCCGCTGAGACTGCGGCTTTGGTCGAGGTTACCGCGGGCCGAGCCGACTCCGCCGCCTTCGAGACCCGCTTGTCCACCACCTGGGACAGGCGCTGCAGCACCTCACCGGTGGCTGCGACCACATCCCATTTCAGGGCAGGCAGCTTGATCCGCTCACCACTGAACACCTTGTGGGCCCACTGGGTCAGCGCAGTGACGTCCTGGCGGATACTCCGCTGGGCGCCACTGAGCAGCACCCAGACCACCACGGCGCCCACGAGCACCGGCACCAACACCAGAATCAACGCGAGCGTGCTGTCGACCACCGGCGTCGGTGCCGACGCCGGTGCGTAGCTGATGGACCAGTCCGGGGCACTGAGTTTGCGCTCTACGGCCTCGCCGCTTCCGCTGCCACTGCTGACGACAACCCGCGACGAGCCACCGACGGTCTGTACTAGCGCGGTCTGGCCGCCCAGCTCGCCGTTGTTCACCGCCAGCAGTGGCCGCAATTGCGCCGCGTCGAACACCACCAGCATACTGCCGGCCATGGCGCGGCTGTCAGGGTTGCGCACCGGCGCAGCCATCTGGAAATACCATTGTCCGTCACGCGGGAAGGCGTCGGGATGGAGCGACCGGCCGCCTTCAGCCCGCCGCGCCAGATCCAGGCCGGCAAAGCCGAGTATCCCGCCGCCCCCCGCACTGCGCGGTATGTCGCCATAGGGAAACAGGTAAACCGCTTCGATACCCGGCAGCGCGGTGATCAACTCTGCACTCACGGTGTCGATGTCCGACGGGTTGTCCAATGCTTCACGGACATGGCGCTGGGCAGCCAGTCCCGCTACCGCCGACTGCAGCAGGCCGAGGTGCTGGTTCAGCCGGTTTGCCGCGGCATCGGCCTCCACTGTTGCCTGTAAGTCGGCGCGGCGTGATTCCGCCGGCCCGGCAATCAGAAAATAGATCAGCGCCGCCGCCAGTAAGCCGGCGACCAGCACGACGCCGGCCTGGGTGCCGGCAACCCCCCCGAGATGCTTCAGACGTTGACCATTGGCTGATGCCTGCGCCTTTTGTTTACCCGTCCGCTTCTTGTCTGGCTTGTCTGCAACGACGTCATCCGACGTTTTCTTTTTACCCAGCTTCATGAGTCCATCCTGCACTTATAATTTTTTCCGGGGCAATGAATTACCAGCCAAGTATAGACGCCCGCCAGTTTTTCCGCGTTTACAGTCTGTTACCCGCTTAACGGGTGCCAGTTGAGCCAAAACCGCCAGCCCCACGGTCACTGGTGTCGAAGGTATCCACCACTTCAAAATCCGCCTGCACGACCGGCACCAGCACCAACTGCGCCAGGCGCTCGCCGACATCGATGGTGAACTCGCTCTGGCCCCGGTTCCAGCAGGACACCATCAGCTCACCCTGGTAGTCCGAATCAATCAGACCGACCAGGTTACCGAGCACAATTCCGTGCTTGTGGCCCAGCCCACTGCGGGGCAGGATGACGGCCGCCAGGGACGGATCCGCAATATGAATCGACAGCCCGGTTTTGACCAGCTGGGTGTCGCCGGGTTTCAGGGTCAGCGGCTGATCCAGGCAGGCCCGCAGATCCAGGCCCGCGGAGCCTTCGGTGGCGTATTCAGGAAACGCGATGGTGTCACCGATTCTGGGGTCCAGAATGCGGACCTGAAGAGTTTTACGTGTCATGTAAAGTCCTGTCAGAGGCGTTTAAGGGATAATATTTCAGGGGAGCTGTTCCGCGATCGCATCCATAAGCCGGCTGGCAATGCCGGTCTTGCTTTCCGGACCTATCGTCTGCTGGCCGCCAGGCCAGAACAGCGTGACCGCATTGCGATCACTGTTAAAGCCCAGCCCCGGCACTGACACATCGTTGGCGACAATCATATCCAGCTTCTTGCGGCGCATCTTGTCGCGGGCATAATGCTCCACATCGGTGGTTTCCGCCGCAAAGCCCACGGTGAACGGCGCATTGTCCCGGGCGGCGATGGTTGCCAGGGTGTCAGGATTGCGCACCAGGGCCAGCGTCATGTCTTCACTGGTTTTTTTGATCTTGTCACCCGCGCAGGCCTCGGGGCGATAATCCGCCACGGCGGCGGTGGCAATAAAAATGTCACAGCCCTCATCGACGGCGCGGGAGGCTTCCGCGAGCATTTCCTCAGCAGTAATCACCGGCCATACTGCCACCCCGGCGGGCGCTTTGATGGCCACCGGGCCGCTGACCAGCACCACATCGGCTCCGGCAGCCCGGGCGGCGGCAGCAATGGCGTAGCCCATCTTGCCGGAGCTGTGATTGCTGATGTAGCGCACCGGGTCAAGCGGCTCCCGCGTTGGCCCGGCGGTCACCACAACCCGCTTGCCCACCAGAGGGCCGGTGCCCGACAAGGGCGCCGCGCTGGCACCCACAATACGCTCGAACAGCGCCTGAGGCTCCAGCATGCGGCCCGGGCCGGTATCACCGCAGGCCTGGGACCCCTGATCCGGGCCCCACAGCTGGATTTGCGAATCCTCGGTCAGCAAGTCGATATTGCGCCGGGTACGAACGTTGGTCCACATGGCCTGGTTCATCGCCGGGGCCACGGCAATCGGCGCTTCGGTAGCGCAGCATACGGTCGTCAGCAGATCGTCAGCCAGGCCATGGGCCAGGCGGGCAATGAAATCCGCCGAAGCCGGGGCAATCACCACCTGGTCCGCCCACTTGGCCAGCTCGATATGGCCCATGCCCTGCTCGGCTTCCGGGTCCAGCAGCGACGTCCTGACCGGCTCCCCGCTCAACGCCTGAAAGGTCAGCGGGGTCACAAAGGCTTCTGCCCCACGGGTCATCACCACCCGCACCTCGTACCCCGCCTTTTTCAGCAGCCGCACCAGCTCCGCGCTTTTATAGGCAGCAATGCCGCCGGTGATTCCCAGCAGAATTCGTTTTGGGGCCATACCCGCTCCGTACCCGATAGCTATAAAAGAGTTATAAGATACCACGGCAAACGCCTGCCGACAGCCCGCAGCTCGTGATAGACTTTCTGCCGGATTTCAGTGGCCTGCGCAGGATGCGCCCACGCCACGTTTACAGACTGCAAGGATGCAACCATGACCACTCCTTCCTGGCCCGCGGACGAACGCCCGCGGGAACGCCTGCTGGCCCACGGCGCCGGCAGCCTGTCTGATGCGGAACTGCTGGCCATCTTCCTGCGCACCGGCACCGCCGGCATGCCGGTGATGGCCCTGGCCCGCCACCTGATTGACAGCTTCGGCGGCCTGCGCGGCCTGATGACCGCGTCGCAACGACAATTCTGCGAAGTGAAGGGCCTCGGCACCGCCAAATACGCCCAGGTTCAGGCTGCCATGGAAATGGCCCAACGGGTGATGGACGAACCCCTGCGCCAGGGTGACCCGCTGCGCTCCCCCGGCGACACCCGCCGGTTTCTGTGCAGCCGCCTCGGCACCTACCCCCACGAGGTGTTTGCCGGCCTGTTCCTGGACAACCGCCACCGGGTCATTCAGTACCGGGAGCTGTTTCGCGGCACGATTGATGGCGCCGCGGTCTACCCCAGGGAGGTGGTGCGTCAGGCATTGGAGTATAATGCCGCGGCGGTGATATTTGCCCACAACCACCCGTCCGGCGTGGCGGAACCGAGCCAGGCGGATATTTCCCTCACCCGGCGTCTGAAAGAGGCCCTGGGATTGGTGGATATCAGGGTTCTTGACCATATGGTTGTCGGCCACGGTGAGGTAATATCCCTGGCTGAACGGGGGCTGATGTAAACCGCGCTGGGCCAGAACCAAAAAACTGGCCAAATTCCCAACAATTTTTTGCGTTGGGGGGTCAGTTCTGGTATAAAAGCGTCCCTTTCTGGCGGCGTCTGGCGAGCAGCTTGCTTTTTCGTGGCGCAAGCAGCGACAACCAGAAGCGCGATTAAACGAATTCGTATATCAAGACCATTGCTCAGGTCGGAGGCAAGTATGTCCAGAGTTTGTCAGGTTACCGGTAAGCGTCCGGTCACCGGTAACAACGTATCCCACGCGATGAACCACACTCGTCGTCGCTTTCTGCCGAATCTGCAGAACCACCGCTTCTGGGTTGAATCAGAGAAGCGTTTCGTGAAGCTGCGCGTGTCCACCAAGGGTATGCGCATCATCGATAAAAAAGGCATTGACGCTGTGCTGGCCGATCTTCGTGCCCGCGGCGAGAAATTTTAAGGAGCCGCATCATGCGCGAGAAAATCAAGCTGGTTTCATCAGCAGGTACTGGTCACTTCTACACGACCAACAAGAACAAGCGTAACACCCCGGAAAAGATCGAGATCAAAAAGTACGATCCGGTTGTCCGCAAGCACGTTGCGTACAAGGAAGCCAAGATCAAGTAATTGATCCGGCGACCTGCGAAAAAACCCGGCCTTGTGCCGGGTTTTTTTGTTACCTACATTTAACGCCTCAGAAAGTTTCCAGATAGCCTTTCGGCAGTGCCACATCCATGGCAATTGGCAGGTGATCGGACATCGGATAGCTCACCACTTCCGAACGGCGGATCTCAAGGCTGGGGCTGACGAGGATGTGATCCAGGGCTTTTTCCGGGCGCCAGCTGGGGAAGCTGTGGGCCGTGTCCGGCAACGGGATCAGGTTGGTTTCTTTCAGGGGGGTCTGGGTCAGCAGTTCTTCGGCGTGGTTGTTCATATCGCCCATCAGCACCACATGCTGATAGTCGCCGATCAGTTCGCGGATGTAGCCCAACTGCCGCTGCTGGGCAGCACGGCTCAGCGACAGGTGCATCATCACCAGCACCAGCGGATCGTCTTCGGAACCGTAGCGGGCAATAATGGCGCCCCGCCCGGGAATCAGTCCCGGCAGCTTGTGCTCGGTAACATCCAGCGGCCGGTAACGGCTCAGCAGCCCGTTGCTGTGCTGGGCTATCTGCCCCAGGTTGCGATTGAGTTGCTGGTACCAATAAGGGATGCCCGCCGCCTCAGCCAGGTACTGCACCTGGTTGATGTAGGCACTGCGAAGACTGCCGCCGTCGCACTCCTGCAGAGCAATCACATCGTAATTACGCAACAGCGTGGCGATACGGTCGAGGTTCTCGATGCGGTTGCGGTGCGGCAGGAAATGCTGCCAGCTCCGGGTCAGATAATGGCGGTAGGATGAGGTATTGATACCAACCTGGATATTAAACGTCAGCAGCCGGATGTGGCGGTGCGCCTCGAACTCGGGCACATGCTCGCTGCCTGAGCAGCAGCTGCCTCTGGGCTCTTTTGCTGACCGCAGGAGCCCATTCAGCTGTTTGCGAATGTGTCTGTACATTGTAGCCAGCCCACCCGACTGTGACGCGTATTCGCCTGCGGTTGCAGGAATGGTTACTCGGCAGCGCCCCGCTCCTGCTCGACCAGGTAATCCACCACTTCCAGCACGGCTTCATGGCCACCGGCCATCGATGCGCTGACCGTGTACCTGCCATTGACCAGCATTGTCGGTGTACCGGTGATGCGGGCGCCGCGGATTTTTGACTGAGCCTTCTGCATCTTGGCATTGACCCCGAAGCTGTTGTAGCTCTTCAGAAATGCCTCGCCGTCGACACCATGGCCACTGACGAATTCCGCCAGCGCCTCACCGGAGTTCAGGGGCTGGCGATCCCGAGCGAGGGCATCAAACAGGGCATCGTGCACCTTGTCCAGCTCGCCCATGGCCTGCAGCGCGTAGAAGGCCTTGGCGTGCGGCTCCCAGGACTGACCCAGCGCCGCCGGAATCTGAACATAGTCGACACCCTCAGGGAGATCTTCCGCCCAGGACTCGATCAGTGGCTTGAAATCGTAGCAATGGGGGCAGCCATACCAGAAGACTTCGGCCACTTCGATGGCTTCGCTGTTATCGGTACGCACCGGTGAGCTGAGTTCCCGATAGTGGGTACCTTCCTGCCACTCTGCACCACTTGCCTGACCGGCAATGGCAAAGGCCGCAACGAACGTGACAGCAGTACTCAGACTTCTCAACATCGGCAATCTCCGTTATTTGAACGTTGTTTCTGGAACTGATTATGACCCAGCGTGCGCGAAAAGTTCCACCGCCGCCAGATTAAAGCGGGGAAAGGCATAAAAAAACCCCGCGCCAGGCGGGGTTTTTGGTGACGGCACTAGAGCGATCAGTTCAGGCCGGAAATATAGTTGGCTACCGCCTCGATCTCCGAATCCGTCAGCTTGGCCGCAACATCCATCATGATGGAGGCATTCTGGCCGGCATCGCGATCACCATCACGATAGGCCTTGAGCTGCTTGGAAATGTACTCCGCATTCTGGCCACCCAGACGCGGATAACCTGCCGGCTCGTTACCCTTGCCCTGCGGACTGTGACAGCCGGAACAGGCTGGAACGCCGGAGGCCAGATTACCGCCGCGATACAGGGCCTGCCCCTCGTCGACCAGATCCGGATCCGCCTGCTGGACGCCCATGTTCTGATCGTCAAAATAGGCCGCCAGATCCTGCAGGTCGTCATCGGACATGTCGTCCAGCAACCCGCTCATCTCGGCAATCTCGCGATCGCCTTCTTTGATAGCAACCAGCTGCTGGTGCAGGTACTTCTCACCCAGCCCGGACAGTTTCGGATAGGCGCCCATGATGGGCTTTGCACCACCTTCGCCGTGACAGCTCGCACATACCGCTGCATTCGCTTCGCCTGCTTCAGGATCTCCCGCCCCGTGCGCCATCGCTGTGAGGCCAACGCCGAGAACAACTCCTGCGATCAGTTTTTTCATGCTCGCTCCGCTTCTCTCATCCAAAGTATTCTTCGTTATGCAGCCGGCAGGCACTGGCCCAGACAGGCACAAAACCGGGGCTGTTCAGCAGCATCGCTCAGCGTGCTGCCCGGAATTGGTGTAGCATTATACATTAATCCCTGATAACTGAAATCCAATAGGAAATCCAAGCGTCGTGTCATCCGAACTGTCCCCAAAGCCTATCTCCTTCAACAGCGCGCGCTTCCTGATCAGTGCCTCCAGACTGGAAGAATGCCCACCTGACGCCGGCGCCGAAGTAGCCTTCGCCGGCCGTTCAAATGCCGGGAAGTCCAGCGCCATCAACTCTATTACGGCCAACGGCAAACTGGCGCGAACCAGTAAGACACCCGGCCGCACCCGGCTGATCAACTTCTTCACCCTCAACCGCGAACATTGCCGGCTGGTGGATCTCCCTGGTTACGGCTACGCCAAAGTTTCCCGGGACATGAAAGACGACTGGCAGAAACACCTGGGCCATTACCTGAACGACCGCCGCTGCCTTCGGGGCCTGGTGCTGGTGATGGATATCCGCCACCCGCTGACCGATTTCGACCAAATGATGGTGGAATGGTGCGAGCATAACAACCTGCCACTGATGATTCTTGCCACCAAGGCCGACAAACTGAAGTTCGGTCAGGCCAAAACGGCGATGATGGGTATTGCCCGCAAACTTGAAGACTTCAGCTGCGTACACCACCTGATCATGTTTTCAGCAACCTCCAAACGCGGAGTCGATGAGTGCCGCGCGGCGTTAAACGCCTGGCTTGAGGAAGACGCCCCACCCTCGGGCGAGTAAAGGTCATAAAAAAACCGGCTTGCCAAAGGACAAGCCGGCGAAACGTCAGGGTTTGCGACGTGCTAAAACCTGAGAACTCACTCAGGGTGACGCCAAGGATGTCCGGATCCCCAGCGTCAATAATAAGACTTTGGGTTGTCAGAAAAGTTCCCGCCTTCGGTTAATTTTTAACCAACTCGCTGCCGGGCGCGGATGCAACATCGCTACCGCCGGCTTCGGGCAGCTGCGGGCGATACTTTTCCCTGAGCGCCAGCACGCGCTCGCGATAGGACGGGGTCAGATAGGGGATTTCCAGCGTCAGCACCTGGTAGATCCCCTGTTTGAGCTCGGTCAGCGTCAGGTTGGCCGATTCCTCGCTGGCGTGGGCCGTTTTCAGAAAGGCCATCCAGTTGGTAATGACCAGCCACACATTGAGTGACATGGCCGCGCGCAACTCCTCAGGCTGAGGCTCGATAATCCCTGCTTCCGCCAGCTTCTCGAAAATACGACTGATCGCATCCAGGCAGCGGTTGGTAAACTCCCGATAGTCCTGGCGCAGCCGGCGATCGCCATCAAGCAGGTACTCCAGATCCCGATGGAAGAACCGGTAGCTCCACAACCCGTCGAACACCGATTCCAGATAAAACGTCATGTCATCCAGTGTCAGCGCGCGGTCTTCGGGAATATCGAGGTAGTAATCCACCAGTTTTTCGTATTCGAGAAATATCTCGTAAATAATGTCGGACTTGTTGCGAAAATGGTAATAGAGATTGCCCGGAGAAATGGCAAGGTGCGCTGCAATGTGATTGGTGGTGACGTTCCGTTCGCCCCGCTCATTGAACAGCTCCAGGCTGGATAACAGAATCTTGTCTCTGGTTTTCATAGGTTAAGCATGGCTTTGTTGTTGTATGACCGGCGGATGGCCTGATCCGCCATTCGGCTTTTCTTGACTCACTAGAGTATATACTCTAATAATACCCTCAAGCGCAAATTGGGCGTTTTTTCACCGCCCAGCAACTTCGCCGCCATACAACAACAGCGCATCCGGCAAGCAATCCGGGTCCGCACCGGGAGGAATCATGGGAGCTACTGTCGTCCAGCTGACCGAGAGCAAGAAACAGATCCAGCATACACATCGGGTGTTCGAAGACCAGAAAAAGGCCTTCCGGAACAACCCGATGCCCTCACTGACCGAGCGCCAGGAGAACCTGAAGCGCCTGAAGCGGGCGCTGTTGAGCAATCAGGACCAACTGACCGACGCCATCGACCGGGATTTCAGCTGCCGGTCCCGTGACGAGTCGCTGATTGCTGAAGTCATGCCGTCGATTCAGGGCATCAACTATACGCTGAAAAGCCTGAGCGGCTGGATGAAGCCGTCCAAGCGCCACGTTTCGGTGCTGTTCCAGCCTGCCAGCAACAAGGTGCACTACCAGCCGAAGGGTGTCGTGGGCGTGATTGTGCCCTGGAACTACCCGCTTTACCTTGCAGTCGGGCCGCTGGTGGCCTCACTGGCCGCGGGCAACCGCACCATGATCAAGATGTCGGAATTCACGCCACACACGTCGGCACTGTTCAAGGACATTATCGAATCCACTTTCCCGGAGGACCTGGTGTCAGTCATTACCGGCGAAGCCGACGTGGCCGCCGATTTCTCCGGCCGTCCGTTCGATCACCTGCTGTTCACCGGATCCACGTCCGTGGGCAAACTGGTAATGAAAGCGGCCGCCGAGAACCTGACCCCGGTGACTCTTGAGCTTGGCGGCAAGTCGCCAGCCATTGTGTCCTCGGACGTGCCCATGGAAGACGCCGCCCAGCGCATTGCCTTCGGCAAGGCCTTCAACGCCGGTCAGACATGCGTGGCACCGGATTATGTGCTGTGCCCCGCCGACCGGGTGCAGGCGTTTGTGGACGAGTTCCGCGCACGCTTCAGCGAGATGTATCCGAGCCTGCGGGACAACGACGACTTCACCGCCATCATCAACGAGCGGCAGTACGAGCGCCTGCAAGGCTACCTGACGGATGCGCGCGAGAAGGGCGCAGAAGTCATCGAAGTCAACCCTGCGCGGGAAAACCTGTCAGACGGCACCCGCAAGATCCCGCTGACACTGGTACTCAACCCGACACCGGACATGAAAGTCATGCAGGACGAGATTTTCGGGCCGATCCTGCCGGTGGTCAGCTACGGCAGCCTGGACGAGGCCATCCACTACATCAACGATCGCCCGCGCCCGCTGGCCCTGTACTTCTTTGGCTACGACAAGACCATGCAGCAGCATGTGGTGGAAACCACCCACTCCGGTGGTATGTGCATCAATGATGCGCTCATGCACGTCGCCCAGGACGACCTGCCGTTCGGTGGCATCGGTGACTCCGGTATGGGCCATTATCACGGCAAGGAAGGTTTTCTGACCTTCTCCCATCACCGCGCCATTTTCACCAAGCAGAAGTTCAACAGTGGCAAATACGTGTACGCACCCCACGGTACCGCCGCCCACAAAATGGTTTACAAGCTGTTCATTCGCTGACACATGACGGGACCGGGCTGTGCCCGGTCCCGTGTGTTGCGCCAGAGATAATAAAAAGGGCGACTCCGGCATGACCCACCTCCCGACTCCAGACTCCCACGATGCGACCTCCATGGACCGCCGCAGTTTCCTGCGCACCGGCCTCGGCGGCACCCTGTTCCTGGGCACCGTCAGCCTTGGCGCTGGCCTCAGTGGCTGCGCTACCGCGCCCGCCGGACGCCTGAGCGCGGTGGGCACCCGCATGGATGCCAGCTACCGCTTCCAGTTTCTGACCCGCGACGACATTGCGCTGTTCGAGGCGCTGCTACCGGCCATCATTGGCCCCGGTCTCACCGAAGAACCAGTGCAACGCAACCAGGCCATCGCCAGTACCATCGAGCGTATTGACCAGGGCATCGTGCAGTTCGGACCGGCCAACCAGCAGGAGCTGCGCCGGCTGTTCGATTTGCTGAATTTCGGCCTCACCCGGGTTACCGTCGCCCGCGTCTGGTCGAGCTGGCCCAATGTCACGACCGCCGAAGCCGACGCCTTCCTGCAGCGCTGGCGCACCAGCGGCATCGGCCTGTTCAATAACGGCTACATTGCCCTGACCAAAATCAGCAACGTTGCGTTCTATGGCCACCCGCGCCACTGGCACCTCTCGGGCTACCCGGGGCCACCCGCCTGGGCCGTGGATGCCCTGCCCCAGTTCAAAAACGCCTGACACCGTCTTTGCTGATAACCGGAGCCAACCATGTCGTTAACCGATCGAATTGCCCAGGGTCTCGAGTCCGGCTGGCGCGTCACTGACGCCGCCACCCTCACCAATAACCAGACCCACGAAGCCGATGTGGTGATCATCGGTACCGGGGCCGGCGGCGGCACCACCGCCGAAATTCTCGCCCGCGCCGGATTGTCGGTCATTCTGGTGGAAGAAGGGCGACTGTATTATCAGAAAGATTTCAGGATGGACGAGCTCACAGCCTACGCCTCGCTGTACCAGGAAGGCATGAGCCGGGTCACCAAAGACGGTGCCATTGCCATTCTGCAGGGCCGTTGCGTCGGCGGATCCACCACCGTGAACTGGACCTCCAGTTTCCGCACCCCGGAACCGACACTGAATTACTGGGCCGACCAGTTCGGCCTGGAGGCGTTGCGGCCGGAAGCGATGAAGCCCTGGTTTGATGGCCGCGAACAGCGCCACACCGTGGCACCCTGGCTGACCGATCCGAACGTCAACAATGATATTCTGCGCCAGGGCTGCGAAAAGCTCGGCTATTCCTGGCAGGTCATCCCCCGCAACGTGAAAGGTTGCTGGAACCTGGGTTACTGCGGTGTAGGCTGCCCCACCAACGCCAAGCAGGGGGCGCTGACCACCACCATTCCCGGCGCGCTCGACCACGACGCCCGCCTGTTCCACGGTCTGCGTGCCGACAAGCTGGTGATGAAGCAGGACCGCATCGACCATCTGGTGGCCTCCGCCATGTCCGCGGACAGCGTGACCCCCTCCGGCGTGACGGTTGCGCTCAAGGCCCGGCACTTTGTCGTCGCGGCCAGCGCCATTGGTTCCCCGGGGCTGCTGTTACGCTCGCAGTTGCCGGACCCCCACAACCGCGTCGGCAAGCGTTCGTTCATTCACCCGGTCAACGCCACTGTGGCCCGGATGCCCGAGCAGGTCGATCCCTTTTACGGCGCCCCCCAATCGATCTATTCGGACGAGTTCAATTTCCGTGAAGGGGTGGACGGACCGGCCGGTTACAAGCTCGAAGTGCCGCCGCTGCACCCGGCGATGTCCGGGGGCGTGGTGCCCGGCCATGGCGAGGAACAACTCAACAACCTCAGGCAACTGCCGTGGATGCAGTCGGTGATTGCGCTGATGCGGGACGGCTTTCACCCGGATAGTCCGGGCGGCACCGTCAGCCTGCGGGACGACGGCAGTCCGGTGCTGGACTACCCGATCACCGATTACCTCTGGAAAGGGTTACGCAACGCCTTCCGCACCATGGCGGAAATCCAGTTCGCCGCCGGCGCGGAGCAGGTACGGCTGATGCATCTGGACTCGCCCTGGTTCGACCGCTGGGCAGACGCCAAAGCGGCCATCGACACCCTGCCCATGGAGGCGCATCGAGTGCGGTTGTTTACCGCGCACCAGATGGGCGGTTGCGGCATGGGGGCAGACCCGCGCAACTCGGTGGTCAATGGTTTTGGTGAGCACCACCAGGTCAGCAATCTGAGCATTCACGACGCGTCGGTGTTCCCTACCAGCATCGGCGCCAACCCCCAGCTTTCGGTTTATGCACTGGCGGCCCGAAACAGCACCCGGCTGGCGAACAAGCTCAAAGGCTGACAAAGCCACAGGTGCCCGAGTATCCTATGGGCCTGTTACTCAAGGAGCTGTGCATGCCTAAAGTCATTTACCCGGGCACCTTTGACCCTATTACCAATGGCCACACCGACCTGATTGAACGGGCCGGTCGTATGTTCGACGAGATTGTGGTGGCCGTTGCCTACAATCCGAAAAAACAGCCACTGCTGAATCTTGAGGAGCGGTGCGAGCTGGTCAGACAGGCCACCGCCCACATCCCCAATGTCAGTGTGACCGGTTTCAGCAACCTGCTGGCGGAATTTGTGCGGGACCAGAATGCGACCGTTATTCTGCGGGGGCTGCGCGCAGTGTCGGATTTCGAATACGAGTTTCAGCTGGCGGACATGAACCGCCGCCTGGCACCGGAGGTGGAAAGCGTGTTTCTGACTCCGGCCAACCATCTGTCCTACATCTCATCCACCCTGATCCGCGAGATTGCCTCGCTGGGCGGCGACGTTTCGGAATTCGTCGACCCCGCCGTGGAGGCGGCCCTGAAACTGAAGTTCCAGCAATCCTGAGGACTACCCGATGGCCCTGATGATTACCGACGAGTGCATCAACTGCGACGTCTGTGAGCCGGAATGCCCGAACGATGCGATTGCTCCGGGCGACGAGATTTATGTGATCGACCCGAACAGATGTACCGAGTGCGTCGGGCATTATGACGAACCCCAGTGCCAGCAGGTATGTCCGGTAGACTGCATCCCGCTGGACCCGCAGCGCCCGGAAACCGAAGCGCAACTACGGGAAAAGTATCAACGCCTGACCGGCAACTGAGTGCCCGCTCAGAGCAGGGGCGGCAAGGGAATGATCACCCCGTTCACGTCCAGAGCCAGGTCCTTCAGTTGCGCGTCGAGGCTCAGCCGATCGCCCTGCTCCACCACCATGCCCTGCTTGATCAACGGTGCCAGCTGCATCCTCAGCGCCGGGTAACTGTCCACCAGGGCAACCGGCAGGCTGAGCTCCAGCTGACCGGTCAGGCGCTGCATGACCATCAGCATCTGAGCGCGTTCCGCCTTCGACAGTGCCGGATGGCCAAGCATCGCCTGCCCGCTGACCTCGCCCTCAGGCGTCATCACGCTGAGGTCGGGAAATCCGATATCAAAGCCGTCCGCCGCCAGTCCCAGCAATGCCTCACTCAGATGGTTCATGCTGGCGATCTGGTTCTCGAACGCCGCCGGCGAATCGCCCTGATCCAGGGCCGCTACCTGAAGATCGGTTAATGCCGCGGTAAGCTCACTCCAGCTGTCCACGTTCAGCTCCCGCAACACAAACTCCACACGATGGGGGCCAAACCTCTCGTCGCCGGCGGTCACCGTCTCGACGGTGGCCACGGTTTCACCGTTCACCCGGCGATCGTCGTCGCTGGCCCAGGTCCGGCTGGTCATGTTGAAGCCGTCAAAGCGCAACGCCGGCTGCCCCGGTGCGGACAGCTCCAGAGTTTCAATCTGCGCTTCGCCCTCGCCGGTCCAGACTTCCCCGCGGAGGTGACTCAGGCTCTGTTCCAGACGCAGTTCTTCGAGCGTGATGGCCATTTCCCGGTTGGACATGGTCATGCCGGGCCACACCAGCGTGATATCCGCGTCACTGCCGGCGCCATCGATATCCGCGCGGGCAAACCCGCCGGACATCTGTAACGATTCACCGGTCTGGGCGTTGGCGACCGAGACCGCCGGCACCGTCAGCTCAACAATGGCCGTGCCCCACAGCCGGGTTTCCAGCGTCAGCCGTGGTTGCTCATCGGTAAACAGCCGGCGCGCGGCTTCCGGCAGGTCGTCCTGTGGGGAAAACTCCATCAGGCTACCGGTCACACCATGGGAAACCCGGGCCTGATATTCCAGCTGCAGGGGCTTGTCGGCAGCGGGATCCTCGACCACCAGTGTGCCCTCAAAGTGTCCCCCCAGGTAGCCGCGCTGATACTCCCCGGTTTCCAGCCGCACAAACCGCTGCGACGCATTCACTTCCGAGGTGACCTGGCGCCATTGCTGTTCGGTCACCATGCCCACCGCCCAGGGTGCGACAACAGCAGCAGCCAGAACCACGCCGCCGACGACCATTCCTGTCTTTTTCAATGTGTTTCTCCGTCACAACCTGCTGTTTATTGTCCGGTCAGCCGATCCAGCAGCACCAGTTGCGATGCCAGCCTGTCTTCACCTTCCGCCGGCTGATTCTGCAGGTAACTGCCGTCGGGCTGCAAGATCCAGGCCTGGCAATTATCGGCCAGGTAGGTGTCCAGATCTTCACGAACCCGCGCAACCAGCTGTGGATCCTCAATGGGGAACGCGGTTTCGATGCGGCTCAGCAGGTTCCGCTCCATGCCGTCGGCGCTCGAGCAGTACACATCCGGGCGGCCATTGTTGCCGAAATAGTAGACCCGGGTGTGCTCCAGAAAACGGCCGATAATCGACCGTACCCGGATGTTTTCCGACAGTTCCGGAACTTCCGGTCGCAGGCAGCAGATACCGCGGATGATCAGGTCGATCTTCACTCCCGCCTGGGAGGCGCGGTAGAGCGCCTTGATCAGCTGGGGCTCGGTCAGCGCGTTGAATTTCAGAATGATCCGGCCTTTCGGGCCGTATTCCGCCTCACGGTCGATCAGACTCAGCAAGCGGGTGTGCAGGGTGAAGGGGGCGTGAAACAGCTTCTTGATCTTCAGCGCCTTGCCCATTCCCGTGAGCTGCTGGAACAGCTTGTTGACGTCATCGCCGATGGACTCGTCACAGGTCAGGAAGCTGTAATCGGTATACAGCCGGGCGTTGCCGGCATGGTAGTTACCGGTACCCAGGTGGACGTAGCGACGCAAACGGCCCTCTTCCCGCCGTACGATCAGGATCATCTTGGCGTGGGTCTTGTAGCCCACCACGCCGTACACCACGATCACCCCCGCTTCCTGCAGGCGGCTGGCCAGTTCGAGGTTTTCCGCCTCGCTGAAGCGTGCGCGCAGCTCGATCACCGCGGTCACTTCCTTGCCACGGCGGGCGGCATCGGCCAGTGCCTCGACAATTTCCGAGTCCGCCCCGGCGCGATAGAGCGTCTGGCGGATCGCCAGGACCTGCGGATCCTTCGCCGCCTGACGCAGCAGATCGGTTACCGGACTGAAGTTCTCATAGGGGTGCAGCAGCAGGATCGGCCGTTTACGAATGGCATCAAACATCGAGTCCTTGCTGCGGATCTGCCGCGGAATGGACGGCGAAAACCCCGAGTAGGTCAGGTCCGGCCGGTCCACCAGACCGCCGACGGCCATCAGCCGGGTCAGGTTGACCGGGCCGTGCACCTGATACAGATCCCGCTCGGTCAGCCCGAACTCCTGCAACAGAAACTGAACCAGCTCCTCGGGACAGTTGTCTGCCACCTCCAGACGTACACCGTCGCCAAACCGGCGGCTGAGCAATTCCCCCCGGAGGGCCGAGGCCAGGTCTTCCAGGTCGTCTTCCAGCTCAAGGTCGGCGTTACGGGTCAGACGGAACTGATAGCAGCCTTTGACCTCCATCCCGGGGAACAATTCATCGGCGTGGGCGTGGATCATCGAGGACAGGAAGACCAGGTTTTCGCCGCCCTCGCAGACATCGTCCGGCAGCCGCACCAGCCGGGGCAGAGAACGGGGGGCCGGAACGATGGCCATGCCGGTCTCGCGGCCGAACGCGTCTTTGCCATCAAGTTCGACAATAAAGTTGAGGCTCTTGTTCACCAGCCGCGGAAACGGATGGGAGGGGTCCAGCCCGATGGGACTGACCACCGGCAGAATCTCCTCGTCGAAATACCGGCGCACCCACTCGGCCTGCGCCGGGGTCCATTCGCGCCGGCGCACGAAGTGAATGTTTTCCTGTTCCATTTCCGGAATCAGCACGTTGTTGAGAATGTCGTACTGTTCGCGGATGTATTCGTGGGCCACGCGACTGATTTCCGCCAGCGCCTGCTCGGGCATCATGCCGTCCGAACCGATGGTCTCGCGGCCATACTTCATCTGTTGGCGCAGACCGGCAACACGGATCTCGAAAAATTCGTCCATGTTGCTGCTGAAGATACAGCAGAAGATCAGCCGGTTGATCAGCGGGTGAGTGGTGTCCAGCGCCTGTTTCAGCACCCGGTAATTGAACTGCAGCTGGCTGAGCTCCCGGTTGAAGAAATTCTCGCTGGCGCCCAGATCAATTCCCTGCCCTACCGCCGGCACTTCGACCGGTGCGGGAACGCTCTGGTCGTCCACTACATGCAGTTCGTTGGCAGATTCCGTACTCATGACTCACTGATTCCAGATTATTGACTCCGGCAGACGCCTGGCCTGGCAGAGTGGACCTTGGTCCGGTTACTGTTTTGTCGCGCTTTTCGCCGATGCACGCATCAGCCGCGCCGCCCTCACGGCAAAGTAGGTCAGAATGGCATCGGCGCCGGCGCGGCGCATGGCCATCAGGCTTTCCATCATCACCGCGTCACCATCCAGCCAGCCTTTTTCTGCGGCCGCCATATGCATGGCGTATTCGCCACTGACCTGGTAGACGAAGGTAGGCACCTGCAGTTGCTGTTTGACCCGGTACACGATATCCAGATAGGGCATACCCGGCTTGATCATCACCATGTCAGCCCCCTCGGCCAGGTCCATGGTCACCTCGTGGAGGGCTTCGTCGCTGTTGGCCGGGTCCATCTGATAGGTGGATTTATTCCCTTTGCCCAGGTTAGCCGCTGACCCGACCGCGTCGCGGAAGGGGCCGTAATAGCTCGACGCATACTTGGCAGAATAGGCCAGAATGCGGGTATTCACATAGCCCGCCGCTTCCAGCGCGTCGCGGATGGCAGCGACCCGGCCGTCCATCATGTCCGACGGCGCCACAATATCGGCGCCTGCATCCGCGTGCGACAGCGCCTGATTAATCAGCGCCTCAACAGTGACATCGTTCAGCACGTAGCCGTCGTTATCGATAATTCCGTCCTGGCCGTGAGTGGTGAACGGGTCCAGTGCCACATCGGTAATCACCCCCAGTTCGGGACAGGCTTTTTTGAGCGCCCGCACAGCCCGCTGGGCAAGACCGTCGGAATTCCAGGCACCGGAGCCGGAGAGGTTCTTGTCAGCCGCCGGCACTACTGGGAACAAGGCCACCGCCGGGATGCCGAGATCCACCAGTTCGGCGGCCAGCTCAACCAGCAAATCGATACTCAGCCGTTCCACACCTGGCATCGATGGCACTGCCTCGCGCTGGCCCTGGCCTTCCAGCACGAATACCGGATAGATGAGATTGTCCGGGCCAAGCTGATGCTCGCGCACCAGGCGCCGGGAAAAATCATCGGCGCGATTACGGCGCAGGCGGGTAGCAGGGAAAGCACGACGGGTGGGTGAACGCACGAAACACCTCCTGAGGGCGAATAGAATACCGACACATGGTCGACCGGACCTGGCCGATCAACAGTGTACCCATCATACACGCCCGCGCGGTCCGGAGGCACGCAACCAGCGGTAATGGCCCCGACAGCGCCAGACCCTAGCGCAGCGATGTGACATTCCGGTTACCGCAGGGTATCCAGGGCCTCGGCCCGCAATCGTTCCGGCCCGCTGAAATGACGATCCCTGAGGCGCTCGATCGCCGCCTTCCGTTCCGGCCCGGCCAGGCCGGCGTCATCGAGCTCAGACCGTGCTGTGCTGTATTCCTGCCACCGGCGTTCCCAGTCGCGCTGGCGCTCATCCACGTCCTCCAGCCGCTGTGCGATCTCGGCACCAAACCGTTCCTCGCGCCAGGCGTTGAGTGCCCCCGGGTCATCGGCCAGCGTCTGTTTCGCCTGTTCATAAGCGATAAACCGGCGGGTATCCTCCCGCGCGCGGCGCAGCGGTTCAGGCAGCGACTGCTCGGCACGGGCAAGCGCCTGCTCGCGCTCGTCGTCGCTCAAGGTTGCATCGCCGGCAATACGGCGTCGGCTGATCTGGAACCGGTCGATGGCTTCTTCACTGGCAAAAAACGCCTCGGCGGTATCGGCATCCAGCCAGGTCCGACGCAAAGCCCGGATTTCCTCCATTCGCCGCTGCATTTCCTCGGGCCCGAGGCTGGCGGCATCGCCGTAAGAGGCTTCCAGGTCGCCCAGGGCGAGCTTGTAATCGAGATAGTGGCCAAGAATACCCAGGGCTTCGGAGCGGGCGGGCTCGGCGAACCGGTCAAGCTGCTGTTCGATGCGTGCCACCAGTGTCTGTAGCGGCTCCTCGCCGACGGCAGACAGATAGTACTCGAACAGCTGGCGCAGCTGCGGGGTGGGTATCAGGCGGCCGGTGCTGTCGACGACGACCCAGCCCGAGGGGATCGACGTTCCCTGCAGTGAGGCGGGCATGGCGTCGGGGATTTCTGCAGCCGCGGCACGCCCCACCCACCGGGAAGGCCGCTCGGTCGCGCCTGTGGTCACTGGCTGAGCCAGAGGGCGAGCCACTTCATCAGCGGAGGGTGACGGCTCACCGGTCGAATGATTTACCAGCCAGGAACCGGTCAGTACTGCTATGATCACCAGCAAACCCGTTGCCAGCTTTAATAAGATGTTCATAATCTGAGGGTTCTTGTTGGAGTTGCAAAGCAGATTGCCGCCCAAACCGGCAATGGAAGGAAGCAGAATAGACCAATGGTCCAGGGCTCGCTGAGACAGCGTTCAAAAACAGGCCCGCTCCTGTCGGTGGCGGGCCTGACAGATCAGAGGGAGCGGTTGTTGAAACCCACCTCGACCTTACGGGAGGGATCGGCACGAAACGCCGTGTTCACTTCCTGGATGATTCCACCCTGGCTAAGAAACGCTGCGATGTCCGCCTGCAACTGTGCGCGAACCCGGGCACGACCAGCAACCGAGTGGTTATCTTCACTGTCACTGCTCCAGCTTCCGGATTGCTCCAGATTGCTTTCGTCGAATTCACTCACGGCCCTTATCTCCATCAACGAAAACAAAACGTCGAGCGCACCACGCCCGGCGCGGGCAGGCCGCTCTGTGTCGACGATACCAGGCCCTTCCGGATCGCCTTGGCGTCTTTATAATCCGCTTTTCCGAACAACGCTATTTCAGTCAGAGGTCTTTTTTGTAAATTTTTGTAACAGACAATAAGATAATGAATTTACTGTGAAAAATTACGATGCAGCCAGCCCCGCTCTGGTTGACACAAGAAATGAATAGTGATTCACTACTTCAGAGGAGCCAGTATGGCCTACCGGGAAACAGAAAAGATGCGTAAGCGGAAGGCGGAAGCCCGCCAGCGCATCCTGACTTGCGCCCATCAGTGCGTTACCCAGAGCGGGTTTCGCAGCGCCAGAGTCACCACCATTGCTTCACTTGCAGGCGTAGCTACGGGAACGATATACCGCCACTTCGAGTCGAAAGAGGATCTGTTTGCGGAAATCTTCCGGCTCGCTACCCAGCGTGAGGTGGACAAAGTGGCGCAAGCGCTGGCCTCTGAAGGCGATGCCACCACCCGCCTGGAAATTGCCCTGCGCCAGTTCGCAGAACGTGCGCTGCGCGGCCCCGTCATGGCCTGGTCCCTGATTGCCGAGCCGGTGGATCCGAAGGTGGAAGAGGAACGGCTGGCCTACCGCAAGGCCTATGCACGGCTGTTCGAAACCGCCATCAACGAAGGCATGGAAGAAGGCTGCATTCCGCAGCAGGATGCCCGCCAGAGCAGCACCTGCCTGGTCGGTGCCATTGCGGAAAGTCTGGTTGGGCCACTGTCGCCGGTGCAGGCGGATGGCCAGCCGGAAGCGAGACACGACAACAATGATCCGCTGGTCAACACCATCATACGCTTTTGCATGCAGGGGTTGACCGGCACCAGGAGGTAACATGAACGCCCGTCAGCCCGTATCACCCACAACGCCTGTGGACGCACCCCGGAACGACAGCCGGGAACAGGATCCGTTCCTCGCCGTCACCCACGACGTTGTCAACCAGCCCCCGGCGCTGCAAGACTACAATCTGTACGAACAGGACCAGGCGCTGAAAGAAGCGGTTCTGCGGGAAGGCGGCGAGACCGCGACCAACGGCCTCAGCGCCTTTGGCGCCCTGGCGGGCGACCGCGAAACCATCGAACTGGGCTTCCGCGCCAACGAGAACAAACCGGCGTTCAACACCCACGACCGTTTCGGACACCGCATCGACCAGGTGGACTTTCACCCCGCCTATCACCAGCTGATGACCATCGCCATGGAACACGGCCTGCACAGCAGCCCCTGGACCAACCCCGGTGCCGGCGCGCACGTCAACCGCGCGGCCAAGTACTACATGCACTCCCAGGTGGAAGCGGCCCACTGTTGCCCCATCACCATGACTTTCGCCGCCATCCCGTCCATCCGCAAACAGCCGGAACTGGCGGCGCTGTGGGAAGACCGCATCCTCGCCAATGGGTACGACCCCCGCAACCTGCCCGACGGCCAGAAAAGCTCGGTGACCATCGGCATGGCGATGACCGAGAAACAGGGCGGCAGCGACGTCCGCGCCAACAGCACCCGGGCCTATCCCGTGGGCACCGAAGGTCCCGGCCAGCCCTATGAACTGGTGGGGCACAAATGGTTCGTGTCCGCCCCCATGTGCGACGCCTTCCTGGTGCTGGCCCAGACCACCAACGGCCTGTCCTGCTTCCTGATGCCGCGCTGGCGCCCGGACGGCAGCAAGAACCCGTGGCAGATCCAGCGCCTGAAAAACAAGATGGGCAACGTCGCCAACGCCTCCAGCGAGGCGGAACTGCGCGGCGCCCTGGCGTGGATGGTCGGCGACGAAGGCCGCGGCGTCCCCACCATCATCGAAATGGTGGCGATGACCCGTTTCGACTGCATGATCGGCAGCTCCGCCGGCATGCGCCAGGCCGTCGCCCAGGCCACCCACCACTGCCGCCACCGCAGCGCCTTCGGCCAGCGCCTCAACGAACAGCCGCTGATGCAGAACGTACTGGCCGACCTGGCGCTGGAAAGCGAAGCGGCACTGGCCTACACCCTGCGCATCGCCCGCGCCCTGGACAACCAGCACCTGGAACACGAACGCCTGCTGGCACGCCTGGCCACCCCGGTGGGCAAATACTGGATCTGCAAACGCGCCCCCAACCACGCCTACGAGGCCATGGAGTGCATCGGCGGCAGCGGCGTGATGGAAGACTGCATCATGCCGCGCCTGTTCCGCGAATCCCCGGTCAACGCCATCTGGGAAGGCAGCGGCAACGTCCAGTGCCTGGACACCCTGCGCGCCATCCAGAAAGAACCGGACACCCTCGAGGCCTTCTTCCGCGAAGTGGCCGAGGCTCGCGGCAGCGATGACCGCTTCGACCGCTTCGTGGCCGAGCTACAGAACGACTTCGCTGACATCAGCGATTTCCAGTACCGCGCACGCAACCTCGTCGACCGCCTGGCCCTGGCCATGCAGGCCAGCCTGCTGCTTCGCGGCTCCGACTCGGCCGTGGCGGACGCCTTTTGCGCCTCCCGCCTGCAGTCCGGCGGCGGCCTCAACTATGGCAACCTACCCTCCGGCACCGACGCCGCGGCCATTATCAAACGGGCCACGCCTGTAGTAGGCTGAAGTCCAAATGATCAGGATATCCGAAGCCTGACTGAACCCGATGCCACCTGAGAAGTTGGAGAGCTGTCGGGGACAGGGCTTCCGAAACCCTGCGGAGCCATGGATGGCGGAGCGGAGCGTACATGGATGTATTCACAGCGTGTTTTGGAAGTCCTGCCCCCCGGCGGCTCCCGCACCAAAGCCGAACCAAACATGTCAGAAGCACTCAGAAAACTGCTCAATCAGTCTGGCCCGTCGCCGGTGATCACCCCCCACGTGGGCGCACTCACCCTGCACTTCCAGCTTTACGGCTGCGAAGACCTCAAGGCCAAACGCAAAGTCTTCACCGCCCTGAAAGCCGTCTGGGGCCGCGAACCCGACCTGGCAGTGGCGGAGACCGCCGACCAGGACGCCCTCGACTGCGCCACCTGGACCATCGCCGCCCTGGGCAGCTCGACCCAACAGATCACCCAGCGCCTCCACCAGGTCGAAAAGGCCATCCAGGAACGGGTGGATGCTGCCATACTGGACGTACACCGGGAGATTCTCTGAGTGCGATGGGAGCCTGTAGCCTAACCACCCACCAGGTCGTATACTACGCGTCCTTTGACAGGGTGCCGAAAGGCTGGCTCAGGGGCCATAAGGGAGGCCAGAGCGCCCGGGGGACAACGGGCAAGACGATTTCTTCACCGTCGGATGTAGCAGTCCGGCCGTATCCGCCAGGCATCCGGAACCAGCCAGGCGGATGACCACCGATGAAAAGTGTGTGTCGCGTATGACCGGAAAGAAAAAATCCGCCCAGGCCTCGGTTGAGGCGATGTATCGGGTCTTCACGGTGCCAGAGGCGCCGGAGTCGACCCTGAGCCGGATTGACCAGAACATCTCCCGCAACCTCGCCGGTTTCCTGCAGGAACACATCGTCGCGGTCGAGCGGGACCTGTCAGAAGTCGAAAAGGACTTCTCCGATTACGCTATTCCCGAAAAGCCCGTGTTCGTCTCCGAACAGGCCCAGTTCCTGCTCGACAAACTGGTGGCCAACTCGGTTCACACCGCCTCCCCCAGCTTCATCGGCCACATGACCTCAGCGCTGCCCTACTTCATGCTGCCGCTGTCCAAGATCATGATTGCCCTCAACCAGAACCTGGTGAAGACCGAAACCTCCAAGGCGTTCACCCCCATGGAACGGCAGGTGCTGGGTATGATTCACCGCCTGGTCTACAGCCAGGATGGCGCGTTTTACCGCAAATGGATGCACGACCCGCGTTACGCCCTGGGGGCCATGTGCTCCGGCGGCACTGTCGCCAACCTGACCGCGCTGTGGGTCGCCCGTAACCGTGCATTCCCGGCCGAAGGCAGTTTCCGCGGCATTCATCAGGAAGGCCTGTTCCGGGCACTGCGCTACTACGGCCACGAGGGCGCCGCCATACTGGTGTCCCGCCGTGGTCACTACTCCCTGCGCAAGGCCGCCGACGTGCTTGGCCTGGGCCGGGAATTCCTGGTGCCGGTGGACACCGACGACGACAACCGCATCGACACCGACGCGCTGCGGGACAAATGCCTGGAATTACAGAAACAGAAGATCAAGGTCATGGCCATCTGCGGCATCGCCGGCACCACCGAAACCGGTAACGTCGACCCGCTGGACGCCATGGCCGACATCGCCCGGGAATTCGGCGCCCATTTCCATGTCGACGCCGCCTGGGGCGGCCCCACCCTGTTCTCCCGCGCCCACCGTGGCCTGCTGCGGGGCATCGAACAGGCAGATTCGGTCACCTTCGACGCCCATAAACAGCTGTACGTCCCCATGGGCGTGGGCCTGGTGGTGTTCCGCGACCCCAGCCTCGCCAGTGCCGTGGAGCACCACGCCCAGTACATCATCCGTAAAGGCTCGCGCGATCTGGGCAGCACCACCCTGGAAGGCTCACGCCCCGGCATGTCGATGCTGATCCACTCGGGTCTGAAAATCCTGGCACGGGAAGGCTACGAAATTCTCATCGACCAGGGCATCGACAAGGCCCACACCTTCGCCGATCTGATCAACGCCCAGTCGGATTTCGAGCTGGTGACCAAACCGGAACTGAACATTCTGACCTATCGCTACTGCCCGCCCGAGGTGCAGCAGGCGCTGGCGCTGGCCGACGAACTGCAGGCGGAAAAACTCAACGCCTGCCTCAACCGCATCACCAAGTTCATCCAGAAAACCCAGCGGGAGCGCGGCAAGGCGTTTGTCTCACGGACCCGGCTGGAGCCGGCCCGTTACTTCCACTTCCCCTGCATCGTGTTCCGGGTGGTGCTGGCCAATCCGCTGACCACGCGGGAGATCCTGGAGGATATTCTGGCCGAACAGCGGGAGCTGGCGATGACCGAGGAAGGAATTCAGGACGAGATTTCAATTCTGCATCAGATGGCGGATGCGGTGCTGAAGCAGCATCAGCTTGGCGTGCGGCAGGCCTGACTTTTGTTCAGTGATCGGGCTCCGCCAAGGCCGGGAGGGTCAGCCCAAAACACGCAGTGAATACGTCCCTGTATGCTCCGCTCCGCCATCCATGGCTCCGCAGGGTTTTGGTCAGACCCTCCCGGCCTTGGCTCAGTGTTTACCGCTAACTCTCTGACACAGCATGTTTTGGGAGTGTGTTCCCGCCCCTTGCGGTGTTCGACTCCCACCCCATCAAGGCTTAATACAAAGCCTCTTCGTCATCCAGCACTTCGTGCAGGATGTCCAGGAACATATGATCCGCCTCACTCCAGTTCTCCGGAATACGGATCGTGGTGTTGGCGCTGATCTCACGGGCGATCACTTCATTGGCGTTCTGCTCGTTGCGGTGCTTGCGGGCGATTTCCACGGATTTGACAGCAATGGTGGGATCACTCAGCACCTTTTTGATGAACACTCGCAGCTCATCGATCATGCGGGCCTGGCGGCTTTCAGCAGACGAACTCATCACTTACTCCCGGGTCATTTGACGTTCAGGGCTCAGCCCTCTACATCGCAATAGTATGGCTAATTCGGTGGGCTGCAACCAGCCCGGGATCATCCTGCCCGATCCGCCAACGAACCGGGCAGCGGCCAGCTTTACATCAACAGCCCACGCAGGGTGAAGAACAGCATCGCCGCCATCAGTGCGGAGGCCGGCACGGTAATGATCCACGCCGCCACAATGCGGGTCAGGTGGGAACGCTTGACCATCTCCTCGCGGTAGATCTTCTTCAGGCGCTTGCGCTCGCTCTTGGACAACGGCACCTGCTTTTTCTTCTTGGCCTGTTTGAGCAGGTTTTCCATTTCCTCCACCGAGGCGTTGCGGAAGTCGTCAAGGAACGGACGCAGGCGCTCCTGCTCCGCTTCGTCATGGTGCTCCATGATCTTGTGCAGCTGGGTGGCGTAGTTGGATTTCAGATACTCCCGCAGGAAGCCGACACCGAACACACCGCCGATGGCGATATGGGTGGAGCTTACCGGCAGGCCCAGCTGGGAGGCGATGATGACGGTCAGCGCGGCCGACAGGGCGATACAGAAGGCGCGGGTCTTGTCGAGCTCGGTGATCTCACTGCCGACGGTCTTGATCAGGCGCGGGCCGAACAGCATCAGGCCAACGGCCAGGCCGAGCGCACCCACCAGCATGACCCACAGCGGAATGGCGGCAGCGGTCACCACCGCGCCAGCAGAGAGGGCATCGTTGATGGCCGCCAGGGGGCCAATCGCGTTGGCCACATCGTTGGCGCCATGGGCGAAACTGAGCAGCGCCGCGGCGAAAATCAGCGGCCAGGTAAACAGGGTGTTCACCCCGGCGGCGCTGTTTTCCATGGTGGCAGCCCGACGACCCACCGAGACCCGCATAATGATGAATACCACTGCGGCCACCACCAAACCAACCAGCGACGCGCCGAGGAAATCCACTTCGACGATTTTCTTGACGCCCTTAACCATCAGGTAGGTGCCAAACGCCCAGGCCATGATCGCCACCAGCCAGGGCACAAAGGTACGCGCCGCCGGCACCAGGTTCTGGCGATAGAGCACCGTCTTCTTGATGGCGTACAGGAACAGCGCTGCCAGCACGCCGCCCATCACCGGAGAAATCACCCAACTGGCGACGATCTTGCCCATCACCGCCCAGTCGGCGATGCCCCAGCCGCCGGCGGCAATGCCCGCCCCCAGCACACCACCGACAATCGAATGGGTGGTGGAGACCGGCGCACCCATCCAGGTCGCCAGGTTCAGCCACAGGGCCCCGGCCAGCAGCGCTGCGGTCATCAGCCAGACAAAGGCGTTGACGTCGTCGAGGCGATCCGCGGCAATGATGCCGCCCTTGATGGTCGATACCACATCACCGCCGGCAATGATGGCGCCGCCGGCTTCAAAAACGGCAGCGATCAGCACCGCGCCGCCCAGCGACAGCGCCCCGGAGCCCACCGCCGGGCCCACGTTGTTGGCCACGTCGTTGGCACCAATGTTGATCGCCATGTAGCCGCCGATGACCGCGGCGGCCATCAACAGCATGCTGTTGGGCATACCACTGCTGAGCTGGCCGACCACCAGCCAGATACCCAGCAGGAACAGAAAGCTGAAGCCTACCCGGTACCGTTCGGTCGACGTGCTGGTAAGGAGAGTGTCAAGAAATCCGCTTTTCGGGGCCATAACAGATCAGGTCTCGTCGATGCTGAATGTATTGCAACGTAATTGCGCCATCCCGGCCTGTCAGATTGCGCCTTCCCTAGGGTAGTCTACACTGCGCGGCAACTATAATTTCTTTGCCACAAAATTGAAACAATTGCCCACTTTAACCAGCCAGTTGTTAAATATCGTGGAAACTGCTGCACACGCCCCCTGAATTGACTCATAATTACTATAAAGAGTGTCAAAAATACAAGAATAGCAATCAAGGCCTTCATGACCGATCTGACCCGCCCCGGCCCCCACGCCGCCGAGAGCACCGAAGATGCCCGCATTGCCCGGCTGCTGACCTGGCTTTCCCTGATGGCAATCCTGTTTCTCGTGGGGATTGGCACCAAGGCCTGGTATGCCGAGCATCACACCCACGCCTGGGTGCTTTGGGCGTTCTCGGTACCGATTCTTGCCAACATGGCCTGGTTCGCCCGCACCGGTAACCAGGTGGCGCAGAAAGGCGGCCTGATTATCGTGGTCGGACTGCTGTTCGCCTATCTCATTGCCTCCGGCGGCGAGAGCAACACCGGCCCGCTGTGGTTCTACGTGTTTCCGCCCCTGCTGTTCTATCTCACCGACCTCAAAACCGGCACCGCCATTCTGCTGTTCTGCTACCTGATCGCCGTCGTGGTGTTCCAGTACCCCGACCTGCCACTGGTCAGCGCCGAGTACTCCACGGACTTCAAGATTCGCTTTTTCGCCACCCTGACTTTCGAGTCTCTGTTCTGCTTTGTACTGGAAGCCAGCCGCCTGAAGGCCAGAAGTGAGCTGATGGAGCTTGCCCGCGCCCACGAACACGCCGCCCGCACCGACGAACTGACCGGCCTGGCCAACCGCCGCGACATGCAGTTCCGGCTCAATGCCGAGTTTTCCCGCCATCAGCGCACCGGCCACCATTTTTCCGTGGCTCTGATCGATCTCGACCTGTTCAAAGTCATCAACGACCGTTATGGCCATGACGCCGGCGACGAGGCCCTGAAAACATTCGCCACCCTGATGCAGGGCGTAATCCGGCAAACTGACATAGCCGCCCGCTGGGGCGGCGAGGAGTTCCTGATCCTCCTCCCCGATACCTCGCTGTTGCAGGCTCTCACCCTGGCCGAACGCCTGCGCGCCGAGGTCGCCGGCACCGAATTCGTTTTCGCGGAGCAACGGCTGCCGATTTCCATCAGTGCCGGAGTCTGCTCCATCGCCAAGGCGGGCTCAGTCGATGAACTGCTGAAACAAGCCGACGTTCACCTGTACAACGCCAAGGAGGCGGGCCGCAATCGCATTGCGCCCCGCGTACGCAGCCTCGATGGCGCCAGTGCCGGCACCTCACTTGCGCCGCCTTGAGACACACCCCTCCAGCGGCTATGATCGGTCGCCTGATCTGACAGGGGCGGCGCCCAGCCGCCAATCGCACAACAACAGGGGCTGATATGGCAGCAATACGAATACTGGTGGGCAGCGTTTACGGCGGGGCCCTGCTGACGGCACGGGCGATCCGGGAAACGCTGGAGAATGACGGCCACACCGTGACCGTGCTGGAGAATCCGGTGCTGGATGATATTACCGGCAACAGCGACGCGCTGCTGGTGTGCACCTCCACCACCGGCCAGGGAGAGGTACCGCCGAACCTGCTGCCATTCTATCTGTCGCTGCGGGACCAACTGCCCCAGCAGCCGGGCCGACCGTTCGGGGTGATCGTACTGGGCGACAGCTCCTACGGAGACACCTTCTGCGGGGCCGGTGAGTTACTGGAGGAGGCCTTGTACGAGACCAGCGCCCGTAAGGTCGGCGACACCCTGCGAATCGATGCGCTGGAGACCCTGGACCCGGAACAGGAAGCCCTGCCCTGGGTTCGCGAGTGGATTGCCGCTCTGTAACCGAGTTGGCAGACTGAGTAACACTCTGCAAATTCCCGGTTTACAGCCTTGAGCGGCAACCGGGCTGGGGCCATACTGCAGGAAACAAACATAACAAGTTTGGTATTTTGTGCGCCATATTGCTCTGTTTTTCGCCCTGATGGGCGCAATGATCACCATGGCCCCGTCCGGGCACGCGGAATCCACGGCGTCGTCCCGGCTGCCCCAGCCTGCTATTGCCTTTCTGCAAGCGCCGGCTGCCGACGATGACCTGAGCACACTTCTGGGCCGGTCGGATTGGCAGCCACTGGCGGAGGAGACGCCCAATTTCGGCTACGTCACGGACCATTACTGGTACCGCATGCCACTGCCGGAGGGCCCGCCCCAGCAAGCACTGGAAATCAGCTACCCGCAGCTGGATCACGTCGTCTTTTATCTGCTGGCGGATGGTGAGCCGGTGAAGAAAGTGGTCACCGGAGACCACCTGCCCTTTTCCGAGCGCCCGCTTTATCACCCCAGTTTTCTCATTCCGTACACCGTCGAGCCCGGTGTGGATTATGAAATCCTGCTCTCGGTCCAGACCAACGGCGCGCACCAGGTACCTATCCGGCTATGGGAGCAGAACGCCCTGTTCGACGCCCTGACCACGGAAGATCGGTTGCACAGCCTGTATTACGGCATTCTCATCACCACCATTTTCTTCAACCTGTTCATCTTCCTGACCCTGCGCGAAGTCACCTACCTGTTCTATGTGCTGTCCACGTTCGGATACCTGTTCTTGCTGGCCTCCCTGCGAGGAGTGACCTACCAGGTATTCTGGCCGGACAGCCCCTGGCTACAGAATCAGACCATGCTGATGGCGGTACCGGCGGCGTTGCTGTTTGCGCTGTTGTTTGCCCGTTCCTTTTTACGCCTGCGCGATCGCGCACCGCGCACGGACCTGTTGCTCAAGGGCATCATCGGGCTGAGTCTGGCCGCGGTGCTGGGCACCTTTGTGCTGGACTTCAACACCTCGATCAAGTCCTCGGTGGCGCTGGCGCTGTCGGGCTTTCTGGTACTGACCGTGATCGGCCCGGTTCAGTGGGCCAGACGCAATCCTCAGGCGGGCTACTACACCGTCGCCTGGGCGCTGCTGATCGTCGGTACCATGCTGACGGCCGCCAACAAATACGGCCTGCTGCCGACCAACTGGCTGACCACCTATGGCATGCAGGTGGGGTCCGGCCTGGAAGCCATCCTGCTGACCATTGCGCTGGCCAAGCGGCTGTACAATGAGCGCGAAGAGAAACTGCACGCCCGCGAGGCAGAACTGCGGGCGATGGCGGCACGACGTTCGGCCGAGTTGCGGCTGATGGATCAGGCGCTGCACAACCCGCTGACCGGCCTGCCCAACCGCACCAGTTTCGAGATGATGATCAACGATCTGATCACCCGGGAGCCGGACCGCCGTTACGCCATTGCGGTCATCCATCTCAGCAATCTGCAGGCGATCACCAAGACTCTGGGCCATCGCAACACGGACCGGCTGATCGAACTGGCATCGGCCCGCTTTAACAGCATTGTGCGGGAGTTGCCCGGCATTCTGCCCATCGAGACCACCGAGCAGCGTTCGGTGTATCTCGCCTCACTGGAGCCCTCAACCTTCGGCTTTGTGGTAGACGCCAGCCTGATTGGCGCCGCGCCGCGGGCGATCGTGCATGGCCTGGAGGAGCTGCGGGAACCGGTGGATTACCTGGGTATGCAGTTACCGCTGGACCCGCAGATCGGTACCGCGATCTTCCCGGAGCACGCCCAGGACACCAATTCACTGATTCGAAGGGCGCACATTGCGCAGGGATCCGACGAGGCCCGCGACCGCGGCCTGGCCTATTACCAGCCTACCCGGGACTCCTACAGTGCTGACCGGCTGACTCTGGTTTCGGAATTGCGCAAGGCGTTGCAGAACCGTCAGTTGGAGCTGCACCTGCAGCCGAAGATGGCGCTGCCAACACGGACCATTATCGGGGTAGAGGCACTGATTCGCTGGCCCGGGCGCAACACGCCCATCCGCGCCGATGTGCTGATCGGAATCGCCGAACAGACCGGTCTGATCAAGCCCCTGACCCGCTGGGTGCTGGAGCATTCCCTGGAAATCCGCAGCCGGTTGGTGGAAAAGGGGTGGCCGCTGGACATCTCCGTCAATATTTCACCGAACAACCTGCGAGAACCGGATTTCCCGATGTTCGTTCAGCGCCTGATGAACAGCCACCATAACCACCGCAGGGCTATTATCCTGGAAGTGACCGAAACGTCGATGATGCAGGATCCCGCCAACTCCCTGAAGGCGCTGAATTCCCTGCACTCCGCAGGCATTCCGGTGTCCATTGACGACTTCGGTTCCGGTTACTCGTCACTGTCGTACATCAAGCAGCTACCCGCCAGCGAGATCAAGATTGACCGCTCGCTGATCACCGACATTGTGACCCACCCCGGGGACCGGGTGATTGTGCAGACCACCATCGACATGTGCCATTCACTGGGCTACACCGTGGTGGCCGAGGGCGTTGAAGACGAAAAAACCGCCGAACTGCTGGAAAGCATGGGCTGCGACATGATTCAGGGCTACCTGCTGACGCCGCCTCTGCCTTTTGACGAGCTGGTGGTCTGGCTGTCAGAGCAGACCGGTGCCGGTGTCACCCGCAAGATTGTCTGACCCGACTACCTGCGCCGTCTGCAGCGGGTCTCGCCTCCTAGCGGGCGCGTTTGCGGATCAGCGCTTCCTGGGTGGTGGACGCCACCAGTCCGCCCTGCTGATTGAAGAAGTTGCCACGGTTGAAGCCGCGCCCTCCTGAGGCGCTGGGGCTGTCCTTGTCGTAAAGCAGCCACTCATCCATGCGGAAATCCCGATGGAACCAGATCGCGTGATCAAGGCTGGCCACCTGCATGTCTTTACTCATGAAGGTGACACCGTGGGGATTGAGCGAGGTGCCCAGAAAGGAGAAGTCGGACGCGTAGGTGAGCAGGCAGCGATGCAGCACCGGATCGTCGGGCAGATGCCCCTGGGTCTTGAACCAGCTTTGCTTGTGGGGTGGGCGGGGCTCTGGTTTGAACGGATTGACCGGATCGACCGGGCGGATCTCGATCGGACGCTCTCGGGTCAGGGTATCGCGCAGATGCTCCGGAACGTGAGGTGCCAGCAACTCGCCGTATTCCTGTTCCGATTTCAGTGTGGCCGGATCCGGCGCCGCCGGCATGTCCAGCTGGTGCTCGAACCCCTGCTCATCCACCTGGAATGAGACCGACCCGGTGAGAATCTCCTTGCCGTCCTGGCGTGCAATCACCCGGCGCACCGAAAAGCTGCCGCCATCCCGTACCCGCTGCACCTCGTAATCAATGGGCATACTGTGATTACCCGGGCGCAGGAAGTAGGCATGCAGGGAATGGGGCAACCGGCCCTCCACGGTCCGGCTGGCCGCCATCAGCCCCTGACCCAGAACCTGGCCGCCAAACACATGGGGAAATCCAAGGTCTTCGCTGTCACCCTGGAAATGATCGTCCCCGATTGGCGAAAGATCCAGAAGATCCACCAGCTTCCTGGTTATTTCTAGCATGCCCACTCCTGTTAGTTCGTTAGCTCACGAATGAGTTTCTACCCCAAGCCGGGCATTTTCGCAATATCTCAGTCGTGGATCGGCGGAACTTCCCTGGACAGGGTCTGCTTCTCAACCGCGAAACGGCCAGTCACCGCAAAGCCGAGCACCGTGCCATCGGCGCCCTTGAACAGGGCCCGGACATCACTGCCCTCCTGCTCCACTTCCCACTCGCCATCGGCGTCGGACGGTGGCGGGCAGACCGACGTCGGACAACAGGGGGTCTTGATCATCACCGGCATGGTGCCGTAGGCAACCTCGGTACGCTCACTGACCAGGGTCCTGGCCAAGGCGCGGGCGCACGCCATCAGCGGCAACACATACAGCAGCACATGGCCGTCCACTTCGGCGCAGTCGCCCAGGGCGAATACGTCGGGTGCGGAGGTTTCCAGTGCGCGATTGACCACAATGCCACGGTTGGTGGCAATGCCGGAGGCTTCCGCCAGCCCGATTCGCGGCCGCAGGCCAACTGCAGAGATCACCAGATCGGCCTCAAGGGTCTCGCCGTTGGCCAGGGTCAGTCTCACGCCGTCACCGGCGCGGTCGATACGGTCAACCACGGTTTCCAGATGGAAGCCGACGCCCAATCCGGTCAGTTCCGTCTTCACTGCATCCGCCGCCGGCCGTGGCAGAAGGCCGGGCATCAGGGTGTCGGACGGTGCAATCACATCCACGGCGACATCGCCGTTGCGCAGATCATTGGCAAATTCACAACCGATCAGGCCGGCGCCCATGATGGCAACACGTTTCTTGCCCACCAGCGCCTCACGGAAGGCGCGGTAGTCCATCAGGTCGTTGATGGAATAGACGAATTCCTGGCCATCACCCTCGATGTCCAGGCGGATAACGTCGGCACCCCAGGCCAGCACCAGCTTGCTGTACCGCAAGCGTTCGTCACCAATGATCAGTTCGTGGGCTGCGGTATCGATACCGGTGACGGTGGTGAACGTGCGCAGCTCGAGATTGAGCTGATCGGTCATGGCGTCGGCACTGGCCTGAGCCAGCTCTTCGGCTTCTTTACCTTTGGTGAAACCGGTCGACAGCATGGGCTTGGAATAACTGAAGCCGTCATCGGCGGTAACCATGACAATGGGAATGTCCTTGTCCTGCTTGCGGATCTCCCGGGCCAGGGAGTATCCCGACAGACCGGTTCCCACGATGATAATGGGGGCTTCTGTTGTCATTCCTCTTCTCCGTCTGTGTGCTTGGTCAGGGTGATGACCGGGGGTCAGCCGATCTCGATCATTTCAAAGTCTTCCTTGCCCACACCGCAATCAGGACAGACCCAGTCTTCTGGCACGTCTTCCCATTTGGTGCCCGGCTCAATGCCGTCTTCCGGCCAGCCTTCGGCTTCGTCATAGATCAGACCACACACAACACACTGCCACTTTTTCATACTCTCTCTCCGCAAAGGGTTCGGGCGCAATGATAATTGTCGGACAATATTGCACGCAAGTTTTTTTGTTAACACGCACATTACTCATTTCGGGCCACCATCATACCCACCCCTCCGGGATTGACCAATGCCACTGAGGACAGTCATCCAGGGGTATTTCTGCCAATAGCCACAATTACCCATGGGGCGACCACCGGGTTGCCCCTCCCCTAGGGCGGCCTCCTCCGGTATAATCGGCCGTTTTACGACAGGATCCGACCGCTATGACCGATACCGTCGCCGAGATGAACCAGGTAATGAATGAAGCCGATTGCCTGGTTGATGAACAGCAGGTCCAGGTTGCCATTCGCACCCTCGCAGACGACATCACCCACCGCCTCAAAGACAGTAACCCGCTACTGTTCTGCGTGATGAACGGCGGCCTCATCCTGACAGGGCAGCTGCTGCCGATGCTGAAGTTTCCGGTGCAGGCGGAATACCTGCACGCCACCCGCTACCGCCAGGAAACCACCGGCGGCATCCTGGAGTGGAAGCTGCGACCGGAAGCGGACATGAAAGGCCGCACCATCCTGATCGTTGATGACATCCTTGATGAAGGCACCACCCTCTGCGCCATCGCCGATTACTGCCTGGCCCACGGCGCCCGGGAAGTGCTCACCGCGGTGCTGGTGGACAAGCAACACGACCGCAAGGCGCGCCCGGATCTGAAGGCCGACTTCACCGGTATGGAGGTTGAAGACCGCTTCCTGTTCGGTTTCGGCATGGACTACAAAGGCTATTGGCGCAACGCCCCCGGTATCTATGCCGTCAAAGGACTGTAAACGGCGGGCGGATCCCCCCCGTGAGGTGCCATCAGCCGCGCCCCTGGCGATTCCGCCTACCGACTGGTACCGCTCGCTGGCTGCAGCCGGGCTTCGTGACAGCGCCGTGCACGGCCCTGCCCGTTTCTGGCTGCAGGCCGAAGGCTCGCTGACCCGGGAACTGCAACGGCGCTGCACTGACTCGTTTCACGTCAACGTTATCCGTGAAGGGTTTGCGCGCCCCACCCGAGAGGAGGCCCTGACACTCGATGTTCCCGAGCGCCAACTGGCGTGGGTCCGCGAAGTCCAGCTGTGTGGCGACGGCGCGCCCTGGGTTCTCGCTCGCACCATTATCCCGCTGGCGACCCTGGAAGGCGCCGGGCGACGCCTGCGCCACCTCGGCCGTCGGCCACTGGGCGCCTGGCTGTTCAGTAACCCCCGCTGGCAGCGTGGCCCGTTCGAAACCGGCGTCTGCCTGACCCGTCACCCGAGCCAGCCCCCGGTGGCCCGCCGTTCCCGTTTTCACAACGGCGACAAGGCCCTGCTGGTGGGCGAATACTTCCTGCCCGACTTCTGCCACTGAGCCCGGCCTTTAACAGGCGCTTGTCCGCTGGCTATAATCCCCGCACAGAAAACGCCAGCCACACCCAACCGGACCACGCCCTATGCTGTTGAACGCCATGCCCGAACACCTGCAGAGCCGCCTGGCCGATTACGCCAGGCTGCTGCGACTGGATCGCCCCATCGGCAGCCTGCTCCTGCTCTGGCCCACCTACTGGGCGCTGTGGCTGGCCTCCGACGGATTGCCAGGCATCGGCAACCTGATCATCTTCACCCTGGGCGTGTTCCTGATGCGCGCCGCCGGCTGTGCCATCAACGACTTCGCCGACCGTAAGGTCGACCGCCACGTCAAACGCACCAAAGACCGTCCCCTGACCTCCGGCCGCATTGCCGCCTGGGAAGCGGTCGCCCTGTTCCTCGGCCTGGCCCTGGTGGCCTTCCTCATGGTGGTGCTGTTCACTAACCCCTTGACCCTGTACCTGTCCTTCGGCGGCGTGATCCTCGCGTTCATCTACCCCTTCATGAAACGCTACACCCACCTGCCGCAACTGTTCCTCGGCGCCGCCTTCTCCTGGGCCATCCCCATGGCGTGGGCGGCCGAAGCCAATGAACTCACCCAGCTGACCTGGCTGCTGTTCACCGCCAACGTACTCTGGACCGTTGCCTACGACACCTTCTACGCCATGGTCGACCGCGACGACGACCTCAAGATCGGCGTCAAGTCCACCGCCATTCTTTTCGGCGACGCCGACCGCGCCATCATCGGCTTCCTGCAGGCCCTGGTGGTGGTGGTCCTGATCATGGTGGGCAACCAGGCGGACCTGGGCGTTATCTATTATCTGGGCGTCCTCGCCATGGCCTGCCTGTTCATCTACCAGCAGTATCTGGCCCGATTCCGCGAGCGGGAGGGCTGCTTCAGGGCATTTCTGAACAATAACTGGGCAGGATTTGCGGTGTTTGCCGGGCTGGTTGTCGATCGCTTGCTGCAGTAAGAAGTAAGGAATGCAGCACCAAAGTCCGCGCATGGCTGCGAGACACCGCTCCCCAGACCGTGCATTGCCAGGGATGGCAATGCCGAGCCCCCATGGATGGGTTCACGGCGTGTCTGGGGAGCGGTGTCTCGCAGTCATGCCAACTCCCGTCACTAAGCAGAATGTGTCATATACTTGTAACACTACGGCGTTGTAATGAGGCAGCAACAAACCAAGGTCTGATACAGGTTAATGCCCATGAATGGAAAAACTGTCCTGATCGTCGACGACGAGGCCCCCATCCGCGAAATGATCGCCGTGGCCCTGGAAATGGCGGATTACGACTACCTGGAGGCAGCGGACGCCCTCGAAGCGCATGCCCTGATCGTCGACAAACACCCCGACCTCGTCCTGCTTGACTGGATGCTCCCCGGCACCAGCGGTGTGGAACTGGCGCGCCGCCTCAAAAAAGAAGAGGCCACCGCCGACATTCCCATCATCATGCTCACCGCGAAAGTCGAGGAAGACAACAAGATCCAGGGCCTGGAAGTGGGCGCTGACGACTACATCACCAAGCCCTTCTCCCCCCGCGAACTGGTGGCGCGGCTGAAAGCGGTGCTGCGCCGCGCCACACCACCGGGGGTCGACACCCCGATCGAAGTCGACGGACTCACCCTCGACCCCGTCGGCCACAGGGTCACCACCGAAGAAGGCGCCCTCAGCATGGGTCCTACCGAATACCGGCTGCTGCAGTTTTTCATGACTCACCAGGAACGGGTATATACTCGCTCACAACTGCTGGATCAGGTCTGGGGTGGCAACGTTTACGTAGAAGAGCGTACCGTCGACGTTCACATTCGCCGGCTGCGCAAGGCCCTGGGTGAACAGTACGACCACCTGATCCAGACGGTGCGTGGTGCCGGATACCGCTTTTCTACACGGGCGGCATGACCGGCAGGCGCCCGGGCGTCAACCCAACGTTAAGGCTGCGCGATGCAACATAACTGGTCACGATACCTTCGTCTGATCATCGGTTTTCTGGTCGCCTGCACGGCAGCGGGAGCATTTTTCGGCTACCCGCTGTACGGCCTGACCGCAGGCCTGATTGCTTATCTGTGGTGGACCCTGCTGCAGGCACGGCGACTCTATCACTGGCTGGGCAATCCCGGAGCCACCAGCGAGCCCCCCCAGAGCGTGGGCCTGTGGGGCGATATATTTGACGGCCTCCACAAGCTGCACCAGAACCACCTGCGCCAGCAGGACCGCCTGCGAGCCCGCATCAACCGGGTTCAGGAATCCACCAACGCCATGCGCGACGGTGTCATCATGACGGACGCCCGGGGTACCATGGAGTGGTGGAACGGTTCTGCGGAATACCTGCTGGGCTTTCGCCGCAACACCGATCGCGGCCAGTACATCCACAATCTGATCCGTACCCCGGCCTTCAAGGCGTATTTCGACGCCCGCGATTACCGCGACCCACTGGACATCAATTCGCCGGCCAAACCCCACATCCACCTGCAAATCCAGATCAGCCTGTTCGGTGACGACGATCGCCTGATTGTCGCCAAAGATGTCACCCGCCTGTTTCAACTGGAACAGATGCGCCGGGATTTCGTGGGCAACGTCTCCCACGAGATGCGCACGCCGCTGACCGTCATCAGTGGCTACCTGGAAACCCTGGTGGATAACGCCGACGATCTGCCGCCGAAATGGCGCCGGGCCATCAACACCATGGCTCAGCAGTCCTCGCGCATGGAGGCACTGATTACCGACCTGATTCTGCTGTCAAAAATCGAGACCGGAGAACAGACCGTTAACGATACGGTGACCGATGTGGAAGCATTGATCCGTCAGATCTGCCACGACGCCAGCGCCCTGAGCGGAGACAAGGAACACCAATTCAGCGTGCAGATCACCGACCAGCGGCTGCTGAGGGGCGACGAAAGCCAGCTGCGCAGCGCGTTCTCCAACCTGATTTTCAACGCGGTGAAATACACCCCGGCCAAAGGCCACATCACCGTTACCTGGAGCACCAACCGTGACGGCGCCCACCTGTCGGTGCGCGACACCGGTATCGGTATCGATCCGGTGCACATTCCCCGGCTTACCGAACGCTTTTACCGCGCCGACCCCAGCCGGCACAAGGACACCGGTGGCACCGGCCTGGGTCTGGCGATCGTCAAGCATGTGCTGCTTAATCACGATGGCAATCTGGAGATAAAAAGCCGTATCGGGGATGGCAGCGAGTTTATCTGCCATTTCCCCAGGGAGAGACTGGTCGAACGGGTGCCTGAAAAGGTGTCCTGATCAGCGGGCCCCGGCACGGAACCGGGCAACAAAGCGGGACAGATCCTCCAGTTTTTTCGGATCCTCATCGACAAACCGAATGGTGACACTGACGAAGTCGGTGTCCTGTCGCTTATCGACCGCCTGCAGCTGGTGGACATAGCCGTTAAGTCGCGCCATCTGCCCTTCCGCAATGTCGATATCCACCACCGCCTGGTCGAGAATGCCGGGAAACGCCTGGTCCCGTTTTGCGATGACCCGCACCTCCGTCAGGTTGATGTCCTTGACCACCGATTTGAGGGTGCTGTCAGCAAAGCGTACCGAGGCCACGCTCATGGCGTTACGGCCGCCCGCTTTCTGTCCGGCTTCCGGTTTTACACCACCGGCCGCGAGCAGGGGCGAGGCCGCGGGCACGGACTCCCGGGCGGACGTCTCCGGCGCTGGCTCGCGCTTCTGTGTCAGTAGCGCGGCGGATTCCTTGAAGGCATCGGCGGGGCCGCCCATGGATTTGCCACTGCGGTCCATTGCATCCTTGAGCCGGCGCCCCATGACCTTGATGATCTTCTTGCTGAGACCCTCCGGGCTGAAGGGCTTGCCCAGGTACTCCGACACACCCTCCTTCACCGCCTCCACCACATGATCCTTGTCGCCGCGGCTGGTAATCATGATGAACGGCACTTTCTCGTACTGCGGCTGCTGGCGCATCCACTGCAACAGTTCCAGGCCGGACATTTCCGGCATCTCCCAGTCACAGAGAATCAGATCAAATGTCGCCCGGGACATCAGCGACTGGGCCCGACGCCCGTTCTGGGCGTCGGTGGTTTCTATGACGGGAAAGCGCTGGCGTACCGTTCGCTTCACCAGATCCCGCACGAAGCTGGCATCATCAACCACCAGCGCCTTCAGCATTGCCATGTTATTTTTTACCTTTACGCTAACCAACCGGGAGGTGTCTCGCTGAAACTATAGAACAAAGCCGTCCACGGAAAACCCTGTCGCTACAAAAAGACGACAATTTGCTGCACTTCCATCAGCGCGGGTCCTGGATCCCTGACCCGGTTGCGGAACCAGCGGGTTAAGGAATTGTCACGGTTACTGACCCAAACCGGTATTTCCGTTCGTAGAAAAAAGGCTACCATGGGTCTGCCAATTCCATCTGAACACCTCACCCATCGTCTCTACACCGAGGTTTTGCGTGCACAAGAAGCTATCAGGGATTACCCGCGGACAACGGATCTTCCATCGCTTTGCCATGGCGGTCGGCCTGTTGTCACTGACGCTGCCGGTGGCAGCACAGGACGCCGGCACCGATGATTTTCAGCAATGCGTGGCCCGCCTCAAGAATCACGCCGTAGCAGCGGGCGTGAGCGAACAAACGGCCAGCAACGTGCTGGCAGAGGTCGAGTACCTGGACAAGGTTATTGAACTGGACCGCCGCCAGCCGGAATTCACCACCACCTTCGCCGACTACCTGAACCGCCGGGTCAACGACGAGCGCGTCGGCAAAGGCCGCGAACTACTGAAGGAGCACCGCCAGCTATTGGCGCGCGTGACCCGGGAAACCGGCGTACCTGCGGCCTATCTGGTGGCCTTCTGGGGGCTGGAAACCAATTTTGGCGCCTACTTCGGCAAGATGTCGGTGCCCAGTTCGCTGGCCACCCTCGCCTGCGACCAGCGCCGCAGCAGCTTTTTTACCGAACAACTGACCGCCGCGCTGCAGATCATCGATGAGGGCGCCATAGCGCCGGAACAGATGGAAGGCTCCTGGGCCGGCGCCATGGGGCACGTGCAGTTCATGCCGACGGTCTTCCTCAGGCATGCGGTGGACGGCGACGGTGACGGTAAGCGGGACCTGTGGAACAGCCTGCCGGACGCCATGATGTCAGCAGGTAATTTCCTGAAGGATCTGGGCTGGGACGGTGATTACCGCTGGGGACGCGAGGTTCTGCTCCCCGGAGATTTCGACTACGCCCTGGCGGATGGCCGCCGGCTGAGCCTGTCAGAATGGCGCGAACGGGGCGTCACCGACGCCTTCGGCAACCGCCTCGCAAACGAGCCTATCAAGGCGGCACTGGTGGTACCCTCCGGGCATCGCGGCCCGGCCTTCCTGGCCTACGACAATTTCAACGTGATCATGGGCTGGAACCGCTCTGAATTCTACGCCATTGCGGTCGGTCACCTCGCCGATCGTATCGCCGGTGCCGGCGGCCTTCAGAATCCGCCACCGGAGGACCAGCCCAACCTGTCCCGGGACAACATCCTCGCCCTGCAGCAAGCCCTGAATGATCGCGGTTTTGACACCGGCGAGCCCGACGGCATCATGGGACCGGCCACCCGCGGGGCCATCCGGGGCTATCAGGATGCCAATGAACGTATTGCTGATGGCTATCCCTCCGAGGACATTCTCAACGAGCTGACTGTGGACCCGGACGCGCTCGATAAACCCGACACGTCCGCGCACACCGATGACTGAGCCTGAAACGCCATGGACTCGATAACCCAGGCTGCCCTCGGGGCAACGCTCGCCGGCGCGGTGGCCGGAAAAACACTGGGGCGATCGGCGCTGGTAACCGGGGCGGTGCTGGGCACCCTTCCGGATCTGGACGTGGTGATTGATTATGGCACCGCGGTGGCCAATTTCACCCAGCATCGGGGCTTCAGCCATTCGCTGCTGGTTCTGTTTCCGCTGTCGATCCTGCTGGCCTGGCTGCTGTGGCGCTGGAAACCGCAGCTGAGTTTCCAGCGCTGGCTGCTGGTCACCTCGCTGATACTCGTCACGCACCCCTTGCTGGATGCCTTTACCACCTATGGCACTCAGCTGTTCTGGCCGTTCGGCCCACCGGTGGCGCTGAACAGCATCTTTATTATTGATCCGCTGTACACCCTGCCTCTGCTCACGGCGATGGTTTTTTTCCTGTTCCGCCCCGGCAAGCCAACGGCGCTGGTGGCCGGTCTCGCGGTTTCCACCCTGTATCTGGGCTGGACTCTGGTGGCGCAACAGATGATTTCCAACCGGGTAGAACCGGTGCTGGCCGAAGCGGGGCTGGCGGACGCCCCGCGCATGGTGCAACCCATGCCTTTCAACACCATCCTTTGGCGGGTAACTGCCGTCACCGATGACCGCCGGGTAGAAATGGTTACCGGCTTTCTCGACGGCGACGCGCCCTTCAACCTTGAAGCCTTCCCCCGCGACCCGGGCCTGGCCCGACAGGCCCGCACTCTGCCGGAGGGCCAGCGCCTGGATTGGTTCACCGGCGGTTTCCTTCACTATGAACAGGTGGGGAACCTGCTGACGGCGACGGACATTCGCCTCGGGGTGCCCGGCGCCCACCCGTTCACCTTTGTGCTGGCCAGGGATAATGGCCAGGGGCTGGAGCCTTCCCCGAGCTACCAGCAGGATCGCCCTGCCATTCGTGCGGAACTTCTCGGTGCGCTCTGGGCCAGAATGACCGGCACCGCCCCGGTCCTCTGCCTGGCAAGCCTTGAATTGCCACCGCCGGGAGAGCGCTGCTCCTGACCATGCGCCTTGACCAGTTTATTGCCACGACCTCACCGCTGTCCCGCAAGGAAGCGAAACGTGCCATAGCCACCGGACGGGTCTGCGTTGAGGGCAGTCCCTGCCGCCGTGCCGCCACGCACATCGACAGCAACGCCCGGGTCACCCTTGACGGCACGGCCCTCGCCCTTGAGGGGCAGCGTTACCTGATGCTGAACAAGCCCGCAGGCGTGGTCAGCGCGACCACCGACAGCGATCACCCGACTGTGCTCGACCTGTTACCCGCGTCAGCCAGCCAGGGGTTGCACATTGCCGGCCGGCTGGACGCCGACACCACCGGCCTGGTGTTGCTGACCACCGATGGCCAGTGGTCTCACCGCATCACCTCGCCCAGGGTCCGATGTCCGAAGACGTACCGGGTGACGCTCGCCGAGAGGGTGTCGGATGCAGCACTGCAACAGCTGGAGCAGGGCGTTGCCTTGCGCAACGACCCTAAACCCACAAAACCCGCGGCTACCCGGCGTCTTGCTGAGCGGGTTCTTGAGCTGAGCATTTCCGAAGGGCGATACCATCAGGTGAAACGGATGATGGCCGCTGTGGGAAACCACGTGGTTACGCTGCACCGCCAGAGCATCGGCGCCATCACCCTCGACCCGGCGCTGGCGCCGGGGGAGTTCCGCGAGCTCACCGACGAGGAAATCAACAGCGTGATCTGAGCCGACCGTTCCCGCGTTCAGTTGCGCTCGAACTTCTGGGCTTTGAGGTTCTTGCGGACCGCACCGGCTTCGAACACCTCACCGTTCATCGCAATGTACACCCCCGGCGGCAGCAGCTGAACCGCGGCCCAGGCGAAACCGACATTGAACACGGCGTCGCTGCGGCGCATTCTCGCCGGCTGCATGGCGCCAAGCAGAACAACGGTCTTGTCGGTCACCGGCGCCAGCGCCTGGGCGGTTTCTGCCATGGTGTCGGTGCCGTGAGTAATCAGGATCTTGTCGCTCCCGGAGCCGACTACCGCCTCGCGAATTGCGTCGCGGTCAGGATCGGTCATCTCCAGGCTGTCCTTGCGCATCAGCCCGCTGATGCCATAGCCATCGTGGATATTGGAGTCGGCGAGCAGTTCCGGAAGCGGTGAATCGCCAATCTCGAATGCGCTGTTGGCATCGAAGTACACCTTGTCGAAGGTGCCACCGGTGGTAAAAATCTGGATCATTGTCTCTCTCCCAGCTCCGTGTCCGTCCCGGGCGCTTTGCCAGCAGGCGGCGGACGTTTATTCCGCTTGACCACCGTCAGCGTAGATAGCATTTTTCTTCCGCTCGTAGGCCTTCGCCGCCGCCGCAACCTGGCCCGTCGCCCCGGTGTCCAGCCAGTTGCGGATACGGCCGGCATCCCCGATCGGGGAGCGGGTGCCGAGAGAATCCAGCAGCACCGTCACCACCTGCTTGCCGTTCATGCTGGACACCATTACCAGGCAGCGACCGGCTTCCGACAGGTAGCCGGTTTTGCTCAGCCCAACGCCCCAGCTGTTGCGATGCACCAGAATGTTGGTGTTGCCATAGGACAAACTGTAGCGGGGTTGGCGAAAGCTCGCGGTAAAGTAGCGGGTGGTCGAGTAATCCCCGATCTGCGGGTGCCGTGACGCGGCATTCACCAGCTTGACCAGATCTGCAGCCGTGGAGGTATTCCGCGCCGAAAGCCCGGTGGGATCCACAAAGCGGGTGTTGGTCATACCCAGCTCCAGCGCCTTTGCGTTCATCGCCTCGACGAACGCATCGAAGCCCCCGGGATGCTGCCGCGCGAGGGTGTAGGCGGCAAAGTTCTCCGACGACATAAGCGCGATACGCAGCATGTCCGAACGCCGCAGTTCCGAGCCTATGCGAATGCGGGTATAGGCATTCGTCGGTGCCGGAATGTGGCGCTTACGGAACGCCAGCCATTCGTTCAGGGGTGCGCCGGAATCCAGCACCACCAGCGCTGTCATCAGCTTGGTGATGGAGGCGATGGGCACAATGCGATGCTCGTTCTTGCCAGTTACCAGGTCATTCTCACCGGCATAGGCGACGGCGGCGTTCACCGATGCCAGTTGCACCGCACCCGCCTGCGAAGCTTGCACACCCGTGCTGTGAGCATATATCGGGCTCGTGGCCGTACTCAGGAACATCAACATCAGGCCTGACAACGCAGTGCGGATCATCAATCAACCTCGGGCTTCTTTTTTCTGGTTTCAAATCTGCCGGCTACTATACCAGCGAATGACCGGCGGAGAGCGCCCCGTGCGCGGAGCAACCATTACCGCTCCGTCAGATTAGCGGCTACCGCCACAGTTCCGTGCCCGCCATCACAGTTTCCGCAGCGGCGTTTTAAACAGGAAATGCAAAATACTATTAAATGCAGTAAAATTACTTTAAATACATAATGTTACACAATATTTCCAACTGTTGGGTTTGTGTAACAGCCACCCCGGTTCTCTGACAACCCGCTGGATTTTTCTCTGAATGGACTCCTCTGCGAACCCGACATCCCCGGCCAGCCAACGTTCCGCAGGCGCCTGGCGAACTGTGGCAGGACTGGCCCGGCGCTGGTTACCCATCAGCCTGCTGGTGTTCGGCGTGCTCTATGGTCTGGCCGCCACGTCGCTGGGACCTGACCCGGGTGCGCTGAACCACCGTCACGGTCTCGCCGAGCTGCCGTCCGCGGGGGACACCGTAGACATCCGGACCGAGTTTGCTCTGCAGCCGCTGGCAAAGATTCTCGACAACGCGGAACCCGCAGCCCCGCAGTGGACCGCTACCCCCGGGGGATACACCGGTCTCGGTTATCTGGACCAGCCCGCCACCTTCCGCTTCACACTGGAAAACACCAGCCCACAACCGGTTCGCAAGTTGCTGGTGGTGTCGGCGCCATTTCTCGACCGTATTCTGCCAGCCATGGTGACCCCGGCCGGCACCGTCGAAAGGTTGCCCGCTATGGGAGACATTTATCCGTTCCGCCATCGCCTGTTCGAACTACCCCAGTGGATCTGGCCCGTGACGCTGGCTCCCGGTGTCACCACCTTCCTGTTCGAAGTGGAAAACACCGGCCCTACCCTGTTGCCGGTATCGGTGCACAAGCCCGAAAACATTCTTGGTCACACGGCGTTTACCCTGGCCTGGAAAGCGTTCATCGGAGGCCTGTTGGCCTTTGCCCTGCTGTTCAACGTCAGTATTGTGGCGATGCTGCGGCGCCCGGGGCTGGCCTGGCTCAGCGTGTTCATGGTGGGCGTCATGCACAGCCAGCTGGCCATGGACGGCTTCGGGCTCTGGTTCCTGTGGTCATCGTGGCCCCAGATCAATAACCTGCTCAGCGTCAGTCTGCCGTTGTGCCTGATTGCCTTGTGCCAGTTCACCCCCCATTTCCTGTCGGTCTCGCCCCGCATCGTCGCGGCACTGAACGGTTTCAGTCTCGCGGCTTTTGCTATCCTGCTTGCCTCTCCGCTGGGGCTACCCTTCCCGGGACAGGGGTCGCTGCTGGTTCTGGCGGCGCTGACGGGCCTCTTTATTCTCGCCGTGGTGGGTTTTCAGCTGCACCGCCACGTCTATGCCCGTTATTACGGACTGGCGATACTGGTCATTCTCAGCGGGGCGACGGTGTCATCGCTGCGCACCGTGGGCTGGGTTCCGGTCAACAGCGTAACCGACTCGGCCTTTTTCCTGGGCGCGGCGCTGGCGTCGCTGATTCTGACCAGCGGGGCTGGCCGCCTGCTGCTTGAGGAGCGGAAACGGCGGCTGAGCGCCGATGTGCGCGCCCGCCAGGAAGAGCAGTTGCGCTCGCGGATCGAAAAAGATTACGACCGTCTGCTGAAAACTCACCGGGTCACCGGCAAGCCCAACCGGGCCATGCTGGAGGAAGCGCTCGACACCCTGGACGTCGAGCAGGCCCCCTACACCCTGTGCATTGTGCGCCTGCAACGTTTCAACGAAATCGAACAGGCCCTGGGCTATCGTACCGCCGAGGAGCTGCTGAAAACCTACCTGCGCCGGCTGAACAGTTTTCTGAAACGCTCGTTCGGTGCCCGCTTGGTGATGATCAACGGTTACGCTCTGGCCAGCCTCGACACCGTCAACCACGCCTTTGCGTTCCATCGCAGTGATGACAGCGTCAACGAAAGCCAGACCCTTGAGGAAGTAGTGACGTGGCTTGCCCGGCATTTCCGGGAAGGCCGTTTTTCCTTTTCCTGGAGCCCCTCGGTCGGTGTGGCCCACGCTCCCGAGCACGGGCCGAATGCTGCAGGCATCCTCTCCTCAGCCGGCTTTGCCTCGCTCAATGGCGACGCGTTGCTGTGCGAATACGATCCTGCAATCGCAGAGTGGCAATACCGCCAGCAGATTCTGATGCTGGATGTGGAAGACGCTCTCGCCTGCGAGCAGATGTGGCTGGAATACCAGCCCAAGGTGAACATCCGTGAGGGCGGGGTCAGCTCGGTGGAGGCACTGATTCGCTGGCAACACCCGGAATTCGGCCGCGTGCCACCGGACCACTGGATACCGCTGGCGGAGCAGGTGGGGATGATCCACCCGGTCACGCTGTGGGTAATCAATCGCGCCTGCAGCGATTACCAGCGCCTGGCGGCGCACCATGGGGCAGCCATTGGCATTGCTGTGAACATCTCCGCTAAAGACCTGGCCCATCCCGGCTTCGAACAGGAAGTGCTCGACATTATCCGGCGATTCGGCATGCGCCCCCGCGACCTGATCCTCGAGATCACCGAAACCGCGATGATGGCCGATCCGGAGTCCGCCCGGGCGATGATCCACACCCTCAGCGACCAGGGCTTCCGCATTGCTCTGGACGACTTCGGTACCGGTCATTCCTCTCTCGGGACTCTGGCCACGTTTGAGCTGGACGAGCTCAAGATTGACCGCAGCTTTCTCAGGGACATCCTTGAGCACCCCACCCGCCAGCGTATCTTCCGTGCCGCGCTGGAGCTGGGGGAAGCCCTGGATCTCGATGTGGTCATCGAAGGTGTGGAAACCCAGTCTGTGGCGGTGTGGCTGCAGCAGTTCCCCGGCCTGCACGGCCAGGGCTTCTACTGGGGCCGGCCACAACGGCTTACGGCAGATCCGTCACCGCACCCAGAGACGCCGAACTGACGGTACGGGCGTATTTCGCCAGCACACCCCGGGTGAATCGCGGCCGAGGCGCCTGCCAGGCACTGAGGCGTTGCGCCAGCTCCGAGTCCGGCACATCCAGCTCAATGCGGTTACTGACGGCATCGATGGTGATGGTGTCGCCGTCCTCCACGAGGGCAATCGGGCCGCCCTCGGCGGCTTCCGGCGTGATGTGCCCCACCACGAATCCGTGGCTGCCACCGGAGAAACGGCCATCGGTAATCAGCGCCACATCGCTGCCCAGCCCTTTGCCCATGATCGCCGACGTGGGGCTGAGCATCTCGCGCATGCCGGGGCCGCCTTTCGGCCCCTCGTAACGGATCACCAGCACATCTCCGGCCACCACCGTGCCATCGAGAATCCGCTCCTGAGCTTCCTCTTCGGAGTGGAACACCCGTGCGCGGCCGGTAAAGTGCGTGCCTTCCTTGCCGGTGATCTTGGCAACCGCGCCGGTGGGCGCCAGATTGCCGAACAGAATGCGCAGGTGGCTGTCGGCCTTGATGGGGTTGTCGAAGGCGTGAATGATGTTCTGATCCTGCGGATAGGGGGCCACGTCCTGCAGGTTTTCCGCCAGGGTCCGGCCGGTGACCGTCAGGCAGTCACCGTGCAGCAGGCCACGTTCCAGCAGCATTTTCATCAGCGGCTGGATGCCACCGATGGCCACCAGCTCCGACATCATGTAATGCCCGCTGGGGCGCAGGTCCGCCAGCACCGGCACCCGTTTGCCAATCTCCACAAAATCGTCCAGTGACAGCTCCACCCCCACGGTACTGGCCATGGCCAGCAGGTGTAGTACTGCATTGGTGGAGCCACCCAGGGCAATCACCACGGTGATGGCGTTCTCGAACGCCTCCCGGGTCATCACGTCCGAGGGTTTGATGTCCTTGTCCAGCAGGTTCAGCACCGCCGCGCCGGCGGCCCGGCAATCCTCGGCCTTGGACCCGGACACCGCGTTCTGAGCCGAACTGCCCGGCAGGCTCATGCCCATGGCTTCGATGGCCGACGCCATGGTATTGGCGGTGTACATACCGCCGCAGGAACCCGGGCCGGGAATTGCGGTTTCCTCGATCTGTTTCACCTCGATCAAATCCAGGTCACCGCGGGCGTGGGCACCCACCGCCTCGAACACCGAGATGATGTCGGTGTGATTCTCCCCGGGCATGATGGTGCCGCCGTAGACAAACACCGATGGACGGTTCAACCGCGCCAGGCCCATGATGCAACCGGGCATGTTCTTGTCACAGCCACCGATGGCCACCAGACCGTCAAAGCCTTCACAACCGGCGGTGGTTTCAATGGAATCGGCGATGACTTCACGGGACACCAGCGAGTACTTCATGCCCTCGGTGCCGTTGGCAATGCCGTCGGATACGGTGATGGTGTTGAAGATCAGAGCCTTGCCCCCGGCCTCGTCGGCGCCGGCCGCCGACTCCTCCGCCAGGCGGTTGATGTGCATGTTGCAGGGGGTGAGGTTACTCCAGGTGGAGGCGATGCCCACCTGGGGTTTGCGGAAATCCTCATCGGTGAAGCCCACGGCCCGCAACATGGCACGGCTGGCAGACTTGCCTATGCCATCCACCACCGGGGCGGAATAACGACGGCGCTTGTCCTCTGTCATGGGTCTCTCCTTGCTGATCGGCTACAGGTCCGATTCAGATTGTCAGAAAAACCGTCTCACAACAACGCTTCTCAGGCGCGGATCAGCGCATAGTCCTTGAGGTCCAGAGACGCCATCTGCCGCGCATACTGGGTGGCAAACCCCGGATACATGGTGGCGTTGAAGCCGTCTTCGGTGAGGTACCAGCTCTTGCAGCCGGAATTCCAGTTGGTCTTCGCCAGCCGCTTCTGGATTTCCCGGTTGTGGCGGGCCTGGATATGGGACTTCACATCCAGCGCCTTGATCTCCAGCGCGCGCAGCACCCTGACCGCTTTGAGGATGTACTCGATCTGCGACTCCATGTACACCAGCGCCGAGTTGTGCCCCGGCCCGGAGTTGGGGCCAAAGGTCATGTGCAGATTGGGGTAACCGGACACATTGATGCTCTTGTAGGCCTGCGCACCGCGGTGCCACTCGCGGCCCAGCTCACGACCACCGACGCCCCTGACCGGGAAGGGCGTACCGGCGTTGCTGACATCGAAGCCGGTGGCGAACACAATGCAGTCGAACTGATGCTCGATGCCCTCGGCGGTGCGGATGCCCTGCTCGCTGATCCGGGCAATCGGCCAGGTCACCAGTTCACAGTTGTCCTGCTGCAGGGCCGGGTAATAGTCACTGGACATCAGTACCCGCTTGCAGCCGATGCGGAAGTCCGGCTTCAACTGACGACGCATCCAGGGATCTTTCACCTGCCGGCTCAGATGCGCTTCCGCCACCTTCTCCACCACCCGGGTCAACGGCGAATTCCACACAATCCCCAGCGCCACCGACTCATGGCCCAGATACAGCGCCTTGCGCACCGCGGCCTGACTGGCCGGCAGCTTGCGGAACAACGCCCGGTTCCAGCCCGGGGTGGCAAAATCCGGCTTCGGCAGCACCCAGCCCGGCGTGCGCTGAAACACCTTCAGCTTTGCCGCCTGCTTCACCAGCTCGGGAATAATCTGCACCGCACTGGCCCCGGTACCGATGACCGCCACCCGCTTGCCACTGAAATCGTAGTCGTGATCCCACTGCGCGCTGTGCACCGTGTGGCCCCGGAACGAATCAATACCGGCAATCTTCGGCAACCCCGGGTTCGACAACGGCCCCTGCGCCATCACCACCGACCGGCCGCGAAACACCTCCCCGGACGCCGTGACCGCCGACCACACCCCGGCGGCCTCGTCGTATTCCAGCCCGGTAACGTTCCGGTTGAGCCGCACCAGGCGCCGCAGATTGAAGGTATCCGCGAGATAGTGCACGTACTTCAGAATCTCGCCACTGCCGGAAAAACTCCGCGACCAGTCCGGATTCGGCGCAAAGGAAAACGAATACAGATTCGACGGAATGTCACAGGCCGCCCCCGGGTAGGTGTTGTCCCGCCAGGTACCGCCGATGTCCGCCGCCCGCTCCAGAATCACCACATCGCGGATGCCGTCCTGCTGCAACCGCAACGCCGTGCCAAGACCACCAAAACCAGCGCCGACGATCAACACTTCATGGACATGCACGTCCTGCTCAAGCGGTCCAGCAGCCGCCTTCCGGGTCGCCTTTCTCTTACGTGGAGCGGTTTTGGCTCTCTCAGCCTTGGCTTTCTCAACGACAGTCGTCATAACACTCTCTCAATTTCAACAAAGCGGCCCCCACCAAGGCCGAAAGGCGAGGGATGGGGGTTCCTTTTCTGCAGGGACAAAGGTGTCTGAGCGCAGCGAGTTCTTTTCCCGAAAGAAAAGGAACCCCCAGCCCTCGCCTCACTCCAAAGCCAGGGCCAGGCCTTGGGTCAAGCCAGGGCCAGGCCTTGGGTCAAGGCCAACAGAGTCAGGCCGTAGTGCGCCAGGTCAAACCACGAACCCAGGTAGGCACCGGCCCCACCGCGCGACTGGGGATGTAACTGGTCAGCTTCACCAACGCATCCACCGGCACGTGGTACGGATGTGACCGGTTCACCACCATCTTTCCGTGCTGACTGATGATCTGGAACCAGGGATTGCGGCGCCCCTCCTCGGTACGACCGCCAATGCGCTCGTACTTGTTCATCGCGTCATACAAGCGCTCTTCCTTCAGCCCCATGGCGACAATGTTGTCCCGCATCTTGTTGAGCAGCGGCGCGTAGGCCAGCACCCCGAGAATCAGCTTGGGATTGGCCACGGTACCGATGGTTTTCACCGCCAGCTGATGCAGCTTGCCGCGGCCCAGCATTTCCATGACATGGAAATCCACCCCCAGATGCCGCGACTCATCGCCGTTGATCTTCGCAAACACCTCGTGACACAGGGGATCGTCCACCTCCTCCAGCAGGAACTTCAGCAGCGCGCCGTCCAGGGCAATCTCCAGCATCGGAATCACCGAACCCAGCACCTCCAGCGGCATGTCATCGCTGTAGCGATCGAGCCACTCGATGGTCAGCCGCAGATTGATGTTCGGTTCCGGCAACTCATCGCCTTCGAGCATGCCCCAGCGACGCATCAGCGCCATTTCAGCGTTGGCGTGACGCTGCTCCTCGGCGTGAAAATAGGTGTAAATCTCCCGCAGGGTGTCGGTCGGGGCCTTCTTCGCCATCGCCGCAAAGCCGCGGGCGCCCACGTGCTCGATCCACATCAGGTCCGACATGAACGCCTTCAGCTTGGGCCACTGCTCCGGGCTGATCTTGTGCGCGCCCGGGGCCTCCCAGTCGATGTCCGCCAGCGCCCACTGGCTGTCCTTGATTTTCTCCAGCATCTTGTCGAGATCGATAGTCGCCATAACGTCTTTTCCCTTCAGAATTGGTCAGGATTGGCTTTCAGTGCAGGCGGCTGGCGCTGAAACGGTTGATCAGCCCGGTACCCAGAGCGTAGGTGCGAGGAATCAGACGCTTGGCGCGCCAGATCAGGCGGGCATCAAACTGGGGCATGACGTACAGGTCGCCCCGATCCAGCGCGGTCAGGGCCTCGTTCACCACCCGCTCGGGAGACATCCCGAAACGGTCCATCAGGCGGTCAAACAATTTTGAGGATTCGCCGACGATACGGCCATTGGCGTTGATGTTGGTTTTCACCAGCGTGGGGCACAGCGCGGTTACCGAAATGCCGGAGCCGGCCAGTTCCGCGGCCAGGGTCTCGGTCAGGGCCAGCGCGCCGGCCTTGGTGACGTTGTACGGCCCCATCAGGGGCGCAGCCGAAAAGCTGGCGGTGGACGCCACATTGATGATGCCGCCACGGCCCAACTGTTTGAGCCTGGGGGTGAACACATGGCAACCGTGGATCACGCCCCAGAGATTGATGCCCAGGGTCCATTTCCAGTCGCGGATCGGGGCTTCCCCCACTGGCTGCCCGCCGATGCCCACGCCGGCGTTGTTAATCACCAGACTGACCGGGGCGGGCAACACCCGCTCGGCCTCGTCGGCCAGGGCCTCGACCTGGTTGAGCTTGCTGACGTCACATTTGAACGCCCAGGCCTGACCACCCAGCCCCTCGATCAGAGCCACGGTCTCCTCGGCGGTGGCCAGGTTGATATCCGAACACAGAACCGTACCGCCACGACGGGCAATTTCCAGTGCGAATGCGCGGCCGATGCCACTGCCGGCACCGGTTACGACCGCAGCGGCGCCACGGCTGGGTTTATTGGGCAAACGACTTCCGAACATGGAATACCTACACTTGGATTGACAGTGAATGATTCAATCCACAGTAAAGCGAACGCTTGTTCGGGTTCAATTCGGATAACTTATGGCCAGAAAACCGCGCCAGCAACGCGCCAAAGCTACCGTGGACGCCATTATCGAAGCCGGCTTTATCGCCATGGCGGACCGCGGCCCCGCCGCCACCACAACCCGGCAAATCGCTGATATTGCAGGTGTTGGTGTGGGTTCACTGTATGAGTATTTCGACAATAAGGAGGCGATCTTCCAGGTCATGAGCGAGCGTTTTGTCGCCGATACCATCGCCATGATCCAGCCACTGATCCCGACCATTGTTCGGAAACCGATTAAGGAAGCGGTACTGGATCTGCTCGCGCACTTCCGGGATTTTCTCCAGGCCGACAACGAGCGCTACCTGAAATGCGCCCGCTACGCCATGGCACTGGATTTTGAACAGCACGTGGAACCGCTGCAGAAAACCCTCTCCGAGCTGGTCACCCAGTACCTGATGCACCACCCGGAAACGCTGAAGATCCGCAACATCCCGACCATGAGTTACATCATGATCAACGGCGGCATCTATTCCGTGGTACGTCACCTGTGCGATCCCGCACCGCCCATCAGCTTTGATGAACTCGCCGAAGGCCTGGCCGATATGGTGGGGCATTACACCGAGCGGGAGATGGCGCTGGTCAGCTTCCGATAATCACACTGCCACTGCCGATGGCGACGCCGCCGCAGGATACCGCGCTGCCGGTAACCGCGGCAGGAATTCCGTTGATCAACACGGTAGCGGAGCCGGCCGCTATGGCGCGCGGGTGTGGCGGATGTTTGGGCTTGGAGTGCATGGCAAGGGGGTCGCCGATCCGCGCCACCGGTTTGCCGTCCACTAACACATCCGGGGAGCCTGCAAGCACCGGCGTCGGAGGGAAACCCTCGTGGTCGGTACCCAGATCCCCCAGCAGAACAATCGCTTTACTCATTCCCTGAATTCCTTATCTTCCGTGACAATTGATATTCCAGAGCCGGTATCTTAATGGCAACACGCGGGCATGCCAAACGACCAGGTCTCACCCGCTGCCGGATTCACCTGCGGATGACCTGCGTCAAAGGCTGGCAGCGGAGCATCTTCTAGAATCCCCTGATACATTCGCGCCATGGAGGCCCACCATGTCCTCACCCAGCCACCCGGATTTTGACCTCTGGCGACAGGGTTATGGAGTCATCCGCCATTCCCCGACCACCTGTACCCGGGCCAGGGCCATGGCTGAAGCGCTGGTGGCTGAGGGCCTGCAACCGGACACCGCCACCGTGTTCCGCAAACTGATGGCACTGGATCGCCTGACCAGTGCCGGCTTATGGCTGGTTGCCCACATGACCTATGCCAGGCGGGTCGACATCAGCGGCCATCCGTTAAACGCGCGGGACTTCAAGCATCACCCTGAAGGCCACACTGGCGGCGCCCTGAACATGGTACCCGCCTATGCCGCCTACCTGGCCCTGAACAACCTGACCGGGCAGACCCGCAGCTGGCTGATGGGCCAGGGCCACTGCGTAGCCGCCATTGACGCCCTCAACGTGCTGACCGGCAATCTGCACCCGGAACAACAGAGCCGCTACCAGGGGCCCGACGGTTTGTCGGCGCTGGTTTCGGATTTCTACAGTTACCGCCAGCGGCCGGACGGCGGCATGGCGGCTCCGCTGGGCAGTCACGTCAACCCTCACACCGCCGGCGGCATTATCGAAGGCGGCTACCTGGGCTTTGCCGAATTGCAGTACGCCCACATGCCGCTGCCCGGGGAGTCCCTGGTGGCGTTCCTGTCCGATGGCGCAGCCGAGGAACAGCGAGGCAGCGACTGGATTCCCCGGTGGTGGCGGGCCGAGGATTGCGGCACGGTGATGCCCATCATGATCGCCAACGGCCGCAGAATCGAACAGCGCACAGAACTGGGCACCCGTGCCGGACTGGAGCGGTTCGAAGAGCACCTGTCCGACCGCGGCTTCGCCCCTGTGCGCTTTGATGGCCGCGACCCTGCGGCCTTCGTGTGCGTGCTGTTTGAAATGGAAAGAACGCTTGCCAGAGAGGGCCGCCAGGCGGCTGCCGGGGAGCAGGCCTACCCGATTCGCGTGCCCTATGGCATTGCCGAAACGCTCAAGGGTTTCGGCTTTTATGGCGCCGGCAGCAACGCCGCCCATAATCTGCCGCTGCCCGGCAGCCCGCGGGTGGACGTCAAGGCGCGCGAGCTGTTCCAGACCCACGCCGACAGGCTGTGGGTGGCCCCGGACGAACTGGCGAACTGCGTGCGTCAGCTCAACCAGCATGAGGATCAACAGCGTCCGCTGGAACGGGACCATGCCCTGGCCATGCGCAACCCGCCGGAACCGATACTGCCACAGCTGCCCCAGGCCAGCGGAAGTTGCTCGCCGATGCAGGCCGTCGACGATTTCTTTACCGCCCTGGTGACCGCCAACCCCGGGTTGCGGGCGCGGGTAGGGAACCCCGACGAGCTTGCCAGCAACCGGCTCACCGGGGTTCTGACCCAGCTGAAACACCGGGTCAACGACCCCGAGAGCGACATGGAATCGGTGCTGGGCCAGGTTATCACTGCTCTCAACGAAGAGGCGGTGGTGTCGGCCTGCCTGGGCAACAAGTCGGGGCTGAATCTGGTCGCCAGTTACGAGGCCTTCTGTGTAAAAATGCTGGGGGCCATCCGCCAGGAACTGATTTTTGCCCGGCACCAGCGGGAAGTTGACCGTCCTGCGCGCTGGCTCGGTTTTCCGGTGATTGCGACCTCCCACACCTGGGAGAATGGCAAGAATGAGCAATCCCATCAGGACACCACCTTCTGTGAAGCCCTGCTGGGGGAGATGAACGACGTGTCGCGGGTGGTGTTTCCCGCCGATTACAACAGCACAATGGCGGTTCTGCCGGGCATTTACCAGGGTCGCGGCACCCTGACGTGCATGGTGGTGCCGAAGCGGGAGCGGCCCTGCGTGTTCAACCAAGCGGAAGCGCGGGCACTGGCCCGCAACGGCGCGCTGGTGGTGGACGAAGACACCTCCAACGGCGAGCCGGTCCTGCTGATCGCCAATGGCGCCTATCAGCTGTCCGAGCTGATGCGCGCGTGTGAGCGACTGCGGGACACCGGCACGCCTTTCCGCCTGGTGTACCTGCAGGAGCCGGCCCGATTCCGTCAGCCCCGTGACACCTATGAGGCGGCTGCCTGCCTGTCGGAATTCGAGCGGGAGCGGTTGTTTCCGTTCCGCCTTCACCGCCGGGTAGCGTTAACCCATATGCGCCCCGAGGTGTTCCGTGGGCACCTGCACCCGCTTTTCCCGGAACCGCGGCATTCCCGCGTGCTGGGCTACATCAATCGCGGCGGCACCCTCAACGAGGCCGGCATGTTGTTCGCTAATCAGTGCTCCTGGGCTCACGCCCTCTCGGCCTGTGCCGTTGTCATGGAGCGGCCACCCGGGGAGTGGTTGTCCAGTGCCGAGTTGGCGGCTGTTGAGGGGCGCGGGGATCCGGGAGTGGTTACCCGGGGGCCGGGCTAGGTCCCAGCGGCTTTCGCCGTGCGAGCCGGGTCCGCAGTGCCGTTTCCAGTTCAAGAATGATCAGCACCACCACACCGGCACCACAGGCAAACAGTAACAGTTCCATCGCCAGAGGTGCGGTCCCGAACGTGCGGTGAAACACCGGTAGGTAAGTGAACATCAGCTGGAGCACCACGACTCCGGCCACGGCAATCAACACCACTGGCGTGCCCAGAACACCTCGAAGGGTGATGGACGGCGTATCCAGATAGCGGACGGCAAACAGGTAAAAGACTTCCATGGCCACCAACGTGTTAACCGCCAGCGTGCGCGCCGTGGACTCATCTCCGGTGTGATGGATAGCCCAGTACCAGGCAGCAAAGATGCCAGTCAGAAACAGCACAGACACAAAGACCACCCGCCATACCACGAATCCGACCAGCAGGGATTCCCCCCTCGGCCTGGGGGGGCGCTTCATAACGCCGGGCTCCGGAGGCTCGAAGGCCAGGGTCATGGCCAGTACCACCGACCCGACCAGGTTAACCCAGAGAATCTGCAGGGCGGTAATGGGCAACGTCAGCCCCAATAACAGGGCCGTGATCAGGCTGATGGATTCACCGCCGTTGATGGGCAGCATGAAGGCAATACCCTTCTTGAGATTGGCGTAAACCGTCCGGCCTTCCTGCACAGCGGCGGCGATACTGGCAAAGTTGTCGTCCAGCAACACCACTGCAGCGGCTTCCCTGGCCGCTTCGGAACCCTTGACCCCCATTGCGATGCCCACGTCCGCCCGTTTCAGCGCCGGGGCATCGTTAACGCCATCACCGGTCATGGCCACCACACCGTGGCGGGCCTGAAGCGCCTCCACCAGCCGCAATTTGTGCTCCGGACTGGTGCGCGCAAACACGTCCACCTCGGCGGCCAGCTCCATCAGTTCGCTGTCACTGAGCGCGTCCAGCTCGCGCCCGGTCACCACGCGGTGGGTATTCTCCAGCCCCAGCCTGGCGGCAATGGCGCCGGCGGTCATGGCATGGTCACCGGTGATCATCTTGACGCGAATGCCCGCGTCATGACAGTCGCGTATGGCCTGAATGGCTTCCTGACGTGGCGGATCCAGCAGTCCCACCAGCCCCAGCAATTCCAGCCCTTCACCCACCTCCTCCACCGACAGCGTGTGCTGCCCACCCGCCACCGGCTTGCGGGCCAGGGCAAGCACACGCAAGCCGCCGGAGGCCAGTTCGGTGATCGCGGTTTCCCAGGAGTTGCGTTCCAGGTCACCGGCGCTGCCGTCTGCGGTGACCACCCCACTGCACATCTCCAGAATGCGCTCCGGTGCGCCCTTGACGTACGCTACGGTGTGGCCATGGTGGTCGTGATTGAGCGTCGCCATGAAGCGGCACTGGGTATCAAAGGGGATTTCATCCAGTCGCGGCCAGTCCCGGTCACTCTGCTCATGATCAAACTCCGCTTTCTGGGCAAACACCTTGAGCGCGGCTTCCATCGGATCGCCCGCCACCGTGGTTTCCCCCGCCTCATGGCGGATATGGGCATCGTTGCAAAGGGCCGCGGCACGCGCCAGTTCGGACAGGGCGGACGATTTCACCGACTCACCCCCACTGCCGCAAACGTCGCCCTCCAGCGCGTAACCCTCGCCACTCACCTCCAGACGCTGGCCATCAACCACCGCCGCGGTAACCATCATTTCGTTGCGGGTCAGGGTGCCGGTCTTGTCGGAGCAGATCACCGACACCGCCCCCAGGGTTTCGATCACCGGCATGCGCCGCACCACCGCATGGCGAGTCGCCATGCGCCGCACGCCGATAGCCAGGGTGATGGTCAGGATGGCAGGCAGCCCCTCGGGAATGGCTGCAACCGTCAGCCCCACCACCGCCATAAACAGTTCCGCCATCGGCAACCCGCTGAAGTACAGGCCACCGCCAAAAATACCCAGCCCTGCCACCACGATCAGAATGGAGAGGTAGCGGGCAAATCGATCAATCTGCGCCAACAGGGGTGTTTTCAGTGTGGTGGTCTCTTGCAGCAGCCCGGAAATGCGACCGATCTCGCTGTCCGGCCCGGTGCGAACCACGACTCCTCTGGCGGTCCCGGTGGACACCATGGTGCCCGCAAAGGCCATGCTGAACTGGTCTCCGAGCTCGACATCCTCAGGGACCGGCGCTGCTACCTTGTCCACCGGCTCGGATTCGCCGGTGAGTATGGCCTCCTCGATCTTGAGGTTGTGACATCGTTCCAGGCGAAGGTCCGCCGGCACCCGGTCTCCGGGTTCCAGCAGAACGGTGTCACCGGGCACCAGTTCTGCCGCATCAATGCGATGCTGCCCCTCCTCCCTCACCACCAGGGCTTTCGGAGCGAGCATATGGCGAATGGCGGCGAGAGCCTGCTCCGCGCGGCCCTCCTGGATAAAGCCGACGAGAGTCTGGATGACCACCACCGCAAGAATAACCGACGTATCCACCCAGTGTCCGAGAAACGCGGTGATGGTCGCGGCGGTGAGCAATACGTAGATCAGAAAATTGCGAAGCTGGCGCAGGAGCCGTGCCAAAGGGCCGCGACGGGCGGCTTCCGGGAGCCGGTTGTAGCCCCAGGTGTCCAGGCGAGCTGTGGCGCCGGCCTGCGACAACGGCGAGTCCGCATCAAGGTCGCGCCGCACCTCGTCAACCTCCAGCGCGTGCCAGTGACGACGCGATGGACGCTTTTCATTCGGGGTGAAGGATGGTTGGTTGGCTGGTATCGACATTGGCCGGCTCCCTGGCGTTTTCCCTGCCCCCATTGAAACCCGGCCAGCGCGTGGCCGGGTTGCTACAGGTCAAGAATACCCCCAACGCAACAACCCCGGCCTGAGCCGCGTCAGTTCACCGGCCGCAGGCATCGGTTGACGGTGCCCGCGAAATCACGCTCACATTGACCGTTCAGTTCACGAACACCGGGCCGAAGCCCAGGTTCCAAAGCAGCACCGACCCCACCCTGGTGGACACCAGAATCACCAGCGCCACGGTGAGCAGGGCGCCGCCGTACATCACCGCCCGGTCTTTCTCAATGCCCATGACGATCGGCAGCCCATCGAACATCAGCCAGGCGCCGTAACAGGCCGCCACAAGGAAGACCACAGCGTTGAACCAGGGTACCGGATACAGTAACGCGAACCCGGCGAGGAACAGCGGCGTGCAGGAATAGGCGGCCAGCGCAATACCGTTGGAGGGAACCGGCTCTTCCACCGCACCGTAGGTTTTTGCCATCCAGTTAATGGCGAAACCCAGCGCGAACACACCGACCAGCATGGCCAGATAGGTCAGAACACTGAGTTGCAGCGCGCTGATTTCCGTCAACTTTATCAGCCGTTCATTGCCAACGGTCCAGCCAAAATGCGCCGTCGAAAAATACGCACAGATCGGCGCGATGGCTGCCAGCACCAGTACGTAGGCCACATAGAGCCGGCGAGGCGGCGCGTGCTCTCTGCGGATCGACGCCCATTCTTCATCAGGGTGAGTAAACAGACCGAATGCATGAGACAGGAGCATTACCGTTCTCCTTTTTGTCGTTGTTGACCTTTATCAAATACGCTTATCCCAAAAAGCTAGATCAGAACGGCAAAAAGCTCCAGTCGCACTCAGCTGTTGCGGGGGTCGGTATCGGCCACCCAGGGCTGCGCCTCGTGACGGTCGCGGAAGGTTAGCAGGCTCTCCACACCCTCGAAGCTCACCAGATTGCGGAAATCGAGCCAGTCGACCAGGCAATACAGGCATATGGCCGGGTAATTCCAATCGTCAAACTGGCCGTCGTCGACCATGGCCGCGAGGGTCCGCAGCGCGGTCATGATGCGCTCGCGCTGTAAGTTGAAAAACATCACGTCGGCACTGGTATCCAGGCCTGAACGCTCTGACAGCAGCAGGGTAACGGCGGAATCGTTGGCGGCGTCAACCAGTGTGAGCTGGTTCTGCTGATGCCAGGTCAAGGGGTCGCGACCCTGCTTCGCACTGACGTAGCGCGCGATGATTCTGGAGTCGTAGATGTCCTGGCCGTTGTCCTCCAGCATGGGAATCTTCAGTGCCGGATTGTTGCGGCGCAGTTCTTCCCGCCCCTCACCATAGATATCAAGATTGACGAACTCGTAGGGTTCCTCATCCAGCAGAATGCGGATGCGGCGAACGTAAGGCGACGTCGTCGAACCGATCAGTTTCATAGGCTCTCCAGTGATCAACAGTCAGTTTCCAAGCAGCTTTTCGGGATCGGCGTACGGGTACCCGGTTGCTTCCGCCACTTCACTGTGGGTTATTTTTCCCTGACAGACATTCAGGCCATGGCGCAGGTGAACGTCTGCCTTGAGCGCCGGGACAATGCCGTGGTTCGCCAGCGCCACGATGAACGGCAGGGTAACATTGTTGAGTGCGAGCGTGGACGTGCGGGCGACGGCACCGGGCATATTGGCAACGCAGTAATGCACCACGCCATCCACCGTGAACGTGGGGGCGTCGTGGGTGGTCGGTTTCGAGGTCTCGGCGCATCCCCCCTGATCAATAGCCACATCCACAATCACACTGCCTTCCAGCATACGCGAGACCATATCACGGGTGATCAGTTTCGGCGCAGAGGCACCGGGAATCAGCACGCCGCCGATGACCAGATCGGATTCGATCACCGAGTGCTCCAGTGTATCGGCCGTTGAAAACAGGGTACTGATGCGATTGCCGTACAGCTGGTCCAGTTCCCGCAGCAAATCCATGTTGCGATCCAGCACCGTGACCTGGGCCCCCAGCCCGACAGCCATCGCCACCGCATTCTGGCCTACCATGCCGCCGCCGATCACGGTGACCCGGGCGGGGGCGACGCCGGGCACCCCGCCAAGCAGCACTCCCCGGCCCCCCATGTTTTTCTCCAGACAGTGGGCGCCAGCCTGAATCGACATGCGCCCGGCCACCTCTGACATGGGCGCCAGCAAGGGCAGCCGCCCATGGTCATCGGTAACGGTCTCGTAGGCGATACAGGTAGCCCCGGAATTGACAAGATCGTCTGTCTGCCGCTTGTCCGGCGCAAGGTGAAGGTAGGTGAACAGTGTGTGTTGCGCCGTGAGCAGAGTGCGCTCCTGCGGCTGGGGTTCTTTTACTTTGACGATCAACGTGGCGCTGGCAAACACCGACGGGCCGTCCTCAAGGAGGGTCGCTCCGGCATCGCGGTACAGCTCGTCGGTAAAGCCGATGGCAACACCGGCGGCACGCTCCACAAATACTTCATGGCCGTGGGAGACCAGTTCGCGCACGGCGGCCGGGGTCATACCCACCCGGTATTCGTGGTTTTTCACTTCTCTCGGCACACCAATTTTCATCTGCATCCCCTCAAACTGCCGCGCCGCGGATGGCGCAAACGATGTTTCCCCTGACAAAGTGTAGTAAAAAGGTCTAAGTTAAGAAGACCCGATTGGACGCATCGGTTGACCGGGGCACCTCGTACTTTAACACCCCGGTATCAACCGCTTGACACAGGAGCAGGACCCCACATGAAGACGATGATCCCCACCCTTTCCGCAGCCACCCTGGCTTTCTCACTCGCCAGCACACAGGTCATAGCCGAAATGCAGACAGAAACCGTCGAATACACCGTGGATGGCACCACCTTCACCGGCTATCTTGCCTGGGACGATGAAGCCGAAGGCAAGCGACCGGGGGTGCTGGTGGTCCACGAGTGGTGGGGCCACAACGACTTTGCCCGCGAACAGGCCGAACGCCTGGCTGCGTCGGGGTACACGGCGCTCGCGCTGGACATGTACGGTGACGGCAAACTCGCTGACCATCCGGAAGACGCCCAAAAATTCATGCAGGAGGCCACCAGGGACCTGGACAACGTCAAGGCCCGCTTCATGGCGGCGATGGAGCTGCTGCAGGACCACGACAGCGTGGATGAGGATCGCATCGCGGCCCAGGGGTACTGCTTCGGCGGGGCCGTGGTGCTGAACATGGCACGGCTGGGCGTGGATCTCGATGGCGTGGTCAGCTACCACGGCGCCCTCGGCAGCCCGATCCAGGCCGAAGCCGGCAAGGTGAAGGCGCGGGTTCAGGTCTACACCGGCGGGGCCGACCAGATGGTGCCCTCGGATCAGGTGGCCGGCCTGGTCAAGGAAATGCAGGATGCCGAGGTGGACCTTACGCTGGTCTCATTCCCGGGGGTTTTGCATTCATTTACCAACCCGGAAGCGGACCGGATCGCCAGCGAATTCGACATGCCGGTGGGCTTCGATCAGGCCGCCGCAGACCGGTCGTGGAACGGCACCATGCGCTTCTACAAAGAGATTTTTGCGGACTGACCCCGTCAGGTTGCTGCTGTCAGAGGGCGCCCGCGATGGTGTCCCTGACTTCCTTGCGCAGGTCCTCAGGCGATCGCCCCCCGGTTGCTACCGGCGGATGGATGACCACCTCGATCACCCCCGGGGAAAACGCCGCGGTACCCTTGGGCAGCCGCTCATGGGAGCCCCGAATGGTGACCGGGAGAATCGGCAATCCGCCATCGCAGGCAATCACAAAGCCGCCTTTCTTGAAGGCCAGCAGCTGGCCGTCGAGGGAGCGGGTACCCTCGGGAAACAGCAGAATACCGGTGCCGTGCGGTAATTGGCCGACACCGCGTTTGATGCTTTCCAGGGCATCAGCGCCCCTGGAGCGGTCAATAAACAGGTTGCGGGACGTTTCCAACGCCAGCCCGAAAAGCGGTACCTTGCGCAGCTCTTTCTTGATCACCCAGCGGTATTGCAGACCAAGCGCCAGCACCAGAGCCGGCGGGTCAAAATAGGAGGCGTGATTGCTGAGAATCACGTAGCGCTGCCCCGGCACGATGTGTTCCCGCCCCGTCACGACCAGGCGGATTCCGGTCAGCCTGAGGATCGCCCAGGCATACACCTGGGTGCCGTGAAACGCGGCATCGCCCCGCTTGCCCATCAGGGCGGCCATCACGATAGGAAAGAACAGCAAGAGGGTGAGCAGTGCGGCCCAGAAAAGGATCCACGCGGATTTAACGATTCCCAGCATAGGCGGAAGTCCTGACTATCTCGACAACAATCAACCAGTAACAGAGGCCTAAAAATGACACAGCCGACCTGAATTCACCAATTTCCTGCGAATTTCAGGCACAAAAAAAGGCAGCCGAAGCTGCCTTTTTGGCGGTTACTCTCTGTTATTTACAGAGCAGTAACGTTCTCCGCCTGAGGACCTTTCTGGCCCTGGGTAACGGTGAACTCGACTTGCTGGCCTTCTGCCAGAGTCTTGAAACCGCTGCCCTGAATAGCGCTGTAGTGAACAAAAACGTCCGGGCCGCCTTCACGAGTGATAAAGCCAAAGCCTTTTGCTTCGTTGAAGAACTTAACAGTACCGGTAGTAGTAGACATACTAAAATTTCCTGAAATCAATCATATTATCTGCTGCCAGACACCATCGTGGTGCGGGGTCAGCGTGTCACGGAAAAACAGAACTCGCGGAATCAAAAACAGGACGGTCACTACTAACAGCGGAGGTACGTCTTATTCATGAAATGCTTTACTAATCTTTCCTACGCGAACCACTCTACTCCTGAATCCCTGGCTTGCCAAGGGTAATTTCAAGAAATTGTGTAGGTAAAGATACCCATCAGCCCCTGATGATCCCGAAAGTGTAAATTCCCAGTGCTGTCATGAGGATGGAGCCGATTACATGGGCCAGCACACCAGCGATGGCCATGCTCCATTTACCTTCCTGAATCGCCGCGAACATTTCCAGTGAGAAGGTGGAGAACGTGGTCAGCGCACCACAAAGGCCGGTAATGGCAAACAGCCGCCATTCCGGGGCCAGGCTGCTGCCGTGCATGAAAAATCCGATCAGCAGCCCCACCAGCCAGCCGCCGGCCAGGTTGGCCGCCAGGGTACCCAGGGGAATTGCGTGGTAGCTGGAGTTCAGCCAAAGCCCCAGGGCCCAACGAAGGTTGGCGCCGATCACGGCGCCAACACTTACGGCTACAAACGACAACCACATATCAGCGGTTTACCCGGTTACGCAGGGTTATGGTCAATGACCGTATCCTTCTTGCGGGCAAACTCGTCGAAGGGGAAGTCATCCACGGTCAGCATCTCCAGCACCACCGCTTCGTATTGCCGCATGAAGTCGGCTTCTTCCTTGGTATAGATACCCGCTTCCAGGGCTGCCTCAAAGCGCTCTTCCGGATGCAGCGCGGTCATCGGCAGCTCACCTTTGGCGTAGGCCTTGGTGGCCTTGCGGTAGAGTTGCTCGGCCTTGTCATAATCCTTGAGCAGGCCATTGTACTGGGCCAGCGGGTTCTCCACTTCACCCTCTCCGGGCGTGGTCCAGGTACTGGCGGTCAGCTTGCTGCGGATCGGTGTGTCGGTGGAAATCGCACGGGCCAGTTTGCGCGACAGATCATCATGGGGCGCATCCCAGCGCCGTCCCAGAGGCATCGTCACCGCCCGCAGGGCCATGGCGACCGGGCGATTGGGCAGGTTCTGCAGGAACTCATCCAGCGCGTTTTCCGTGCGATTAAGCAGCAGCGCCAGGCTGTATTCCATCACGTCCTTTTCCCCTTCCACCGGCTGGGTCTCGTGCCAGTTTTTCAGCACCATCGACGCCAGATAGAGGTTGGAGAGCATGTCGCCCAGGCGCGCGGAAATCAGCTCGCGCATTTTCAGTTCGCTGCCCAGGGTGGTCATGGCGGCGTCACCACACAGACCGAAGGCGGCACTGAACCGCGCGACCGCTTGCGCATAGCGGCGGCTGGCGCTGTCAAACGGCACATCGGCGCGGCCCAGGCCCAGCGCCTGGGTAAAGGCACGCGCCGCATTGCCGAAGATCAGCCCGGCGTGGCCGAAGAACGCATCGTCGAACGCGTCGATGTCATCACTGTCTTTCGCCGCCAGTTCACGCAGCACATACGGATGGCAGCGGATGGCGCCCTGACCGAAGATCATCAGGCTGCGGGTCATGATGTTGGCGCCTTCCACGGTGATGGATACCGCCGCGCCACTGAACCCGATACCGAGGTAGTTGCGGGGCCCGAGGGTCACGGTCTTGCCACCGTGAACGTCCATCGCATCGGTGAGAATGCCACGCTGGAACTCGGTGAGATGGTACTTGAGGATGGCCGACGGCACCGCCGGTTTCTCGCCCTTGTCGATCATGTTGGCGGTATGGTTGACCGCCGCCTGGGTGATGTAGGTCTTGGCGGCAATACGCGCCAGCGGCTCCTGGACCCCTTCCATGTCCGCCACCGGGGTATTGAACTGACGACGGATACGGGTGAAGCCACCAGCAGTGCCCGCCGCGTAGGCAGCGGCACCGGCAGCGCCGGACGGCAACGTGATACAGCGACCAACGGACAGACACTCGACCAGCATGCGCCAGCCTTCGCCGGCCATTTCCTGACCACCGATGATGTAATCCAGCGGGATGAATACGTCCTTGCCCTTGATCGGCCCGTTCATGAACGGCGTGCCGATGGGGCAATGGCGACGCCCGATTTCCATGCCTTTGGTGTCCCGTGGGATCAGCGCACAGGTAATGCCGTAATCTTCCTTGTCACCCAGCAGGCCATCGGGGTCGAACATGCGGAACGCCAGGCCCACGACCGTGGCGATGGGCGCCAGGGTGATCCAGCGTTTTTCAAAGTTAAGCCGGATGCCGACCACTTCCTTGCCATCCACTTTCTGCTTGCAGACGATACCGGTGTCGGGCAGCGAGGTGGCGTCCGAGCCGGCACGCGGACCGGTGAGACCGAAACAGGGAATCTCGCGACCGTCCGCCAGCCTCGGCAGATAGTGGTTTTTCTGCTCTTCGGTACCGTACTTGACCAGCAGCTCGCCGGGGCCGAGGGAGTTGGGGACGCCCACCGTCACCATCAGCATCTCGTTGGCAGCGAGCTTTTGCAGCACCGCCGTCTGTGCCTTGGCGGAGAAGCCGAGGCCACCGTACTCCTTGGGAATGATCATGCCGAAGAACTTCTCTTTCTTGAGATGCTCCCACAGTTCCGGCGGCAGATCGGCTCGCTCCACCGCCAGGTCCCAGGCGTTGCACATGGAAATGGCCTGCACGCACTGGTTATCCACAAATGACTGCTCTTCGTCACTGAGTCCGGTGTGACGGTTGATCAGCAGGTTGTGCCAGTCAGGCTGGCCGGTGAACAGCTCGCCGTCCCAACCGACAGTGCCGGCTTCCAGGGCGACCTTTTCGGTGTCAGACACTTTCGGCGCCACTTTCTTGAACATGGCGAAAACCCGCGGCGTCAGCCAGGACTTGCGGAACCCCGGCAGGCCTGCGGCGGCCGTAATCGCGGCACCAATAAAGAGAATCAACGCGAGGGTGCCAGAGGCGAAAATCAGTGACACCAGCCCGACCACCACCATCACACCGATGGCCGGCTTGGCACCCGATTCGCGGCGCATCACGATCAGCAGACCGGCCACCGCAATCACAAACAGAATGAAAGTCATCATAGGTTCTCTCTGTCATCCATGGATTGAATATTGAAGACTACAATTCGTTACGTTCAAAGTACCTGATCAGATGATCCCTGACCAGTAACCACATCATGATCAGGCAGTTACAATGACCCGGATACCCTCCAACGCGAGACTGGCCTGATCGATGGCGGAGTGCGCCGCGTCAAACTGGTCACGGAAGAAATCGATCTCCTCGTCACGAATCGCCGGATTCACCTTCTGCAGCGCCTCAAGGCGACGGATTTCCGGCTCGAATACCTGGCCGAGCTGCGCCAGTGCCTGCTCCCGCAACGGCTCCAGATGCGGTGCTGCCAGCTGTTCAGCATGATCCACCATGGTCTCCACCTGCGGCCGCACCTGAGGCACCACCGCCTGGGCGGTGCGACGGCGAATGTTGGAACACAGGTCGTTGAGGCGGTCGTGGGGCAAGGCGGAAGACAGATCACGACCGTTAACGTCCACCAGTAACCGTAGCGGCGATACCGGCAGGTAACGCGACAGTTGCAACGAGTCCGGTGCCGGGCAATGCACGGTGAACAGGGCTTCCAGCAGCAGGGTTCCCGCCGGCAATGCCTTCACCGACAGGCTCGCCAGGGCCGCTTTGCCAAGGCCGGAGCTGGTAACCGAGTCCATCACCCCGGTCACCAGCGGATGCTCCCAGCTCATGAACGCCATGTCTTCCCGCTCCAGCGCCTGCTGGCGGCTCCAGGTCACCGTCAGCCCGTCCTCTGGCAAATCGGTCACATGGCCGGCGTGGTAATGCTCACCGGGGCGAAGCACATCGGCATGCTCGGAATGATCCTCCACATCCACGCCGAGGATATCGAACGCCTCCATCATGTAGTCCCGCACTTCGGCAGAACCTTCTTCGGTTTCGATCTGGTCGATCAGGCCGGTTGCCACGTCGCGGCGACAGGAATTCATCTCGATCAGCGCATCGCGGCCGTTCTGCAACAGGGTGCGCAGGCGATCGGCTTCTGCTTTCGACTCCGCCAGTACGGCATCCAGCCCGGCAAGCTCGCCTGCCACTACCTGCTGCCAGCCTGCCCACACCTTGTCCTGGACCGCCACACCGACGGAGCAGCTCTCGCTGAAGGCATTGAGGCCTTCGTGGAACCAGCGGAACTGCGCTTCCTGGACGGTACCCTGGAGGTAGGGAATGTGGATATCAATGATCTCAGACTGGCCAATACGGTCGAGCCGGCCGATGCGCTGCTCCAGCAAGTCGGGATTGGCCGGCAGATCGAACAACACCAGCTGGTGGGCGAACTGGAAATTGCGCCCTTCGCTGCCAATTTCCGAACAGATCAGCGCCTGGGCGCCCTGCTCCGTGTCCGAGAAATAGGCCGCGGCCCGGTCACGCTCAATCAGGCTCAGGTGTTCGTGGAACGCGGCGCTGCGGATACCCGCCCGCAACTGCAGATAACTCTCCAGCGCCATGGCGGTGCTGGCATGGGCACAGATGACCACGACCTTGGCCGGCTTCAGGCCGGCCAGGGTTTTCTCCAGCCAGGCCACGCGAGGGTCTTCCGCCAACCACTGCTCCTCCTCGAGGGCCCGTTCCGGCGTCAGGTTCCCGAGGCCGAAGCGGTGGGGGTGATAGCTGTCGGGACACGGCAGCGGAACCGGCAGGGCACGGCGTTCGGGGAAGCCCTGAATCGCGGCCCGGGTGTTGCGGAACAGCACGCGGCCGGTGCCGTGGCGATCCAGCAGGGCATCGATAATGGCCTGCTGCGGCTCGGGGGCTTTTTCCAGTACTGCCAGCTCATCACCCAGCCAGCTCTGCAGGGCCGCACGATCGTCCGCCGTCAGGCCATCCCCTTCACCCTGCAGACGGCGCACCACAGCGTTGATGGCTTCGTACTGCTGCTCCTCCTCCCGGAAGGCCGCCAGATCGTGGAAGCGAGCCGGGTCGAGCAACCGCAAACGGGCGAAGTGACTGGCCACACCCACCTGTTCCGGGGTGGCGGTCAGCAACAGCAGACCACGGCTCGCCGCCGACAGGTCTTCCACCAGCTGGTATTCCGGACTGGCCTGCTCCGGACTCCAGGCCAGATGATGGGCTTCGTCCACCACCATCAGGTCCCAGCCGGCCGCCACCGCATCCTTCCGGGCCTGCGGGCTGGACATCAGGAAGTCGAGACTGCACAGCACCAGCTGATCACTCTCAAACGGATTGCTGGCGTAGGACTCTCCGAATACCTTGTTCATCAAAGCGTCGACGTCGTCCTCACTCTCCGCCAGGGCGTCGTAGCGGCCCTGATCGATGATGGAGAAGCGCAGATTGAAACGCCGCAGCATTTCCACCAGCCATTGATGGATCAGCGAATCCGGCACCACAATCAGCGCCCGCTTGGCGCGGCCGGTATGCAGCTGGTAGTGCAGGATGAGACCCGCCTCGATGGTCTTGCCCAGACCCACTTCATCCGCCAGCAACACCCGCGGGGCGTGGCGACTGGCCACTTCGTGGGCAATGTAGATCTGGTGGGGCAGATGCTGGGTACGGGCGCCGATCAGGCCCTGGGCGGAGGATGCCCGCAAACGATCCAGGTGCTGCAGGGTCGCAACGCGCAGGCGGAAGGCGCCGTTGCGATCAAACTGCCCGGCAAACAGGCGCTGGTGCGGCGCCGAGAAATTCACCGAACTGCTCAACTTGACCTCGGAAATCTGCTGGAGGTCCTCGCTGTCGTCGGCACTGGTCTCCGCGTGGTACATCAGCACGCCGCCCAGCTCCTCCACCGCCCGCACGGTGTAACGGGCGCCGTCGAAGGTTTCGATCTCTTCACCGATCTGGTAAATGATGCGGGACAGGGGCGCGTTATCAATGGCGTAGGTACGCTCCTCGTCGGCCGCCGGGAACCCCAGTGTTACCCGGCGCCCCGAAATGTCGGTGACAATTCCGAGCCCAAGACCGGTGTCGCTGTGACTCACCCAGCGTTGGCCGATGACAAAATCCGATGCGTCCAAGAAACCTCCGTCGCGTTTCAATTCAGGGTATCTGTAAATTCGTTGCTTTCGAGACTGCCGTTACTGCAGCTGCTTGAGCTCTGCGCCATTCTCACGCACCCAGTATGCCGCCGCGCCACACACCGCCGCGGGCACCACCACCAGGTTCAGCACCGGCACCATGGCAGCCAGCGCTACCGGCAGCCCGAAACCAAAGGCTGACAACCGGGTATCACCCAATAGCCGCCGCAGCGCAGGAAAACTGACCTTGTGATTGTCCGCCGGGTAATCCACGTACTGCAGTGCCATCATCCAGCAATTGAACAGGAACCAGAGTACGGCAGCCACCAGGTTCACTACCGGAATCAGACCGATAATCAACAGGCCGATGGCTCGCGGCAGGTAGTAGAGAATTTTCTGCACTTCCCGCCAGAGGGCGCGGGGGATGTCCCTTATGATCTGGCCCCAGCTGTCGTCGGTACTGACCTCCTGGCCGGTCAGGTGCTTCTCGGTCAGTTCCGCCAGATAACCGTAGAAGGGAGACCCGATCAGGTTCGCCAGAATGACAAAACCGTAGGCCAGCATCAGCAGAATCACCACGCCGTAGAGAATCCAGAACAGCCAGTCCAGACTCTGCAGCCAGGCCCATTCCGGCAGCCACCCCATGGCCGCGGCAATCATCGCGGCAAACAGTTCCGCCAGAAAATAGAACAGCAGACCGAATAGCAGGACGTTGATCACCAGGGGGATAATCACGAACAAACGCAGGCCCGGCTGGCGAATCAGCCGGAAGCCTTCACCGAGGTAGCCCAGACCACGAAAAAAGTTTCCCTTCAACATAGGTGGCAGTACCTCCGCTTCAATGACAGTGACGGGGCGCAAAGCATATCATGTTGCCACATTGACCACAGCCCGATACCTGCCGGATTCCCCCGATGGACACACTGAAAAGCCAGCTGAACCAGATTCTTGACTGCCAGCCCCTCTGGCGGCTGGGGCTGCTGGTCTCAATGATTGCCATTCTTTTCCTGGCAACCACCAGCGAGCCCTACCCGGTGCCATCCTCTGCCAACGACAAGATCAATCACCTCATCGCGTTTGCCGAACTTGCGGTGCTGTCACGGCTGGCCTGGCCGCGGATCAACCCCCTCGCGTTCGTACCGGCCCTGCTGGGATTCGGCCTGCTGATTGAGGGCATTCAGTCGCAACTGCCCCACCGCGAATTCTCCATGGCGGACGTGGCGGCGGACGGGGTGGGTATTGCTATTGGCCTGTTACCCTGGCCTGGACTGAAACGCCAAACACAGGCTGAAGACCGGCCCCAAAACCAGATGTAAGCAAATCGCCCGAATGAACGTGCGATATCTCTTACAAAATTGTGCGATCCCTCTGCAACATAATGTAAGCAACTCGATTACATAACTTGACACATCATGTAACCCACTGTTTTAAAATGCACCAAATCTGTAACTCACCCCGGCCTGTGAAATTGACAGATTTCAGACACAGGTTTTTCACGTCAGGATTGCTATAGTGAAGGTGTCAGGGATGACAGGGAAATGGACGACGCACTGGACGCACCCCGGCAACGGATGCAGGGAGAGGCAAGGACACAGGGACGCCTCGCTTAAAGGATAATTATTCGGATCGCTGGCTCGGACGCCGGCACCACGGAGTGGCTCAAGGAAAACGCAACACGGCAGTTGCAAACATCGCACGGATGCGACGACCTGTTCCGAAAAGGGCAGCCTGCGGGTTGCCCTTTATTTTTATGCGCTTCCCCATTCGCCAATTACCCGATAGATCCTCACCTGATTGAACTCCTCGAACTCATTGAGGTCCGGCCAGGTGCGCCCTTCGATCACCGTCAGGCGACGGTACTGGTCATCGCCCAGATCTTTTACCCGTGAATCTGCCAGCAACACTTCCGGGGCCGCCGCCCTGAACGCCTGAAGCAACGGCCGGTTTTCGGGATCGTACAGCACATCCGCAGCGGTGATCAGATCAATGGCGGCCGGACGTTGTTGCCAGTCTGCGCACAGAGTGACCGACACGCCATTCAACCGGGCGTTGGCAGCGGCCGCGTCCAACGCCGCCGGGTCAATGTCGCAGGCGATCGCCTCCGCCGCGCCGGCCTTGGCAGCAGCGATGGCGACAACCCCGGAGCCGGAGCCAAAATCCAGCACCCGTTTGCCCGCTACCTGTTCCGGATGGGACAGTATCCACTGCGCCAGCACCTGGCCGCTGGCCCAGCAAAACGACCAGTACGCCGGCTCCCCCACCACCGCCTGCGCTTCGTCATGGCTCAGCGGTCCCTCCAGCACTGACGGATCGAACAGATGCAGACCGATGTCAGGACAGCCGGCCGGGCGGGTGACCGCCACGCGGCCTCGGGCAAGGGTTTTCTGCAGATGGTGGTTGAGTCGATTCTGGTGCATCACATCTCCGGCTGTGCCCGTAAACGAGCATAAAAACAGTGTCTTCGTTATACTGCAACCTCATTTTTTTCACCAAACCGGCACCGCAATGGCCTCCAGACCCGACACCGATGACTACCTCGCCCTGTTTCTGAATGACGTGCCGCTGATGGACGTGCGGGCACCCGTGGAGTTCAACAAGGGCAGCTTCCCGAACGCAGAGAATGCACCGCTGATGAACGACGAAGAGCGTCATCGGGTGGGTATCTGCTATAAGGAAAAGGGCCAGGATCGGGCTATTGAGCTGGGGCACCAACTGGTTGCCGGCGACATCAAGGCCCAGCGCATCGAAGCGTGGAAACGCTTCGTCGCCAGCCATCCCGAGGGCTACCTGTTCTGCTTCCGCGGTGGCCTGCGGTCACGGCTGACCCAGCAGTGGATCCGCGAGGCCGGCATCGACTACCCGCTGATCAAGGGTGGTTACAAGGCGCTGCGCCGCTTCCTGATTGACAGCCTGGAATCACTGATTGCCTCCTCCGAGTTCAGGATTCTCAGTGGCCGTACCGGTACCGGTAAAACCCGTGTGCTGCAGCAATTGCCCAATCCGGTGGATCTGGAGGGGCTGGCCAACCACCGCGGATCCAGCTTCGGCCGGCAGGTAACCCCGCAACCGTCCCAGATCGACTTCGAAAACCGCCTGGCCGTGGCGATGCTCAAGGCCACCCATCATATCGGTGGGCCAATTTATCTGGAGGACGAGAGCCGTCTGGTCGGGCGTTGCGCCCTCCCCGAGACACTGAAGCAGCGAATGGCGGAGGCACCGCTTATGGTGCTGGAACAACCCATGGACGAGCGAATTGCCATCATCCGCGAAGATTATGTGGAAAACATGCTGGCCGATTACACCGCGCGTGACGGGGAACAGGCAGGTTGGCTGAATTTCCATGATTACCTTCTCAGCGCCCTTGATCGCATCCGCAAGCGACTGGGCGGAGAGCGACACCGGGAACTGCGGGCACTGATGACCTCTGCCCTTGAGCTTCAGCAACACAACGGCGACACCGGCGGCCACGAATCGTGGATCCGGGCCTTACTCGAGAACTACTACGACCCGATGTACGACTACCAACTCAGCCAGAAACAGGGCCGGATTGTGGTGCAGGGCGCCCCTGCCACCATCGTAGATTGGGCCAATCAGTGCGTTTTTTCGTAAGGGATGCCCGAAGGGCCTGCACGCAGGTTGCTATCCGGGTACGCTTCAACTTTGCTATAACCACACAAAGCTGGCCATTCACCTGTTAATCTGACGAAGAACAAGGAGTCACCTGATGGAAGATTTGTTTGGAGAGAACGGGCGCGCGTCCGAAATCATTGATCAGGGCATCACCCTGCTCATGACCTACACTCCCAAGTTCGTTCTCGCCATCGTCACCCTGATTATCGGCCTCTGGCTGATCAATCGCTTTATGGGTGTCCTCGATAGAAAGCTCGGCGAAAAAGACCCGACCCTCAACAAATTCCTGTGCGGCCTGATTGGCGCCGTCCTCAAGATCCTGCTGGTGATCTCTGCAGCCTCGATGATCGGCATTGCCACCACCTCCTTCATCGCCGTGATCGGTGCCGCCGGCCTGGCCATCGGCCTGGCCCTGCAGGGCAGCCTGGCGAACTTCGCCGGCGGTGTGCTGATTCTGATTTTCAAACCCTTCAAGGTCGGCGATACCATTGAGGCCGAGGGTTTCCTTGGCGCCGTCGCGGAAATCAGCATCCTCTATACCGTCGTCAATACCTTTGACAACCGCCGCATCGTGATCCCCAACGGCAGCCTGTCCAACGCGACGCTGGTCAACGTCAGCATCTACGACAAGCGTCGCTGTGACATGACCTTCGGCATTGGTTACGACGACGACATCGACACCGCCAAGGCCATCTGCCAGCGCCTGTTCGAGGAAGATGAGCGATCCCTGATGGATCCGCCGCCGAGAATCTGTGTCGGCGGACTGGGTGATAACTCGGTCGACATCATGTTCCGCGCCTGGGTGGCCACCGACGACCTGTGGCCGTACTACTGGGACATGCAGGAAAAAGTGAAGAAGGCGTTCGACGCCGAAGGCATCAGCATTCCGTTCCCCCAGCGCGATGTGCACCTGTACACCCATGCTGAATCGGGACAAGCGTCTCAATAACACATTCGCTTACTCGCATTCTGCGTAGCCTCAACTAAGCTGACGTTAATGGCGCCTGCCGGCCCGGATGGCAGGTGGGCGCCAGGCCACCGGGGCCAGGCTCAGGACAATCACCGGCCCCACCCCGCTGTCATTGCTGGTAGGAGGTTGTCACTATGCCGGTACAGCAGTTGAAGGATTTTCTCGATCAGGCAGGCGTGGAGTACATGTGCCTGTCCCATCCCCCGGCGTTCACCGCCCAACAACTCGCACATCACGTTAGAATTGCCGGTGACCAGGTGGTGAAAACCGTCATCATCGAGCTTGACGGCAAGATGGCCATGCTGGTGATGCCAGCGACCTGGCGCATTCGCTGGGACCGCCTTTCCCGGATTCTGGACACCGATTTTGTCGACCTGGCCGATGAACAGGAGTTCCAGGATCGCTTCCCCGATTGCGAAGTGGGGGCCATGCCGCCCTTCGGCAACCTGTTTGGCATGTCGGTTTATTGCGCCGAAGCGCTGACCGAGCAACCGGAGCTGGCCTTTGCCGCCGGCAGCCATACCGAATCGGTGCATATGAAAACCGCCGATTTCCTGAGCCTGATGCAGCCCATGGTGCTGAACCAGGGGTTTGTGAAGCCCGGTGCTCAAAAGCCTGCCTGGCTTGCGCGGAGACGTCAGCGACCAGAGGAACTGGCCGAGCCCCGGGTATCGAGTCTCGCCGGCTACTGATCCGGTCGCCAGACACAGCGGGTTTGACCCGGGCCGCTTGTCTGAAATCTTCCATCGCGTAAACTGGAAGTCTCAGACAGGAACCCGTTATGACTCAAGCTTTTGACATCGTTGTGGTCGGTGCCGGCATGGTAGGTGCAGCCCTTGCCAGTGGCCTTGGTCAGAATGGCTTTCGGGTTGCGCTGGTGGACAAACAGACCACCCCGCAGTTCGATGCCGAGGCTCCACCGGACATCCGGGTGTCAGCGCTCAGCGCTGGCAGTGAACGCTATCTGCAGCAGCTGGGGGCCTGGCCCTCCATCCTGGCCCTGAGGGCCACGGTGTATCGCCGTCTCGCGGTCTGGGATGAAACCCGCCACCCGTTAAGCAACCTGATCCCCCGCAAGCCCACCGAAGTGGTTTTCGATGCGGCGGAGCTGTCGGCCAATCATCTCGGCCACATTGTAGAAAACCGGATTACCCAGCAGGCGTTATGGCGATGCGCGGAAGCCCAGCCCGCGGTCACCCTGCTACCTGGCACTGGCGTGACCGCGCTGGAAAACGGCGACGATCAGGCGACGGTTACACTCGACACCGGCGACGCACTGACCTGCCAGCTGGTCATCGGGGCCGACGGTGCGCTGTCCCGGGTCAGGGAACTGGCGGGCATCGGGGTTAGCCGCGACCAATACGCGCAGCAGGCCATGGTCATCTCCGTGCGTTATCGCGGCCCGGTAGAAGACATCACCTGGCAGGCCTTCCACGCGTCCGGCCCCCGTGCGTTTTTGCCATTACACAGTGCCGGCAGTGCCTACCCGGGCGAAAGCTGGGCATCACTGGTCTGGTACGATTCGCCGCAGACGCTGACGCGGCTGAAATCCCTGGACGACGACTCGCTGCTGGCGGAAATCCACAAGGCTTTCCCCCCTGATTTGCCCCCGCTGACTCACATTGACGCCCGGGCCAGCTTCCCCATCGCCCGCCAACATGCCAGGCAGTACCATAATGGCCGGGTAGTGTTGGTGGGCGATGCCGCCCATACCATCAATCCGCTGGCCGGCCAGGGCGTGAACCTCGGCTTCCAGGACGCCGCCTGCCTGCAGTCGATGATCCGCGAAGCCCGGCGCGCGGGCGACGATCTGGCCAATCCGCTTTGGCTCTCCCGCTACGAGCAGCAGCGTCGCCCGGCCAATCGCCGCATGATGCTGGCGATGGATGCCTTCTACCACCTGTTCAGCAACCGCATTCCACCGGTTCATCTGCTGCGCAACCTCGGCCTCGGCGCGGCCCGCGCCCTGCCCTTCGCCCGCAACCGCGTGGCCCGCTACGCCATGGGCATCGACGAGGAACTGCCGGCGGTGCTCAAACAGATCACGGCCCGCGTACCGGGGCTGAGACAGCTCTGAATCCGGCACACAACCACCAAGGAGCCACCATGTCAGACACCATTTTCACCAAGATCATCAACCGGGAAATCCCGGCGGACATTCTCTACGAGGATGAGCTCAGCCTGGCGTTCAGTGACATCAACCCCCAGGCGCCAGTGCACTTTCTGGTGATCCCGAAAAAGCCCATTGCGACTATCAATGACATCACCGAAGGCGATCGCGAACTGGTGGGTCACTTGTATCTCGTGGCGGCAAAAATTGCCAGGGAGAAGGGCTTTGCGGACGACGGCTACCGCGTGGTGATGAACTGCGGTGAGAACTCCGGACAGACGGTGTTTCACATCCACCTGCATGTGCTCGCGGGCAAGCCTCTGGGGTGGCCGCCTTATACGGACAAAATGAAGCAGGCCTGATGGGGTTTTACCGTTTGGACTGACCTTGGGGGAGGCAAGCGGGGCTGCCTTTCTGTCCGGGAAAGCCGCACCGCACACCGGCCCTCCCCCAAGCTCACAAAGCCCAAAAAATCAGCGGCCGACGACTTTCTCAGCCTCTTCCACCGGCGTATGGCGAACGTCCTCGCCCTTGACCATGAAGATCACATTCTCGGCAATGTTGCAGGCGTGATCTCCGACCCGCTCCAGGGCACGAAGCACCCACATCACCGACATGCACCGTGAAATGTTGCGGGTGTCTTCCATCATGAAGGTCAGCAAAGTGCGCGTGGCCGCCTGGTATTCCTCATCCACCCGCTTGTCTTCTTTCATGATCCGCAGCGCCTGCTGTGAATCCAGACGGGCGAAGGCGTCCAGGGCGTCGTGCAGCATGCTCAGCACGTGGTTGCCGATGTGGCGGACTTCCACGTAGCCACGGGGCGCCTGGCCTTCCTCGTTGAGCTTGATGGCGAACTTGGCGATTTTCTTGGCCTCGTCTCCCACCCGCTCCAGGTCGGCAACCATCTTGATCACGGAAATCACCAACCGCAGATCCCGTGCCGTGGGCTGACGGCGGGCAATGATCAGGGTCGCCTCTTCGTCGATGTCGATTTCCATCTGATCCACTTTCTTGTCACCGGCGCGCACTTCATCCGCCAGGTGGCCATCGTTGTCCACCAGGGCATGGATCGCACGATCGACCTGCGCCTCAACCATCCCGCCCATTTTCAGGAACTCGGTCTTGAGTTCCATCAGTTCATCGTTGAACTTATGGGAAATGTGGTCGCCGTATACGTCGTCCTTTTTGGTTGGCATAGCTCTGTTCTCCAATGTTCAGCAATAACCGGATTAGCCGAAACGACCGGTGATGTAGGATTCTGTCAGCTCGTGCTCGGGCGATGTGAAAACCTTGGTCGTCTCGTTTACTTCCACCAGGTGCCCCAGATGGAAATACGCCGTGCGGTGCGACACCCGCGCCGCCTGTTGCATGGAGTGGGTCACGATCACGATGGTGTAACTCTCCGACATTTCGGAAATGAGCTCTTCGACCTTGGCCGTAGCGATGGGGTCCAGCGCCGAGCATGGCTCGTCCATCAGGATCACTTCCGGGCTGACGGCAATTGCCCGTGCGATGCACAAACGTTGCTGCTGACCACCGGACATGCCGGTGGCGACGGCATCGAGGCGGTCCTTTACTTCATCCCAGAGACCGGCCTTGCGCAGGCTGTTCTCGACGATTTCATCCAGGTCCGATTTACGATTCGCCAGGCCGTGAATCCGCGGGCCATAGGCCACGTTATCGTAGATCGACTTGGGGAACGGGTTCGGCTTCTGGAACACCATGCCCACCCTTGCTCGCAGCTCCACCACATCTTTCTTCGAGTGGTAAATGTCTTCATCATCCAGCATCAGCTGACCTTTGATACGGCAGATATCAATACTGTCGTTCATACGGTTCAGGCAGCGCAGGAAGGTGGACTTGCCACAACCCGACGGGCCGATGAAGGAGATCACCTCGTTGCGGGCGATGTCGAGGCTGATATCCTTGATGGCCCGGTCCTGGCCGTAGAACACCTCCACGTTACGAAGCTTGAACTTGGGATCGTCCGCGTAGGGAACGCCCACCGTCTTGCCCTCTTCCACCGGGATGGTGTTCTGAGAAGCCTCTTCGACAGGATCTTTTACCGGAATCAGGGACTCGTCCGGCTGACCTGTGGCACTGGTAATCGTTTCATTCATGCTCATAACTTTCTCCTTTACCACCGGCGTTCAAGACGCTTTCGCAGCCAGATGGCCAATGCATTCATACTGATCATAAAGGCAAGCAGGATCATGATGCCGGCCGACGCCAGCTCAACAAAGCCCTGTTCGGAGCTGCTTGCCCAGAGGTAGATCTGTACCGGCAGTACCGTTGCGGAACTGAACAATCCGTCCGGTACGTCAACAATAAACGCCACCATGCCGATCAACAGCAACGGCGCCGTTTCACCCAGTGCCTGCGCCATGCCGATAATGGATCCGGTCAACATGCCCGGCATGGCCAGCGGCACCACATGATGGAGCACAACCTGCATCTTGGACGCACCAATGCCTTCTGCGGCTTCGCGGATGGACGGCGGCACGCTTTTGATGGCGGCGCGGCTGGAGATGATGATGGTGGGCAGGGTCATCAGCGCCAGCACCATGCCCCCCACCACCGGCACCGAGCGCGGCATACCAAACAGCCCGATAAACACGGCCAGACCCAACAGACCAAAGATGATTGAGGGTACCGCCGCCAGGTTGTTGATATTGACCTCAATGAAATCGGTGATCTTGTTGCGGGGCGCGAACTCCTCAAGGTAAATGGCCGCCGCGATGCCCATGGGAAATGAAATCGCCAGGGTAACCAGCATCGTCAGCAGCGACCCCACAATAGCACCCAGAATGCCGGCGTTTCCGGGTTCACGGGAGTCACCCCGGCTGAACAACACGTCATTGAAACTGGTATCAATGACGCCTTTCTCCACCAGTTCATCCACCCACCCCTGCTGGCGCTCGCTCAAGCGGATGCTGTAACTGGGGTTGTCGGCATGCTTTACATACACCGACACCGTGTCGTGGGCGAGGAACTCCATGGTCTGCGTGGTGTTGAGCAACTCCGGATTGTCTTTCAGCAGGTCGCGGATATCGCTGGCGCCGTAACTACCCACCATCCTGCTCAGTTCGCGCCGGGCTGCAGCACCCTCAGCGTCCGGGAAGTGCTCTTGCAGGGCCGCAATGATCGGCGCGGTGAAATCCGCCATGGAGCGCTGATCCGCATCCGTGGGGTCATCCAGATACATGGTTTCCGAATCCAGGGTCACGTCCAGGGTGATCGTTGTTTTAACGAACCCGGTGTGGCCCTTGCCGATGATGTCGGCAAACAGGATGAACAGGGACGCCAGGGCGATAAATATCGCCAGGATGCCGTACAGGCGGAAGCGGCGCTCCTTACGGTATCTGCGCTTCAGGGACTTGCGGACTATCTCCGCCTGAGAACGTTGATCAGTCATACTGTTCCCTATATTTCCGGACAATCTTGAGTGCAATGACGTTGAGCAGCAGGGTGACGATGAACAGCATCATGCCGAGGGCAAACGCAGACAGGGTCTTGGCGCTGTCAAACTCCTGATCACCCACCAGAAGTGTTGCGATCTGCACGGTCACTGTGGTCACCGAATCCAGCGGATTGGCGGTCAGGTTTGCCGCGAGACCCGCGGCCATGACCACAATCATGGTCTCGCCGATCGCCCGTGAGGCCGCCAGCAGAATACCGCCGATGATGCCCGGCAACGCGGCCGGGAAGATCACGTTCTTCATGGTTTCGGACTGAGTGGCACCGAGTGCCAGGGACCCGTCACGCAGAGTCTGGGGCACGGCGTTGATCACGTCATCTGATAGCGACGAGACGAAGGGAATAATCATGATGCCCATCACCAGTCCGGCCGCCAGCGCGCTCTGGGAAGAGGCTTCCAGGCCAATCATTTCGGCCAGATCACGAATGAACGGAGCCACCGTGAGCGCGGCAAAAAAGCCGTAAACCACGGTCGGCACACCCGCCAGCATTTCGAGCAGCGGCTTGACCACAGACCGGACCCGCTTGCTGGCATATTCCGACAGGTAGATAGCAGACAGCAGCCCGGTGGGCACGGCCACCACAAGCGCAATCGCTGAAATCAGCAGTGTGCCGGTAAACAGCGGAATCATGCCAAAAGCACCGTCCGAACCTACCTGATCGGCGCGCAGAGCCGTTTGCGGGCTCCAGGACGTGCCAAACAGGAACTCGGTGATCGGTACCTTGCCGAAGAAACGCACGGTTTCGAGGATCACCGAGAACACAATGCCCACCGTCGTCAGCACCGCGACCGCGGCGCATACGAAGAAAATCCGGCGAAGGGTTCTTTCGACGCTTTCACGGGCGTTGATGTGCGGTGCCACCCGGGTCCAGGCAAATGCGGCGCCCAGAACGGCAATCAGCAACACAAGAATTGCTTTGAAGTTTTCACTCTGGTCCCGCATCGTCTCCAGCAGGCCTGCGGCGCCGGCAATATGCTCGGGCACAAACTCGGGGTTCAGCTTGCCTGCCGCCACATTACTGATCTGGGAGAGCACCAGGCTGGCTTCGCCCGGCGATTTCGGCCACACCTCCTGCGGCAACGATGCGATGACGATGCCCTGGATGACCTTGCCTTCGAAGCCGGCCCAGGCTGCCAGAACAATAAGGGCGGGGATCGCACACCAGAGCGCGGCCCGCGCCGCATAATAGAAAGGAAGTGCCTTGAGGTTCCGGATTCCACCAAGCGGTGCCGCAACCGCCCGCGAGCGCATGAACGCGAGTCCGTAGGCAACAACCGCGAGAACCAGAACGAGGGGCAATAGGTTAGCCGTCTGCATAACAGTCTCTGTAGTGATGGCGTATTAGTTAGCTAGGGCGTCTATTTTGCCAGCATAGTGGCCAGAAAAATATTCATCTGAACGCAACAAAAGGAACGCGGACCGGCTGGCCCGCGTTCCTTTTTCGTCATCCCTGACGCGATGTCCGCTGAGCATTACAGCTCGTTACCGGTCATCGGCTTCAGTTCCTTCACCGCCTTGGCAGTCTTCACGCGCTGGTCACGCGGGTTCGGGATCAGACCCACATCAACCAGGTAACCGTTGTCGCCCCAGGTGCCTTCGCTGGTGAACTCGGAAACGTACTCCTGGATACCCGGTACCACACCCACGTGGGCTTTCTTGATGTAGAAGAACAGTGAGCGGGCAACCGGATAATCTTCGGAAGCGATAGACTCGGGAGTCGGCTCAACACCGTTGACAGTTGCTGCTTGAATCTGGCCGTCGTTCTCCATCAGGAAGCTGTAGCCGAAGATGCCCAGGGTTTCCGGATCCTGAGACAGACGCTGAACGATCAGGTTGTCGTTCTCGCCGGCCTCAACGAACGGGCCGTCTTCACGCATGCTGTGGCAAACCGACTTCATGTCGTTCTTTTCCATGCTCTTGATGAAATCGTACTGCTTGCAGCCGCCCTGCATGGCGATCTCAACGAAGGCGTCACGGGTACCGGAAGTCGGAGGGGGACCCATCACGCTGATGTCCATGTCTGGCAGACTGGAGTCGATGTCGCTCCACTTCTGGTAGGGGTTGGCGACCAGCTCGTCACCGCCGTCCGGATTCGGCACTTCCTTGGCCAGAGCCAGGAACACCTGCTCCAGCGTCAGGTCCAGCTTGTCGGCATTCTTGGAGTTGGCAATAACGATGCCGTCGGCGCCGATACGCACTTCGGTAATTTCCTTGACGCCGTTGGCCTGGCAGTTATCGAACTCACTCTTCTTCATGCGACGGGAAGCGTTGGTGATGTCCGGGTGCTGAGTGCCCACACCTTCACAGAACAGCTTCAGACCGCCGCCGGAACCGGTGGATTCCAGCTTCGGCGTCGGAAAGTCGGTGTTACGACCAAAACGCTCGGCAACCACGGTGGCGAACGGGTAAACGGTGGAAGAGCCGACAATGTTGATGGTGTCGCGGGCCATGGCCGGAGTGGATACGGCGGCAATGCTGCCTGCCAGTGCTACGGTTGTAAGGGCGGTTTTCAGTTTAATCACGCTGAGTCTCCATTTTCATTTGGACTTTTTAGTCGGATTGGCTTTACCGATGAGTGAAGACTACCGAGGCTCTGTGACAACTTTGTTACAGCAAATGAAATATAGAACAGCGCGTGCAAATTTTCTTGCAGACTGCCCGCGGGCCGCTAACATGCGGGTACAACAATTCGCAGTACTTATAAAAAAGGCAGGTTCCATGACAGCGCTCGACGATGACAAACCCACCCCGAAAGGCGAACTGACGCTTCAGATTGTGCCGCTCCCCTCCGACACCAACGCCAATGGCGACGTCTTTGCCGGCTGGCTGGTCAAGCAGATGGACATCGCCGCCGCCACCATGGCGGGCCGGATTTCTCTTGGCCGCAACGCCACCGTGGCCATGGACCGGATGGAGTTTCTGTCGCCGTTGCGGGTAGGCTCTCAGGTAGGCTGCTATTGCGAACTGGTGGATATTGGCCGCAGCTCGATGAAAATCAATGTGGAAGTCTGGACACTGGATCGCGCCGCCAAGTATCCCCGAAAAGTCACTGAAGGACTGTTTGTGTACGTGGCTATTGACGAACAGGGCCGCATCAGGGAAGTACCGGAACAGGTCTGAGGGAGCCGTCATTGTGATTCTGCGTACCGCCTCACTGCTGCTTCTGATCCTGTGCTGGACACCGCCGGCGGCAGCGGAGCGCCTCCTTATTGCAGCCGCCTCGGACCTGAAGTTTGCCATGGACGAGATCCTGGGTCAGTTCCAGGAGCGCCATCCCGATGAGACCATCAACGTGGTTTATGGTTCGTCCGGAAAATTCAGCACCCAGATTGCCCAGGGGGCGCCCTACGATCTGTACTTCTCCGCCGACATTGCCTATCCGCGAGCCCTGGCAGAGCAAGGGCTTGCCGCTTCCGACGTCATTTCCTATGCAACCGGGCGGATCGTGCTCTGGAGTGCCACTCTCGATGCCCGCGCGCTGCGGCTGGAGGATCTGACCCGCGACGATATCCGCCGCATTGCCATTGCCAACCCGCAACACGCGCCCTATGGCGTCCGCGCCCAGGAAGCCCTCGAAAACGCCGGCGTGTGGGCTCAGGTGGAGGGTAAACTGGTGCTTGGCAGCAATATCTCTCAGGCCGCGCAGTTTGTTGAGACCGGTAACGCCGAAGCCGGCATTCTCGCCCTGTCTCTGGCCCTGAGCCCCCGGCTGTCAGCGGCCGGAAACCACTGGCTGATCCCGGAGGCCATGCACACCCCGCTGACGCAGGGCTACATCATTACCCGGCGCGGGGCCGACAAGCAGCTGGCCTGGCAGTTTGCCGATTTCATGGGCACCGAAGAAGTCGAGGCGATCATGGCCCGCTACGGCTTCCGCGACTAACACGCCTCCAACGGCGCGTAGGCCAGCACCAGCCACTTGGCGCCTTCATCGAAGTTGACCTGCACCCGGGTATGATGACCGGTGCCTTCGCTGTTCATCACAATGCCCTCGCCGAACTTGGGATGGCGCACCCGCTGCCCCAAGCTGAAGCCGGATTGCGCCGCGGAGTCCTGGGCGAAGAGGCTTTCATTCGGCCGCTCCATCATCATCGGACGGCTGACCGTATTGCGCAGCCGCACTTCCTGAATGCAATCCCCCGGAATCTCCCGCACAAACCGTGACAGGGCATTGAATTTCTCCTGACCGTACAGCCGGCGGGACTCGGCGTAAGTGAGCACCAGCTTTTTCATCGCCCGGGTAATGCCCACGTAGGCCAGACGGCGCTCTTCTTCCATACGCCCCGGTTCTTCCAGAGACATGCTGTGTGGAAACAGGCCTTCTTCCACGCCGGCCAGGAACACCAGTGGGAACTCCAGCCCCTTGGCGGAGTGCAGCGTCATCAGCTGCACGCTGTCTTCGTGGGATTCGGCCTGGGATTCACCGGCATCCAGCGCCGCCTGGGCAATGAATTCGGCCAGCGGATCCACACCCTCCTCCACCTCGAAGTCCGACAGCGCGTTGACCAGTTCCTCCAGGTTTTCCACCCGGGCCTGGCCCTTCTCGCCTTTTTCACTGGCGTGGTAGTCCTTCAGCCCGCTCGCTTCGATGGTCTGTTTCATCAAACCGTGCAGGGAGGCGTCGTCTGCCATCTCCGACAGGTCGTGGATAATCGCCATGAAGGATTGTAGGCCAGTTTTGGCGCGGCCCTTGATCAAGCCGGCTTCCAGCAAGCGCTCCGCCGCCTCCCACAGCGAGATGCTCTGGCCGGTGGCCACTTCCCGCAGTTCCGCCAGGCTCTTGGCACCGATGCCCCGGGTGGGGATGTTCACCACCCGCTCGAACGCGGCGTCATCGCGGCGGTAATGCACCAAACGCAGATACGCCAGCGCATTGCGAATCTCCTGACGGTCGTAGAACCGCAACCCGCCATAGACCCGGTACGGAATACCCTGGCGCATCAGGGCTTCTTCCAGTACCCGCGACTGGGCATTGGAGCGGTAGAGAATGGCGGATTCGCTGCGCAGATTGCCGTCCTGCACCCAACTGGAAATGGTGTCGGCGATGTAGTTGGCTTCGTCCTGTTCGTTAAACGCGGCGTACAGGCTGATAGGCTCGCCGTCGGGTCCGTCGGTCCACAACTCCTTGCCGAGGCGGCCCTGGTTGTTGGCAATCACCGAGTTGGCCGCTTTGAGGATCAGCTGGGTGGAGCGGTAGTTCTGCTCCAGCCGCACCAGCCGCGAATTGGGGAAATCCCGCTGGTACTGCTGGATATTCTCGATCTTGGCACCGCGCCAGCCGTAGATGGACTGATCGTCGTCGCCCACCACGGTCAAGGGCACACGGTGACTGGCCAGCACCTGCAGCCAGGCGTACTGAATGGTGTTGGTGTCCTGGAACTCGTCCACCAGAATGTGCTGGAACCGACCCTGGTAATGGGCCAGCAACTCCGGCCGATGCAGCCACAGCTCGTGGGAGCGCAGCAGCAATTCGCCAAAATCCACCAGACCGCTCTGCTGACACAGCTTTTCGTACTGGCGATACACCGTCAGCATGGTGGAGGTGAGCTGGTCGCCGGGATTCTCCTGGATATGATCCGCCCGCAGCCCTTCGTCTTTCTGGCTGTTGATAAACCACTGCGCCTGCTTCGGTGGCCAGCGGCTCTCATCAACCTGCAGCTCCCGCATCACCCGCTTGATCAACCGCAGCTGATCGTCGCTGTCGAGCACCTGGAAGTTCTCCGGCAGGCCGGCATCCTGCCAGTGGGAGCGCAAAAGGCGATGGGCAATGCCGTGAAAGGTGCCGAACCACAATCCCCGGGCCGGAATGTCCATCATCTGCTCGATGCGGTATCGCATCTCGCGGGCGGCCTTATTGGTGAAGGTTACCGCCAGAATCCCCGTGGGTGGCACCCGGTCTACCTGCATCAGCCACGCAATCCGGTGCACCAGCACCCGGGTCTTGCCACTGCCGGCCCCGGCCAGCACCAGCAGGTGGTCATTCTGGGCGGTCACGGCCTCGCGTTGAGCGTCGTTGAGGGCGTCAATAATGTGGGAGACATCCATAGGAGATCGGCTTCATCACTGGTTAAATTTACAGGCATTATATCAGGCCAGGTCAGAGACGTCCTTCACGCCCTGGACGTAATCAGAAACCCCTATATCGCACGAAATTTCACCAACTGCGTTAAAGATGAAAGCATTTTCGCCGATACACCGCTTAACACACTGACACATTAAATCTGTGTCAGATTCCCCACCAACGACCTAGAATGCCGCCAAATTTCAGTCTTTCCTCTGGCGGACAGGGACCGTACACATGCTTTCATCTCTGAAAATCTCTCACAAGCTGGCGCTGCTGGTAACCGTGGCGATTGCCGCCTTCGTGATCAGCCAGAGCTTCTCCATAAATACCGAGCGGGGTAACTCCGAGCGCCTCAGGGAAGTTCGGGACCAGCTGTACCCTTCCCTTGAGCTTTCAACCATCAACCGCGGCCTGCTGCAGTTGATCGAGAACCAGATCAACAGCGCCGTCACCACCGGTGACGACCAGCAACTGGACGCCACGCGCGAGCAACGGGATGAGATTGCCGGGAACCTCAAAAAAATTGCAGCCCTCAATCCCGGGCTGAAGGAAAGGGCTGCGACCCTCCGGACCGCCCTGGATACCTACTACGCCAATGCTACCCGCATGGCCACGGCGATCATTGACGGCAGTGCGGATTTCGGTCGCATTGGCGAGGACGCCGCCGCAAACGCCGAGCGCCTGGAGACGCTGCGCACGGACCTGGATCAGATGCGCAACACCATGGAGACCCAGCTTACCGGCGCCATTGATGACACCATTTCGGCGTCCAGTGAAGCCGGCACCCTGTCACTGATTATTCTGATAGTGGCTCTGCTTGTGCTCGTGGTGTTGAGCCTGGTAATCGGGAAATCCATCTCCCGCAGTCTGGCGCAGATTATCAGCTCACTCAGAAACATGGCTTCGGGAGAGGGCGACCTGACGTCACGCATCACCTACGATGGCAAGGACGAGCTGCGAGAGCTGGTCAACCAGTTCAACCTTTTCATTGAAAAGCTGCACAAGTCGTTTGCCACCATCCAGCATGACATCGGTGAGCTTAACGGCGTTGCCTCCCATCTTGCCGGTACCAGCCAGACCAACCTGCAACGCATCAGCCAACAGGCGCAGGCCATTTCCTCAACCCGAAATTCGGTTGAAGAACTGGTCAAGAGTGTTGAAGAGGTCGCCGGGTTTGCGTCCTCCGCGTCTGACCAGACCCAGGACGCGGCGAAATTCGCCACCGCGGGTCAGCAGAAGGTCAATGGGAACATCACCACCATTAACAATCTGATGGCCGAGATCGAAAAAACCGCGGGTCTGGTTGATCAGTTTGATGACTTCTCGGTGAAGGTGGGCGGCCTTCTGAACACCATCCAGACCGTCGCCGAACAGACCAACCTGCTGGCCCTGAACGCTGCTATCGAGGCGGCCCGGGCCGGCGAACACGGTCGGGGCTTTGCCGTAGTGGCGGATGAGGTGCGCGGCCTGGCCGTGCGAACCCACAAAGCGACGGAAGAGATCCAGCAGGTTATTTCCGAGCTTTCAAAATTGTCGGGCGATGCAGTCGCGTCCATGCAGGGCAGCGTCGGCATGGCCCGCCAGGGCGTGGATGCCACCACCGAATCCGGGGAAGTACTGAGCAAGATTCTGGACAGCGTTCAGCAGATCAGCGAACTGAACGAACAGATTGCTGCTGCCACCTACGAGCAGAGCACCACATTCGGGGAAGTCACAGGCCACATGGGCGACATGCATCGCAACGCCGAAGCCGTGATGGAAAGCACCGATGAACTGGACAACGTAAGCCGCAAAATCCAGGACGTCAGTAATGGATTGCAGAGTGTCGCTGGCCAGTTCCGCGTTTAATGCCTAACCAAAGATCAAGGATATTCCTGATGAAGAGATTTTTCTCAGTCGCGCCTCTGGCACTGGCCATCGCGACTGCGCCCACCATGGCTCAAGAAAGCACCGAAGACACTCTGGAGCGGATGCAGCAACAGCTGAACTCCATGCAGCAACAGCTCAACTCGGCGAAAGATACCGGCGTGCGCTTTAATGGCTTTTTCAGCACCGGCTATGCGCGCGCCAGCAACGATGCCGGCTATGCCGGTCTTACCGAAGAATCGGAAGTGAACGATCTCAGCCTGTTCGCGCTTCAGGGCACTTTCGATGTCACCCGGAAGAGCCAGATCGTGATGCAGCTGGTCGGCCGTGGTGCAGACGACTGGGAGCCCGAGGTTGAATGGGCCTACCTGAGCCACCGCCCCACCAACAACCTGCAGCTTCGTGCCGGCAAGATGCGCATTCCGTTCTTCATGTATTCGGATTCACTGGAAGTCGGCTATGCCCAGCCCTGGGCACGCCCACCCCAGAGCGTGTATGGACCCATCGCAGTCACCAGCTATGTGGGTGCCGATGCCAGCTACAACTGGAACTTTGACAACTCATCGCTGAACGCCAATTTCTTCACCGGCTTTACCGACGAGGACGGCAACTCCGGTGATGTTCAGCTGCGCAATATTGCCGGCCTGAACCTGACCTGGACTGATTATATCTGGACGTTCCGTGGTGTTGCAGCGACTGCGGAAGCGGAAATTGATGCAACGCGTCTGGGCGCGCTGGCAGCACAAAGTGGCATTCCGCTCCAACCGGGCATTACGCAACTGGCTGATGGCGACCGCGGTAATTTCTTCGGCCTCGGCGCCAGTTACGATGACGGCAGCTGGCAGGTTATCGGCGAAGTGACCCGGGTCGAAGTAGACGGCAAGTTCGCCGACACCGATTCCGCTTACCTGTCCGTCGGTCACCGTTTCGGCAGCTGGACCCCCTATGTCGCGGCGGGCTGGACCGAGAGTAAAGATGACAACGAGCGCACCGGTGCCTTTATTCCCGGCGCTGTACCCGAGTCTATCCTCAACTACCAGCGCAATGAGTACAGTGTCGGCACTCGCTGGGACATCACTCCCGGCGTTGCGATCAAAGCTGACATCACCCACGTTCGGGGCCTCGACAAAGGCTTTGGAAACCTGAATACCGCGTACATGCTGACCAGCAACACCGACAGCACCAACGTCTACACCATCAAGATCGACTCGGCATTCTAAGGAGGCCCCATGAAAAAGCTTCGCCTGATTTTTGCGGCCAGCTTGCTGGCAAGCCCCCTGGCCCTGGCTGATGTTGTGGTGATTGGTCATCCCGCCGGCCCGGACAGCATCAGCGCCAACGACGTGCGGGATCTGTACCTGAACCGCAGCAAAGCGCTGCCGGACGGCCAGAGTGCCCGGCCTTACGAACTCCCGGAAGGCAACGCCGTCCGTGCCGAGTTTCACAGCAAGGTCACCAGCCGTAACGATGCCCAGCTGAAGGCATTCTGGTCACAGCAGGTGTTTACTGGCCGAGGCCAGCCACCGGAAGAGGCTGGCAATGCGGCCGCCATGAAAGCTCAGGTAGCTTCCACGCTTGGTGCAATCGGATATCTCGACGAGGCCGATGCGGACGACTCCGTAAAGGTTCTCCTGAAACCCTGAGACCCGATACCTGAATAAAAAAGGCGAGCCACGGCTCGCCTTTTTTTGTCACCGCCATTGGCCCGTCAGAAACCTCTGGGTACAGTCTGCGCCTCGACAAACTCGAACAAACCCTCCAGGCCACCTTCACGGCCAATGCCGGACGCTTTCATGCCACCAAACGGCGCTTCCGGAGTGGGGCCGGTGCCGGTGTTCCAGCCAACATGGCCGAACCGCAGGCCGGCGGCGACCCGCTGGGCGCGCTCGGCGTCGTTGGTGAACACATAGGAGGCGAGACCGAATTCGGTGTCGTTGCCGGCGTCAATGACTTCCTCTTCGGTGCGGAACAGGGCCATGGGCACCAGCGGCCCGAAGGTTTCTTCGCGGTAGCAGCACATCTCGCGGTTAACGTCAGTGATGACGGTGGGCGGGAAGAACAGGTGGCCTTCACCCAGATCTTCAGGCTTTTTACCAGCGACCAGTGACGCGCCGTTGGCGAGCGCATCTTCGAGGTGACGTTTGACCTTGTCAAAGCCGGCCTTGTTGATCAGTGGACCCAGATCCACGTCTTCTTTCAGGCCGTCGCCGACGGTCATGCGGTTGACCCGCTCTGCCAGCTTCTCGCCGAACGCCTCGGCCACTTTCTCATGTACGAAAATCCGGTTGGCGCAGACGCAGGTCTGACCGCCCCCGCGGAATTTGTTGGCAATCAGGTTGTCAGCGGCCGCGTCCAGGTCGGCGTCATCAAAGACAATGAACGGCGCATTGCCACCCAGCTCCAGGGCCAGTTTCTTTACCTGTTCGGCGGTATCCACCACCAGCTTGCGGCCCACTTCGGTGGAACCGGTAAAGCTCAGCATCGGCACGTCGGGGCTTTCACACAGCACCTTGCCTATCACGCTGGCCTTACCCATCACCAGGTTGACCATGCCATCGGGCATGTCCACGTGTTTGTCCATCAGGCTGAACAGGGCGATCATGGTCAGCGGCGTTTCACTGGCCGGTTTGATCACCGAAGGGCAACCGGCGGCCAGCGCGGCGGAGAGCTTCTTGGCGATCATGCCGATGGGAAAATTCCATGGTGTGATCAGCCCCGCTACGCCGATGGGCCGGTAGTGAACGGTCCAGGTGCAGTCTTTGGGCTTTTCGGTCAGGGTGTGGGCGTCCAGCGCCTGGATGTGCTTTGAGCAGTAATCGAAAAAGCCGGCGGCGTAGTCCACCTCGCCTTGCGCTTCCTTCAGAGGCTTGCCGTGTTCCATGCACAGAATGCGGCCCACTTCCTCCTTGTTCTCTTTCAGCGCATCGCGAATACCTTCCAGCCATTTGCGGCGGGTTTCCAGGGTATAGGGACTGGTCAGACGGAGCGCCGATTTACCCGCATCCACTGCCGCCACCACATCCGCCTCCGACATGGAGGGGACCTTGGCAATGACCTCGCCCGTCGCGGGGTTGTAAACGTCAAAGGTGTTGCCTTCGGAAGAATCGGTCCAGCGACCGCCGATATAGCCAGTCAGCTTTTCAAGCAGGGGTGACTCGATCATCTCGGCTCCTTTCAATGATGGGCTGTTACATCTCAGCGTCAGTTAAGTGGGTGTTTGCATCTCACAGGTATGCCTTTCATAGTGGATGGAGAAATACGGGCTGTAAAGTCAGACCAGGGTGTTTTGACCAGCCGGTCTGACTGCTTATACTCGAAGAGTGACTTTTTCAGGAGGCCGGCAGATGAAAGCATTTTTCCACCCAGCTCAGGACCAGCACATTCCGAAGACGTACTTTACCCGTGGACAGATGCGCCAGCCTCAGGAAGTGCCTGATCGAACCGGTCAGATGCTAGACGGTCTCAAGGCTATGGACATCCCGGTGCTGCAACCGGCGGACCAGGGTGCCGGGCCGATTTCCAGAGTTCATGACCTGGGTTACCTGCGCTTTCTCGAGTCCGCTCACCGGCGCTGGACGGAAATCCCCGAAGATTGGGGCGATGAAGTCATGTCCAACATCTTTGTACGCTCACCCAATGCCATGAAAGGTATTCTGGCCGAGGCGGCCTGTTACCTGGCGGATGGCAGCTGCCCCATCGGCGCCAACACCTGGAGTGCGGCCTACTGGTCCGCCCAGACCGCCCTCGGCGCCGCCGACGCGCTGATTGCCGGCGAGCGCATCTCGTACGCGGTCTGCCGTCCGCCGGGCCATCATGCCCGCAAGGACGCCGCCGGCGGTTTCTGTTATCTCAATAATGCCGCCATTGCGGCCGAGCACATGAAAAGCCGGTTCCCGCGCATCGTGATTCTCGATACCGACATGCACCACGGTCAGGGCATTCAGGAGATTTTCTACCAGCGCAACGACGTGCTGTACATATCGATTCACGGCGACCCGACCAACTTCTATCCGGTAGTGAGCGGCTTTGAAGATGAGCGCGGCGAGGGTGAGGGTTATGGGTACAACATCAATATGCCGATGCCCCATGGCTCATCAGAGGAGGACTTTTTTGCCAGGCTGGATGAGGCGGTGACCGCAATCCGTCTGTTCCAGCCGGATGCACTGGTACTGCCCCTGGGCTTCGACATCTACAAGGATGATCCCCAGGCCAAGGTGTCCGTCTCCTCCGAGGGCTTTGCACGCCTCGGCAGCCACCTGCGCCAGACCGGCCTGCCCACACTGGTGGTGCAGGAAGGCGGCTATGACCTGGATACCCTGAGCAACAATGTCCAGCAGTTCTTCAAGGGTCTGCAGGGCTGACCCCGGCCGGTCGGATTACGCCGGGGCATACACCTTAATGTTGGTGTGGCCCTCGGCTTTCAGGTGACCGGCGTGCATGCGACTCATGGTGCCGCGATCGCAATACAGCAGGTACTGCTTTTCTGCCGGTAACGTCCCGATGTGCTGGTTCAACTCGTAGAACGGAATCTGCATGACCTTGTTGTTGGTCATGGTCAGGGGGGACTGCTCACCCTCGGAGGGATGGCGCACGTCGATGATGATGTCGTCCACATCGGGTGTGTGTACCAGCTCCACGTCTTCCGGGGTGGTGGTGGTTTCCAGCAGTTTCGCGACCGGCGTGTCTTCACGGCTGTCGATCGCCCGCTGCAGCACCGCTGCATCCATCAGCGCTTCATCCTCTTCCACCCGATGCAGTTTGGCCCGGGTTGCCGGTTTCTGGGAAATCACCCCGCAGTATTCCGGCATGGTGCGCGCATAGGGCTCGGTGCCGATCTCCCGGGCAATGCGGATAATCGATTCCTTGTCCATGCTCACCAGTGGCCGCAGCACCACTTCGTCGCTGGCGCGGTCCACCACGTTCAGGTTGGTCAGGGTCTGACTCGACACCTGGGCTACCGCATCGCCAGTCACCAGGCCCACCGCATTGTTCTGCTGCGCGATGGCCGATGCGGCCTTGAGCATCTGGCGCTTGAGAACCACGCCCCAGTGGCGGTGATTGACGCTGCGCATGATTTCACTGACCACGCCATCGAACGGCACAGAAATGAACTTGGCGCCATGGGAGGAGCCATAGCGCTCCCAGATATAATGCACCACCTGGCGCACACCCACCTCGTGGGCGGTGCCACCGAGATTGAAAAACAGGAAGTGGCTGCGCAGCCCGCGACGCATCATCAGGTACGCCGCCACGGACGAATCGTAGCCGCCGGAGACCAGCGTCATCACGGTTTCCACGCTGCCGAGCGGGTAACCGCCCAGTCCGCGATGTTTGCGATGGGCGATGTGGTAGCTGTCATCCCGAACCTCGATGCGCACCTCCACCTGCGGTGATTTCAGATCAACCCCCGCCGGACTCGACGCCTGCATCAGCGCTCCGCCGACTTCGCGCTCCAGATCAATGGAGCGGAAGCCCTGATCGCCGTGGCGACGTACCCGCACGGCGAAGGTTTTACCGCGGATGCGCTCGGCAAAGGCGGCAACCGCGTTCTTCGCCACATCGTCCATACTGACAAACGGGAACACCCCGATTTCCTGGATGGTGGAGATGCCCGGGATGCGGAGCAGTTCATCGATCACCACGCCGGAGAGTCCGCGCCCTTCCGGCACCTCAACGTCGACGCGGTCCCAGCTGCCCTCAACGCGAATGTCCGCGTCCAGACGCGCAAGGATCTTGCGAATGTTCTGGCGCAGATGGCGCATCTGTTGGCGACGAACAGGTTTGCTTTTGATGGCAACTTCCGGGGCGGGACGAATCAGGAGTTTCATAAATCGGAATTTTGTCGGGTGGCGTAATGAATTGATTGGGCTTAGTCTAACGCTTTTGGCGGGGGCCTCAAAATCAGGCATTGCCGAAACAGCATTGTGACCGGCCCGAGCGCTCGCCCCCGACTTCGTCCCTGCATAACGTTCAGGAGTTTTACTGTTCATGACCGAACCGACCATCAATGCCCTGGTTTCTCCCGAGGGCAGCCTTGAAATTCTTTCCAACCACGAAGTCAACCGACTGAAAGACAAGAGCGAGGGTGGTCTGTACCGGTTGTTCCGCCAATGCGCCCTGGCCGTGCTCAACACCGGCGTTGAGACCGATGACTGCAAAACGCTGATGGAGGCCCACGCGGATTTCGACGTGCGCCTGGTGCCACAACCACGGGGTCTGAAACTGGAGCTTGTCAACGCGCCGGCGCACGCGTTTGTGGACGGTGAAATGCTGAGAGCCATCCGCGAGCACCTGTTCTCGGTGCTGCGAGACATCATTTATTCGTACTCGATTCCCCAGTCAGCAGCAGGTTTCCGCCGCGATGAGCCCGAGGACATCACCAACCTGATTTTTCACATCCTGCGCAACGCCCGGGTGCTTCAGGCCGGCCGGCAACCGGATCTGGTGGTGTGCTGGGGCGGGCACTCCATCAACCAGCGGGAATATCAGTACAGCAAGGAAGTGGGCCACCAGCTGGGCCTGCGCGCCCTGAGCATCTGCACCGGTTGCGGGCCCGGCGCCATGAAAGGTCCGATGAAGGGAGCCACCATCGGTCACGCCAAGCAACGGGTGAAAAACGGCCGCTACATCGGTCTGACCGAACCGGGCATCATCGGCGCGGAGGCACCCAACCCGATCGTCAACGAACTGGTGATCATGCCGGACATTGAAAAACGTCTGGAAGCCTTCGTGCGCACCGGACACGGCGTCATTGTATTTCCCGGGGGCGTGGGCACAGCAGAGGAAATCCTGTACCTGCTCGGCATCCTGCTGCATCCGGACAACGCCGATCTGCCCTTCCCTGTGGTTTTCACCGGGCAACAGGAGAACGCCGAATACTTCGAGATGATCGATAGTTTCATCCGCAATGCGCTGGGGGATGAAGCCGCCAGCAAGTACGAAATCATTATCGATGATCCGGTGCGGGTCGCCCACACCATGAAGCAGGGCATGAAAGACGTGGAGACCTTCCGCCGCGCCATGCAGGACGCCTACTACTTCAACTGGATGCTGAAGATTGATCCGGTATTCCAGCTGCCGTTTGAACCCAACCACGACAACATGCGCGCCCTGGAACTGCACCGGGACCAGCCGGTTCACCTGATCGCGGCCAACCTGCGCAAGGCGTTCAGCGGCATTGTGGCGGGCAACGTAAAGGAAAGCGGCATTCGCCAGGTACAGGAAAAAGGACCGTTCGAAATCGCCGGCGATCCGAACCTGATCAAACCCCTGGAGGCCATGCTCGAGCAGTTTGTCGCCCAGGACCGCATGAAACTGCCGGGGTCGAACGCCTACAAGCCCAGTTACCGTATTGTCAGCGGGGCCTGAGCCCCGCTGACCCGGCTACGGCTTTTGCTGTCGTTTACTGGCCACCCGCGGGCAGACTGGCGTAATACGCCGCAAGATTGGCGATATCGTCATCGCTCAGGCCCATCGCCTGGCCCTGCATGACCGCAGACTGACCGCCGGAACGCTGCTTGTTCTTGTAGGCTTTGAGGGCTGAAACCAGGTACTGCTCGTTCTGACCGGCCAGGTTGGGGTACCCGGGAATCGCGGCGATACCGTCCTTGCCGTGGCAGGCCGCACAGACGGCGGCCTTGGCCTTACCCGCTTCCGCATCAGCAGCGGAAGCACCGGCGGGCACCGCGGCGCCAAGTGCAAACAGACCGGCAATGGTATAGTGTTTCAGACTCATTGGTTTTACCCTCTCATCGTTTTGATATACGGCGTCCGACACCCCGTGCCAGACATCAAACTGCGTGAACTTATAGCACAGTGCCTTCGAACCACCAATGCGTTATGTCAAGGCAATGCGGAGACCCGACTATGTCCATAAAGGCCCAAGAACTCGAATGCCTGGAAGGCCGGATCGGCCTGCTCACCCTGGATTCACCGGCTACCCTGAACGCACTTTCCGGCGACATGATCGATACCGCCCAGCACACCCTGGACGCCTGGGCCGAAGACGATCGCATTGCCCTGGTGTTGCTGCAGGGCGCCGGTGACCGGGCATTCTGCGCCGGGGGCGACATCCGCCAGCTGTACGAAGCCATGACCAACGCTGGTGAAACGGTTCCTGCCGCCGACTTTTTCGCCCGGGAGTACCGGCTGGATTATACCCTGCACCGTTTCCCCAAACCGGTGGTGGGTATCGGCCAGGGGGTGATCATGGGCGGCGGCCTTGGACTGCTCACCGGGTGTCGTTACCGGCTGATCACCCCGGATATCACCCTGGCCATGCCGGAAGTGGCGATCGGACTGTTCCCGGATGTCGGTTCCAGCTGGTTCCTCAATCGCCTGCCGGGGCGGCTGGGACTGTTCATGGGGCTGACCGGCTGCCGCCTGAACGCATCGGATGCCATCAGAGTCGGCCTGGCGGACATGGCCATTCGCCCGCAGGACCGGGACACCCTGCTCGACCGTCTGCAGAGCGAACGCTGGACCGGCGGTGCGGCGGCAAATGACAATCGATTGTTCCGGCTGCTCAATCAGCTCAGCGCGGTCGACTACCGGGCCCTCGACGCCAGCAAACTGGCGGCCCACGAGCAGGACATCGCCAGGCTGGGAGCGGGTGATGATCTGCCGGCCATGGTCGATCGGCTGATCGCGGCCGATATCAGCAGCGACTGGTGGCAGGCGGCGGTCAATACCCTCAAAACCGGCTGCCCGGTGTCCATGTGGCTGGTGTGGACGCAGCTGAAGCGGGCGCAGCAGATGTCACTCAAGGATGTGTTTCGCATGGAGCTGGCGATGGCCTCGGAGTGCACCCGCCGGCCAGACCTGCCCGAAGGCATCCGTGCCCGCCTGATCGACCGCGACCAGAATCCGCAATGGTCTTTCTCCAGGCTGGAAGACGTGCCGGAAAGCGTGATTGAAGCCCATTTCCAGCCGGAATGGGACGACGCCACCGATCCGATGCAGCTGGACTGACCCCGCCCCCGGCACGGCCGGACTCAGAGCTCGGCGCCGGCCTGAATCAGCAGCATTTCCAGGTCCTGGTTGCCGTTTTGCCGAGCCACGTCGAGGGCGGTCACGCCACGCTCGGAGCGGTAGTTGACGTCAGCTCCGGCGGCCAGCAGCATTTCCGCGGTCAGCATGTCCCCGCTGTCGACAATGTGCATCAACAGTGACCGGCCGTCCTGACTGACATTGACGTTGGCACCGGCCGCCAGCAACACCTTGACCACGGACAGGTGACCGTTTCCGGCGGCACGGATCACCGGCGTTGAGCCCTCTGCATCCGTCGCATTCACCCGCGCCCCCGCTGACAGCAGCAGCTGCACCAGACGGCGGCTGCCGTTCTCTGCCGCAATCATCAGCGCGGTCTCGCCACCAGCGCCCGCCAGGTCGGGATTGGCGCCCTCAGCAAGCAGGTACCAGACAATACGATCCTGCTGCTCAGCCACCGCCACCATCAGCGGTGTACCTTCCTCGGTCAGGGTATTCAGGGACTCGCCGTTGCTGGCCAGGGTTTTTACCTGCTCCAGCTCGCCGGCACGTATGGCTGGAACCATGGGCGTGTCTGCGGCTCTGGCTTCGCGGGCGTCCAGATTGGCGGAGGGCTCCGGGCCGGAGGCACAGCCGCCGATCAGAGCGCTGAACAAAATCAATAGTAATGTGGTGGAGAAGGTGATGCCGGTTCCCTTGGCCATGTTGAGGTCTCTGTTGGGGTTTTTGGCGGTATTCTGATCAGGTACGGGCTGTATTTAAATCGAGCCGGTCACAAGTTGCGGGAGTCATGCAGAATACTCCCCGCCAGCTGGCGCAACCGCCGCTCACCGTCCTTCTGGCCGTCACACAAGCCGGCACTCTGCAGTTGCGACCAGGGCCAGGCCTGAAGCACGCGGCGCACCCACAGATCGCGGTCAGCACTGCCCCTCAACAGGCGGGTCGCGGCGGGGCTCAGGCTCACCTTCCTCAACACCGGCACCATCAGTTCGAAGCCGCGATGGCCCGCGGCAAAGCTGTCCAGGTCACGGCGATCGTCGTCGCTTACGGCCGGCTCCTGCGCCAGTTCCGCGGTCAGCAGACGCATCAGCGCCGGCTCCATTTCCGGCCAGTAGAGCGGAACCAGGGTCAGCCAGTGTTCCGTCAGGCGCTGGCGCACCCGCAGCAGCATGCTCTGGCCGCGGCCGGAGGTGCTGCGTAGCATCTGTACCGGGTACTCCCCGGTGCTGGTTTCCCGCGTCAGGCCCGGGCGTGCCAGCGTCAGGCCAGCCTGCTGCCAGAACCTGAGCAGGGGTTCGCTGCCACCAAAACTGGTACCCAGCCCATCGTACCCCTCATTCGCGGCATGGCTGCAGGCAGCCTCCACCAGACGTTTACCGAACCCGCGAGCGCGACACTTCTCACTCACGGCGATTCTCACCACCCTCAGCCAGGTGCAGGCAGCCGCTTCCGGAAACCCGCTGTGGTTGGCCAGTGACTGCGCCAGGAGGTGCCCGCGTATCCGGCGCTGGCCGCGCATCACCTGTTCCGCCAGTGCCGGCTCCAGACCGCCCTCACGGGTGGCCCAGAGCACCCCCGCCAGCTTGCCACCAACGGTCAGCCGCCAGCTGACTGCCCGGGGATCGTCCAGCCACTGTCGCAGGTCCGCCGGGGTGGTCCGGTAATGAGCGTTGACCAGCAGGCCGAACGCGTCTGCCAGCTCCCGCTCACTGGCGCTGGCAGGCTGCCAGGCTTCGACAGCAACCTCACCCTCGGCGGGCGTCGGTTCCGGAGCGTCGGCATCAAGCAGAAAGAGGCGGGCGATCAGTGGCTCCAGCGGATCGGTTGCCGACCACCGGATGGGCGCCTTGAGTGTTGCCCCGCGCCACTGGGGGGTACGGGCGTCGAGCACTTGACGGAAACGGATGGCAAATCCGCGCCCCGAGCCTTCGTAACCATGAACGGTGGAAGCAAACACCACCCGGGGCCAGCCACCGAGAATCCGCGCCAGGCGCTCCGCCGGCAGCGCCGCGGCTTCGTCCACCAGGACCAGCTCCGCCTCGGGCCTGTGCGCCAGCAGCTCATCCGGGGGCAGATAGCTCAGGCGGCCACCGTCGGGCAACCGCAGCTGCCCCGGCGCAATTTCTTCCCACCCGGTCTCGCCAGCCTCTAACCGGGCATGATGAAACAGGGTCTCCACGGACTCGGCGCTCGGGGCGGTCACCACCACATGCCGGCGCCCCTGCTGCAGCAAGCGGACCGCCGCAATCCCCAGCGCCGCCGATTTACCCCGGCCCCGGTCCGCAGTAATCACCAGGGGCCGGCGGCGACGCCCCTGCCCGGTGCGGACGATGGCCTCGACAACCCGGTGCTGGTCGGCCGTTTCGGCGATGGCAAACGGCGGTGCCGGACGCTCCAGCCGCGGCAGCACCGCGCACTCGCCCTGCGCCGGATTGACCCGGATCACCGACGGGGACGCGGCCAGAACGGCCGCCAGCCTGGCGGCAAACGGATGATGATCGCGGCCTTCAAGGCCGGTTCTGGCGTAATCGGGATCCGCAAAGGTGGCCCACCGGGCCAGCGGCGGCATCAGCCAGAACAGCAGCCCCCCGGCTTTGAGGGTGCCGGCCAGTGCCGCCAGACCGTCAGGGGGATTGCCGTGCCAGCCGTCCCAGACCACCACATCCAGCTCGCGCCCCAGCCATTGGCGGGCTTTCCGGGGCAGCACCGGCGTCAGCCGCGGATCGGGCGAGGCGTCCGCGGCGCCAGTCCAGACACCGTTTTCCATGACCAGGGTCGGCAGCTGTTGCCGCAACCAGTCGAGGGCACTGGCGGGCTCGCCTTCCACCACCACAAGACGCCGCTCACCCCGCGCTGCCAGCTGTTGCTGTAGCTGGCGCCAGCGGCCTACGTCGGGTTCCCGTGGGGCGGTGGGCACCATCAGCTGAGATCGGTTCCATGAACCTTGAGGTTATCCAGGGCGCAATGTTCCAGCGCCGCCTGATGGGTGGCGCGCAACCGGACCCGGGGCGCGCAGCCGGCGTCGAACGCCTCCTGCCAGCGGGCGGCGCACAGGCACCAGCTGTCCCCGGCCCTGAGGCCGGGGAAGCCGAATTCCGGTCTGGGGGTACTGAGATCGTTGCCACGGGCTTTGGAGAACGCGAGGAAGTCGTCGGTGACCACGGCACACACGGTGTGGGAGCCGAAATCGTCGGGGCCGGTGTTGCAACAGCCGTCCCGGTAAAAACCGGTGACCGGGTCGTTGCCACAGGCTTCCAGTGTTTCACCGAGTACGTTAACGGATTCCTCAGACTGCATGGGTGTGTCCCTTTCTGCTGGTTAAATCGATATCGACTCATTACTATAACGAATTGAACGCTTGACCCGCATCTCTCCTATGGCAGATTCCCGCATCCTTTATTCGGGAGACAGTCCCCGAGTCCTGCTCCTGTCCGGCTATGACGCCACCAGCCACCAACGCTGGCGCGAGCAGCTGACGGCGCTGTTCCGGGACTTTCACTGGCAGACCCTGGCGTTGCCGCCGCGCTTTTTTCGCTGGCGCATTCGCGGTAACCCGCTGAGCTGGTTGAACGAGCCGGCGTTTCGCGAGCCCTGGGATCTGGTCATCGCCACCTCAATGGTGGATCTGGCTTCTTTGCGCAGTTTTCACCCGCAACTGGCGCAGACACCCTGCCTGCTCTATATGCATGAAAACCAGTTTGCGTTTCCGGTGTCCGCCAAACAGAACACCAGCGCCGAACCGCGGATGGTCAACCTGTACAGCGCTATTTCCGCAGACTGTGTGGTGTTCAACAGTGACTGGAACCGCGACAGTTTCCTCGACGGCGCCCGCGACTTTCTCGACCGTATGCCTGATGGTGTACCCGACGGCCTGATCGACGGCCTGGGTGCAAAATCCCGGGTGATCCCGGTGCCGATTGAAGACGCCCTGTTTGTCGATCAACCGGGTGAAGTGAACTGGGCCTGCCCGCACCTGCTCTGGAATCACCGCTGGGAATACGACAAGGGGCCCGAGCGTTTGCTGAAGTTCCTGCAAGCGCTGGACCAACGCGCCCTGCCATTCCGGCTCAGTGTGGTGGGTGAACAGTTCCGCAACCATCCCCGCGCGTTTGACCAGATCCGGGATCAGTTCGGGGAGCGGATCGCGCACTGGGGCTTTCTGGACAGCCGCGGCGAGTATGACCAGCTGCTGCGCCAGGCAGACGTTGTGATCTCCACCGCCCTTCACGATTTCCAGGGGCTGTCGATGCTGGAAGCCATGGCCGCCGGTTGTGTGCCACTAGCGCCGGACCGCTTGGCGTATCGGGAATATGTTCCTGCGCGCCATCGCTACGCCAGCCATGAACAGGATGCCGACGCAGAGGCCGGCGCCGCGGCGGATTGCCTGGAACACCTCCGGTTACACCGGGCCGCCGGGTGCCCACCACACGCCTGGCGGGCGTCGGTGCTGACCGACGCCTACCAGGCCGTGTTTGACCGGATGCTGCACCCGGCCCGGAACGATTGATCACCACAATTTATCCCAAATCCGGGCCAAAAGGCCGGTACAATGCGCCCCATGCCAAACCGATCCGACATGCCCGAACCCGATAACCTCCCGGATTACCTCACCGACGAGCAGCGGGCCATCATCACCGCCGGCTACGAGCATTCGGTGATCACCGCCGTGGCGGGCAGCGGCAAAACCTCCACCCTGGCCTGGCGCATCCGCTATCTGCTGCAACAGGGCCACGACCCCGACCGCATGCTGGTGCTGATGTTCAACCGCAGCGCGCGGGTGGATTTCGAGCGCAAGCTGCGGGACATCACCCGCAACCTGGGGCTGGCAACGCCGGAAATCCGCACCTATCACGCCATGGGGCTGCGACTGTACAAGCGGTTCGTGCGGGAGGGCTACCTGCCGGGATTCTCCGACAAGATTCTCACCGAACAGGAGATCAGCTATCAGGCCTGGTTGCTGACCCGGCGGCTGGCGCCGGACGATCTGGCCGACGAGATCCGCCGCAGCAAGAAGGATTTCGTGGAAACGGCGACCGGTTTTATCGATCGGGTCAAGACCACGCTGTCCCCCGCCGAGGTGGTGTTCGAAGAGCTGGGCTACGCCGACAAACACCGTTACCTGATCGACCTGTTCCACAGCTTCGAGCAGTGGCGCAAAGGCCAGGGGCGGATCAGCTACGCCGACATGCTGTACGAGCCGGTCATGGCGATTCACCAGAACCCGCCGCTGCAGCGACTGGTGAGCAACAAAATGGATCTGATTCTGGTGGATGAGTACCAGGACACCAACGAGATTCAGCACCTGCTGCTGCGTTATGTCGCCGGCGACCGGGCGCGGGTCACCGTGGTGGGCGACCCGGACCAGACCATTTACGAGTTCCGCGGCGCCAAACCGGAATTCATCCTCAAGCGCTTCAGTGATGAGTTCGAGAGCCCGCTGGAACAGACCCTGAGCTACAGTTTCCGCTACGGTCACCGGGTGGCGCTGCTGGCGAACCATCTGATCTGCCACAACACCGGCCGCAAGGATGTGCTCTGCCACGCCCACCCCTCGACGCCGGACACCGGCATCCGCCTGCATGAAGCGGAGAATGACGGCGACACGGTGGTTGAGTTGTTGCGCCGGCAGCCCGCGGAGGCACTGGCCGGCACCGCAATCCTGTTCCGGGTGTGGAGCCAGAGCGTGCCGATTGAACTGAAGCTGTTGGCGCAACAGATTCCCTACCGCATCGACGCCGGCAAGGGCGCCCTGTTCAGCCGCGAGGTGCAGGCCGTGAGTGCCCTGCTGACCGTGATTGCCGGCAAACTGGCTCAGCTGCCGCCGGAAGATCGCCTGAACGTGGCCCGCCAGCTGCTTCGCTTTCCCCATGTCGGGCTGAAAGAGCCGGAACTGGAGCAACTGGCCGGCTTTCTCGCCGGCTTCGACCGTGACTGGCACCAGCGCCTGCTGGCGATGGATTTCGATGCCCTGGCGCCCATGGCCGCGCGCAAGCTGCGCAAACTGGGTGAAGTGCTGGCCCGCCTGCAGGGTTACAGCGGGCCGGTCAGCAATGCCATTGCCGTGTACGCCGACCATACCGAACTGTATGAGGGCATCCGCAGCCTGGCGCTGACGCACGAGGCCGCCGATGAACGCATTGACACCGTGGAGGGATTCCGCGCTTACCTCAGCGGCCTGAAGCTGGACGCCGCCGGCGCCCTGGACCACCTCAACACCCTGAAACAGCAGGCTGGTGAGCACGTCAGCCACGGTGTACTGTTATCCACCATCCACCGCACCAAGGGCCTGGAATGGCCGGTGGTGATTCTGCCCGGGCTGCAGGAGAAGTACCTGCCCTACACCCCACGCCCCCAGGACAACCCACGTGCCTTTCTGGAAAGTGAGCGGCGGCTGCTGTATGTGGCGATGACCCGCACGCGCCAACAGCTGCATCTCATTACCCGGCCCGCAAGCTCCCCCCGCCACCTCGAGGGCGACCAGGGGCCCAGCCGGTTTATCGGCGAGCTGTGTTATGAGCTGTCGGCCGCGTTGGGCGAATGGCTGGACCAGTGCCCGGACGCCGGCGAGCCGGTTTTCCACTCTCGGAACGCGCTGACACCGGTCTCCCACCGCTACGCCCAGCGCGAAGCGGTAACACTCGAAGGCCAGGACGCCGAAGCCAATGCCGGACAGGGACCGGTGTGGGCCAGCGCGCGCCTCAGCCACGCCATTTTCGGCGCTGGAACGGTCGCCGGCGAGGACGAGAGCGCGTTCGAAGTCCGTTTCGACTCCGGCGATACCCTGAACTTCAGCAAGAAAAGCGCCCATCTGTATTTCACCCCGCTGGCCTGATCTGCCCACGTCTGCATACGTGGCTTACGCGTACAATCCCTTATCCGGTACTTGCCGGTTTTTCTTTGTTTTTTGAATCCCCTCACGTAGATTTTCCGTACGTGTGCATTCGAGAAGACACTAAAAAGTGGTCAACAACTACAACCGAACAGGAGGTTCTGCATGAGCATCATGCGTCCACTTACCGCGGCCGCACTGGCTGCAGCCGTTGCTACCCCGGCTTTCGCCGACCGTGTACAGACGATTTACCTCAACCCATTTGCCGGCTACCAGCTGTTTGATGACAAGCGCGACCTGAGTGAGACGGGCACGTTTGGCGTTGGTGCCGAATACCGTTTCCTGCCCAACTGGTCGGTGGAAGCGGTGTTTTCCAGGGCCGACGCGGACCGGAAGTACCGGCCCGGCTCCTCTGATTTTGAAGAATTCCGCCTCGACGGCACCTATTACTTTGCCGGTCAGGACGAAGCCTGGAACCCATACGTGTCCCTGGGTGCAGGCCATGCCGATTTCGGTGACGATGTACTGCCGGTCCAGACCGCCGGTTCAGACCACGATGAAACCCGTGTCAACGTCGGTGCCGGTGTTCGCTACAACGTCAGTGATACCATATCCATTCGTGGTGACCTGCGTGAATTCCATGGCATTGATGAGAGCACCTTCGACACCATGGTATCGCTGGGCCTGAGTTTTGCCTTCAACCGGACCGTGTCCGACCCTGAGCCGAAGCAACCGGCGGACGCCGATGGTGACGGCGTGCCCGACAGCCGCGACCAGTGCCCGGGCACGCCCGCTGGCGCCAGCGTGGACAGTTCCGGTTGTGAGCGCGATGGTGACAACGACGGCGTGGCCGACAGCCGTGATGAGTGTCCGGACACGCCGGCCGGTGCCAGCGTCAACAGCCGGGGCTGCGAACTGGACAGTGACAATGACGGCGTTGTTGACAGTCAGGACCAGTGTCCGGACACGGCCGCCGGGGCCGAGGTTGATTCAACCGGCTGTGAAGGTGTAACCGAAACCGTGGAAACGATTGAGCTGCGCGTTCAGTTCCCCAACAACAGCTCCGTCATTGACGGCACCTACGATGCGGAAATCCGCAAGGTTGCGGACTTCATGGCCGAGCACCCGGAAACTTCCGTGGAAATCGCCGGTCATTCCGACAGCACAGGTGATGCGGAGTACAACCGCTTCCTGTCGCAGCGTCGTGCCGAGGCAGTCGCTGATCGCCTGACCCGGTCACTGGGGGTCGATGAAGACCGCGTCAGTGCCACCGGCTACGGTGAGGCCGAGCCGATCGCCAGTAACGATACCCCGGCAGGTCGCGCCCAGAACCGTCGCGTTGAGGCCCGCATCCAGGTTAGCCGCTGATCTTCTGGCACGCTATCCTGCTTGAGAAGGCGCCTGCGGGCGCCTTTTCTGTTGGTCACGGAAGCTGTTGAGGAGTGTGACTGTGGACAATCCGGTGGTCCGTCTGGTGTCAGTGCTGGTGTTGTTGGCGGCCGCTGCCGGTGCCCAGGCCGCGGTTTACCGATGCCAGACCGAGACCGGCACCAGCTTCTCCGATCAGCCCTGCGGCGAAAACGCGGAAGCGGTCGACATTCGGGACAATCACATCGGCGGCAGTTTCAGCGATAACCTGCCGGCGCCAACCGAAGCTCCTGACCCTGAAGAGAAAACCGACACGCACGCTGAGCCTCAGGAGACTCAGGACACCTGCCGCTTTATCAACTCGACCGATCTGCGCACCTATCTGACCCGCAATCAGGTGGTGAAAGGGATGACCAGGGATCACGTGCTCAGGGCGTTTGGCCGCCCGCCGGAAACCTACCCCACGCCCCAGGAGACCTGGGTGTACCAGACCAAGTACTACGGCGCACTGTATGAGCTGACCTACGTCTACTTCAGAGACGGCTGCGTGGAGCGGGTGGTGTACCGCAAACCCTGACCGCATCCACCAGCAGGTTGCGGGGCGTCAGCTCACGGTCGCAGAACGTACCCAGGGTGATTTCGTAACCCTGCTCCTCCAGGAACAGTGCATAGTCCAGCACCAGCCACAGCTCCAGCGGCCGCCGGAACAGGTGCCGCACCAGTTCATGGCGGCGAACCTGAGCAAGGCGCTGCTTCCCCACGTGTTCCCAGTAAGGAAAGTCCGTATCGGCCGCCAGGACCAGCCGCTTCTTTTCCGCCGCCCAACGGCAGAACCCCGCGAAATCCTCAGCCGCCACTCTGGCCGGATGCGAGGGCACCGGCAGATAGTCATCGACACCACGCAAGTCACGCTGCCAGGCGTCAAAGCCGAGGCGCCAGCCACTGACCCGTGCGGTTTCCGCCCGCACCCGGGCCGGCGCGGTGACGGTCTCCTGCACCGCCAACCGCAGCTCGGTGCGATTGAGTGTGAGGGCATCGCGGCTGGCGCTCACCCGCTCCGACAACGGCTGGTAATTCGCCGTGGCCGTGAGGTGATAGCAACAGGGTGAGAAACTGACCCGCGCCGCGCCGTCCTCGCAGGCCTGGCGAAGCAAGCGGCGGTGCAGATCGCCACAGGCGTGCAGGGCCACACCGTGAATGCCCGCCGGCAGGGTGAGGTCGGGAGCCATCACATCCTGGCGCTGCAGCGTGACATCGTCGTTGAACTGACCGGCCAGGCGGTTGCCATCCGCCACCAGCGCGTCGTCCCATTCCAGCCCGGTGACCGGCTCCGTGCAGTGCGCGGACAGGGTCCGGGCCAGATGGCCCTTGCCGCAGCACCAGTCCAGCAGAGGCCGGGCAAGGGGCAGAATCGCCGCGGTGAACGCACCGGCCTGCAAGCGCTTGCGACCCGGCATATCGGTGGCACGAATTTCTGGCAGGGTACAGGCGGTGGCGGCATCCGGATGGCTCACCAGATGCGGCAGCGTCACCAGCGAGGGTCGTTCCGCCAGCGCCGGCACAAAGCGACACAGGCGCTGGGCCAGCCACTCGGGGTGGTCGTCAAACCCGGCGCAGTCCGCGTCGCTGAGGCCCGCCACCTCCCCGGCCAGCCCGGGGTAGTGCCCGATCCAGCCCGGCCGCGGCTCCATAAAGGGCGCCGGGCGCCACAGGCCCTGAAGCGCCAGCAACCACCGGTTGAGTCGCTGCCAGTGGCTGTAAACACTTTCTGCCGGGTCGTGTAAACTCGCCGCCGGAGGTAACGTCATGCATCTGGCCTTTGTACTTGTTGAACCCAAGGTTCCGGAAAATGTCGGAGCGGCAGCCCGCGCTCTGTGCACCATGGGCTTTGGTGAGCTGTGGCTGGTCAACTCGGACCTGCACACACGCCCGGAAGCCCACTGGCTGGCCCATGGCAGCGATCACATTCTGGATAATGCGCGCATTTTCCCCGATCTGGCGGCGGTAAGAAACTCCGTAGACCTGCTGATGGGTACATCGGCCAAACCGCGGCATCAGCGGCAGGACTGGCACGCACCCGCAGCATTACGGCAGGCATTGGCCAGCAAGGGCACGTCGGTGGCCACGGCCGCCCTGGTGTTCGGCCGCGAGGACCGGGGCTTGTCCAATGAGGAACTGGCCCTGTGCGATCTGCTCACCGGCATCCCCATGAAGGTGGCCTACCCGTCGCTGAATCTGGCGCAGTCGGTGATGCTGTATGCCTGGGAGATGTCCGGGCTGTCGCTGCCGGCACAGACGCCGACTGAGCCGGCGCACAACGAGGCCCGGCTCGGCGCCCTCCGCCAGCGGCTGGAAACCCTGTTGCCCGCGCTGGAGGCCCCTGCGCAGGGCAAGTTGTCCCAGTGGATTTTCCAGCGGCTGCCCCTGCTGACGGAGCGGGACGTGGGGTTTGTGCATACCCTGTGCGGGAATATCGAGCGTGCCGTGTTGCGGCACAAGCGCTGATTATTCCCGGAATCGTCCGGGGCGGAAGGCATCCAGGCAGACCGCCGGCTCCTCGCCATCAATGACCTGAGCAATGACATTGGCGCTGCCGGCCGACAGGGTCCAGCCGAAGGTGCCGTGGCCGGTATTGAGGTACAGATTGTCTCTGGGACCACGGCCGATGATCGCGGGGCCATCGGGGGTCATCGGGCGGAATCCTGTCCAGGTTTCAGCGGCGTCCAGATCGGCGCAACCGGGAAAGCGGGATTCAACCGATTTACGGATGGTCGCCAGCCGCGCGGCGGGAATGTCGCGATTGAAATCCGCCAGCTCCACGAATCCCGTCGCTCGCAGGCGGTTGCCGAGACGGGTGGAGACGACCTTGTAGTTGTCGTCGTGGATGGTCGAGACAGGCGCGCGTTGCGGATCCTTCAGCGCCACCGTCAGACTGTAGCCCTTGACCGGATAAATCGGCAGCGCCAGCCCCAACGGCTGAACCAGATGGTTTGACCAACAGCCGGCACTGATCACGAAGGCGTCGGCCTCCAGGGTTTCCACCTCCCCACTGTCGGTTCGTAAGGTGACGGCGCCGACCTTCTCGGCATCGGCCATCAACGTCTCTGCCTCGACGCGGTAACGGACGGTGACACCTTTGGTCTCGCAGGCCTTCGCCAGCTCCCGTGAAAACAGATGGCAATCTCCGGTGCCGTCGGTGTCGTAACGCAGAGCACCAAACAGCGGACCGTCGCCGAGCAGCCCCGGTTCGGCCTCCCGCACTTGCTCCGCAGTCAGCAGGCGGGACGGAATGCCCAGTTCCTGCAACAGTTCATGGGTCCGCTGATAGCCTTCCAGCGCCTCTGGTGTGCTGGCCAGATGGAGCAGGCCCTGATGGGCGCCATCGAACGCCAGGTCCAGTTCCTTTTCCAGCGCCAGAAAACGCTCCCGGCTATGCACGCCCAATCGCAACATGGCCCGCCGGTTCAGCCCGAACAGCCCCGGTGACCAGGCGTAGCGCAGGGTGGCAAACATGAACCTGAGGGTTTCTACGGAAGGCGGTACCCGCAGCTTCAGCGGACCGTCCTGGCGGAACAGCCAGGGCAGTGCCTTGAACACCATGGCCGGGTCTGCCCAGGGGTAGACCACACCGTAGGATCGCTGGGCAGCGTTGCCCTTGCTGGTCTCGTTTCCGGCAATGCCGTGGCGTTCCAGCACGGTGACCTGATGGCCCCGGCGGTTCAGTTCGTAGGCGGTGGTCATACCCACCACGCCGCCTCCGACAACAACAATGTGCATAGGTCTCTCCGTATCCTTCACGTCACGCCATTGCGGGCCAATAACCGGCGGTACTCCTCGAGCACGGCCTCGTCCTCTTGCGGGTACTCCGGTGCCAGCGCCTGCAGGTGCTCGGCCAGCATGGCTGCAACGATGGCCCGCGCCTGGGGTTTGCGATCGCCCGGCACAATGAACCAGGGCGACTCATCGGTGTGCGTGGCCGCAATGGCCTCTTCGGCAAACGCCCCGTACTGATGCCGTTTTGCCCAGCCATCGATATCGGACCGGTCGAATTTCCAGCGTTTACGGGGCTTGTCCAGACGTTTCAGCAGGCGCTGGCGATGCTCGTCCTCGGACAGGTTGAGCCAGACCTTGAGGATTGTGGTGCCTTCCTCCACCAGATGGCTCTCGAAATTGCGGATCGACCGGTACCGGTTCCGCCAGTTGTAATGTTCAGGCGGGTGAACCGGCCACACCCGCTCGGCCATCACCGCCTCGTGATGGCTGCGATTGAACGCCACCATCTCACCAAACCCCGGCAAAAAAGGCGTCACCCGCCAGAGAAAGTCGTGGCGGGTTTCCGCGCCCCGGGGCCGGCTGAAGGACCAGGCATGAAAACCGGCAGGGTCGGCGTAAGTCGCCAGGGTGCGAATCAGGCTGTCCTTGCCACTGGTATCGGGCCCATGGGCAATCAACAGCACGGCTCGGGCCTGATTGGCCCACAAGCGCCGCTGGTACTCACCGATCCGCTCCAGGCTGGCTTCCAGCCCCGGCAACTCATCGTCCGCATCCAGCAGCGTCGGATAGTCCCCGAAGCGGGATTTCGCCGGGTCGAACAGAAATCCACTGGCAAACGCCGATAGTGTCATCAGGATGCTCCGTGCAACTGCCTATCAATCCGATACAGACCAGCGATCGGACAAACTGGTAAACTTCACTGGTCAAATTCTCAGGATAGCAGCCAGAACGCTGGTTGCGATGGAGTGTAGCGCCCGGCAATGAGTAAAAAACGTCGCGAGATTCCCGTATTCGATCAGCCGATCATCGAAACCCACTGCCATCTGGATTACCTCAAGGACCGTCCCATCGAGGAAACCCTGGAGCAGGCGCAGCGGGTCAACATCGAGAAAGTGATCACCATAGCGGTGTCTCCGGACAACCTGGCCCGGGTCCGCGAGCTCAGTCAGATTGCGCCCTGGATCTATGGCACCCAGGGCATTCACCCCCACGATGCGGAAAGTTATTCAGACGAGGTGGAAGCGGAGATTCGCGCCCACGCCGGTGACGACAAGATCGTGGCGGTGGGTGAGATCGGGCTGGACTACTTCTATGACAATGCCGACCGGGAGGTGCAACGCCAGGTGTTCCGCCGCCAACTGCAGATTGCCTGCGACACCGACCGCCCGGTGGTCATTCACAGCCGCGATGCCGACGACGACACCATCGCCATCCTCAGTGAGTTCGAGACCAGCCTCAAGCGCCGCGGCGTGATCCACAGCTTCACCTCTGGCCCAGGCCTGGCGCGCTACGCGCTGGACCAGGGCTGGTGCCTGGGCTTCAACGGCATCACCACGTTCAACAAGGCCGAGAACGTGCGGGACATCGTGCGGATGGCGCCCATCGAACAGATTCTGCTGGAGACCGACTCACCGTTTCTGACGCCAGTACCCTATCGGGGCCGGGAGAATGCGCCCTTCTACATACCCTTTGTGGCAGAGAAAATCGCTGAGGTAAAAGAGCTGCCGCTGGAGCAGGTGCTGACTCACACCTACGCCAACAGCCTGCGAACCTTCTTCAGCGCAAGCTGAGGGAAGCCGCCGGGCGGGGCAGGTCAGGCCTCAAGGCTGGCCTCGAACAGGCAATAGCCGTTCCGGCCACCCTGCTTGGCGCGGTACATCGCCTGGTCGGCCTGCCTCAGAAGCTGATCGCCGTCCAGCTCCACGGCCTGGGGATACAGCGCCACGCCAACGCTGGCCGATACCTCGACCAGGTGATCCGCCACCCAGACCGGCTCGGCGATGTCCGCCAGCAGTCGTGTCAGCAGCTTTTCCAGGCTGGCACGGTCTTCGACGTTGACGATGATCGCGGCGAATTCATCGCCTCCCAACCGGGCCAGCGTATCTTCTTCCCTCAGGGTAGAGCGCATACGGCCCGCAACCTCCACCAGCAAGTCATCGCCGGCACCGTGACCGAAGGCATCGTTCACCGGTTTGAAGTGATCCAGATCGATATACACCACGGCCAGATGGTCGCCCTGCCGCCGGGCCTGGGCCATGGTTTGCTTGAGGCGGTCGGCAAACAGCGAACGATTCGGCAGGCAGGTCAGGGCATCGTAGTGCGCCATGGTACGAAGCCTCTTTTCCTGCTCTTTCATGTCACTGATATCGCTGAAAATGCCCACGAAATGGGTAATTTCTCCGAGCTCATCCAGAACCCCACTAATGTTCAGAGCGAGGTTCAGGCGCTTGCCGTGGATCGGTTTCCATTCGAACTCACCGGACCAGTAGCCGCGTTCCCGCGCCGAATGCAGCACCCCGGCCCCTTCCTCCAGCGGCAGGGGTGGCAAACGCCCTCTTGCCTGGGCGTTGGTATGGCCGGTCATTGCAACGTAGGCGGCATTAACGTCGATGACCAGGCCATGCTCGTCGGTAATGACGATGGCTTCGCGGACGTGATCAAAAACGCTGGCCGCCAGCTGCTGGCGCTGTTCCGCCTGTTTTCGCCGGGTGATATCGTAAAGCGCGCAGAGGATAACGTTATCGTTCTCGGCACCTTCATGGATCGGAGCCAGGGTCATGTCCACCCACAAATCGGTGCCGTCTGCCCGCTCGAAGAGCCATTCTCCGGTTTCAACCGCGCCTTTGTGGACTTTCGCCAGGGCGTCGGCAATTTTTGCCGCGGAGCTCCACCCGTCAGGCTGTAATGGCGGCAGGAAGGCGGTGACCGACTTACCTGCCAAAGGCGCCCAGGAGTCGAAACGAAGCAGCTCCACTGCGGCGCGGTTGGTATACAGAAATTTGCCGTCCCGGATCATCAGCATGGGCTGCGGCCAGCTCCGGATGAGCCTTCGCAGACGCCGCTGCTCGGCAGCAAGCTGACGTTTCTTGCGACCCAGCCAGATTGACGATGCCATCAACAGAGCAACCAGCAAGGCAATGGTGATCACCCAGAGCCGGTACTGATCGAATGCATCCAGCCAGGTGAGCTGAGGGGCACGGTCATAGGGCGGCACCCTGAGCGCCCGGGCCAGCAGCTCTACCGACTGGTAATCAGCGGGTGGCGCAAAACCGGCAATGCCGGCGGCACGGGCCGCGGGATCATCCTGGTTCAGCGAAAACAGCGCCGCCGCGATACGGCGAACGAGCAGCTGGTCCACGTGGGGCAGCGCCACCAGTGGCCACTCCGGATAGAGCCGGGTTGAGACCTCGTAAGGAAAACCGGAAAGCTTCTGCGGGTTAAGCACCTCGATCTGATCCCGCAACTGCGGGCTCTCCCCCGACATCTCTTCGAGAATGCCCGTGCGGATAAAGCCGGCATCCACGTCCCGGGAGAGCACCGCGCGAACCACGCGATCATGGCTGCCCACCAGTTTTATCCGGCTTGACCGGCGCGGTTCTATGCCGACCGTTTCCAGCTCATACATCTGGCTCTGGTAGCCACCGAGAAAATGGATGCCCGGACTGGCAATCACCTGGCCTTTCAGATCCTCGAGGCGGTTGAGGTCCTCACGGTCCCGGCGCCTGATAATCACGCCGCCCAGGCTCGATGTGGTGGTGGCCCCCTGTTGCCGAAGGAGAGTGGCAAGCACACCGGTGACGCTGCGATGGCTTCGAATTACCAGGAAGTGGCTGGGATTGGTCAGGAACAGATCCAGCTGATTCGCAGACAGAGCACGGTTCATTTCATCCTGGGACAGCACCTCCAGCTGCACCTTCAGCCCGGTCTCCTCGCTCAGGTATTCTGCCAGCGGACGATACTGCGCCATCATGATGTCCGGGGGGCGATAAGCAATCACGCCCAGAGTCAGCTCATCGTTCGCCGCGGTGAGCGGAGCCTTCAGTGCCAGCACCGCCGCGAGCCACCACACCCAGTGCAGAGCTTTCATCCGGTACAGGCAAATCACACCGGACTCCGTGGCAGGAAGGATGCATCACACAACCCGGTCAGATCTACCGGTTGAGCCAGCAGCCCTCCGCTGAGCATCAATTCATGAAGATCGGCTGCGACCGTTTCGACCCGCCCTCCCGGGGCAAGGTAGCGCTGATTGGCGGCAAGGTCCGGCAGGGTGACCGAACCCAGTGCTTTTCGCACCGCCTCAGGGGTAATACTCTGGCGCGTGGCGATGCGATAAATCGCATCATGGAAGCTCCTGACCAGGTGGCTCAGGCCCCGGAAATGCGCCACAAGCAGCTCCCGCAACTCCGATTTCATCCTGTCCGCCCGATCGCGACGCACCACAAGCACATCAAAGATGGTATCCGGCAGCGAACGCGTATCGAACAGCCTGACCGCACCACGACTCTCCAGAACCGAAGCTGTTGGTTCGAAACACACAGAAGCATCGATCTCATTGCGCCGCCAGGCTTCGGTATGGAGATGAATGGGAAGATCTACGACATCAACTTCAGCAAGCGCCAGATCAGCTTCCTCCAGCGCTTTCAGCATCATGGTGCCGGACACGCTGGATAGCTCCACCGCCACCGTCCGGCCTCGCAATTCCGCGAGTGACGTTATATCGGGGCGAACCATAACCACATCTGCGCCCGCTGACACGTCCATCACCGCAATGACGGTCACGGGAAGTCCCTGGGCCTTGACCCGAAGTGCCTCGTCAATCGTGATCGCGGCCACATCCAACCGCCCCTGGAGCAGCCCGGTGATCGAATCGGATCCCGAATCGCCTTTCACCAATGCCACGGAATCGCTCAACCAGCCGAACTCTTCAGCCAGATACAGCGATTCATAACCAATCCAGTGGTGAATACCTACCTGAATTGGCTCTTTTCTGCTGCAACCCGGAAAACCTATAGCCGCCAGGGAGGCATAGCCCAGCAATCCAATAACATGGCGACGGTGCATGAAGCGGGCTCCGAAAAGCAGCTGAATTCCAGTAATCCAAGGCCTTTATTATGGGATGGGATGCGGCAGTACGCCACCGCTATCACGCTGTTCCAGCATGGATTTAGCCCATCGCAAGAAACACGCCCATCAACACCGGCGACAAAAAGGACAGAACAAAGCCCGATGCAATGGCGACCGGCACGCAGGCCAGCCCGCCGCTGCTGCGGATCACCGGCAATGTGAAATCCATGGCGGTCGCACCGCCGTAGCCGATGGCCATGGCCGGACGGCGGGCAATGAGCAAAGGAATGATCGCCAGCGCGATGATCTCCCGGATCACGTCGTTGAGGAACGCCACGCCGCCCCAGGCAGGCCCCAGGGCGTCGCCCACCACAATGCCGGACAACGAGTACCAGCCAAACCCCGACGCCAGCGCCAGGGTGTTATGCCAGGGCAGTGACAGTACCGGGGTGAGTGCCAGCCCTGCCAGCAGCGAGCTACCCGCCATGGCCAGGGCAATGCCGAGCCCCTGACGGTTCATCAGTAACCGGCGCAGTGACAGCCCGGCATTGCGCAACTGAAGGCCGATCAGAAACAGTAGCAGCATCAATGACCAGGTGGCGAGATCTTCCGCCAGCGGCAGGTCCGGCAACAGGAAATAGCCGGCAAGCACGCCCGCCGCCACGGCTGCGAGCGGTTTCAGGCCGGCGAGAAACAGGCGCCGGTAGCCGGGGCGGGGGGCACTGTCATCCGCGGTCACCGCCATGGGCTGCCAGCGATGAAACAGCCAGAGGCCGGCCAGGTTTGCCAGCAACAGTGTTACCACCAGAGCCATTACCTGAACCGCCATATCGCCCAGCTGCTGGGTGAGCCCCTCCATTTGTCCGAGGCCCAGCCCCAGCAGGGCAAGAATGAAGTAGACCAGTCCCTCCACGGTGTAATGAATCGTCGTCATCAACCGTCGGTTGTGCAGTGGCAGGGCGAAACCAACAAACAACGGGGCAAGAATCAGCAGCGCTCCGGTCAGCATGAAGTCCTCGAAACAGAGTGGGCAGGGGGAGAATCAGCCGATGGGTTCGTACTGATCCGGATCAAACAGGTAGCGGGCATCGATGGTGGCACTGTCGGTACGGAGGTCGCGGGCCAGCCGCTGAGCCGACACCGACCACACCACATGATCGGCGGGCCGAGGATCGTAGTCATCCTCCAGGAGGGCGCCGGCAATCGCCCGCAGCACCGCTTCCGCGCGACCGACACTTTGATACGGACCCTGGCACCGCTGTTTCTGCGGCTGGCCGGCGTCAGTGCCACTGAGCGCCACCACGGCCCAGGTGTTGTCGCTCACCTGTTTCACGTACAGCTCGACACGCCGCTCGGAACGCACCAGTACCAGCGCGCGCAGCGGCGTGCGGCCGTGGAAGTAGTGGAGTTTCACCGTCGCACCCCGACGCCGTCAGTGCCGCGCATCGTTACTGCGGTCCTGCACCAGCACCCAGGGCGCAACGACCACCGCCCAGAGTTCGGTGTTGGCGTCGTACCAGGCCCGGGCCCGCTCCGGCGCCACATCACCGATCCGGTTTTCTGCCATCCAGCGCTGGAACTGCGCGGTGTTGTCCGCCGCCAGTTCAGCGGCAACATCCAGCAGATCCAGGTCAGGTTCGACGCGGACTACATGCCCTCGGGCGTAGTAGGTCTGCAGGTCGTGCCAGCAGATCCGCGAGGTTTCCAGGTTCAGTTTTGCAAGCAGTTCGTCCCGGGACGAGGTAGACGACATGATAGTGCCTCGGCAACGTCGATTTTTCAGTGTTGCCTTCAGCTTACCATCATCCGGCGGACTTCAGCATCTCCCGCACCACGTAATGGAGGATACCCCCATGCTGGTAGTAAACCGCTTCATTGGCCGTATCGATCCGCGATTTCAGCTCACAGTCGGCGGTCGAGCCGTCCTTGTAGGTCACGGTCATCTTCAGGGTCTGACCCGGTTTGATCTCGCCGGACAGCCCCTCGATGCTGATGGTCTCCTCACCGGTGAGCTTCAGGCTCTTGCGGTCTGTGCCTTCCGGGAACTGCAGCGGCATCACGCCCATACCGATCAGGTTGGAGCGGTGGATACGCTCGTAGGACTCTGCCACCACGGCCCTCACCCCGAGCAGCCGGGTACCCTTGGCGGCCCAGTCGCGGCTGGAACCGGTGCCGTATTCCTTGCCGGCAATCACCACCAGCGGTGTGCCCTGTTCCTGATACTTCATGGCGGCATCGTAGATGGCCATCTGCTCGCCGGTCGGCACGAATCGGGTGTACCCGCCTTCCACGCCATCCAGCATCTCGTTGCGGATGCGCACGTTGGCAAAGGTGCCGCGCATCATCACCTCGTGGTTACCACGGCGGGATCCGTAGGAGTTGAAATCCCCCGGTTTCACCCCGTGCGCCTGCAGGTACTTGCCTGCGGGGGTATCCGGCTTGAAGGAACCGGCTGGTGAGATATGGTCGGTGGTGACCGAATCCCCCAGCAACGCGAGAATGTTGGCGTCTTTAATGTCGTCGATGGGTTCCGGGTCTTCGCCCATGCCCTCGAAGAAGGGCGGATGCTGAATGTAGGTGGACTTGTCCGACCACTCGTACACCTTGCTCTCCGGCACTTTGATCGCCTGCCAGGTCGCGTCGCCGTCAAACACCTCCGCGTACTCGGTGCGGAACATGTCGGTCTTGACCTTTTCCACCGCCTCGGCGATTTCCTGCTGGCTCGGCCAGAGGTCTTTCAGGTACACCGGATTACCGTCTTTATCGGCGCCCAGCGGATCTTTCGACAGGTCCAGGCGAACGTTACCGGCCAGAGCATAAGCCACCACCAGCGGCGGCGATGCCAGCCAGTTGGTTTTCACCAGCGGATGCACCCGGCCTTCGAAGTTCCGGTTACCGGACAGCACCGAAGCCACCGTCAGATTGCCATCGCTGATGGCTTTTTCCACGGCCTCCGGCAGCGGGCCGGAATTGCCGATGCAGGTGGTGCAGCCATAGCCCACCAGGTTGAAACCCAGTTTGTTCAGATCATCCTGAAAACCACCCACACGCAGATAGTCGGTCACCACCTTGGAGCCCGGCGCCAGCGAGGTTTTTACCCAGGGCTTGGTTTGCAGACCTTTTGCCACCGCTTTCTGGGCGATCAGGCCGGCAGCCATCATCACACTGGGGTTGGAGGTGTTGGTGCAGGAGGTGATGGCGGCAATGACCACCGCACCGGGATCCAGACGGGTTTTCTCGCCATGCATTTCCATCGGCTGACTGGCGTGGTGCTCGTAGCTTTCCTGCACACCTACTGCGGTCTGACCGCCTTCCGACTCGAGCTTGTCTTCCCGGGTCGGGGCCGGCCCCTCCGCGGTTTCCATCAGCAGCTCAAACGACGCTTTCATGTTCTTCAGGGCCACCCGGTCCTGCGGGCGCTTCGGCCCCGCCAGACTGGCCTCCACGTCGCCCATGTCCAGTTCCAGCCTGTCGGTGTAGACCGGCTCCTGGCCGGGCTCCCGCCACAGCCCCTGGGCCTTGGCATAGGCTTCTACCAGCGCCAGCTGCGCGTCTTCACGACCGGTCAGCCGCATGTATTTGATGGTCTGCTCGTCCACCGGGAAGAAGCCACAGGTGGCGCCATATTCCGGTGCCATATTGGCAATGGTGGCACGGTCGGCCACGGGCATGTCCTTCAGGCCGTCGCCGTAGAATTCCACGAACTTGCCAACCACCCCTTTCTTGCGCAGCATTTCAGTGACGGTCAGCACCAGATCCGTGGCGGTAATGCCCTCGCGGAGCTTGCCGGTGATCTTGAAACCCACCACTTCCGGAATCAGCATCGACACTGGCTGACCCAGCATCGCCGCTTCGGCTTCGATACCGCCCACGCCCCAGCCAAGGATGCCGAGGCCATTGATCATGGTGGTGTGTGAATCGGTGCCCACCAAAGTATCCGGATAGGCGATGGTCTTGCCGGCCTGCTCTTTGTGCCACACCGTCTTGCCCAGGTACTCCAGATTGACCTGATGGCAGATTCCGGTGCCCGGCGGCACCACGCGGAAATTATCGAAGGCCTGCTGACCCCAGCGCAGGAACTCGTAGCGCTCCTGATTGCGCTCCATCTCGATGGCCACGTTATCCTTGAACGACGAGGCGTCACCGAAGTGATCCACCATCACCGAGTGGTCAATGACCAGATCCACCGGTGACAACGGATTGATCATTGCCGGATCCTTGCCTGCGGCCTTCACGGCCTCGCGCATGGCCGCAAGATCCACCACGCCGGGCACGCCGGTGAAATCCTGCATCAGCACCCGCGCCGGACGAAACTGGATTTCAGTGTCGGACTTTCGGTCAGACAGCCACTGCACCATGGCGTCCATATGGCTGCGCTCTACGGTGACGTCGTCTTCGTTACGCAGCAGGTTTTCCATCAGGACTTTCAGGGAAAATGGCAGGCGATCCAGATCGCCGAGGGTCTCCGCCGCCTTGGGCAGGCTGTAGTAGTGAAAGGTCTTGCCGCCCGCTTCGAGGCTGGACAGGGTATTGAGGCTGTCATTACTGAGACGTTCGCTGGACATGGGATGCCCCCTTTTGGCTGATACATGATGGCCGGGATCGGAAGTCTTCTATAACTATTGCAGCGAATGCGCAGACTTCAACCAAACCACCATGAATGTTCGGGATCACTGCGGTGAATAGCGCCCCGTGAGGCGCGGTTCAGAGCTGCTGGCGATCGCCGTACAGCTGCGCATAGAGCCCGTCGCGGCGAATCAGCTCGTCGTGGTGACCTTCCTCGATAATCCGTCCGTCCTCGAACACGCAGGCGCGGTCCGCTTTTCTCACCGCGCTCAGCCGATGGGCAATGATCAGCGTCGTGCGCTGGCTGAGGAAATCGTCCAATGCCTCGTGCAGACGGTGTTCGGTCTCCGAATCCAGTGCCGAAGTAGCTTCGTCGAGGATCACAATCGACGGCTCTGACAACACCATGCGGGCAATGGCCAGGCGCTGGCGCTGGCCACCGGAGAGCCGCACACCCTGACGGCCGATCATGGTGTCCAGTTGCTGCGGCATAGCGGCGATGGTGTCTTCCATTTGCGCGATTGCCAGCGCGCGCCAGAGTGCCTCATCCGTCTGCTCCCGCCCCAGCGTCAGGTTCTGGCGCACCGTATCGTTGAACAGCGCCGGATGCTGCAGCACGGTGGCTACGTGCTCCCGCAGACAGGGCAACCCGATGCGCTGAACCGGCACCCCGTCGATCAGCACCTCGCCCTGCTGGGCCGTATACATACCCAGAATCAACTGCACCAGGGTGGATTTACCTCCCCCACTGGCGCCGACCACAGCCACTTTTTCCCCCGGCTCAAGGTGCAGATTGATACCCCGCAGCACCGGTTCATCCCCGTACCGGAAATGGAGGTCCTTCAGCGTCAGGCTCACCGTGTGCCGATCCCGGAAGGGGTTCTCCAGCGCCGGGTAACGGGGCTCCTCTTCCAGTTCCAGCAGACGGTTGATCCGGCCCAACGCCGCATTGGCAGCGAACCAGGCGTACTGCATGTTCAGCATTTCCTGGACCGGGGTGAGCATGAACCAGAGGTAGCCGAAGATGGCGAACATCATGCCGATGCTGAGGTCGCTGAACAGCACCGTCACCATGGCCGCGGCGCGGAAGGCATCGACCCCGAACTGGAAGAGCGCAAAACTGGCGCGGGTGGCGGCGTCGCTGCGCCATTCGAACTGGATGGCGTGGTCGCGTACCGTGCGGGCCCGCCCAATGAGCTGGCGCAGGTAATGCTGCTCGCGGTTGGCAGCCCGCAACTGATGGATGGCGTCCAGGGTTTCGGTGAGATCACCCTGAAACGCTTCATAGGCGCTGTTCTCCCGCCGCTTGAGTTCCTTTACCCGCTTACCGATCAGGATGGTGGCGAAGATCACCAGGGGATTGAGCAGCAGTATCAGCAGTGCCAGCTGCCAGTGCACCCACAACAGCACCACCGCGGTGCCGGCGACAGTGAGACTGGCCACCAGAAACCGGCTGATGGTGCTGCCGAGAAACTGGTCGATGGTGTCGAGATCGGTTATGAAATAGCTGCTGATGGCGCCCGAGCCCCGGGTTTCGTATTCCGACATCGCCACCCGCTGCAGGCGTCCCAGCAGGCGGGAGCGGATGCGGAATACAACGTCCTTGGAAATCTTGGAAAATTCCCGGGACTGCAGCACATTGAACGCCAGGGCCGACAGCCGCAGCAGGAACGCCGCCACCACCATCAGCGCAATGTAGACCACCGGCTGCTGCCAGCCCGCGGGCAACACCGCGTTCATGACCGGCAGCACCGGCCCGTCCTCTTCCAGCAGCACCTCATCCACCAGCACCGGTAACAATAACGGCACCGGCACACTCATCAGTGTGGCGAAAATCGCCAGCAGGTTGGCGCGAACCAGTCGCGGCTTGTGCTTCAGTGCCAGCGCCAGAATGCCCCGCCAGTGATAATGCGAGGGATGGCCGGCGGAGGGCTTCTCGTCGGTGTCAGACGGTGCAGGTTGGTGTGCCAAGTAGCCTCCCGGTTTGTGGATCCGATCTCACCCATACGTGGCAAGCAGCACAATAGTCTACCTGTCACGTTGTGACGGGGGCACGGCTTCTGTCATTATTGACGCCCGATTCTCTGACGGACCAGACCCAGGCTCACTGTGAAACACGATTGTCATTACCACCCCGGCGACGCCGCCAAGTGGCACTGTGGCGAGTGCCAGACCCATTACTGTACCCGCTGCATGCCGGATGCCGATAACCGCAAGCGCCACGCCCTCTGCCCCCATTGCAGTCGAGCCATGCGCTATCTCGGCGCCGCTACCGAAGTGGTCCCGTTCTGGAACCGGCTTGGCGCGTTTTTCCGCTACCCGTTTCACACCGACCCGCTGATTGTCATCGCCATCTGTACACTGGTGCCTCTGCTGGTGAAGCCCAACCTCGTGGGCATCATCATTACCCTGGTACTGGCGCTGGCGCTGCTGAAATACACCTACGATGTCATTCGCCATACCGCAGAGGGCCATATGAAACCGCCCCCGGTCTCGGCAGCCTTCAGCGGCAGCGGCTTCGACATCGTGTTCCTGCAGCTGCTGGTGTTCGTGCTGATGGGAGGCCTGGTGGGGGCGGCGGCAATGATCGGCGGCGGGCTGCTGATGATGCTGACGCTGGCTTTTGTCATTCTGGCCCTGCCGGCCAGCATCATGGTGCTGGCGATGGAGCGTTCCGTTGGCGCCGCCGTGAATCCGATGAACCTGGCGGTGCTGATTTCACGGATTGGCAGCCCCTATTTCCTGCTTTACGGTTACCTGATCCTGCTGACCCTGGCCTCCGGTGCGGCGCAGGATTTTGCGGTCAACCATTTTCCACTGTGGTTCTCACAACCGCTGGCGGGCTTTCTCAACAGCACCTTCACGCTGATCCTGTTCCACATGCTCGGCTACCTGCTGTTCCAGTACCAGGAAGAGCTGGGATTTGCCAGCGACCTGCAGGACGCCGATGAGCCGGGCGAAGCCCGGCACCGGGATCGCAGCACCCGCTTTGACGCCGACATCGACATGAACCTCAAGGACGGCAACTACGACCGGGTCCAGTCGATGCTCAAGGAAGCGTTGAAAAAAGACCCCCAGAATCCCCAGCGCATCGGTCAGCTGTTCCAGCTGCTGAGCGCCCGCAACGACACCCCCGAGCTGTACCGCTATCACCCCCGTCTGCTGGGCTGGCTGGCCTCCCGCAACGATGGCGAGGGCCTCGCGGATCTATTGACCACTCTGGAAAACGTCGAACCGGGTTTTCGCCTCGACGACCCGGAGCTGGCGGTTCGTTGCGCCCGCACCCTGTACCAGCGCGGCCACTACAAGGCGGTTCTGAAGCTGCTTCAGGATTTCCACAAGCGCTTCCCGGACAGCCAGGAACTGGCTCCGGCCTATCTGCTGGTGGCGCAAGCGCTGGCCAATGGTCTGAACCAATGGGAAAAAGCCACGGCGTTTCTCAACTTCATCCAGAAGCGCTGCAGCAATCACCCGCTGCATGAACAGATCGGCGCTTACCTGAATCAGGTAGAAAACCGCGAGCCACTGAAAGGACCTAAAGCCTCGTTTATGGTTCAGGAGTAAGACGGTGAACTCGCAGATCTGATATAGGAAAGTGCGGGGTAGGGCCTTCCAAAACCCTGCGGAGCCATGGATGGCGGAGCAGAGCGTACAGGGATGTATTCACAGCGTGTTTTGGAAGGCCCTACCCTGCACTTTCCGTACGCCTTCAGACAGCCTGTAGCATTTGTTTGTAATGACGGGCCTTGGGGGTCATCTGGCGCTTATCGAATTCCTCCGCCAGCAGCCGACACGCCTCGGTGGTCAGCAACTCATCACCGCAGCTGCGTAACCTTTCAAAAGCCTTCTCTGCGGCTTTCAGATCGTCGTGGCGGAGGCTGGTGAACAGCACCCGGTTGTGATCCTCCGCCGCTAACGGCGCATGGCCTTCACCCTTGCCCAGGTACTCCCGCCAGACTTCGATCAGGCGCTCCGGCTGTTTGCGGGTCAGGGTCTCGTTCATCAGCTCGCGGGTGCGTTGTCGGTACTCGGGCAGATCCGGGCGCAGTTTGGCGAGTTGGTACAAGTGCTCCAGCAGAACGGACCGTTCCGGATACCGCTGCCAGAGCACCTCGAACTGGCGGCGCGCCACGCCGAACTCCATACGGCCAAGGCTGCCCATGGCCTGGGCGTAAGCCGTGGTGAACCGTTCGTCCTGCTCTTCCACCTCCGGCTCGAAAAACGTCTCCCGCACCTGGAACACACTCTTGCCCAGCAGCCACACCAGCCCCGCACCTGCCACCAGCCCGCCGGCATGGGCCATGTAGGCAATACCGGTGGCGCCGGCAAACCAGTAATCGTAGATTTCCTTGCCAAGCCACACCGGCAGCAGGGCCAGCGCCGGTGCCCGGAAATAATTGAAATACACACCGAGGAAATAGAAGAAACGGATTTTCTGGAGACCGTAGATGGCCACGTACATGCCCATCAGCCCGGAAATCGACCCGGAGGCACCGACCAGGGGGACCGGGCTGCCGGCAGAAAACGCGGTGAACACCAGCCCGGACAGCGCACCACACAGCAGGTAAGCGAGCAGGTACTTACCGGGTCCTAACGCTTTTTCCACCGTAAAGCCGAGCAGGAACAGGAACACCAGGTTACCGATGATGTGGCCCCAGCCTCCGTGCAGGAACTGGTAGGTGACCAGGGCGGACAGCGACAACTCCGCCGGCACCAGCCCCAGCTGATTGGCACTCAGATGATCGATATAGCGGCTCTGTATCGACTCCCGCAGTTCGGCCCAGCGTTGCCGATCCGCCGGCGCCCACAACAGTTCCCGATTCTGCTGCATGTATTGGTAGAACTCCGGGTCCATCAGCAGGCTAACCGCCACCCAGAGGTGCTCGTCGGAAGCCCGCAATTCCTGGAATTCCTGCAGTTCCAGGATGCGTTCGGATTCGCCTTCAAAGCGGATCTCGCGTTGCAGGTAGTCTTCGTAGACCGGCGCCTCCAGTTCGATCAGGCCGGCATCCAGGTAGGCTTCGATCGCACTTTCGAGGCGGCGGTTGTCGCCGCCCTGGTAGAACAGAAAAACCAGCAGGCAGGTCAGGATCAGGCCCAGGGTGACCCAGGGCGGGCGGCGCCAGTTAACGGCGTTTTCAGCAGGAATAATCAGCATGGGCGGTCACAATTCATCACATTTCGTCCCTGAAAAAGTGTTTTTTACCACAGCGAGGCCAGTTTTTCGCGCTCTAATGACAGACAAGGTGATTCAAACAGCCGCTGTCATACGGCATTCACATAAATGTCATTCAATCAGGGCTGCCGGCAAACTGCGAATCATCCGTTATCGACCATTCGCCAATTGCCGTTGTTGCTGGCTACGCCAATAGTAATCGGCAACAACAAGAAACCGGACACAAGGAAACTGACATGACCATACTCGTACTGGACAACCCGGAAATGCTGGCCAGAGCCGCAATAGAGGCGGGCCATCTGCTGTCTGCGACGGCCCAAAGCGGTAGCCGCAAGCCACACCGGATGCGTTTCCACTATGGTTTCAACAAGCACACCCTCGATCAGCAGGACATGGAGATTCTGCGCCAGCACGCCGCCTACCTGCGGCAACAGCCCGGTGTTTGTGTGCATATCCATGGCCACGCCGACAACTTCGGGTCAGAGGACTACAACCGGTTTCTTTCTCGCCTGCGGGCCAGTGCCGCCGCCCGCATGCTCATGGAAGAAGGTGTGAGGGAATCCCAGATAACGACCAGCGGCTGGGGCAGCGCCAGACCACTGGCCCGTCCGGAAGACCGGGCGGCGAACCGCCGCCTCGAGCTGGAATATACGACTCAGGAAATGGCCCGGGCGCTGTAAGCGCTCGCGGCGTCAGCCGTAGACCTGGTAAACGTTGGCCAACAGCAGTATGGCGGCCACCAGAATCGCCAGCCAGGTCAGAACCATCCCCGCGATACGGGCCTTGTGCTGACCGCCGCGACCATTGATCATACCCCAGGCGTGCAGCACCCGCCCGACCACCAGCGCCATACCGGTCCAGTAAATCAGATTGCCGGCCACGCCGTTGAGTTCCGCCAGGCCCAGCATGATCAGGCCGAGCGGGGCGTACTCCACCAGATTGGCGTGGGCGCGAACGGCAGCTTCGAAGTCGCGATCGTCGGTCACGCCCATGCCTTTGCGGTATTTCAGGCGAAAACGCACCACCTGGAACGACAGGACCAGCAACAACAGGCCGGTAACGGCGGCGAATACTGCGGTGACGGGGACAATCATGCTCAGGCCTTCTTGATTGCGCTAACAACGGCCAGCAGTAACACTGCGCCCACCGTCGCGGTGACTAGCTCACCCACCGCGCCCTGCGCAGCGAGACCGAGCAGACGGAACACAAAACCACCGAGGACCGACCCGACAATACCAATACCAATGTTGGCCAGCACGCCGAAACCACGGCCCTTCATGATCAGCCCGGCCAGCCAGCCGGCAACCCCACCAATGATCAGAAACAGAATCAGATTCATAACATGCCTCTCCCTGCCCTTCGGACGAATAATTCAGACCCCGAAAGACTGCCCTGTTTTCCGTTCTGCTTCAAGCACATCCGCTCCGGTCGGGAATCAGGATAAGGCCGCGATGGCGTTCTCCATCTCTCGGTGGCAGCGCGCCATCAGCTGCGGAATGTCTTCGCTGGTGAGGTTTGCGGTTTCAATCGGGGGCAGGATGTGGATTGACACCGGCTCCCGCCGCCCGGTCCAGCCGAGCGTGCCATCCTGATACTGACTGGCACAGACCATGGTGATCGGCGCACCTGCCGCAACGGCGGCGTGGAACGCCCCCTTCTTGAACTTCTGCAGGCCGCGACCGCGGCTGCGGGTGCCCTCAGGGAAGACCCACAGGCTCTTACGGTCGCGGGCGATGGCATCGCTGGTGGCCTGCATCACGGCGATGGCCTTGTGAGAACGGGCACGATTGAGAATCACGTTGCCACCGAGCCAGAATACCTGGCCGAAAAACGGCAGCCAGACCAGCGACGATTTGCCAACGGTGACGGTCCGTGGTGGCAACAGATCCCCCATCACGAACAGGTCATCGTTGTGCTGGTGATTGGCAATCACGACTGTCGGACGGTCCCGGGGTACATTCTCCAAGCCGCTTACCGGGCGCTCCATACCCAGAAAAAAGCGCCCCACCCTGGCCACCGCATACCCCAGCAGCCGGTTGTTGTCGGGATTGAAGGGACGGGCCAGATACAGCAATAGCGCAAAAAAGCAGATGACCGGCACACTCAGCCAGGCCAGAAATTTTCTCAGAACACCCATGCAACACAAACTCATTCGTTAATTTGGCGCACAAGTGTAAGCCAAACCTACAGCCCGGCAACAGTATCCATTTGTACGTGTTCGTTACCTGCAGCAGCAACCGGGCCGCCTTCGGCTCTCGCCTCCACCACGTAGCGCAAAGGCCCGCTGGTATCGAGGCTGTCAAAGGGGTAGCAGGTCACCAGCAGCAGGGTACTGTCATCCAGCTGGGCGGTATCAATCCGCTCGTAACGGCTGTCGACAATACGAACCGTATCGACACGATACCGATACCAGTTGCCGGAACGCGTTTGCAGCTTCAGTTCACTGCCGGCCTCCAGATAACGCAGGCCGGTGAAATGGGTGTCCCGGTGCCCGGCGATCACTACCGGGCCCGGCCCGGCCGCGTTACCCAGCACCTGGCCGGGCCCGAACGCCAGGCTTTCGCCGTGGGCGCCGTCCAGCACGATCATCGACTGCCCCAGCTCCGGCAATGACAGCCGCGCCACCGGCCAGGTGTCCGCCCAGGGCCAGGGCCGCGTCTCGGTCTGCCGCGCCTGGCTCTCGGCCCAGGCCAGCGCCAGCAATTCCTGAGCCATCAGGGCCTTGAATGGAATCCAAAGACCCACCGTGAGTACGGTGGCAAAAGTCATGGCCAGCAATAGCAGGAGGCGACTCATCAGCGTGCCCTCCGCTGCAGCATCCAGGCGGCTGCCGAAAACATCAGCCCGAGCAGGCCCAGCGCGGTCAGCAGCGGCGACAGGGTCGCGGTCTGTGGATAGCGCAGCATGGTGGAGCTGCTGCCAGCCGGCAACAGGGTTGGCACCTGATCGGTCGCCAGCGGCTCCGACGCCTCGCGCACCGGGGTAGTATCCACCGCCACAAAGCTGGTGAACCGGGTGATCAGCTGGTGCGCCAGCGCCAGCTCGACCACCTGTTGCCGGCTTTCGTCCTCGACATGACCGGACAAGGTCTGATCCATCAGGCTGTCGATCTTCTCACGGCCCCAGTGGCGGTGAAGTCCCGTGCCCGGTGCCGCACGGGAAAGGTCCAGCGAGGTCTGCCAGCGGCTGCCATCCGACAGCCGGCCGGAAATCCCCAGGCTACCCCTGCGCTTCACGCCGCGAATCACCTGAACCAGCGGCTCACCTGCAAACAGGTCGCCCGGCCTGATCGGGTGGGCCTCGGCCGGGCCGGCCGCTGGCGGGAGGTCGACGTCAATGTCGGTCAATACCGGGGCCTGCATTTTGGCAAACAGATCGTCCAGCTGGCCGGCCACATCGGCGGTGTCGCTGATGGCGGTGTAACTGCCACGGCCATAACGGGCGGCCTCCCGCATGAAATGCAGGTTCGGCGCGGAGCCGATGCCCACCGTGAACAGGCGGCGCTCGCCCAGCTGTTGCCGGATCTGCTCAAACAGCGCGGTTTCGTTGCCCACGGCGCCGTCGGTGATGAACACCACCTGGCGCACATGCTGATCGGCGGTCTCTTGCTGAGGCGAACTCTCCCCCAGCGCGAGGCGCAGTGCGGGCGCCATCTCGGTGCCGCCATTGGCACTCAATCCCTCCACGTAGCGCCGCGCGCGGGCAAGGTTCTGGCCATTCGCCGGCACCGCCTGCATGAACAGGGCCTGGGTCTGACTGTTGAACTGAATGATATTGAAGCGATCCCCCGGTGACAGGGTTGCCAACCCCCGCAGCAACGATGCCCGGGCCTGACCGATGGACTGGCCTGCCATGGAGCCCGAGGTGTCGATCACGAACACCAGCTCCCTGGGCAGATTCTGATTACGGCTCAGCCCCGGTACCAGTAGCGCCAGCAGGTAATCCTCCCCCTGCCACTGCTCGTGGAACACCGCCGCAGAGGGCGCCTGGCCGCGCACCGGTGACCAGCGCACCACCACATCCTGATCCATCGATACGGCGCCCTGCTCCGGCGTGACCCGCACCCGGTCACCGTCCCGGGTGCTGCGCAGCGCGTGGCTCGGGCTGGCGACATCGGCCACCGGTAAGCCGGCGTCAATCTCCAGATTGACCACCGCCCGATGGCTCTGGTCCCCCACGTCCTCCGCCCGCACTGTAAACGGGCTGATGGCGTCGGCATCGGGCACCTCGGTCGTCGGCCGGGCCCAGCCGCCCTGCCACTGCGCAGGCGACTGGGCCAGGGGTTCGCCCGGCATGTAGCGGGGCGTCAGGGTGGTGGGCAGGCGCAGCTCAAACTCCCCGGACTGGTAACGCACGGTCTGCTGATAGTTGAGCTCCACCGTGATGGTTTCGCCCGGCGGGATGTTGGCCAGGTGAGTGGTAAACAGGTTCGGGCGCTGTTGATCCACCCGCGCGGCATTCTTGCCGGCCTTTTTGGCTGCCTCGTAGCGCCGTTTGGCCTCCTGCTTTTCCTGCACTTCGCCGACAATCTCCCGCTCCCCCACGCGCATGGTCATGCCATACACGCTGGCCGTTTCCGGCAACGGAAACACGAACACGCCCTCGCGCCACTGCTGGCTGGTGTTCCTGAAGCTCTGGGTCAGCCGGGTATCGGCAATCAGCCCGCTGACCCGGACCTGGTACTCGGTGTTGAGCAGCGTGGCCTGGCCCTGGTGGCGACCGTCGGCATCGACGAACTCGAGCATGCCGGTGCCCTCAGCTGCGCTGGCGGCCTCCGCATACAGTGGGTGCACAAACAACAGCAGCAGCACCGCCAGCCACAGGGATACGCCCTCACAGCAGCGTTTGACGCGCCGGGGGTCGAGTCGGGGTTTGTCGAATTCCAGCCTGAGTAACGTCGTCGGTAGCATCATGGTGCATCCTTTCTTTTTCGGTTCCGGCACCGCCGGGTTGCATGGGATGACGCTATTTCAGCGCAGCGAAACGACGCTCAGGTGGCGGAATCTGGCAAACTGACGGGGAGATAATGATGAATTGTGGCAAACCCGGCGGTTGGCCTTGTTCTGGCTCTCCAGCGTGGTTAGCCTTGTTCTGGCCTTCCAGCCTGGTTAAAGGAAGCCTGTCATTCACCGGAACCCCAGTTATCCATGAAACGACACATCGCCCTGATTGAAGACGAGCCTGCCATTCGTGAAAATTACCGCGACGCGTTCGAGCGCCGGGGGTATCGCGTGTCTGCCTAGGGTGACCGCAAGAGTGCCTTTCAGGTGCTGCGGACAGCGCTGCCCGATCTGGCGATCATCGACGTGGGCCTGGGGGATGAACCGGAGGGCGGCTTCACCCTGTGCCAGGACCTGCGGCAGCTGTCCGCCACCGTACCGATCATTTTCCTCACTGCCCGGGACAGCGATATCGATTCCGTTCATGGCCTGCGGCTGGGGGCGGACGACTACGTCACCAAGGACATGAGCCTGGATCACCTGCTGGCGCGGGTGACGGCGCTGCTGCGCCGGGCCGACGCCTGGGCAGAGGCTCTGAAAAAGCCCGACGAAGTACTCCAGCGCGGCAAGCTCACCCTGAACGTGGACCGCATGACCGCCGACTGGCAGGGCCAGCCTGTCGACCTCACGGTGACCGAATTCTGGATGCTGCATACCCTGGTTCAGCACCCCGGCCACGTGCGCACCCGCGATCAACTGATGGAGGCCGCCAGCACGGTGCTGGATGACAACACGGTGACCTCCCACATCAAGCGCATCCGCCGCAAATTCCAGCAGCTGGACAGCGCCTTTGACGGCATCCAGACCGCCTACGGCATGGGCTATCGCTGGAATGCCCATGAGGTGTGAACCTTGAGCCTCAAGCGCCAGCTGTTTGTTGCCAGCCTGCTGATGCTGCTGATTCCCTGGGCCGGCCTGCAGTTTGTGCTGGAGCTGGATGCAGCACTGCGCAAGCAGGCCACCGAGCAATTGCAGGAGCAGGCCAGGCGCATGGCACAAACCGCCGGTGACCTGCTGATCGGTCACGATGCCGTCGAAACAGGCACGCCGGTGGTCTACACAGAGCCCCTGGAGCAATCACTGCGGCTCGACGGCTACGGTGATGACTGGCCCGGATACGATGAGGAATTGTCCCGCCAGCGCTGGCAGCCACTGCCCGAGGGCAGCGAAAGGTCCGCCCTGCGCTGGCAGGCGGCCACCGACCGGAACTACCTTTACCTGCTGGTTCGGGTGCAACGGCCGCACGTCGCCTACTTTGATCCCGGTTCGCCGGAACGTCCCCATGACCGTCTGCGTCTGCTTCAGGTCGTAGACGGCGAGCGCTCGGAACGACTGATCCGCACCCCGGCACCCGGCAGCATCCATGCCACTGTCGCCGGGCAGCACGACAAGCGCGACTTCCAGATTACCGGACAGTGGGAAACGGTGGAGCAGGGATACCAGCTGGAGCTGCAGTTACCGTTACCGCCACGGAGCAGTCGTCTCGGTCTGGTGGCCGAGTGGCCCGGGGACGAAGGCATCGGTTACAGCGGCACCGCGGTGGACCCGCCACCGGTGGTCGTCAGGCGCCTGCCTGCCGTTGAACGGGAACTTGCCAGCCAAATGGCCAGTGGCCAGCACCTGCAGATACTGGAACCCGACGGCTGGGTCATTGCCCGCCAGGCACTGGCCGATCAGCACCACCGACCAGCGTTCGACACCCTCAGCCCGCTGCAGGTGGTGGAACAGATTGCACTCAACGGCCTGCGCGCCCTGGTGCGTTTCTACCAGCCACAGCCCCGCCCCGTGGACAACACCGCCAACCGGACTGAGCCGCAGACCCTGCCGGAACAGGGGCTGGTGCGCCATGGCAATGGCGATACCCTGCTAATGGTCACGCAACCCGTCTTCAATGGCCGCACACTGGTGCTGGAGCAGTCGCTCGACCAGTTACTGGCGCTGTCCGGCAATGCCCTCGGTTCGGTGATTGCGCGCAGTACCCTGCTGGTGGTGGCGCTGATGCTGATGCTTCTCGGTTATGTCAGCTGGTTGTCATGGCGGATCACCCGCCTGCAACGGGCGGTCAGCGCCAGCGTTGACGACGATGGCCGTATTGTCGGCACCCTGCCGGAAACCAACGCCCACGATGAGCTGGGGCAGTTACACCGGCATTTCGGCCAGATGGTCACCCGCCTGCGTGGCTACAACGACTACCTGGAAAGCTTTTCCCGAAGGCTTTCCCACGAACTGAAAACACCGGTGGCGGTGGTTCGCTCGTCCCTGGAAAACCTGCGCCACGCCGAATCGGCGCAGGACCGCACCAGCTACATTGATCGGGCGACTTCGGCCACCGAGCGTCTGAGTCAGATTCTCAACGGCATGAGTGAGGCCGCCAGACTGGAACAGAGCTTCGACCATGCCGAGAAAGAACGCTTTGACCTGGCAGAAGTGGTCGCACAGGCCACCCGCGCCTATCAGCAACTGGATGCAGACCACCGGATTGTCTATCAGGGCCCGGTCGAGGGCGGCATCATGCATGGCTCGCCGGAACTGATCGTGCAACTGCTGGATAAGCTGGTGGACAATGCGCGTGACTTTACCCCGACCGGTGGACTGATCCGGGTGGCGGTCACGGTGTCCGCCCGGTCCCTGGAACTGAGCGTGTTCAACGAGGGTTCACAATTACCCGATCGCACCGGCTCCGATATCTTCGCCCCCTTCATTTCCCTGAGGGACCAGGCCCAGGACGGGCACCTCGGCCAGGGCCTGCTGATCGTGCGGCTGATCACCGACCACCATGGCGGGCAGGTGCGGGCAGAGAACGACAGTGGCGGTGTGCGCATTACGGTCACGCTGCCCCGTCAATCCTGAGACGTGCCCCCGAAATGACGGAAAAACTGCTGCGCGGTGCGACCGTTGCGCACACCCTTGGCAGTGGCAAACCGAATGGCCTCGCGGTGCAGTTCGGCACGCTCCGCGACGTCCGGAAACAGCGCATCCACCGCCTGCAGATAGACGTCCTGGGCGAAGGGGTAGAACGACAGCTGCAGCCCGAAACGGTCCGCCAGCGAGACCTGCTCCTCGATCGCTTCCGCCGGATGCAGCTCGCCGTCTCGCAGCTGACTGTTCAGGTTGTCGGCCATGAACTCCGGCATCAGATGCCGACGATTGGAGGTGGCATAGACCCGCACGTTCTCCGGCGGTAATTCCAGTGAACCCTCCAGCACACTCTTCAGGGCCTTGTAACTGGACTCGCCCACATCGAACGACAGGTCATCACAGTAAATCACGAAGCGGAACGGCAGTTCACAGATGTCATCCACGATTTCCGGCAGATTCACCAGGTCGTCTTTGTCCACCTCGATCATCCGCAAACCGCGATCCTGATACCGGTTCAGTAATGCCTTGATCAACGATGACTTTCCAGTGCCCCTCGCGCCCCAGAGCAGGGCGTTATTGGAGGGCTCGCCGGCCAGAAATCGTTCGGTGTTGCGGGCCAGTGCCTGTTGTTGACGCTCAATACCCGTCAGCGAGTGCCACTGTACCGGATCCAGCCGCCGGATCACCCGGAGCCCGGACCGGTGCCGGCGCCAGACGGCGGCCGGGGTGACGGCCCAGTCAATGGTTGCTGTCTTCATCACTCCTCCCTTCTGTTACCTGCCCTGCGGTGTCTGGTTGAGCACCGGCCCACAGGTTGTTCACGCGTTGGGGAGACTTTAACGCATCTGAATGGGAGTGACGCCCCGTTGTACAGGAAAAACCCGGATGGTGCGTCTACACTGACGGTTCAGGACAGCAAGGATTGCGAATAACCCGATGAGCGCCCCCCTCCCCCAGCGCCACCATCCACCGGCTATGGGCCGGGCGGTATCCGCCATGGTGTTGTTGCTTGGGATGCTGCTCAGCCCGCTGGTGACCGCCAAAGACGATGGGACCGTCTCCATTGGTATTGTTTCCGACAACCAGCCCTACTCCTCCATGGACGGACGGGAAGCCGCCGGCTTCTCGATTGACGTGCTCAAGGAAGTGGAGCGCCAATCGGATCTGACCTTTACCTTCCGGGCGGGTAGCTGGCCGGAGATTTATACCGCGTTCCTCAACGGAGAACTGGATGCCATCGACGGCATCTCATACAGCGAAGAACGGGCGCAGGAGGTTCTGTTCACCCCGCCCTACCACGTTCGCCAGACCTACCTGATGCATGACCGGGAGCGTCCGGTTGGTGAGATCAATTCACTCGCGCAGCTTGCCCCATTCAAAGTCGGCGTCGTCGCCGACATCTACTACCGCAATCTGCTGGCCGACAATGCCATCAACCTGAGCACCTATGATTCGCTGCCAAGCCTGGTCCGTGCCCTCGCGTTTGGCTGGGTGGACGTGATCATCGGCCCCGAACTGACGCTGAACTACTACGCCAACCTGGCCGGCTTCCGGTTCCTTGAGGTCGCCGGCCCCGCACCCCTCGGCCCCCTGGCCCAGGAGGACTTCCGGATCGGCGTGCTGAAATCCAACGAGGCACTGTTCCAGCAGCTCCGTCAGGGGCTGCAGGCCTTGCCGGAGGCGCGCATCAGTGAACTGCTGGAACGGTGGCAGGAGTTCGGGGGCGCCCGGATAGCCGAGCCTGAGAGTTTCACGCTCAGCGCTTTCGACCAACTCTATGTTCAGCAACTCGGACCGGTTCGCGTCGGTGTGATGCGGGACTACGCCCCGTTCAGTTTCAACGATGCCGGACGGCTCCAGGGCCTGACGGTGGACATCCTAGACCGCGTGGCCGATCTGACCGGGCTGCAGGTGATTCCCGTCAGTGGGCAGTGGACCGAACTGTTCGAATTGTTCGAACAGGGCGACATCGACATCCTGGCCAACATGTCGATAAACGAGGAACGGCGGGAATTCACCCGCTTTACTGAACCGTACCACCTCATCCCGAACGTGGCATTTACCCGTCAGAACGATCTGTTATTCCGCACCCTGGAAGACCTGGAAGGGCTGTCGGTGGCCTACGGGGCAGGAATCTATTACGCCACCGCGGTGCGGGAGAAGCTGGGCGAAAATGCCAGGGCATTCAATTCCCAGCAGGCGATGTTCGAGGCCCTCGCGGATGGCACCGTGGACGTTGTACTCGCGGCCCTGCCCAACGGCAATTACTGGGTACGTGAACTGGGCATAACAGGCAGCAGAGTGGCCGGCGAACTGTCGGTAGGCAACATGGCCGGAGAAGACCTGCGATTCGGTATCCGCCCGGCTCTGACGCCCCTTGTGGACATATTCAATCAGGCCCTTACCGCCATCAGCCCAACCGAGAAACGAACCATTGAGGACCGCTGGCTGGGGGCAGCGTTCAATCACCCCACAGAGCAGCCCGGGACATTGGCACTGTCTGAGCAGGAACAGCAATGGCTGCAGAAACGGGGCCGGCAACTTACCCTGTGCGTGGATCCGGACTGGCTGCCGCTGGAGGGCATCAATGAGCGGGGCCGGCACGTCGGGTTGTCGGCCGAGTTGTTCCGCCTGTTCGCCGACCGCTCGGGCATCCGCTTTGACATCTACCCGGCTGCCGACTGGCAAACCGCGGTTGAGGCTGCCAGAGAACGCCACTGTGATCTGTTCTCACTCGCCATGGAAACGCCCCGGCGTGCACGATACATGAGTTTTACCGATCCATACCTGCAGATTCCCAACGTGGTCGTCGGGCGTATCGAGGCGCCATTCATCGAGAATGTCCAGAAGCTGGAGGGCCAGCGGCTTGGCATAGTCGGGGATTACGCGTTTGCCGAATTACTCAGGCAACGTGAGCCGGGCATCGAACTGGTTGAAGTTGATAATGAGCACGAAGGTTTGCGCCTGCTGCAACAGGGCGAGCTGGACGGTTACGTCACCACGCTGGCAACTGCCAGCCACTACATGCAGGAACTGGGGCTGGCGGATCTCAAGGTCATCGGTCGCATCCCCACTGACTGGTCGCTCTCGGTAGCAACACGCAATGATCAGCCAATCCTGCTGAGCATCATGCAAAAGCTGGTTGCCAGCCTCACCGCAGAGGAACGCCAAAACCTCGATAACCACTGGCGTACCATGCAGCTGGAGCAGAGAGTGGACTACTCCCTGGTGTGGCAGCTGATGGCGATTGCCACATTCATTCTCGCCCTGCTGTTCTACTGGAACCGCAAGCTGGACCGGCTGAACCGGGAACTGGCCATCGCCAACGCATCACTGGCCCATCTGAGTGTGACCGATGACCTTACCCAGCTCGGCAACCGGGCGTATTTCGATCGCGAGTTCAGTCACAGCTTTCAGTGGTGCCAACGACATCAGGCCGGATTTGCTGTAGCGATGGTGGACGCCGACCACTTCAAGAAAATCAACGATACGTTCGGCCATGAGGCAGGCGATGTTTGCCTCAAAACACTGGCGGACACCATGCGTGGACACTTCCGGCGCGAGACTGACCGGATTGCACGGTTTGGCGGAGAGGAGTTCGTGGTTTTCACCACCTATGAGGATGAACACGACCTGATCGAGCGCCTGGAGAGCTTCCGCGAAGCGGTAGCGAATACCCGTGACATCTGTGCTGGCCAGGATATCACCCTCACCATCAGCCTGGGCCTGGCCATCGGCGTTCCCGCAGCGGACACGGTAGCGGCTGAATTCCTCCGGCTTGCCGATCAGGCGCTGTATATCGCCAAGCAAAACGGCCGCAACCGGCTGGAGGTCAGAAAGGTTACTTCGTAGTTTCGTCGAGGTTGGAGGCTCCGGGCATGAAAGCCCGGAGCCACTGGGGTACAAGGTCAGGCCTCTCAGAACTGGAAGCGCAGGCCAACACGTCCTGTGTCAAAGTCCGGGCCATCATTGGTCACCTGACCGTTAAAGTCGTCCTCGTCGATATCGACGTTGTAACGGTCATACTCGGCGAACGCTGTCAGGTGCTGGGTCACCCGGAAATCCACACCGGCGCCGACGAACGGATTCACTTCGTCGTAGGTCTCATCTTCATCAAAAGCCTCAACATCGAATGCAGACGCGAAGGCACCGGCTTTGGCGTAGACGCCAAAGGTTTCGGTAACGGGCAAGCGACCAATCAGACCAAGCCCCACGCCCTTGAGTTTACCTTCAACATCGTCGTCGCCGAACTTGCCGAAATCGATATAGTCCGCTTCCAGCGCGAAAAACTCATTGAATTGATAACCGACGGATGCCCCCAGCAGGTCGTTATCATCATCGAATTCACCACCATGGGACTTATACCCACCGTAACTACCGCTGATGAAGAAACCGGAACTGTCGCGAGCCGTGCTGTCCTGGGCCCAGGCTGCCGGCGCAGCCAGTACAGCTGAAGTCAGAACTGTGGCACATGCAAATTTCGCTTTAACGTTCATACACTTTCATCCTCGTGAGTTCAGAAATCCATTCAAGTCGGACAGCAACCGAGAAGCGTTACACTCAGTTACATGGCTCCAGCCTACCGTCTGAAAACCGGCTTGGGGGTTAAACCTCAACTAACATTCGGTCATGTATTCTTCATGTAGCTTTTCGAATGAATGCAAAGCACAGGCTATTAAAAACCAAAGGAAAATACCGTCGCGGGCAGCGACGTGAGAGCAATGGATCGGGTAGCAGAGGGCTGAGCTGGAGGGGAACTACGAGGCGTCGTCGCCAGCTGTTTCGGACGGTGGGGCCTCCTGGGCGCGCTCACTTTCTTTCATCAGCACCATGCCTCCCTGTAACAACAGGGACTTCAGACGCGGATCGTTCTGCTCGGCAACACCAAGAGCGAAGGCTGCGAGCGCCGACTCCAGAGGATTCTGCTTGATCAGATTGCGCAGTGATTCGATTGGAGATCCTGAACCGGTGGCGCCGGAATCATCGGATTTCGCCTTCGATGGCGTACGAACCAGACGATGAAAGAACAATGCAAGGATCAGCAGGCATCCGAGACCGGTGACGGTCATCGCCGCCGCCTCTCCCAGTATCGGGGTCAGGGCCAGCGTGGCGGCGTTGACCAGAAAATAAAAACCGGTAATCAGCAGCGCCGTCAGCAAAACCAGCGCCAGCATAAAGCCGAGTACGGCGGCAACGGTCTTACGGACGGCACTCTGAATCTTCGGAGAATCGAGCATCATCAGCGATCAAGCAGCCGCCCGACCAGGATGCCGGCAAGGAACATGATGAGGATACTGAGGAAAGGCCGTTCCTCAATCTGATGCTCCACGTCGTGGACTGCTTTGGAACTCGCGTCACGGGCGCGAGTGATCGCCTCATCCCCACGCTTGCGCACGCTTTCGAGAGCTTCCCGGCTTTCGCGCCGGATCTCGTCCCGCAGACTGCTGATGTTGTTCTTCTGGCCATCACTAACGGTTTTGGTGAGCTTGGCGAAATCTTCCCTGAGTAACTGGAGATCTTCCTTCACACGGTTGTAATCGTCCTGTGCGGATTTAGCTTCCATTTCTTGCCTCCTGTCAGTTTGACACTGCGTTTACGGCATTCCGATGACTACGGTAATCGCTACGCCCGGTTCTCAGCTGACGGGCGAAGACACTATAAAGGTAGCACAAGGTTACTAAAGCGGCATGACGTTTACTTAATCGGAGCGAGCGGTTCCGGAGGGCGGCTCATCAGCCCGCACCCGCAGAAAACTGGCGAACCGGGGAAGCCCGGTACTGGTGAGACCAAAATGTTTGTAGGTCACCACCGATCCAATCGGTGGGGGATCAAGGCGTTCGGCATCACTCAGGCCGCTGCCAAGACGGAACCGTCGACCGTCCGCCAGTTGCACCCGCAGTGCACCCAGCGCGCCCTGATACTTGCCGTTTCCCGGCAGGTGGCCCACCACAACGGCCTCCCCATCGTCGTGACGCTTTACTTTCAATAGCGAATCCGTACGACCGCTTTCGCGGCCGCTGGCACCATGGCGCAGCATCAGCCCTTCTCCGCCCTTGGCTACAACCGCATCCAGTTCCGCCATAAGGCCGGCATGCCCGGAGACCCGCCACTGCGGCACCGCACGCACAAAGGGGGATGACGACTCGTCCAGCAGGTTGCGGATCTGCCCAATTCGCTCCGTGAACGGGCGGTCACTGGCGGGTAAATCAAACACCATGAAGCGGATCTGCCGCCACTGCCTGTCGTCAGGCTCAAGGCGGCGAACTGCCCCGGACAACTCGTCAAACCGCCCGCGCCCCATCCACAGCTCACCATCAAGAGGCTCGCGCGGCAGCCCCCGGGTGAACCGTTCCGGCGCCCTGAACACGTTACCCTGCCGCGACAGGAATCGGTTGCCATCCCAGTACGCCCGCACACCGTCGTATTTCTCGCTGACCCAGTAGTCCTCCAGCGCTATGCCTGGCTCGTAGACCTCAGCCAGAGTAAGTTGCGGAGGCGCGGCGTGGCTGACAGCCGTCAACCACAGGGCTGCCACCGCCACCAACCAGCGGGTCGGCCCGCGAAACAGAACACGCATTGCAGATCCTTTGCTTTCGTGTGGGAGGATGGTCAGCTGCCGCAGGTTTCCGACACTTTCTGACGGTAGCGCTGGCGGATCGCCTGGTTCTCCGATTCGCTCACAAATACCCGCTCGCCCTCCTCATTCAGGTTGTAGAACGTGGAGATACTGTCCATATGCTTCAGGCGGGCCTGATACTTCCGGCACAGCTCGGCTTGCTTCTGCGCCTGGCGGCGCTCCCTCTGCTGAACGGCCTGGCGTTCCTCCCGCTCCAGCTGTTGCGCGTTGAGAAACTCGGCCACTTTCTCACGGCGCTGCCGCGCGGTCGGATCCTGTTGAGGTGGTGCTGCGTTGATCTCCACTTCGCTGGAGGACGCCTGAGAAGGCGGGCGGTCACCGAAATGGACCTGGCCGTTGGCGTCTACCCACTTGTAGACACCGGCGTGGGCGAGGAGGGGGAAGGTTAGCAGGCACAGGAGCATCAAAAATCTCCCTGACAATTGGTTCAATTCCATTTTTTGATTCCTGTCTGGTACAGCTTCTTTTTTAAGTATTGTTTTAGGTCCGTTTCGGGAAAACCGCAGCTCAAAGGTGAGTCGCTCATCAACCCCCAACTCCTCTACATCGCTTCCATTCAGGATGATTCAAAGACCGTTTTCGCCCGTGACTTTCCGGCCATCCTTATCATGCTCGGTCAGCAGTTCGATGGGGTAGCGCGCAGTGACAGGAACCCTCGATTCGGAATCAGTAATAGTTAACCTTCCCAAAGATACCTTCAATCTCCTTCGGCCACTTGTACTTAAAGGGAGAAAACGCCCACCAGTACATAGTGGGCATAAAAATAACTAGTAATAAAGTGTCGATGATACGTGCTGCCATTGACTTAGAGGGTATATCCGCTCGATATGAGTCGTAATTTGCCATAACAAGATTATCAGCGTCCTCTTCAACGACCCCTTCGTTGTAGTATCTGACAATAAAATTCCATTTCCGATACATATCCTCTTCCTTGAATCCGGAAGATATCTTTTTGCGCTGCAGGGGCATCTTGGGGCGCTTTCTGCAAAAGTAATGCTTTTCCCGCATGAACAGGTGGGCGTAGTACTGCCGCTCCCAAACAACACCGGAGCCCAGATATTGCCAGTTGTAGGAAAAGGTCACTTCCAGCTCCTCCCAAGGGATCCGGTAGAAAGTGCCCCGGTGCCCTACGTAGACAAATCCCTCCTTTCGGTCGATCCGGACCGGGAGCGTGAGCGGGAAGAAGATCTCAAATATGTAGATGGCTACCCAAACGGGCCCGAAAGCGATCAATACTCCCAGAAACACCTTTGAATAGAACAGGCCAATTACCCAACCTAGAGCCAACACAACCATCATGAACAGATTTACAACAACCAGTTGCCCCCTTCGGAAAGTCAAGAAGGCCGTCCGAATGTCCATGAACCGCTCGCCAGCGTATGCGACACAGTAGCTCATATCCTCCGCGGAATCGGACACCTCCACCACTTTCCGGGCCGGGGGGCTGGCTAGTTGCGCACCATGAGTGCGGTACAGCTTTTTTTCCAGCTCATGTTCCAGGTCCGTTTCCGGAAAATCACACTTCAAAGGCGAGTCTTTCATCGACACCCAGTTCCTCCACATCGTTACCGTCCAGGATGATTCGAAACCCGTTTTCACCCGCAACTTTCCGCCCGTCCTTTTCAGGCTCAATCAGCATTTCAATCGGCGAGAACAACGTGGCGTAGAGCGTAGCGACAAGACATACTCGACCTCTGTCAATTGATCAGTAATAGTTCGCCTTCCCAAAAACCTCCTCAACCTCTTTCGGCCACTTGTACTTGAAGGGGGTAAACTTCCACCAAATAATACTCGGAATAAACAGAATTACCCCCAAACACTCTATAATTGATATTGCTACTGGTTTCTTTTTCAGATCTTCTTTGTATGAATCATAATTAACCCAAGCGAGATGATCGAGATCTTCTTCAATGACCCCTTCGTTATAATACCTGACAATGAAATTCCATTTTCGATACATACCCTCCTCTTTAAACCCGGAAGAAATCTTCTTACGCTGCACGGGCATCTTTGGTGGCTTCCCGCAAAAGTAATGCTTTTCCCGAATGAACAGGTGGGCGTAGTACTGCCTCTCCCACACAACGCCGGAACCCAGATACTGCCAGTTATAGGAAAAGGTCACTTCCAGCTCGTCCCAAGGAATCCGGTAGAACGTACCCCGGTGCCCTACGTACACGAATCCCTCCTTCCGGTCGATTCGAACTGGCAACGTGAGCGGGAAGAAAATTTCAAACAGATAGACGGCCACCCAGACTGGCCCAAAAGCAACCAACAAAGCCAGCAGCGCCTTTGAATAAAACAGGCTAATAAACCAGCCCAATACTAATACAATGAGCATGAACAGATTTATGATAGCCGGCAGGCCTGAACGAAGAGATAAGAAGGCCGTGCGAACGTCCATGAACCGTTCACCAATATAGGCAAAACTGTGTTCCATCTTTTCCGAGGAATCGGAGACCCCAGGCACTTTCCGAGCCATGGGGCTCGCAAGTCGCGCACCATGAGTGCGGTACAGCTTCTTTTCCAGCTGTTGTTCCAGGTCCGTTTCGGGAAAATCACACTTCAAAGGCGAGTCTTTCATCGACACCCAGTTCCTCCACATCGTTACCGTCCAGGATGATTCGAAGACCGTTTTCGCCCGTGACTTTCCGGCCGTCTTTCTCGTACTCAATCAGCATTTCAAGCTGGTCACATTTGTTGTGGTTGTAGTGGTCAAACCGATATAAAACACCCTCAGTAGAAGCGTCTAGCCGCTTCCTCCTATAAAACAAGTCTGTGATATCACTCGGCTCATCTTTCTCAAACCAGTTGGTGTCTACCTCGAACAGCTTGATGGAATACGTGCAAGTTCCATCACTATAACCCGGTAAATACACTACAAAAGAGGTCATTTCCGACATGACCTGATGCTCACCCCGGTTTATATCCCAATGCCGACCGATGTGCTCGGTTATCCGCACAATTGGAGAAAACAGCATGTAATAAAACGCATCCAATTCCGCTTCAAAATAACGCCTGACATCGACGCCTTCATCCTGAGAAATAACGGTTCGGCTTTCCTCCAGCAATTCCACGCTTGATGGCCTGGACTGCTCATCCCAGTAACGCAACGTGGGCGCGTTGCCCCAAAATGACATAGAGAGGAAATCCTCGATCCGGGACCGGGCGATGTAAAGCTGTACCATGCTGATAACGAAGGAGACTGCAATTAGAACCGCGCCCACCACGAGCACAACGGCCACCCCCGCCCCGCTAACCGCACCCGCCACCGCCAGAGTGGCAAGGTAGGTTATGCCTATACTCAGCCCAATCTGGACGCCTGATAAGGCCACCATTGTGTAATGCCCTGTACCCAGCGCTTTATAGCCTCTCCAACCTTCCAAACCTATAGACAGTAAAACGCCCACATAGGGAAGGGTCTTTACGGTGATTCTCGCAAGACTAGCTGTGATATCAGCAACCCTACCAACAAATCTGAATCCATTAAAAACCACCGACAACTTGGCCCCAGCCGTCGACAGGTTTGCCCCCAGGGCTTTGGCGTGCTCCTCCTTGATCAGCAACCCGCTGAGGTTAACCACGCCTTCACCGATGCTCCACAGGCCAGATACAAGGTACCCCCACCGGTCGAGGGTGGACCGGTCGCCCAGCATTACATCCTGGTGGGTCTTATCCAGGCCGGAGAACAGGCTTGCCACATTAATCGCGTGGAAGAAGGTTACGGCCCCGATAAACTTGCCCCGGTTCTGCTTGATGTTTTCAACCACCGGGTCCAGCCGGGTATGAAGCCAGCCAAAGGGATTGTCCTTGAAATCCGGGGTCAGGTGGAACATGTCGATCATGGTGCTACGCAGGTAATTCCTGACCCTGGCATCTGCCATGCCGGCGGCCAGTGGCGTCATTGTAAGTTCAGACAGGTTATGGCCAGCGGCTTCCAGCGATTTGCGGTGGACCGCCGTGAGCAGGTCCGTCGCGGTATTCAAGGTTATTCCCTGTCGGTGAACATCAATGCCATAGCGTTTCTGGACGGCCTTGGTCCATTTTTTCCACTGCGGCCAGGTTTGAGGGTCTTTCGCCCAGGCTCCCATCTTTGCGGCGGGGGCGGCGAATTCCAGCATCAGAACATCGGTGGCAGTGCTCACTCGCACATGCGCCGGCATGTCAAAGATGCTGTCCACAATCTTCAGGCTGCCGTAATCAAAGCCAGGGAGGTCTTTCAGTTTCTGGGCAATACCGTTGGTGGCAGATGCCAGGAACAAAGCGGTGTTTAGCATGTTACCGATCGTGCTGGCTTCGCCTTCGTCCGCTTCCAACCACCGTTCGGCATCTTCCTTGCCCTTTTCCGCACCGACATAACCATCTAGTATATCTGCCAGTTCCTGCTCAACCGCCTCGAACCCTGCCGCACAGTAACAGTCGTTGAACTCCAGTTTCCTGGCCAACTGGTCGGAGTCAATCCACCGCTTCCAGTCATCGAATACCAATGCCCTAGCCTGGTCATACTCCTCAATCTGTTTGTGGTAGTTATCAACGAATGCGTCTTTTTCCCCTGAACGAATTCGTTCTTTCAGTTCATCGGTCACTTCTTGCCGGTCGTCCTCAGATTCCTTCTTGCTGGCCTCCCGGGCGATGAGCGCGTCCACCATCTGGGAGGTGGTGTAGGCGTACGCGTTCTCCTCCGAGTAATTCATAATCAGGTTTACATGAAGGGCGTGCAGTTGGCCTAGCTCGGAGGTGATACCAATTTCATCATCAAGGGCAACGCAGTACGAAAATTCAGTTTCTTTTTTGCACTGCCCCTGCAAATCTGACTCACTGATACCTTGTGCAAAGTCCGTCAGACTCCACTCGAAATCCATTGGCTCCTGCCGAAAGTCTTCAACCACTCCATTTATAGTTTCGGTTTCACTGATATTTACGTCTTCACGCTTTTCCGGGAGACCGCTCAAGTCGAACGACTGCATGTGCTCTTCCCGGACTTGCGCATCCGCTCGTACAAGTTCTTGCAAACGCACAGTCCAGCGATGCTGCACGAATTTCAGAAGCACCTTTCCTTCCGCAGGGTGGTGTATGGCGGGCAAAGCACTTTGCGCATCAACATCTGGAAGCAATACCGAGTTTGCACCGGGTTGCACTTCCGTTATCTGGCCTTGCTCGTTGACTCGGTACTCATGCAGCGTTCCGAAAACTTCGGAGAACATGTAGACCCAACCGGGTGTCAGCTTTCGAACACAGTAGTGAGTGGTTCCAAGCGCGACGGAAGGCGGACGGAAGTTAGCAGGCAAAGCAGCATCTTCCTGACTGATCGCCCAGCGCACCGGATACAATGCAACGGTTTTGAGCTCGAGCGGACACATCTGGGCCGCGGAGTCGATGTCACCAGCACCCTGTAAAAACGCTGAGCTGTTAGCACTACCCATGAACCAGTCCCTCCGTTGACTTTTTCTCGGCGAATTCTGCAATTCGCGCTATGGCTTTACCCGGCGCTGCGGAATTCTCCTTCCACATGGTCTGAACATCATCATTTTCAAAGGCGTCGTGACCAATCCACCCGATGACATTGATATACAGGGCGATATCACGAGTGCTGTAGAGCCCCCGCTCTGTGGCTGCATTCACCAGAGCAGAAACCCTGCCCCAATCCTGCTCTTCTTCTCCCGGTTGGTGCAGCAAGTGGGGAAAATAGTTCGCAGTGTGCAGTTCCAGTTTTCTCAGTGCCGTTTGTTCCGCTGCCTTTTCCATGGCAACCAGGTGCTCTTCGCGGATGTGGAATAATTCCCCTTGCCGCTCAGACGACGGTTGATCGTTGCGAAAATACTCCCACTCTCCCGTCCGACGATCCTGAATAGCAAACAGGTTACACGGCCCCATCAGGCGCCTAACATCCTCACCTATGGAATCCTGTTTCAACAGATTGCGTGCGATTTCTGGGTCATAGAATCGGAAGATCACTTCATCACCTGTGGCCAACCTGGCCATCAGCAATCCGCGCAGGTGATCAATTACTTCCTCAAAATGATTGTCAGCCTGCAACACCACCGCAGCGCCCTGGTGCATCCACTCACCAAAACATTTCAAAGCCAGGGCGCTCTGAAGGTTGGCCTCGACCAACCAAGGGGATATTTCCGATAAATCGGCAAGTTCGGTTCCACGGTACAGCGCGTCACACCGGGGAGACGCCTCTTCGCTGTATATGGTCTGGGACAGGCCTTTCACTTTCGCGCCATCAATCAGAAGAAACGTTTTCCCGACTCCGGGGAGTTCAGCCAAACGGACCATCAGGTCGCGCCTCCGGGTTCCGGTGAGCACACCTGACATATTCCCTTACCCTGATTTGCTGCATTTTTGATAGCACGGATCTGATCCGGCTTTGCCAGGGGCCGCTGGGGCCCGTCAGGTAATTTTTCAGGCGCGGGACTGATGACGCCAGCCTTCTCCACCAACCCAGGCATTTCCGGCACCTTCACCTTCTGCCCACTGCCCTTACCCGGCGCACCACCCGCGTTCATCTTGATCGCAGCCCCACCCATGGCCACGCCGCTGGGATCAATCTTCACGAAGCTGCCGCCGGCTTTGAGGGTGATTTCGGCGCCGGCTTCGATCACGGCTTTCTGGCCGGCCTTGATGTGCAGTTCGGTGCCGGAGTCGCTGAGCCAGGCGGTGCCGGCTTTCAGGTGCAGGGTGCCGGTGACGTTGAAGCTGTGGTCCTTGCCCGTTTGCTCGCGTTTTTCGCCGTCCACGGTGTTGTGATCGTTGCCCTTGATGTGGTTAAACGCGTCATTCTCTACCGTGCGGTGGCTGTCGTTTCTGATGACTTCCGTACGGTTGTTTTCGGTCAGCAGGTCCAGGTCTTTCTGGGCATGGAGGTAGATCTGTTCCTGGTCGGCTTCGTCTTCAAACCGCAGTTCGTTGCTGCCCTCGCCTTTGTGGGTCTGGGTTTTTAATGTGGTGCGGGTTTTGTGTTCCGGCAGCGCGTACGGCGGTGTGTTGGTGGCGTGGTAGGTGCGACCGGTGATGATGGGCTGGTCCGGGTCGCCGTCCAGGAAGCTGACGATGACTTCGTGGCCGATTCTGGGCAGCGCCATGAAGCCATACTGGCCGCCGGCCCAGCCCTGGCTGACTCTTAACCAGGCGCTGCTATGCTCGTCATTTTTCGAGTAGCGGTCCCACGGGAACCTGACTTTCACCCGGCCGTGTTCGTCGCAATGGATCTCTTCACCCTCCGGGCCGGTGACGATGGCCATTTGTGGGCCGTCCATCAATGGGCGGTGTCCGATTTGTGGGCGCCAGGTACGGTCGGCGGGCACCGCCCTGAAACGGTTGCTGTAGCTGGTGGGGTCGGCACCGCCTTCTTCTTCCAGCGCTTGAGGCTGTTTGCCAGTGTGGACAATACCGGTCAGCAGCCATTCCCGGTTCAGGCGTTCGCTGTCGTGGTCGGTGAGGGTGACTTTGGCACCGGGGGTAAAATCGGCGCGGTTACTTTCGCCACTGGCGGTGCTGGCGTCGTTTCGCAGGGCGTCCAGCCTCGCTTCGGTGAAGGGCTGGCCGCTGGCGTCGGCCTTGAAGCGGCCGGGGTATTGATAGCTCTGGTAGTCCTCGCCGTGATTCAGCTCCGCGCCGGCCTGTTCGTGCATCAGGGCGTAGGCGGGGTTCTTGAAGGTGTAATCCTTCATGGCGACGGAACTGGTACGCACTCGCTCCTGACAGGCGAAGCGGAACACGCAGGGTGTTTGGACGCTGCCGCCGGCTTTGCCGTTGTATTCCACCGGGTCCAGCTTCGGAGCATCGCCGTGGTGGTCGGCGATGATCAGTGCGGGTTGTTCGCTGCCGTCCACCGAACCGTGCTGGTAGCGGTAGTGCCAGCCTTCCTCGGCGGCCAGGCGCTCGACAAAGGCCAGGTCGCTTTCCCGGTGCTGGACGCAGTATTCCCGCTCTTCGGGCGTTCGCTTCAGATCAAACACGGTGTCGACGATGCCGCGCTCTTCCAGCAGGGTGCGCACGATGGCCTCGGTGGTTCTTGTCTGGAAGATGCGGCTGTTGTGCATCAGGCCCAGGCGCCACAGGGCGGGCAGAAAGATCACGTCGTAGCGGGTACGGCGGTGGCCGCTGTCGCCGCGGGCGAACTCGTTGGCCACACCGGTGAAGCGGCGCAGCGGGACACCGTCCTGCCACACCACCAGGTCCACGGTCTGTTCCAGCACGTCGGCGGCGGCAACCGAGGGGTCGGTGCTGGCCAGCTCCAGCGTACCGCTGAACAGGTCGGACAGGTGTTCCGTCAGCTGGAAGCCGACAACGGAAAAATGGTCAGAGGAAAATTCGCCAATGGTGGCGGTGAACTGCAGTCCGCTTGCCTGGGGCATGTCTTCGGTCCCTGAAGAATGTAGTGCTGTCTATGCTCGGTTTGAACGCCGCCTGGCACCATCCTGTGCCAGGCGGCCGATAGTCTAATACAGACTGCGTGGGATCTGATACCCCGCAAGGAGTTGCTGTGTGAACGGGTTGGTATTACTGGCGGCGTGCAGGCGGTATCGCATCTGGCCGTCGTCCAGCTCGAATTGCACATCCACCGCGCTGCTGCTGACGCCGGTAATGTCGGCCTTGTCCAGCAAGCGGAACAGCGCCCAGGGGCCGTTTTCCGACAGGCTGCGGGGTGAGCGGTTGACCTGGGTCGGTACCAGGGTAATGCGGCTCTCCACGCTGTCACGCAGGGTATTCGGCCACACCAGCGGAATGCTCTGGCGCGGGCCGTGGCTGAACTCCACCAACTGGCCATCCACGTTCACCACACTGCGGCGCTTGTTGGAGGACAGGTTCAGGGGTTCCAGCGCAAATTCCACGTCCAGCGAGCCACTGCGGGTGAAGTAGGCGCGGCGAATGTCCTCGGCTTTTGCAAGTGCTGCTTTGACATCGTTGCGCACCAGGCCGGCACGGCGCGATCCGCCCAGATGCTCGGGGTGATCTTCCAGGAACAGCTTCAGGTTGTCGGTGTAGAAGGTATCCAGCACACCCTCTGGCGCGAAGAAGCGCTCGAAGTCCTGCAACGCGGCATCCCGTCCGGCGCCCGGGCTGAACGGATAATGCCGGGCCAGCGCTTGCTGGAAGGGCTGGTAAACTTCGCGGTACCACTGGCGTTCCAGTTGCGCCACGGCCTGGTCCAGCACCACCCGCCAGCTCTCCGCGGCCAGTTTGTCCAGCATGCGGTCCAGCGGCGCCGGCTGGTTGTCCGCCAGCCTTTGCAGGGTGAAGATCGGATCCGCGCCCTGCAGCCCCATGCGGGCACGGGCCGCCTGCAATGCAGCCTTGCCACGATCCGGCGACTCCTGAATGCCGCGCATGTACTCATGCAGATCCCCCAGCACCACCATCAATTGCTCCAGATCGCTGGGGTTGTCACCCTGCTTTCGATCCAGCTGATTGAACTCGGCGAACTGGCGATCAATCTCCTGAACCATGGCGAAGTGAGACGACTGCTCCAGCACTTTACGGGCGGCCTTCGCACTTGCACTCGCGGCCTCACTGTCACCGTCAAGGTCGCTACTTTCGGGCACCAGACGGGTGTGACGGGTAACCTGCCCCAGCAACTGCTGCAGCGGCTGGTGACCGCTGGTGAGGCTCTCGAGAACCCGCACGCCGTGGTTGAAGTCGGTAAAACTCTGTACGTCGACACGGCTCAGCGCCCGCCGCCAGGCTTCGGCATAGTGCTCGGCGTAGAGCGACTGCAGATCGGCGGTCAGTTTCGCCTCATCGGATTCGCTGAAGTCGACGTCATCACGGCGGCCCAGCACCCAGGCATCCACCAGCGCCAATTCGGTCACATCATCGGATTTACGCAGGAACCAGGAGTCCAGCCCCTCGCGGGTGAGCAGCGACGGGATCACCAGCGGATCGGCGGCCACATCGTCCTGCAGGGGTTGGCCGCGCTCATCCAGCGTGGTGAACACCGTGCCAAAAGCCGGCCCGGAGGCTCTGGCCAGATCCAGAGGCGAACCGAACTCCCGAGCCGCTTCCTTTTCCAGGTCCTCATAGACCCGTTCGGTGGTGGCGATGCGGCCCAGCTCGTGTTGCGCCCACTGCACACTGCTGCGGAACGGCGCCAGCGCCATGTCGGCGGTGACATCCCCCTGCCGAACCTGGTCCGCCAGGTCGGTGTGCGCCATGGCGTAATCCAGATGGCTGCGCAAACGCTGCTGCAGATCCCGCTGGCCCGGAAACCGGCCCTGCCAGTAATCGCTCATGTAATCCGCGACGATGTCGGTACGCCGGCCGCTGGCATCGTACAGCATCCGCAAAACCCGCAGGTGATTCAGCCGCTCGGAACTGTGGTCCGGTGCCTCAGCCATTTCCCCCATCACCCCCAGCATGAGTGCGGGCAGATACTGGTAAGCCAGCATGTCCAGATAGGAGGCCTCCACTTCCGGGCCCACCTTCTGGCCCTGGTAAAGCCCCATATCGGTCACTACCGACCAGCTCTGCCGGTAATCGCCAAACGCCAGGGTGGCTTCACGCAGTTCGTCCAGAGGCTGCAGCAGATTGCTGCCGGTGGTGTCCGGCTCGTAACCGATGGGCCGCCAGTTGTCGATAAAGCTGCGAACCCGTTGCTCCACAGCGGTGGCCGCTTCGGCGTTCTTGATGAAATAGTGTTGCCAGCCGGCGGTCATACCCAGCCCGGCGGATAGCGCGACAACGGCGGCTACCGCAACCCGGCGACGGCGACTGCGGACCACCCGCCGGTTATCGCCGGCCAGCCCGGACTCGCGGTAGATCACGTCCGGGAACAGCCCCCGGGTGAACAGGCTGGCTGACTGGCCACTGCGCTGGGCCGGCTGAATCGGGCCGGAGAGGTGGTAATTCGCCGCTGCCGCAGATACGAACGCATCCTCCGGCACGCCTTCCTGCAATACCGACGTGAAGTAGGTGCCGCGCACCAGTGCCGGTGTCGAGAATGCGTCTTCTGTCAGCAGGTCGGCGAGAAACTGTTCCAGTACCGGTTTCAGGCCCGCCAACTGACGGCTGAAGGAGTACACCGACGCCCGCTCTTCGGCGTCGCGGGTCGCCGCCATCACATCGGGTAGGCGCTTGTTCAGCTGCTCGACCATGGCGGTTAAACGGTCGGAGAATTCCGCCAGCCAGTCATCGCCCTCAAGCTGAGCCTCCAGCGGGAAGGTGAATCCCAGCGGCTGCTCCCGCTCGGCCTTGCTCAGGGTCCGCATGAACGGCGCGAAACCGTACAGCAGATCCAGCTTGGTGAAGCTCACATACACCGGCAACCGCGATCCCAGGGTTTCCATCAGCTCACGCAAGCGGGTTCTCAGCAGAATTGCCTGGGCTTTGCGCTGCTGTTCACTGCCGGTACTCAGGCGGGCCAGGTCCACGGTGAGCAACACGCCGTTCAGCGGGCGCTGGGGGCGGTTGCGTTCCAGCCACTGGATGAAATGCTTCCACAAACGTTGCTGCAATTCCGCGGTGGCGCCCTCGCCCTGGTTCTGGCTCAGCAGTTCCCCGTCGGGATCAATCAGCACGCCGTGGTCACCGATCCACCACTCGAAGCCCAGCGGGTTGCGGTCGGCGCGGGCATTGCGGGTCACGTTGGTCAGGGTGTAGGTCTGGCCGGAACGCTGGATCAGACTGGTCTTGCCGGCCTCCTCCAGCCCCATCACCAGATACCACGGCAGACGGTAGAGCCCCTTGCGGCCGGGGAGATTGCTTTTCAGTGCCTGCAGCTGACGGTCCAGCAGCCGCGCCTGGCGACGTTCCAGCGGCAGGATCGGATCTTCCTCTTCGCGCTGCTCCTCGGCTTTGGCGGCGTTGATCTTGCCCAGTTTGCGGGCCAGCACCGTGCCCCAGACCATGGCAACCAGCAACACCACCCCGAGGGTGACCAGCGCCCGCATCTGCCAGGCCACCAGCGGGTACTCGCCGCCGATTTCCAGGCGCGGACCCAGCCACCAGGTGGCCACCAGCAGCACGATCACCCCCAGAACCAGGGTGACCGGCGCGGCATTGCGCAGGTAGGGAAGAATTCGTCGACCGATGAGTAATGCTTGTCTCCACATGGCATCCATTCCTGATAAAGGGTGTGCTTACGGCAAAATCCGTCAAACCAGTTTTTCGAGTTTGGCAACCAGCCCCGGTTCCCAGTCTTCCAGGGCCAGGCCCCGTGTCTGTTGGTGCAAATCCTGAATCTGCTGGCCGGCCAGGGTTTTCAGGCCGTTGTCTTTCAGCAACCGGGCACTGGCAAACCGCCAATAGAAGCGTTCGCGGGGCTCCCGGGCACCGGAAAGACCGTCTTCCATCAGTTGCATGGCCTTTGCCAGCCCCTTGTTGCCCGCCATTTCACGGGCCTGATCGTAGGCCTGCTCCCAGGGGCTGGCGCCACCGGGGGTGCCCGCCGTGGCCGGGGCCGTGTGCATCCAGTCGGCGGCCTCGGCACACAGGAACGGGGTGCCGTCGTTGAAGGTCATATCCGCCAACCGGGGCAGACGCTCAACAAACGCCATCACCGAGGCGCGAATGGCTTCGCTGCAGGCGGCGTACCCCAACGCTTCCGCCACCCGGGCGCTGAGCCAGTGGCCATCCAGCCAGAACGGGCTCACCGACAGGCTTTGCTCGATCCGTTTCCACAGGTCCATATCCGGGGCTTTCTCCAGCGTCTCCCGATACTCCGCCACCCGGTCCGCGCTGACCGCCGCCAGATCGGTTTTTACGTCGTCACGGGAGGGTGGCACCGTGGCGATGCTCTGCCAGATGGCGTGGCGGCGCAGCTGATAGCCCAGAGCGGATCCCGGGTCGGTATCCACCAGCAGATCGGCCACTTTCAGCAGGCTCTGCCGGGTGGCCCGCTCGTTGGCGGGGTCCAGAGTGAGCTCGCCCAGCGACGGCGAGGTGGTATTGGTGGCCGGGTGACTGGCGGCAGGCTGTATCGGCTTTGCCGCGGAGGGCTCGGCACCGGGCGCCGGTGCGGATTCCGCTTGCGCCGGCAGCTTCTCCACCGCCCGTTTGAGGTCGTACAAGCCGTCATCCGCCAGCTCTTGGTCGGCGGCCTGGCCGATCAGTTGTTCGATGGTTTGCAGGCAAAAGGCCCGGCCGTCACCAATGCCCCCGTCAAAGGACAGGGCACCCACGTCCTTGCCGGCGCGCTGCAGCATCTGGGTGAACATCATCCGGCGCGCCCGTTTGCCCTTGTCGCCGGGGTAGGGCCAGGCCTTCGCCCACCAGGTCTCCAGCACCCGATTCAGCAGGTACAGCGACAACGCGAAGCGCTCACCGCTGCCGCCGCGCTGCAGGCTGATCAACAAAAAACCAAGCACTTTCAGATCTTTACTCTGATCTGACAGCACTCGCAGCGACTCACTTTCCACCTTGAGCCAGTCGATGTCGCTGTGGGCCAGAGAGCCCACTTTCATGATCTCGTTTTCCAGGAACTCAAGGGTGACATCGTCGCCCAGCGGCTCACCCATGCCGGACTCGCCACCTATGGGTGCCAGTACCTGTTCCACGTAGGGATGCTGTTCAACTACCTGCATTCAAAAACCTGCCTTTCGAAGTCCGAATTCTGTTACCAGCCACACTCGGCCCGCAGCGGACCAATGGCCTGGCGAAAACCGTCCAGATCAAACATCAGTCCGTCCACCGCGGCGTGGGACGAGGTGATATGCGCATCCGTGCGGTCAGCCAGCGCCCGGGCGACGCGGATGGCCGGCAACCCCCGCCCGCCGCTGAGCACAAACCCGTTGTCCCGCACGCGCCACAGATCCTCACTCCCGCCAAAGCCGAGCCGCAGGCGTTCCGCATCCAGCGGATCCGGCAGCATCAGCGACAGCTCGGTGATGTTGTTGTGACACTGCAACGCCAGAACCGGGCGCGGGGGCTCGGTGCCCAGTGCCGCCAGGGTCACCAGATGACCGGCTGTGTCACCAGTGTTGCTGTAGAGCGGGCCATCACCCGGGGTTCGCTCCTGCTCCTGGGCATAGGCTTGCTGCCACCGGGGCGGGCGCGCGCTCTGCGAGTCGGCAGAGACGCCAGTGACGTCCATCGGTGTGCCGAAGATATCGTCGAAACAGGCCAGCCGTTCCAGTCGCTGTGGTTGCTCGGTGCACCGTTGGGCTTGCTCGAGTGGGCCGGCCAGCGCCGGTGCAACGGACAGCGCCGCGCCCACCAGCCACAAAGCCGGCAGCACCCGCCGGTAGAGACACGTTCTTATCATCATTCAGCTACCTGATACTTCAGACATTTATGGGCCAGCGTGCGCTTGGGCAACCCGAGGCTCTCGGCGGCCTGGGCGCGGTTGCCGTCGTACTGACGCAGCCGTTCGCGGATAACCGCGGCCTCGAACGCCTGGGAGGCCGCCTTGAGATCCCGTATGTCGGCAGCCGCCGGCACACCCGGTACACCGGCGGCGCCCTCTTCGGCGTAGACCATGGGGGCGGGCTCGGCGAACAGGTCATCCAGCCGCAGCACCTCCGGCTGGATGTCATCACCCACCGGGGTTTGCAGACACGCAAACTCGACGATGTTGCGCAGTTCCCGCACGTTGCCGGGGAAGCTGTAGCTACCCAGAGCGTGCAGGGCATGGCTGCTGATACCCATGGGACCGGCGCCTTCGCGGGCCTGGTAATTGGCAATGAAATGGCGGCACAGGGCTTCCAGATCCTGAGGTCGCTCCCGCAGCGGTGTGACCCGCAGCGGGAACTGGCTCAGCCGGTAGAACAGATCGCGGCGGAAGCGGCCGTCTTCAATGCCCTTTTGCAGCGGTTGGTGGGTGGCGGCCACCAGGCGGAAATCGGAGTGCTGTTCCTGCTGGGCACCGAGCGGGCGGAACTGTCGGCTTTCCAGTACCCGCAACAGTTTGGACTGCAGTGCCAGGGGCATGTCGCCAATCTCATCCAGAAACAGGGTGCCGCCATCGGCCTGCGCCAGCAGACCCTCCTTGGCTTTGTCCGCCCCGGAGAAGGCGCCTTTGGTGTGGCCGAACAGTTCGCTTTCCAGCAGGGTGTCGGGAATGGCGGCACAGTTCACCACCACAAACGGGCCGCTGGCGCGATCGGAAAAATCGTGGATCCCTTTCGCCACCAGATCCTTGCCGCACCCGGTTTCGCCCTGCACCAGCACCGAGAGCTGGCTGCCGGCGGCGCGGATGATCTGGGCCCGCAGGTGGGTCATGTCGGCGGAGTTGCCCACCAGGCTGCCGGCAAGTTGTTCGCAACGCTGGCGCACGGTTTCCGCATCGTGCAGATGGTCCAGTGAGCGCTTCAGCAACCGGCGCTGCCAGACCTGATCGCGGTTCTGCAACTGGCTGACCCATTGGTGGGTGAGCAGCTGCTTCAGGCCCCGGTACAACGGCATGGCGGTGATGCTGTCCCACTCGGACTCGTCGTGGCAAAGCACCAGGATGCCGAGGGTGCGGCCATCGTCACCTTTGATAGGTTCAAGCCAGAACGACCTTGGGCGGTCGCTGGCATCCAGCAATGTCTGGAATCCGCTGTGATCAAGGCGGTAGCTGGCAGCACGGCTGAGCTCTCTGGGCTGGCCGGTTTGCAGCACGTGGGCAAAGGGGTGGCTGAAGTCGGCGCAGTCGAATTCGCCGTCCTGGTCCAGTTCGGCGCAATGGAGGGTGCGGCCGCTCAGGTCCAGTTCCAGCGCCCAGCAGTGGGTCAGGCCGAAGGCGTTTGCCAGCTGTCGGGTGGCGGTTTTCAGCAAGTCCGGCAGGGTATCCTGCCGGATGAGTGCCACCGCCAGGTCGATACCGGTGTGCAGTTCCATCTGCATCCGTCCCATTCTTTCATTCCCTATCGGGTTGTTATGGAGTTCGCCGACCGCGTAGCCTGCGGGGTGGCTTTCCAAAACACGCTGTGAATACATCCCTGTACGCTCCGCTCCGCCATCCATGGCTCCGCAGGGTTTTGGAAAGCCACCCCGCAGGCTACGCTACGTTTCAGCTGCCTTAGGCAACGGTTCCTACGAATCTATTTTCATCTACGCCGAGAGTCACCGTAATAACGGGTTCTCGCGCCGCGAGCTTCTCCAACAACGCCAGCGATACTGGTGGCAACAACTCACCTTCGATGATCGACTCCAGCATCCTGGCGCCGTTCTCGCTTCGGGTTGCCCGGCTGCGGATGGCTTCTACCAGGCCGTCTTCCAGAACCACGTCGGTGTGGTAGCGGTTTTTGATCTGGTCCGCCAGGCGCTGGAGTTTGTCACCGACGATGCGGTTGAGGGTGACTTCGCCCAGTGGCAGGTACGGCACCACTTCCATTCGGGCCAGCAACGCCGGCTTGAAGAAGTTGGCCAGTTCCGGGTAGAGGGCTTCTTCAATTTTCTCCGGTTCGTCGGCGTGGTTGACGATGGTCTGGTAGCCGAGGTTGGAGGTGAGGAAGAACACCACGTTCTTGCAGTCGATCAGGCGGCCTTCGCCGTCCGCCAGTTCGCCCTTGTCGAAGGCCTGGTAGAACAGGTTGAGCACTTCCGGGTGGGCTTTTTCGACTTCGTCGAGCAGCACCACGGAGTAGGGTTTCTGGCGGATGGCTTCGGTGAGGATGCCGCCCTCGCCGAAGCCCACATAACCCGGCGGAGAGCCTATCAGGCGGGAGACGGTGTGCTTCTCCTGGTACTCGGACATGTTGATGGTGGTGAGGAACTGGCGGCCGCCGTAGAGCAGTTCGGACAGTTGCACCACGGTTTCGGTTTTGCCGACGCCGCTGGGGCCCACCAGCAGGAACGCGCCCATGGGGCGGCCGGGGCGGCGGAGGTCGGCGCGGGCGGTGAGCAGGTGCTGGTGCAGGCACTCAATGGCGGTGTCCTGGCCTTTGATATGGGCCTGCAGGTACGCCGGCAGATGGGTGATTTTTTCCAACTCGTCGGTGGTCATGCGGTTGACCGGGATGCCGGTCCAGTCGGCGATGACTTCGGCTACCTGGCGGGCGTCGACGCGGGCATGGACCAGCGGCTCGTCAGCCTGCAGTTCCGCCAGTTCCTGTTCGATAGCAGCGGCTTCGCTTTTCAGGTCGGGGCGCTCTTCGTTAACGTTTTCCGCGGCGTCGTCAGCCGATGCCTCAACGGTTGCGCCGTCGGTTAACAGCTGCTCGCGAATGTCCACCAGGCGGGTAACCAGTTCACGCTGGTCATTCCAGCGCTGTTCCAGCTCTGCGGATTGTTCTTTCAACACGGCGATGCGGGCTGCCAGTTCGCTTTCCCGCTCGGCGTCGACGGCCTGGGCCAGGGTGTGTTCCCGCGCAATCAGGTCCTGTTCCATGGCCATCTGGTGCAGTTCGCTGCGCACATGGCTGAGGCGGCGCGGCGGGGTGCTGAGGTTGAGGCTGACCCGGGCGCAAGCGGTGTCCAGTACGTCGATGGCTTTGTCCGGGAGCTGTCGGCCGGCCAGGTAACGGGCGGACATTTCCGCCGCGGCTTTCAGCGCGCTGTCGGCAACCAGGACTTTGTGGGCTTTTTCGTAGACGGTGCGCAGGCCACGGAGAATGTGGACGGCTTCGCCCGGGGTGGGCTCGTCCAGTGCTACCGGCTGGAAGCGGCGGCTCAGGGCCGGGTCTTTCTCGAAGTATTTCTTGTACTCGCGCCAGGTGGTGGCGGCGATGGTGCGCAGCTCGCCCCGGGCCAGCGCGGGCTTCAGCAGGTTGGCGGCGTCAGAGCCGCCCTCGCTGTTGCCGGCGCCGATCAGGGTGTGGGCTTCGTCGATGAACAGGATGATCGGGGTGGCGGAGCCTTTGACCGCTTCGATCACGCCTTTGAGGCGTTTCTCGAATTCGCCTTTAACCGACGCACCGGCCTGCAGCGCGCCCATGTCCAGGGTCCACAGTTCCACGCCGGTCAGCCGTTCAGGCACATCACCGCTGACGATGCGCAGGGCCAGGCCTTCCACCACGGCGCTTTTGCCGACACCGGCGTCACCCACCACGATGGGGTTGTTCTTGCGGCGGCGGCAGAGGATGTCGATCATCTGGTCGATTTCGGCGTCGCGGCACACCACCGGGTCGAGCTTGCTCTCGCGCGCCAGTTTGGTGAAGTCGGTGGCGTAGCGTTTGAGCGGGTCCAGATCGGTGGCAACGGCGGGCTGAACACCGTCTTTTTCGTTCAGTTGCGGGCGCTCCACGGAGCCTTCGGTGACCCGGTCGAACTGCTTGCGCAGGTGCTCGCGGTTGATCTCGACCAGTGCCTTGCTCACCTGCGGCATCAGATAGCGGTCGGCGTTCAGCAGCAGCGCCAGGAAGATGGCACCGGAGCGCAGGTCCTGATGGCCGAACTCGGTGGAGGCCAGCAACCAGGCGTCCTGTAGCAGGTCCACCAGCAGTGGCGAGAATGACGGATAGGGCTCGGCGGTCTGGGGTTCGCCGTTCAGGCTGTCACCCACTAACGGCTGCAATTGCTGATGATTGATGCCGGCGTGCTCCAGGATCTGGCGCACGTCGGAAAACGGCGTTTCCAGCAGCTTGAACAGCAGGTGGGCTGGGGTGATTTCCGCGCCCTGGCGGCTGATGCAGAGGGCCGCGGAGGATTCCAGTCCCTGGCGGCAAATGTCGTTGAGGCGCCCGATCAGCGCCGGCAGTTCTACCCGAATCACAGTGATATCCTTATTTCGGTAATTGTTCCAGAACGCTGAGCACATCCCTGATGCGTTCGTTCAGCGCCATGTTGTAGAGCGAGAAGATGCCGGCCATGGCCAGGGCAAACAGCCCCCCGATGCCCCAGATCGGCAGGCCGCTGCGCAGGCGGTTGCGGGCCGGTGACACATGGGCCAGAGCGTCCGTCAGTGGTTGCGCCTCATCGGCCTCCCGCAGGCTCTTCAGTTGTTCGTGCAGGCCGCGCATGATCTGCTCGTATTCCTCACGGCCGTTGGTCATCACCTTGTAGCGGCCCTCGAAACCGAGACACAGGCACAGGTGAATGAACGCCAGCATGTCGCGGTAGCGCTGGGGCTCCTGTTCCATGCGCGACAGAATGGCGAATACCTTTTCACCACCCCAGGTTTCGTTGTGAAAGCGGGACAACAGCGAATGCTGCGACCACACGCTGTGGGCGCCCCAGTCTGTGCCCAGCACGGCCTCGTCAATGAAAGCGCAGAGCACGTAGCGATAGGCCACCACCGTGGGGCGTTCGTAGCCCTGCTCCACCAGTTCCCGGTCGATGGCGGCCACTTCGTCCACCACCTGCCGGTACAGGGTTTCCACTTCGCGGAAATCCGCCAGCCGCCGTACCCGGATCACCAGGCCCAGCAGCGGTGTGGCCGCATCGATCAGCCGGTTGTCTTCCAGCCCGCGCAGTTGGAACTGGTCGTTGGCGAACTCGCGGTTTGCGCTCCGGTCAGGATCGTTACCGTCCGCAAACATCAGATCGCTGAACGCACTGCCACCGGTGTCCTTGTTGCCCGGGCTATTGCCGTAGGGTGAATCCTTCACCTGTGCCTCTGCCATGATTTAGCTCCTGATTGCCCAGAACTGCATTTCCATACCCGCGAAGCTGCCCGCCACGTGGAAGGCAAAGCCGCTGGCGTTGTCGAGCATCTGCCAGGCCTGGCTCTGATCGTCCAGGCGGAAGTACACGAAGCCGGCGTGGTAAGGCAGCTGGCGCGGGGCCACCGGCAGTGGGGACAGCGGAATGCCCGGCAACTGCAAGCTGATCAGGTCGCGGATCTTCTCCACCGACGCCACCTTGCACTGCTGGGTGAACTGCTTGCGCAGATCGTCCAATGGCATGTCGGCTTTCACCGCCAGGATGAACTCGGCGTTGCCGGTCAGCTGGGTGTCCTGAATCGGTGCCACGGTCAGACCGTATTGACGTTCCTGCAGCTGGATGGCCAGCGCGCGCGGTTCCAGCACCGTACTCAGGGACTGCCGCAGCACCTGCATCAGCGGCGTGAACGAACTCTCCGGCAGGTCGTGGTCGTAGGCGCTGTATTCCCGTGGCAGACGGCTTTCATCGGTGAAGGTCACCAGCTCGCCGCACAGTTCCAGCAGGGCCTCGTACAGACGTTCCGGGTGCAGCTGCCGCAACCGCGCCAGGTGCATGTAGCGGGGGTGGGCACGGTTGAGCATCTGCAGCAGCATGAAATCCGCCACATCCGCCACGCCGCCCTGCCCCGGCGCGCCGACCCGTTCGGCAATGTTGCGGGCCCGCTCTTTCATCAACCCGGCCATTTCCCCGACAAACCGCTGCAGGCGGGGCGCGGCGCGCACGCTGAGCATGGTGGGCATGAAGTTCGGGTCCATCACCAGGCTGCCGTCCGGGCGCTTCTCCAGAATCCGGCCGATGGCCAGTGCCGCGTAGGCGCTGCGATCATCCCGCTCCAGCATCAGCCGCGGCGCCACTCGGGCCACGTCAATGGCATGGGCATCGCCGTCAATGGAATGCAGGTCGCGGATTTCCTCGCTGTGGGCGCGGAAACGCCCGGCTATCGCGGCTTCCGGCCACTCCACTTCCGCCAGTGCCTCGCTGCCCAGTGGCAACGCCAGATACACCACCTGGTTGGCCACCGAGGCGTCGGTGATTTCCAGCGGCTCCGGCATGACGTCGTCCTGGGGCAAGCTGAAGCGGGTGCCGTCCGGAAACAGCCCGCGGGCATGCACCAGGCCGATGCGGCCGAAACTCAGGTACTCGTCGTTCAGTGCCAGGTCGCTGAAACCGTACAGGTAGTCGGACACCGCCAATGCCCGCTCGTTGATCTGGTGTTCCAGGTACCGTTGTTGTTGCTGGAAGTGCTGGGGCTTGATGAACAGCCCGTCACTCCAGACTACGCGATTCATAACAGCCATCAGGATTCGTCCGAACGTCTGAGTTTCACTTCCCGCTCACGCAGGTTGACCAGCAGGTGGTAGCGCCCTCCGATGGGGTCCACCTTCACCACCTTTTTCCACTGCGACAGGTTCGGGTAGGCGTAGAAGGCGATGATGCCGATAAAGCGCGTATCGCTGTCGATCTCGAACGGCTCGATGAAGCGGAATTGCCCCGGCACCAGGGAATAGTCGTCGTGATCGATGTAGTTCTGGCCCAGTGAATCTTCCAGATCGCTCAGCAACTGGTCGAAATCACCCGCCATCAACATGGAACTGTCGCGCATCTCGATGACCTGAAAGGCGATCGGCGTGGGTGCCAATGATTCGTTGGGGTTCACATTTGGTTCCGCCAGCATGGTCAGATCCACGCGGCTGGGCAGATCGTCCGGGTAACCCACCGGAATATTCGGGTCCCACAGCACCTTGGCGGTTTTCGAGACGGCGTTGTAAGGGGTACTGCACCCCACCAGCACCAGAATGGCCGCCAGTAAAATCCCTTTACTGTATTTCACAACAGGTTCTCCCTCTGTAGTTGACGCAAATGCTGGTCGTAAGCCTGATCGAACACCTCCTGAAACAGGCGCTCGAAACCCTGCTGACGACTGGATTTCAGTTCACGGTAATAATGCTCGTACATGCCCCAGGCCCAATGGCCTTCGTCTTCGTGTTGCTGCAGGCCACGGCGGTAACCGTGGAAACGGCGCAGCAGGGCTTCCGGCGAAAAGGCGTGGAGAATCGCTTCCAGCCCCTCGCTGATGGCTTGCCGGGTGGCCAGCTGGTGGTGACGCAGGCTCTGCAGGCTCTCGCTGACCGCCGCCGGTGCGGACAGGTGCACCGGGCTGCGTTCACTGGCAAACAGGGTCTGTACCGTGGTCTGGTAGTCCTGACCCAGCCGCAGCGGGTTGTCTTCAATGGGCTGCAACCGGGTGCGCAGGGCCTGATGGCGGCTGTCCTCACTCTGGTGCAGGGCCAGCAGCCCCTCCACGGTGGCCTTCAGGGTCTGCCCGGCTTCTTCCAGAAACAGTCGCATCTCGTCGCTGTCGGCAAAGCCGAGTTCGCTGTCCATGCCGTTGAGCAGGGGCGCGCCGCTGATGTGCTGGCGGCTGTGATCACCCGACTCTCTGTGAGCCTCCCGCTGTGATTGCGCCGGCACTGGCGTGGTTGTCTGTTCCGTCATGCTGTTGTGCTCTCCCTGCCTGACCGGCAAACCCATCGCCACATCGCGATGCTCCCGGTATTGATCGGTCACTTCACCTTCGGCGGCGAACCATTCCGGACGGTCCGCCAGCAGCGTCCGCTCCCGTGACGCTGCCCGAGTTTCCTGCTGCGGCGTGTCCTGCTCCTGCCAGTGGTCCAGCGGATCATCGCTGACCGGCTCGCCGGCGGCCGGAGCCAGGCCGCTCAGGGGCTCATGACCGGCGGTTTCCAGCGTCTGACGTTCTGACCGGACCAGCGAGCCTTCTTCCACGTTCACCAGGGAACGATCCTCGATGTGCTCGTCGGTGAACGGATCCGCCACAGCCTGGCGGCCTTCACCAAGCTCGGCCCGGATCCGGTAGCGGCCGATGGTGATCACATCGCCGCTTTTCAGCCTCGCCCGCCGGCCGCGCCCCAGGGGCTGACTGGCGCTGTTGATGTAGGTGCGGCCGCTGCGGTCAATCAGGCAGAAAACCCCGTCGATGAACCGCACCTCGGCGTGGCCGGCGGTGGCCCCGGTGCGATGGGACGACAACTGCCAGGTGTCGCTGGTGGCGGTGCCGATGGAGCCGCCGGCGGTGGTGAATTCGTGCTCCGGCAGCAGCCCACTGCCAACGGCGGTGGGGTTGCTTATCTGCAGTTTCAGTGACTGACCCATGTCCATGTGCTGTGTCCTTGTTCTGTAATCAGCGACGAATCTGGAGGCGAACCGCCGGCAGCTTGCGCGCCTTTTCCGGCGTCACGAACGAGTTCCAGCCCAGCCGCACGTCCGCGCCCATCTGCATCTGCTTGACGTCTTTCGGGCGCATCTGCAATTCCAGGTCGTAGGCCAGCTGCTCCCGCGTGGTGAACTCCACCAGCTTCACCAGGCGCTGATGATCCTTGCCGTTGGGCAGGAAATCCGCGAAGCGCTGACGATCCAGATTGCGCAGGCGCAGGATGAATTTGCCGCTGCGGTCGCGAACGCCGGCTCCGATCAATGTGTCCTGTCCCAACGCCGCATTGGACCGGCCCAACCGTGTCTGCTGATCCTGCGGAATCGCCACCCGGCGAAGTACCCACTGTTCGATGCTGACGTCGTCCAGATCGAAACAGTGGCCGACAATGCCGCTGACCACCTCCGGCGAGCGGCTGCGGCCCGCCATCAGCCCGGCGTAGGCCAGCATCTTCGACCAGTTCACCGGCGTGGCGTCCCGCAGACGGCGATCACCCAGCCCGGCCAGCGCGAAGATGTGTTCGGAAAAACCGTCAGACGCACCGGGGCGGAAACGCACGTAATAGCGGTACTTGCGCCAGGAGCGATGAAACAGGGTCACCAGCCGGTGATTGAAAAAATCCAGAAAGTGACGGCGAATGCCCAGGTCCTGACCCGCCTCCCAGGCCAGATCCTCCAGGTAATAACCCGGCAATGGCGACTGCGAGCCGTGCAACCCCAGAAAACTCACTTCCATCTGGTAGGGCGCGTGCTCGTGTTCCGGCGAGAACGCCGAGACCACGTCACTGCCCGGAAAACCCAGACCGGCGGACGCTGAAAAACGAATGCGCTCACGGCGGGGCTGGTCGTCCTGCGCCCGTTCCAGATCGTCGCCGTGGTGGCGGTGAATCAGATCCACCAGCTGAAAAAAACTGTAGCGCCGCGCATTGCCCAGAACGGGTTGCAGCTCGGCTACATCAGCGGCTGCTGACCTTGCTGTAACGTCCATGTGTACCGTTCCTGATTGTCTGTATTCACCACTTCCAGTTGGTGAAAGGCGTTGATACTCGCGTAAAGCGCGAAAAACTGGCTGAGCACCGTACCGAACAGGTACAGGTCGCCCTCCGAGGCGAACGCCGTCTGATCCAGCTTCAGCACCGAACGGATACCCCGCACCGGCAGGCCCCGCACCATGCGATCCACCGGCGAGGTTTCGATACCCGCAATGCCCGCCAGCCGTTTCTGGGACACCCGCTCCGCCTGCCGGTCCACCAGCGCGCGGAAGTCGTACACCCGCAGCACCGTGCGCAGGGCGTCCACATCCAGCATCGACAGGTAGTTCAGCGACAGGTTGGAAATCAGCGTCCACAACAGGCTGCCATCCAGGGTCGGCCGCAAGGTGGCGGTCGGCCGGGTAATGTTGCTGAAGGTAGCGAACGCCGGCGTGCTCTCGGTGGCCATGCAGATCTCCCCCACCGCCAGCTGGCTCGGTAACTGGCGGTTGGTGCAGGTGAGGGTCAGGGAAATGGCTTCCTGACGGCTCATGCACTCGGATTCGTCACCGCGCACAAACGACATGTAATGATCGAAGCCGTCCCCTCGTACGCTGTCCCGCGCCCGCACCCGGTAATACAGTGCGGTGCGGCCACGGTCCCGCTCCACTTCGTGCTGGAAGCTCTCGAACGCTGTGTAGATGCGCGGCTCGCCGCGCCCGGAGCGGCCTTCCAGCCAGCCCTCCACCTGCTCGATGCTGAACACCTCAAAATGATCCGGCGAGCGACTGGACGGTGAAATCCGGTACTCGGTCTGGCGGCCGTTCAGATCCACCGGTTCGCCTTCGTGGGTGAACAGGTTCACCGCCGGGGTGCAGTAGAGCTGGAAGTTGTCTTCCCGCACTTTGGCGTCTGGCGGCAGGATGCGGCTGAAATGGAAACGCAGGCTGATCTCGTCCGCCTGCAACGGCGGCAGCCGTCGCGCCAGGCCATGAATGTCCACAAAGCGGAAGGCTTCGGGAAAACTGAGGTACTCCTGCAGGATGCGGTAACCCGGGTAGGCGTTCTTCGGATACGGCAGCAGGGCTTCGTCGTTGCCAAAACCGACCGGCTGCAGCATTGAGGCCGGCAAGCTGTATACCGAGTCGCCCACGACCAGTTCGATCCGTTCCAGATAGTGGTTCAGCCACAGGAACAGGGTCTCTGAAATATGGCTTTCGCCACCCAGATAGAACCGCAGGCTGTCCATGCCTAGGGACGACAGCGGCTGATCGGTGTGCAGCGCCAGGTCCACGGTGACCGAGGACACTTCCCGCGAGTGTTCGGCGTGGGCTGCCGCGACGCTCACCGGATACACGTCTACCGCGCGGCAGGTGCGGAAGCGGCACTGGGTCTGGCGCGTGGCGTCGCCCAGCGGACGGCTCTTGATTTCGGTGTGCCGGTCCACCCGCTGGCGTTCGCTGATGGCGTGCAGCTGCGGATCAAAGCGCATGATGGTGCAACTGGGCACCGGCCGCAGGTAGTTGGGCCAGAGCATGTTCAGCAGCGAATGGGTGATTTCCGGAAATTCGTCTTCGACTTTTTCCCGGAGCTTGCCGGTCAGGAAGGCGAAGCCTTCCAGCAGGCGCTCAACGTCCGGATCGGTGCTTTGCTCAGAAAGAAAACGGGTCAGTTGAGGATGCGCATCGGCAAACTCCCGGCCCTGCAATCTGAGAAAACTGAGTTCATCCCTGTAAAACCGATTCAACTTCATAAAGACTACTGCACCAATGTCCGACTGGAGGGGATGGGGATGCTTTTCTGGCGGGAAAAAAGATGTCTGAGCGCAGCGAGTTGTTTTTTCCCAGAAGAAAAGTGTCGCCATCTCCTCTGACTCCGAGCATGGATAGGGTCGCTTCCCAAAAGACGCTCAAGCCCATCCATGGGGCGCTTGGGCTCCGCCATCCATGGCTCCGCACACTTTTGGGAAGCGACCCTATCCACACTCTCATCCTTGCCTTCGAGCTACACTGAACGACGTTACATCACTCTGTAGTAGCGCTTGTCATCCAGTACCAAATCGATCGTTGTTCTGTCATCGCTTCCTGCAATGTTCAGATACACCGTCACCTGGAACTTCAACTGCAGCGGGTCCGGACCCGGCGGCAAGGCCACCACATCTACCCGCTTCACCCTGGGTTCAAACTTCTCAATGCACTGTCGGATCGCGCCGCGGATCTGAACACTCAGATCGTGGGTGCCGAGCGTGGCGTCATTGAAATCCAGCAAACCCAGGTCCGGTACGCTGGCGCTGTTGCCCGGGTGGGCGTTCAGCAGGCGCACCAGGTGACGCTTGATGGATTCAATCACATGGGTGACTTCGCCCATGCTCTGGCCCGCCGGCGCGGCGGCCTGTTCCAGTCGTTCGAACAAGCTGCCGCTGCTGGCCTGCGATCCGTCGCTGGCCGGGTGATGGAACACGGATTAATCCTTGTCCAGCCGGCCAACCAGTGACAGTTCGAAGTTAGCGCCCATGTACTTGAAGTGGGGGCGCACGGCCAGGGAGACCTGGTACCAGCCCGGATCGCCTTCCACATCAGACACGGTCACTTGCGCGGCGCGCAGGGGGCGACGGCTGCGGACGTCTGCCGGGGGGTTTTCCTGGTCAGCCACGTACTGGCGGATCCAGGTGTTCAGTTCCCGCTCCAGATCCTGGCGCTCTTTCCAGGAGCCGATCTGTTCCCGCTGCAGCACCTTGATGTAGTGCGCCAGGCGGTTGACGATCATCATGTAAGGCAGTTGCGTACCCAGCTTGTAATTGGTTTCCGCTTCCTTGCCTTCCTTGGTGTTGGGGAACTGCTTGGGCTTCTGTACCGAGTTGGCGGAGAAGAACGCTGCGTTGTCGCTGCCCTTACGCATGGTCAGGGCGATGAAACCCTCGTCGGCCATTTCGTATTCGCGACGGTCGGTGATCAGCACTTCGGTCGGGATCTTGGCTTCCAGCTGGCCGAAGGATTCGAACAGGTGCACCGGAAGATCTTCCACCGCGCCACCGCTTTGCGGACCGATGATGTTCGGGCACCAACGGTACTTGGCGAAGCTTTCGGTCAGGCGGGTAGCCAGCAGGTAGGCGGTGTTGCCCCACAGGTAATGCTCGTGGTCGGCGGACACGTCTTCCTTGTAGTTGAAGCTGCGCACCGGGTTTTCGGTGGGGTCGTAAGGCACCCGCAACAGGAAGCGTGGCGAGGTCAGGCCCAGGTAGCGGGCGTCTTCTGACTCACGCAGGGAGCGCCACTTGGCGTATTTCGGGCCCTCGAACACGGCCTTCAGTTCCTTGATGGCCGGCAGCTCCTGGTAGCTGTCAACGCCGAAGAACGACGGCGCCACGGAGGACAGGAACGGCGCGTGGGCCATGGCGCCAACGGAGGACACGTACTGCAACAGCTTCATGTCCGGGGTGGACGGGGTGAACGCGTAGTTACCCACCACCGCGCCTACCGGCTCACCGCCGAACTGGCCGTATTCGGTGGAATAGATGTGCTGGTAAAAACCGGTCTGGGTGACGTCCGGTGCGAACTCGAAATCTTCCAGCAGTTCGGTTTTGGTGGCATGGAGAATGTCCACCTTGATGTTTTCGCGGAAGTCGGTGCGATCGACCATCAGCTTCAGGCCACGCCAGGACGATTCCAGTTCCTGCAGCTTGGGTGCGTGCAGGATTTCGTCCATCTGGGCGCTGATCTTGCGATCCAGCTCAACCACCATCTGGTCCACCAGCGCCTTGTTGACCGGCTGGCCTTTTTCATCACTATTCAGCAGGTTGGCAATAAAGGTTGCCACCCCCTTGCGCGCCACATCGTAGCCTTCGTCGGCCGGTGCCATACGGCTGTTGGCCATGACCTGGTCCAGCAAGGACCCTTCTGCTACGGATTCGGAGGCAGCAGATTGCTGCACAGCAGTATCAGACATACCACATCCCTTCAGTACGTTTTGATTTAACTCGAGAATTGATTGCGAGCCTTCGAATTACTCGGCTTTTTCTGTGGCCAGATCCAGTTCGGCCAACAGCTTGCCCCGGGCGTCTTCGTTGTCCAGCAGTTCCTGCAGCTTGGAGCGGAATGACGGCACATTGCCCAGCGGGCCCTTGAGGGCAACCAGCGCTTCGCGCAGCTCGATCAGCTTGTTCAGCTCCGGCACCTGGCGGGCAATGCTGTCAGGGGAAAAATCGTCCAGGGTCTGGAATTCGAGGTTCACCGGCAGTTCGTCGGCGTTGTCTTCCAGCTTGTTGGATACGGAGGTAGTCAGGCTCAGACCGGCTTCTTTCATCACCGAACGGAAGTTGTTCTTGTCGACGGAAATGGCCTTACGGTCTTCGATGGGGGTTTCTTCTGGCTGTCCCTTGAAATCGCCAACCACGAACATCTTCAGCGGCAGCTCGGTTTCAGCCTGCTGGTCACCGGTGGCGGGGACGTATTTGATATTGATGCGCTCTTTAGGCGCGACGGAACCGTCTTTTGAAGACATGCGCTTGCTCCCTGTGCAAATCATTTGCAATTGTTCAATCCCTTGTGCGAACCATCCTGGATCGCAACGAGCCGAACCTTACACAGGATTCATATCCCGCTCAAGCAAAAACTGGCCAGCACGTGGCAAAAATGTGCGGCCGGGCAAACTTTTGCCAAGGCACATCAGTCAATGACGATCGGCACCGCTCTGGCTATACTCGGCCAGACCGTCAATAACGGACGCACCCCCAACAAAACAAGGAACCCAAGATGAGTGACCTGAAAACCCAATTCGACGAAGCGGTGAACTACATTCAGACTGCCGAGGGTGATTTCAAACCGTCCAACGAAATGAAGCTGGAGTTCTACGCCCTTTACAAGCAGGCAACCGAGGGCGATGTCAGCGGCAAGCGGCCCGGAATGATGGATTTCGTGGGTCGAGCCAAGTACGACGCCTGGGCGGAGCTCAAAGGCACCTCCAGTGAAGAGGCCATGCAGAAGTACATCGACAAGCTCAATTCGGTGAAATAACCCCGTTGGCCGGGGCCCGGCAATCATTTCTGCTGTCCGATAAGGCCCCGGCGCGCGTCCTGCCCGGAAAATTTTGCGACGTTCAAACGATTGTCATAAGATGCGCGCACGATAACAACAACGACGCATTCCGGAAGAACCCTCATGAACATTACCGAAGCGCTGGAACAATCCCGGCCAGGCCTTGTTGGCCGTGTTAACGACGCCATCCGCAAACACCAGCTCAACCAGCGTGCGGAGCAAACCTACCTGCACTGGATCTCCCGGTTCGTGCTGTTTCACGGCCTGAAAGATCCGGAAAATCTGGTAACGGACGACCTCCAGCAGTTCCTCTGCTATCTCAAAGACCGCATTCAACTGTCACGGGCGCGACTGAACCAGGCCAGCCAGGCACTGCACTTCTTCTACGAGGATGTGTTGGGAAAGAGTCCCGCTGAGCAGATCGCCGCCGCCTAGCGCTCGATCATGTTGATGTTCTGGGACTCGTAGATGCGGTTTTCCGGCGGGCGGATCATATAGTTGTTGCTGTGGGTCTGACCGGGAATCTGTTTTGGATTGCTGAAGCGAAACTCCACCGGAATCTCATAGCGGCCCAGGTCCGTGCGCGGGTCACGGGGTTGCAGAGCCAGTGGGTCCAGGTAAAAGTCTTCGTCGGTGCGGGGTTGCACGGGAACGCCGGCAGCCGGGGCTTCCAGCCCACCCTCGATCACCGTGTTGGCGAGGGTTTCTTCTTCAATCGAGCGAAACGGAATGGTTTCCATTGTGGAACGCTCGCGGTAGTCGAATGCCTCTGCGCCCTCGTCATCCACCGGAGCATCCTGCGCCGCCAGAGTGAGGGGAAGCAATGTGGCGACCAGCGCGATGCCACCGGTCATTTTCCAGAATGTGCGTGCGTCCATACCATCCGCCTTTAGATGCCATGCCTGTTGCAGATCCACGGGGGACTTGCGCCAGCATGCCAAAAACTGATCAATCTGCCAAATTTTGATCAGTCTATCGCCAAAGACGACAAAAAACCCGACCAGTCGTCAAGTTTGTGACGGTTTTCACTAGTCCGCTGCCGGGGCCTCATAGCGAATCGCGGTGATGACCACGGTCTGCCAGCCCTCCGGCGTGCGCACACTGGCTTCATCATCGAGGCGCTTGCCGATCAACGCGCGGGCCATGGGGGAATCAAGACTGAGGTAGCCCCGCCCCAGGTCAAACTCGTCCGGCCCCACCAAGCGGTAACTCTGTTCGCGGCCGTCTTCATGCTCGATCGTGACCCAGGCACCGAAAAACACCTTGTTGCGGTCGTCGGGCAAGCGGTCCACCACCGTGAGTTCGTCCAGGCGCTTGCTGAGAAAACGTACGCGGCGGTCAATCTCCCGCAGCTGCTTCTTGCCGTAGATGTATTCGGCATTTTCAGAGCGGTCGCCCAGTGCCGCGGCTTCACGCACCGCCTGGGTAACCTCCGGGCGTTTTTCCTTCCACAGGTAACGCAGCTCCTCCCGCAAAATCTGTTCGCCCTCAGGCGTGATGTATCGCGTGCGCCGCGGTGGTGTGCCAGATTGCTGTTTCATGTGAAAGCCGTGTTGTTCGTTCAGGTATGGGTTCGGCGGGCATAAAAAAACCCCGTCAAAACGGGGTAAGGCTAGCGCTGTGCTGGAGGGGGAAGCAAGCAGTTATTACCGCCTGCTTCCAAGTCTACAGTTTCCATTATGCACACGAGGGATTACACGGGGCTGTCCGGGCTATTACGTTTTGGTCAGGGAATACCCGGAAGCCCTCGGGATTAGGTTGCGCACTCTAGAGATTCGGCATAGCGTTCGTGGGCAGAACCTGATGATCTTCCTTACGACACCTATGGGGAACCCACATGAACACCCAGAAACTGATGAACACGGCGCTGAACAGCCTGGACGCCATCGGCTATCGTCTTGACCAGTACGGCATTACCGGCCGCCTGAATCGACACAACCTGGCCGCTTTCCTGATGGTTGAGCAAAAGCATCTGGAAGGTGAATGGGACAGCATTCAGGCGAAGATCGATCGCCGCCGGTCCCAGGTTGAAGGCATCTTCACCTTCGTGGAAACCCGCACCGATGCGGTTCTTCGACCGGTGATGGAGCGCGTCAACCGCTTCCGTGGCGTATCCGGGCACTGATCCGGACGTCAGCGCTACGCCCCGGAGGTTTCAGACGGCGAGCTCTTCGGCTCACCGTTGCCGACACCACCGGGTGCGTCCGTCGGGGTCGCCCGAATCCGCTTTTTCTCGCTGGTGTATGCCGGCATTCGAATAGTCACCGTCAACCCGGGATACTCCGCACCAGGATGGTGGTCCGACAGCTCAATCCTGCCCTGATGAATTTCCGCCACCGCACTGACCAGGCTCAGCCCCAGGCCATTACCCGGCAGTGACCGGCTCTTGCCGACCCGGTAGAAACGCTGGAAGACCTGATCTTTTTCGTCGTCCGGAATACCGATGCCACTGTCACTCACCTCGAACAGAGAGTCGGTGCCTTCCCGGCGTACCGACACCCGAATAACGCCCTTTTCCGGGGTGTACTTGATGGCGTTATCGATCAGGTTGCTGACCATCTGGAACAGCAGATCCCGGTCACCCTCGATCATCACCTGCTTGTCGAGCGCCTGCTCGAACACCTGCTCCTTGTCTTCGGACAGCGCTTCGTAAAGCTCACAGGCATCACTGACCAGCTCGTCCAGCGACACCGGCTTCATGTCGGCGGCATTGCCCCGGGTTTCCAGCCGCGCAATCCGCAGCAGCGCATTGAAGGTGGCCAGCAGCTGGTCCGCCTCGGCCACGGCACGGCCGGCCTGCTCCCGGGCCTCGTCGTTGTCCACCGACATCAGGGTGTTTTCCAGCTGATTACGCAGCCGGGTCAGGGGTGTTCTCAGATCGTGGGCAATGCTGTCGGAGACGTGGCGGATGCCCTCCATCAGATAGACAATGCGATCCAGCATCTGGTTGAGGTTTTCCGCCAGCTGGTCAAAGTCGTCTTCGGTGCCCCGGGTGGGAATCCGCAGCGACAGGTGACCGTTCATGATACGTCGGGAGGTGTTGTTGATGACCTCGATGCGCTTGGTGGTACTTCGGCTCATCAGGAAGCCGCCGAGCAACGCCAGCGCCAGGGTAATGCCCATACCCCAGTTGATCGCGGTTTCGATCACCCGCTTGAGGTTGGTGAGTTCGTCCACATCGCGGCCCACCAGCAGCCGCAGACCACCCTGAACCTCGAAAATCCGCGCGCGGGCGAGACGCTCCGGCCCCCGCCAGCCCACGGATTCGTCGAGGGTAAAGTTGATCCAGCCACTTTCCGAACGCGCACCCTCCGGCCAGGTTTCCACGTTCCCGGCCAGTTTCAGGAAGTCATCGGTGGTCAGCAGATAAATGGATTTGGCATTCGGATCACGGGCAACGCGCTCGCGGATAATGGTGATCAGACCATTGATTCCGCGACCGCGGTATTGCTCTGCGAGACCGGCAATTTCGGCCTCAATGGTCTCGTCCGTCTGGGCGGTCATAAACCCCGCGGTGCGCCAGTAAATGAACGCCAGCAGTAAAAACACCGAGGTGGCGAACACCACCATGTAGAGCAGTGCTAACTGAAAGGACGAGGTCCTGAGCTGACTAAGCAGTTTCACGCAGCATGTACCCTGCACCCCGAATCGTCTGCAGCAACGGAGTTTCGAATTCCTTATCGATCTTGGCTCTCAGCCGGCTGATGTGCACGTCAATCACGTTGGTCTGGGGATCAAAATGATAATCCCAGACTTTCTCCAGCAGCATGGTCCGGGTCACCACCTGGCCGGCATTGCGCATCAGGTACTCCAGCAACCGGAATTCCCGTGGCTGCACGTCGATGTTCTGCCCCGCACGCCTGACGGTACGCGCCAGCAGATCCATTTCCAGATCCGCTACCCGCAGCACGGTCTCGGTTTCCGCAGACTGACGATTGCGGCGTACCAGCGATTCGATTCGTGCCAGCAACTCGGTGAACGAAAACGGCTTGGTAAGGTAATCGTCACCGCCGCCCCGCAGGCCTTCTACCCGGTCGTCCACATCCCCCAGTGCGCTCAGAATAAGCACCGGCACCTGGTTACCGGTGGCGCGCACGGTCTTGATGATGGCCAACCCGTCCATACCGGGCAGCATGCGATCCACGATCATGATGTCGTAATCCTCACTGGCCGCCATCATCATCCCTTCCTTGCCGTCGGCGGCGTGGTCAACCACGAAGTCCGATTCCTTCAACCCTTTGACAAGGTAGTTTGCTACATCCTGATCGTCTTCAATTACCAGCGCTTTCACCGGTTATCCTCCCGATAGCGGATTACTTGTTAACCATTACATTACAAACAGGGTACGAAGAAGTTTGTAAGGCGGCCAGTTACGATCTTGTAAGAGGGTGTCGCCTATGGCGACGGTCACGAAGTGCTGCGAAACCAGCCGAGACTCTCTGTGGTGGTAGTCCGGGGCCGGTATTCCGCACTCAACCACCCGGTGTAGCCCATGGCATCCAGCGCCTGGAAAACATTCGAAAAGTTAATCTCCCCGCTGCCCGGCTCGTGCCGCCCGGGATTGTCCGCAAACTGGATGTGGCTGATCCACGGCAGCAGGCAGTCCAGGGTACGGATCAGGTCACCTTCCATGATCTGCATGTGGTATAGGTCATACTGCAGGCGCACGTTGTCTGCGTCCACTTCCTCGATCAGACGGATAACGCGGGCGGAGGTATCGAGGAAAAACCCGGGCATATCCACCCGCGAATTGATTGCCTCCAGGCACAGGGTGATGCCCTCCGGTGCCAGCTGTTCTGCCGCCCACCGCACGTTGCTGACCAGCGTCTGCCAGGCCAGCTCCTCATCCAGGTCCGCCGGCCGCAGCCCGGCCAGGCAGTTCACCTGCCGGCAATCCAGCGCCCGCGCGTACGCAATGGCCGTTGCCACCCCCTCGCGGAATTCGTTCACCCGATCCGGCAGACAGGCAATGCCGCGCTCGCCCGCCTCCCAGTCACCGGGGGGCAAATTGAACAGCACCTGGGTCAGACCGTTTTTCCGGAGCGCCTGCTGGAGTTCATCTGCCGGCCATGGATAGGGAAAGAGGTATTCCACCCCGGTGAATCCGGCTTTCCGCGCCTGCCCGAAACGCTCCAGAAACGGCACTTCGGTGAACAGCATCGACAGATTGGCAGCAAACTTCGGCATGGTTACGTCCTGTTTTTTCCCTTCGACCCGACGGACCCCATCAGCGCGCCATTAACGTGCTCCAGCTCCAGCAACAGACCGCTGTGATCGACATCGCTGTGGCCATTGGCGATCAGCGACAGATATTCGTTGTGCACCTGCTGCGACAACGGCAGGGTCAACCCTTCGGCGCGCGCCTCATCCAGAATCATCCGCAGATCCTTGAGCTGAATCCGGGCCGGCGCGCCCGGCGCAAAATCCCGGTCAATCATGCGCTGACCGTGCAATTCCAGAATCCGGCTGCCGGCAAAGCCCCCCATCAGCGCCTCCCGTACGGCAGCGGGATCCGCTCCGCCCCTGGCGGCCAGCAACAGCGCTTCGGACACGGCACCGATGGTGATACCAACAATAGCCTGATTGGCCAGCTTCGCCAGCTGGCCCGACCCCACCGGCCCGATTCGCGTGCACTTGCCCAGCACCTCAAACACCGGCCGCGCCCGATCCACATCCTGCTCCGAGCCCCCGGCCATGATGCTTAACCGGGCCTCCGCCGCCCCCACGGTGCCGCCGGAGACCGGCGCATCCACATACCCTGCGCCCTGTTCGGCCGCCAGCTCGGCGTGGCGGCGGGCCACCGAGGGCTGAATGGAGCTCATATCAATCAGCAGCGCGCCGGATTTCAGCGCCGCGATGGCGCCCTGCTCCACCAGCACCTGCTCCACCACCTCGCTGTTTTCCAGCATGGTGATGACAACGTCTGCTTCCCGGACCGCCTGTTCCGGAGATTCGGCAATGGTCGCCTGATCCTTGAACGGTTCGCATTTGCTCGCTGTGCGATTCCAGAGGGTCATCGAAAACCCGGCATCCAGAAGGTTCCGGGTCATCGGCCCACCCATCAGACCAATACCCAGAAAGGCTATGTGTAATTGTTTTTCAGTCATTGCTCTTGAACCTTACTCCCAATGTTGGAGAAGTGGGTGTGTGTTAAGTGAGGGTACAAACAAAAAACGCCACCATGCTGAAACAACATGGTGGCGTTCGAAATACTCAAGAATGGTCAGCGTCAGGCCGCTTCGACCATGCTCGCCTTGATCTTCTTCATGGCGTTCTTCTCAAGCTGGCGAATACGCTCGGCAGACACCCCGTACTTGTCCGCCAGCTCGTGCAGCGTGGACTTGCTCTCCGTCAGCCAACGCTCCCGCAGAATGTCCTGACTGCGCTCATCCAGATGCTCCAGCGCATGCATCAGGCGACCGTTGGAATCTTCGGTCCAGTCGGCATTCTCCAGCTGCACGGACGGATCGCTGCGGCGATCTTCCAGATAGTGTGCAGGAGCCTGGTACGCGTTGTCGTCGTCATCGTCCATGGGGCCATCGAACGCGGTGTCCTGAGAGGCCAGCCGGCCTTCCATTTCCCGCACCACCCGCGGCTCCACGCCCAGATCTGCCGCCACGGCGTGCAGCTCATCGTGGCTGAGCCAGGCCAGACGCTTCTTCTGGCTGCGCAGGTTGAAGAACAGCTTGCGCTGGGCCTTGGTGGTGGCCACTTTCACGATGCGCCAGTTGCGCAGAATGAACTCGTGAATCTCCGCCTTGATCCAGTGCACCGCGAACGACACAAGGCGAACCCCGTATTCCGGATTGAAGCGCTTGACCGCTTTCATCAGGCCGACGTTGCCTTCCTGGATCAGATCGGCCTGGGCCAGCCCGTACCCGGAGTAGCTGCGGGCAATGTGGATCACAAACCGTAAATGCGAGAGCACCAGCTGGCGAGCGGCGTCGACGTCACCTTCATAATGGAGACGCTCGGACAGCTCACGCTCTTCGTCCGCAGTCAGTACCGGAATCCGGCTTGCGGCCTGTATGTAAGACTCGAGATTGGCACCCGGAACCAGTCTTTCAATCAGCTGTAAACTCGTACCCATGCTTGTTTCCTCCGACCTTGGCGGTCGATAAATATATCAATTGATACTTAGACCGCCAAGACCTTGATAAGTTCCTGATGTTTCCCAGTAACCCGTTACAAAACAACAATCTGGAAAACTCTCGCTGTTCCCGCCTGATCGTCACACTACGCCGCGCGGGTCAGATTCTTCAATACGGTTTTCCCGTAACGGCGGATTAGCCGCCGGCGATCTCACCCGGTTCAATCGCGTCCAGATGACGCTTAACCGCGACCCAGGCACCCAGCCAGCCTAACAGCATGGCCACAATTAGCAACGCGAGGGCCCCGTCAAAGGTCAGACCGTTGAGGGAAAAATCACTGCGGTACAGCCCTGCCAGCCGCTCCACCGGCCCACTGAGCCACCACAGCGACACCTGCAGCAGCAGCCAGGCCACCACACCACCACCCAGACCGAACCAGGCGCCGGTGTACAGAAACGGCCGGCGCACGAACGCGTCGGTGCCACCGACCATTTTAGCCACAAGAATTTCATCGCGCCTGTTTTCGATGGCCAGACGCACCGTGTTACCGATCACCAGCACCACTGCGGCCGCCAGCAGGATCGCCAGCGCCCACACGGCCCGGGCCAGCAGGTCGGTCATCGCGTTCAGGCGCTGCAACCAGCCCAGGTCCACCTGCACCCGGTCAACACCGTCCATGCCTTCCAGCCTGGTGACCAGGGTTTCCACCCCGCCGGCGGTACGGGACGCTTCATCCGGCGTGACCAGCAGGGTATGGGGTAAGGGGTTGCCTTCAAGGTAATCCAGCGCGTCTTCCAGACCGGACGAGGAGCGGAATTCCGCCAGCGCCTGATCCTTGTCGATCAGCTCCACTTCCAGCACGCGGCTGTCGGCTTCGGCCTCGGTCCGCAGCGCTCTGGCCTCCTCCAGCGTCACGCTGTCACGGAGATAGGCGGTAATGCGGGCGCTGCTTTCCCAGCCGGCGCTGACGCCCTGAAGACTGGTCAGCAACAGCAGCAAAGCCACCGGCAATGCCAGCGCCACACCCATCACGGTCCAGGTCATCATGCTGGCCACCGGCGTGCGCCAGAGCCGCTCGGCGCTGTCGCGGGCCACCTTGCGATGGTGAACCAGATAGCTCTCGGCCTGCTGTTGCAGGGGTGAACGGGACTGATTGGCGCCTTTGCGCTTGCGGGGATCAGCGGCCACGGCCACCTCCGGCAATCAGCTGGCCGTGATCAAGGGTCAGGGTTCTGCGCTGCATGTCGTTGATCAGGGCAATGTCGTGACTGGCAATCAGTACCGTGACCCCGACCTGACTGAACTGGGCAAACAGATGCATGATGTCTGCGGAAAGCTCGGGGTCGAGGTTACCGGTGGGCTCATCCGCCAGCAATACCGGCGGCTTGTTCACCACTGCCCGGGCAATGCCCACCCGTTGCTGCTCACCGCCGGACAACTGCAGCGGGTTCATTTTTTCCTTACTGAGCAACCCGACCTTGTCGAGCGCGGCGCGTACCCGGCGGCCGATATCCCGCACCGGCACACCCATGACTTCCAGGGGCATGGCGACGTTGTCGAACACCGTGCGGTCGAACAGCAGCTGGTGATTCTGGAACACCACGCCAATGTGGCGGCGAATGTAGGGAATCTGGCGTCTTGGCAGGGTATTGAGCACCTGGCCACCGACCACCACTTCGCCGGCGCTGGGTCGCTCCATCACCATGATCAGTTTGAGCAGGGTACTCTTGCCGGCGCCGGAATGACCGGTCAGAAACGCCATCTCGCCCCGGGCCAGGCTGAAATTCACCTGGCGCAGGGCGGTGTGGTCGCTGTCGTAGCGTTTGGTGACCTGACGGAATTCAATCATCGGCCGGTACTGCTGTTACTGGTCGTCAAACAGGGCATCCACAAAGGTTTCGGCGTCAAAGCTGCGCAGGTCGTCCACCTGCTCACCCACGCCGATGTAGCGAATGGGCAGCTGCAGCTGGCGTGCGATAGCGAACACAATACCACCCTTGGCGGTGCCGTCCAGTTTGGTCAGTGTGATCCCGCTGACACCCACCGCCTGCTGGAACACCTGAGCCTGGCTCAGGGCGTTCTGCCCGGTGCCGGCGTCGAGCACCAGCATCACTTCGTGGGGCGCGGTGTCGTCCAGCTTCTTCATCACCCGCACGACTTTTTCCAGCTCGTTCATCAGGTTGTCTTTGTTCTGCAGACGCCCGGCGGTATCGGCAATCACCACGTCCACTTCGCGGGACTGGGCGGACTGAATGGCGTCAAAAATCACCGAAGCGCTGTCGGCACCGGTGTGCTGGGCCACCACTGGGACATTATTGCGTTCGCCCCAGACCTGCAGCTGCTCCACCGCTGCGGCACGGAAGGTGTCCCCGGCCGCCAGCATCACCGACTTGCCCTCGGTCTGGAATTTTTTGGTGAGTTTGCCAATGGTGGTGGTCTTGCCGACACCGTTCACGCCCACCATCAGAATCACGTAGGGCTTCTTGCCGGTATCCAGCTCCAGCGGTTTGGTCACGCCCGAGAGCAGTCCGTGCAATTCGTCACGAAGCGCCTGCCGCAGGGCCGCCCCGTCTTTGAGCTGGTTGCGCTCCAGCTTGTCGGTCAGCGATTCGATGATTTCGGAGGTGGCGGTAACGCCCACGTCGGCCATCAGCAGGGTGGTCTCGATTTCCTCCAGCAGCTCCTCGTCAATCTTCTTGCCCACGGTGAACAGATCGGAGAGGCCGGACGATAGCGTGGCGCGGGTTTTCCCCAGCCCCTGGCGGATACGCTCGAAAACACTGACCGGCGGCTCTTCGGCGACCGGTTCCGGCGCTGGTGCTTTCTCCTCGACCTTTTCCTCAACCTTCCCGGCAGCCGGTTCCACCGCGGGTGCGGCAGGTTCCTCAGTGGGGACTTCCGGCGCGGGCTCTTCCGCGGGTGCGGCAACCGGCTCTGCGCCCGGCTGCGGTTCCGGTTTTTCCTGGGGCACCGGTTTCGGGCGCGGAACGCGCCTGCGGTTGCCGGCCAGATCCAGAGCAAAAATGAAAACGAGAAGGGCCAGTAGGCCGATTGCAATCCACTCTGCGGTCATACTCATTCCATCAGTTGAAATTGGCGGGACAAAATAAAGGCGATAGTCTAGCAGACTGGCGCGGGGAATTGGGGCGTTCAACCACCACCCCTGCGGATGGCCCGGGGCCGATTTTCCGTTACCATAACGCCAATCACCACACAGCGGCAGGCAGCACCCTCGCATGGGCCAGAAACCGAAACACCCCAAAGCGATAAAACCGGCGCGCAACGCCCCGGCCAGAACCGGCAACGCAAGCGGCGGCGAACTGCGCATCATCGGCGGCGACTGGCGCAGCCGTAAACTGCGTTTCCCCGAAGCCGGCGGCGTACGCCCCACCCCGGCCCGCACCCGGGAAACCCTGTTCAACTGGCTGAACTATCACCTCGCCGGCCGCCGTTGCCTCGACCTCTTCGCCGGCTCCGGCGCCCTTGGCCTGGAAGCCCTGTCGAGAGGCGCCGGCCACACCGTGTTCGTCGACCACACGCCGGCACTGGCCCAGGCCCTGCGCAGCAACCTGAGGCTATTGAAATCGGATAAAGGGGAAGTGGTGTGCCAGAGCGTAGACGCCTTTCTGGGTCAGCCGACGGCCGAGCCCTTCGACATCCTGTTCATGGACCCGCCTTTCCGCCAGGGCTGGCTGGAAACGCTGTTTCCGCTGATTGCTGATAATGGCTGGGTCAGACCCGGTGGCTGGATCTACGTGGAACATGAGAGCGAACTGCCGACACCCCAGGCTCCGGAGGGCTGGTCCCTGCACCGGCAGAAGTCCGCCGGGCAGGTCACCTATTGCCTGTTCAGAGCCGGGGACTCAGCAACAAGCTAGCAAACGATTACGCGGAGGGGCGCAGAGAATAGGCCCGCAGGTGCGCCGCGAAGTCTTCCAGATAGCGAATGCCGCTGGCCTCCGCCTCCTTGCACCAGTCCACCAGCGCCTGCATCTTTTCCTGAGGCTTCACGCCGCGCTTGCGCCACAGCGCCTGCAGCTCGTTGCTCATCTCATAGATCTGACGCAGCACCGCATTGCGCTCAAGCACCGTTTCCAGATGCTCCTGTTCTTTCGGCTTGATCAGCGACACCTCGCGTGACAGCAGCTGCTTGAGCTTGCGGTAACGGGGACGGATCTCGTCGTCCATCAGCGACTTCTGCTGACGCAGCACCGGCTCCATCACCCGCTTGCGGTATTGGCGCATGATGTCAAAGCGGTTGTTGGCAATGGCCTGAACGGTTTCAACATCCACGTCCTGCTTGCCCGGCACGTGGTGGGCAATGGGCTTGAAGCCCTTGGGCTTGGCCAGACCGAACAGCTGAAACAGGCGGATGTAACCCCAGCCGATGTCCACTTCGAACCAGCGGCGGGACAGCTTGGACGAATTCGGGTAGGTGTGATGATTGTTATGCAGCTCTTCACCGCCGATCAGAATACCCAGCGGTGAAATGTTGCGGGCATTGTCCGCACACTCGAAGTTGCGGTAGCCCATCCAGTGACCGATACCATTGACCACGCCGGCCGCCCACACCGGAATCCACATCATCTGAACCGCCCAGATCCAGATACCGTGCACACCGAACAGCATCAGGTCGATCACTGCCATCAGCGTGATGCCCAGCATTCTGTAGCGGCTGTAGACGTTGCGCTCAACCCAGTCTTCCGGGGTGCGCTGACCGTATCGCTCCAGGGTTTCCGCGGTGGCGGACTCGGCGTAGAGCTCCGCGCCCTCGAACAGCACCTTGCGAATACCCAGAACCACCGGGCTGTGGGGGTCTTCCTCGGTTTCGCACTTGGCGTGGTGTTTGCGGTGGATAGCGGTCCATTCCTTGGTGTTCTGGGCCGTGGTCAGCCACAGCCAGAAACGGAAGAAATGCTTCAGAACCGGGTGCAGATCCAGCGAGTTATGCGCCGAATGACGATGCAGGTAAAGCGTTACACTAACGATGGTGACGTGAGTCATACCCAGGGCAACCAGGATCAGTTGCATCACCGAAAGGTCAAGGAGACCGTTAAACCACATATTCAATCCTCAATCAAAACCGTGGTCTGCCCGGCAAACGCCGGCAAACCTTAACGAGCACTTTAGCGTACAGATGTAAGCCCCAACAACTGCAATTGGACGAAAATTTGTTACTGATTACACTTACCCGGTTTCAGTTCGTCCCTGCCCCTGCTGACCGGAGAGCGCTCCTTGCCCGAATTACCCGAAGTTGAAACCACCCGCCGCGGCATCGCGCCCCATTGCGAGGGCCACACCATCCGCCGGGTGACCATCCGCAACCGCAGCCTGCGCTGGCCGATTCCCCCGGAGCTGGAGCAGAACCTTACCGGAGCCACCATTCGCAGTGTGGAACGGCGGGCGAAATACCTGCTGCTGCGGGTGGCTAACGGCAGTGCCATTGTGCATCTGGGCATGTCGGGCAGCCTGCGGGTGATCACCGACGAGGCCCCGTTAATGACCCACGATCATGTAGAGCTGGAGCTCGACAGCGGGGTGCGCCTCAGGTTCAACGACCCCCGCCGGTTCGGCTGCTGGCTGTGGTCCGAGGCCCCGGAGCAGCACCCGTTGCTGGTCAGCCTGGGGCCGGAACCGCTGGCGCCGGAGTTCACCGGAGCACTGCTGTTCCGCCTCTCCCGGGGCAAGCAGACGCCGGTGAAGTCCTTCATCATGGACAATCACGTGGTCGTGGGCGTAGGCAACATCTACGCCAACGAGGCACTGTTCAAGGCCGGCATTCACCCCAAACGCAAGGCCGGCCGCATCAGCCTGGACCGTTACAACCGCCTGGCAGCGGCCATTCGCGAAACCCTCAGCGCGGCCATCCTGATGGGCGGCACCACTTTGCGGGATTTCGTCAACAGCGAAGGCAAGCCTGGGTACTTTGCGCAGTCACTGCTGGTATACGGCCGCGCGGCCCTGCCCTGCGAGGAATGCGGCACCCCGCTGAAGGAAATCCGCATGAACCAGCGCTCCACCGTTTACTGCGGTCGCTGCCAGCGCTGAAGCACTCTGAAACAGAAAAATCGTTTGAAAATGAACAAATATGATTCATAGTTAACAGAGTATCCATATTTGTAGGCTACAATTGCCATACATAAGACATAGCCTGCAACCCGGTGATTATAACGCCGACGGACAGGACAGACAGGCAAGATTCAGGAGACACAATAAATGACCGGCAAGATTTCCCGCGCAGTACTGACCACCCTGGCAGTTTGCCTGCTCACTTTCTCGTCCCTTGGACACGCTCGAGCTGTCGACGAAAAACCGTCCGCCCTGGCCATGACCGGTGACGCCCTTTTTGTTCGCCCGGCCCTGTTTGCCACGACCCTTATCGGCAGCGCCGTTTACCTGGTATCTCTGCCCTTCTCGGCTCTGGGCGGTAACGCCGGCGAAGCCGGAGAAGTGCTGGTCGTCGGCCCCGCGAAGGCCACCTTCGTTCGCTGCCTCGGCTGCAGCCGTACCGGTCGCAAAGCCGAGACCGTAGAGCAGACCGAGAACTGATCCGTAATATCCCCGCTTGCCAAAATCCGGCGGATTCGGCAGCCTGAAGTGACACTCACTTCAGGCTGTTTTCGTTTATGGTCAACTGGTCTTCTCTCAACACGGTGTTCCTCGACATGGATGGCACCCTGCTGGACCTGCATTTCGACAATCATTTCTGGCTGGAACACCTGCCGGCGCGCTACGCCGAGCATTACGACCTTTGCCCCGACGAAGCCCGCGACACCCTGATCCCGATGATCATGGCCGAGCGCGGCACGTTGCAGTGGTACTGCACCGACTACTGGAGTGACCGCCTGAAGCTCGACATCACCGGCCTGAAAGCGGAAGTGGGTGATCGCATTGGCTACCGCCCGTTCGTGACGGAGTTTCTCGACGCCGTGCGCGACGCCGGCCTGCGCTCGGTGATCGTCACTAACTGCCACCCGGACCCGCTGGCGCTGAAACTGCGCCACACGCAACTGGAAAACCGGGTGGACGGCATTATTTCCAGCCACGATCTGGGCAAACCCAAGGAAGACCCCGAGTTCTGGCGCGATCTGGCCCGCCGCGAGCCCTACCGCCCCGAACACACCCTGATGGTGGACGACAGCTTCCCGGTGCTGGAAAGCGCCCGCGCCGCCGGCATTGCCCAATGCCTGGCCATACTGGCACCGGACAGCCAGCAGGAAGCCCGGGAAAAGCACCCGGAGATCCCCTCGATTCACCACTTCAGTGAAATCCTGCCGGCACTGCGGCAGCGACAGCCCCTGCCATCGGGCGAATGAGCCGGTTATAATATGACCATACGCTCATCAGGTGAGGAGACATGACGGCAACCAGCAGCACCGACGACCAGCGAGTTCGCCTCGACAAGTGGTTGTGGGCAGCGCGTTTCTACAAGACCCGCTCCCTGGCCAAGGAAGCCATTGAAGGTGGCAAGGTTCACTACAACAGCCAGCGCTGCAAGCCGGGACGGCTGGTGGAAACCGGCGCCAAACTCACCCTCAGACTGGGCTGGCAGGAACGCATCATCATTGTGGATGACATCAGTGACCGCCGCCGGGGTGCGCCCGAAGCCCAGAAGCTGTACCACGAAACCGACGACAGCGTGAAACGTCGCGAGGAACTGGCGTGGCAGCGCAAAACCATGCAGGCTGCGCAGCTCCCACCGGCCCGGCGGCCGTCCAAGAAAGATCGCCGGGACATCCAGCGATTCCGGGAACAGAACAACATCTGATTCAGGATTGTGCCCGCGCCAGCGAATCCGTATTCCTATTTGCCCGTTTATCACATTATTCTTTTCAGGAGACATCACCATGGCATCCCGGGACCAGTTCCAGCGATTTATTTTCGAGCACAGCCAGGTGCGCGGCGCCTGGGTGCAGCTGGGCGAGAGCTACCAGGAAATCGTCAGCCAGGCCCCCTACCCGGACACCGTGCGCCAGCTCCTTGGCGAATCCCTGGTGGCCAGCGTACTGATGAGCAGCACCCTCAAGTTTGAAGGTAATCTGTCACTGCAGGCCCAGGGCGAAGGCCCGCTGCGTACGCTGATGGCCGAGTGCAGCCACGACCGCAGGATCCGTGGCCTGGCGCGGTTCGATGAGCACGCCGTCATGGAACAGTCCTTCCACGACCTGCTGGGCGAAGGCCGCATGGCCATCACCATCACCCCCGACCAGGGCCAGCGCTATCAGGGCGTGGTGCCGCGGGAAGCGGATACTCTGGCGGGCTGCCTGGAAGAGTATTTCGAGCGATCGGAACAGCTGGCCACCAGCCTGATCATCTTCGCCAACGAAACCACCTGCGCCGGCCTGCTGCTGCAGCGCCTGCCCGGCACCAGCGACAACGACGAAGACCTGTGGGACCGCATCAACCACCTGGCGCGCACCGTAGAAGCCGACGAACTGCTGGAGCTCGACAGCGAAACCCTGCTGCACCGGCTGTTCCACGAGGAAACCGTGCGGGTGTTCGACGCCGAACCGGTCCTCTTCCGCTGCAGCTGCTCACGGGAACGCACCCTAGGCGCGCTGGAAGCCATCGGCAGCGACGAGTGCTACAGCATCCTCGACGAACAGGGCTCCATCGAGATGGATTGCCAGTTCTGCCACGCTCACTATCGCTTTGATAGGAATGATATTGATCATCTTTTCACCGGCCATACGCTACACTGAGGCCACGGTGAATCAGCCCGAAAGCCAGATCTGGCGCGGCTTTCCGGGCTGTCGTTTTTTCCCGGCGTCTCTGGCATAATAGCGCGCCTGAATTGACCCGATTGCTCAGATTTCCGCCAATTCCGGAGGCGGCCCGAGCAATCACGAAGACACCCTGAGGGCGAGGTCGAAGTGAGCAACACTTATAATGATCTGAGTTCAGCACGACTGGTCGAGCTGGCACTGGAAAGACGCGAAGGCCAACTGGCCGCCAACGGTTCACTGGTCGTTCGCACCGGCGAGCGCACTGGCCGTTCACCCATGGACCGCTTTATTGTCGAAGAGCCGAGCACGGCCGATGACATCCAGTGGGGACCGATCAACCGCCCGTTCGACGCCGACAAGTTCGACGCTCTCTGGGACCGCGTTGAAGCCTACATCACCGAGAAAGACCGCTTCGTGTCCAACGTGCACGTCGGTTCTGACCCCGAGCATTACCTGCCGGTGAAAATGACCACCGAAACCGCCTGGCAGAACCTGTTCGGCCGCAACCTGTTCATCCGTCCGGACAGCTACAACCCGGCCGATAAGCAGGAATGGCAGATCCTCAACGCCGCCAACTTCCAGTGCGTGCCCGAGCGTGACGGTACCAACAGCGACGGCTGCGTGATCATCAACTTCGCCAAGCGCAAGGTGCTGCTGGCCGGCATGCACTACGCCGGTGAGATGAAAAAGGCGATGTTCTCGGTACAGAACTTCCTGCTGCCCGAGAAAGACGTACTGCCGATGCACTGCTCCGCCAACGTCGGTGAAGACGGCGAAACCTGCCTGTTCTTCGGCCTGTCCGGCACCGGCAAGACCACCCTCTCCGCCGATCCCGAGCGTTTCCTGATCGGTGACGACGAGCACGGCTGGGGCCCGGGCACCGTCTTCAACATCGAAGGCGGCTGCTACGCCAAGTGCATCGACCTGAGCCAGAAGAACGAGCCGATCATCTGGGACGCCATCCGCTTTGGCGCCATCGTCGAGAACGTGATGATCGACGAAGACACCCGCGAGCCGGACTACACCGATGTGTCCCTCACCGAGAACTCCCGCTGCGCCTACCCGTTGGAGCACGTTGAGAAGCGCGTAGTGGAGAACCGTGCCGGCGAGCCCTCGCACATTGTGTTTCTGACCTGCGACATGACCGGCGTACTGCCGCCCGTGTCCGTCCTCAGCAAGGAAGCCGCGGCCTACCACTTCCTGAGTGGCTACACCGCGCTGGTGGGCTCCACCGAAATGGGCTCCTCCTCCAAGCTGAAGTCCACTTTCTCCACCTGCTTCGGTGCGCCGTTCTTCCCGCGCCCGGCCGGCGTTTACGCCGAGCTGCTGATGAAGCGCATGGACGAGTTCGGCAGCAAGGTGTTCCTGGTCAACACCGGCTGGACCGGCGGCTCCTACGGCGTGGGCGAGCGCTTCAGCATCCCCACCACCCGCGGCATCATCAGCGCCATCCAGAATGGCGACCTGGACGACGCCGAAACCGAGCACCTGCCATCGCTGAACCTGCAAGTGCCGGTGAACGTACCGGGTGTCGACAACAACCTGCTGAACCCGCGCAACACCTGGGCCAGCAAGGACGACTACGACGCCAAGGCCGCCGAACTGATCGGCCAGTTCGTGGAGAACTTCAAGAAGTTTGATGTCTCTGACGCAATCGTGGCGGCCGGGCCCAAGCTGTAAACCAGCCCGCTCCCGAGAAAAAGCGCCCTGCTCTTTGAGTACGGCGCTTTTTTTGTGCCTTCAGGAAAGCCCCCCTCCGCAAAAGCAGAGCCAGGAAAAATGATCATTGCGACCATGAACTGGGTGAGTTTGCAGAAACCCGTAATTTTCCTCTATAGATCAGTGGGATGGAGGGGTGCTCGAAAAGGTGGATAGTGGTCTTTGTGATCGTTTTTGTTTGGGACGGATGTCAGGAAAACAGCCAGAACTTATTGACCTGACTGGATTTTCTACCTAGTTTTGGGGATTATCGAATTGAGATATGAGTCAGGGGCAAAGTGATCAGTCAGACTCATATACAACTGTTAAAAGTACAAGGAAGCATCAAATGGAATTTGTCGAAATCGAGCTAACCCAAGGCAATATCAACAACAATCACCTTTACCTGTCATCGGTGGTCGAGTTTTTTCCATCAGACTCTATCGGAGGCAACAATGAGAGTAGCCTCGCTCCGAGAGTCCTCGAAGTTCACAGCGGCATCGCTTCACCGGTTCGCACTGACATCGCAGGTGATAAGAAAATTTTTCGCCGCCGGGCTTGGGTAGGTGAGTTCTTCGAGGTTCATAATTTGGCAGCAGGTGATCGGGTGGTAATCGAGAAAACGGGCACAGACCGCTATCACGTGTACCCGAAGCGGACCTAATCTTTTAACAAGTCGCTGTAGTACGCGGCCGATGGCCGCCGGACGCCCTTTTCATTGCGGCTTCGCCTCCATTACAAGGGCGCCGCTAAGCTCAGCGTTATACCCAGAAGACGGAGGGAATATGAATTGGGTAGTTGAGAACAAAGAATGGCTATTCAGCGGAGCAGCGATTGCTATACCTATTGCTGTTTTGGGCTGGTTTATTACGTTGAGAAGAAATAAACAAGTGCAGAAAGGAGGAGACAATTCGACCAACATCCAGGTTGGACGGGATCTCAGCGTTGGCGGTAGAAAAGAAGATGAGTAAGCAGACCCAGAAAGGTGGAGACGGCTCTACTAATATTCAAACAGAGGAATTCACTGTCGTTCAGGGGTTAACCTATCCTGAGGTAAGGCAAGTCGCTATAGACGTTTTTAAATCGAATTTTTTTGAACTTTCTGGTGAGGCACGGGTTATCGCAGCTGAAAGAGCAGAGCAAGTGACTGAGGAGTTTTTGAACAAGCTCCAGATAGAAAACCCCGAGGGCTTTTCCAAGGCACAGGACCCCGATTTCCAGCATGCTCTATTCACCGTCCAGAAAGAATATGCAAGAACGGGTGATAAAGATCTTGGTGACCTTCTTGTCGATCTCCTCGTAGATCGAAGTAAACAAGATCAAAGAAATATCCTTCAAATAGTACTTAACGAGTCGCTAAACGTTGCACCTAAATTAACTGATGATCAACTCGCTGCACTTGCCGTCGTCTTCTTTTGTCGATACACGATGAATCCTGGTGTCGGCAACCACCAAATGCTCGCAGAGAGCTTTAATAAATTTATAGAACCTTTTTCAGATAAGCTTGCGAAAAACCAAGCATGTTACCAACATCTAGAGTTTTCAGGCTGTGGATCTATAAGCATGGGTTCTTCCGATTTACAGCAAATCTATGGAAAGAAATATCAGGGATTGTTCCTAAAGGGGTTTGATCAAGAGGAGATCGGGAAGAGGAACATTTCAATAGGAATTGACCAAAGGGTTTTTGTTCCGTGCTTAAATGATCCTAGCAAACTCCAGGTTCGAGCGAACAATCACGACGTTCTTAAAGAGCTAATGGATGGATTAGGCATACCCGAGTCAGATCAGCCTAAGATTAAGTCGCTGTTTGACTTAAATAAAATGAATAATAATGAGATAAAAGAGAAGATTATTGAAATAAGTCCCTGTATGAAATATATTTTTGAAGCCTGGGAATCGTCAGCTCTCAAGAGTTTTACACTTACAAGTGTTGGAATCGCTATTGGTCACGCGAATATAAAAAGGCTAGTTGGCGAATTTTCAGATTTATCTATATGGATAAACTAAAGGTATAACAAGTGGCTATTGCCGGACGCACCTGCGCTGGCGCTCCGCTACACCGCAAAGCCAAGCGTTATGCAGCGGAAAAGCGCGGCATACAAAACAAGGGATAAGTAATTATACATGAATATTTTCGAAATTTTTCCTATAACGGCGGGTGCGGGTAACGGCGCTCAAAATGCAATAAATATGACTATAATTGTTGCGATTTTCATTTCTGGATTATCGATTATCGCTTACGCGTTTACCAAGATTTTTTCAGCATTTTTGTGGCTCAAGCATGAAGCACCAAAAAAAGCAGTTGAGCTGTCTTCCAAGACTCTTCGTGATGCTAAAGAGTTTAAGAATAACTATAGTGAACGGAGAAAAGAAAAACACTACTTTGAGATTCGTGAAAGGATCGAAATGGAGGAGCGCATACGCAGAAAAGTAAGATCCGAGCTGGAATCAGAGAATTTCCCAGAGGTTGAAGGTTTAGTTTCTGCATTGAACAATTATGTCAACGATTACAGACTGGAAAATGGCGTTGCACCGGCGGGAGTTCTGATTAACGTTAAAATAAATCGAATATTCGAAAAAACAGGCGTATATAGGAATAAGGTATTTGGAGACCTTGTATTGATACCTACAGAAAACATTGAAGGCGGTCTGACTTGGGTCGCAGTAGACTAGAAATTGGCATTTATATTCGGAGAGCGGCGGCACAACAAGTCATTTCAGTTTGTTCCGGCCCTGATGGGCCTCCACCGGACGGCCTTTTCTCCGCTTCGCTGCGTATAGGCCGCCGCTGAATATTGGCGTTATAAGTCAAGGAGTAGTGTCCGCAGTGAGCACATGGAAGTCCTCTGCGAAAAATTCTGCCTGGATAGCCTTGGCTTGTATTAATGGAATTTTGTCATTTTCCGTCTTCGGAAACGCGATGCAGGTTTACGGAAGCTACGCCAAGGACGGGGTTGTCATCTATCCCAATGGGTTCTGGATCTTGGTTGTGTCAGTTGTTGTTTTAGCGGGGCTCACTACATTCTTTGTGATGAAATCAGAGCAGCCTGCTAACAGGATCGGCATGATTGCATTGGGTGCACTGGGGCCAGTTGGAATTGCGGCATTTGCACTTTATCGGCTTTACGATCATGTTGGTTTTACGGGAATTTTATAACTAGGCCAGGCACGCGACGCCTACTTCATTGCGGCTTCGCCTCCATTTCGTAGCCGCGCATGCTGGCGGGCGTTAATTGCCAAGGAGAGGTATGGCTATCAGCTTCAAGGTGAACCACCCCATTACCACTGACCAGTTCATCGGTTTGCTGGAGAGTTCTACTCTTGGGGAGCGTCGGCCAACTCACGATCGAGACTGTATGGAGGGGATGATTTCCAACTCCAGTCTCATCGTAAGCGCCTGGGATGATTCTCTACTTGTCGGTATTGCCCGCAGTGTCACCGATTTTCACTATGCTTGCTACCTGTCAGATCTGGCCGTTCATAGAAATTATCAGAGGTCAGGCATAGGTAAGCGACTGCAGGCACTGACTCAAGAGCACCTGGGCCCGCTCTGCAAATTGATACTCATCGCGGCACCGGCAGCCAACTCGTACTATGGTCAGATTGGTTACACGCACAATGACCGCTGTTGGGTTCTGGATCCGGGGGCTACCATTGGCAATTAACAAGGCACGCGACCTCTACTGTATTGCGGCTTCAGTTCGGTTAATTTGGATGGCATTCATCCCCTGGATTTCGAAGCAGCTCAACCAATAATTCCAGTACGTTCTGCATTAAGTTCTTTACGAAACTATCGGGGTAGAAATGAATATATCAAAAGTTCTCTTATTGTTAGCTTTTCTATGTGTGTCATCAACAGCTTCAGCCGACACAGCTTCTGAGAAAGAAGCAGAGAAACTGCTAAGCCTGGTGGGGATGGAGAAAGCTCTTGAGCAATCCATGTCTCAAATGCTTGACCTTCAGATACAACAAAATCCAGCTCTGGCACCATACAAAGAAGTTATGCTGGAGTTTATTCGCAAATATATGAGCTATGAAAGTTTAAAGCCTGACATGTTGAAAATGTATTCAGAAGCGTTCACTGCTGATGAGCTGAAGCAGATCAATAGTTTTTATGCTACTGACGTAGGTAAAAAGACCATCGAGAAAATGCCCACATTGATGGCCCAGGGTAGTCAAATTGGGGCTGCGCGAGTTCAAGAAAATATTGGCGAACTTCAAGCAATGATAAAAGCAGAGTCAGAGCGTATACAAAACCTGGAATCGCAATGAGAACAATCGGCCTGATCGGTGGTATGAGCTGGGAATCCACCCAGACCTATTACCAGCTGATAAACCAGAACGTAAGAGACGAGCTCGGCGGGCTTCATTCGGCCAGGCTCGTTCTGTACAGCGTGGACTTTGCCGAGATCGAGGCCCTGCAACATCAGGGTGACTGGGAAGCGACGGCGAAAATACTCGGCGCCGCGGGCCGTGCGGTCACGGCTGCAGGCGCGGAATTCCTGGTGCTCTGTACCAACACCATGCACAAGGTTGCCCCCTCGATCGAGCAATCCGCCGGTATTCCCCTGCTCCATATTGCCGATGCCACCGCCAGTGCGCTTATCACGGATGGCGTAACCTGCGTTGGGTTGCTGGGTACAAAGTTCACCATGGAGCAGGCCTTTTACCGTGAGCGCCTGCAGGATCGGGGCATTCAGGTTGTTGTGCCTGATGAGTCTCAGCGGGAGCTGATTCATTCTGTGATTTACCATGAACTGTGCCGGGGTGTAATCAGTCCCGAGTCCAGGAGGGCGTATCTGGAGGTAATTACCGCACTGGCCGAACGTGGCGCCCAGGGCGTCATCCTCGGCTGTACGGAAATCGGGCTGTTAGTACAGGGTGCGGATACGGACGTGCCGCTCTATGACACCACCAGGATACACGCAGAGCAGGCGGTTCAGCTCGCTTTGGCTAAAATATAGCAATGAGGGTCGGTCGCAACTTTCAATAAGGCTCTACGATGGTCAGCGGAGTGAGGACAATGCAAAAAGGCAAGGCGGCCTTGATTGTGCTGGTGCTGGCCGCCCTGTTGATGGCTGCCGCCGTCGTTGCCTGGCTGCTGGTAGATGCTGAGCAGATCAGGAACCGGCTTGAGGCCGGACTTGGCGACACCCTGGGTATGGACGTGCAGATCGGTGCCCCCCTTCAGTTCGGCCTGCTGCCCGGCCCGAGCATCACCATCAAAGATCTTGAGGTGAGCAAACAGGGGCAAGTGGTGGCTACGGCCGACAGTGCGCGCGCGGGGTTTGCCCTCTCCCGCCTGCTGACCGGCAAGGTGCAACCGAGCGACCTCCACCTCCGGCAATTGGAGCTTGCGGTGGAGCGTTCCGAGTCCGGCAGTCTGAATATTTTCGAGTCCGGATCCGGGCCATCCGACAAGCTGATGTTGCAGCGGTTGCGGGTGACGGGCGCCCGGATCACCTATCTGGATCAGGCCACGGAGCGGGAATGGTTGCTTGAGCAATGCCACCTCGACCTTCACGAAATCCGCCATGGCGGGGGCGCGTTGGCGCAGCTGATGGGCTCCCTTGCCGCCGAAGGAGAGGTCCGGTGCGAGACGCTGGGCCGGGACCGGTTCCGGGTTTCCGATGTGGTGGTGGGGGTCCGCGGTGAAAGCGGCGCTTTCGAACTGGAGCCGGTACGCGCGACGGTCCTTGAAGGGAAGCTCTCGGGGCGGGTCGAAGCCGACCTTTCAGCCGCCTCACCCGAACTCAGCCTTGAAAGCACACTGTCAGGATTCGGTTTTGGTGCGTTCATGCGCATGCTGAATCCCGATCAGGTTGCCGCCGGCAAGATCGACCTGGAGCTGGATCTGACTGCGCAAGGCAACACCTGGCAGGCACTCCGCCAGAGCGCTGCGGGCAACTTCACTATGAATTCCGGAGAACTCACATTCAAGGGCTACGATCTTGATGAGGAACTGGAGGATTACGCCGAAACCCAGCGCTTCAATCTGGTGGATGTTGGCGCCATGTTCCTTGCCGGACCCATCGGCCTTGCGGTTACCCGCGGCTATGAGTTTACCGCTTTTCTTGACGACAGCGAGGGCAGCACCACCATCGACCAGATGGTTTCGGAATGGACCATTGACAGCGGCTTGGCACAGGCCCGCGACGTGGCCTTCCGCACCCCGCAGAACCGCCTCGCCCTGACCGGCGCCCTCGACTTCGGCAATGTCAGTTTCGAGAACCTGCGGGTGGCCGTAATCGACGCTGAAGGCTGCGCCGTGGTCGAGCAACAGATCACCGGCCCGTTCCACGACCCCGAGATCGACAAGCCCAACGTTCTGGTCGCAGTGACGGGGCCCATGATCGACCTGGTTCAGCGCGGAGTGCAGGCGATTACCGATAGCGACTGCGAAACCTTCTATACAGGTTCGATGCCGCATCCCTGAACCCGCTGGGTCCTACACCCGATACAGCCCCATCGGCGTCCCTCGCCCACGCTCCCACACCCCCGGCCGCTTCGTGAAGCAGGTCACATTCCCTGATGCATCACCCATACGGGTGATGGCTGGCCAGGCCAGAGCTGGTCTAAATTTGATCAACTGGAATGGCGGTGAAGTACCGGTTTCCGGCTGGCCAAAGTCATTTCATGGTTGTTGATCCAGAGTTTCACAAGACACACGAGTTCAGAACAAATACAACAAAGGACAACCTTATGAATAATCCCATCAAAAAGCTGTCCATGCTGGCATTGCTGGCATCGATGCTGTTCGCCGGCTCTGCGCAGGCGGCCTGCAACGCAGACCCTATCGTATTCGTGCACGGTTATTCAGGCTGGAAATCCCAGTTTGACGTGATGATCAACCGCTTCAAGGATGACGGTACTCCCGCCTGTGCCTTGTACAAGTTCGGCTATAACAGCCTGGGTAAAAGCAACAAGACCAGCGCCAAGGAGCTGAAAGCGTTCGTGAATAACATCCGGCCGAACCACGGCTGGCGCAAGGCCAAGATCATTGCCCACTCCAACGGTGGCCTGGTCTCGCGCTGGTATCGGGTATTCGAGGGTGGCTCGTCCGCAACCAACCGTCTGGTCACACTCGGCACGCCCCACAAAGGCACTGCCTGGGCCTACGGCTGCTGGAGCCCGGCCTGTTCGGAAATGCGTTACAACTCGTCCTTCCTGCAGTCGCTGTCCGGACGTGGATGTGATGTGTCCCTGTGGTCCGCCCTCGACGAGATCATCATCCCGCAGTCCAACGCCAAATGCGGTAACAGCCTCCGGACTTCCAGTGTGGGTCATCTGACTCTGATGGTCTGGAAAGGTGTGTACAACGACGTCAGGCGCTTTCTGTAATTCACAGCGAGTGACGCTCTGGTCGGCGTAAATCAGGATAGGAAAATCCGGGTGAGCAAGCCAGGCTGACTGGCTTGCTCATTTCCGTATCTGAAGGCGTCCGGCCCTCCCCAAACCGAGGCAACCAATGAAAAACGTACTGCTGATTCTGAAGTTCGGCATCTTGCTGGGATTTGCCGGCGGCATTCAGGCTGACGAACAGGCAAATCCCGGTCCTAACGGCAAAACCAGCGATCCGGAGGTGTTCGCTACGGTCAACGGCACCCCTCTGGGCACCAATCTCTACCACTTCCTGCTGGGCTCCAGGGAACAGGACACCGCCGATCGGCAGACCCACGACGATGGTTTCGATGCCGAGATGAGCCGTCAGCAAACCGCAAAAGATCTGGTGATGACCGAGGTGCTGGCCCAAGAGGCAACCCGGCTGGGCATGCACGAGTCCGAGCTGGTTGAAGTGGAATTGGCGATGGCCGAGAAAACCCTGCTGGCGCAGCTCTACGTCAAACAGCTGATGGACACCATAGAGATCGACGAATCCGAGATACGCCGTCACTACGACCGGCAAAGTGAACAGGTTATGTATCGCTTCATGATCTGGCGCACCGCCGATCAGGACCGTGCGGGGGAGATTCTGAGCGCTCTGGAAGCGGGAAACGAAGCCGGCGCAAACGCTGAGGACGCGATCGAAACGCCCTGGTTACGGGATACCGACATTGCCCCGGAAGTGAACGACATCGTTCGGCGGCTTGAGGTGAATGAATTTGCCGACACCCCCGTGTTTCAGGATGGCTACTGGAAAGTGGTTCAGGTCATTGACAAGCAAGTCATGGCGAAGCAAAGCTACGAGGAAGAACGGGAGGTCATCCGGGCGGAGCTGGCGAGCCGGAAGCTGGACGACAAACTCGAGGAGCTCGCTGAGAACGCGTCGATCGTTTTTAACGATCAGCACGCCACACAGCCAACGGACTAACCGGGCCATGGCGGCAAACATCGGGTCAACGAGAGTACTGTCGGGTGCCGCCCTGCTCGGGGTTGGGCTTGCGAGCCTGCTGTTTGCTTATTTCTTTGTGGCCGGGCCGGAACACAGCGACAGCTCACCGCCGCCAGCCCCGGCACTCCAGCCGCAAGCACCCTCGGCTGCCCCTGCTGACGGCCGCAAGCCAGAGACCAGCGCTGAGGCCGACGCTGCGGTTGTTGCCGCGGCTCCGACCGAGCGGATCGCCGCGGAGACGAGCGCGCAACCGGACGCCCGGTTGCAGGACGCCGAGCTCCAACACCTGCGCGAGGTGTTTCAGAACAGCGTGGTGCCCTCGTTTCAGTACGATTTTCAGTTACACCGTGAAGGTCGTGCAGCGATTGACGCGTTCGTGGCCAGCATGCCGGAAAACCTGAGCAGCGAAGACCTGGACACCCTCTCCACCATGATCGAGAACCAGCTCGCCACTTCTGAGGCGGAAGATCTGGCGTTCATCATCACGCACCTCTATCGCCTGGAACAGGAAGAGGCCCGCCTGATGAAGGAGATCGAGCCGGTGACCACCATGGCCGGTCAACAGGAAGCTCAGGAACAACTCGCACAGTTACGTGATGAGTGGTTCGGGCCCGAACTCTCCGCGCGGCTGTTTTCAGAGGCCGATAATGACCAGCCCGGCGCAAACGCAGGCTCTGACCAAAGCACTGCGGAAGGGACGGCCAAGGGCGACAGCAGCGGAGAACCGACGGAGCCCCGGAGTGAAGCGCAGACCGAGCTGGCGGACATCGAAAGCGGCTGGGAACAGCGATACCAGACATTCCTGGCGGACAAGCGGTTTATCGACAACGCCGGCCTGGACCAGGCCGAAAAAGACCGGCAGATTGAGGCGCTACTCCGGCAGCATTACCCCCCCGAGGAACTTGAGGCCGCACGAGCCTTTGATCAGCAACAACGATAGTGGCGCGACAATGCCCACGCGTAGACCCGGGCGTTTTGATAGGATGGCCGAATCCGAAGCCCCACGCTGACATTGAGCTGATCCTGTATTCATGACGATTCCCCTGAAAAACGTAACCGCCCCGGACATCTCCTGTTCAAATTGCGAGGCCTGCTGCTGCCGTCTGGAAGTCATGATTATTTCCGATACCGGGGTTCCCGAACGGCATATTGCGTTCGATGAGTGGGGTGGTGAGACCATGAAGCGGCTAGCCGATGGTTGGTGTTCGGCGCTGGACCGGGAGACCTTCATGTGCACGATTTATGAAAATCGCCCCTGGATTTGCCGGGAATTCGAGATGGGTTCCTACGAGTGCCGTGAAGAAAGGGCTGCCGCCCGGTAACCCTCGCCCGACGACTTATCAGGCGTAGAACAGCAGCGGTACAAACGCCACCAGCACCAGCGAGATGCCCATGGCAATCAGCGGCATGATGATGCGTTCGTGGCGCTGATAGAAGGTGCCCTCTTCCTGCTGCGCCGCCAGCACTTCCGCTTCGCCCACCACTTGCCGGGTCAGCAGGTGGTTAAGCGCCACCGGCGGGCTCAGGTAGCCCAGCTCGAACGCCACCAGGGTGACCATCCAGAAGTGAATGGGGTGAATACCACTGCTGTAGGCGATGGTGGCGACGGTGGCCGTCACCAGTATGACGGCGCCGAAGGCGTCCATGATCATGCCCAGGATCACCAGGATCACCACCATCAGCAGCATGGCGGACCAGGCGCTGTCGAAGGCCTGGGGGAAGGTCTCCATGAGGTGGGAACGCTCGATGACACCGCCGATGCTGACGGACAGGCCAAGCAACAGCAGCAGGGCACCGATTTCGGCGGTGGTGTCATTGGTGGCGGAGCGCATGCTGCGCTCCAGGCCCTGATGGCGGCTCCCGCTGCTGGTGCGGTCCTTATGGTTTTTCAGGGTCACGTGCTCGTACACCAGCAGTGCCAGCATAATCACCGGCAGCAACCGCGGGGCCGAGAATTCGTCCATTTTCACATCCAGCGCGAAGCGGTACAGCAGCACCACACCGGTAATCACCAGGGCGTAGGGAATCAGCGGGCGGAGCGCCCGCATCATTGCCGGGACAGCCTCGGAGGACGTCGCCAGGTTGAACTGGCTCTGGCGGTTCACGGTCAGGGCGACCATGGCAAACATGGTGGCAGTTAACACGAACACCCAGATGCCCCAGCCAAAGAGTTCGTCGGTGGTTACTTCGCGGTTGAGGTAAGCGATCACGACCACCAGCAGGCAGGGCCGCAGCACCACACCCAGGGAACCGGACATGGCAGTGGCGGCCAGCGCCAGATGGCGGCGGGCGCCGGCGGCGCGCAGTTCGCTGTAGATCACCGCACCGGCGGCGATGACAAAGATACCGGAAGCACCGGTGTAGGCGGTGGGTATGGCGGCCACCAGCACCGCCACCAGAGCGAGCATTTCCGGCGGCATTTTCCACGGCCGGAACACGTTGAACACCAGGGTGGCGAGCCGGGTCTGCTTCAGCATCATGCCCACCCAGACATACAGCCCGACGTTCAGGAACATGTCGGACAGTTCCATCATCTTGCCCAGGTAGATACCGATGCCGGAGGCGTGGCCGATCAGCGCGAAATAGGTTCCGGAGATCAGACACATCACGGTGTACAGGGGCACCGCAAGAAACGCCCGGTTGAGGTTGCCGCCGTCCTGAAGGTCCTCGGGTACGCGGATCAGCCGGTAGAGACTGGCCAGCGTCAGGCAGGCGAAACCGGTGATCCACAGATTATGGAGCAGCATCTCCTCGGCGGACATGAGGGTGTCACTGCCCATGCCTGATTGCCGGAAGATCACACTGGAGCCCAGCAGCATGGCGTTGGCAACGGCCTGCAGGGTATGGGATACCGTATAGTCCAGGCGGGTTTCCATGGCGCGCATGGCGATGTGGTGGCGGGTCAGGGTGGCGGTGACCGCACACAGCATCACCAGGATGACCAGAATGTAGCGCTGGGATTCCAGGCCAAAGGCAATCAGGTCCGCCACAAACAGTTCCACGGCACGGTACGCCCTCACCGGGGGCGTCAATTTGTCCTTGAGATTCTCGTAACTGGTGAAGCTGGCCTGGCAATCGGCCACCGAGCGCTCAATGGCCAGTCGAATGTCCGCCGGGTTCTTTTCCGATTCTCCCAGCAACGCTGCCATGGGATCATCATCCTGTTCGGCGAGTTTTTCCTGAACCGCAGTGTCGATGTCCCGGTCGGGATTGCAGTCGGGTTGAACAGGGTCGGCGCGGAGCTTGTAATAGCCGCTCCACAGCTGCTCCCCTCCCCGCAACATCTGGTTGTGAATGTCGCTGCTGGTGGAGAATAACACCACCGCCAGCAACAGCAGACACGCGGGCAGAGAGGAGAACCACTCCAGCCCGCTGCGACGAAAACCGACCTGAGACATAACTGCGCGTTCTGAAGACATAGTGGTTACAGCAAATCATCCAGATCCATGGTTTCGACCGCTTCGGCCTCGTCGTCCCAGAATGTGCCCAGGCGGCCCATCGGGGTGCGGTAACCGTTGCTCTCAACCCAGAGCCGGTCAGAGATGGCCACAATCATCTGGGTGGCCATGGCATCGACAAAGCGCCATTCCTCATCGGACGGCGTCTCGTCAAGAGATTCGGCATGGCTGCGGATGACATCGCGCAGACGTTCGTTGTCACCCTTGTTCTGGGCGGCAATGGCGTGGAACACGTGGCTGATGCGCACGCCCGCCTTTTCACCCTGCTCATCGGCAATTTCGAGACGCTGGAAGGGATCTTCACCGTCCGGCGTGGCGCCGGGAATCATCGCCCACACCGTAGCCCGCAGCGCCATCGGTGCGCCCCACCACTTTTCGTTGTCCAGGCAGCTGGTCGCCCGGGCCACCACGGAGCCGACATTCTTGGGCACGCCGATGGAGGAGGTGGACTGGATCTCGGCATTGAGCGCCTGCAGGCCGGACAGCAAACCCGCAAGATAGATGAATTCGTCCAGATCGTCGTCAAAATCCGGACACTCACCGGTGCCGGGTTCGCCGTAGAAGGTGTTGTGGTGCTGCCAGCCGCGGAAGTAACGGTTGGCGGCGGTGGCGTGGGCACGCTTCTGGCGGATCATCGCGTCTTCGGCGTTGTCCCCGTTCATGGCGCGCAACGCTGCCAGGCCCTGCAGCTCGTATTCCCGCGCCTGCTCTTCGGCACAGCCGCCCGCGGACAGGTACAGCATGACGGCCAGCTGGTCCGGCTCGCTGGTCACGCGCCCGAAGGACATCAGCAGCGGGGCGGTGGCTTCACTCATGGCGCAGCCCATGGCCAGGTCGCTGCTTTCCAGCAGATAAGGCACCGTGTGGTTCTTGGAGAACCCCTGCATGACATCCCCGGTGGTCTTGTACATCATGTGATTCACCACACCGCACCCGCTCAGCGCCACACTGGCCACCACGGCTGCTGTCAGGCCCCGCAACCTGGCCATACCGGACAACCGCTGCCCGGATGCTTTCTGGAGTTCTGTCATAACGTCTGCACCTTGTGTTCTTGTTTTCTGCTTTTCCTGCTGCCGCCTGCGCCCTGTTACATTCTGTAACCAGGGACGCATTATGGCGGACAACCCCGTGTTTTTATGAGAACCGCCCCGCAATTGGCGGTTAAGGCCTGCGCCGCTACCCCGGCGCGGGTTTGCACAAACGCGCCGGAACCACTATAGATGGATGCAGCCGACGGCAGGCTTGCCGCCGGCGCATGACTAAAAACGACAATAAGGAGTACCCGATGCGCAAACCTGAACTGGCAGCCGCCATTGCCGACAAGACCGGCCTCACCCGCGATAAAGCCAGCGAGGTGATCACCGCCTTTACGGACCAGATTTCTGCCGCCGCCTCCCGAGGTGAAGACACCACCCTGATCGGCTTCGGTACGTTCAGCATCCGCACCCGCGATGCCCGCGATGGCCGCAATCCCCAGACCGGCGCCACCATCCGCATTCCTGCCAGCAAAACGGTCGGGTTCAAAGCCGGCAAGGGGCTGAAAGACGCTGTCAGCTGACCGGATCGGGCCCGCACCTGCGGGTCCTGTTTACCGGAGTCTCAGCCGCCCGGGCTTCAGGACGCGCACTCGGACCGGGCACCATCCACCCGACAACGGATGGCCTTCATCAGCTTGATGGCCCGCTCGTCATACACACCATCCTCGAGCAGAGACAGCCGCACCTTTTGCAGCATCTTGTCGTATTCCGACTTGTCTTCCTGGGGCAAGTGCATCCACACGTCGTCCGGAATTTCGGATTCGGCCTGGGCGATGATCTCGTAGGCTTCATTGATGCGTTTGATGGCCTGATCCCGCACCATCTGGCCGGCGGCCTCCGGGAAACGGTCACGGTGAATGATGACCTGGAAATTCATGTAGGCCAGCGCATACTTGAAGACACCGCCGTTGGGGGTTACCCCCTTGTAGAGCTCCAGCGGGGTATAGGCCACCGCCGGGGCGTAGGCCAGATCGACACTGCCGTTGTTGAACTTGCCGGCGAAGTTGGCAGAGTTGGAGCCCACCACCGACGCGCCCACATGGCGCACCATACGCACCGAGGCGCTGTCGAAATCCAGGGTGGCGATGCGCTTGCCCTGCAGCTTTTCGACGGAATCGATGGCGCGGTCACGGGTATGGAGGTACACCGCCCCACCCGGGAAAACACCCGCTACTTCATAAGGCCCATCAATCAGGTACTGCCGGGCCTTGGGCTGACTGAGGGTGTTGTACAGCAGCCGCATTTCTTCTTCGCCGGGTACCGCACCCATGGCTTCGAGGGTGCCGGTGAACTTGTTGAACTCACGGGCACGGGTGCCGGTCAGCAGCACCGCATCACACTGGCCCGCCTTGAAGTCTTCGGCAGCGACTTTCTCATCCGTGTAAGCGCGGAGATTGAGCTTGATACCCTCTTTCAGGGCCACCGGCTGAAAGGTTTTGGTGATGGCGAACAGCGGGCCGTTAGCGCCCACGGGATCAAACACACAGAAGCTTCGTTCGAGGGGGGATTCCTCGGCCTGACTGACAGGCGCAAGCAAAAGGCTGGCACACAGCGCGGCCGCCGCGGCCACCCTGTGCGGGAGGTTAGCTGATTTCACGGGGATGACTCCTGAATTATTATTGTCAGACGCCGGTCACATCCGGGTGCACCTGTCACGTCGTGAGGTCCTTGACCGAGGTTAGGTCGGTCCCCTCAAGAATACGTTGGCACAGGTGCCTGCCTTCAAGGGCTTTTCAGCAAAAAGGTGGGAATCTGTGATGGGTTCGACAGAGGTGGCGCCACCTCTGCCGCATTTCCCGATACAGAGGATGGTTCAGCGGGCTGCTTCGCCCCACGCCACCCTGCCATTACACAGCGTCAGTCTGACCACGCCCGGCAGAGCCTGACCCGACATCGGTGCATGGCGACCGGCCGAGATCAGGGTGTGCTGATCCGGCGTCCAGCTGGCCTGCGGATCGAACACGCACAGGTTCGCCGCCGCGCCCTCGCCGAGGGCGGCCGTTTCACCGAGGATGCCGGCCGGGCCGGTGGTCAGCGCCGCCAACAGAGCCGGCAAACTCAGTTCACCGCGGTTAACCAGCAGCAGCCCCATGGACAGCGTCGTCTCGATGGTGGACAGCCCGGGCTCCGTTGCCCCCAGCGGCGCCTGTTTTGCCGCGGTGTCATGGGGCTGGTGCTGACTGACAATGGCATCGATCACGCCGTCGCGGACACCGGCGACCAGCGCCTGACGGTCCGACTCGGTCCGTAGCGGCGGGCGCACGTGGTAACGGCTGTCAAAGCCCGCCAGCGCGTCCTCGGTGAACAGCAGCTGGTGCATGGCAACATCGGCGGTGACGGTAATACCGCGGCAGCGGGCCTCTGCCACCATCTCGACACTGCGTGCGGACGACAACTGGCTCAGGTGCAGGCGAACGCCGGTTTCCTCGGCCAGCAGCAGCATTTCCATTACCGCGGCGGTTTCCGCCACTTCCGGAATGCCCAGCAGGCCAAGACGCGACGCCACCAGGCCGTCGTGGGCGTAACCGTCGGCGGCCAGGGCCTGGTTCTCCGGGCTGAACATCACCGTCAGCCCGAAGGTCTGGGCGTAGGCCATGCAGCGGCGCAGGATGCGGGCGTTGCGAACGCCCTGGCTGCCGTTTGCGAAGGCGACACAGCCGGCAGCGGACAGCCCTGCCATGTCGCTGAGCAGCTCTCCTTCCAGACCCCGGGTGACCGCGCCCACCGGCAGCACCCGGATCGGCGAACGGGCCTGAGCGACGTCGCGGATCAGGTGGGTCACGGCGCCGGAATCGTTGACCGGAGAGGTCTGCGGCGAGGCGCACACGGTGGTGAAGCCACCCTTTGCCGCCGCCCGGGTTTCCGAGCCAATGTTGCCTTTCTGGCCGTTGCCGGGTTCCCGCAGGTTGCAGCACAGATCCACCAGCCCCGGCGCCACAACGCTGCCGGCGGCGTCGAAGATTTGATCAGCGCTGGCACCTTCTGCGGCCTCGCCGAGGGCGCTGATCACGCCATCGGTGATCACCAGCGCGGCTTCGGTCAGCTTGTCGCTGTCCGGCAGCGCCAACCGGCCATTAATGATTTTCAGGGATGGCCCGTGGGTGTTGTTGCCTGCCGTCACGCCTGTTCCCTCCCGGCCTGTTGCTGATTACGTTCGGATACCTGACCGCCCATGGCCATGGACATCACCGCCATGCGGATGGCGATGCCGTTGGTGACCTGATCCAGAATCACCGACTGGGGGCCGTCGGCCACCGCGGATTCAATTTCCACCCCGCGGTTGATGGGCCCCGGGTGCATCACAATGCACCCGGGATGCGCCAGCGCCAGCTTGTCCTGATTGAGACCATAGAGGCGGTAGAACTCCCGTTCACTGGGCAGCAACGCGCCTTCCATACGCTCTTTCTGGAGCCGCAGCATGATCACCACATCCAGATCCTTCATGCCTTTTTGCATGTCGTATTCCACGGTGCAGCCGAGGCTTTCCACGTCCCTCGGTAACAGTGTACCGGGAGCGATCACCCGCACTTCCGCCGCACCCAGTTCGTTCAGGGCGCGGATCTGGGAGCGGGCCACGCGGGAGTGCAGCACATCCCCGACGATGGCCACCTTGAGGCCTTCAAACCCGCCCTTGTGCTGGCGGATGGTGAGCATGTCGAGCATCGCCTGGGTGGGGTGGGCGTGGCGGCCGTCACCGGCATTGATGATGGCCACGCCGGGGGTCACGCTCTCGGCGATAAAGTGCGGCGCACCGCTCTGGGAGTGGCGTACCACGAACATATCGCTGGCCATGGCTTCGAGGTTCAGCAGGGTGTCGGACAGGGACTCGCCCTTGGACGTGGCGGAGGTGTTGATGTCCAGGTTGAGCACGTCGGCGGACAGCCGCTTGGCCGCCAGCTCGAAGGTGCTGCGGGTGCGGGTACTGGATTCGAAAAACAGGTTCACCACCGTGCGGCCCCGCAACAGGGGCACTTTCTTGATGCTGCGCTCGCCCACCTCGATGAAGGAGTCGGCGGTGTCGAGAATGTCGGTCAGCAGGGCACGGTCGAGCCCGTCGAGGGTGAGAAAGTGGCGCAGCTGGCCATCCTGGGTCAGCTGCAGGGATCGGTTTGCTTGGTCTACAGTCATGGGTCGCCTGTTCGCACGGTGGTTTCGTGGTGATTACTGCCCGGTTTCCTGTAATTCGATGTGGAGCGGGTCAGGGCCACGGAGTTTCACCCGCTGGTGGCTCTCCAGCGCCAGCACCTTGCCCGTCACATCCGGCTGTATCGGCAGTTCCCGCGCACCCAGGTCAATCAGGGTGGCAAGGATAATGCTGGCCGGACGGCCGTAATCGAAGATTTCGTTCATCGCCGCCCGTATGGTGCGCCCGCTCATGATCACGTCATCAATCAGGATAATGTCGCGGTCTTCCGTGCCGAACGGCAGGCTGGAGGGTTTCACCCGCGGGTTCAGGCCGATGCGGCTGAAGTCATCCCGGTAGAATGAGATGTCCAGCTCGCCGTATGGCTCTTCCAGTCCAAGGCGCTTGCGCATGACATCCGCCAGCCAGACGCCGCCGGTGCGAATACCGATCAGTGCCGGCGCTGCCACGCCACGTTCGGCCAGAATCTCACGCAGGCCGGCTTCGAGCTCGTCCAGCAGCCGGTTCATATCAAGCAATGCGGTCATTTATTTCCTCACTGTTGGCGAAACCAGGTTTCCAGGATCAGTACGGCGGCACGATCGTCCACACCGTGGCGGCCGAAATCGCGGCTGCCGCCACTGGCCATCACTTCGCCCTTGGCTTCAAAACTGGTCAGGCGCTCATCGACCATTTCCACCGGTACGTGGAAGCGGCCGTGCAGGCGTTTGCCGAATTTGCGAGCGCGGGCGCACATGTCGTTCTCACTGTCGTCCATATTCAGGGGCAGGCCGACCACCACCAGGTCCGGCTTCCATTCCTGCAGAAGTTGCCCGATGGCGTCCCAGTCGGGGATGCCATCCCGGGCCGGCAACATGGCTTGCGGCTGACCGGTGCCCAGCATTCGCTGGCCGGTCGCTACACCAATGCGGCGGGTGCCGAAATCAAACGCCATGACCCGCTGGTTCGCGGCTGCCTCAGGCATGGCCTATAGACTCGCTGAGCTGGTTGAGGTCGATTCCGATCAACCGAAGTACCGCTTTGTAGCGCTCTTCCCACGGGGTCCGGAACAGGATGTCGGTGGTGGCCGGACAGGTCAGCCAGGAGTTACTGCCCAACTCTTCCTCCAGCTGGCCCTCACCCCACCCGGAATACCCCAGCGCGACAAGGAATTCGTCCGGACCCTCGCCGCCGCCGATACCCTCGAGGATATCCCGCGAGGTGGTCAGCATAACGTCGTCGGTGACGCGCGCGGTGTTGTGCCAGGTGGTGCCGGGGCTGTGCAACACGAAGCCGCGCTCGGGCTGGACCGGGCCACCACTGAACACCGGCAGGTCGAGTTCGCCGCCGTCCATGTCCAGCTGCTCCAGGATTTCACCCAGATGAATGTCCAGCGGCTGGTTGATCATCAACCCCAGCGCGCCGTCATTGGAATGCTCGCACAAGTAGATCACCGCGCCGTGAAAACGCGGATCTTCAAGATAGGGCGACGCCACCAGAAAGTGATGTCGCAAGCTATGGGGAGAGTGTTTCGATGCTGTCATCCTGAGGTCAGCCCCCGTCGCTGGAAAGACCAGGTTCGAATGATTTCCAGTTCATCCACTTCATCCCGCATGTCATCCGGAAACGGCGCAAATGGCGAAGCCATGCGAACGATGCGGATGGCAGCATCGTCCAGCACGGTGCTTCCGGAGGACTGCAGAATGGCCACTTCCTTGATTGTGCCATCCTTCTTGAGGGAAACCAGCATTCGGAGCGTGCCGTAAATACCCGCCCGCCGGGCTTCCGTGGGGTAATTGATGTTGCCGACCCGGGTGACCTTGCTGATCCAGTTCTGTACGTACCAGGCGTTGCTGGAGCGCAGGGTGGAGGCCGCTGTCACCCGCATCACCCGCGGTTTCTTCGCATAGGCGCGGCGTTGGTCGTCCAGTCGTGCCTCGAGGCTGGCAATTTCCAGGCTACGCTCCATCAGACTCTTTTTCTCGCGCACCGGCAAGGGTTCTTCGGTGGCTTCGTCGGCCCTGTCGGGCTGCTGCACCTGTCGGCGGCTGTCGCTTTCGGTCTGAACCACCGCCTGTTCCTGACGGGGGGTCGGCTCGGTGCGCGCCGGCGGCTCCGGCTGTACCTCGGCAATCTCGGGCTGGCTGACGTCGGTAGGCTGGGGCGAGGTCATCTCCTGCGCCTCTTCCTGCGAACCGCTGCCCTGCTGACTGGTCTGGGCGAGAAAATCCGCTTCTTCCGGATCCGTCTCGTCATCAAACTGGGACAGGGTAATCTCCATGGTCTGCGCCGAGGACCGCGGCGATTCCGGCGCAAACGTGATACCCAGCACCACCACGGCGTGCACGGCCAGCGCCATGAACAGCGTGAACGAGAACCGGTCGATATCGCTAACCTGACCTGCCATTGTTACTGTAACCGCCCCTCGATGGCGCCCATCAGCTGACCGGCAATGTCGATGCCGAACGCTGAATCCAGCTCACGAATACACGTGGGGCTGGTGACATTGATCTCGGTGAGGTAGTCACCGATCACATCCAGCCCGACGAAGATAAGCCCCTTTTCCCTGATCACCGGCGCCACGCGATCGCAGATCTCACGATCCCGCGCCGTCAGCTCGCGACCTTCACCGCGGCCGCCCGCGGCCAGATTGCCGCGATTCTCGCCGTGGGAGGGAATTCTCGCAAGGGCGTAAGGCACCGGCTCACCGTCAATCAGCAGAATGCGCTTGTCGCCGTCGCTGATCTCCGGAATGAATTTCTGCGCCATGGCCTGATGGGCGCCATGTTGCGTCAGGGTCTCGATGATCACCCCGAGGTTGGCGTCGTTTTCCTTGATACGGAAAATCGAGCGGCCGCCCATGCCGTCCACCGGCTTCATGATCACGTCCCCGTGCTCGGCATAGAACTCCCGGAAACGCGCGGAAGAGCGGGTCACGATCAGCGGCGGTGTCAGGTCTTCAAACTGGGTGGCGAACAGCTTCTCATTGCAGTCACGGAGGGTGGCGGCGGGATTCACCACCAGCGCGCCCTGCTGTTCCGCGGCCTCCAGAATGAAGGTGGCCATCAGGAACTCACGATCCACCGGCGGATCCTGACGCATCAGGATAACGTCCAGATCCCCCAGCGCCCGGTCCCGGGAAGCCCCGAAGGCGTACCAGTTTTCCGGATCCATATGCACCGTCAGATCACGGGTGTGTGCCCTCGCCTGGCCGCCTTTCAGGTACATGTCCGGCAGCTCCATGTACTCGATTTCCCAACCGCGCTGCTGTGCCGCCAGCAACATCGCCAGCGAGCTGTCTTTCTTGAAGTGGATCTTCTCGATGGGGTCCATCACGATCCCGAGTCGGACTGTCATAGGGCGTCTTGAGCTCCAGGGTTGAAAAACACGAACCGGTCAGCAGAGTGCAGAATAGAATAAGTGCTATGCTGTGAACACAGATGGTATTGTACCCGAGCTTTGAATGCATCCGGAGAAATCCCCTGTGTGTAACGTGACATTGCGGGCAGAAGTACATTTGGTCACAAAGTTGTGCTTTTTATCCGGCGATCGATCCTCTATAAATGAGCGGGATTTATAGAACAACCTTAAGGTTTGTGTTAAAACCCCCGTTTAAAATAATGACAGTCGCAGAGCGCAAGGCAGTTGGACAATGGATGACAACTTCGAGAATCTGAAGATTATGGTGATCGACGACAGCAAGACCATCCGTCGCACCGCAGAAACCCTCCTGAAAAAGGTCGGCTGTGAGGTCATCACCGCAACTGACGGCTTTGACGCTCTGGCGAAAATCGCCGATTCCCAGCCGGACATCATTTTTGTCGATATCATGATGCCACGCCTGGACGGTTATCAGACCTGCGCACTGATCAAGAACAATTCCTCTTTTAAAAAGACGCCGGTCATTATGCTCTCCAGTAAGGACGGTCTGTTCGACAAGGCCAAGGGCCGCATCGTCGGTTCCGACCAGTACCTGACCAAACCGTTCAGTAAGGACGAGCTACTCAACACCATCCGCCAGTACGTTCCCCAAGCGGAACAGTAAATCTGCCGAAGTAAAGAAACATTGAGGAAATCATGGCCCGCATTCTGATTGTTGATGACTCCCCCACCGAGGTTAAGAAAATCTCGACCATTCTGGAAAAGCACCAGCACGAAGTACTGACTGCTGACAACGGTGCCGACGGCGTGGCCAAGGCCCGCGCTGAGACTCCGGATCTGGTTCTGATGGATGTAGTCATGCCTGGCCTGAACGGTTTTCAGGCCACCCGGCAGCTTACCCGCGCGCCGGAAACCGCCTCTATCCCTGTGGTTATCGTAACCACCAAGGACCAGGAAACTGACCGTGTCTGGGGTACCCGTCAGGGCGCCAAAGGCTACCTGGTCAAGCCCGTCAACGAAGATGATCTGATCAAGACCATTAACAGTCTGATTGCCTGATCCCCAACCGTGGAGTAAGCATGTCCGCCCAGGCCGCCCCTTTTGCCGTTCTGACGGATATCGCCCAGCGCACCCGGTCCATGGCGGCCGGTCTGCCGGAACAACAGGAAGCCGTTGAACTCTGGAACGGCATCGGTTTTATTCTGGCGGGCGAGCGCTACGTGGCGCCCATGGGTGAAGTCACAGAAATTCTCCATGTTCCCCGGTTCACGCACATTCCCGGGGTTCAGCCGTTCATGATGGGCGCTGCCAACGTTCGTGGCCGCCTCCTCCCCCTCGTTGATCTCGCCGGCTTTTTTGACATTCCCCGCTCCTCACGCAGCCTGCGCGAGCGCCGGGTGCTGGTGGTGGAACAGGGCGACGTGTTCAGCGGACTGGTCGTCGACAGTGTGTCCGGTATGCAGTATTTCGCCAGGGACACCTTTGTGGCTTCGCCCGAAGGTGTTCCCGGTAGCGTTCAGCCGTTCGTCAACGGCGGCTATGAACGAAACGAAGAAGTCTGGAAAGTGTTCTCCGCCGCCGACCTGGTGGATGACGAGCGGTTTCTGGATGTCGCGCAGTGGTAAGGATGATGACAATGGCAGGAGCATCATCCCTGCTGCCAAAGCCCGCAGAAGCAAACTTGCCAATATAATGAAAAGGCCGGGAGCCAGAAAATGAAAAACACAGCCGGAAGATTCAGTATGGGACAGGGAGGCAACAAACTCGTTGCCGGCCTGATTGCCGCACTGATTGCACTCACCGTCCTGCTTGTTGTGGTTCTGTTCATAATCAACAAGGACAGCCAGAACGACCAGGAATACATCGCCCACGCCTCCGAGCTCAGGGTACTGTCACAGGAAATCGCCAAGAACGCGACCGAAGCCGCCGGTGGTACCGCCGAGGCCTTCGACCAGTTGCGTCGTTCCCGTGACGAGTTCCAGCAGCTGTGGTCTTACGTGGTTGACGGTAACCCGGAAACCGGCCTGCCTCCCAGCGAGATCGCCCAGGACAGCAGTGTACAGGGAAACTGGAACGCGGTTCGTGACAACGCCGACAGCATCCTCTCCACCCGCGACGCGGTACTCGGTCTGCATGAAGTGGCGCGTACACTGAACGAAACCATCCCGCAGCTGCAGGTGGAGTACGACGACATCGTACAGATTCTGCTGGACAACAACGCGCCGGCCGAACAGGTAGCACTGGCCCAGCGGCAGTCCCTGCTGGCCGAGCGTATCGTTCGGTCCGTCAACAACGTTCTTTCCGGTGACGAAGACGCGGTCATCGCGGCTGACCGCTTCGGCCGTGACGCCAGCCTGTTTGGTCGCGTGCTTCAGGGCCAGATGGAAGGTAATCCGGCCATGGGCATCTCCGCCGTAGATGACGAAGACGCCATTTACGGCCTGGAAGCGGTCGGCGAGCTGTTCGAGTTCGTTTCCCAGAACGTTGACGCCATCCTTGAAGCTTCTCCCGACCTCTTCAAGGTGCGTACCGCGGCCTCTGACATTTTCCAGAACTCCCAGATCCTGCTGGACGACCTCTCGGTCCTGGCCAACCAGTTTACCGGGCAGGCCGGCTCCCGCCTGATTGGCCCGACCCTGGCCTTCATCATCCTTGCCGGCATGGTCGGTATTGTTGTGCTGATCGGTGTGGTGCTCTACCGCGAAGCCCAGGAGCGTCTGGCGACGACCCAGGAGCAGAACGAACAGAACCAGAACGCGATCCTGCGACTGCTGGACGAGCTGGCCGACCTGGCCGATGGTGACCTGACCACAGAGGCCACGGTTACCGAGGACTTCACCGGTGCCATCGCCGACTCCATCAACTACGCGATCGACCAGATGCGCGGCCTGGTACAGGCGATTCGTGGCACCGCGGTACGGGTAGCGTCAGCCGCCCAGGAAACCCAGGCCACGGCCATGCATCTGGCGGATGCTTCCGAGCACCAGGCCCAGGAAATTGCCGGGGCCTCGGCCGCCGTGAACGAGATGGCGGTGTCCATCGACCAGGTATCGTCCAACGCGGCGGAATCCTCCGCGGTTGCGGAGCGGTCGGTTGCGATCGCGAAGAAAGGCGCGGAAGTGGTACAGAACACCATCCGCGGCATGGACAACATCCGTGAGCAGATCCAGGAAACGTCCAAGCGGATCAAGCGTCTGGGTGAATCGTCCCAGGAAATCGGTGACATCGTATCGCTGATCAACGACATCGCCGACCAGACCAACATCCTGTCCCTGAACGCGGCAATTCAGGCCTCCATGGCCGGTGACGCGGGCCGGGGCTTCGCGGTGGTTGCGGACGAAGTTCAGCGCCTCGCGGAACGTTCCTCTGCGGCCACCAAGCAGATTGAAGCGCTGGTCAAGACGATCCAGTCGGACACCAACGAAGCCGTTATCTCCATGGAACACACCACCGCCGAGGTGGTCCGTGGTGCCCGCCTGGCCCAGGACGCGGGTATCGCCCTCGAGGAAATCGAGAACGTATCCATGTCTCTGGCGGAACTGATCCAGAACATCTCCAACGCGGCACGTCAGCAGTCGTCTTCGGCCGCGCACATCTCCAACACGATGAACGTTATCCAGGAAATCACTTCCCAGACCTCCTCCGGTACCAACGCGACCGCGAAGTCGATCGGGAACCTGGCGGAAATGGCGTCCGAGCTGCGGTCCTCCGTTGCCGGCTTCACCCTGCCCGAGGAAGACGGTGCAGAACAGCACGAAGAGGAAGACAGCGACGTCCCGGTGGTGGGCTGATCACACTTCCGAGGCGACTGACGGTTTATGGCTGAAACACGCAACGACCTGTCAACTGCCGAGGGCATCTGGTCCCTGCGCCGGCTTCCGGAAATGGATGAGGCGCAGTTCAGCCAGTGGCAAACACTGCTGGAGCACCGAACCGGAATTACGCTTTCCTCCGGTCGCCGCTCGTTTCTCGAAACCAATCTCGGGATCCGCATGCGGGAAATTGGCTGCAGCAGTTATCAGGCCTACTACGAAAAAATCGTATCCGGGCCCGATGCCATTGTGGAATGGGCAACCCTGGTTGACCGCCTGACCGTTCAGGAAACCCGGTTCTTCCGGGATCCCGATGCCTTCCGGTTCGTCTCGGACTTTGTCCTGACCCGGCCACGGGAACAACTGAAAAAGCGGCCGATGGAAGTCTGGAGCGTAGGCTGCTCCACCGGAGAAGAGCCCTACACGCTGGCCATGGTGCTGAACGAGTGCATGAACCAGCTGGAGCTTCCGCCGCTGTTCGGCGTGACCGGATCGGATATCAGCAAACCAGCCATCGAAAAGGCCCAGAGAGGCCTGTTCAACCCCCGCAAGCTGGCGGGCATGAACGACGATCTCAAGGCCAGGTATTTCCGACCGGCGGAGCGGAACTCCGTGGAAATGGTTGAGGGCATCCGCGAGCGGGTGTGCTTCACCCGACTGAACGTGCTGGACCTGAATCAGGCACCCATGCACGGCATGAACATTATCTTCTGCCAGAATCTGCTGATTTACTTCCGGCGCTGGCGCCGGCGGGAAATCGTCAAGCGACTTGCAGAGAGGCTGGCGCCCGGGGGGTTGCTGGTCCTGGGCCAGGGGGAGCTGACCGACTGGCAGCCTCCTGGCTTACAGAGGGTACCCTCGGAACATGTGCTGGCGTGGATCAAACGCCAGACTGACGAAGAATAACCGGAGTGGTTATGGGCAATCACCATGACAGCATCGCCCTGGACTGGGTTCGGGGCGAAATACAGGACACGCTGACCCAGGGTCAGCAGGCACTGGAAGCGTATGTCGAGAACCGCGACGATACCGCGCGGCTGCGCTTCTGCCTCAACTACCTCCATCAGGTGCATGGCACCCTGCAGATGGTGGAGTTGTATGGTGCTGCCCTGCTTACCGAGGAAATGGAGAAGCTCACCCAGGCGGTCTTGAACGAGACCGTCGCCAGCGTGGACGATGCCGTTGAAGTGCTGATGCAGGCCATCCTGCAATTGCCCCAGTACCTGGAGCACCTTGCCAGCAGCAAGGACGACTTCCCGATGGTGCTGCTGCCGCTGCTCAACGACCTGCGTGCCGCCCGGGGTGAATCCCTGCTGTCGGATACCTCACTGTTCAAGCCGGACCTGGGTCCGTCGCGGCAACGTGCCGCCGCCAATGCCTCCCAGCGGCTGCAGGATCCCAAGGTACTGGGCCACATCCGCAAGCTGCGCCAGATGTACCAGTTCGCCCTCGCCGGCGTGGTGCGCGAAGCCGATCTGGACGCCCATTTCGATTACATGCAGAAGGTGATCCAGCGCCTGATCCGCCTGTGCCAGAACACGCCGCGAGGCGAGCTTTGGAAAGCGGCCGGCGCCTTTGTGGAAACCCTGCAGGCCCATGAAAACCCGGTCAATACCGCGGTCAAATCCCTGCTGCGGGAACTGGATGCGGAAATTCGCCGCCTTACCGATGAGCACGTGGACATCCTGCAACAGGCCGTGCCCGAGGCGATGCTCAAGCACCTGCTGTATTACGTGGCCCGTGCCCGCGACCTGGACACGCCGCTGGTATCCGACCTGCGCAAGAGCTATCAGCTGGATCAGGCGCTGCCGTCGGAAGACGATGTAGACGCCGCCCGCAGCCGGGTCTCGGGCCCGGGGCGTGAAGCCATTCATTCCGTGGTCAGCGCGCTCAACGAGGAACTGGCCAAACTCAAGGATCAGCTCGACCTGTTCGTGCGCGCCGAATTGCGCCAGAACGACGAACTGGAAGACTTGCTGCCTGGCCTGAAGCAGGTTGCCAACACCCTCGCGGTACTCGGACTTGGCATTCCGCGCAAGGTGGTCAATGAGCAGATCGAACTGGTGGAGCGCCTGTCGGCGCAAGCCGACGCCGTTGACGATGGCACACTGATGGACATCGCCGGCGCCCTGCTCTATGTCGAGGCCAGCCTCGCGGGCCTGGACAGCGACCGTTACCAGGAAACCGGCGAATCCGCCGACGGTGAACAAACCATCAATCTCGGCAGCCGGGAACTGGGCGAGGCCAGTGGCGCGCTGTTGCGGGAATCCCGCAACACCCTGGAGCAGGTGAAAACCGCCATTGTGAATTTCATTGCCTCCCAGTGGGACGTGCGGGAAATCGAACATGTGCCCGGCCTGTTACACAGCATCCGCGGCGGCCTTGGCCTGATTCCGCTGGACCGGGTTGCCGATATGCTCGGCTCGGCAGAACAGTACATCAGTGACGTGCTGCTGGGTGGCCGGCAGGTTCCGGACTGGAAACAGCTGGACACCCTGGCCGATGCGGTCACCAGCATCGAGTACTATCTGGAACGTCTGGCCGAGGGCATCAGCGATAACGACAGTATTCTCCACGTCGCCGAGGAGAGCCTGGCCACTCTGGGCTTCCCGGTCGGCGCCGAGCCCACCTGGCAGCAGCCCGGCGAAGACGATATTCCTGTGGTCGACAGCGAAGTGCCGGTTCTGGAAGACCAGCCCGTTGCCGCCGAGACCAAGGCCTCCGATCAGGAATTGCTGGACGATGAAATTCTCGGCATTTTCGTGGAAGAAGCCGAAGAAGTTCTGGAAACCATCCACGAGTTCTATCCGCGCCTGCGTCAGAATCACGACGATCGCGAGGCCCTGACCGAAGTCCGCCGCGCATTCCATACGCTCAAAGGCAGCGGCCGCCTGGTGGGCGCCGCCAGCATTGGGGAACTGGCCTGGTCGGTGGAAAACCTGCTGAACCGGGTGATCGACCAGACCATCAAGCCCAACGACGAGCTGTTCGCGCTGATTGACGACGTCAACGCCCGCCTGCCCTCACTGATTCGCGAGTTCCGTGACGGCCAGACCGGGGGCGATGTGGCGCAGCTTATTGAACGCGCCGAAGCCATGTCCACCACCCGCAAGTCAGACGCCGAGCAGCCCGCCGAGGCCAGCGCCCCGGCAGATGCGGATGCCGTTCCGGCGGTGGACGAGACCCCGGTGTCCGAGGCGGAAACAACCGCCGCCACCGACGACGATGACGACCTCATCGACGATGAGATTCTTGAAATCTTCATCGAGGAAGCCGGCGAGGTCCTCGACACCATTCGTGAATATCTGCCGATGCTGCTGCGCCAGCACGACGACCGTACCGCGCTGTCGGAAGTCCGGCGAGCGTTCCACACCCTCAAGGGCAGTGGCCGGATGGTGGGTGCACTGATTGTCGGTGAACTGGCGTGGTCCGTGGAAAACATGCTGAACCGGGTGATTGACGGCAGCATCTTCATGAACGACGACATTGCCGTTCTGCTGGACGAGGTCACCGGCGCCCTGCCGGCGCTGGTGGAAGACTTTGAAAAGCGTCGCGCTGCGAGTGTCGACACCGCGCCGCTGCAGGCTCGGGCCCATGCGCTGGCCAACGGGGAAATTCCCGATACGTCCAGTATGCCGGCCTCCGACGTTGCGGATACCGCGGCCACAGGGCAGGCGGAGGTGCCGGCATCGGTTGAGCTGGATACCGACGACAACGGCGTTGATCCGGTACTCCTCGATATCTTTGAAAGTGAAGCCGAAACCCATCTGCAGACCCTGCAGGCCTTCCTCGAAAGTGCCGGCGACAAGGCCTCGGTCGCCTATAACGACGACCTGTCACGGGCTCTGCACACCCTCAAGGGTAGCGCCCACACCGCCGGAATTGCGCCCATTGCCGCGGTTATCACGCCGCTGGAACGCTTCGTCAAGGAAGCCCGCGCCCAGAACAAACGGGCCGATCGGGACGTCACCGGGCTGATCGCGGATGCCTGCGAATTCCTCAATCAGGGCCTCGCTCAACTCCGGAATGATCCGCAGGCGCCCCTGGCGGGCACCGATGAATACCTTGAGCGTCTGGACCGGGTCACCGCCGACACACTGCGCGCGCACACCAGCGTCGACGCTACCCAATCGAGCCAACCCTCGGCGCCGCAGCTGGTGCAGCTGTTCCTGAACGAGGGGCTGGACATTCTGCTGGATGCCGACCGAATCCTGGATGCCTGGGCGGCGGACCCGTCCCGCAGTTCAGCCGTGAAAACACTGCGTGCCGAACTACAGCAACTGACCGAAGGCGCACGGGATGCCGGCCTTGCCGATGTCGCAGGGTTGTCAGCGGCGCTGTCCCAGACCTATGACCGGGCGGCCGCCAACGAGACCACGCCGGATGAGGCGTTCTTTACCGCCGTTCGCGCCGCTCACGAACAGCTGATCAACATGATGGATCAGGTGGCCGCGGGCCTGGCGACCGAATCCGGGGACGAATTGATCGCCGAGCTGGAAGCCCTCACCGGCCACGACGCTGACGCAGAGTCAGAAGAGCCCGATGCGTTCGAACAGGAATTCACCGGCGACCTGGAAGAAATTGACCTCAGCTTCGAGATGGATGAAGCCGAGCTGCCCACCCTCGAAGCGGACGAGCCCGTTCAGTCCGGGGCTGAAGACGCCACTGACGCCGACGATGAGATGGACCAGGAACTGGCGGAAATCTTCCTGGAAGAGGCCCGTGACCTGATCAACAGTTCAGCAGAAACACTGCAGAGCTGGAGCGACAACACCAGCAATCTTGATCTGCTGCGCCTGCTGCAACGGGATCTGCATACGCTCAAGGGTGGCGCCCGTCTCGCCGACATTCCGGCGGTGGGTGATCTCTCCCATGAGCTGGAAACCCTGTTTGAAGGCCTTACTGAACAGCGCCTGTCGATTACCGACGAGCTGTCGGACCTGCTGTTCCGCTGTCACGATCGGCTGGCCGGCATGGTGGACGCCCTTGAAGCGCAGGAAACACCGCGCCCGGCACCGGATCTGATCGGTGAAATCCATCAGTACATGGACGGCGCGACCGGATCGCGCCCGGTCACCGACGTCAGCCCCACGGCGTCTGCTGCCGATGACGGCCTGCCGTTACCGGATCTCGATGAGTCTGCCGCTGCGGACGAGGACGCCGAACCCGACGAGGCCGGGGCACAGGATGAACTGCAGGCAACCGACCTGTCGCATCTGGACCCGGAGCTGGTTGGCATCTTCCTGGAAGAAGCCTACGACCTGATCAACTCCACCGGCAGCGCACTGCACACCTGGAGCGAAGACCCCGCCAACCGCGACGTGGCCGCCGAGCTCCAGCGGGATGTGCATACCCTCAAGGGCGGTGCCCGCATGGCCGGGGTCGACGCCATCGGGGATCTCACCCATGTGCTTGAGGATCTGTTCGAGAAAGTCGCGGAAGGTCAGCTCGCCGCCAGCGATGCCATGAACGACCTGTTGTTCGCCTGCCACGACCGCCTCGCGCAGATGGTGGAACAGGTCGCAACCCAGCGGCCGTGCCCGCCGGCGGAGGATCTGGTCGCCAGGGTCAAGGCCATTCTTGCCGGCGAGCCGGCGGAACAACAACGCGCCTCCGACGAACCGGCAGCGGCTGACATCACTGACGCCGCCGACAGTGAGGCCGTGGATCTTACCCCGGGCATGGCCGAGGCCATCCCGGAAGCCACCGATGACGAACTGATCGGCATTTTCCTCGACGAAGGCCTGGAAATTCAGGGCGCCATCAGTGAATGTCTGGCCCAGTGGCGCGAAGACCCTGACGAGCTCGTGGGAGTAACCCAGCTGCAGCAGGAACTGCATACGCTGAAAGGCGGTGCGCGGCTGTCGGACGTGGATCCCATCGCCGATCTGGCGGAAGCCTGGTCCGATGCCCTGGACCCGCTGATCAGTGGCGCCAATAACCAGGCGACCCTGCTCGCCCTCAGTGACCGCGCCCTCGCCAGCCTCAAACAGATGCTGACCAGTCTGGAGGAAGGCGGCAAGCCGGCCGCCGACCCCGGTCTGCTGAGCGAATTCCGTGACGCCCACCAGTCCGCGGAGGCCGACCACGGCCAACAGCCGGACACGGCCGAGGCTGCCGACTCCGAAGTGGACCCCGAGGTTCTGGAAATTTTCCTCGAGGAAGCCGGTGAAATTCTCGATCAGCTCGAGCAGCTGCTCGATGACTGGCGCAAGGAACCGGCCAACCATCACTTCAATCAGGAAGCACAGCGCGCGCTGCATACCCTCAAGGGAGGCGCCCGCCTGTCACAGCTGCGGGATCTCGGCGACAAGGCCCACGCCTTCGAAACCCGGCTGATCGATCTGGGCGGCAACGCGCCGGACGACAGCACCTGGCAGGCCATCACCGCCGACCACGACGCCATCGTGGCGCTGGTGGGTGATATCCGCCAACGTGCCGAACAGGGCGGCCCGCTGCCGACCGAAGCACCGGCAGCACCCGCACCGGTTGAGACGCCCGAGCCACGCGCCGAAGAGCCGTCAACGGCGCCCGCGAAGAAGCCAGAGCCAACACCGGCAGCCCCAGCCGCACCCCAGCCCGGGAAAGCCGCGGCCAAGCCCCGCAACAAGGCGGCGGAAGCTCAGCGGGCGGCCCAGGAAACCATTCGGGTATCCGCGCCGTTGCTGGATGAACTGGTCAACCTGGCCGGCGAGACCAGTATCACCCGTGGCCGCCTTGAACAGCAGAGCAGCGATTTCAGCCATACCCTGGATGAAATGGCTGCCACCATCGAACGTCTCCGTGAACAGCTGCGGCGCATGGAGATTGAAACGGAAACCCAGATCCTGTTCCGCGCTGAAAAGGAACACGGGCCGGATTACGGCGACGACTTCGACCCGCTGGAAATGGACCGTTACTCGTCCATCCAGCAGTTGTCGCGGGCCCTGACCGAATCGTCTTCTGACCTTGCCGACCTGCGGGAAACCCTGGCAGACCGGGTACGGGATACGGAAACGTTGCTGGTGCAGCAGTCGCGCATCAACACGGAACTCCAGGAAGGTCTGATGAAGACCCGGATGATTCCGTTCTCCTCGATGGTGCCGCGCCTGCGCCGCATTGTTCGCCAGATCAGCGGCGAGCTGGGCAAGAAAGTGGAATTTGACGTCCGTAACCCGGAAGGGGAAATGGACCGCAATATCCTCGAGCGCATGATTGCACCACTGGAGCACATGCTCCGCAACGCGCTGGACCACGGCATCGAAACCCCGGCCGACCGCAGGAAATCCGGCAAGCCGGACACCGGTGAGGTCACCCTGTCACTGACCCGCGAAGGCGGGGATGTGGTGCTGCGGATGATCGACGACGGTGCCGGCATTCCCTCCAGTGTCATTCGCGACAAGGCCATCCGCCAGGGCATGCTGTCCGCGGACGAGGACCTGAGCGAGCGCGAAATCCTGCAGTTCATTCTGCAACCCGGCTTCTCCACCGCCCAGCAGGTCACCCAGATTTCCGGCCGCGGTGTCGGCATGGACGTGGTGGCCAGCGAGATCAAGCAGCTTGGTGGCAGCCTGGACATCGACTCCACCGTCGGCAAGGGCACCACCTTTACCGTGCGGCTGCCGTTCACGGTATCGGTCAACCGCGCGCTGATGGTGTCCACCGGTGAGGACTTCTACGCCATACCGCTGAACACCATTGAAGGTATCGTGCGGGTCAGCACCTACGAGCTGGAAGAGTATTACAAGCCCGAGGCGCCGATGTACGAGTACGCCGGCCAGCAGTACCGCCTGCAGTACCTGGGCAGCCTGCTGAACAGCGACCACCATCCGAAACTGCAGGGTCAGGCATTGCCGCTGCCGGTGATCCTGGTCCGCGGCGCGGAACAGCCCATGGCTTTGCAGGTAGACAACCTGATGGGTAGCCGGGAAATCGTGGTGAAATCCCTCGGGCCGCAGTTCAGCTCGGTGCGTGGGGTGTCCGGCGCCACCATACTCGGTGATGGTAACGTGGTGGTCATCCTCGATCTGCCGGCGATGATCCGTTCTGACATTCTTTCCGAGCGCCAGCGTCTGGCCAGCCTCGAGAAGGCACGGGAATCCGCACGCTACGAAGAGCGCGCCACCATCGTCATGGTGGTGGACGACTCGGTCACCGTACGCAAGGTCACCTCGCGCCTGCTGGAACGCAACGGCATGGAGGTGGTGACCGCGAAAGACGGTCTGGATGCGGTGGCCCAGCTGCAGGATCACAAACCCGACATCATCCTGCTGGATATCGAGATGCCGCGGATGGATGGCTTCGAAGTGGCGAGCTTCGTGCGCCACGACGACAACCTGCGGGATACGCCCATCTGCATGATCACCTCGCGAACCGGGGAGAAACACCGCGAACGGGCATTGGCCATCGGCGTGAACGAGTACCTTGGCAAGCCGTTCCAGGAAACCGAGCTGCTCGACACCATTTCCCGGCTGACCGGTAACCAGTGATGACCGGCCTTCCGGGCCGGCCCAGGGTCGGGATCGTGTCGGATATTGTGCTGCAGCGCCATCGCCTGCAGGCCGCCACCTCCAGGTTCGGTCTGGAGGTCTGTTTTTCCGGCGATCCGGAGCGGCTGCAGGGCTATCCGGAGTTTCCGCAAGCGAATCTGTGGCTGATCACGCTGGAAGACGAGGCAGATCATCCGGTGTTGTTCGATCACCTGCTGGAGAATACCGAGGCGCCGGTGCTGTTCGGGCTGGACCAGGCGCCCAAGCCGGGCACCACCGAGTATTTCCGCTGGGAACGCCGGCTGCTGGGCAAGCTGGAGCAGCAACTGGGGCACCTGGAACAACTGGATACCGAAGCCGCGCTGGAGGAACTGGCCGGCCAGGCTCCCACGGAAACTCCGTCGCCGGCACTGCCGCACTGGATTACGCCGGCGGCACCGGGGTCCATCGCCGAGGACATCTGGATTCTCGGGGCGTCACTGGGTGGACCGGCGGCGATCAAAACCTTTCTGGACCATCTGCCGGCGGGCCTGCCTGTGGGCTTTATTTACGCCCAGCACATTGATGGCAACTTTACCGAGGTGCTCACCCGGGTACTGGGCCGGCACGCCCATTACCAGCTTACGCGGGCGGAACCGGGCTATCGGGTGCGCAACGGCGATGTTGTGCTGATGCCGGTGGAACGGGAATGGACTGTCGACGCGGCTGGCGCGCTGAGTGAAAAAGAGCGGCCCTGGCCCGGGCCCTACGGGCCGTCCATTGACCAGGTTCTGCTGAATGTGGCCGATCATTTCGGCGCCCGTTGCCATGCTATCCTGTTTTCCGGCATGGGTAATGACGGCGCCATCGCCGCCCCGATGCTGAAAGCCTACGGCAGCAAGGTCTGGGTGCAGGAAAGCAGCAGCTGCGGCAACAGCTCCATGCCGGACTCGGTAGCTGCCACCGGCTGCGTGTCGTTCTGCGGCACTCCGGAACAGCTGGCCCGGGAACTGGTTAAAACGATTGAAGAATCCTGCCTGCTCAAGGGCCGGCAAAACAGGGATTCCGCCTGAGGACATGAGTGATGAGTGAAAACAGCCAAACCCTCTCCTGCGTCATTATCCCGATGAACGGCCGGCAGTTGCTGTTGCCCAACGTGACCATTGCCGAAGTGGTGGACTACGCCAGCAGCGATGCGGGCGCCAACACCCCGGAATGGCTGGTGGGTCACCTCAGCTGGCGTGGACTGGAGCTGCCGGTGATCTCCTACGATGCCGCCAACGGCGCAGGCCTGACCGTTCCCGGTGACAACCGCGGTCGCATTGTGGTGTTGAACACCATCAGCAACCACCATCAAAAGGTTCCGTTCATGGCGCTGGTGACCCAGGGCATTCCCAGCCAGGCCCGCCTTACGGAAGAGCAGATCCGTCGCCTGGAGGGCGAAAGTGGCCCGGCGGACCTGATGCAGGTGGAAGTGGAAGGCGACACCGCCTGGATTCCGAATCTTGAGTACCTGGAGTCGCTGGCCGCGGAAGCGGTCAGCTGATCCGTCGGCCCGACTGAATCGGCAGGTGGCATGGCGCTGTCGTTTGCAAATGTTATAATGTTGCAAATTTTCCAGGACAGTGCCCCATGCCCGCCAGCGCTCTTCCCTACCGTCCCCACAACCACGACGCCTGTGTCGCCCAGGCACTGGCCGATGCCCGGAGCATTTGCCAACAGCACAACGCGCGGCTGACACCGACCCGGGAGCGGGTGCTGGAACTGATCTGGCAGTCCCACAAACCCCTCGGGGCCTACGACGTACTGGCGGTGCTCGCTGAAGACGGCCACAACGCCGCTCCCCCCACGGTGTACCGCGCACTGGACTTTCTGCAGCAACACGGCCTGGTGCATCGCATTGCCTCGCTGAACTCCTTCGTGGGGTGTACCCACGCCGGCAAGAGCCACAACGGCCTGTTTCTGATCTGCCGCGGCTGCAGCAATGTGCTGGAACTGACTGCACCCGCGGTGTCACAGGCTGTGTCCGAAGCCGCCCTCGCCGAGGCCTTCGAGCCGGAAAACGTGATGGTTGAAGTCGCCGGGCTGTGCCCGCGCTGCCAGGCGGATAGCCGTCATGACTGAGCCGCTGGTTACCCTGGAGCAGCTCACCGTCGCCTTTGACGGTCGTCCGGTCGTGGACCGGGTCAACCTGCGCCTTCACCGGGGCGATATCATCACCGTGATCGGGCCTAACGGTGCCGGCAAAACCACGCTGATCAAGGCCATTCTGGGAATACAGAAGGTGACGTCTGGCTCGGTCCATCTGGCGTCTGATCTCACCGTCGGCTATGTGCCACAGCATCTGGACCTGGAGACTACGCTGCCGTTGACTGTCCGACGTTTCATGAGCCTGAGCGGCCGCAGGCGGGAAGAGTGCCAGGCCGCCCTGGACAAAACCGGGGTCGGCCACCTGATGGACTCGTCAATTCACCACCTGTCCGGCGGCGAGCGGCAACGGTTGCTGCTGGCCCGGGCACTGGCGCGCAAGCCGGATCTGCTGGTGCTTGACGAACCGGCCCAGGGCGTTGATATCAACGGTCAGGCTGCACTGTACGACCTGATCCGCCAGCTCAGGGACGACCTGCACTGTGGTGTGATCATGATCTCCCACGACCTGCACCTGGTGATGGCCGCCACCGACAAGGTTATCTGCCTCAACCAGCACGTGTGCTGCAGCGGGTATCCGGCGGATATTTCCCACGATCCGGCCTTTATCGAAACCTTCGGTCAGCCGGTGGCTGAAAGCCTGGCGGTCTACCATCACCATCACAACCATCACCATGACCTCCACGGTGACGTAGTGACGGGCCTGGATGCTACCGGGGACAGCCACAGGGAGTGCGGCCATGCCCATCATTGACGCGGTACTGGATGACTTTTTCTGGCGTGCGCTGATTGGCGGCCTCGGGGTGGCTCTGGTTGCCGGACCGCTCGGTTGTTTTGTGGTCTGGCGGCGAATGGCCTACTTCGGGGATACCCTGGCCCATTCCGCGCTGCTGGGGATTGCGCTGAGCTTTCTCATCAGTGTGCCACTGAACCTGGGTGTGATTATCACCTGCGTGGTGCTCGCCGTGGCGCTGGTACTGTTTTCCCGCAGCCGGGCCCTGGCCACCGATACCCTGCTGGGAATACTCGCCCATAGCGCGCTGGCCATTGGTCTGGTCACCCTCAGCTTCATGCCGGACGTGCGGGTGGACCTGACCGGTCTGCTGTTTGGCGATCTGCTTGCCATGAGCCGGGACGATCTGATCTGGATCTACGGCGGTGCCGTGGTGGTTCTGGTGCTGTTGGCGACCTTGTGGCGGGGACTGCTGATGAGCACCATTCACGAGGAGCTGGCCCGGGTTGAGGGCGTGCCGGTAGAGCGACTGCGGCTGGTGCTGATGCTGATGTTCTCGCTGGTGATCGCCGTGGCCATGAAGATTGTTGGTGTGCTGCTGATCACCGCACTGCTGATTATTCCCGCCGCCACCGCCCGCCGGCTGGCCCACAGTCCCGAACACATGACCCTGCTGGCCATGGTCTTCGGTTTCATCGCCGTGGGCGGCGGGCTGAGTCTGTCCTGGCACCTGGACACCCCGGCCGGCCCGTCTGTGGTCGTCACGGCATTCAGCGTTTTCCTGCTGGTTTACGGCGGTGCCCGTCAGGCACGTTCCTGAGCAAACACGTTTCGCACACAGCTCCGTTGGTCTAAAGTGTAGGGCATCGCTGATTGCCAGGACGGACCCGGCCATGGACAGCACTCGCCGCGAACGCCGCTTCGGAAGAAGCCCGGTGCAACGCCTCCGCTCTTTGTGGCGCCCGTTTCTGTGGGTGCCCATGCTCGTGCTTGTTGCCGGGCTGACCGTCACGGGGTTTACCGCACGTCTGATTGCCGAGCACACCCGCGACCTCGCCGAGCAGGCTTACCACGCCCAGCACCAGGCACTGATTAACCGTCTCCACGCCAGCGCAACGGCCAGCGCGCCCCGGGACCAGCCGGAAGAATGGCTGGCGTCGGTGTTTCCGCAGACCACACCGAATCTGCTGACCATCCGCGTTGATACCCTTGAGCGACACAGCAAGACCCCAGTGTTCCAGACCGGCTCAGCGCGCTCCCTCGACGGCGCCGCCACCCTGCGCACGGAAGTCAGCCTGCCCGGCCATCACTGGCTGGTCACGACCGTGCCGGACCCGACGGCGCTGAACGCCACAACCGACAAAGCACGCCTGGCCACCTGGTTGGCCGGTGCGGCCATCACCGCCATCGGCATGGCACTGACGCTTCTGCTGTGCGCGCGCATCCATGGCGTGCGCACGCAGCTGGACTGGCAACAGGGCGCTGCAGAAAAGCTGGAGCAGCAACTGGCCAACAGCCAGGTCGAGAAATCCATACTGCGCCAGGCGCTGAACGACAGCGAACAACGAAGCCGCGATCTGGTGGCATTATCCGGCGCCATCATCGGGGAACTGGACGAACAGGGGTGCATCGGATTCGTGTCCGCGGAGGTGGCAGAATGGCTGGAGCTGGCACCCGCCGATCTGGCCGGCACCCGCTTCGACGAGCTGGTCAGTCCTCACTACCGAACCAATTTTCAGAGAACCCTGGAGGAAGCGCGCGCACAGAAAACGCTGCAACGCATTGATCTCGATCTGTTGCCCGCGGATCCGGAGGCCCACGCCGTTCCCGTTACTCTCAGGGTGCTGGCACTGCGGGACCCGCTGCACGGCTTCATTGGCTATCGCGTCAGCGCTCGGCCCGGGCACGCCTGAGCCAGTCAGAGCGTCTTGTGGGTGCCGTCGCACAGGGGTGGCGTGCCGGTATGCTTGCAGCCGCAAAACCAGACCCACTCTTTCTTCTCCGCGGTGTATTTCACCGGCGTGAAGTTGGTGCCCTTATGGGAGCCGTCGCAGAAGGGCTGGTTACTGCTGCGCCCGCAGGCACACCAGAAGTAGTTTTTACCGGCTTCCACCAACACCGAACAGGGTGTGGTTCTGGGTATCTCGGGTTTGTCGTCTGCCATGGGGGGCTCCTCTGATAGGCGCAACCGACACCGGTCGCTCCGGCAGTATAGCGTCTGCAAAGAAGACCGTTGCCTCCGGGAATACATTTCATTATCCTTATATGCACTCATTCGCATATATGGGAAATCTCATGTCATCGCGCCGCCGAGTTCTTTTTGTCTGTACCGCCAACAGCGCCCGCTCGCTGATGGCAGAAGCCCTGCTCCGGGATATCGCCGGCGATCAGTTCGAGGTGGCCAGCGCGGGCACCCGTCCGGAACAACCTCACCCGCTGGCCCTGCAATGCATTCGCGAGGCCGGGCTCAACCCCGACACCGTTTACAGCAAAGCCCTGAGCAGTGTGACGGACCAGCAGTGGGACTATGTCATCACCCTCTGCGACAAGGCCGCACAGGAGTGTCATACCATCTGCGAGCCTGCGCAACGCATCGCCTGGGATTTCCCGGACCCGGCACCACGCAACACCCATGCGGCCTTCGCGCTGGTCATGAAAGAGCTGCGGGAGCGCCTCAGCCTGTTCGTGATGGTGCACCAGAAAACCACCAGCCAGGCCGCCAGCTACGACCCCGCGGCCGTGTTCAAGGCACTGGGCGAGGAAAACCGCCTGGCCATCCTGTTGATGATTCAGCAGCAGACCGAACTCTGCGTGTGCGAGCTCACCACCGCGCTGGACGCACCACAACCGAAAGTCAGTCGCCACCTTGCCCAGCTGCGTGAGCTGGCCCTGCTGGATGACGAGCGCCGCGGCCAGTGGGTTTACTATCGATTGCATCCCGCCGTACCGGAGTGGGTTCACCGGGTGCTGCGGGACACCGCCGAGGCCAACCACCCGTTCCTCAAACCGAGCCTGACGCGGCTGGCGACCATGCCTGACCGCCCCGTAAAAATGGACTGCGCCTGATGGGATTGTTCGAACGTTACCTGAGCCTTTGGGTCGCCCTGGCCATTATCCTGGGCATCACCACCGGCACCCTGCTGCCGGGCCTGTACGAGTTCGTCGCCAACCTGACCTACGCCCACGTCAATCTGGTGGTGGCGGTGTTCATCTGGGCCATGATCTACCCGATGATGGTGCAGGTGGATTTCACCGCCATCAAAAACGTCGGCCGCAAACCCCAGGGGCTGATCCTGACGCTGGTGATCAACTGGTTGATCAAACCCTTCACCATGGCGGCGTTGGGCTGGCTGTTTTTCAAGGTGCTGTTCGCCGACCTGGTGGATCCGGCCACCGCCACCGAATACATCGCTGGCATGATCCTGCTGGGCGTGGCCCCCTGCACCGCCATGGTGTTTGTCTGGAGCCACCTGACCAAAGGCGATTCCGGCTACACCCTGGTGCAGGTGTCGGTGAACGACATCATCATGATCTTCGCCTTCGCTCCCATTGCCGCGTTCCTGCTGGGCCTGTCGTCGATCACCGTGCCCTGGGAAACCCTGCTGCTGTCGGTGCTGCTTTACGTGGTCGCCCCACTGATTGCCGGCATCCTCACCCGCCGCCACCTGTTACGCAGCGGTCACAAAAGACTGGAACACTGGTTGCAACACAGCAAGCCGACCACGGTGCTGGGGCTGCTGGCCACCGTGGTTCTGCTGTTCGGCCTGCAGGCCGACCGGATTCTGGATAATCCCTACGCCATCGGCCTGATTGCCATTCCGTTGCTGATCCAGAGTTACGGTATTTTCTTTATTGCTTATCTGACAGCGCGCAAAATGGAATTGCCCCATAACGTCGCCGCGCCGGCGGGGCTGATCGGCACCTCAAACTTTTTTGAGCTGGCCGTGGCCGTCGCCATCAGCCTGTTCGGACTGACATCCGGCGCGGCGTTGGCCACGGTGGTGGGTGTACTGGTGGAGGTTCCGGTGATGTTGTCACTGGTCGCCTTTGCCAACCGGACCCGGCACTGGTTTCCAAAACCGGCGGTCTGAAGGGCACGCAAACACAGAGTTCGTGGCGGCTGCCGGGGTAAGGGGTCAAAAACAGGAACCGTGGCTTCCTTGATCATTTTTGACCCCTTACCCCGGCAGCCGCCACACCAGAACTAATTTACCAGTCTTCGGGAGAACACCCATGAACAAGATCAAAGTAGGTATCAACGGCTTCGGTCGCATTGGTCGGCTGGCGCTAAGGGCAGCCTGGGAATGGCCGGAGATGGAGTTTGTGGCCATCAACGATCCGGGCGCCGATGCAGGCACACTGGCCCATCTGCTGAACTTTGACAGCGTGCACGGTCGCTGGGATCACGAGGCCAGTTCTGACGGCACCCATGTGTTGATCGGGGAGCAACGTATCCGTGTTACCCATAACAAGACCATCGGCGAGACCGACTGGTCCGGCTGTGATCTGGTGATTGAGGCCAGTGGCGTCAACAAGAAAGTCAGTGTCCTGCAGGGCTACCTGGACCAGGGCGTGAAACGGGTGGTGGTGACCGCTCCGGTCAAGGAAGCGGGCGCCAAAAACATCGTAGTGGGGGTGAACGACGACATTTTCGACCCGGCCAACGACCGCATCGTCACCGCCGCGTCCTGCACCACCAACTGCCTGGCGCCGGTGGTGAAAGTGATTCACGAAAAACTGGGCATCAAGCACGGTTCCATTACCACCATCCACAGCCTGACCAACACCCAGACCATCATCGACGCCCCTCACAAGGATCTGCGCCGGGCAAGGGCCTGCGGCAGTTCACTGATCCCCACCAGCACCGGCTCGGCCACCGCGATCATCGAGATCTTCCCGGAGCTGAAAGGGCGGCTGGACGGCCATGCGGTGCGGATACCGCTGATCAACGCGTCGCTGACCGACTGCGTCTTTGAAGTGGAAACGCCCACCGACCGCGACACCGTAAACCAGATGCTGAAAGCGGCGGCCGACGGCGAACTGAAAGACATTCTGGGTTACGAGGAGCGCCCCCTGGTATCGATCGACTACAAGACCGACCCGCGCTCGTCGATCATCGATGCCCTGTCCACGCTCGTGGTCAACGGCACCCAGGTGAAGCTGTACGCCTGGTACGACAACGAGTGGGGCTACGCCAACCGTACCGCGGAGCTGGCGCGCCGGGTGGGTTCCGCCTGACATGACCGCCGCCATCCGACAGTACCTGGTCATCACCGGCAATTACTGGGCCTTTACCCTGACGGACGGGGCTCTGCGGATGCTGGTGGTGCTGCATTTCCACCAGCTGGGTTACTCACCGCTGGAAATCGCGCTGCTGTTCATCTTCTACGAGTTCTTCGGGGTGGTGACCAACCTGGTGGGCGGCTATCTGGGCGCCCGCGTGGGTCTGAACCGGACCATGAACCTCGGACTGTTCCTGCAGATCCTCGCACTCGGCATGCTGGCGGTGCCCGCTGCCATGCTGACAGTGCCATGGGTCATGGCCGCGCAGGCGCTGTCGGGGATTGCCAAGGACCTGAACAAAATGTCGGCGAAGAGCGGTATCAAACTGCTCGTGCCGGATGAACAGCAGGGCAAGCTGTACAAATGGGTGGCGATACTTACCGGCTCCAAGAACACCCTCAAGGGTGTGGGTTTCTTCCTCGGCGGGGTGCTGCTGATGGCCTCCGGCTTCAAGGGCGCCGTGATCATCATGGCGGTGGCCCTCGGGCTGGTCTGGCTGGCCAGCCTGTTCCTGTTGAAACAGGAGCTGGGCAAGAGCAAGGCCAAACCCAAGTTCCGTGAGATCCTGTCAAAGAGCCGCGCCATCAACGTGCTGTCCGCCGCCCGAATGTTCCTGTTCGGCGCCCTGGATGTGTGGTTTGTGGTGGCGCTTCCGGTGTATCTGCACACGGTGTTCGGCTGGGATCACTGGCAGGTGGGTGGCTTCATGGCCAGCTGGATCATCGGTTATGGCTTTATCCAGACCATCGCCCCGAAAATCACCGGCAGCAGCAACACCCACACCCCCGGCCGCGGCCCCGCCGTCGCCTGGGCGGCGGCACTGGCCCTGATCCCCGCGGCCATCGCAACCGGATTAACCGCCGGCCTCCCTGCGCAACCGGTGATCATCGGCGGCCTGCTGCTGTTCGGCGTACTGTTCGCCGTCAACTCCTCCTTGCACAGCTACCTGATCGTCAGCTTCGCCCGCGGCGACGGCGTCTCGCTCGACGTCGGCTTCTACTACATGTCCAACGCCGCCGGCCGGTTGCTGGGCACCGTGCTCTCCGGCTGGGTCTACCAGAACCACGGCCTGGAAGCCTGCCTGTGGATATCCGCTGCCCTGGTAGCCACCGCCGCCGCCCTGGCCGCCGCCCTGCCAGAAAAACAGGCAATTCAACCCCAACAAGCGTAAAGCCAAAGGCGGGCAAATACCGCAGTTCAGACCAGGGCCGCTGGGGGCCACCGAGTCAAAAAATTAAAAGAAACCAAGTTTCTCCTTTTTGACTCGGTGGCCCCCAGCGGCCCGAAGCCCCCAGTTACGACCCCAAGCCAGGCGAAAAATCAGAGCGGCCTAACCACCTCAGCCACACGCCCACTCTCAACCAGCTCCATAAACTCATCACCCAGCCGATCACTCTCCGCAATCGCCCGGCGCCAGGCCCGCTCACGCCCCGCATCGTCGCCAATGTACTTCTCGAAATCCTTCCGGTCCGGCAGCTTGCCATTGGGCAGGGTGGCCAGATACTCCCGCGAGGGCGCCACCAGCAACACATCCTGCAGTCGGGTGGCATCCCCCCGCCGCCAGGGCAACGTCTTGTCGAACCAGCCCGGCACCACCTTATCGGTAAAATGCGGGTACAGAATGATCCCCGGCTGCTCATAAGGCAGATCCAGGTGGTAATCCAGCAGCCCGCCGTCACGGTAAACCCCCTCCGGCGCACCGGGAATGTTACGCACCCCCGACATCACCATGGGGATGGACGCCGACGCCAGCAACGCCGGCAGCAGGTTTTCCCGCGTCAGCGCCACCTCATGGCTGGGGAAATCCACCAGCTTCGACACCGGCGTCTTCAGCCGCGCGTCGTAAATGATGCCACGCTCCATGTAGCGCCCGAGATGGCGGCGACTGACCATGTTGGCACTGATGGCATTCATCAAACCGAGACTCAGCCGCCCGCGGGTGTCGTGCTCGAGCATGCCCCGGCTGCGCACCACCACCACATTCAGTCGGTAAAACGGGTGTTTCAGCAGGTAGTCTTCGTGGCCGCCCAGCAGCTCCTCCAGAAACAGCACACTCTTGCGGCTCACTTCCGCCGCGCTCACGCCCTTGGCGAACCGCTGGGAGGTGTATAACTCGGCGAGCTTCGCCAACTGGGCCTTCGGGTCGTCAGTGGAGGCCACCGCCGCAAACCGCCAGCTGCCGATGGACGAACCGATCAGCGAACGTTCCTGGGGCAGGCTCGGGAGCCAGTCACCGAAAATGGCCTTGTCCAGGCCGGAAATACCCAGCGCTTTCGGCCCCCCCGCAGCACCGGGAATGACATGAACGTCCTTTGCCGACAATGGGTGATCGTGCAGTCGCTGCAAGGCGCGGCGGCCGGCGCGGATGGTCAGCGCCGGCGTTCGCGAGTGGATGGCTGTCATAACGGCTCCCCGGTGAGTTTCCCGGGGAGTTTAACGAACTGGCCCAGCGGCAGCCAGCCGGCGCGCAGGTACCATACTGAACGATTGGTCAAAAACTGCTTCATTCAGCGACACGTCGTGCTAGACTTTTCAGAGTCCGACAACGGAAGCGGACGCTATTACAACAGGAACAGCGGGAGTATGCTGTGAACCTACTCGCTCCGGCGGACAAGCTGGTTTCCAACCCGACCCTCGCGGTACTGGGTTTCAAACGTCAGCTGGTGTACCACCTTCACTTCTGGGCCTTCCTCGCCGTCGCGCCCCTGGTGTTCGTGCAATGGAATCAGGGCAATACGCTGTTGTCTGCCCTGCTGGTCCTGTTTTGCGTGAACGCGCTGCTGGTGATCGCCTTTCTGCGTTTCCGTAGCCACTACTTCCTGAAAGGCCGGCTGTTTCCACTGCTTGCCGTCATCTGTGCCACCTACTCCACGGCGATTAATGGCCACGCCGGGCTTTACTGGGCTTACCCGGCCGCCGCTGCGCTGTTCTTTCTGTTGCCCCTGCGGGAAGCCACCGCCTGCAATATCGTGTTTGTGGTGGCGATGGCCGTGGTGTCGTTCCTGCGGTTCCCGGAGGAGGATTTCTGGCGCATCACCTTCTCTCTGGGCCTGACGTGCCTGTTCGCCATGATTTTCGCGTGGCTGGTGGGCCGACTGCAGGAAGAGCTGACCCGCCTTGCCACCACCGACCCTCTGACCGGCTGCCTCAACCGATCGCAACTGGCCGATATTCTCAACAGCCAGATTCAGTTGCGTGAACGTTATGAACGGGTGTCGAGCCTGATCCTGCTGGACCTGGATTTTTTCAAGAACATCAACGATCAATGGGGACACCTTGCCGGTGACGAGGTGCTGACGGAATTTTCGGAACGGATTCGCGGGCGGTTGCGGGAAAGCGATCAGCTGTTCCGCATTGGTGGAGAGGAATTCATGCTGGTACTGCCGGAAACCCGGCAGCGGGACGCCGAGACCCTGGCGCAGGAATTGCTGCTCGGCATCAGCGAACACCCGTTTATCGAGGCCATCGAGGTCACTGCCAGCGCCAGTGTGGCGGAAGTGGCCAGGGGTGAAACCTGGTCGGTGTGGCTGAACCGCGCCGATCAGGCCCTCTATCGCGCCAAATCTCTCGGGCGCAATCAGGTGGTCGGCGCCCCCAGACCCGGAACGGAACTCGCCGGGAACAGCGGAACCAACCCACAGGCCGCCAGCGGCCACTGACCGCCGGGCTTACTCCTGCCGACGGAAATCCCGATAGGCTGTGAACACCTCCCAGGGGCACTCGAAATGAGGGTAGTGGCCAACGTTGCGGAGGCTGACCACATCCGCATTAGGGATTAGTTCCCGGTAACGCCTGGCCATGGCCGCGCCGGATACCGGGTCCGCCACCCCTGAAATCAGCCGCATCGGCTGGCTGGCCCGTTGCAGGGCATTCACCCAGCGATTGCGGTGACAACGGCGCTCTTCCATAAAGTGAATGAGGTGGTGAAGGATACCGCGGCCGTTGTTGTAGGTCAGCAGATGCCAGAAATCGTCCAGATCCTGATGATCGGGCGGGTTCGCCGAGCCCAGCAGCCGGCGGAAATTGCGCTCAAAGGTGCGGCGGGTCAGGCCGCGACTGATCAGTCCGCCAAATGGACTTCGAAGCAGCTTCTGGATCAGCAGGGGATGATGTACCTCCGGAAACAGCGCCCCGTTGAGGAAACACACACTGGCGATGCGAAACGCCAGGCTGCCCTCCTGTTCCCTGGCCAGCAGTTCCTGGGTCACGCTGCAGCCGTAATCGTGGGCGAACAGATGCACCTGACGCAGACCCAACCCTTCAATCCAGCCCTCGAACAGGTCGGCCTGATCCTCGATGCTGTAGTCGTAATCGGCGGGCTTATCGGAAAACCCGAAGCCCAGCATGTCGAGCACCAATACGTTGTACTGCTGCGTCAGCATCGGCCACAGCCGGTTCCAGTCCCAACTCGCGGTCGGGAAACCGTGCAGCAGCACCAGCGGCTCACCCTGGCCCGCCATGCGGCTGAAAATGGCGTGGCCCTCATAACTGAACCATTTCCCGCCCTGTTGCCACCACTCCAGGGTGCCAGTGTGGTCCTTGCTGCGGTCCGCCGTCTTGTTGCCGGCCATTACCTGATCCATGGGTCGTTCCCGGAAAGCATTTGCAGCCTGAAACTCTAGAACAAACGGCCGGACGCCGCCATAGCCGCGAACGGAAATTGCGGGCGTCATCGCGGTCAGCGGTGGTCTTTTCCCGTGCTGCGACCGTAAACCGTAGAGATACCCGGCAAATTCCCTTAAGCTTTCGCCCTGAATCAGACACTGAACACCGGAACCGATTATGAGCAACTCCCTAGACGACCTGGCGGGGCACTACCGCGCCATCATTAACGGCCTGGGTGAAGATACCGCCCGCGAAGGCCTGCAGGACACGCCGGTGCGGGCCGCCAAGGCGATGCAGTTCCTCACCCGCGGTTATCAGCAGGATCTGGGTGAACTGGTGAACAATGCGGTATTCGAGTCGGCCATGGACGAGATGGTGGTCGTTCAGGACATCGAGCTGTACAGCATGTGCGAACATCACATGCTGCCGTTTATCGGCAAATGTCACATTGCTTACCTGCCCCAGGGCCGGGTGCTTGGTCTGTCCAAGTTTGCACGCATTGTTGATATGTACGCCCGCCGCCTGCAGATCCAGGAAAACCTGACCCGCCAGATCGCCGAGGCCATTGAAAGCGTCACCAATGCCAAGGGCGTTGCCGTGGTGATCGAGGCCCAGCATATGTGCATGATGATGCGGGGCGTCGAAAAGCAGAACTCGCGGATGAAAACCTCCATGATGCTGGGGGCGTTCCGCAAGTCCCAGGCAACACGCACGGAGTTCCTGAACCTCATCAGCCGCTGACGCGGCATCAGCAAACCAGGTAGCCAGGAGTGCCCATGTCAGACGTAACCGGAAACCATCAGGCGACTGTCCGGATCAAGAATCTTCTCCTCCGGGCCTACATCGGCATCAAGGAGGAGGAGATCAACAACCAGCAGGATGTGCTGATCAACGTTTGTCTGACCTACGACGCTGCCAATGCCATCAATGAAAACGACATTGCCGCCGCGCTGAACTACCGCACCATCACCAAACAGGTCATTCATCATGTGGACGGCAACCGTTTCGCGCTGCTGGAACGCCTGACCCACGAGGTGCTGGCGATCGTGATGGAGCACGAGGCCGTGACCTGGGCCGCGGTGGAAATCGACAAGCCCCACGCGTTACGCTACGCGGAATCGGTGTCGGTGACCCTTGAGGCCCATCGTTCCCGACCCTGAACCACGCACAGCAGAAGAGCCCCCAACGACTATGTCCCGATCCAACCCTGACCGTATGCGGCAGATTCTGGAATCCGTCCGTACCATTGCCCTGGTCGGTGCCAGCGATAAACCCCACCGCCCCAGCCACGAAGTCATGGCCTACCTGCAAAGCCGCGGCTATCGCGTACTGCCGGTCAACCCGAAACTGGCCGGGCAGACACTGCTGGGTGAAACGGTGTACCCGGACCTGCGCTCGTTGCCAGTGGCCGTGGATATGGTCGAGCTGTTTCTGGCCCCGGAACGCACCGGCCCGGTGATCGACGCCGCCATTGAACTGCGCGTGCCCGTCGTCTGGATGCAGATCGGTGTGATCAACGAAGACGGCGCGAACAAGGCGGAAGCCGCGGGACTGACCGTCATTATGGACCGCTGCCCGAAGCAGGAAATCCCCCGTCTTGGCGTTGCCCCGGTCACCAGCCGACGGGCCTGACGAGCTCTCTGTTCACCTCCACCCTGTGACGCACTGACTGTTCGGGCTGAAAACGTTCTGACATAATCGGTCTAAACAACCAGAAGACTGGCAGAGCCATGTGGTTCCGACGTAAAACCAGCAAAACGGCGCCAGCCCGCCATAGTGCCACCAGCCCGGCCCCGGCGTCGTCAGCACGGGCGGGCGTCTCGCTGCGCCGGGTTCGTTTGCCTGTGGATCTGATCGAGCCGGGCATGAGGGTGGTCAAACTGGATCGACCCTGGACCGAGGTACCGGTTCTGTTCCAGGGCTTCACCCTGGAGAATCTGGGGCAAGCCCGGATTCTGCGGCAATATTGTGAGTGGGTGGTCGTTGAAGACGAAGAATCCCGCCTCAGCCCCATCATCGCCAAGGCCGCTGTTTTCAAGAAGCGTACCACCGAACCCATGGCGGAAACCCGCTCCATGGCGCAGGAAATACCTCGCGCCAAGGTCGCTTGGGGTGCCACCCAGGCGTTCGTGGAGCGGCTTACCCGGGAAATCGAAACGGGCAATGAACTGAATTTTCAGGATGCCCGCCCGGTCATCCGGGCCTGTGTAGAGAGCGTCAAGGCCAATGCCAGTGCCATGCTCTGGATGAGCCGGATCAAATCCCGCGACGCCTACACCGCGGAGCACTGCCTGCGGGTCGCCATTTTCACCGTTGCCTTTGCCCGTTTTCTGGGCATGCCCGACGAAGACCTGGAAGTCGCCGGCATGTGCGGTCTGCTGCACGACATTGGCAAGCTCAAGATTCCCGATGACATTCTCAACAAACCGGGCGCGCTCAGCCCCGAGGAATTCCGCGTGATGCGGGAACACACCACCCTGGGCCACGAGCTACTGAAAACCGACCCCACCCTCGACCCGATTATCAGCGACGTCACCTGTCATCACCACGAACGCATGGACGGTCGCGGCTATCCCCGGCAACTGGCGGAGTGGCAGATCAGTCGTTTTGCGCGGCTGGTTTCCATCGTCGATGCCTATGACGCCATCACCAGCGACCGCTGTTACCGGGATGGCCTGTCCACCTCCGATGCCATCCGCATTCTGTACCGCAACCGCGGCCAACAGTTCGATGCCGGCATGGTAGAGGCATTTATCCGCATGATTGGTATTTATCCGCCCGGAAGTCTGGTAGAAATGACCTCCGGAGAGGTGGCCCTGATCGTCGCCACCCACCCCGGCAAGAAGCTGAAGCCACGGGTGGAGATCCTGCTGGACGCGGACAAGAACCCGGTCACCCCTCGATTGCTCGACCTGTCAAAGCACGGGGCCGAAAACGTGCCGGGGATCGCCCACCCACTGCCCGATGGTGCTTTCGGCATCTCGTTACAAGAACGCATACAACAATTGGTGGTCGGTAACAGCGCTTAGCCCTCATAATCGAGCAAAACCTGCCGATATGTTACGTTGTTGATGTACCGGAACGGAGCCCAGTGTGGAGAAACCTGAATCAGTGACAAACCAAGTCGTCAAAGGGCTGCTGCATCCGCTTTTTCCGGCACTGATCTTTCTGGTTTTCCTCGCCATCGCCTCCGGTCTGAAATACGGCATCGACAAACAGGACCGGGATCAGATCCAGGCCAGCCTCACCAACGAGGCGCGGGCCATGGCAAGCAATCTTGAGCGGGAGTTCCTTGTCCATCTTGAGGCCATTCGTCGCATGGCCCAGCGTCTTGAGGCCAATCCCGATATCAGCGAAGCCACCTGGAGCGAGGATGCCCGCAATTACCTGGATGACTTCGGGGTCTATCAGGCCATCGAATGGATTGACCGCGATTTTGTCATTCGCTGGCTGGAACCCCTGTCCGGTAACGAGGAAGTGGTCGGCTATAACGTGGCCTTCTCTGCGGAGCGACGCCAGGCCCTTGAACAGGCCCGGGCCAGCGGTGCCATCGATGTCTCTGGCGTCATTGATCTGCGGCAGGGTGGCCAGGGCCTGGTCATCTACGTTCCGGTGCACGCCGGCAACGACAACAACGGCTTCATTGCCGGCGTTTTCCAGATGGAAACCCTTGCCCGCCACCTGTTGACCAGCCGTGTGCTCGACGCGTTCCGTATTCGCATCACCGACGGCGACAGTCTTGCCTATGAACTCAACACTTCCAGCGAGACCGCGCCGAATTTCGCCCACACCGCACCGGTCGATTTACCCACCCTGGACTGGGCACTGACGGTAACGCCTTCTGCCGCGTGGGTTGAATCCCAGCGCAGCGTCTGGCCCTGGGCGACGTTCATCTCGGTGCTGTTCATGGGTGTTCTGACCAGCCTGACCACGGTGCTGGTTCAGCTCATTCTCAAGCGCAACCGCGCACTGCTGAAAACCCGCCGCGAACTGGAATCCGAAATCGATCAGCGCAAGGCGGTGCAGCAGGACCTTGCCCGCCTGGAGTCCACCGATGCTCTCACCGGCCTGGCCAATCGCCGCTTCTTTATGGAGGATCTGACCCATACCCTGAGCATTGCCGACCGGCAGATGCGCCAGGTGGCGCTGGTGATGATGGATCTGGACCGCTTCCAGATGCTCAACGACTCCCTCGGACACCAGTTCGGTGATGAACTGCTGATCAAGGTGTCGGAACGGCTCAACAGTCTCAGCAACGAAAAAGTGCTGGTGGCGTATTCCGGCGGCGACGAGTTCATGGTGTGCCAGCAGCACGTGGATGAACTGGATGACGTGATCAACCTGCTCGGGCAGATCAAGCAGAGTTTCGCCGAGCCGTTCGAGGTTCAGGGCGAAGCCCATTCAGTCACCGCCACCATGGGGATTGCGGTGTATCCCCAGAGCGGTCTTGACGCCGACACCCTGCTGCGGAATGCCGACGTCGCGCTGTACCGGGCCAAGGAGCAGGGCCGCAACACCTATCAGTTCTATACCGAGGGCATGCAGGACCGGGAAGTACTGCGCCTGGAACTGGACAAGGACCTCAGCCACGCCCTGGCCAACGACGAATTCGTGCTCTACTTCCAGCCCCAGGTCGATCTGGACAGTTCGGAAATCCACAGCGTGGAGGCCCTGATCCGCTGGCAACACCCGCGCCGCGGGTTGCTTCCGCCGGTCGAATTCATTCCCCTCGCGGAGGAAAGCGGTCGCATCACCGAAATCGGCCGCTGGGTGGTGATGGCGGCCTGCCGTCAGCTCGCTCAATGGCAGGGTACCGAGTTCGGGCACCTCAGAATTGCCGTCAATCTCTCCGGCCGGGAGCTGGATGACGAAAACCTGGTGGACCACATCCGCGAAGCGCTGCAAGGCAATAACGTACCGCCCGAACGCCTGGAGGTGGAACTGACCGAAGAGATCTTCATCCAGAACATCGAGCACAACCTGGACCAACTGTCGAAACTGCACAAGCTGGGAGTTCAGCTGGCGATAGACGACTTCGGGGTGGGTTATTCCTCGCTGGGCTACCTGCGGGACTTCCCGGTGGATCTTCTGAAGATCGACCGCTCGTTCATCACCGAGGTCACCGAGCGCCACGACGATGCCGTGATCACCCGGGCGGTGATCAATCTCGCCCACAATCTGGGCATCCAGGTGGTGGCCGAAGGGGTCGAAACCATGGAACAGCTGGTGTTCCTCAAGAACCACCGCTGTGATTTTGCCCAGGGCTATCTGATCAGCCGGCCGGTGCCTGCAGCCACACTGGAACAATCCCTGTCCGAAGACACCATGATCACCGGCATCCCGGTCGACAGCAGATTGTAATCGCGACGTTTGTTCGCCAGACTCTGGCCATCGTTAGCAGGGGATTTCGCAATGACACCGACCTACCTCACTCCCGAACAGGACCGGGTGATCCGGCGCTGGGAGCGCTGGAACCGCAACTATTTTGTGTTCGCATTTTTTGCCCTCGTGATCATCCTGATCTTCAGCAGCCAGCTGGGCCTGTCCAGCGGAGACAGCTGGGGCCCCCTCGGTATTCTGCTGGCCATACTGGTGGCCCCCATCATTGCCCTGCAACTGCGCCTCGCCTGCCCGGCCTGCGGCCACCGCATCGGCTGGCAAGCCAAGCTGATGGCGCCGGACCAGTGCCGTAGCTGCGGCGTTTTCCTGCGCGCCAAACACCAGTAAATCCCGCCTCCTGCACATTGGCTTGACCTGTGAGCTACTCACAGGTTCTAGTCTATACTCGTAGAGAAACCACCAAACGGGTAGCGTGATGAAGGTCATCGATATTGCCAAGGCGGCGGGCGTCCGGCCCGATACTGTCCGCTTTTACAGCAGAGAAGGTTTATTGAACCCCGCTCGCAATCCGGACAACAACTATCAGCAGTTTGATGGGGAGGACCTGCGCCGCCTGCGCTTTGCCCGCAAGGCCCGACAGCTCGGTTTTTCACTGCCGGAGATTAAATCCATTCTTGATCAGGCTGACGATCGCCACTCACCCTGCCCCCTGGTACGGGAAGTGTTTGAGCAGCGCCTGTCAGAGGTCGAGCGGGAGATCCGCGAGCTGAACCAGTTGCGGGACCGTATGAAGTCGGCGTTGTCGGCCTGGCAGGCAATGCCCGACGGTACCCCCGACGGCCACACCATCTGCCGCCTTATCGAACACTGGGATGAGCCCGCCCTCGTCAACGGGTACAGGGAGTAAACCGACATGAATCAGACCGTCAAACTGCGGCCCGCACTGGCCATTTCTGGCGCCACCTGCCAGGGCTGCGCGAAAAAGATCCGCAACGCACTGGAACCGCTGGTGGGCAATACCGACCTGGTGGCGGTCAACCTCGAGACCCAGATTGTGGCGTTGCCCGAAGACACCGACCTGGACGAAGCCGCACGGCTGGTCAGCGACAGTGGCTATCCGGCCCGAGTACTGGGTGAAAAAACCGGAAGCGGCGATGAGGCGCGCAGCCCGTCCGGGGCCACCCACGCCCCTGATCCGGGGCCGGCAACGGCCGACACCACCGAAGACGACGCCGAGCGCCCGGCCGCGACCGGCGCAGACGCGCAGATCCACCTGGCGGTATCCGGCGCCACCTGCGCCTCCTGTGTCAACACCATTGAAAAAGCGCTGACGTCGGTCCCCGGCGTTACCTCTGCCCACATGAACCTGGCTGACAACACCGCCACCGCCAGCGGTGACGCTGACCCCGACGCGCTGATCAAAGCCGTGGAAAGTTCCGGCTACGGCGCCCGCGTGATTGAAGACGAGGACGAGGCCGACGACCGCCGCCAGCAGGAGGATCGCAAGCAGTACAAGACCCTGCTGATCAAAATGGGCATCAGCCTCGGCCTGGGTGTGGCGCTGATGGTCTGGGGCATGGGCTTCGGCTCGATGATGGTGACGGCTGACAACCAGCTCACCTGGATCAACCTGGGCGTACTTACCCTCGGCGTGATGATTGCGACCGGCGGCCATTTCTTCGTCGGCGCCTGGAAAGCTCTCCGCCACCACAACGCCAACATGGATACCCTGATCGCCCTGGGTACCGGCACGGCCTGGCTCTACTCCATGGTGGTGGCCAGCGTGCCCGACGCGCTGCCGGAAATGGCGCGCCACGTCTATTTCGAAGCCTCCGCGATGATCATAGGCCTGATCAACCTCGGTCAGGCCCTGGAGTTGCGGGCCAAAGGCAAAACGTCGGAGGCGGTTCGCCGCCTGCTGGACCTGCGGGCGAAAACCGCGCGGGTCATTCGCGATGGCGAAGAACAGGACGTTGCCATCGAGGACGTTCGCAAAGGGGATCGGATCCGCGTGCGGCCCGGTGAGAAGCTGCCTGTGGATGGTGTCATTGCCGAAGGCAGTACGCGCATTGACGAAAGCATGCTGACCGGGGAGCCCATGCCGGTCAGCAAGGCCGAAGGCGACGACGTCTCGGCCGGCACCCTCAACACCCACGGCTCCATCATTTACGAGGCGACCCGGGTAGGCAGCGACACCGCTCTGGCCCAGATCATCAAGCTGGTGAAAAAAGCCCAGGGCTCGAAACCGGCCATTGGCCGCCTGGCGGACAAGATCTCTTCGGTGTTCGTGCCCACCGTGATGCTGATTGCCGTGGCCTCCGCCCTGGTGTGGTACAACGTCGGCCCCGAGCCAGCGGTGGTGCACATGATGGTGGCCGCCACGACGGTACTGATCATTGCCTGCCCCTGTGCCCTGGGCCTGGCCACGCCGATGTCGGTGATGGTGGGGGTCGGCAAGGCCGCCGAATACGGCGCGCTGATTCGCCAGGGTGACGCCCTGCAGACGGCCGGCAAGGTCGACCTGGTGATTCTCGACAAGACCGGCACCATCACCGAAGGCCACCCTGCGGTTACCCGGGTGCATGCCAGCGGCGGTGGTGAACAGCGCCTGCTCGCGCTGGCAGCGGGGCTGGAACAACATTCCGAACACCCACTGGCCGAAGCCATCCTTGGCAAAGCGCAACAGGACGGCGTTCAACCCGAGAAGGTCACCGGCTTCGAAGCGCTGAATGGCAAAGGCGTTCAGGGCGAATTCGGGGGTAAGCGCCTGAGACTGGGTAATCGCCGCTGGCTGGAAGCCGAAGGGCTGTCTGTCGCCGGATTGGCGGAGGCATCACGGACCATTACCGAAGAAGCCGGCACACCGTTGTTTCTTGCGCTCGGCGATGACGTACTCGGCGTCATCGGGGTGGCAGACGCCATCAAAGCGGACTCTAAAGCCGCCATCCAGCGCCTGCACGATGCCGGTATCCGGGTGATGATGGTGACCGGAGACGTTGACGCCACCGCCAAGGCCATTTCCACCAAGGCCGGCATCGACGACTACCGCGCCGAAGTGCTTCCGCAGGACAAGGCGGAAGTGGTCAGTGCCATGCGTGGCAAGGGCTACACCGTGGCCATGGTGGGCGATGGTATTAACGACGCGCCGGCACTGGCCGCCGCCGACGTCGGCTTTGCCATCGGCACCGGCACCGATGTCGCCATCGAAAGCGCCGCCATTACGCTGATGCGCGGCTCCCTGCACGGCGTACCGGACGCCATTGAGATATCTCGCGCCACGGTTCGTAATATTCACCAGAACCTGTTTGGCGCCTTTGTGTACAACTCCTTGGGTATTCCGGTTGCCGCCGGCCTGCTCTACCCTGTGTGGGGCATACTTATGAGCCCGATATTGGCCGGCGCAGCCATGTCGCTGTCGTCGGTGACGGTGGTGACCAACGCCAACCGCCTGCGGTTGTTCCGGACCAGCCACACATCCAGCGCCCGCCAACGCGAGGAGAGGAACTGATGGGTACGCTTCTGGTCAACGCCGGAGGACTGTTGTTGATGGCCGCCATTGTCTGGTGGTTCTGGCTGTCACCCTCCTCCAGCGACCACGCCAACAACGATCACCGCCATCACCACTGAGGACTACCTTATGATTCTGCGTAAACAGGCTTTCGGTCTCACCGCCGCCTTCGGTCTCAGCGCCCTTGCCAGTGGCCCGTTGCTGGCCGCCGACGACGCCGACAGTATCCATGTGTACAAATCGCCGACCTGCGGTTGCTGCAGTGACTGGATTGACCATCTGGAAGACAACGGTTTTGACGTCACCGCTACCGACACCAACGACATGGGCAAGATCAAAGCCGACGCCGGCCTGATTGCCGGCCTTGGCAGTTGCCACACCGCCTTTGTGGGTGACTATGTCATTGAGGGCCACGTGCCTGCCGACGACATCAAACGCCTGCTGTCCGAAGCCCCCAAAGCCACCGGCCTGAGTGTACCGGGCATGCCCGCCGGCTCGCCGGGTATGGAGATGGGCGACCGCAAGGATCACTACAAGGTCATCCTGTTCAACGAGCAGGGGCAGACCCGGGTATTTGCCGAGCACAACTGATCGGACCCAACAGGGCCGGGGCGCCTGGCTGGCTGACGCCCCGCCAGCGTTGCGGTTGTGTAAGAGGTCTGACGTACCCGGCCATAACCGGTATACTCCGACCCTGACATTCACAACTTCGCCAGCCAGGTCCTGTTCATGCTCAATGCCGACGCTCTCAGCCAGTTGCGCCAGCTGAAAACCGACATTAAAGAAAACAAGGTGGTCCTCTCCGGCACCGTTAAAGCCACCAACGGACGTTTCGGTTTCGTAGCGCTGGATGAGGGGCGGGACGTGTTTCTGCCACCGGAGGAGATGCAGAAAGTGCTGCCCGGGGACCGCGTCAACGTCACCGAACAGGAAGGCGACAAGGGCAAGATCCAGGGCGTGGTCGACGAATTACTGGAAACCAGTCTGGACACCTTCGTCGGTCGTTACCTGATCAAGGGCAAGGGGCACTTCGTGGTGCCGGAAACCCCCGGCATCAACCGCTGGATCTTCATTCCCCCGAAAGAGCGGATGAACGCCGAGCAGGACGATTTCATCTACTGTCGCATTCACAAGCATCCGATCAAGGACGGCAAGGGGCAGGCCCGAATCCTCAAAGTCCTGGGCAAACCCGGCGACACCGGCATCGAACGGGCGCTGACGCTGGCCACCTTCGATCTGCCCGACACCTGGCCGGAGGCGGTGCAGCAACAGGCGGAAGCCCTGAGCGAAGCCACGATTGAAACCCGGGCCGGGGATCGCGAAGACCGCACCGCGCTGCCCTACGTCACCATCGACAGCCCCGGCACCCAGGACATGGACGATGCGCTGCTGGCGGAACCTAACGCCACGGGCTGGAAGCTCTCCATCGCCATCGCCGATCCCACGGCGGTGATCGAACCCGGCAGCGCGGCTGACCGCGAAGCTTTCCGCCGCGCCACCGCCATCTACTTTCCGGGCGAACCCCTGCCGATGCTGCCGGACAGCCTCAGCACCCGCCTGTGCTCACTGATGCCGGAGGTGAAGCGTCTGGCGCTGGTGTGCGACCTTCAGGTCAATAACGACGGCAGCCTGGGCGACTACAGTTTTCACAAGGCGGTGATCCAGTCGAAGGGTAAACTCAGCTATGAGCTGGTGTCCAACCTGATCGAGGGCCGCGAGGACGACGACATCAAGGCGTTGCCGGATGCCGTGGCCAACAGCCTTGACCAGCTGCACCAGACCGCGACTGCCCTGCGCAAATGGCGCAGCGAACACGCTCTGCTGAGTGCCGACCGCCCCGAATTCCGCCTGCGCCTGGACGAGAACAAACGGGTACGGCTGATTGAGCCGTCGGTGCAGAACGAGGCCCACCGGCTGGTGGAGGAGTGCATGGTGGCGGCCAACCGCTGTGCCGCCGATTTCCTCAGCCAGCAGGCCAAAGGGCTGTTCATCCAGCACCCGGGCCTGCGCGATGACCGGGCCGACAATGTCCGCGCCCTGCTCGAGCGCTACGCGCCGGATCTGTCCGGAGTGGATCCCGCCTCCGCCGACGGCTTCCGGGAACTGATGAAGCGCACGGAGGCTGCCGACGCCGAAGTGCCGGTCAAGGCCATCCTTTCCCGCCAACTGGCGCGGGCGGAACTGGCGTTCGAAGCGGCGCCACACCAGGGCATGGGTCTGGCCGCCTACACCACGTTCACCTCGCCCCTGCGCAAGTTCAGTGATTTCTACGTGCACCGGCTGATCAAGGCCGTACTGTGGCAGGAGCCGCCGGGCGACCTGACAGCGGAACAGCTGGCAGAACTGCAGGCGACCCAGATCCGTGCCCGCCAGGCCGCCAACAACCTCGAAAGCTGGCTCAAGAGTGATTTCGCCAAGAGCCTGGGCGAGGACCCGATGACGGGTGTGATCAGTCGCACCGTGCCCGCCGGTTTCTTTGTGCGCCTGGACGCGAATGGCCTGGAGGGCTTCGTCAGCTGCCGCACGCTTGAGGGCAAGTACAGCTTCGATCCGGTCACCCTGCGCCTTATCCACAACAAGAATGGCCGTATTTTCCAGCTCGAGCAGGCGGTCACCGTGACCTTCGCGGACGTGGACGAAGAGCGCAAGCAGATCAACTTCAAGCTGGTGAGCGCGGAAGAAATCACCACCGGCAAGGGCACCGACACCGAAACCGCCGGGGCTTGAAAAACCGGGGCGCCGGGCGCATCGTATCGGTTAGGAGTTCATTGCACCGACGGAGGTGACTGCCCATGCCCATCAGCCCCGATGAGTTCCTGAGAAAATACGGTTTCGACACGGACGAGGAAGAACGGGACCACAGCCTGCGCCACAACGCCATGGAGCACGCCAAACACCTGCGCCGGCCCCACGCTGGCACGCCCCACGACTGGGAGGAATGGGAGCGTTACAAGCAGGAACACCCGGATGAAGTGGAGGACGAGGACTCGGACAGCCAGCGCTGAGTCAGCGTCCCGGGCCGGCGATCACCGGCCCAGCATTCGCTCCAGGCGCCTGTCCTTTTCCTGCCACTGCTGCGCCAGCCAGTCTTTCACGTTCCTGCGATGTTCCGCATCGGCTGCGTAATCCCGCCCCTTGAGGTGTTCAGGAATGGCCACAGTATGAATTTCCATTTTTACCTCCCGCACCCGGCCACAGATAAAGTCCCAGAAGCTGGGCGCGCCGCCCGGATAGGCTATGGTCACATCCACCAGGGTCTGGATGGAATCGCCCATAGCGTCCAGTACAAAGGCCACGCCACCGGCCTTGGGGGTGAGCAGGTGGACGTAGGGTGACTTCTGCTGGTCGTGCTTGGCCTGGGTGAACCGGGTGCCTTCCACGAAGTTCATCACGCTGACCGGGGTGTAGCGGAACTTCTCGCAGGCGATGCGGGTAGCCTTGAGGTCTTCACCGCGCTTCTCCGGGTGTTTGATGAGGTATTCCCGGGTGTACCGTTTCATGAACGGGAAATCCAGCCCCCACCAGGCGAGGCCGATCACCGGCACCCAGATCAGTTGCTGTTTCAGAAAAAACTTGAGGAACGGCGCCCGGCGGTTGAAGACACGCTGCATCGCGAAGATGTCGACCCAGCTCTGGTGGTTGCTGAGCACCAGGTACCAGCTTTCCCGCTTGAGGTTCTCCGCGCCTTTCACGTCCCAGCGGGTGCCGTGAGTGAGTTTCATCCAGCCGGTGTTGCAGGCTACCCACGATTCGGAGATCCAGATGATGACGCGGGTACAGAGTACGCGGAACCCTTTGTGGGGGATAACCAGTTTCAGCACTGCCGGAATGTAGAGCAGCAGGCACCAGAACAGGGTGTTGAGTCCCAGCAGGATGGAGTTGATAACACCGATAACGGGAGCGGGCAGAAAGCTGAGCATGGTGGTCCTGTTGTGGTTGTTGTGTCCAATGGGCAGCAATCATATCAACCACAGGCGTCATTGGGCAGTGGCCTGAAGTGACCGGTTTGCCCACCGGATGTGACAGTTATGCCATGGTGCAGCATCGGCCACGGCGGTAGCCTCTGACCTTTCCGATAACGCTACGATTCTCGATGTATTAAAGTGAGCTCAGAATCCACCATGGATATCCCGATGCCAAATCTTTTCAAAGCCGCTGTCGACCGGACGGCGGGACTCACCCGGCAGACCGCTCTCTACGCGGGTAACGCCTTCGACCGTGTTTTCCGGGCGGCCAGTCTGGTGCAGGCGGGACAAACACCGTACGAGACGCTGCACACCGACGGGCTGGTAAGCCTGCGCTATTACCCGCCGCTGGCGGAGGATGCCATCGAGCTGGATGGTAAGACCATCGCGGTGGAGCGCACGGCGCACAAGACGCCCATCGTGATCGTGCCGCCGCTGGCGGTGAACATGCTGATCTACGATCTGTTCCCCCAGCGCAGTCTGGTCCGCTTCCTGCGGGCGAAAGGCTTCGAGGTGTACCTGATTGACTGGGGCATGCCCACACGCCAGCACAGTCACTACAATTTGCACACCTACGTGGCAGAGTTGCTGCCGGCGTACCTGAACCGGGTACGTGAACACAGTGGCGAGCAGGAACTGTCGCTGCACGGCTGGAGCATGGGCGGCATGTTCACCCTGTTCTACTCCGCGCTGAGCAAGGATCAGCACATCCGCAATGCGGTAGTGCTGGGGCTGCCCATCGACAGCCACGCGTCCGGGCTGATGGGACTGCTGTACCAGCGGGTGGCGGAGGTGGCGGATTTTGTCCGCAAGCGCACCGGTTTTCGCATCCACAACGTTAAACCCCACTGGTTTCACACTCCCGGCTGGGCCAACACCATCGGCTTCAAGCTGACCAATCCGATCGGCAGTGTGATGGGCTACTGGGAACTGATTGTGCGCCTGGGTGACCGGGAGTTTGTCAGTAACCACGCCACCACCTCGGCGTTCCTGGACCGCATGGTGGCTTACCCCGGCGGCATCATTCAGGACACGGTGGTGCGGATCTGGATCGACAACCAGTTGTCGAACGGTGAAATCCAGATTGGCGAGGACGTTGCCCGCCTGGGGAATGTGAATGCCAACTTACTGGCCATCGCCGGTCAGGAGGACACTCTGGCGACTCCGGGTGCCGCCAAGCGGGTGATGGACCATGTCAGTTCTACCGACAAGACGTTCCGGGTTGTGCCCGGCGGGCACATGGGGATTCTGGCGGGCAGCAAAGCGCCTTCGGAGAGCTGGCTGGAACTGGCGGAATGGCTGGGGGATCGGTCAGACTGATTGTCTGGCTCAGTGATGGCCGGCAGATGTCGGGTCGGGCTGTCCAAAACACGCTCCTTCGGCACATCCATGTGACGCTTGGGCTCCGCCATCCATGGCTCCGCACAGTTTTGGACAGCCCGACCCGACACCTGCCTCCGCTGGCTTCAGAGCTGTTTCAAAGTTTCAGGAAGGTCTGAAAGGCTTTTGATGACGGCAGAAGGCTCTATTCCCCAATCTTCAAAAACCTTGTTCGGATCTCGCTGGACCCATACCGCTTTCAACCCCGCCGCTCGGGCACCGATGACATCCCAGGCATTGCTTGATACCAGGCATAACGGCTCGTCCCAGGCGCCCGTTGCCCTGCGCGCGTAGGCGTAGACCGCCGGGTCGGGTTTGAAGCTCTTGATATCATCCACGGACACCAGGCCCTCGAACTGGTCGAGCAGGTCGTTGTGGCCCAACACTTTTTCCAGCGCGGGATAGCTGCCGTTGGAGAAGGCAAACAGCGGGTAGCTGCCTTTCAGAGCTTTCAGCGTCGGCAAAGCGTCGTCGAACGCTGGCAGCGAGAGGTAGGCGGCCATGAGTTCGTCTTCGCGGTTAGTGGCCAGGCCCAGTTGGTGGCTGGCCATGGCGTAGCGCAGAGCCTGGCGGGTGCATACTCCGAAGTCTTCGTATGCCCGCATCAGACCTCTGCGGAAGGCAAATTCCAGCTGTTTCTCCCGCCACAGGCTGCTGACGGCTTCTGCTTTGTCGCCGGCGTCCTGTTGCAACAGGTCGGCCATGCCCATGGGGTCGACCAGGGTGCCGTAAACGTCGAATGCGAGCCTGAGTAACATGATTCCTCCAATGGTTCTTGAGCGTTCATTCACTCTACATTAGTACACCGCCAGCCGGTTATGTATGCGACCTGGGTGGAAGTGGATTACACTGCGATCCATGAACAGCATCGATACATTGAATCTCGACACCCGATCCCTGATCACCTTCCTGGCAGTACTCGATGAGGGCAGCGTGTCCCGCGCTGCGGTTCGCCTTGGCGTCAGTCAGTCGGCGGTGAGTCATACTCTGGACCGTTTGCGGCAGTCGCTGGGTGATCCGCTGTTTGTGAAATCCGGCCGCGGCATTGCGCCAACCCAGTACGCGCTGCGGGCGGGGCCCCATATCCGGCAGATTCTGGACGATCTGCAGTCGCTGTCCAGCGGCCCTCTGTTCACACCGGCCACGGCCGAGTTCACGTTCACCATCGCGGCCAACGATTATCAGCGCGATCTGTTACTGCCGGGGTTGCTCCGCACGCTGCGGCAGGAGGCGCCGGGGATCCGGCTGCAGGTGGTTCCTTCCGGCATTCCCACGGCCGATATGCTGCGCAAGGATGTCTGCGATCTGATCATCTCGCCCCACGCGCCGGAGGCCACGGACATCATGCAGCGGGGCCTGATGGCGGACCGGATGGTGGTGTTCTACGATCCGGATCACCGGGCGCCGCCGCAGGACATGGCGGACTACCTCAAGGCCGACCATGTGTCGCTGCTGTTCGCCACCGGTGAAAAGCCGGCCCTGGAAACGTCGCTGAACACCCGCGGGCTGACCCGGCGCAATGCGGTGACGGTGTCCAATTTCTCCGGCCTGCCGGAGTTCCTGCGTGGCACCGATATGCTGGCTACGGCGCCGGAGCGGATGAGTGATCATTTACTCCGCGGCTTTGCCTGGGTGCCCCTGCCCTTCGATTTCAAACCCTTCACCCTGCTGATGCTCTGGCATCGCCGCAATCAGAACGACCCCGCCCACCGCTGGCTCCGCAACCAGGTGAACGCCGTGGCCGCGACCATGAATGGGCTTAACGATTAATCAATCGATTTTGCTCATAGGTTGTATGAATTGTTGAGCCGTTATCCCTGCTACTCATCGGCGTAGACTGCTCGAACTCAGAGTAGGTCGCACAGAGCGGGAGGGGGCTTCCGAAACACGCTGTGAATACGTCCGTGTACGCTCCGCTCCGCCCTTCAGCGCTGATTGCTCCTGCGTCGCGCTAAAGGTCCGGGGTAAGCCGTCCATGGCTTACCCGTGAAGTGCAATGCACTTCACCCATGGCTCCGCAGGGTTCCGGAAGCCCCCTCCCGCTCTGTGCTCGCTCAACTATTGAATAGACCGGGAAATTTCATGCTTGCGCTGACCAGCGTTTGGACAACCATATTACTCGCCGCGGCTGTGGCTCTGGGGCCGTTGGCTACCGATATGTATTTGCCAGCGTTACCGCAGATTGGCGCCGATTTTGGCACCGGTACCGATCAGGTGCAGCTGACGCTGAGCCTTTACATGCTGGGCTTTGCCCTGGCGCAACTGGTTTGCGGCCCGCTGGCAGACCGCTTTGGCCGCAAGCCCATCATGATTGGCGGGTTTCTGCTGTTTGCCCTCGCCAGTATCGGCTGTGCCTTCGCCACCAACATCGAAACCCTGATGCTGTGCCGCTTTCTGCAGGCCCTCGGTGGATCCGCCGGACCCGTGCTCGGTCGCGCCGCCATTCGCGACATCTACACGCCACGCGAAGCCGCTCGCATCATGGCGATTCTGGCCAGCATCATGGCGCTGGCGCCGGCCGTGGCGCCAACCATCGGCGGGTTTATGGTTTCCGGCCTTGGCTGGGCGTCTATCTTTGTGGCACTGGCCGGTTACGCACTGATCATGGCGGTGGTGGTGGCGTTCGGCATCCCCGAGCCCATGCGCGCGGAATACCGCCAGCCACTGCGGATGTGTAGCCTGATGCGCAACTATCGCACCATCGCCACCGACATCAGTTTCCTCGGGTACACCCTGACCAACGCGCTGATCTTCTCCGGCCTGTTCGCCTTCCTGTCGGGCTCGTCCTTCGTGCTGATCGACTTTCTCGGCGTTGAACCCGAGCACTTCGGACTGTTTTTTGCCTGCATCGTGGTGGGCTACGTCACCGGCAACCTCACCGCCATCCGCCTCGGCAGCGGCCTGATGCCGGATCAGATCCTGGTGCGCGGCCTGACCATCGCCGTTGCCGGGGGCGCCGTCATGGCCGGCCTGGCGCTGGCTGAGATCTTCAGCGTGTGGGCCGTGATCCTGCCGCAGACCCTGTTCATGATCGGCGTCGGCATGGTGCTGCCCCAGACCATGGCCGGCGCCATGGCCAACTTCCCCCACATGGCCGGATCCGCCTCCGCCCTGTTCGGCTTCACCCAGATGGCCATCGCCGCCGTAACCGGGGCCCTCGTCGGTCACCTGCACGAGGGCACCTCACTGATTATGGCTACCATCATCGCAATCTGTGCAGTGGCGGCATTGGCAAGTTACCTGCTGCTGGTTCAGCGCCACCCTGCAGTTGGCTTCGAACCCCAATCAGTTTCAACACAGTAGCCGAAGGTAAATGAGAAAATAACTCCCAAGTATGAGGCTGCCAGTGCGGCCCTTTCCAAAACTGTGCGGAGCCAGGGATGGCGGAGCCCAAGCGCCCCATGGATGGGCCTGAGCCTGTTTTGGAAAGGGCCGCACTGGCAGACCTCCTCCAAGCTTGAGGTGCAAAGTCATCCATTCTGCGCTAAACAGAGTAGGCTGTTCAGAACAAACCAGACAACAGGAGCATCCCCATGAGCAACGTGACCCTTGACGGCAACCCCATTGAAGTCACCGGCAAATTCCCAACCACCGGCGACAACGCACCGCCCTTCACCCTGACCAACAGCGGCCTCGAAGAAGTCAAACTCGACCAGTGGGCTGGCAAGCGCAAAATCCTCAACATCATTCCCAGCATCGACACCGGCGTATGCGCTGCCTCCACCCGGAAATTCAACGAGAAAGCCAGCGGCCTGGACAACACCGTGGTGCTGGTCATCTCCGCGGACCTGCCCTTCGCGGCAGGACGCTTCTGCGGCGCCGAAGGCCTGAAAGAAGTGGAAACCCTTTCCACCTTCCGCAATTACAGCTTCCAGCAGGACTATGGCGTTGCCATCCAGAATGGCCCGCTGGCCGGTCTCTGCTCCCGCGCGGTCATCGTGCTGGACGAAAGCAACAAGGTCCTGCACAGCGAGCTGGTCAGCGAGATCAAGAACGAACCGGATTATGATGCGGCCTTGAAGGTACTCTGATACTGGCCTGATCCTGTAGAGTGTCGGGTTACGCTGCGCTGACCCGACCTACAGTCTGCACCGACCCTGATCGGTAGGTCGGATTAGCCAAAGGCGTAATCCGACAGACAACATGCGCCGGGTCAGGCTTTGCCACCCGGCCCGCAGCCAATCCAATGTCCTGACTCGAGCCCTCGACAACCAGTGAGCACAGCCCCCGACAATCCCTCCCTTGCCCGCCAGCTCTTCTCCATGACCTGGCCCATGCTGTTCGGGGTGCTCTCACTGATGACCTTCCAGCTGGCCGACAGCGCCTTTGTCGGCCAGCTTGGTCGTGATCCGCTGGCCGCCCTCGGCTTTACCGTGCCCATGCAACAACTGGTCAGCGGTATGTACGTGGGCCTGGGCATTGCCACCACCGCCATTATTTCCCGCACCCTCGGTCATGGTGACGACCTGCGTGCCCAGAGGCTGGGCGGTCTGGTGATCACGGTGGGTGCCAGTCTCGCGCTGCTGCTGTGTGCCTCGGTGTGGTTGCTGCAAGGCCCCATTCTGAACCTGCTGGGCGCGGAAGCCGCCCTGCGGCCGGTGATCAATCAGTACTGGGCGCCCTGGCTGGTATCGGCGTGGACCGGCGCCATGCTCTATTTCGGGTACAGCGTGTGCCGCTCCCACGGCGACACCCGTTTGCCCGGCTACCTGATGATCGCCACCAGCCTGCTCAACATTGCCCTTGATCCACTGTATATCTTTGTCTTTGGCTGGGGCCTACCGGGGGCGGCCTGGGCCACGATTACCGCCTTCGGCATCGGCGCGCTGATCATTTATCCGGCGCTGCTGAAGCGACACTGGATCAGCTTCGAGCTGCGCCAGCTGGATCTGCTCAGAACCCTGAAGCAGCTCAACGGCATCATGGCACCGGCGATGGTCAGCCAGCTGATGCCGCCGGCGTCGGCAATGCTGGCCACCGCACTGGTGGCAGGATTCGGCTCGGCGGCGGTTGCTGCCTGGGGGCTGGGCACGCGGCTGGAGTTCTTCTCGATTGTGGTGGTGCTGGCGCTGACCATGTCGATGCCTCCGATGATCGGGCGCATGCTGGGCGCCGGTGACATCGGCCAGATCCGCAAGCTGGTGCGGCTGGCGGTGCGCTTTGTGGTGGGCTGGCAGCTGGCCATCGGCCTGATCTGGGTGCTGGCCTCCGGGCTGGTGGCGCAGCTGTTCACCAGCGATGCCGAGGTGCAGGAAGTGCTGGGCAACTATCTGGTGCGGGTGCCGCTGAGCTACAGCGGGCTGGGGGTGTGTATGCTGATGGTGTCGGTGTGCAATGCCCTGGGGCTGTCGCTGCGGGCGTTGCTGGTATCCACGCTGCGACTGTTCGTGTGTTTTCTGCCGCTGCTGTGGATCGGGGCCCGGCTGGGCGATCTGACCGGGCTGATGAGCGGCGCACTGGTGGGCAATCTGCTGGCCGGCACCATGGCCTATACGTTCTATCGTGCCGGCATGACCAAACTGCAGCGCTCAGGCAAAGCGTGAGCGGAACGTCTCCGGCATCGGCACCACGGTCTTGCGCTGGTAATTGAAGAACACGAAACCGTACTTGGCCAGGGCCACCGGTTGTCCGCTGTCGGCCTTGCTGACACGGAACACGAAATCACCACCGTATTTGTTGAAATCCATCAGCCCCACTTCGAATCGCAGCATTTCCGGAAAGAAGGATTCCGACTGGTACATGGTGGCCAGGTCGGTGACGATGATCCCGGTGCCGTTCTGGTCAGCTTCCTGCACGCCGTAGCTGACGAGAAACTGGGCCCGCGCCTCGGAGAGCATGGAGATCAGCGCGTCGTTGCCGAGGTGGTTGGCGCCGTTGATGTCGGTGATACGTACTGGCATCCGGGTTTCAAAACAGAAAACGTTGTCCGGAAACGAAAGCTTGATACGGGCCACGTGCGGTTACCTGTGTTTTGCGGGTTCGATTGGAGAGCGGAATGATACGCTGTTGTACTTTAGTGGTCATCTCAGGACCTACTGGCTGAAATCGGTTATCTTGCTAATATGCCCTGCGCATCTACCTTGGGAGTGCGGAGGATGAAGACGGCCTGTCAAAACACGCTCAAGCTCATCCATGAGACGCTTGGGCTCCGCCATCCATGGCTCCGCACAGTTTTGACAGGCCGTCTTCAACCTCCGCGTCATACTCTCTGCCCGCACCAATAAAAACAGGTCTGTGAGTACGTTATGGACATTCGCCCCGCTGCCACACTGGTTCTGACACGCGACACCGCTGAAGGTCTTCAGGTGCTGCTTTTGCAACGCACCTGGGACGCAGTGTTTCTGCCCGGTTATTACGTGTTCCCCGGCGGTGCCGTGGATCAGCAGGAACCGTTGGCGCGGGAACATGCCCTGGGGCCGGCGGATGCGCAGATCAGCCAAACCCTGAGCCTGGACGAGGGCGGTGCGGATTACATGCTGGCCGCCGTGCGGGAATGCTTTGAAGAAGCCGGGATTCTGGTGGCGGTGGACGCCGACGGTGCCACCATCGGTGGCGACCACCCGGTGCATGCAGAACGGCAGGCGCTGTTTGCCGGCCAACGGTCGCTGGCGCAGTTGTGCGCTCAACACGGGTTGGCGATTCCGCTGGACCGGTTGGCCTACCTGGGCCACTGGATCACGCCGCCGGGCCCGCCACGGCGGTTCGATACCCGGTTTTTCGTCACCGTGGCGCCCGAGGAGCAGGTCGCCAGCCATGATGGCGTGGAGACCATCGATCATGTGTGGATGAGTCCGACCGATGCGTTGGAGGAACATCGCGACGGCAAGCGCTTGCTGGGGCTGCCAACAATCCGCACGTTGCGGATACTCAGCAGTTTCGAGTCCACCGAGGCGCTCATGCGCTATGCCCACGCCAACCCACCGGAGCCGTACCCGGATCAGCCGTGGCCCGCGCTGAAAAAGGGCCAGCAGGTCATGCTGGAGCCCGGTTCGCCAGCCTATGACGAGGCCGCCAAGCTGGATCCGGAGGGGGAAGGTTCAACCCGTGCGGAGATCGTACCGGGGGAGCCGGTCGAGGTGGCCGCCGGGGTGATACGGCTGACGGCGCCGAATCCCGGGATGATGACCGGGCCTGGCACCAACACCTATCTGATCGGCCATGAGCGGTTCACGGTGCTGGATCCCGGTCCGGACAATAGGCCACACATCGAACGTATTCTGGAACTGACCGGCGGGGCGATTGATCAGGTGGTGGTGACCCACACCCATCTGGATCATTCTCCGGCTACGGCGGCGCTGAAAGCCAGAACCGGCTGCCGGGTGTTCGGCCTGCCGGCGCCGGCCGGGACGTCTCAGGACCAGGGTTTTGCTGCGGACGAAGCACCGCAGCACGGCGATCTGATTGATACCGGGGCGGGGCCTCTCAAGGTGATTCACACACCCGGACATGCCTCCAATCATATCTGCTTCCTGCTGGTGGATCAGGACCTGCTGTTTTCCGGCGATCACATCATGCAGGGCTCCACGGTGGTGATTAATCCGCCGGACGGGGACATGAAAGCCTACCTGGAAGCGCTGTACGATCTGCTGGCCGAATCCATTCGTTTTATCGCCCCGGCCCACGGCTTTCTGATGGGGCACCCGGAGGCAGTGATTGATTACCTGATCACCCACCGCCTGGCACGGGAACACAAGGTGACCAAGGCCCTTAAGCGCCTTGCACCGGTGACATTGCAGAGCCTGACGGCGGCAGCCTATGATGATGTCCCGCAGGCCCTGCACGGAGTTGCGGCGCGCTCCGCGCTGGCGCACCTGCTGAAACTGAAAGCGGACGGCAAGGCCGTGGAAGAGGACGACCACTGGTCTGCCACTGATGGGAAGTAATGCAAGCGCCCGGGGTTACCCGGGCCTGTCGTTGCCACCTATTTTTTGGCGATGATATAGACCGCGTGAACGATGCCGGGAATGTAGCCGAGAATAGTCAGCAGGATATTGATCCAGAAGTGTTTACCGATACCTACCTGTAAAAACACCCCCAACGGCGGTAACAAAATCGCAATCAGAATTCGCAAAAGATCCATATAGTTCACTCCCTTCAGCACGTATAAATGTCACAGGAACGTAAAATCGCACCTGTACTTCTATCTCTTAGGCTATTTTGCGGAAATACACAAAGATTTCATGAAGGTGGCATTAAACCTTTGTCACAGCCGTATTCAGGATTGGAGGGGCGCTTTATCCTGTTGAACGTTTACGCCGCCAGTTTCCGGGATGCCCCCGGGCTGGCTGACGACCTGTGAGGAGCTATGCTGTTTAACCGATCTGACAACCCGCCATTCCTTGCGCTGACTGGTGCGTGGGCGCTTGCTGCGCTGCTCCTTGCCCAGCCGGCACTGGCTGAGCAGGAAATCAGCGAGAGCGGAGTGCTGATCGCTGAACTGGCGGAGGACGAGAGCGTCGAGGACGTGGAAAACTCGCTGCCGCTTCGGGATCCCGCCGGCTCGGTAAGCAAGCAACCTCCGCAGGACGAACCACCGGAAGGCGCCAGTCCGGACGAGTCGAACACGGTTGCCCCCGACATCGACCTCAAGGAAATCGCGACCATACCGGAGCCAGCAGAAGCAGAAGAGGAAGCGACCGCCGCCACGGAACCGGAAGAGGCCTCTACCTTGGAGCTGCTGGGTTCCGAAGTCCGCCCCGGCACATCGACGCGGCTGTCCTGGTCACCCAACATCCAGATCGCCGGCTTGTCCCAGCCCACCCCTGTGCTGGTCGTCAATGGCGTCAACCCCGGCCCGACACTGTGCCTGACCGCCGCGCTTCATGGCGACGAACTCAACGGCATCGAAATAGTTCGCCGGACCGTCTACGACCTCAATCCGGAAAAACTGTCCGGGCGTGTTGTGGGCATTCCCATCGTGAATCTGCCGGGATTCCAGCAGGCCACCCGTTACCTGCCGGATCGCCGTGATCTCAATCGGCACTTCCCGGGCAGTCCGGATGGCAGTCTCGCGGACCGTATTGCCCACTCCCTGTTCGAGAATGTGATTCGCCATTGCGACATGCTGGTGGACATCCACACCGGCTCCCAGAAGCGGACCAACCTGCCGCAATTGCGTGCCGATATGAATAACTCCGATGTGGCCGAGTTCACTCGTGGTTTTGATCGCATGGCAGTGGTGCACAGTTCAGGCTCCTCGGGCATGCTTCGCACTGCGGCGGTAGACGCCGGTATCCGCACCGTGACCATGGAGGCCGGTGAATCTCACCGCATTCAGGAAGACCAGATCGACGCCGGGGTCAACAGCCTCACCAGCCTGCTGGACAAGGAAGGCATGATCTCGCGGATGTTCGTCTGGGGCGACCCGGAGCCGGTCTACTATGATTCCAACTGGGTCCGCGTGCCCAACGGCGGCATTCTGTTCAGCGAAGTGGATCTGGGGGCCCGGGTCTCCGAAGGTGAAGTGCTGGGCTACGTCGCCGATCCGATTACCAATGCCCAGCACCCGATCCGTGCCAACAGTGACGGGCGCATCATCGGCATGGCGGTAGATCAGGTGGTGATGGCCGGCTTCGCGGCCTACCACGTTGGTACGGAGGCAGAAGTGCCCGGCGAGTAGTATGCTGTCGGCTCCCAGTGATTTCCCGAGTGGATAACAGGAGCCGATGTGGCAATACAGTTTCCCAGATCATTGTGGCTGGCCTACGCAGGGCTGGTACTGACCCCGCTGTTCTGGGCAGGTAACGCGGTGGTGGCCAAAGGCACCGTCGAAAACATACCGCCGCTGTCGATGTCGTTCTGGCGCTGGGTTATCGCTCTGGCTGTGCTGCTGCCGCTCGGATTGCCGGGCGTGGTGCGTCACCGCCGCGTCATCCGTCAGTACCTCGGCTCCATGATCGCGCTGGCCACCTTCAGCGTGGCAGCGTTCAACTCCCTGCTCTATTACGCGGCCACAACCACCAGCGCCACCAACATCGCTCTGATCAACGCCACCATTCCCATTTTCATTGCGCTGCTGGCCTGGCTGCTGCTCGGTGACCGGACGCGACCAGTACAGGCGCTGGGCATCGGGCTGGCGGTGCTCGGCATTGTGACCGTCGTGGCGCGCGGTGACCTCGCGGTGTTACTGAGTCTGCAGGCCCAGCCCGGTGACCTGATCATGGTCGCCGCTGTGTTCAGCTGGGGTCTGTTCTCGGTGCTGCTGCGGCGGCAGGCGGTGCCGCTGCCGGCTCTGACCTTTCTGACCACCCAGATTGCTCTGGGCACACTGATCATTCTGCCGTTCTATCTGGTCGAGCTGCTGGTGTTCAAGGGCGGGTTCGAGGTCAGTCAGTCGACCCTGATCCCACTGCTGTATTTTGCCTTCTTTCCCGGCATTCTGGCGTACGCGTTCTGGAATTACGGGGTACACAAGATCGGCCCGGCCCGGGCGGCCATCTTCATGTATCTGACACCGGTGTTCGCTTCGGTACTGGCGGGGCTGTTCCTCGGCGAACGGCTGGGACTGTTTCACGTCGTCGGCGGGCTGCTGATTCTCGCCGGGCTGTATCTGGCCACCCGCGCCAGAAGTGGCCCCCCGGCCGACCCCGCGAAAAGCTGAATGCCCAGAAATACACCGGGCTTGCACGACAAAACCCGGGCCATACCCGGGTTCTGTTATTGCGGAACCGGAGATCAGGCTGCGCGGCGACGGGCGCGAACACCCATACCCAGCAGACCCAATCCCAGCAAAGCCAGAGTACCCGGCTCCGGTACTTCGGCTACATCGGAGATCAGCTCGACTTTTGCCTTGACCTTCGCGCCGTGCTTCCAGCCGTCAGCGGTACCCCACAGATAGCCTTCGTTGAACATGGCATCGTAGAGGGTGACTCTCATCAGGCCACCGTCTCCGAAGGCCAGATCAAGTGCGCCATCCCAGGTCAGCTTGCCGGCCTGATAGCTGCCCAACAATCCACCTTTCACACCTTTGGTTTCACCGGAAACCGATCCAGAGAGAGCCTCGGGTGAAGTAAAGTCGAAGTCCACCGAAATGTCCTTCGCCACCTTGTCATCGCTATTCACCGCTGACTCGTCGGTCCAGATCTTGAACAGCGTAAAGTACGTGCTCTCTCCGGCGTCCAGTTCGACGGAGAACGGATTATCCGCGATGTCTGCATGGTTCACAGCCAGGCCCGGATCGGATCCGTTAAGGTTTACGTTGTAGCTGGCAGAAATCAGTGCTGCACTTGCCAGCGTTGGAAAAGATAGAACTACAGCCACCAACGTGGCCAGTGTCAATCTTGGCATGCTTGCCTCCCTGGGTTTCCCCGTATTCCGTTAATGAATACTGCCCTGGGACAAAAGCATTCTGCGTACCGCTTCGAGGTTACTGGTTAAAAAACAATCATGTAATTGGCTCAGGAACAGCCCGCATAGCGAACGCTGTAAAAATTACTGACATGGGTGATAACTTGGCGGTATCAGCGAAACCACGCAATTACCGCGGCTTCAATGCCGTTGAGCGCCGCCGCCAGAACCGCCCTGGGACAACCGATGTTCATACGCATGAAGCCGCTACCGGCCTCCCCGAAAGAGATACCGGGATTCAGCCCAATACCCGCCTCCTCGACAAAAAACCGTTTGAGCTCCTTATCGCCAAGCCCCAGTGCCCGACAGTCCAGCCACAACAGGTAGGTGCCTTCCGGGACGGTCGGTACGATTTCAGGCAATCGGCGATACAGGCTGTCGAGCACGAAATCCCGGTTGGCCTGCAGATAGTGCAACAACTCGTGCAGCCAGTCTGCTCCGTGGCGATAGCCGGCTTCAAAGCCAGCGATACTGAAGGGATTGCACTGGTTCATGTGCATCGACTCAAAGACCTTCTTCAACGCGTCACGGCGGGCGCGATCCGGCACCACCAGCGCCGATAACCCAAGACCCGGCATATTGAAGGTTTTGCTGGGCGCTACGGCGGTGACCAGTGCATCGTCGGGGCCAGCCAGGCGGGCGAGAACCTGATGGCCGGGCGCATCCGGATAGACCAGGTCGCAGTGGATCTCGTCCGAGAGCACAACGAGATGGTGGCGGCGTGCAATGTCCAGTACCTGCCGCAGCTCGTTCTCGCTCCATACCCGACCGACCGGATTATGGGGAGAGCACAGTAACAGCACCCGGGCGTCGTCGCGGGCGGCACATCGTTCCAGGTGGGTCATATCCATATGGTAGCGGCCGTCGGTAACGACCAGCGGGTTTTCGATCACCGTCCTGCCGGTCTGCTTCACCGAGCTGAAAAACGGCGGGTAGACCGGTGGCTGAATAATGACGCCTTCCCCCGGTTCGGCAAAGGCCAGGCACGCCGCGTGCAATGACGGCACCACGCCCGGTGCCATCAGGATCCACTCGCGCTTGATCGACCAGCTGTAATGGCGGGCGAACCAGTGCATCAGCGCCTCGTAGAGGCTGTCCGGAAACAGGGTGTAGCCGTAGACCGGATGGCGGGCGCGGTCTTCCAGAGCCTGGATGACGGCTTCAGGTGCGGCGAAATCCATGTCCGCCACCCACAGCGGCATGATGTCCTGCCGCCCGAAGACCGCCTTGCGGGCGTCAAACTTTACGGAACAGGTCTGCTCACGACGGATGGCTTGGTCGAAATCGATGGCCACGGGTCACTCCGGTCGACTGGGGATGGCGGTCATTTTGTGGCAGGAGTCCGGACCGCTGCAAGCCATCGCCGCAGCCAATGGTGCTTTGGTCGAAGATCTGCAGGTTTTGCTTGCCGGCCACCACCAATACTTGCGAACCTAACCGTTTGTGTCCGCCCGCTGTCGCCCAGCCCCGTCGGAGTCTGTGAATGATTGGTCAGATCCTGTCCACGATGTTACCGGTGTTCCTGATCGCCGGTTGTGGCGCGCTGTATGGCCGCTACCGCACCCCGGATATCCAGGGTCTCAACAAACTCAACATGGAACTGTTCGTGCCGCTTCTGGTGTTTGCCGTGCTGGCAGACCAGCAGGCACCGCTGCAGGATTACGCCAGCCTTGCCCTCGCCGCCACCATGGTGGTGCTCGGATCGGGCCTGTTACTGTACCCGCTGGCGCGGACGCTGAAACTGAATCTGAAAACCTTCCTGCCGCCGATGATGTTCAACAACTCCGGCAACATGGGCATTCCGATTCTGGTGCTGGCATTCGGCGACGCCGCCTTACCGGCGGCGATCGTGCTGTTCATCGTGGAAATGCTGCTGCATTTTTCGGTGGGTCTGTACATGCTGGACCCGCACACCTCGATCGTCCAGCGCCTGCGTCTGCCCATCGTCTTTGCCAGTATTGCCGGCCTGACGGTGAATCTTGCCGGCATCCCTGTGCCCGGCTGGCTGCTCGATTCCATGGACATGCTTGGCGGCGTCTGTATTCCGCTGATGCTGTTTGCCCTCGGGGTCCGCATGCTGGATGTGGATTTCCGTGACTGGAAACTGGGCATGCTCGGCGCCATTGCCTGCCCGGCTTCCGGCCTGATTCTGGCGTGGCCGATGATTGCCCTGCTGGATCTGCCGGGGCTGCAGGTGGCATCGCTGTGGGTGTTCGCCGCCCTGCCCCCGGCCGTGCTGAATTACATGGTGGCCGAGCAATACCAGCAGGAACCCCACAAGGTGGCGTCACTGGTGCTGATCAGCAACCTGGGCAGCCTGGTGGTGATGCCCATCGTCCTCGGCCTGGTGTTTGCGGCCGGCTACCTGTAACCCGGCGCTCTGCTAATCTTTGAGGCGGAACACGCGGACCCGTGACTTGAGCTGGGTCGACAGAACTGCCAGGTCGCGACTGGCGCCGGCCACCTGTTCGGACCCCGCCGAGGTTTCCACCGTGGCATCGTGAATGCGGCTGATGTTCTGGTTCACTTCCTCGGCGACCGCGGTCTGCTCTTCGGCGGCGCTGGCAATCTGCGCGTTCATGTCATTGATCGCGCCAACCTCGCTGCGAATGCGGGTCAGCGCCCGTTCCGCCTGTTCGGTTTGCTCTACCGTGGTACGGGCCAGATCGCGGCTGGTTTCCATCACCTCCGCCGCTTTGCCGGCGCCGGTCTGCAACTGCCCGATCATCTCGCGGATTTCACGGGTCGAGTCCTGGGTCCGTGACGCCAGCGAACGCACCTCATCGGCGACCACGGCGAAGCCGCGACCGTGGGTGCCCGCCCGCGCTGCCTCGATGGCGGCGTTCAGCGCCAGCAGATTGGTCTGCTCGGCGATGGCATTGATCACCTCAATGATGCTTTCGATGTTGGCGCTGTCGGCCGACACCCGCTGCACCGTCTGCGCGGCCTCTTCCAGGGTCTCCGCCAGCTCACCGATGGAAGACGTGGTTTCCTTGACGATGCGGTTGCCGCTTTCCACTTCCGCATCCGCTTTCTGGGTCGCCGTTGCCGCGCTGGAGGCATAACCGGCAACTTCATTCACGGTGGCGGACATCTGATTGATGGCCGTTGCCATCTGCTCCGCCTCACTGGCCTGGAGACGGATCTGACGGCTGTTGCTCTCCGACGTGGACTCAAGCTCGGCAGAGGAGGATGACAGCTCATCTGCCGCCGCCCGCACCTCTCGAATAATACCCGACAACCGCTCCACCGTTTCCTTCAACGCCCCCATGACGCTGTTCGGGTAACGGGTCTGAATGGTCTGGTCGAGCACGCCATCGGCCAGGTAACGGATCGCTTCGGCGACGTCCTCCGGCTCGCCACCGAGCGTCGATTTCATTCTGCGGATGATCAGAAACGCCACCAGCACACTGAGCAGGACCGCCACGCCGGTCACCATGAAAATCAGGGTGTTGAAGTTGCCGGCCGCTTCACGTACCGCGTCCACGTCAGCGGCAATCAACTCCTCCTGGTGGTCAATGAAGGCGTTCACCCGTGCCAGCCACTCGGTATAGGCCGGCGACACATCGCTGAGCAGAAACGCCCGCGCCGCCTCGATGTCGCCGTCCTGGCGCATGGCCAGAAGCTCATCGGTCAACGCCAGGGTGCGTCGTTCGATGTCCTTGATGTCCGTCAGCAGCTGTTTTTCCTGATCGGTAGCGCCCAGCTCCCGGAACAGCGTATCCATCGGGCCCGCCGAGTCGCGATAAAACGCTTTCAGGCGTTCGATATCCTGCAGATGTCGGCGCAGGGCGGCATTATTCCCAACCAGTACCGCATCGCGGATGGCGATGGCGCGGTCGTGAACGCTGCCACGGAAATTGATGGCGTAACGCTGCTTGACCGCGGCGCCGTCCCCCACCTCGGTCAACGTGCGGTCAATAAACCCGACGCGATGATTGCCAATCAGGCTGACGAGAATCATCAGCGACAGCAACAGACCAAATCCCAGCGCCAGGCGCTTGGCAACAGTAAGTTTGGTGAACATGGACTACTCCGGAACCAATTCGATTATTCGAGCCTATGTATTCTGGAGAAGTCTTAGACTGGATCAATTTCGCGGCTCTGAAAGGCGAAGCTTTAACAAACATTTGCAATCCCACTATCAGACCTCGCCGTGGCGGTCCGCCTCCGGCGCTTGCAACTGGACAGTCTTTGACCGATGGTTATGGGCAGATCTGATTGATTTCACTCGCGATACGGAGGTCTGCCCATGAGCGTTCTGCTCCTTCTGATCAGTGCACTGGTGTTGATTTATCTGGGAATTGGCGGCAAATCCGCAGCGGCGGTAATGATCGTCGCCACCATTGCCGGTTTCTTCCAGGACGACTGGCACCTGCTCAGCCTGTTATTCGGTGGCGGCCTGCTGGCCCTGGCCCTGCTGCTGGTCTTCCCCGGTGACCTGCGTCTCGACAAACTGAGCCGGCCCCTGTTGGGCTGGGTGCGCAATCGCCTGCCCAAACTGTCGGAAACCGAGTCCGAAGCACTTAAATCCGGGTCCGTGGACTGGGACGGCGAGCTGTTCTCCGGCCAGCCGCAATGGTCGAAGCTGCTGGACGCCAAGCCCGCCCACCTGACCAGCGAGGAACAGGCCTTCCTCGACGGCCCGGTGGAAAAACTCTGCGCCATGCTGGACGACTGGAAAATCACCCACGAGGAATACGATCTGCCGGACAAGGTCTGGAAGTTCATCCGCGACAAGGGGTTTTTCGGGCTGGTGATTCCCAAGGAGGACGGCGGCCTCGGTTTCTCCAACACCGCTCACTCCGAAATCGTAATGAAGATATCCACCCGCAGCGTCTCCACCGCGGTCACGGTGATGGTACCCAACTCCCTCGGCCCCGGCGAACTGCTGATGCACTACGGCACCGACGAGCAGAAGAAACACTATCTGCCTCGCCTGGCCGGTGGCGAGGAAATTCCCTGTTTTGCCCTGACCTCACCGGTGGCTGGCTCCGACGCCGGCGCTATCCCTGACAAGGGCATCGTCTGCAAGGGGCAGTGGGAAGGCAAAGAGGTTCTGGGCCTGAAAGTCACCTGGAACAAGCGCTACATCACCCTGGCGCCGGTAGCCACGCTGATCGGTCTGGCCATCAAGGTGTACGATCCCGACCGACTGCTCGGTGATCAGGACGACATCGGCGTGACCTGCGTGCTGGTGCCGCGGGAAACCGAAGGCGTGAATGCCGGGGCTCGCCACCTGCCGATGAACACGGTGTTCATGAACGGGCCCACCTGGGGCACCGAGGTATTCATCCCCATGGACCAGGTCATTGGCGGTCAGGACATGCTCGGCAAGGGCTGGACCATGCTGCTGGAGTGCCTGTCGATCGGCCGCTCGATTTCACTGCCCGCCCTCGGCACCGGTGCCGGCAAGGTGGCCAGCCTCGCCACCGGCTCCTATGCACTGACACGCGAGCAGTTCGGCCGCTCCATCAGCCAGTTTGAAGGGGTGCAGGAAGCCCTGGAGCCCATCGCCGGCTATACCTACATGATGGACGCCGCGCGCCTGCTGACGTCCGGCATGCTGGACCGGGGTGTACGTCCCTCGGTGCCCTCAGCGGTGCTCAAATACCGCAACACCGACCTGATGCGCGAGGTGATCAACCACGCCATGGACGTGGTTGCCGGCCGCGGGGTAATCACCGGCCCCCGCAACTTCCTGGCCCGGGCCTATCAGGCGGTGCCCATCGGCATCACCGTGGAAGGCGCCAACATCCTTACCCGCAGCCTGATGATCTTTGGTCAGGGCGCCATTCGCTGCCACCCCTTTATTGTGGAGGAGATTGAAGCCGCGGGCATGGAGGATGAGGACAAGGCGGCGAAGAAATTCGACGGCATCTTTTACCGGCATATCGCCCACACCACCCGCAATGCGCTGAGGGCGTTTGTGCTGGGGCTGACCCGTGGCCTGCTGGAACCGGTTCCCCGGCAGGGCGATATCAAGCCCTGTTACCGTCAGCTGGCGCGCTTCTCCGCCGCCTTCGCGCTGATGACCGATGTTACCCTGCTCACCGTCGGCGGTGGCCTGAAAGCCCGCCAGCGCCTGTCCGGCCGCATGGCGGACTGCCTGGTGCATCTGTACTACGCCACCGCGGTGATCAAACAGTGGCATGAGGAAGGCTACCCGGACGACCAGCGCCCGCTGGTGGAGTGGGGCCTGAAAACCTGCCTGCGGGACCTTCAGGACGCCATGCGCGACGCCATCATCAACTTCCCGGTACCGGCCCTGCGCTGGCCGTTGCGGCTGCTGGTGTTCCCGCTCGGTGCCACCGGCCTCAACGGGCCGGATGACAGGCTCGGGGCCCGCGTGGCGGACACCATCGTCAAGGACACCCCGGTGCGTCAGCGGGTCAGCCGCGGCGCCTATATCAACACCGATCCGGACGATGCTCTCGGCCGCGTGCTGAATGCCTATCGCCTGGCTAACGAAACCGTTGATATGCGCAACCGTCTTCATGAGGCCATTCGAAATCGCGATGAGGACGAGCTCGATGGCATCGCGCTGCTAATGGGCCATCAGCGCAAGGAACTGGTGGACTGGGCCTGTGAACAGGGCGTCGTCAAAGAAGAGGAGTGCGATAAACTGCTGGAAGCCCTCGAGGCACTGTACGATGTGATTCGGGTGGACGCTTTCGAGGGCGATGGCCTGAAAGCCCTGTCACGCTGCGCCAAGGGTAAGCGCAAGGTGGTGGAACGCCCGCCGCGGGACGAGGATTAACTCCTCGTTTCCGCTCCGGCGGCGGCGAAACCTGTAGAATGCACTTTTTCCGGACAGCCAGTCGGTTATAAAATAGGGAAATATTATTCCCTTTTTGAATATATAGATATTCCGGCAGGCTATATGGAACTCCAGTTCAGCGAGGTCACCAAATCGTTTGGTGACCTCAATGTGATCAAACAGTTCGACAGCACCATCAACACCGGTGAAATCGTTGCTCTGGTTGGCCCTTCCGGCTGTGGCAAATCAACGCTACTGCATATGGTCGCCGGCCTGGAGCAACCCTCGTCCGGCATACTCACTGCTGATGGCCAATCCGTCGCCAAACCCTCGCCCAAGCGTACGCTGGTGTTTCAGGAACACGCGCTGTACCCCTGGATGACGCTGATCGACAACGTCGCCCTGGCGCTGGAGTTTCAGGACACCCCGCGCAAGGCGGCACTGCCGGAGGCCGGCAAATGGCTGGCTCGGGTCAAGCTGGATGGCTTCGAGGACTATTACCCCCATCAGGTCTCCGGCGGCATGCGCCAGCGCTGCGCCCTGGCCCGCGCCTTCATTGCCCGCCCCCAGGTACTGCTGCTGGACGAACCTTTCGGCGCCCTCGACGCCCTGACCCGCATGACGCTGCAAAGCGTACTCAAGGATCTGATCGAGGAAGAGCGCCCGACGGTGGTGCTGGTCACCCACGACGTCGATGAGGCGCTGTACCTGGCGGACCGCGTGCTGGTGTTCAGCAAACGACCGGCGGTGATTCTCAAGGAAATTACCTTGGGCCACATTCCCAAAACCCATGACCTGACAGCGTTCGCCGACATCCGTCGGGATGTACTGAATCTGCTGGGTATCGACACTGACACAACCGCCACACACGCCTCTGTTGCCGAAGGAGACATCACATGATTCGCTGGATTGTTACCGCTGCCCTCGCCCTCGCGCTGGTCAGCCCTGGCCACGCCGCCGAAGAGTTCCGCGTTGGCTACGTGCGGGTGATGGACGACGCCCAGGCCATGCTCGCCTATGAAGCCGAGCTCTACAAAAAGTATGGGCTGGACGCGGAACTGATCGAATTCAGCTCCGGCACCGACCTGATCAAGGGCATCGTCGGCGGCCAGCTGGACATCGGCGTACTGGGTTTCTCCAACGCCTTCACCTGGGCATCCCGCGGCGCGGACCTGAAAATCGTGGGCGGTGCACAGCGTGGCTATCACGCCATGCTGGTGCGTGACGACGCCGGTGTTGACGACATCGCTGACCTCAAAGGCAAGAACCTGGCGTCCCAGAAACAGGGCAGCACCGCCGACATCGTCCTCAAGGGTGTGACCCTGGCGGACGCGGGCCTGAAGCCGAATGAACTCAACATCATGGGCGTGGCGCCGTCGGTGGCCATTCAGTCGCTGGTGGGTGGTCGTGTGGAAGGTGCCTTCCTGTTCGAGCCTTACGCCAGCATTGCCAAATTGGTGGCGCCGGTAAAGGAAATCTACGAGATCGGCGAAGTCTGGCCGTTCCCGTGCATGGTGGTGATCACCTCAGGCGAAACCCTGGAGAAACGCAAAGACGTACTCTGGGCCGCACTCGATGCTCAGCGTGACGCCATTGATATGCTGGAAAATGCCCCGGAGAAAGCGGCACCACTGATCACCGACTACTTCATCAAGGATGCGGTGGTGGAGTCCCTGAACCAGGGCGACGTCACCTCTGAGAAGGTCATCGCCGATGCCATCCGGACCAACGACTTCAGCGCCAAACTGACCGAAGACGACATTGCACGCATGAAGGAACTGGCCGGCATCATGCAGGAGCAGGGCATTTTGCCAGCCGGTGAAGCGTTCGATGTGGACGCGCTGCTTGACCTGTCCTGGCAAGAGACCCGCGAGCTGTAAGCATGAGTAGCACCCAGAATACCGGCGTCGCCAGCAAGCGCGCCTACGTGGTGGCCATCGCCGTCATCCTGTTCTTCTGGCAGGTCGCGGCGTGGTTCCTGCCTGACTTTCTGATGCCCGATGTACACGTTGCCCTCCAGCGCCTGTGGGAGGAACTGAACAGCGCCGAATTCTACGAAGGTCTGGGCAACAGTATGAGCCGCCTAGGCATCGGTTACGGCGCGGCACTGTTCTTCGGCATCGTGCTCGGGCTGGTTGGTGGCACGCTGAATGCGGTCCGCAGCACCCTGAAGGCGGCGATCATCATCCTGCAGTCGATCCCGTCGATTGCCTGGGTACCGCTGTTCCTGATTCTGATGGGCTTCGGCAACCTGCCGATCATTGTGGTGGTCGCCATCGGCGCCTTCTTCCCCACCGCCCTGAGCGTGATGAACGCCACTGAAAGCGTCGAGAAGGTGCATATCTCCGCGGCACGGGTGATGGGGGCCTCGAAGATGCAGATGCTGAAGCGGGTGTACTTCCCCGCCGTGACGCCGGAACTGATCACCGGCGCCCAGTTGGCATTCGGTAACGCCTGGCGGGCCCTGATCTCCGCCGAAATGATTGTGGGATTCAGTGCCGGGCTGGGCAAATCCCTCGCCTATTCCGGCGAAATCGCCGACATGACCGGCGTCATGACCAACATTCTGGTCATCGCCGTACTCGCTGCGGTGATCGACCAGGTCATCCTCGAGCGCATCAAGCACCGACTCCTACGATACCAGTACCTGTAATACCGGATTTCTTTCGCAATTCCTCAAGGAGGCCACTGCGCCTCCTTTTCTTTATGTGGCCTGCCTTGACAGATTCGACTTTCGCCAACTATTACTGAAGGTCGAGTTCATTTCGCCATAACGGCGACCTTTCCCGAAAAAAGCTGTAAATAACAAACAATAACAGACAGGCGATCCGCAGTACCCGCCTGACCATGAAAGGGGTGTCTTTCCGTGAGCGAGCAGGCCAAGCAACCTGGCGTCATTCTGGAAACCCGGAACCTGACCAAAGATTTCAAAGGCTTTACCGCCGTCAAAGATATCAACCTGCAAGTCGAAACCGGCTCCATTCACGCCATTATCGGCCCGAACGGCGCGGGCAAGACCACGTTCTTCAATTTGCTGACCCATTTTCTCAGGCCCAGTGCCGGCCACATCATCTACGACGGTCGGGACATCACACATTCGCGACCCGCGGGCATCGCGCAGCAGGGGCTGGTGCGGTCGTTCCAGATTTCCGCGGTGTTCCCTCACCTGTCCGCGCGCGACAACGTGCGCATCGCGCTGCAGCGCAAACTGGGCGTGTCCTATCATTTCTGGCGTCCGAAAAAGATTCTGGATCAGCTCAACGAGGAAGCCCAGGGGTGCCTGGAGCAGGTGGGGTTGCAGCATTTCGGCGATACCAAGGCGGTGGAACTGCCTTACGGCCAGAAACGGGCGCTGGAAATTGCCACCACCATCGCACTCAAGCCGCGGCTGATGTTGCTGGATGAACCCACCCAGGGCATGAGCTCCGAAGACGTCGGCACCGTGACCGACCTGATCCGGCGGGTGCTGGAAGGGCGCACCATCATTATGGTGGAACATAACCTTAACGTCGTGTCGACGCTGGCGGACCGCATCACGGTGCTGAACCGTGGCGAGGTACTTGCCGAGGGCGACTACGACACCGTATCGACCAACCCGGCGGTGATGGAAGCCTACATGGGGACCACCGATGCAGCCTGACAACCACCCGGAACTGCTGAGAATCGAGAACCTTCATGCCTGGTACGGCGAATCCCATATTCTGCACGGCCTGAACCTGAGCCTGCACGAGGGCGAAGTGATCACCCTGCTCGGGCGCAACGGCTCGGGTCGCACCACCACGCTCAAAGCCATTCTGGGCCTGGTGAGCAAACGCACCGGCTCCATCAAGGTTCATGGAACCGAGCTGATCACCATGCCCACCCACCGCATTGCCCATATCGGCAAGCTCGGCTACTGCCCGGAGGAGCGTGGCATCTACGCCTCTCTCAACGTGGACGAGAATCTGACCCTGCCGCCGGTGGTGGCCGAGGGCGGCATGTCAGTGGACGAAATCTACGACATGTTTCCCAACCTGCGGGAGCGTCGCAAAAGCCAGGGCTCCAAACTTTCGGGCGGTGAGCAGCAGATGCTCGCCATTGCACGGATCCTGCGCACCGGCGCCAGTCTGCTGTTGCTGGACGAGATCACCGAGGGTCTGGCTCCGGTGATCCTCAAATCCCTGGACGAGGTGATCCGCAAGCTCCGCGAACGCGGCTACACCATCATCCTGGTGGAACAGAACTTCCGCTTCGCCGCCCCGCTGGCCGATCGGCACTACGTGATCGAGCACGGCAAGGTGGTGGAGCAGATTGATGCGGCCGATCTTGAGGCCAAGAAAGAGCAGTTGAACAGACACCTGAGTGTCTGACACCGGGCCCGACCGGTTGATGACCGCGGACCCAGAACTCTAATAAGAAGAGGAATACCGCTATGTTCAAGCACTTGACGAATGGCCTGGCCGGCGCAGTCGCCGCAGCCAGTCTCGCAATGCCGCTGGCTGCCAACGCCAACCTGTCAGACGACATGGTCAAGATCGGCGTCCTGAGTGACATGTCCGGGGTGTACAAGGCGCTGGAAGGTCCGGGCGCCGTCATTGCCGCCGAAATGGCGGTGGAGGACTTCGGCGGAGAGGTCCTTGGCAAACCCATCGAGATTGTCTCCGCCGATCACCAGAACAAGCCCGACATCGGCGCCAGCACGGCGCGGGAGTGGATTGATTCCGAGAACGTCGACATGATCACCGCCCTGGATAATTCCTCGGTGGCGCTTTCCGTTCAGGGCCTGGCTTCCGACCGCAAAGTGATCACCCTCAACACCGGCGCTGGCACCACCGCGCTGACCGAAGAACAGTGCACGCCCTATGGCATCCACTATGTGTACGACACCCACGCCCTGCCGGTCGGTACCGCCACCGCGATGGTGAAAAACGGCGGCGAGAAGTGGTTCTTCATTACCGCCGATTACGCTTTCGGGCACTCGCTGCGGGACAACACCTCGGCGGTGGTGGAAAGCCTCGATGGCGAAGTGGTCGGTGATGTGGAAGCACCACTGTCCACCAACGACTTTTCCTCCTACCTGATTCAGGCCCAGTCCTCCGGCGCCGACGTTATCGGCCTCGCCAACGCCGGCCAGGACACGGTCAACGCCATCAAGCAGGCCAATCAGTTCCGCATCGTTCAGGGTGGCCAGAAACTGGCGGGCATGCTGGTGTTCATTTCCGACGTCCACAGCATGGGCCAGGACATTGCCCAGGGACTGCAGTTCACCACGGCGTTCGTGTGGAACCAGGACGACGAGGCCGAGGAATGGTCACGCCGTTTCTATGACCGTCACGGGGCCATGCCGACCATGGTGCACGCGGGGGTCTATTCCGCCGTCAGCAATTACCTGAAAGCCATTGATGAAACCGGAACCGATGACAGCGACGCTGTGCGCAAGGCGCTGGGCGAGATGACCCTGAACGACATGTTCGTCAAGGGCGGCAAGATTGCCGCCAACGGCTCCATGCTGCACGACATGTACCTGGTCGAAGTCAAAAAGCCTGAAGAAGCCACCGAGGAATGGGACCTGCTGAAAGTGGTATCAAAGATACCGGCGGACCAGGCCTACATCTCGATGGAAGATACCAAGTGCGAGCTGGTTAACAAGTAACAGCAACGAATTACCACTGCTTCAGGGGGATTGCCAACGTGTCGATACAGGTCATTATGTCCCAGGCACTGCTTGGGCTTAATGTGGGCGTGTTCTACGCCATGTTGAGTCTCGGGCTTGCGGTGATATTCGGGTTGCTGAATATCATCAACTTTGCCCACGGTGCCATGTACATGCTGGGTGCCTTTATTGCACTGATCGGCTACTCCTTTCTGGAGCAGTGGTTCGGCATCAGCCTGCAGATCGGCTTCTGGGCGTCGCTGATTTTGGCGCCGCTGCTGGTCGGCCTGCTGGGGGTGATTATTGAGCGCACCATGCTCAAACGCCTCTATGACCTGGACCATATCTACGGCCTGCTGCTCACTTTCGGGATCACGCTGATCCTGCAGGGACTGTTCGCCAACTACTTCAACACTTCTGGTACACCCTACCCCGGGCAGCCGGAGGTGCTCAGCGGGGTGGTGAATCTCGGGTTCATGTACTTCCCCTCCTATCGCCTGTTTGCCATCGTGTTCTCGCTGGTGGTGTGCTTCGCCACCTGGTACTTCATTGAGCACACCAAACTCGGGTCGCGCCTGCGCGCCGGCGTCGAAAACCCCGATCTGACCCAGGCCTTCGGCCTCAACGTCCCCCGGATGGTAACCCTGACTTTCGCCTTTGGTGCTGGTCTCGCCGGCCTCGCTGGCGTACTGGCGGCGCCGATCTACTCGGTCAGTCCGCTGATGGGGGCAGACCTGATCGTGGTGGTGTTTGCCGTCGTAGTGATCGGCGGCATGGGCTCTATCATGGGGGCCATCCTCTCCGGTCTCGCCCTGGGTCTGGTGGAAGGCCTGACCAAGGTGTTCTACCCACCCGCGGCCAACACCGTGATTTTCTTCCTGATGGTGCTGGTGCTGTTGTTCCGCCCCGCCGGGCTGTTCGGTAAGGAGAAGTGAGCCACTCATGACCAACCGTATTCTGTTTATCGTGATGCTCTTGGCCGGCCTGACGGCGCCGCTCTATGCCTACCCCGTGTTCATCATGGACCTGCTCTGCTTTGCCCTGTTTGCCTGCGCATTCAACCTGCTGCTGGGCTACGCGGGGCTGCTGAGCTTCGGCCATGCCGCGTTCTTCGGCGGCGCCGCTTACATCGCCGGCTACGTCACCAAGGAATGGGGCTTTGGCCCACTGATCGGCATACTCACCGGCACCGGTTTTGCCCTGGTGCTGGGCACCCTGTTCGGTTACCTGGCCATCCGCCGCCAGGGCATCTATTTCGCCATGGTCACCCTGGCACTCGCCCAGATCATCTACTTCCTCGCCCTGCAGCTGCCCTTCACCGGCGGTGAAAACGGCCTGCAGCGCATCCCGCGGGGCGACCTGTTCGGCTTCATCGACCTTAACAACGACCTGGCGATGTACTACTTCGTGTTCGCCATCTTCCTGGTGGGCTTCGGCATCATCTACCGCACTATCCACTCGCCGTTCGGCGAGGTGCTGCAGGCCATCCGCGAGAACGAATCCCGCGCCCTGTCACTGGGCTATGACATCGACCACTTCAAACTCATGGCCTTTGTGCTGTCAGCCACCCTGGCCGGCATGGCCGGGGCCACCAAAGCCATTATCTTCCAGTTTGCGTCCTTGACCAGCGCGCACTGGCAGACCTCCGGGGAGGTCATCCTGATGACCCTGGTGGGCGGCCTGGGCACCATCTTCGGCCCGGTGCTCGGCGCTCTCACCGTCGGCGCCCTGAGCCACGAACTCTCCTCCTTCGGCTCCTGGGTCCAGGTCATCCTCGGCATCATCTTCGTGGTGTGTGTAATGACCTTCCGCCGTGGCGTCATCGGAGAAATCCAGCACCGGCTGGAACGCAGGAAGAGTCAGCGGGAGAGCTGAACACTCTGGGCTTCATCCTCGCTACGCAGGCCGCCCTCCACGGCCTGCGTCACCAGCCAGCGCCGGAGCAGCTGGATACCCCGTTCCTGACGCCGGCTGGTTTTCCAGGCGAAATAGAACCGATCGCCGGTGACCACGAAGTGACAGGGCAGCTTCACGAAATCCTCGGAATCCTTGCGCGTGCTGAGCATGTAATCGTTGGTGAGGGCAATGCCCTGGTGATACCGCGCCGCCTCCAGCGACAGCAGCATATGGCTGGAATGCAGCAACCGGCACGACGCGGGCATACTCAGCCCGGCTTCCTGAAACCACGCCTCCCAGTCACCGCCCTGCTTATCATAGATACTGTGGGTGGACAGTAACGGAAACTGCGCCACCTGCGCCGGCGTTAAAGGCACCGAGGCCGGATCATTGGTGCCCTCATCCAGAGCCAGCTCCCGGCGAATCCGCTGCCAGAAATCCTGGCTGCACACCGGAAACAGCCGCTCCTTGTACAGCAACTCGTAACTGAACGCCGGCGAATCGGGTTTGATGGTAATAAAACAGTCCGCCACCCGATCCGACAGCACCGGATTCTCACTGCTCATCTCCAGCGACAGCTCCACCTGCGGATGGGTGCGCTGCAGCTCCGGCAGCCGCGGCGCCAGCCAGCGCACCGCAAACGAACTGAACACCGACAGCCGCAACCGCGACTCCTCATGGCCCAGCAGCTGTTCACTGGCCCGCTCGATCTGCAACAGCGCGGAACTGACTGCCTCCAGATACTGACGCCCCTCGTCGGTCATCGCCAGATAACGCCCGGTGCGAATGAACAGGGTTTCCCCCAGATAGGTTTCCAGCTGCTTGATCTGATGACTGACGGCGCTCTGGCTGACCGCCAGTTCATCCGCCGCCAGCGAAAAGCTGTTCAGGCGGGCGACGGCTTCGAAAACGGGCAGGGCTTTGAGGGGTGGCAGCTTCATTATCTAATTTTCTAATGGTCAGTGACTAAAGATCATTTTATCGGATATTAGCACAGCCCTAGAATGCCACTCACGCGAAAGAAAACGCGGAACACGACCACTGAAGTGTGGGGGCCGGTCGGTAGTGCCCCATCCGAAAATGCTCGGAGCCAAGGATGGCGCAGAGCAAGCGTACAGGGACGTATTCACAGCGGTTTTCGGATGGGGCGCTGCCGATCGGCTCTTTCACCGAAGCCAAAAAGTTTGAGGTCAACCACATGTCAGGAAAAACCGTAAACAGCGCCATCCTCCTGCTGGTCATCGGCAACGCCATGGCACTGATTTCAGACGTATTCATCAAGCTGCTGGAGCCGGGCGCACCGATCTTCCAGTTTGCTTTCCTGCGCTGCGTGATCACCCTGGTGCTGTTGCTGCCTCTGGCCGGACAACTGAACCGCAAGGCCCTGTTCGCCGGCGCCAGAATCCACACCCTGCGCGCCCACATTCACCTGGCCGGTATCGTCTGCATGGTGGTGGCACTGGGCAACCTGCCCCTGGCCACCGCCAACGCCATCTTCTACGCCGCACCGATCCTGGTGATGGTCCTGTCGGTGTTCATCTTCCGTGAAAAACTCACGCCACTGAGCGTAATCGCCGTATTCAGCGGCTTCACCGGCATCGTGGTGATACTGCGGCCGATGGAATTCAACTGGGCCGCCGTTGCGGCATTGGCGTCCGCGTTTGCCCTGGCCATCAACGCCGTCATGGTGCGTCAACTGCCGAAACAGCAGTCCACCGTCCACAAGCTGTTCCTCAACTACCTGCTGATTCTGCCGGCGGCCGCGGCCCTGGCCATCTGGGAAGGTGCCAGCTGGGACAGCACCATACTGGTCAGCGCCCTGGGCTCCGCACTCTTCATCCTGGGGTACAACATCACCGTGCTGCTGGCGTATCGGCAGGTGGACGCCAACCAGGTCACCAGCGCCGAATACACCGGCCTGATCTGGGCGGTCGGCATCGGCTGGATCTGGTTCGGCGAAGTGCCTGACCTCTGGTTCGTCGCCGGCAGCTCGATGATCGTTGTGCCGCTGGTTCTGATTGGCCTCAAACACCGCCGCAAGGCGCCGCCCCGGGGCTTCAACCCGGCGCCTCAGCGGCGGGAAGCGTCAATCAACACCTGAGTATCGCGAATAATCCGCGTGACCCGATCCTCGATCATGAACACATGGGGATCGTCATCGCCCAGATGGCGCAGGGCCTCGGCGAGTTTCAGCAGGTACTCGTCGTTGCGACCACTGGGGCCCGCGGCCCCGGCAATCTGGTGGGCGATATCCGCTTCCGGCGCAGGGCCCAGGAACGCCGCATTATCCTCGGTGGCAATGTAGACCAGGCCCTGCTCCTGACTGCCGTCATCAAAGGTCAGGGCCGTGCTGAAGCGGAGGTAGCCGTTCTTTTCACGATGATCGAGGTGCTCGAAGACCGCCGGCGATACCCGAAAGGCCATCCCCTTGCAGACGGCACCCGGCTGCTCAATCAGGGTCACCACCCGCCCGGGCGCCTCCAGCGTCCCACGGTGATCATGGGAGGCCTGCCAGAAACGGCGAACCCAGCCGGTAATACTGGCAGGACGCTGCTCCAGAAACGGAAAGTCCACCTTGTAGATCAGCGATCCGTAGCCGAACAACCAGACCGACGACACGCCATCGAAGTTCTGGCGGGTGCGATTGTGTTCGATGGTGTTAACACTCATAGCGTCACTAAAAAGGCCTCTCTGGGGTAAAAATGATGTACCGGCGCTCCCGCGTGTACGCATCATCCACGCAATTGACTAAAATGTCAGCATACCCACTATTCGCTGCTCACAGTGACGTTTATGCCCGCCATCCCGATCACCAGGCACCACCGGCCCCGACACTGGCTCTGTTGCTGCCTGCTGATGCTCGGGCTCAGCGGCCAGACCGCCGCCGAGGTGCGACGTTACACGGTGGTGGTACAGAACATCGATTATTACCCGATCTATCGGGCGGATGCGGCCGACAATCACTATACCGGTTACATGGCGGACCTGCTGGCCGCGTTTGCCGAGCATGCCGGACTTGAGTTCAGCTATCACCCTCGCCCCGTCCGCAGAATGGTGCTCGAATACACCACTGGCCACTACGATTTTGCCCTCCCGGACAGCCCCAACTGGAACCGCTCGGAGAAGGAGGGTATTGCCGTGACCTACACCGATCCGCTGCTGACCTTCGAGGATGCGGTTTACGTGGCCGCTGGCAACGTTCACCTGACCCCCGATAGCATGCAGGACATTGGCACCATCGCCGGCTTTACACCCTGGAAGTTCCAGGACCGGATCGAAGCGGGCCAGGTGAAGCTCAAAACCGCCCGTAAACCTGCCAATCTGGTCCGGATGGCGCTGGCCGGCCACGTCGACGCCATCAATCTGGCGGCACCCGTGGCGAGGCATCACTTCGACGCGCTCATGGTCGGCGACCGCCTGGTGCCAGCCCCCGGACTGATGGAAACCCGCGCAAGCCACTACCACCTGTCGACCATCGAGCACCCGGAAGTCATTGCGGAGTTCAACCAGTTCCTGAGCAATCAGCAGGCGCTGGTGCAGTCTCTGCAACAGCAATACGGACTGACGCCACCCGACCCCATCAGCCGGTCGAAGCAATAAAGCCGGCGATGCCCGTCAGTACGATCTCGGCGGCCATCGCCGACAGAATCAGACCACTGATCTTCGACAGGATATTCAGCCCGGTCTTGCCGAGGACCTGTTCCAGGTAACCCGACAACCGCAACAGCACCGCCAGAATCAGCAGCCCTGACACCAGGCCCAGCAAGCCTCCGGCGACTTCCGGTACCGCCTTGAGCTCTGCCCCGTAAACCAGGATGGCGCCAATAGTGGCCGGCCCGATCATCACCGGGATGGCCAGCGGAACCACCGCGATGTCGTCGCGGTCCTCCTCCGGCAAACCCGTGGCGTGGTTACGGGTGCCGCTGGTGACCAGGCTGATGGCGGTCAGAAACAGCAGGCTGCCGGCCCCGATACGGAAGGAGTTCAGGGTAATACCAATGGCACTGAACAACAGCGGGCCGGCAAAGAACAGCACCAGCCCCAGCACAAACGCCGACACACAGGCACGGCGAATAATCGAGGCCTTTTCCGCGGCCGGCAGGCCCCGGGTAAGCGCCAGAAACATGGTCACGACGAAGAAGGGAGCGAGCAGGAACAGAAAACGGATGGTACTGCTGAGATAGGTGGCAAAAAACGAATCAAGCATTCAGGACATTCCGGCAAATGTAAAAGTGTCTAAGCATAGCTTGCCAAAGGTTTTTTTGCCGTACGGAAGTGGACGTATTCTCCCTTCAGGCCGGTCGCGAAAACGCCCTTACCCTGCGGTTACAAATTGGAATCGTATTGACGTTGTTCTCCGGATAATCTCCGACCACAAAAATGAACCTAAATTTCGTGGAGTGAAACAATGGGCGCACTTAGCAGGCTCAGAATTCGTACCCGGTTGCTGATCGCGACGGTTTTGCCGGTGGTGGCCTCCGCCGTCATCATTGCCTGGATCACCGCGCATCTGATGCAAAGCAACGGTGACAAGGAAGTGGAACGCTTGCGCTCCAATTTGATCGAATCCCACAAGGAAGGGCTGAAACACATTGTGCAGTCCGCCCGCACCGCCATTGACGAAGTCTATTCCGACAACTCGATTCCCGAAGCGGAGGCCAAGTTGCGGGTACGGGATATCGTTCGCTCCATGGGGTTTGGCGACAACAACTACATCTTTGCCTACACCCACGACTCCTACAACCTGGCGTTCCGCCCCAAACCCTCCGCCGAAGGCTACGTCAAGAACAGTACGCCGCAATCCAAGGCACTGCTGCGCTCATTGTTCGATGCCGGTCAGAATGGCGGCGGCTACCACGAATACACCTGGAAGAATCCGGCCAGCGGCGAAGTGGAACCCAAGATCTCCTATTCTCTGGCGCTCACCAAGTGGAACTGGGTGATCGGCACCGGCGTGTACGTCACCAGTGTGGAACGCACCGTGGCAGAGGCGAGGGCGGAGATTGCCGAGAACATCACCGCCGCGCTGACGTTCATTTTTGCCATTACGGCGGTGGTGGTAGCCGTGGCCATCGCGTTCGGCCTGTTTATTGGTCGCACCGTCACCCTGCCGTTGCGCCAGGTGACCCGCACCATGGAAGAAATTGCCAACGGCGAAGGAGACCTGACCCAGCGGCTGCCGGCGGAAGGCGCAGACGAGCTTGCGGCACTGGGGCACCAGTTCAACAACTTTGTATCCCGGATTCAGGGCACCATTCGCGATGTCGGCGATACCACCAATCAGGTGGCGTCTGCGGCCGAAGAGCTGAGCCAGATCGCCCAGGAAACCCGCACCGCAGTGCAGTCCCAGGGATCGGAGACAGACCAGATTGCCTCGGCGATCACCGAAATGGCGGCCACCATTCAGCAAATCTCGAAGAATGCCAACGAAGTGCAATCCGCCGGCTCCGATGCCGACCGCCTGGCCAAAGAAGGCGGTCAGACCATGGCTGTCTCCCAGCAGACGGTCGACGCGCTCTCTACCCATATTGAGGACAGCGCCAGCGCCATCAACGCCCTGTCCGACCGCAGCAACGACATCCGTTCGGTGCTGGATGTCATTCATGAGGTAACCGATCAGACCAATTTGCTGGCGCTCAATGCGGCCATTGAGGCGGCGCGGGCGGGCGAGCACGGTCGGGGGTTTGCCGTGGTCGCCGACGAAGTGCGCCAGCTGGCCAAACGCAGCAGCGAATCCGCCAACCAGATTCGCACCATGATTGACGGCTTTATCGAGGAATCCGGCAACGCCGTCGAGCGCATGAAGCAATCCCGCGAGCTTACCAGCGAGACCGTTGAACGCATTACCCACGCCTCCACGGCACTGCAGACTATTGAACGGTCAGTGGAGCACATCCACGACCAGGTCACCCAGATCGCCACCGGGGCCGAACAGCAGAGTCAGGTGGCCGAAGAGATCAATGCCAATGTGGTGCGTATCGTGGATGCCGCCCGTGACAGCGGCGCCGGTGTCGACCAGACCAACGACGCCAGTCAGGAGCTGGCGCGCCTGGGCGAGCATCTGCGGTTGCTGGTCGGGCAATTCAAGGTGTGACCACCGCTGCTCTGGCAACGCTGCGGGGTTCCATCGGGGACACATAGCTGAAGCGCTTGCGGTACTGCTCCATGGTACAACCCACGGTGCGCTTGAACAGCCGCCTGAATGAACTGGCGTCCTCGTAGCCCACGCTCCAGATAATCCGCGCGGTCTGTTCACGGCTGGATTCCAGCAGGTGTTTGGCAGCCTCGATCCGCAGGTGCTGCAGGTAGCCAAGGGGCGTTTCCCCGGTGGCGTCCTTGAACCGGCGCTTGAAGGTGCGCGGACCCAGACCGGCCACGGCGGCCACGTCGTCGATGGTCAGCGTCTCGGCGTAGTGCTGCTCCAGCCAGCCCTGGGCCTTGCGAATGGCCCCATCCTGATGAGCTTTCTGACTGTAGAAAGCCATGTAGGGCGTTTGCTCCGTGCGCCGGCCATCCAGTACCAGCATCTTGCTGCACGCCAGCGCCACGGCCGGGGAGGCGAAACGCTCCACCAGATAGATGCACAGATCCACAAACGCGGTGGCGCCACCGGCACAGACGATCTGGCCGTTATCCACCACCAGATGTTCCTCCTCCAGGCGCAGATGCGGATAGCGACTGCGGAACAGCGGTGCGGCACGCCAGTGGGTGGTCGCTATCTGATTCTCCAACAGTCCGGCCTCCGCCAGCACAAAGCTGCCGGTGCACACACTGGCCAGCACCGCGCCCCGCTCCAACGCGCTCCGCAGCCAGCCATGCAGGGGTTTCGACGGCGCCAGCGTCTGCTCCAGGCGCTCCGCACGCACCGCTGCTTCGACCGAAGAGCCCACCACAATGAGATCGGCCTGCAGGGCCTCGCGCTCTATTGTGGGCGTGACCACCGCGCCGCTGTAACCGCGCACAGGTTGATCATCCACCGTGACCACCTGGCAATTGAACAGCGGCTCGCTGCGCCCGGCCGGACTGCGGCCGCAATAATTGGCCACGGTGAAAAAGTCCATCACACCGTGCACGCCGGAGGCATGGCAATTGGGTAACGCAACGATGGCGATGGTGAACATGACTATGGCCCTTTTCGCATTTTATATGTCAAATATGCCACTCCTGCTGGCAACCGGCAAGTCCTAATCTGAACCTGTCATCCACCAAAGCAGGAAGAAGGACTTTCACCATGACCTCACAACTGAATACCTATTTCGAGAACGTTCAGCGTCCGCCGACCCGCAAGCCGTCCGACAATGTCGGGCTTTCCGCCACCCGGCTGGCCCTGCAGCTCTATGCCCGGGTATCGCCGGAGAAAGCGGGCCGGCTGGTGCATCACCTGGCCCTCAAGCCGTCCCGCCTGCCCATGCCGTCGCGTTACGAATACCTGCTGGACAGCGCCGACAGCCACACCGAGCTCCACCATCGCAGCAACACCCTTCCGGTGTTTTCCTGGGGCGAGGGCCCGGTGGTTCTGGGGGTGCATGGCTGGGGCGGGGCCGGCATACAATATGGCGCCTGGGTGAACCCGCTGGTGGAATCCGGCTATCGCGTGGTGCTGTTCGATGCCCCGGCACACGGTCGCGCCCAGGGCGACAGTACCAACCTGTTCGAGATGGCCGAGGTGACGAGGAAGGTGGCCGCCAGCGTTGGCCAGGTTCACGGAATTCTCGCCCACTCCATCGGCTGCATTGCCGCAGCCCGAGCCATCGCGGACGGCCTGCAGCCGAACTATCTGGCAATGCTGGCACCGCCGGTGAGCCTGACAGCGGTGATGGCCACTCTGGGGCGGCAGCTGGGGCTGAGCCAGACGGTTCTGGCGGTACACCTTCGGTTAATGGAGGAACGATTCGGGGAATCCGTGTGGGAGCAACTGGATCTGGAGGCCCTGGCGCCCTCACTGACCCAGCGCGGGCTGGTCGTGCTTGATGATGACGACAGCTCCGTTTCGCCGCAGGAGAGCGAACGGATTTACAGCAACTGGGATAACGCCGACGTATTGCGCACCCGGGGCCTGGGCCACCATCGCCTGCTGTGGAGCCCCATGGTTGTGGAGACTGTGTTGCGGGATATGGACCGGACCAGAGCAACCCACTGAAACGCTAAAGGGCGGGGCTGACAAACACCCAGTTGGTCCCCACGTTGTCGCACACAATGATGTCGCGGTTGATCACCGAACACAGCGACAGGTCGCCCGGCAACTCATCGTGGTAGCGCGCCTTGACCGCCAGGTTCTTCTTGTCCTGTTTCAGCAGGGAGAACGTCTGCTCCATGCGCCGGGCAAAGTCGACACCGGCGTTTTCCATGGTGTGAAACGCGTTATGGAAGGCGGTAAAGCTCATGGTGTTGGCACCCAGACCGATGCCCACCATGGCGGGAATATAGCGGTCGTAAGCGGCCGACAGATAGCGGCGGACGGCGTCCTGGTTTTCCCGGTTGCCATTAAAGGAGGCCAGCCCCAGGCGGTTTTCCGGCTCAAGAACACCGGCGGCCAGCTGGCTGTTGGGCCGGTTTACCGCCAGGTCATAGTGCCGCTGGCGACAGCTTATGCGTTCGCCCTCGAGGCGACAGCCTGCCAGGTGCCCGGAGGCCGGCGACGGCGCCGCTCCCGGCGCACTCAGCTCGGGCTCCGGTTCCGCTGGCGCTGGTTGCGGGCTGGCATCCGTTGCCGCCGAAGCCCCGGGCGCGGGTACTTCAAGGCCCAGGCGCCCGGCGGGCCGGCGCAGCAACAGCGCCTGAACCTGCGGATCGTTGCGGCGGAAATCCGTGGCTGACGGCAAGCCCGCCCCCTGCCCTTCACGGACCACCTGGCAATACAGCTTTTCCAGATCGGTCTTCGCGCCTTCCATACAACCGTCATTCGCGGCAACCGCGGTGTTCACCACAAGGCCCAGCACCAGCAGGGCCAGCCGTCTAGTTCTCATCATCCCGCTGCCCCAGCACCACCCGCGCCATCAGGTCTTCAATGCGACGAATGGTTGCTTCGTCGCCTTTCTTGCCGGTCAGTACCACCTGGGAGCCGATGGTGGCCACATACAACAACAGCGACAGGTCCTTGACCCGTTGGGGGTCACTGCTCAAGCGCTGGAACAGCGTGCAGTTCTGGTTAATGCGGGCGCTGTCGACTTCGGTGACCAGTTCCGCTGCGTAGTCGTGACGGCGGGCGTAATCCCGTACCGCCAGCTCCACCTGCAGGCGGCGGATGTTGCGGGAAGCGTCGGTGAGCAGCAGTTCCAGGATCTGCCGCAACTCAGTTTCCACGTCGCCACCCTGGGGCTTCCAGTACTGCAGTTCGTGCAGCCGGCGGTCCCGCCAGCGATCCAGAAAGCTGACCACCAGATCCTCGTGGTCCTTGAAGTGCCAGTAGAAACTGCCGCGGGTAACACCGAGTTTTTTCGACAACGTCAGCACCCTCAGTTGCCCGAAGCCGCCTGCGGCCACTTCCCCAGCCGCGGCATCCAGCCAGTCGTCGCGGGTCAGTTGCGCTTTTTCCGCCGTCTTGCGGTTGGGGCGTCGGGGCTGCGGGGCTTCAGTCATTCGGTCGTCAGGTCCTGCTACTGTGGGTATCGGGTGCATTCTACATTAACAGACTCAACTAATTTGAAACCGTTGACCCTGTCGAAAACATACATTAGTGTATGGAACATACAATACACCAGTGTATGGAGATTTCAACGCGTGTCTTCATGCCGACGATCAACCCGATTCCAGTATCAGGGAGCTGACCTATGAGCACTGCCCATTACGATCTTGCCGGCACCGTTGCCGTCATTCGCCTCGACAACCCGCCCGTCAACGGCCTGGGCCTCGCCCTGCGCCAGGGCATTGTGAACGGCATCCGCAAGGCGGAAGCCGATGACGCGGTGAAGGCCGTGGTACTGATCGGCTCCGATCGTGCCTTTTCCGGCGGCGCCGACATCAGCGAGTTCGGCTCCTACAAAGCCACCGCCGAACCCAACCTGAACACCGTGATCAACTATGTCGAAAGCAGCCGCAAGCCGGTGATCGCGGCCATCAGCGGTGCCTGCATGGGCGGCGGTCTGGAGCTGGCGCTGGGTTGCCACTATCGCATTGCCAGGCCGGACGCCCAGATTGCCCTGCCGGAAGTGAAACTGGGCCTGCTGCCCGGTGCCGGCGGCACCCAGCGCCTGCCCCGGCTGATCGGTGCCGAGCACGCGGTGAACATGATCGTCTCCGGTAGCATCGTGCCGGCCAAGCAGTTCAAGGGCAGCGCCCTGTTTGACGAGATCGTCGATGGCGAACTGCTGGACGCCGCCATCGCCTACGCCACCAAGGTGGCCAACGAGAACCTGCCGCTGAAGAAGGTGCGTGATCTGAAAGCCAAGCACCCGAATCCGGAAGGCTTCTTCATGTTCACCCAGAACACCGTCGGCGCCATGGCCAAGAACTACCCGGCGCCGCTGAAATGTGTGGAAGCCGTGAAAGCCGCCGTGACCATGCCCTTCGACAAGGGCATGGAGGTAGAACGCGAAGCGTTCGTGAACCTGATGCAAACCCCGGAATCCCGCGCCCTGCGCCACGCGTTTTTCTCCGAGCGCCTGACCAGCAAGATTGCCGATGTGCCCTCTGACACCCCGGTACGGGACATCCAGTCCGTCGGCGTGATCGGTGGCGGCACCATGGGTACCGGTATCAGCATCAACTTCCTCAACGCCGGTATCCCGGTGACGCTGGTGGAAATGAAGCAGGAAGGTCTGGACCGCGGTATCGCCGCCATTCAGAAGGTCTATGAAGGCCGGGTGAAAAAAGGCCGGATGAGCGAGGAAGACGCCAAGGCCAAAATGGAACTGCTGACGCCGTCGCTCACCTATGACGATCTGAGCAACGTGGACCTGGTGATCGAAGCCGTCTTCGAAGAAATGGGCGTCAAACAGTCCGTGTTCGAGAAGCTGGACGAAGTGTGCAAGCCCGGCGCCATCCTGGCCTCCAACACCTCCACCCTGGATCTCAACAAGATTGCCAGCTTCACCAAGCGCCCGCAGGACGTCATCGGCCTGCACTTCTTCAGCCCGGCCAACATCATGAAGCTGCTGGAAGTGGTGCGTGGTGACAAGACCGCCAAGGACGTACTGGCCACCGCCATGAAACTGGCCAAGGCGATCAAGAAAACCGCCGTGGTGTCCGGTGTGTGCGACGGCTTTATCGGCAACCGCATGATCAACCAGTACCAGCGCGAAGCCCTGCTGATGCTGGAAGAAGGCGCCAGCGTGCAGCAGATCGACAAGGCCATCGAGAAATTCGGCTTTGCCATGGGCCCGCTGCGCATGGCCGACCTCGCCGGCGGCGACATCGGCTGGGCCATCCGCAAGCGCCAGTACGAAGAGAACCCGGACATGGTGAAGATGGTGGTCGCCGACCGCCTCTGTGAAATGGGCCGCTACGGCCAGAAGACCGGCGCCGGTTTCTACCGCTACGAGCCGGGCAACCGCAACGCCCTGCACGACACGGAAGTGGACAAGGTGGTGGACGAGGTTCGCGCTGAGCTGGGCATCACCCCACGCAAGATCAGCAACCAGGAAATCGTCGAGCGTTGCGTGTATGCGCTGGTGAACGAAGGCGCGCAGATTCTGGACGAAGGCATCGCCCAGCGCGCTTCTGACATCGACATGGTGTACCTGACCGGTTACGGCTTCCCCGTGTTCCGCGGTGGCCCCATGCACTACGCCGAAGAAGTCGGGCTACCCAACGTGGTTCGCGCCATGCAGGCCTTTACCGAAGACCGCCACACCCAGCCAGGTTTCTGGGAGCCGGCAGCCCTGCTGGCCAAGCGTGCCGAGGAAGGCAAGGGTTTCGATAGCAAATAACCGGTCCACGAATTGATACGGGGCTGCTTACAAAGTGCAGCTCCGACCTGAGGAGAATTGTTATGTCCAATGATGTTGTCATCGTATCCACTGCCCGCACGCCCCTGGCCAAATCCTGGCGCGGCGGCCTGAACATGACCCACGGCGCCACGCTGGCGGGCCACGCCATCCAGCACGCGGTCGAGCGCTCGAAAGTCGACCCGAACGAAATCGAAGACGTGCTGATGGGCTGCGCCCTGCCGGAAGGTTCCACCGGTAACGACGTCGCCCGCATGGGCGCCATCCGCGCGGGCCTGCCAGTCTCCGTTGCTGGCGCCACCATCAACCGTTTCTGCTCCTCCGGCCTGCAGGCTATCGCCATGGCGGCGCACCACATTGCGGTTGATAAAGTGCCCGTGATGGTTGCCGGCGGCGTGGAATCCATCTCCACCGTGCAGGCCAACGTCAACCAGAACTACTTCATGGAACCCTGGCTGGCGAAGAACAAGCCGGAGCTCTACTGGTCGATGCTGGACACTGCCGAGACCGTCGCCAAGCGTTACGACATCAAGAAAGAAGACATGGACGAATACGGCGTCCGCAGTCAGACCCTCGCCGCGAAAGCCCGCGAAGACGGCAAATTCGACGACGAAATCGTACCCATCACCACCACTATGGGTGTGGCAGACAAGGCCACCGGCCAGCTCAGCAGCCAGGAAGTGACCGTCAGCCAGGACGAAGGCATCCGCCCGGGCACCAACCTGGAAGGCGTCACCAAGATCCGTTCGGCAATGGAAGGCGGCGTGGTCACCGCCGGCAACGCCAGCCAGTTCTCCGACGGCGCTTCGGCCTGCGTGCTGATGGACAGCAAAATCGCGGAACAGCGCGGCGCCACGCCACTGGGTATCTTTCGTGGTTTCGCCGTTGCCGGTTGCGAGCCCGACGAAATGGGCATCGGCCCGGTCTTCGCCGTGCCCAAACTGCTCAAGCGCGCCGGCCTGACCGTCGACGACATCGGCCTGTGGGAACTCAACGAAGCCTTCGCCGTTCAGGTTCTGTACTGCCAGCGCAAACTCGGCATCCCGATGGACCGCCTGAACGTCAACGGCGGCGCCATTGCCGTCGGCCACCCCTACGGCACCACCGGTTCACGCCTGGTCGGCCACGCCCTGATCGAAGGCAAGCGCCGCGGCGTTAAATACGTCGTCGTTACCATGTGCGTCGGTACGGGTATGGGTGCTGCCGGGTTGTTTGAGGTGGCCTAAAGCTGTGATTGCCTGAAACCTGGGTGGAGGGCACCTGTCAGGTATAGGTGTCCAAAACACGCTCCTTACGGCACATCCCTGTGACGCTCGGGCTCCGCCATCCATGGCTCCGCACGGTTTTGGACACCTATACCTGACAGGCGCCCCGAGCTTTGTGCAATGGCCAACAGGTGCATTGTTAGAACGCTGGGCCAGAACCGCGAAAGACAATTTGTTAAAGCAGGCACGCAGAGACTCGAAGCGTTGGTTGGGAACCCCCTTTCAAAACTGTGCGGAGCCATGGATGGCGGAGCCCAAGCGCCCCAGGGATGGGCCGAAGGAGCGTGTTTTGAAAGGGGGTTCCCAACCGACGCAGCCGCCCAAGCCAGAAGACCAAGCATTAAAACTACAAGGCAGCTCCAAAAGCCAAAAATCATCTACCTCAGCCACCAGACAAGAGGTGCACCATGGATCTGAACTACACCCCAGAACAAGAGGCGTTCCGCGCCGAAGTTCGACAGTTTCTGGACGACAACCTGCCAGACGACATCCGCGAACGGGTGCAGAAACGCCTGCGCCCGGACAAGGCGATGACCGAACGCTGGCAGAAGATTCTGTTTGATAAGGGCTGGGGTGCTTCCACCTGGCCGGAAGAGTTTGGTGGGACCGGATGGGATCCGATTCAGCAGATCATATTTGAAGAAGAGTGCGCTCTCGCCGGCGCCCCCCGCCAGTTGGACTTCGGACTGCGCATGGTTGCCCCCGTAATCATGACCTTTGGCAACGACGCACAGAAACAGCGTTTCCTGCCGGGCATTCTCAGTGGCGAGGACTGGTGGTGCCAGGGCTATTCCGAGCCCGGCGCCGGTTCGGATCTGGCTTCGCTGCGCACCAACGCAAAGCTCGAGGGCGATCACTACGTGGTCAACGGCCAGAAAACCTGGACCACCCTGGGCCAGCACGCGGACTGGATTTTCTGTCTGGTGCGGACCAGCACCGAAGGCAAGCCGCAGCAGGGCATTTCCTTCCTGCTGATCGACATGAACACCCCGGGCATCGAGGTTCGGCCCATCATTATGCTGGACGGTGAGCATGAGATTAACGAGGTCTACTTCGACAATGTGAAGGTGCCCGCCGAGAACCTCGTCGGCGAGGAGAACAAGGGCTGGACCTACGCCAAGTTCCTGTTGGGCCATGAGCGCACCGGCCTGGCCAATGTGGGTCAGTGGAAGGCGTTGATGAAGCGGCTCAAGGCCGTGGCGCGGGAGGAACAGGACGGCCAGCGGCCGCTGATCGAGAACACCCGCTTCCGCGACCGTCTGGCGCAGCTGGATATGGAACTGCGGGCGCTGGAGCTGACGGTGCTACGGGTGCTGACGGACAAGCGCGGTCCCGGGCCGCAGGCGTCAATTCTCAAGATTCGCGGTACCGAGATTGGTCAGCAGCTGTTCGAAATGCTGATGGAGGCCACTGGTCAGGATGCGATCGCCCATATTCCGGACGCGCTGGAGCTGGATTACGACGGCCCGCGCAGCGGCTCGATCGATGCCACCCCCGCCGCCGGCGATTACTTCAACATGCGCAAGCTGTCGATCTTTGGCGGGTCCAACGAGATCCAGCGCAATATCATCGCGCAACTTGTACTTGGCCTGTAACCCATTCGGCAGCCTGGAAGTTTGGAGATAATTTTATGAATTTTGATCTGACCGAAGAACAGCAAATGCTGAGCGATTCCCTGCGCCGCTTCGTGACCAACGAATACAGTTTTGAAAAGCGCGGGAACATCATCCAGTCCGGGCACGGCACCGATCCCGCGACCTGGTCAGCACTGGCGGAGATGGGCCTGCTCGGCTTCACCTTTCCGGAAGATTATGACGGGCTGGGCGGCAACGCCATCGACACCCTGGTGGTGATGGAGAATCTCGGCCGCGGCCTGGTGGTGGAACCCTACCTGGCCACCGTGGTGCTCGCCGGCGGGCTGATCCGGGACGCCGGAAGCGAGGCCCAGAAAGCCGATATCCTGCCGGGCATTGCCAGCGGCGAGCGGCTGCTGGCCCTGGCCCACAGCGAGCCGGGTGCCCGCTACAATCTCAGCCATGTGCAGACCACCGCCCGCAAGGACGGCGACCAGTTCCTGCTCTGCGGCCAGAAAACCGCTGTGCTCCATGGCGGTCAGGCCAACCAGCTGATCGTCTCCGCGCGCACCAGTGGTGACGTCAACGACGAGGCCGGGCTATCGCTGTTCCTGGTGGATCGCCATGCCAACGGCGTCACCGTGGACGACTTTGCCACCCACGATGGCCATCGTACTGCCGAGATCCGTTTCCGCCAGGTGGCGGTCAGCGCCGACAACCTTATTGGCACCGTGGGAGAGGCCTTTCCGATCATCGAGAAAACGGTGGATCTGGGCATTGCCGCGCTGTGTGCCGAAGCCGTTGGTGCCATGGAAGCCATGAACGCCGCGACCCTGGAGTACATCAAGACCCGCAAGCAGTTCGGGGTACCCATCGGCAAGTTCCAAGCCCTGCAGCACCGCATGGCGGACATGTTCATCCACACCGAGCAGGCCAGAACCATGGCCATTCTGGCCGCCAGCGAAGCGGACTCCGATGACCGCGCCCGCCGCCGGGAAGCCATCTCCATGGCCAAGACCCTGGTGGGCCAGGCCGCACGGTTTGTCGGGCAGGAAGGGGTACAATTGCACGGTGGCATGGGCGTGACCGACGAGATGTTCGCCGCCCACCTGTTCAAGCGCCTGACCCTGATCAACCTGCTATTCGGTGATGCCGATCATCATCTGGCACAGGTCAGCGACGGCCTGCTAGCCAAGACTGCCTGAACCCTCAAGGAGAGATAATCATGAGCGTAAAACAGTTACTGGATCTGACCGGCAAGGTCGCCTTCATCACCGGCGGCTCCCGCGGCCTGGGTCTGCAGATGGCCGAAGCCCTGGGCGAGCTGGGCGCGCGAATCGCCATCAGCGCCCGCAAGCAGCACGAACTGGATGAGGCCAAGGCGCACCTGGAAGCCCAGGGCGTGGAAGTGGTGACGATTGCGGCCGATCTGTCCGACCTGCAGGGCATCCCCGCGGTGGTGGATCAGGTGGTCAGCCAGCTCGGCGACATTGATATCCTTATCAACAACGCCGGCGCCACCTGGGGCGCACCGGCCGAAGACTACCCGGCGGAAGGCTGGATGAAGGTGATGAATCTGAACGTCAACGCCTCGTTTTTCCTCACCCAGACCGTGGGCAAGCGCTGCATGATCCCCCGCAACACCGGCAAGGTGATCAACATTGCCTCCATTGCGGGCCTGTCCGGCAACCCCGAAGGCATGAAAACCATCGCCTACAACACCAGCAAGGGCGCGATGGTGAACTTCACCCGCGCGCTCGCGTCCGAGTGGGGGCATTACAACATCAACGTGAACGCCCTCTGCCCGGGCTTCTTCCCGTCGAAGATGTCCCAGGGGCTGCTGGATGCTCAGGGTGAGACCATGCTGCAGCGCATTCCGTTGAACCGCTTTGGTGGCGAGGAAGACCTGAAAGGTGCTGCGGTACTGCTGGCCTCCGAGGCCGGGCGGCATATTACCGGGCAATGCCTGGCGGTGGATGGCGGCACGCTGGTGTCTTAATACTGCTTCAGCAACGCGTTGCCGGCTGGCCCTTCGATGGCCAGCCGGTCACGACTCTCAAAGAGCTTTTTCTCTTTCAACCTGCCGTTTTCATACCGCAAAACCAGAGTGTAGGCCGCGAGATCCTCGCCTTCATGACTTCCCATCCACACCGGCCCCGGATAGCGGCCTACCTGCAATTTGTCGCCCTCCACGCGCAGGCCCCACGTCAGCACTCGCGGCCCTCCGGCGCCCTGGATCGTACCCGTGCCATCGGCCCTCAGCGTCAGGCGTCGTTCCAGATCCTTGAGGAACTCGCTGGGCTTTGGTTTCAGCCAGTACAGACCCGGCAGCTCAGACGGTACGTCTGTGCTCACAACAACCGACCGCGCTTCGTCCTCAAACACCTGCGTAGCGGAAACGGTTCGGGCGGTGATCACATCGGCCATCGCAATTTGGGCGATGACCAGAGATACCAAAATAAGCCCGGCTCGCACGGACAACCGCTCTACCATGATCGCCTACCTCCCGGAGCCCTGTCCCAGACACTCACTGACCTGCTCCAGATCCAAGTTACCCCCGGTGATGATCAGCACGGTGGTTTTCTCCGGTGCCTGCGGAACCCGGTTTTCCAGAAAGGCCGCCAGGCCAACGCTGGCGCCGGGTTCCACATACAGTCTCGCTTCGGTCAGCAGGCGCCGCGTGGCCTCCCGGATACCCGCCTCGGTCACCGTGACAATCCGGTCCACCACCCGGCGGGAAGCCGCGTAGGTGCAGTCCCCCACCACCGCCGGTGCCAGGCTGGCGGCCCAGGTATCCACCGAGTCGAGGCTGGCACTGGCATCCTGCTTTTGCCAGGCATTGAACATGGTGGCTGCGCCTTCCGGCTCCACGCCAATCAGCTCCACTTCAGGCCGCTGTGCCTTGATGGCCAGCCCCAGTCCGGAAATCAGCCCACCCCCGCCAATGGGGCACAGTACCCGCTCCACATCCGGCCGCTGGCGTAACAATTCCAGGCCAACCGTGCCCTGCCCGGCCATGATGCGGACATCGTTATAGGGGTGCACCAGGGTCAGCCCCTGCTCATCACGCAATTCATGACACAGGGCCACCGCCTGCTGGATAGTGCCCTGAACAATGACCTCGGCACCCAGTGCCCGGGTGCGACTGATCTTCAGAGGGCTGGAGCCTTCGGGCATCACCACAGTCAGCGGCACATCCTGCATGGCTGCTGCCCATGCCAGGGCGATAGCATGATTGCCTGCGGACACCGTCACCAGGCCAGCCTTGAGTTCGTCTTCATTGGCAGTCAGCAGCCAGTTCAACGCACCCCGGGCCTTGAAGCTGCCGGTGCGCTGAAGGCTCTCGCACTTCAGTCCCAGCGGCTGATTCATGGCGGCATCCAGATCCGGCACGTTCAGAAGCGGCGTTTCAGCCAGTTGTGGCCGAATGCGCCCTTCCGCTTCCTGAATTTGAGATGGGTCAGGAAGGATCGTTGTGGCCATGTCGAAATCTCCGGTTATTCCTTAACCAGACCATGGCCCTATCCGGCCTGAGGATCAAGTCGCTGACACGCTCTCACCCGCTTCCACAGCCTCCGGCTCACACACATACTGCGCCGCATCGAACCGTCTGGTCTGCTGGCGGAACTGCCAGGTGAAGCCCGGCCACAGCGTGGTGTTCTTGCCGTTTTCATTCACGTACCAGCTCTTGCACCCGGTCTGCCACACCGACTCGCCCAGCTTGGCGTGGATGGAGGCGTTGTACTGGCTGAGTGCGTCCTCCTTCACTTCCACGCTCTTCCAGCCGTGCTTGTCCATCTTCTTCAGGGCATCCAGCACGTACTGGATCTGGCTCTCGATCATGTACACCATGGAGCTGTGGCCGAGGCCGGTGTTGGGGCCCATCAGCATAAAGTAGTTGGGGAAGCCGGCAATGGCGCTGCCCTTGTAGGCTTCGGCGCCGTCTTTCCAGGCGTCCAGCAGATCCTGACCGTTGCGGCCATAGACCATGCCGGCGGGAATCGGGTCCTGGGCCTTGAAGCCGGTGCCGTAGATGATGCAGTCCACTTCCCGCTCGTTACCGTTGTTGTCGACGATGATATTACCGCGCACTTCACGGATGCCGTCGGTGAGCACATCCACGTTGTCCTGGGCCAGCGCCGGATAGTAGTTATTGGAGATCAGCACCCGCTTGCAGCCGAAGTGGAAATCCGGGGTGACTTTCCTGCGCAGTTCCTTGTCCTTGATCTGGTTACGAATGTGGCGACGGGCCTGCAACTCACCGATCTTGAGAATACGCGGGTTGCCCACAAAGCCCAGCACCCGCGCTTCCAGCATCCAGTAGATGCTCTGGCGGAAGGCGTTGAGGGTCTGCGGGAACTTGCGGAACATCAGCTTTTCCAGCGGACGGATCTCGCGGTCCGGCTTGGGCACGATCCACGGCGGCGTACGCTGGTACAGATCCAGATGGCCGGCTTCTTTGGCCACTTCCGGCACGAACTGAATGGCCGAAGCGCCGGTGCCGATCACCGCCACCCGCTTGCCCTTGAAGTCGTAGCTGTGATCCCAGTCCTGGGAGTGGAAGCTGGTGCCGGTGAAGGTTTCAATGCCTTTGACGTTCGGGTACGCGGGGGTGCTCAGGCCACCCATGGCCGACACCACGATGTCGGCCTTGAACGAACTGAATTTCGGCAGATCCTTATCCTTGCGATCCAGCTTGTCGCCGGGATTCAGGCCCTTGTCCTGCATGTAGGCCCAGAGCTTCGGGCTGTCGCAGGTTTCCACCGTCCAGCTCTGGGTTTTCTCGTCAAAGCGGGCGCCGGCCACGTGGGTGTTCAGTTTGATATGTTCGGTCAGACCGTACTTTTCGGCACAGCGCTTGAGATAGGCTTTGATCTCTTTCTGCTGGGCGTACATGCGGCTCCAGTCCGGGTTCTGTTCGAAGGAGAAGGAGTAGAGGGCAGACTGGACGTCGCAAGCGCAGCCAGGGTAATGATTTTCGTGCCAGGTACCGCCAATATCATCGCTTTGCTCGAGAATGACGAAGTTATCGTAGCCCGCTTCCTTCAACTTGATGCCCATGCCCAGACCAGAGAATCCGGTACCAATAATGGCGATTTTTGCTGTCTGACCCATCTTTCCACCTCGTTGTTCGCTGACCGTTCGGCCTTGCCTGTTATTGTCTGTTTCGCCATGATGTTTGACGGTATACACATGTATACACAACGAAGTAGACAGCTGTATACTTTTTGAATTCAGAAAAGCATCCTTTGGCCCAAGGAGACAACGGTTTGTCCTGACTCCCCGGACCAGGCTTGCAGGGCTTGGGTGGGCAGGGCTTCCGAAAATGCTTGGAGCCATGGATGGCGGAAAGCAAGCGTACATGGACGTACTCGCAGCGGTTTTCGGAAGCCCTGGCCACCCAGGCCCACCACCAAAAGTTGGATTTCATGAATGCTTTAACCGGCGGAAAGCTGAAACTCGTGCAGGCGGCACTGCGACTGATAACAGAGAGTCGAAGTCTGACCTCTCTGGGACTACGAGAACTGGCGCGTGAGGCGGGATTAAACCCGAACACCTTTTATCGCCACTTCAAAAACCTGGACGAGTTCGGGCTGCAGGTACTGGGGTACATTGCTGAAGATATGAAGGCAGGTGTGCGTGAATTGCGACGGATGGCGGAAAGTTCCGAGCAGGCCTCCCATGACACCGTTACCTTTGTGTATCACTATTTCCTGTCCAATCCCGCAGCCACCACCGTCGCCGTGCGGGAACTCCACGGACCGTCGCCTCTGTTGCGCCGGGCACTGGAAGCTCAATTGAACGCCAGTGCCACGGAAATGGCCGAGGACATCATCGACCGGCAGCTGGTCAGTGCGGTCCCGCCGGAAACCATCCACGAAATTTCCCGCATGACCATCCGCTACATCCTGTTCCGCGCCATGGATTACATCGAAAAACCGGAGCAGCGCAAAAGCATTCAGCAGGAAACCGAGCGTTTTATTAACCGCCAGTTCCGCGGCGCCATGATGGATCACCTGTCGCAGCCGGAGGTCGAGGTGCTCGCGCAGAAGCCTGTCTGAGAACGCGGCACCCGTTCAGTTTTCAACCAACCTCCGGGCAGATTCGGCAGCTTGAACTAGTATTGGGGTATCTAACCATCTGGTTCATCGGGCAATCCGGAGGTCGCATCCACCATGAAAATCGGTATCCCCAGGGAAATTTTCACGGATGAACGGCGGGTGGCGGCAACGCCGCCGTCCGTTCACAAGCTGATTGGCCTTGGTTATGAGGTGATCGTGGAAGCGGGCGCCGGCGAGGCGGCCCACTATTCCGATGACGCCTATGAGAAAGTCGAAGCGGTGATTGCCGCAGACACCACCGCCCTGTGGCAGCAAGCGGATATTATCCTCAAGGTCCGCGCGCCGATGGACAATCCCGCGCTCGGCAAGCACGAAGTGGATCTGATGAAGGAGGGGGCGTTCCTGGTCAGCTACATCTGGCCGACACAGAACGCCGAGCTGCTGGAAAAGCTGGCCGCGCGCAGGATTACCTCCTTCGCCATCGACAGCCTGCCGCGCATCAGCCGCGCCCAGAAGATGGATGCGCTCAGCGCCATGGCCAATATCGCCGGCTACCGGGCGGTGATCGAGGCGGCCAACAATTTCGGCCGGTTCTTTACCGGGCAGGTCACTGCGGCGGGCAAGGTGCCGCCGGCGAAAATCATGGTGATCGGTGCCGGGGTGGCGGGCCTGGCCGCGATTGGCGCGGCCAACAGCATGGGTGCCGTGGTGCGGGCCTTTGATACCCGGCTGGAGGTGAAGGAACAGGTCGAGAGCATGGGCGCCGAGTTCCTGATGCTGGATTTCGCTGACGAGAACGGCAGCGGGTCCGGCGGTTATGCCAAGCAGATGAGTGACGAATTCATCAAGGCGGAAATGGCGCTGTTTGCGGAACAGGCGAAAGAGGTGGATATCATCATCACCACCGCGCTGATTCCCGGCAAACCCGCGCCAAAGCTGATCACGGCCGACATGGTGAAATCCATGAAACCCGGCAGTGTGATTGTCGATCTGGCGTCGGAACGCGGCGGTAACTGCGAGCTGACCGAACCGGGCAAGGTGGCCCATCACCACGACGTCACGCTGATCGGCTACACCGATCTGCCCAGCCGCATGGCCAAGGTGGCCAGCGATCTCTACGCCACCAACCTGGTGCATCTGCTCACGGAGCTGACCCCGGAGAAAGATGGCCAGCCCGTGGTCAATATGGAAGACGACGTGATCCGTGGCCTGACCGTGGTGCGGGAGCACGACATCACCTGGCCGCCACCCCAGCCGGAGGCTCCGGTCAGCACCGCCCCCCCTCCCGGTACGGAGGAACCTTCGGCGGCCGACAAGGCCGCCGCCAAAAAGCATGCCGATCGGCGCAGTCTGATTGGGAAGACCGCATTGCTGATCGTGACAGCGCTGGCCCTTTATGGCGTCGGGGCCCATGCGCCGGAAAGCTTCCTGCAGCACTTTACTGTGTTTGTACTGGCCTGCTTTATCGGCTGGCAGGTGATCTGGAACGTCACCCCATCCCTGCACACCCCCCTGATGAGCGTCACCAACGCCATCAGCGGCATCATCGTGATTGGTGCCATTCTGCATCTGGCTCAGGCGGAGAATATCGCCGTCGGCATCATGGCTTTTGTCGCGGTGCTGATCGCCAGCATCAACGTGGGCGGCGGCTTCCGGGTCACCCATCGCATGCTCAAAATGTTCCGCAAGTAGGAGGCGCCCGATATGAGTACAGGACTGGTGAGCGTGGCCTACGTGGTCGCAAGTATCTGCTTCATTCTCAGCCTCGGTGGCCTCAGCCATCAGGAATCGGCCCGGCGCGGTAATCTTTACGGCGTCGCCGGCATCATCATTGCCGTGGGCGCCACCCTGGCCAGCGTAGGGGACGGCGGCGTGATCGCCATCGTGATTGCCGTGCTGCTCGGTGCCGGCATCGGCATCCCCATCGCCAACAAAGTAGAAATGACCCAGATGCCACAGCTGGTGGCGCTGCTGCACAGCTTCGTGGGGCTGGCCGCGGTGCTGGTGGGCTTCTCCGGGTATATCGAACCACTGATCGCCACCACCGGGGCGGAACACACCATCAAACTGGTGGAGGTGTTTGTCGGCATCTTTATCGGTGCGGTGACCTTTACCGGTTCACTGGTGGCCTGCGGCAAGCTGGACGGCCGCATCGACAGCAAGGCCCTGACCCTGCCCGGCCGGCACCTGATGAACCTGGTGGCCGTCATCGCCTGCGTACTGCTGGGCGCCTGGTTTCTGGACACCGACAGCATGGCGCTGGGCATTATTGCCCTGGTACTGATGACGGTGATTGCTTCGGTGCTGGGCATCCACCTGATCATGGCTATCGGCGGTGCCGACATGCCGGTGGTGGTGTCCATGCTCAACAGTTACTCCGGGTGGGCCGCCGCCTCCATCGGCTTCATGCTGGGCAACGACCTGCTGATCGTCACCGGCGCCCTTGTCGGCAGCAGTGGTGCCATCCTCAGCTACATCATGTGCAAGGCCATGAACCGGTCCTTTATCAGTGTGATCCTCGGCGGTTTCGGCCAGACCACCAGCAGCTCAAGCGCGGCCGATTCCGACCAGACCGTGCATGAATCGTCGGTGGATGATGTCTGCGAGGAACTGCGCAACGCCGATTCGGTGATCATCGTGCCCGGCTACGGTATGGCCGTGGCCCAGGCCCAGAACGGGGTCAGCGAGATGACCAGAATCCTGCGGGAGCGGGGCGTAAACGTGCGCTTCGGCATTCACCCGGTCGCCGGCCGCCTGCCCGGACACATGAACGTGCTGCTGGCCGAAGCCCACGTGCCCTATGACATCGTGCTGGAAATGGACGAGATCAACGACGATTTTCCGAGCACCGACGTGGTGCTGGTGATCGGCGCCAACGACACCGTCAACCCGGCCGCGGCCGAAGATCCGGGCAGCCCGATTGCCGGCATGCCGGTGCTGGAAGTCTGGAAAGCCCGGCAGGTGGTTGTCCTCAAGCGGGGCATGGCCACCGGTTATTCCGGTGTGGAGAACCCGCTGTTCTTCAAGGACAACACCCGCATGCTGTTTGGCGATGCCAAGGACAGCATCGACAAACTGGTGACCGGGCTCAGGGGCTGACGCGCTTACTCCGTCGAGTTGTAGTTGTACGACTCAACGGTGCCATCGGCGTCAAAGGTGATGATCAGATCGGTGGTCTGCGCTTCATCGAAGGCGGACCAGCGGTACTTGCCGTAAGTCCAGGTGCGCTTGCCGTCTTTCAGGCCGGTGCGCCAGGGCTCTCCGAACATGTCCTGCACCTCGGAGCGGGTGGTCTCTCCGACTTCCAGCTGGTCGACGTTGTGGGTGGCGAAATCCTGACCCACCGTGGCACAACCCGCAAACACCAGAGTACTCGCCAGAGTGCCGGCGACAACAAACTTACGTAACGGCATATCCTTTCCTCCTCGACTGGAACCAGGGGCCATCATACCGTCTCCGATGGCGATCTGGCGTTACGGGGAGGAAAGGTTCTGTCCAGATTCAGTACAGTTTGGCCAGGGACTTCTTGGCGAACGCTTCCACGTCGTTAAGCCGGCCTTCCTTCACTTTCACCAGCCATTCCGGGTCCTGCAGCAGGGCGCGGCCGACGGCGATCAGCTCGAACTCGTGGTTGTTCATGCGCTCCACCAGCTCATCAATGCCGGACTGTTCCACCGCGTCTTTCTTGCTGGCGAAGGTGCCGCTGATGAAGTCTTCGGTCAGCCCCACACTGCCCACCGACATGGTCGGCTTGCCGCTCAGCTTCTGGGTCCAGCCCGCCAGGTTAAGATCAGAGCCTTCGAATTCCGGCTCCCAGAAACGGCGTGTGGAGGCGTGGAAAATATCGACACCGGCGTCTACCAGGGGCTTGAGGAACTGCTCCAGCTCTTCCGGGGTGTTGACCAGTTTCGCTTCGTAGTCCTGCTGTTTCCACTGGGAGAACCGCAGCATGATCGGGTAATCCGGGCCCACGCGGTGGCGCACGGCTTCGACAATTTCCACCACGAAACGCAGGCGGTTTTCCATGCTGCCGCCGTACTCGTCGTCACGCTGGTTGGTCCCCTCCCACAGGAACTGATCCAGCAGGTAACCGTGGGCGCCGTGAATCTCGACCCCGTCAAAACCCAGCGCCTTGGCGTCCTGGGCGGCGTCGGCGAAGGCCTTGATCACATCGTCAATGTCACCCTTGCTCATGGCCTTGCCGTTGGGCTTGCCCGGAGCGAACAGGCCCGACGGGCTGTAACCGGGTACGGAGGGATCCGGCTCAGTGCCTTCTTTCCGTACCGCCCCCACGTGCCAGAGCTGCGGGAAAATCGCGCCGCCGGCTTCGTGAACGGCATCGACCACGTTCTTCCAGCCGGCGAGGGAGTCATCGCCGTGGAAGAAGGGCACGTTCGGGTAACCGTTGGCACCCGGGTGATTCACGGTGGTGCCCTCGGTGATCAGCAGGCCGACTCCGTTTTCGGCGCGGCGGCGGTAATACGCCACCACATCATCGCCGGGGACATTACCCGGGGAGAAGTTGCGGGTCATCGGGGCCATGGCCACGCGGTTGCGCAGCGTCAGGTTGTGAATTTCAAACGGCTCAAACATGGGACCGAGATTCATGCTCATGGACTATAGCAACCTCACTAATTTGGTTTCGTAAAGCAACCCTATTGAATCTGGTTTTAAAATGCAACCCTATTCTGTACACTCCAGAGCATGGCCAGAAAACGTTTTGACGACTCCAATTGCTCCGTTGCCCGCGCCCTCAATGAAGTGGGTGACTGGTGGTCACTGCTGATCGTGCTGCACGCGATGCATGGCACCCGCCGGTTCGTGGATTTTCAGCAGGAGCTGGGCATTGCCCGCAATATCCTCTGTGACCGCCTGGCGCGACTGGTGGATAACGAGGTGCTGAAAAAGGTGGATGTCGGCGAGCACGGCTCCCGTTTCGAGTACCGTCTGACCGAGAAAGGCCGCGACCTGTTCCCGATCGTCATTGCCCTGCGCCAGTGGGGCGACAAATGGAATCCGGCACCGGACCAGCCACCGCTGGACCTGCGCGACCGGGAAACCGGGCGGGCCATCCTGCCGGTGGACGTGCGGGACGCCGAGGGCCGGCCATTGACCGTTCGTGACGTGTTTGTGCCGGAGCACGAGGCACCCGAAGGCAAAAAGAAGACCGGCTGACAAGCCGTGGATCTACCTTCACTTGCGCTTTTTTTGAGTTGAATCAATCCGTCAGCGAACCTTACCTGCCCGGCCGGGCGCACTTGCGCTATATCAAGTTTCCAATCGCCATTGCCCTTAACCTGTAGCCATCCACTATTCAGGTTCAAGGAGATTGCGATGTCCCGTAAATTCAAACTCAGTGTTCTGGCTGCCGGTCTGCTCGCTGCTGCGCCGGTTGCGCAAGCTTATGAAGCGGGTGATTTCATGCTGCGGCTGGGTCCCGTTCATGTGGCGCCGGACGATTCCAGCAGCGATCTGAACCTGCAGGGCGTTGGTCGCCTGCCTGGCGCGAAAGTCGCCGTGGACAGCAACACCCAGCTTGGCATAACCGCCAGCTACATGGTGACACCCCACATCGGCATCGGCATTCTTGGTGCCACGCCCTTCAAGCACAATATCAGCGGTGCGGACGGGCTGGACGGCGCCGGCAAGCTCGCCGAGACCAAACATTTGCCGCCAACGCTGACCCTGCAGTACTTTCCGCTGGACAGCGGCTCGCGGGTTCAGCCTTACGCGGGTATCGGCGTCAATTACACAACGTTCTTTGAAGAGAAAACCACCAACACCCTGACCCAGGCGGTCGACGGTGTGGCTCAGGAAGCACTCGGAACCGATCCGGGCACCATCAATGGCACCAAGCTGGATCTGGATGACAGCGTTGGCGTCGCCCTGGAACTGGGCGTGGACTGGATGCTGGAAGATAACTTCGGTCTGAATGCCGCGCTGTGGTATGCGGACATCAGTACTGACGCCACCATCACTGCGCTGGCCGATGGCCAGGAAGCGGGCAAGATCACCACCGAGGTGGATATCGACCCCATGGTCTACATGGTGGGCTTCACTTACCGCTTCTGATCCCGTATCGGCCCGCCGCTCCCTGGTCTGTTGGCGGCGGGCCGATACGTTCTCCTGTGCGGGGCTTCGGCCCCGCTTTTTTATTGCAGCAAAGCCAAGCGCGAATTACGCGCCCTGACGGGCCGGTGAACGCCGACCCTGGCCACCGCCGCCGTTCTGGCTGCGGCCACCGCTACGACCGCCGGGCTTGGGGCCAAAACTGCGGCCATTGCCGCCGGGCTTGCCGTTACCACCGCCATTACCGTTGCGATTGCGCGCGCGGCTGGGATCGGCCTTGGCCTTCGGCTTCAGCGGCAGGTTGTTGGTCGGCTCGAAACCGTCCACGCTCTTGCGCGGCAACTGCTTCTTGATCAGCCGCTCGATGCCCGCCAGCAATTTGCCCTCGTCCGCACTGACCAGCGACAGCGCATGACCGCTTTCACCGGCACGACCGGTACGGCCGATGCGGTGCACGTAGTCTTCCGGCACATTGGGCAGCTCGAAGTTCACCACCTGGGGCAGTTGCTTGATGTCGAGGCCACGGGCGGCGATGTCGGTCGCCACCAGCACACGCACTTCGCCGGCCTTGAAGTCCGCCAGCGCGCGGGTACGGGCACCCTGTGACTTGTTGCCGTGGATCGCGGCGGCGGTAATGCCATCCTTCTCCAGCTTCTGGGTCAGGCGGTTGGCGCCATGCTTGGTGCGGGTAAACACCAGTACCTGCTCCCAGCTGTTGTCACGTACCAGTTTGCTCAGCAGTGCCGTCTTCTGGCTCTGGTCCACCGGGTACACCGACTGCTTCACCTTTTCAGCGGTGGTGTTGCGGGTGGCAACCTCCACCTGCACCGGGTTGTCCAGCAGGCCTTCGGCCAGGGTGCGGATCTCGTTGGAGAAGGTGGCAGAGAACAGCAGGTTCTGGCGCTTGGCCGGCAGCAGCGCAAGGATCTTGCGGATGTCGCGGATGAAGCCCATGTCCAGCATGCGGTCGGCTTCGTCCAGCACCAGAATTTCCACTTCGTTGAAGCGCACAGCGTTCTGCTGGTACAGATCCATCAGCCGGCCCGGTGTCGCCACCAGTACGTCCAGCCCCTTGCGCAACTTCATCATCTGCGGATTGATTTTTACGCCACCGAAGACCACGGCGGCCTTGGTGGGAATGTATTTGCTGTACAGATTCACACTGTCGTGAACCTGTGCGGCCAGCTCCCGGGTCGGCGTCAGAATCAGCGCGCGGGGGCCTTTGCCGGTGCGCGGGTTGTCACCCAGACGCTGCAACAACGGCAGGGTAAAACCGGCGGTTTTGCCGGTGCCGGTCTGGGCGGCGGCCATCACATCCCGGCCGGAAAGCACCGCAGGAATGGCCTGAGCCTGAATGGGAGACGGGGTGTCATAACCCTGATCGGAAGTGGCACGAACCAGCTGCTCGGACAAACCGAGTGAAGAAAAACTCATATAGGATCAACTCTTGATTGTTCTGCCTCCACGAACACCGTTCTCGGCGAATGCGGGCAGATGCCATGAAAATTCATGGAATAAAAGACGACTACGGTCACGCGCCGGTATCGGGGTGACGTCCTCTGACAGGTCGTATCGGATGGGTCGCAAAGCGGCACTTGGCCGGAAACTGCGGAAATCCTTAGAGGCAGGATGCAGGCACGGTACCAGAGGGTTCGGAAAATAGCCATAGGGGCTTTTCAGTAGCGCACTATTTATTTTTCAGACAATAGATGGAACTCCCGTCCATGTCTCGGGTCACTACCCGCCGTGTTGCCTGAAAAATCACCCGCTGACCGGAGAAGTCATGCTCAGTTTAAGCGTTGGTCCCTTCAGCCTTTCCGTGGGACATCTGTTGCTGGTTCTGGCCTTTGTGGTCGCCCTGATTGTGGGTGCGCTGGCCGGCCGCAGGGAAAAACTCCCGATATCCGGCGCCCTGGCCGATATCTTCCTGGCCGCCATGATCGGCGCGCGAATCGGCTTTGTCATCCGCTACTTTGAGCACTATCAGGGCGACTGGCTGGGCATGCTCGATATTCGTGATGGCGGTTTCGATCCGGTATCGGGCCTGGTGGTAGCGCTGTGCTTCACCGGCTTTCTGCTCTGGCGCCGCGCCAGCATCCGCCGGCCCCTGGGGTCTGCCGTGGCCGCCGGTCTGCTGACCTGGGGTTTCACCACCGGCGTGATCGCCCTGATTGATAACCAGACCCAGGGCCTGCCGGAGGTAGCCCTCACCGACCTCAATGAGCAACCGGTCCATCTGGACGCCCTCCCCCAGGGGCAGCCCACGGTGATAAACCTCTGGGCCACCTGGTGCCCGCCCTGCATCCGTGAGATGCCGGTGCTGGAGGAGGCCCAGAGCCGCTATCCCGGGGTCAATTTCGTGTTTGCCAACCAGGGCGAGCACCCCGACACCATCCGCCGGTTTCTCAGCGAACAGAATCTGGACCTTAACCACGTCCTCAGTGACCGCCAGGGTGGCTTCGGCCGTGCCACCGGCTCCCAGGGCCTGCCCACCACCCTGTTCTACAACGCCGAGGGCAAACTGGTCGACAGTCATATGGGCGAATTATCCCGCGCCAGCCTCGCCCGGGGCCTTGAGCGCTTTGCTACCAGCCATCTCGAATCTTCACAGGAGGTCACATCCCGATGAACCCGTTCCTACGTCGCCACTTGCTACGCCATGCGTTGTTCGCCACTGCGGTCATCGCCACCAGTGCCCAGGCCGGGGAGTTTCCGCCGGCGGTCGAGAAACTGGAACAGCAGGGAGTGAAGGTGATCGACAGTTTTGAGGCACCCGGCGGCATGACAGGGTATGTCGGCGAGATGGGAGGGCGCTCACTGGCCTTCTACCTGACGCCCGACGGAGACCACGTGATCGTTGGTACGATGATGGATCAGCACGGTAACAACCTGAGCGAGGCGAGCATTCAGGACCGGGTCATGGGTCCCAAATTCGAAGATGCCTGGCCTGAACTGGAAGACAGCCACTGGGTCCGCGACGGCAATGAAGACGCCGAAACCATTATCTACACCTTCACCGATCCCAATTGCCCCTATTGCCATCGGTTCCGTGCGCAGGCCGAGCCCTGGATCGAGGCGGGCAAAGTCCAGCTACGCCACATCATGGTGGGCATTCTCGCGGAAGACAGCCTGACCAAAGCGGCCACCATCCTCGGGAGCGACACGCCCGAAGCGGCACTGCACCAACAGCAGGCGTCCTTCGAGCAAGGTGGTATCGAGGTTGACCGTGAACGAGTGAGCGCCGCACACCTGGACGTAAAGGCCAACAACCGACTGATGCAGGAAATGGGATTACAGGCAACGCCCAGCACGCTCTACCGGGGCGAAAACGGCAAGGTCACTATGGTACAGGGCCTGCCCAATCCCCAGGCGCTGGAACGCATGATGGGTCCCCGCCCCTGACGGCAACCGGATTTACACCAACCAGAGCGTCAGGGACGACGCGATCAGACTCGCCAGTGACAGCGCCGAAAGCGAAAGTGCCAGGCTCCAGCGCAGGGAAGCATCACGGGCGGGGTAGCCGGTCAGCCGTTCCATGATCAGAGCGTTGGCCGCAAAGGGCGTGCCGAAGGCGGTTACTCCCCAGCCGGTGACCATGGCAAAGCCCAGACCCAACACGCTGCCGGCCGGCCACACCGAGCCCAGAATACCGCCGGCCAGGGTGCCGATCACGATCGGGTTGACCCCCGCCAGGCCCGCCAGGAAAAAGCCCCATGGCACCAGCGCCGCCAGCAGCGGCCAGGCCCAACCGGGCAGATTCACAGAGCCACCCATCTGGCCCAGCACCACGGCACTGATGATGGATCCGATAAACGCCGACCCGCCCACAATCGCCAGCTCGTTGCTGACGTTGGCCATGTTAGGCAGCCTGGGGTTGTTACCGTTAAACCACGACAACAACCAGCCAACGACCACGACGGACAGGCAGCTCAGTGTTACCGAGCGGGCGTAGCTCAGGCCGTAGCTGTGGCTGAACACAAAAACACCGAAACAGATGGCCACAATAATCCCGCCAAACCGCAACCAGCTTCCCCATCCGGCACGCTCGTCCAGCGCAGCGGGGCCGGTCGCGGGTTCGTGTTCCCGCCAGAGAAAGCCGGCCAGCAACACCAGCAACGCGAACGGCATGGCCACCGAGAGCAACTGCCCACTGCCCAGCCCCGGCAACAGCGTTAACGTGAGAGCAACCGAAATCGACAGCGGGGACCAGATCGGTGATACGCCAAAACCACGAAGCACAGCGCGTGTACCATTGCGGGTGGCACTGGTGTCGCCGTCATTGCGGATACGCTCCGCCACCAGGCTGCCCACCACCGCCACCGACCCGAAATTCAGCGGTACCGACACCAGGGCGGTGCCGAAGGTGACACTGGCGTAGCGGGCACGGGGGCTGCCGCTGAACAGACTGGTGGAGATTTTCTGCAGATCCCGGGAACCCGCCAGCACCGATGACAACAGCATCACCGCCAGAATCAGCCCGGCCAGACGGGTCATGTTGGTCGCGGCGCCCGCAATCAGCGCCGGATCGCGCCCAAGCGCAAACACCAGCGCCAACCCCGCCACCACGAACACGCCCCGGGGCACCGTACGCATGGAGCGCCAGCCCAACACCACGGCCAGACTGACCGCCAGCGCTCCCAGCAATCCCGCGCCGGGCAAAAACGCCAGTACGCCGGCAAGCAGCGCAGCGTAGGCAAGACAGGAACTGAAAAAAGCGTGCAGCATTACTCCGTGGCGGCTTTGGCGAATCCGGACAGTGCGCCGTTCACCTTGGCAAGCACCTCGTCACAACCCTCGATACCGTGGCGGGACTTCAGATAGCCAGGGTCGTTATAGCCCAGCCAGGTCGCCCCCTGCTCATCTTCCCAGATCAGCGCTTTCTGCGGCAGATCAATCGCCACACTCTGGGCGCACTGCATCAGCGGCGTGCCGACTTTCGGGTTACCGAAAATCACCACTTCGGTCGGCCGAAGCTCGAGCCCGGCCTTGCTGGCACCTTGCTGGTGATTCACCCGGGCCATGACCGTCATGCCCTTTTCCTTCAGTACAGACTCGAGCTTGTCCGCCGTAGCCTCAACACTGTGGCTACTCTTGACCGTCACCATGCCCTCCGCCGCCAGCGCAGGCACGGAAAAAAACAGTAATACGGCAGCAAATACTCGTCCCGGTAGCAATTGCATTGTCTTCCCCTCTTTTCAGGCCAAATGTGGAGCAAGCATAGGTGATCCACCCGAAGGTTCGCCATTGCCGTGACGCTAGTAGATTTTTTCGGCACCCTCTGGCCGGCTCTTGAACCGTTTGTGCAACCACAGGTACTGGTCCGGATACTCGCGGATGGTGGATTCAATAAAGCGATTCCAGGTTTCGGCATCGCGGGTACTGTCCTCGCCGAAATCCTCCTGAATGGGGGAGAACTCCACACGATAGCGGCCATCGGGCAGCCGCAGGTGGCTGACGCAGATCACCGCCGCGCCGGACTCCCTGGCGATGTAGCTGGGCGAAGTAATACAGCCGGCATCGACACCGAAGAACGGCACAAAAAGCTCGGTTTTACGGCCAAAATCCTGGTCGCAGGCAAACCACACCTGACCGCCCTCTTTCAGGAACTTCATCATCCGCGGCAACTGGCGCTTGGAAAACGGGCGAATATTGAAATGACGGCGCCGGCCGTTTTCGATCATGCAGTCGATGACCGGGTTGTTGTTGGGCCGGTACATGTACCCCGGCTTGTCCAGCTTGCAGGCAATCAGCGGCAGGGCGAAATCGAAAATGCTGTAGTGGCCACCAATCAGCAGTACCCCCCGGTTCTGGGCCCGTGCGGCGTCCAGATGCTCCAGCCCGTGCATTTCGGTGGCGTCGTAGTACCCGGACATATCACGCCACCAGGCGTGGGTACTTTCCAGAAAGCCGCGGGTGCAGGCGACGAAATTGTCCTGCACCAGTTGTTGACGGGCGTTGTCGTCCAGTTCCGGCAGGCAGGCACTGAGGTTGGTGTGGGCGACGTTGGCCCGGGATTTGAGCTTGCGCGCCAGAAAACACCCCAGGCGCCGGCCAAAACGCTGTTTGGCCGACATGGGCAATAGCGACAGCAGATACAGCGTAAACACCATCAGCCAGGAGGGCCAGTAGATCGGGTGCCACAGCGGACTGCTTTGGTTCTTGGAGGTGCGCGACATACAACTTTGCCTGTGCTGAGAGTACGAAAGCGGAAAAGCCTGACATACTCTTGCACAGACTAATAGGTGACTAAAGTAACCGGTACCACGCTTGCCCGGAGGTCACGAGCCAAACAGTGCCGAGCGCAGCGGTCGCAGGAACCCGGGAGCGCCGCTCTCGGCCGCTTCCTGTGAACGCTTGCCGTCGAACTCCAGATAGCCGTCCTCAATCGGGTCGAAACGCAGGATCTTCACGTCTTCGAGGTAATTCTGGGAGGCCTTCCAGGGTCCGTGGGTGCCCTGCTTCGGCAACCGGTCTTCCGCCCGCTTGATGTAGCCGGAATTGAGGGCGCCGAGAATGGTGTCTTCGCCGCGACTGCCCTGGGTGTCCCGGGGCACGACCACGCGGTTGCCCTTGCGGTCCATGTGATTGATCAGGCGGCACAGGTACTCGCTGGCAATATCCGCTTTCAGGGTCCAGGAGATGTTGGTGTAGCCGAAAATCATCCCGGCGTTGGGCACGCCCTCCACCAGCACATTCTTGTAGATGATCTTGTCTTTCATCACCACCGGCTCGCCGTCCACCGACGGCTCGATGCCGCCGAGCATCTGGATTTCCAGGCCGGTGGCCGGAATGATGATGTCTGCCGCCAGCTCTTCACCGGATTTGAGGCGAATGCCGGTTTCGGTGAAACGCTCGATGTGATCGGTGGCAATGGACGCGTTACCCGCCTTCAACGCCTTGAACAGATCGCCATCCTTGACCACACACAGGCGCTGATCCCAGGGATTGTAGTCCGGGGTGAAGTGACGCATGTCGGCCTTGCCGTTGACCTGACGCCGGATCACACTGAGGAACAACCGGCGCATGGCCTTCGGGCTCTTGCGGGAGCGCTCATACAGCAGGCGCGCAATGGAGATGTTACGGGCACGGGTCAGCTTATATGCGGCCTTGGCGGGCAACACTTTCTGCAACGCCAGGGTGACCTTGTCGGTGGACGGCAGCGGCATCAGGTAGGTCGGTGAGCGCTGCAGCATGGTGACGTGGGCCGCCTTCTCCGCCATGGTCGGCACCAGGGTAATGGCGGTGGCACCACTGCCGATCACCACCACTTTCTTGCCGGTGTAATCCAGATTCTCCGGCCAGTGCTGGGGGTGGACCACCTGGCCTTTGAAGTTTTCCTCGCCGGGGAAATCAGGCTTGTAGCCCTTGTCGTAGTTGTAGTATCCGGTGCAACCCACCATGAAACCGGCGGTGAAGGTTTCGGTCTCGCCGGTTTTCTCACGCTGGGCAGTCACGTGCCAGCACTTGTCGGCACTCGACCAGTCCGCGGTCTTGACCGCGAGACCGTAGCGGATGTGCTTGTCGACCCCGTTTTCCTCAGCGGTCTCTTTCACGTAGTTCTTGATGGAGGCGCCATCCGCCAGCACCTTGCCACCGGTCCATGGGCGAAAATTGTAGCCGAAGGTGAACATGTCGGAGTCGGACCGGATACCGGGGTAACGGAACAGATCCCAGGTACCGCCCAGAGACTGGCGGCGTTCAAGAATGGCAAACGACTTGCCCGGGCACTCGCGCTTGAGGTGGCACGCCATGCCAATGCCGGACACGCCGGCGCCGATGATCAGTACGTCAAAGTGGTGTTGGCTCATGGTAGCGGCCTCGCTCCTGGTAGATTCTTATTTGGCCCTTACACAGGTTAGACAAAATCGGGCCAGCCATGAGTCCACGTTAGCGAGTTACAGCAACCGGGGGATTGGCCAAGCTCCCGGTTGCCGTGCGTTCAGCGGGTCAGTCCCAGAGCACGGACTATTTGTCCACCACCCTCTGGAAGCCCCCATAAATCAACCGCTTGCCATCGAATGGCATGGGATTCACGTCCGGCTGCAGGCGGGGATCCTCCATCACCTTCGCCATACCGGCGTTACGCACCTCCTTTGAGGGCCAGGTGATCCAGGAAAACACTACGGTTTCCCCGGGTTCGCATTTCACCGCCATGGGGAACGAGGTAACCGTGCCATCAGGCACATCATCGCCCCAGCATTCCACCAGGCTCAGGGCCCCGTGCTCCCTGAACACCACGGCCGCATCGCTGGCGTGCTTGATGTATTTGTCTTTATTGGCGGTGGGTACCGCCGCCACAAAACCGTCTACGTAGGTCATGCTCATTGCTCCTGTTTGAATCCGTGCTGGCGCGGTTCAGTCCCTGGGCGGCAATTCCCGCACCGGGCGCACTTCCACACTCCCGAGGCGCGCCGGGGGGATATGGCTTGCCAGTTGCAGCGCCTCGTTCAGGTCGCGGGCGTCCAGCAAATAGAAGCCGGCCAGCTGCTCTTTGGTTTCAGCGAAAGGACCATCCGATATCAGCACCTCGCCATCCCGGACTCGCACCGTGGTGGCATTGTCCACCGGCTGCAGTGCCTGACCGGTCAGATACTTGCCCTTGTCGGTCAGACTCTCCACACAGCGGATGCACTCCTGATTCAGGTCATGCCACTGCTGTTCGGTCATGTCGTTGATGATCTGTTCCCGGTAGTAAACCAGTGCCACGTATTTCATGGGAGGCCTCCTTTATCGTGTCCCATGGAGTTGTCGTGCGTGCGCCGGTGATTTCGACAGCGGTCGGGGTTATTTCTCCCGGTCCTGCGGAGCCAGCCCGGCCACTCGTCTGCGCAAAAAGCGTTGTTCCCGCGCCTGGCTCGTCAGCGACAGTGCCCGTTCATAGGCCGTCCGAGCCCGGGCGTGATCCCCGGCCCGCCGATACAGGTCAGCCAGGGCGGCATGAAACAGGTAATAGTTGTGGATGGCCTTGTGGGCGGACAGGCCCTCCAGCAAGGCAATGCCGGTTTCCGGCCCTTCCACCATGGCCACCGCCACCGCCCGGTTCAGGGCGACCACCGGTGTGGGCGAGCGTTGATAAAGCAGATCGTAGAGGCCGGCGATGTCTTCCCAGTCTGTCTGCTCATAGGACACGGCATCGGCGTGTGCGGCAGCGATGGCAGCCTGCAGGGTGTAGGCGCCGGCGGGCGCATGGGCCAGCGCCCGCATCAGCCAGGCCTTCCCCAAGCGGATCTGCTCGCCGTCCCACAGGCTGCGGTCCTGCTCCTCCAGCGTTACCAGTTCCCCGTCCACATCCACCCGCGCCAGCTTGCGGGCATCCTGCAGTCGCATCAGCGCTAGCAGTCCGAACACGTCGGCGTCCGGCAACAGCGTGGCCAGCAGCTCCGCCAGCCGGATGGCTTCGGCGGTGAGGCTGGCGTCAAGCAGATGTTCGCCCTCCGTGCGGGCATAGCCTTCATTGAACATCAGGTAGATCACATGGAGCACGGCGCCCAGGCGCTCTGGCAGGTGCTTGTCTTCGGGAACCTCGTAGGGGATGCCGGCCTCACGGATCTTGCGCTTGGCGCGGACAATTTTCTGGGCCAGCGTGGTGGGCTTCTGCAACAACGCCCGCGCAACCTGCTCGGTGGTGAGGCCGCACATTTCCCGCAGCGTCAGGGCCAGTTGGGCATCCACCGCCAGCGCCGGATGGCAACAGGTGAAGATCAGCCGCAACTGGTCATCCTGCAGAGACGTCTCCGCCAGGTCGGGGGTTTCGGCGTTATCCATCAGCCAGGCGAGCTCGTCGGCGTGACCGCGAACGGTCTGCCGCCGCCGGATCTGGTCAATCCCCCGGTTCTGGCCACAACGGATCAGCCAGGCCCGGGGGTTGTCCGGTATCCCCTCACCCGGCCACTGATGCGCTGCAGCTGTAAATGCTTCCTGCATGGCTTCTTCCGCGAGATCGAAGTCGCCGAGCAATCGGATAAGCGTGGCCAGCAGTTGTCTGGAACATTGGCGATAGATGGTTTCTAGTTCCACTAGGCTTACTCTGGCTCGGTGGTCCGGGCATGTTCAGGAAAATCAGTTTAGACCAAAAAAAAGCGGCCCGTGTGGGGCCGCCGCAAGAACGAGAGAAGCAACACGAGGGGGCGCGGAGGCCCCCACACACATCAATACTGGCTTACCATCCGTCTTTCTCATCGTCCTCCTGACTCTTCGCATCGTCATAATCCGGCTGTCCCCCCGCCTGGGAGCCACCGGACTGCTGCCCCCCCATGGAGCCGGACTGGCCTTGCCCTGTGCCCTGCCCGGAACCGCCGGTGGTACCGGTGGTGCCACCCTGCTGCGTTGCACCGGGCTGGCTGCCGCCTTGTTGCGCGTCAGGAGAGGTGCCGGGCTGGGAAGTGCCGGGTTGTGACGTGTCTGAACCGTAGCTGCCGGGCTGAGAACTTTGCTCAGACTGCGACGTGCCAGTTGCAGAAGGCTGCGACGTTTCTTCACCGGGGTTTGCCTGAGCAAGAGAAGTAGCGAATACCAGAGCAGATCCGAACAGTGCGACTCGTTTGAAGGACATAATCTCTTTCCTTGGTTGCCATGAATTCACGCTAACCGTGACAGGTTGGAGCAGCACCCGTCCTTACCGGAAAATTAGCATTCAATGACAATCAGTTAAGCGCTGTTCCCGCGACCAGTTACGATTTCCAGACGCGCTCCATGGCCTCCGGGTATTTTTTCTGCAGCCGGTAGAGACGCACAATGGTAATAACATTGGTAACAAGGACCATCCCTTCCGCCAGCGTTCCTCCCACCGAACCGATCACGAGGTTGTTCAGCAACCACGCCAGCGCCGCGAGCCCGAGCACCACTCGCAATGGTATGCCACGCAGCATGAACATGCCGACGGTACCCAGCACCGCCGCCGTCAACGGAAAGATATCGGTAGGCTCACGCCAGGTGACCGCAGCCACCAGCAGGTTGATCGCCAGCATCACCGCCATGATGCGCCAGCTGCCCTGATACTTTCGCGCCAGGGCTATCCGCACGATCACCAGCACCGTCAGCGCCGCCGCCGTCCAGCTCTCGAAGAATGCGAACATCAGGGCAAAGGCGACGTTGGCGGATATCAGCAGCACCATCAGCCGGTCGTCGTTCTTGTTGGCGAAACCGGCAATGCAGAAACCCAGAGCGATCAGCCCGCTGAACTGCCCCAGCAGGTGAGCCAGGGACATGTCGGCAACGAGCCCGATCATAATTCCTCGGCCAGCTGACGGACCAGTTCGGCGGCGGGTATTTCGCGGCATCCGGAGGCGTTCTGCCCGGACCACAATGGCGAAAAATCACCACAGCCGGACGCCTCCGCACTGGCCCGCAAAGGCGCAATGGCCGAGGTCGCCAGCGGAAACGCCGGGGCCACATCGGACATAGGACCAAGCTCCCGCATTACCCGGTTGACTATGCCCCGGGCCGGGCCACCGGAGAACAGGTTGGTCAGGGCCGTGTGGCGGGCTTGCGGGCTCTTCAGAATCTCGCGATGGATCGGCCGCGTGGTGGCTTCGGGGCACAACATAAAGGCGGTGCCCACCTGGACACCGGCCGCCCCCAGTGCCATGGCGGCGCGGACACCCCGGCCATCAGCAATCCCGCCAGCGGCGATAACCGGGCAGCGAACCGCCGTGATCACCTGCGGCAACAGCGCAAAGGTCCCCATCTGGGTGGACAGCTCCCGGGTGAGGAAAATGCCCCGATGACCGCCCGCCTCCAGCCCCTGGGCAATGATGGCATCCACGCCCCGCTGGTCCAGCCATATGGCTTCTTCAACCGTGGTTGCGGTGGAAAGGACCCTGGCCCCGGTGGCCTTGACCCGAGCCAGCAGGATCTCATCCGGCAAGCCGAAATGAAAGCTGACCACCGCCGGCGCGTACCTCTCGACCAGCTCGGCTGCTTCGTCGTTAAATGGCCTGCGACCACCGCCAGCCGGCACCGCTTCCGGATCAATGCCGTACTCACGGTAGAAGGGCGTCAATGCTTCCCGCCAGGCCTGTTCCCGGGCCGCATCAGGCTGCGGCGGCTGATGCGCGAAAAAATTCACATTGACCGGTTGTGTGGTGCCCGTCGCCAGGGTTTCCAGTTCGGCGCGCAACGCCTCAGTGTCCAGCATGGCGCAGGGCATCGATCCCAGGCCGCCGGCATTGGAAACCGCCAGCGCCAGCTCACTACCCTGAACGCCGGCCATCGGCGCCTGAATGATGGGCAACTCAATACCCAGCAGTGTTTGCAGCGTCATATCGGTTCTTCCCTCTCCCTGAACTCCTCTCCAGACTGCCACAATGGCCAGTATTGAGCCACGGGCATCGGCTGTGCCAAAGTGACCTGAATCCATCAGGCAGGAATGCTTCGCTGATGATAACCGTGAATGTGATGGCGGGTTTTAGAAAGCGAGACGTGATCAAACCGGGTAATCGCCTTGGCGGAAATGGCTATTGCCTGTAGCTTGCTAATTGGCCACGATGAATGCCCGATGCCCAGAAACCGGATCAGTCCTATGGAACGCTACCTTCAGCCCACCGCGTTTTTTGATTACGACAAACCAGAACTCAAGGCCTGGATTGCCGCTCAGCTGGAAGGCGTGCCGGACGATCCGGTGGCACAGATCAAGACGCTTTACCTCGCGGTGCGCGACAGCATCAACTACAACCCCTATGTGTTCAGCACCGACGCGGACACCTTCAGTGCCAGTTACGCTTTGGCAAGCGGTGAAACCTACTGCATCCCCAAAGCGGTACTGCTGGGGGCGGCGGCGCGCTCCATCGGCATTCCCAGCCGCCTGGGTCTGGCGGACGTGCGCAACCATCTCTCCAGCCCCAAACTGATCGAGTGGCTGCAATCGGACATTTTCCGTATGCACGGTTTCATTGAGCTGTACCTGAACGGACGCTGGGTGAAGGCCACACCGGCGTTCAACCGCCGGCTATGTGAATTGATGAAAGTGGAACCGCTGGAGTTTGATGGCGTCAACGACTCCATGTTTCAGGAGTACACCGAGTCCGGGCAGGCACATATGGAGTATGTTCAGGATCACGGCGTGTTCGATGACGTGCCCCATGGGTTCATCGTGAGCGGCGTGCGTGCGGCATACGGCCACCTGTTTGCCGGAGACGAGCCGCAACCGGCGACCGCCGGCAGCCTTGAGGAAGAGATCGGAGGTCGCCGGTAGGCCGGTCAGCGTGTCGCGGCGGCCTTGGTCTGGGCCAGCGCAGAGACCAGGGCGTCCATTTGCTGATCGGCATTGGGCGACTGATCGGCTAGATCCTTGTTCAAAGCCCGACTGAACTGGCGGAAGTCCACACGCTGCCAGCTCTCAGGATCCATTACCCGCTCAATACGATCTACATTGCTTTGGGTTGCGGCCTCTAACCGGTACTTCAATGCGGCTGTTGAAGCGCCCTGGGCGAAATCCATGCCGGCGTGATAGTCGTAGAGTTGCAGCAGACCCAGTGCCCCACCCAGAAAATGCCGGCCCAGACTGAGGGTCAGTTCGCCGCGGCGAATGGCCTCCAGGGCCTCCGGCTCCCAGTCAAAACCACCGATCACCACGTTTTTTCCCGGCTCCCGTCCCACGGCCTTTGCCGCCGCGATCGCACCAACGGCCATGCCATCACTGGCGCTCCAGACCATCGTCACTTCCGGGTACCGTTGCAGCAGCACCCGGGTTCTTTCACCGGCCTGCTCTCTGCTCCAGTCGGCGAAGATCAGTTGCCGCAGCGCGATATGGCGATCCTGGGCGGCCTGCATCAGGCCGAGATTGCGGTCCTTGGCGGCGGACGAATCCCGCGTACCGCTCAGCGCTATGGTGTCCGGCGCGCTGTCCTGCCGGGTCAAGCCGAGCTCTGCGGCCTGCGCCGCCAGTGCCGCGGCCAGCTGTCGTCCTGCGGCCACGTTATCCGGCACCAAATGCCCGATCCAGTTCGGCAGTGACTTCCGGGGCATGCCGACGGTCTCCCGGGCCCTGGCCGGGATATCGGTATTGAAGGTGAACACCTTGACGTCTGCCTTGCTGGCCAGCGTCAGCATCTCGGCGGTGACGTTTTCCTTGGCCATGAACATCAGGTAGTCCGGGCGGACATCCCGCTCGAGCACCTTTTCCGCCAGTCTCAGGTAGGTGAACCGGTCGCGGCCCCGGTCGAACACAACCTCCAGGTCCATATCAAGGTCGATGGCCGCCTCCTGCATTACACCGGCCACCATCGTCCAGAACGTTGAATCGTCCGGCGCCAGGAAGACCACCGAAGGGCGTGACGCGGCGCCTGCCCCGGGAGCCAGCAACAGCCAGAGTAATGTAGCGGCCATCCACCGTGATCGAATACCCATACCGCTCTGTGCCCCCCTCCATCCGTGCCTCTCGGAGATTGTACGCCGTTACTCTCAGGATGGCATATCAGCAAACCTCGCGGGGGTATCGCACCACAAAAAAAAGCACCGGTTCTCACCGGTGCTTCTGGTTCCGCCCGCGGCGGCGTCAGTCCGCCGAGTTGCGAATCAGGAAGTCAAAGGCGCTCAGTGCCGCCTTGGAGCCCTCGCCCATGGAGATCACGATCTGCTTGTAGGGCACCGTGGTGGCGTCACCGGCCGCGAACACACCCGGCAGGGAGGTCTCGCCGCGCTCGTTGACGATGATCTCACCGTGCTGGCTGAGCTCGATATCGCCTTTCAGCCACTCGGTGTTGGGCACCAGGCCAATCTGCACGAACACGCCTTCCAGCGCCACATGGTGGCTCTCACCCGTGTTGCGATCGGTGTACTGCAGACCGTTCACTTTGCCATTCTCCCCGGTGATCTCGGTGGTCTGGCCGGAGGTGATGATTTCCACGTTCTTGAGGCTGCGCAGTTTCTTCTGCAACACGTCGTCCGCGCGCATTTCTGCACCAAACTCGATCAGTGTTACGTGGCCGACAATGCCCGCCAGGTCGATGGCCGCTTCCACGCCGGAGTTGCCGCCACCGATCACCGCCACACGCTTGCCTTTGAACAGCGGGCCGTCACAGTGCGGGCAGTAGGCAACGCCCTTGTTGCGGTATTCCTCTTCGCCCGGCACGCCCATCTGGCGCCAGCGGGCGCCGGTGGACAGCACCACGGTGCGCGACTTCAGGGAGGCGCCATTGGCCAGGCGTACTTCGTGCAGGCCGCCTTTGCTCGCCGCCGGGATCAGCTTCTCGGCACGCTGCATGTTCATGATGTCGACATCGTATTCCTTGACGTGCTGTTCCATCGCCGCTACCAGCTTGGGGCCTTCGGTGTAGGGCACGGAAATCAGATTCTCGATGCCCATGGTGTCGGCCACCTGGCCACCAAACCGCTCGGCGGCGATACCAGTGGCGATGCCCTTCCGCGCCGCGTAAATGGCGGCGGATGCACCGGCGGGACCACCACCGATGACCAGCACTTCAAAGTTGTCCCTGGCGTTGATTTTTTCGGCTTCGCGGGCGTCGGAGTTGGTGTCCAGCCTGGCGACAATCTCTTCCATGGTCATCCGGCCCTGGCCGAAGACCTTGCCGTTCAGGTACACGCTCGGGACCGCCATCACTTCACGCTGCTCGACTTCGTCCTGGAACAGGGCGCCGTCGATGGAGGTGTGTCTGATCTTCGGGTTCAGCACGCTCATCAGGTTGAGGGCCTGAACCACGTCCGGGCAGTTCTGGCAGGACAGGGAAAAGTAGGTCTCGAACTCGAACTCTCCGTCCAGCGACTGCACCTGCTCGATCACATCCTGACTGGCCTTGGACGGATGGCCACCCACCTGCAGCAACGCCAGCACCAGCGAGGTGAACTCGTGGCCCATGGGAATACCGGCAAAACGTACACCAATATCAGTGCCTACACGGTGGATGGCAAAAGACGGGCGGCGCACATCCGGATCTTCCTCGGTGCGCAGGCTGATCTTCGCCGACATCGGCTCCAGCTCTTCCAGCAGCTCACGCAGCTCCTGGGACTTGGCGCTGTCATCATAAGCCGCCACCAGCTCGATCGGCTGCTGCAGCTTGTCCATGTAGGCCTTCAGCTGTTCCTTGATATTGGCATCCAACATAGGGTCGTTCCTCTTGAAAAGTCAGGTAATGAAAACGTTTCGATTCATCAGATGCTCGCTAAGATACGGGCGGGCACACCAATGCTCAAATTAATTGACCTTAAACGTTTAATAGCCAAGACCTATGTTAATTCCTGGCAGGCATAAAAAAGGCCCGCGATGCGGGCCTTTTCCATAAGCATTCCGTCAGGGTTGCTTAGATTTTGCCAACCAGGTCCAGAGACGGTGCCAGGGTGGCTTCGCCTTCTTTCCACTTGGCCGGGCATACTTCGCCCGGGTTGTTGCGAACGTACTGGGCCGCTTTCACCTTGCGCAGCAGGTCGTCGGCGTCACGGCCGATGCCTTCGGCAGTGATTTCCATCGCCTGGATCACGCCGTCCGGATCGATCAGGAAGGTAGCGCGGTCTGCCAGGCCCTGGCCTTCACGCATCACACCGAAGTTGTTGGTGATGGTGCCGGTCTGGTCGCCAACCATGTAGTAGTTGATCTTGCCGATGGTCTCGGAAGCGTCGTGCCATGCTTTGTGGGTGAAGTGGGTGTCGGTGGACACGGAGAACACTTCAACGCCCAGCTTCTGCAGCTCTTCGTACTTGTCCGCCACGTCGCCCAGCTCGGTCGGGCATACGAACGTGAAGTCGGCCGGATAGAAGAAAAAGACAGCCCACTTACCTTTTACGTCTGCGTCGCTGATTTCAACGAACTCGCCCTGCTTGAAAGCCGTGGCGTTGAACGGTTTGATCTCGCTGTTAACAATACCCATCTAAGAAAACTCCTGTTTCATGGATTAAAGGGTTAGTGATCAAGTCGGGGGCAAAGATACGGATTTTCTACGCTTCGTTTAAATTGATTATTTCCAAACTCGGCATAGGCATTCCCTATCTTCAGAAATTGCGTTGCGGCAGCTCCGGAAAACCGACGCCTGCGCGGTTATATGGGGGCAGCGTTGCCGAATTCAACGGTCTGCGCCCCACCGATGATAGCGCTGATTTATAACATTCCGGCTACCGGATCATTGCCGGAACGTCACTTGGTGGATACCGGGGCATTTGCTAGCTTGAAGGGTAACGCCGGGCCTCTGATCCCGGCGTTATCACAGGATCCCATCTTTACAGGAGTTCCATCATGCGTACACGAATGGTTAAGGCCATGGGTATCTCCATGCTTGCTGGCAGTCTGGCGCTCGGTACTTACGCGCAGGCCGCTGAAGGACTGTATTCCGCCGACGAGCTGCTGGATGCGGATGTTTACGACAGCAGCGGCAAGGAGGTCGGCGAAGTCGAAGACATCCTGCTGGGCGATGATATGTCCATTCATTCCCTGGTGATCAAGACCGGCGACGTACTGGGCCTTGGCGGGCGTGATGTGGTCGCCGAGCGCGGCAGTTTCACCGTGGAGCTGGAAGAGAGTGACGACGCCATGGATCAGTTCGACGACCTGGACTATCAGGTCCATCTGGAAGCAGACAGCGAGGCCGTCGCCTCACTGCCCGAGTACGATGAAAGCTGGTGGAACCAGACCCGCAGCAGCCTGAGCCAGGCCTGGGAAAACACCAAAAAGACCAGCAAGAGCGCGTGGGAGAGCACCAAGGAGGCCACCTCTTCCACCTGGCAGAATTTCAAGGAAGGCGCCGAGGACATGAGAGAACGGACCAACGAGTAAACCGGATCTCACCGGCGCAGGCTGCCCGGGCTAACCGGGCAGAGTGCCGCTTTCACAATGACAGGGATCGACTATTATTAAAGCTCTGCAGGGAGGACAGAGCTCATGCAACGATGCCTTCTGCTACTCATCTGCCTGACCGTTACCGCCTGCGGCGGTGGTTCAGGAAGCGGGTCCGGCGACGCCCTCGGTCTCTCCGAGCGCCCCGGCAACACCGAGTGCCTGGCCTTTGAAGGCTCAGGCGAGGTGCAACTGGCCCCGATAGCGCCGGCCCTCGACTTCAGCCGGCCCCTGCTGATGTTGCCCCACCCCGGTCAGACCGGCATCTTCTACGTGGTGGAACAGGGCGGTGTCATCTATCGCCTTGACCTGACGACTGACGGCCGCACCCAGCTGGCAGACCTGTCCCAGGCCTACCCACTGAGCACCTGCGAAGAATGCGGGCTGCTGGGCATGGCGTTTGATCCGGACTTCGCCAGCAACGGTTTCATTTACCTGTCGTTCACGGAAGAGACCGGCAGCGGCATGACCTCGTTTGTCGCCCGTTTCGAATCCGCCGACAATGGCGAGAGCCTGCGCGGCGCCGGCGCGTTGCTGCGCACCGATCTGCTGCAGCAGTCCCAGCCTTTCGCCAACCACAACGGCGGTCACATTGTCTTCGGCCCGGACAACCTGCTGTATGTCGGGCTTGGCGACGGCGGCAGTGCCAACGACCCCGACAACAACGCCCAGAACCTGGCCACTCGTCTGGGCAAACTGCTGCGTTTCAATCCGGACGGCAGCCCCAACGGCAGCGGCGTCTCGGGCTCGCTGCCGGAAATCTACGCCTACGGCCTGCGCAACCCCTGGCGCTTCAGTTTCGACCGCCAGAGCGGCGACCTGTGGGCCGGCGATGTGGGCCAGAACCAGTTCGAGGAAATCAACCGCATCACCGCCGGCGGCAACTACGGCTGGCGCTGCTACGAAGGCTTTGAGCGCACCGACAACAGCTGTGGCGCCTCTCCTTCCGGCCCGTTTATCGATCCGGTGGCGGTCTACGGTCGCTCCGAGGGCATTTCGGTGACCGGTGGCTACGTTTACCGTGGTAACAACATTCCCGCACTGCAGGGCAACTACCTGTTTGCCGATTTCGGCACCGGCACCCTGTGGGCGCTGACGCCGCAGGACGACGGCAGTTTCCAGCGTCGCACCCTGCTGGAGACCGGTCGCAACGTCGCGTCCTTTGCCCAGGACGCCAGCGGCGAACTGTACCTGGTGACCTTCTCCGGGCTGTTCCGGATCGACCCGGTGACCGTCGAGGTGGAACTGCCACAGCAATTGTCAGAGACCGGCTGCGTCCGCGCCAGCGCACCCTGGGAGCCGGCTGACGGGCTGATCCCCTATACCGTGATTGAACCTTTCTGGTCCGACGGCGCCGACAAAACCCGTTACATGGCGCTGCCGGACAACAGCCGCATTACCATCGATGACAGCGGGGATTTCGCCCTGCCCCGCGGCTCCGTGCTGGTGAAAAATTTCCTGCTGGGCCAGAGCCTGATTGAAACCCGGCTGTTCCTGCACAACGCCGATGGCAGCTGGTCCGGCTACAGCTATCAATGGGACGAGGCCGGCACCGACGCAGAACTGGTAGATGGCAGCCGGGAAGCGGACGCGGGCGGCCAGATCTGGCACTACCCTTCGGCCGGCGAGTGCAGCCTCTGCCACACCGGCGCTGCCGGCTTCAGTCTGGGGCTGGAAACCTCGCAACTGAACACCGACTTCACCTACCCGCGGACCGGCGTCAGTGCCAACCAGCTGGCCACCCTGGCGGGCATTGGCGTACTCAGTGAGCCGGCGACCTCCGCCCAGCGCAGCCAGCGGCTGAGCCGCAGCACCGATGACACCGCGTCGATCACCGAGCGCGCGCGCAGCTACCTGCACAGCAATTGCAGCCATTGCCACCGCCCCGGCGGCACCACCCAGAGTGCCATGGATCTGCGGTTCACCACGGCACTGGGTGACACCGGCGCCTGTGGCACGCCGCCCGATAACACCGATCTGGACCGGCCGGGCGCGCAACTGCTGACACCGGGCGATGCAGACAACTCACTGCTGTACCTGCGGATGATGGCCGAGCGGGAATTCCGTATGCCACCGATCAGCATCCTCCAGCCGGACACCGCAGGTGCCCAGCTGGTCGCCGACTGGATCAATCAGCTGGCCAGTTGCAACTGATGCGGGCCGGGCGCTAACTGGCCAGCTCGATCTTGCGGAAGTCGAGGGTGTTCTCTTTCGGAGACGCCTTGATGGCGGCCACCTCGGCCCGCCTGTTCGCCAGAATATAGACAAAACACGTGAAATACAGACCGATCACCAGCGCCCCGACCCACTGGATCCGCAGGAAATCCAGCTGGAACAGCATGGTCAGGCCTACCATGGCCAGAAAGTTGAACACCACGTAGTTGGCACGCCCCAGGCGCCGGGCGGTCAGGTTCAGGTTGTCGGTGTACAACCGGATCAGCGAATCCAGTGAGTTCACCACCATCAGCACGCCGACGCTGATCATCGCCAGATTGGTGAACGCGGCGATGTTCAGACCCTGTTCGTGGTAATGATAGAGCACGGTGAACCACACCCCGATGGCCATGGACGGCACCACCAGCATGGCAATCAGCAACTGCCAGGTGCGGAGACCGCTGACAAAGCGCGCGGTGAACTGGCCGATCATGATGCTCCAGGAGAACCACCAGAACAGATAGAACTCGTGGTAGTCGTTGATGGGCAGGACAAAGTGGTGAAGGTTGGTGAACTACTCCCCGATCAGGCCCACGGTGCCGAAGAAGTCCGCCGGTGAGCCCTTGCCAAGGGCAAACGCCCGCAGCCACATACCGGCAATCAGGGTGATGAACAGCACGCTGGAACCGATGCTGAGAATGCGCACGTACTTGATCTTGGAACTGGAATACACCGCCAGCCCGATCGCCGCAAACACGATGAAGTAGAACGCCGGCACCACCGATTCGCCGTCCCCGAGCTGAGGCAGATACCAGGGCAGATTGGACAGCAGCAGGTAGGCGGTGAAGGCACAGGTGCCGATAATGACCACGTTGTTGATCACTTTCACCAGCGGGATCTCGAAGAACCGGACCCGCGGCTCGATAATCGCGAAGTAGAAACAGGTCAGGAAATAGAAGCCCCAGATCAGGAACGCCCAGAACCCGAACTCGATGGCCAGGGGGTTGGCAAACCCGTACTCGGGGCTGGCCGACAGATCACCGTAGCCGCCGAACTCGGTCAGCGGGAACATGATCAGTCCCACATCCAGACCGGAGGTGAACAGGATGGCGATAAAGGTGAGGGTGCGCACCGGCGTAACGCCAATGCACTGGATGTCCCACCATTTGTAAAGAATCAGGGCGATGGCGGCGAAGGTAAAGATCAGACCGCTGGAGAGCCAGAGCGTCATACCTTGGGCCTCCGGTTAGTGGTTTCTATTTTTTTGATGCACAGCATGGGTGTTCCTCCTCTACTCTGAAAGCGCTGCTTATTTCGAATCGGATACAAAAAAAGGCGGGGCTAGGCCAACACGCGCTTGGCCTCGCCGGGGCGCTGGCGCGCCTGCCACTGGTCATCCATCACCACGGGCGCGTCAGAAGGTTGCAGGGGCTCCCTGCCCCGGATCAGGTCGGCTGCGCGCTCGGCCACCATGATGGTGGGCGCGTTCAGGTTGCCGTTGGGAATGGTGGGGAAGATGGACGAATCCACCACCCTCAGGTTCCGGAGGCCGTGAACCCGGGTGTCCGGTGCCACCACCGCCAGCTCGTCGGTGCCCATCTTGCAGCTGCAGGATGGGTGATAGGCACTTTCCACCGCCTGACGGACGAAGGCATCGATATCGTCGTCGCTTTGGACGTCAACGCCGGGCTGGATTTCCGCACCGCGGTACTCGTCCATCGCTGGCTGGCTGATGATTTCCCGGGTCAGGCGTACGCAGTCGCGGAAACCCTCGCGGTCGGCTTCGTGCTGCAAATAATTGAAGCGGATGGTCGGCGCCTGCCTGGGGTCGGCCGACTGCACATGCACGTAGCCCCGGCTTTGCGGCTTGTTGTGGCCGATGTGCAGCTGGAAGCCATCACCGGCGAACGCTTCCTTGCCGTCATAGCGCATGGCCGCCGGCAGGAAGTGGTATTGCAGGTCCGGCCACTCGACGCCCGCTTTGGAGCGGATAAAGCCGCAGGATTCAAAGTGGTTGGTGGCGCCCAGACCGTCCTTGCGCAGAATCCAGCGCACACCGATCTTCAGCTTGTTCCACCAGTCCAGCTTGCCGTTGAGAGACACCGGCTGTTTGCAGCGATACTGGAAGTAGAACTCCAGGTGGTCCTGCAGATTCTCCCCCACCCCCGGCAGCTCGTGCTGTACCTCGATACCGGCCTTCTCCAGCACCTCGCGCTTGCCGATGCCGGACAGCTGCAGCAGGTGTGGTGAACCAATGGAGCCGGCCGACAGGATCACTTCCTCGGCGGCTTTCGCCTCGTGCACCTTGCCGCCCTGCTCGTAGCGCACCCCGGTGGCGGTTTTACCCGCCAGCAACACCTTGTGCACCAGAGCGTGGGTGACCACGGTCAGGTTCGGCCGCGCCATGGCGGGGCGCAGGTACGCGTTGGCGGTCGACCAGCGACGACCGTTCTTCACGGTCATGTGCATGGCACCGAAGCCTTCCTGCCGGGCACCGTTGTAATCGCCGGTCTCGAAATAACCGGCGTCCGACCCCGCCCGGATAAAGGCCTCGTACAGCGGGTTCTGCATATTATTGCCGTTGTTCACACCCAGCGGGCCCTGGTCGCCCCGGTAATCGTCGCCACCAAAGGCCCAGGTCTCGGCTTTCCTGAAATACGGCAGCACGTTACGGTAATGCCAGCCGGTGGCGCCTGCGGCATCCCATTCGTCAAAGTCCCGGGCGTGGCCACGGACATAGACCATGCCGTTGATGGAGGAGGAACCGCCCAGCACCTTGCCCCGTGGGCAATGCATGCGGCGGTTATCGAGGAACGGCTCCGGCTCGGTCTCGAACTGCCAGGCGAATTTTCTGGTGTTCATGGGAATGGACAGGGCGGTGGGCATCTGGATGAAGATGCTCTTGTCGCTGCCGCCGGTTTCCAGCAGCAGCACCCGGTGGCGGGCGTCTTCGGTGAGGCGGTTGGCCAGCACGCAGCCGGCCGAGCCCGCCCCCACAATGATGTAGTCGTATCGGTTTTCTGTCATACGCGTTCTCCTGCGGGGGCTGCGGGGTTAAAACGGGGCGTCGAGGTCTTCCATGCCGACATACACCGACTTGAGCTGGGTGTAGTGGGCGATGGTCTCGCGCCCGTTTTCGCGGCCGACGCCGGAGAGTTTGTAGCCGCCCACCGGCATTTCCGCCGGCGAAGCACCGTAGCTGTTGATCCAGCAGATACCGGCCTGGATCTGGTGGATCACCCGGTGGGCACGGCGTATGTCGTTGGTGAACACCCCGGCGGCCAACCCGGTATCGATGCTGTTGGCGCGGGCAATCACTTCGTCTTCGTCGGAGAAGGTCAGTACCGACATCACCGGCCCGAAGATCTCCTCCTTCACGATGGTCATGTCATCGCTGCAATCGGTGAAGATCGTCGGTTCCACGAAGTAACCCCCTTTGGAATCCTCCGGCTCGAACGCCCGACCGCCGTGGCTGAGGGTGGCGCCCTCGGAAAGGCCTTTGGCGATGTAATCCAGCACCAGATCCTGATGCTTTCTGGAGATCAGCGCACCGTAGTTGGTGTCGGGGTTCATCGGGTCCCCGGGCTTGATGTTTTTACGGGTGCGCTCCAGCAGGCGCTCCATAAAGCGCGGGTAGAGGTTTTCATGCACAAACACCCGGGTACCGTTGGTGCAGATCTCACCCTGAGTGTAGAAATTGCCCACCATGGCGGCGGAGATGGCGTTTTCCAGGTCGGCATCGTCGAAGATGATCAGCGGCGACTTGCCACCCAGTTCCATGGTGACGTCCTTGATCGTTGACGCCGCCGCTTCCATGACCTTGCGACCGGTGCCCACCTCACCGGTGAACGACACCTTGGCAATGTCCGGGTGATGGGTCAGCCACTGGCCGACGTCGCCGGCGCCCTGTACCACGTTGAACACACCCGCCGGCACGCCGGCTTCGATGAAGATCTCCGCCAGCTTGATGGCGCCCATGGGGGTCTCTTCGGACGGTTTGAAAATCATGGCGTTGCCACAGGCCAGCGCCGGCGCGGACTTCCAGCAGGCGATCTGGATGGGGTAGTTCCAGGCGCCGATACCGGCGCAGATGCCCAGCGGTTCGCGCCGGGTGTAGTAGAAGTCACCGCCCAGGTCCTGCTGGTTGCCCTCGATGGACGGCGCCAGCCCGGCAAAGAATTCGATGGCGTCGGCACCGGTGACCACGTCCACCGCTTCGGCCTCCTGCAGGGGCTTGCCGGTATCCCGCACTTCCACCACGGCCAGCTCGTCGTTTCGCTCATGCAGCAACGCCACCGCGCGCAGCAGAATCCGGCTGCGCTCGATCGCGGTCATGGCGGACCATTGGGCGAACCCGGCGCGGGCGCTCTCGATGGCGGCCTGCTGGATGGACTCGTCGGCCACTTCCACCCGGTAGATCACCTGGCCGTTGGCGGGGTTTACCACCGGGAACGTTTCCCCGGAACGGTTGGCCAGAAAGCGGCCATGTATGAAGTTCTGAACAACGGTGTCGGCTGTGGCGTGTGACATGATGCGGTACCTTCCATCGGTCAATCGGTTGACGTCGCGGTCTTGTGGACCCTGTGTCAGGCGCGTGGTTGCGCCAGTGTCTCGTGAACAAACTTTTTGCAGAGCCGTTCGCCGGCCTCGAAGCTTTCGGCCGGGTCCAGGCTCAGGGCGCTGCGCAGCCAGAAGCCGTCGATCAGCGCCGCCGTCTGGCGGGCGGCTGCGGTGGCGTCGCTCGCCGGCAACACGGCGGCGAACGAGTACCGCAAATTGCTGTACAGCCGGGCATTATTGATCTGCTGCAGGCGCTTGAGCCCGGGCTCGTGCATGGAACGCGCCCAGAAACTGAGCCAGGTCTTGGCCGCCAGCGCCGAGCGCTGGAACTCGGAAAAATTGGACTCAATGATGCAGTTTAGCCGCTGTTCCGGGGAGCCGTCGGTCTTCGCCATGCGCTCCCGAAGTTCCCGTCCCAGCTGATCGAGCATGTACCTCAGCGCCGCTTCAATCAGGCCCTGTTTACCGCCGAAATAGTGGCTGATGATGCCCGAGGACATCCCCGCCCGCTTGCTGATGCTGACAATGGTGGTGTTCTGCATACCCAGCTCGGCGATGGACGCCATGGTGGCGTCGATCAGCTGCTGTTTACGGGTGTCTTTGACTCCGACAATCGGCATGGTGGCTTCGCTGCTTTCTGGGTCCGAATTTTGTTAATTGAACGTTCAATTAAAATAAAGGCTACAGAAATGGCGGCAGCGTTTCAACTTTGACCGGAAGGCAGGGGATGTCGGATTACGCTTCGCTAATCCGACCTACGGGGGCATCGACGTAACCCGGTGACCGTAGACATAACCTGGTGGCAGGATAGACGTAGGTCGGATTAGCGAAGCGTAATCCGACAAACTCACCAGGCGCCTTACTTCTTCAGCCGGTAATTCGGATCCGTCCAGCACTTCGGCAGGGCCTCGCCAGAGGGAAACCCCAGCCCGGACTTGTCGTAGAATTCCGGGTCCTGGGCCTCTTCACCGTAGTGCATACTGCCCTTGATGCGGCTTTTGTGTGGGTCGAACAGGGCCCGGGTGTCCAGCACCTCGATCATATGCCCGGTGGATTTTTCTGACACAAACATCATGGCCTCCTTGGTTTGACAGAAGCTTAGAACCCTGACCCCGGTCCGCACAGCGCCCACGCCGGGCCCTTGCCGGATTGCCGGCGTCAGGGGGCTGCCGCGGCAAGCTCCCGTAAATGGGCGAGCTCATCGTCGGCGATAACCACCCCCAGCTTCATCGCTTCTGCCCGTTGCTGATAGCGCTTGTCGCCGGGCTGGCGGGCCTGCCCGGCCCATTCCATTTCCTGCACCAGGGTTTCCACCCGTTTGGCGAAGTCATTGCCGGCGCCGCGGGAAGGGTCGATCACGATCACCAGCTCGCCGGTCCAGGGGGTTTTTGCTCCCGGATAGGGGGACCAGTCGAACTCGAAGGAAAAGTTGCCGCCGGTCAGCGCCGCCGCCAGCAACTCCACCATCATCGACAGGGCCGAGCCCTTGTGGCCGCCGAAGGGCAGCAGGGCCCCACCGTTGAGGATCGCAGCTGGATCGGTGGTGGCTTTGCCATCGGCGTCGACACCGCAGCCTCTGGGCAGGGTTCGCCCTTCCCGCGCAGCAATCTGCACGTCGCCGTGGGCCATGGCACTGGTTGCCAGATCAAACACCAGCGGATCGGAGTGGGCGCGGGGCGCGGCGAAACTGATGGGATTGGTGCCGAACAGCGGTTTCTTGCCCCCGAAGGGCACCACACAGGCCATGCTGTTGACGAACGCCAGCGCCACCATACCCTCACGGGCGTAAGGCTCCACATCCGGCCACAACGCCGCAAAATGATGGGAGTTGCGGATCGCCAGCATGGCAATGCCATTGGCCCGGGCCTTCTTCAGCATCAGGTTGTGGGCGGCCGCCAGCGCCGGCTGGGCGAAGCCGTTGCCGGCGTCCACTGTGACGAAACCGGGGGCCACGTCTTCCACGGCCGGAACCGCCTGACCGTTCACCCAGCCGCTTTTAAGGGTCGACAGGTAGCCGGGTATGCGGAATACCCCGTGGCTGAGGGCACCGTCCCGCTGGGCACTGGCGCAGTTATTCGCCAGTGTGTAAGCGACCTCCGGAGAGGTGCCGTGACGTTCAAAAATCGTCGCCAGCAGGGCTTCCAGTTCAGAAAAATCGATGCGCGTTGATTGCGCAGACGCCGTCATCGCGGGCCTCCTTCAGAAGACAGATCATTCAGTGTCACCCACGAAGGCACCCCGGTGAAACTCGATGGCCTGCTCGACCTCTTCCATACCACACACCCGCGGTTCCGGAACCGGTCCGCCCGCCAGCACTCTGAGCACGGAATGCACGCCACGAGCCAGGGATTCAGTGTTGTACCCCCCTTCCAGCACAAACGCCAGCCGGCCCTCACAGTGTTTGCGGGCAATCGCCTGAAGTGTGGCGGTCATCGCGGCAAACCCCTCGTAGGTGACATTCATCGCCAGGTCGTACCAGTGGGCATCAAAGCCTGCCGAGACCAGAATCACATCGGGTTTGAAGTAATCCGCCGCCGGCACCACGATCTCGTTCATGGCAAGCAGGTAGGCCATGTCACCGGCGCCCCCGGGCAACGGGATGTTGACGGTAGCGCCCTCACCGAGGCCCGCGCCCACGTCCTGCAGCCCGCCGCTGCCCGGATAGAACGGTGAGGCACGATGCAGATCAATGAACATCACATCCGAATCGGCCCAGAAGATGTCCTGGGTGCCATTGCCATGGTGGGCGTCCCAGTCGACGATCATCACCCGTTCGCAACCCAGCTCCGCCTGGGCATGAGCGGCGGCCACCGCCACGTTGTTGAACAGGCAGAACCCCCGCGCCCGCACCGGTTCGGCGTGATGGCCCGGGGGCCGGACGATGGCAAATGCGCTTTTGGTCGTTCCCCTGACCACCGCCTCAACCGCCGCGATGGCCGTGCCGGCGGCGACTTCGGCGGCCTCAATACTGCCCGGGGACACCGCGGTGGTATCCACATCGAGCCAGGCGCTCTGGTCACGCAGGGAAAAAATGTCGTCAAGGAAGGACATGGTATGGACCCGGGCCAGTTGCTCACGGGTGGCCGCGGCCCCTCCGGCCAAGGCCACGCCCGGTACCGGTTCGCGCTGGAGCAGATCCATGATGGCGGTGATACGCCCCGGGTGCTCCGGGTACTTCCACTGCACATTCAACCCGGAAAGAATGTGCCGAATCCGCTTGTCCAGTCGCCCCGGCAGAAACGCCACGTTGACATCGGGGGCGTGATGCAGAACCCGCTCATCGTAAAAAACGGTGACTTGGGTGCGTTCTGACACAGGGCCCTCCGCAGTTTCAGTTCAAGAAACAGCCGCGCCCGGTCCTACAGACCGAGACCTATGTCCTAGCATAGTTGCAAATCCTGACTAGTGCTCGCTCCTCGCCGCGCGCCGCACCGCCGCGATGTCTTCCGTCATTACCATCGCCTGTTCCGACCGCGCCAGGGCCAGCCGTGAATGATGGCGCGCGGCCTCGGCCATGGCCTGGTTATCCTGCCCCATCAGACTGACCAGTGCGGTCTGTAACCCCGCCGCGACCTCCACCATGGCGGCGCCGTCGCGGCCAATGGCGGTGAACGCGTCGTCAAACAGACCCCGCATCGACAGTTCCGGCACTTCGATCCGGTCATAGGTCACCCCGGTCGTTTCACCGTCGGACTCGCGGTACCACACGTCCAGCAGACGGATCATGGTCTGAACGACCTTTATCGCAGTGCCCGGATCGTTGATCCCCGGCGAGAGCGCGCGCACCGCGATTTCCGATAACACCACGAAGCCGAAGCGTGGGTCCTGGTCGAACACCCGGTCCGGCCCCATGGTAAAACAACCGACCACCGACTCCTGCCAGTCCGCCGACTCGGGAGGGCTGTCGAAAGCCACCCAGGCCAGCGCGTCACCCGGCATCAGGAAATCACCGGGCAAGGCCGCCACCCGGAGGCGGGCGTTGGCGCTTTCTGCCCACATCTGCAGGCTCTGGACGTGAATTTCCTGCAGATGGCCCGGCGCAGGCACAACCACCGCTTCCCCCTGGAAAGGCGCGGCGCCCGCGGGTTTGCCGCCGAGGGTGGGAGAATCACGCCGGGTTTTGAGCATCAGCATGGTCGCCCGTTCGGTCTTGTCGATGATCGGCCCCAGCAGCCCAAGGCGGGCGATGCGGTCCACCCACCCCACGAACACCATAATCACGATGGCAAACACACACATCGACGCCACAAAGATGGTGAAGTAACCCGTGGGCTCAAAATAGCCCTCTTCCACCGCCACCCGCGCCACCACGCTGTAGATGAAAGAACCCACAAAGGTGGAGTGGGCGGTCTGGGAGACATCGTCGCGGAGCACCAGATTAAACGCCCGCGGGGTGGCGTTGCTGCTGGCGGAGGTGTAGGCCGAGACCATGGACCCCACTGCAAAGGTGGCAATCACCAGCATGCTGGCGGCGAGAATGGACAGCAGGGTTTCGACGGTATCCCGGGAAATTGACGGCAACAGGGCCGACAGCTCACTGCCATCGATCAGGCGTGCGGCGAACACGCAGATCACCGACAGCACACTGAACACCAGTGGCCGGAACCACAATCGTTCCCGCAGACGGTTGATCCGGAAAATCAGTCGCTTTCCACTGATCATGGCCTCACATCCTCCTGATTTTCCGGTTTTCCGGGCCGCCGTCAGTTGTCCTGTTGCGGCTCGAGCTTGTCCTGGGTGCGGTGCTCGAAATCGCTGGCGTCGTGGCGCTCGTGAAGCTGGGTGGATGGCTCGCCCCAGGCGCGGTTTACCATACGCCCGCGCTGAACCGCCGGCCGACGGGCCAGCTCGTCCGCCCAGCGGATGACGTTGGTGTAGGTGTGGGCTTCGAGGAATTCCGCCGCTTCATACACCTTGTTCTTCACCAGCGCCCCGTACCACGGCCAGATCGCCATATCCGCGATGGTGTACTCGTCGCCGGCAATGTAGCGGTGATCCGCCAGCTGACGGTCCAGCACATCGAGCTGTCGCTTGACCTCCATAGTGTAGCGATTGATCGGATACTCGTACTTCTCCGGCGCGTAGGCATAAAAATGCCCGAACCCGCCGCCCAGCAGAGGCGCGCTGCCCATCTGCCAGAACAGCCAGTTCATGCACTCGGCACGGCCGGCCACGTCATCGGGCACAAAGGCGCCAAACTTCTCGGCGAGGTAAAGCAGAATCGAGCCGGATTCAAACAACCGCACCGGCGGGTTGGTGCTGTAATCCATCATCGCCGGGATCTTGGAGTTGGGGTTCACGCCCACAAAGCCGCTGCCGAACTGCTCGCCCTCGGTAATGCGGATCAGATAGGCGTCGTATTCCGCGCCCTTGAAGCCCTTCTCCAGCAGCTCCTCCAGCATCACCGTCACTTTCACCCCGTTGGGGGTCGCCAGGGAATACAGTTGCAGCGGGTGCTTGCCCACCGGCAGTTCCTTATCGTGGGTGGGACCGGCGATGGGGCGGTTGATATTGGCAAAAGCACCGCCACTGGCGGACTCCCATTTCCAGACCTTCGGGGGGGTATAGGTGTTGTCAGTCATCAATCGGCCCTTTTTGATTGCGGGTAAGGAACAGGCGTTTACGGAAGCGATGCCGTGGCAGACCTCCGTGGGTGCATGCTCACGAATTCTAGATTAGACAAGGGTGGCCAGCCACACGCATTATAAATAGGTGGCAGCGACATTTACGGAACAGGATGCGTGAGGAGATGCCGGGATGCAAAACACGGACGAACCGGATGCAAAGAGCGCTATCGCGGTCTTCGCGCGGTGGGGGTACGCGGCGCGGGGCATCGTCTACGTCCTGGTGGGCGGCCTGGCAGCTCTGGCCGCCATTGGCCAGGGGGGCGAAACCACCGACAGCCGCGGGGCACTGGAAAGCCTGCTTACCGCCCCGCTGGGGCGGGTGCTGCTGGGGGTTATTGCCGTTGGCCTGGTCGGTTATGCCCTCTGGCGCGGCATCCAGGCCTGCAAGGACACCGATCACCACGGCCTCGACGCCAAAGGGATCGCTATCCGCTCCGGCCTGCTGGTCAGCGCGATCACCCATCTTCTGCTGGCGGGGTTCGCCGGCAGCCTGGCGCTGGCAATGGGGCAATCGTCCTCAGGGTCGGGCAATGGGTCGGAGGGACTCGCCGCCTGGCTATTCAATCAGCCTGCGGGCCGCTGGCTGGTGGCAGCGGTGGGCGTGGGCATTATCGGAGCCGGCGCCGCCCACCTGATCAAGGGCTGGAAAACCAAGTTCCACGCCCACTTCGAAATGCCCAGGCATATTCAGCGCTGGGCCTACCCGGTCTGCCGCTTCGGCCTCGCCGTTCGCGGCATTGTCTTTCTGATGATCGGCACCTTCTTTCTCACCGCCGCCTATCAGCTCAGCCCGGACGAAGCCGGCGGCCTGGCCGACGTTTTCCGCACCCTGCAGACCCAGTCGTTTGGGCCCTGGCTACTGGCCTTCGTGGCGGTCGGTCTGTTCTCATTCGGGCTGTACAGTGTGACGGAAGCCATCTACCGGCGCGTCAATATCTAGTGCGTTGCCGCCGCGCGTGAACCGGTCATCCGCGGCTCAGTTGTCACGCTTGTGCAACGCGCGGCCAAGACTGTGGAAGTAATTGCGGAAGGCCGCGTTAATGCATTCGCGCTGCTCCCCCTGGGGATACAGCCCCAGCCTCGCCTCCTCCGTATTGCGGGTGCCCTGCACCAGGAACCCGTTCTTGCACTCAGCATCCTGTACGAAGGCTTCAAAGGCCCGGGCACAGAGCTCTTCGGGCAGGCTGAAATACTGTACGCCGGCGGCCTTGTCTGCCTTTACCGATTGCCGGAACAGATCACTGGGGTCGGTGCCCTGCCCGTTCAACAGAATAGCCTTGAAGCAGGCCTGCAGCCGGTCGTTCAGCGGGTGACCGAGGGCGTCGTCCCGCTTCAGCCAGAGTCTGGAGGCAAATCGCCCGGTGTGCCGCTCGCCGAACAGTTTGTCGCTGATGTAGTGATCGAAGGCGTGGAACCATTCATGGGCGATACTGCCCGGGCCGGCATTCTTGGCGAGGGCAAAGCTGCGGGTGGCGGGCGTGTAGTGGGCCGACACACCCGGCTGGCCGCCGATGCCGTATTGCAGCGCCAGGGTACCACGCAGTGAGATCAGCGATTCGGTGCCGCCGAGAATGGTCATCAGGTCACACAGGGCATCGTAAAACAACGCCGCACTGCGCTGCTTTTCCGGCTCCGTGACCCAGCGGCCTATTTCGATGGAGCGGAACTGGAAACGGCGGCGCACATCCAGAAAGGTCACCGGGCCACCGGCTCTGTGGTCCGGGCCCCGGCGGTAGAAGGTTCTCGGCATGACATAACCCGGGCGGTAAATCGCGCCAGCTTAGCATTCAAAGGGCGATACGGGTGCTATGAAATCACTCCCGTCATCTCCCTCGCCTGCGGCGGGAACGCCTGGCTATGGCTGCTCCGGCCACATCCCATCCATCATCACCGGATAGGTGATGGGTTTGTAATGGGTAAAATCGATATCCCTGACGTGGGTAAAGTCAGTCCACAGCAGCCGCGCCCCTTTCATCCACCGGGACGGCTCGACGCGTTTTTCTATCTTCTCGATTTCCTCGGGCGTGGCTTCACGGACCGGCCCGACCTTGCCATACAGCCTCACCCCCGGGGGCGCGACGAAACGGCCTTTTAACAGCGATTTCAGCCAGAATAACCGGCCCGCATTGACGGCCATGATGCAGACATCCGGGTTCTGGTCGATGTTCTTGCCGAGAGCCTCGGCGTAATGATCAAAGAAATATCCGGTGTGATCATCCCGCAGAAAAACGGTACCAACGGGCGTGATATGGGGCGTGCTATCGGGGTTCACGGTCGCTATAGAGCAGTAGATACTTGAAGCCTGACCCTGTTCCAGTACCGACTTCACCTTCAGCCAGTCATCCTTGATGTTCATTATTACTCCTTTGTTGCATAACGCCGCCAATCTTATTAATTTGTTTCCGGCCTCTGGCGCACGGGCTTAGTCTCAATCCACTACTCTCCGTCAAGAGAATGGCCAATAACTCCCCATCGATCACCGTCCTTTCGCACGTTGATTTGACCGCTCTTAATGACGTACCCCTCGTCCGCGAAGGGCGAGTGCGGATATACGGATGCGAAATCAATTTCTTCGTCAAAATAAAACCGTATAAAAACTTTCTCGCCGCCTTCGCGCTCCGAGATTTCGGCTCCCTCATTCAATACGCCCCGCTCGGCGATTTCCGCATTTTCTCTTGGCGCGCTTTGATACATGAAGTCCATCATTGCAGAGCCGGAATCCAGTTTCTCGCGCGCATCCGGATGCAGAAACTGACCATAAATGTCCTTGCTCGCGCCATCTTGAACGTGCTTCACATAAGCTTGCGCGAACGCGAGCGGTGACTGTTCCGAGAACACCTCATCTGGAACAGCCTGTTGGCCAGCAGCACTACCGGAGTTATCACACCCATAGAGCAAAAGCGTGAATGAAAACAACGTAATCAGAAATAGTCCTTTCATTTTTCTCCCTTTTTGCGGTTTTAAAGCCAACTCCCCATGCGCTTTGGGCACAAGGTTTCTGAATTTAACGCGAAGCTTTGCGGCAATTTTGGAGCCGCGAAGCGGTGGAAAAATTGTTCGGCAACAGCGGCTGGTTATGCATTATTGGTAGTGGCTCCATAGCCTGAGGACTTTCACCACTTGCTCGTCCTCTAGCACTTGGTAGACCAGACGATGCTGAATATTGATGCGGCGTGAGTAGGCCCCTGCAAGATCACCAATGAGCTTCTCAAAGGGAGGCGGCTTGCGATATGGATCTTCCGCTATCAGCGCTAAAAGTTCCTGAGCTTTTGGTTTAAGGCCGCTGGAGGCCAACTTCTTTGCATCTTTCTGGGCTTGCCTGGTGTAAACCAACTTCCAGGTCACCAGTCCAGCTCCTCATCGCATTCATCCACGGGGGCATCCATCCCCTCACGAATAGACTCCCTCATACCTGGTACGGAGAGCAGGTAAAGTGTCTCCTGAATTGCAGCCCAGTCTTCCTCGGAAACCAGGACAGCTTTGTTCCGCTTACCCATGATGACGATTGGCTGGTGGGACTCGGCGGTCTCGTCGATCAACCGATATAGGTTGCTGCGCGCCTCAGTTGCTGTGATTCCGGTCATGACGCACCTCTTGTGTGTTCAACTTTTCACCAAGTGTACGCCTTTGGGTACGTACGTCAAGACGAACGCCACGCATAGCGCGTGGCTTTGCCGCGTGCCGGAGCGCAGCGTAGGTGCGTCCGACAACAGCCACTGGTTATGTGATGGTAGCTCAAGCTGGCAGTCCCTCGAACTTTGGCACCTCCCCTAACCCCTCATCCCAAGCCGCTTTGCTGGATGAGAAGATATGCGCAGTTGGCAACATAGTGATTTCAGTGTCCAAACACCCTGCGGGAACGACGAGCAAACCTGCGAGCTGAGTGTTTGGCAATGCTGAACCACACAACTTACAAAAGCTTTTGTTATGACGAGTGCCGGGGAGCGTAAAGGAAGTCACAGCATCTGCACCCGACTGCCAGACCAATTTAGCTGAGTGCGAGAATAGATTTGCCGCATGAGCCGAACCTGTATCTTTTTGGCAATGCTGACAATGGCACAGGTAAAAACTGTCGAAATCACCTTTTACCTCAAAACTCACGGTGCCGCACAGACAAGAACCGAAATGATCAGTCATTAGAACTCCTTCCATTGCCTGGTTACGCTTCTTCATCCTTCGGACCAACCCAAAAGAGGGGGTTATGCGCGACCTCCCACAGATAACCGTCTGGATCGGCAAAGTAGCCGGAGTAACCGCCCCAGAACACCTTCTGAGCAGGTTTCACCAGTTTCGCACCTGCTCCGACAGCCTGTTCCATGAGTTCGTCAACTGCCGCCTCGGAATCCACGTTATGCGCAATCGTGAAGCCGGCGAACCCGCTGCCTTCGGCAGGTATCCCCGCATCTTCCGCCAACGGTTCCCGCCCGTATAGTCCTAGCCAGCAGGCACCAGTCACCCTTTTCAATGTAGTCGATGAGATTCGAAAAGATCGGTTCGTCCCAGGCTGTGCAGCCGATCAGCGTCAGGTCCTTGAGATAAAAAGCGCATATCGATGGTGGTGATCGGCCCGCCAATTGCGCCAAATAAGGTAGGACGATGCCGACCAGGATGATAATGAAGCGAACTTTGCGCATGGTCATATGAAGCGCCTAACGCAGAGCGCACCGGCGACCTTGAGGCAGCGAAGCGGAGACAAGGGCGCCCGAGTACCGCGTTTGGTTAACTGGTTTGTTCGATATTGGCACGACGTTTCCGCTCCCGCTCAGTCATTTGTTCCTGGCGTTCCTCAAGGGAGTTGAGTCCAAGGCGCGCACGGCGTTCATTAACCGTAGCAGAATCCTCAATAGGAAACGGTGTTGGCCAACCGTTTTCATCAACATCAAACTGGGTGCCGTAGTATTGAGGCTTGCCAGAGAGCGTGCGCACTCGATCTTGGAGGAATGCCAACTGCCAGCCCGCTACATCCTCTCTCGCAACGGCGTCTTCTAGTAGGGAGACACTCTCCCCCATGAACTCAGGATCTGAAACAGAATGCTGAACGACTAGCCATGCAGCTTTGGCAGCCTCTTCCCCAACTAGCAAAATGCCGGGCCAGCCGTGAGCACCAATAATCTCTTTCAGGCGGGAGGCATTGTGCTCATGCAGGGCTTTCATCCGGGGATGATAAGATTCAGATGGCTGCTCTCCGGAATTGAAGAGTTGCTGCAACAACCGCTGGTCTTCCGTCATCATCGTGACCAGCTCATCCGCAAGATTCTGATTCATGGGCTCCTTCCCAGTTAACGCCCGGCTCACGCGCCGGTTTGGAGCCGCTAAGCGGCGGAAAATCGGTCGCCGTGCAGCCGATTGTTATGTTCTTCGTGAAGTGCTAGGTTGTGTATAGAAATCGACAATCGTACACATAGGTGCAACATGAGAACCAACATTGTCATTGACGACCAGTTGATGGCCGAAGCCCTCAAAGTCTCCGGCTACGAAACCAAGAAAGAGGCCGTTGAACAAGGCCTGAAACTTCTGGTCCAGCTTAGCAAGCAGCAAGAAATTCGAAAACTGCGCGGCAAGATCAAGTGGGAAGGCAACCTGGATGAAATGCGGAGTGCCAGATGATACTGGTTGATACCAGCGTCTGGATCGACTATTTCAACGGAGTCGCAAACCCGCAAACTGATCTTCTGGATGCTTCGATAGCCCAGGGTTCCGTCGCTATCGGCGACCTCATATTTCTTGAGATCCTGCAAGGCATTCGCAACGACAAACAATACCGCCAGACCAAACAAAGCCTGCTCGCGCTGGATCAGTATGAAATGTTTGGCAAAAAAATGGCAGCTAAATGCGCTGACAACTATCGTGCGCTACGCAAAAAAGGCATCACGATCAGAAAAACCGCTGACGTGATCATCGCGACCTTCTGCATAGAAAAACAGCTACCCTTGCTGTTTTTGGATCGCGACTTTCTACCTTTTGTTGATCACCTTGGACTTGAGCCTGCCCTACGAAAAACTGGTCCTACCCACGAGAAGTAGACACTCAGTTATGCGCATTGGACTTACCCCGGTGCAGTAGAAACTCCTAGCCTATGATTGGACTTACCCCGGCGTGGTCTACCGTAGCAAAGGCTAAGGCTCTACCGTTTGCAAAGGCCAGCATGTACGACTCTGACCACGAGGTGACTGATACGCCAGATGCATCCACCAGATTCCAGGTTACAGAAACAACCACGCATTCAGAACCAAGTCGATTTACAGCAAGGTTTGAGTAGCGACATTCGCGGCAGCCCTGTGAGCGATACTCATCCAGGTAGGACTGAAAATACTCTGCCAACTGGGGCCGTGAGTCGAAAACATTGCAAACATCGCCCGGACCTTTAGCCATATAAGGAAGGCTGAACTTGGTGGCCACACGATCGCCATCAAAGCTCGAAAACACCGTGACAAAATCCTCGAAGAATACCTTTACGGCGGCTTCCTGTCCTTCATCCATGTAGACCTATCTCCTTGGTATGCCCGAAATTCACCACATAACGCCCGGCCCACGCGCCGGTTTGGAGCCGCGATGCGGCGGAAAATCGGTCGCTGTGCAGCCGATTGTTAAAGCCTACCCAGCCAGTACTGCGGACGCCGGCGGTCATGGGCAACAGCCAGAACCTGAAAACCATCAGGGCTCTCACGGTAAACGATAGACAAGGGAAATCTGTGAAGGGGCACTCTGCGAATATCTGGCGGCAACTCAACTTGCCAGGCTTTTGGTGACTCGCTAACTAAATTGGCCAGGGCCTCAAATTCCTCTATAAAGGCACCACCCAATCCCGGAACTTTTGATTCGTAATAACCAACTGACTCCAAGAACTCGGCTTCCGCTGCCGGGTGAAAAGAATAGTTCATTTGATCAGTGCTCTAGCCTTCCTCATGACCTCATCGCCAGACACAGCCTGAACTGTGCCATTGTCGAGCTCTTCGCCCCTGCGCCGGGCCTCAAGCAACCAATCGGATCTGAGCTCTTCTTCTGACGGAGACTCCAGACTCAATACCAGTCGGTGGATCAATTGCGCTCGCTCCTCTTTAGGGAGGTGGAGCGCCTCGTCTTCAATTTTTTGGAGATTCATAGAAGAAACCTCTCGTTCACGTATCACCCAATTTTGACACGGATGGGTATCAGGTGCCACGACTCGGCTTTTTACCTATAACGCCCAAGCGCACCGGTGACTTTGACGTAGCGAAGCGAAGACAAAGGCATCCGAGTGACGCGCCTGGTTAGCTGTTCCCAAGCATGTATGCACGAAGCTGCCGCTCCTCTCGCATGACATAGAGGACGAGAACCCGCTTCTCATCCTCACGATAAAAAATGCGACACGGTGGAATCACTACCTCCCTGTATACCGAATCAGGGAGCTCTGGAGGAACCCGTCCGGATTGGGGAAAATCTTCCAAGCGCTCGGTCTTATCGAAAACGTCCTGGACCAGATGACTTGCGGCAACAGGATTATCCAGAGCAATGTACTCAGCGATGGCATCCAGTTCTTGAAGGGCAGGCTCCGTCCAGATTACTTCAGCCATTTACTCATTTTCTCCCTGGCCTCACTTTGGCTGTACGTTCTTCCCTCAAGTACAGCACGCTCTCCCCGTGAGAGCCCCTCAAGCAGCTCAAGTCGGCGCTGCATAAACTCGTAATCCTGCACATCGACAAGGTATGCGGATGGCTGACCATGCTCCGTGATCAGTATCGGCTCTTTAGACAAGTGCAGATCTGCCAGAATCTTTGTGGCTTGGCGCTTGAGGTTCGTAACAAGCTCAACTTTCATGGGCTCACCCTGAATCAGACTAATAGTGACACTATAGTATCACTTTTCAGGTTGGGCAATCACAGCTAACGCTCCGCTAATGTGCGCCGCCTGCGGCGTCACCATTGAGCGGCTTGTTAGCAGATTCTGCCTGAAGACGCTCCACCAGCCATACCTTGATGATCGATTGGCGGGTAACGCCTATGCGCGCAGCCTCACGATCCAACGACTCGACAACCCAAGCCGGGAAATCGACGTTAATTCGCTTTTGTTCCTGATTAACGCGACGAGCAGAGGACAAATCGAGGTCATCGACAATATCTTCCTGCCCTTCCTCAAACTTCTTGTCGAAGTCTTTAGCTTTCATAGAGCTCAACCTCCTTCTTACGGGAACGTCTGACTGAAATCAGACGAATACGGGCATCCCTGTATGTGACGACAGCCGACCAGTGCTTTTCACCAATCTTGCCTATCAGCAAAAACCTCTGCTCATCCTCCGATTTTGCGCGGATCTCCAGCAGGTATGGATCTTTCCAGAGCCCTTGGGCCGCCACGAAATCTATACCGTGCTTGTCCAAGTTGGCCTGGCTTTTGGCTTCGTCGAATTCAAACTCATCCATGAGTACAAATTATTCCTTTTTTACTCAACCTGCAAGATTTGGAAGGAAACTGTAGCTGCTAACGCTGAGGTAACCGGCGCCGGAACGCCAGCGGAGGGAACCAAAAGCGGTACGCTTTTGGTGTCCGGTTGACCGCTTGGTTAAAAGACCTATACCCCAAGCTCACGAGTCCTTGGCAAAATGTTTCTGGAACAGACGCTCTGACTCTTTGAGGCCTTCCTCAGTGAACAGGATAGACTTGGCCTTACCAACCGGATTCTCGATAAGCCCCTTTTCGTGAAGCCTATTCATGGCATCCCAATCAAAGGATTTCCACGCCCGACCGCCATCATGCAAAGTCAGGTACAACAAAGCCAATACGGCCTCATCGATTTTCTCTTCATCAATTTCCATGGCTCATCCTCTGGTGATGCGCCCTTTTAACGCCAACAACACGCGCGGTTACGGAATGGAGGCGCAGCCGCAATGCAGTAACCGTCGCCGTGATTGTACTGGTTATGCATCTGTATCTCTGACTCGGGACTCGCTGCCTGGCCAGCTTTCGAACTGTGGCAGTGAGTCTGTGATTTGATGCCAGCTTGCCTTTGAACCTGTAAAAATATGCGCATCGGGCTCACCCTGAATGTCACCCTCCAGACCACCAAGCGGGAAGCCAATAACTTCCGGACGGTCTTTATAGGTACTGATCAAAGGCGAACCACACGTTTTGCAAAAATGTTTGGTGACATTCTTGGACGATGGATACGTTGTGACATTTTGCTCTCCCGACAACCACCGGAACTGATCACTATGAACGGAAGCGCGAGTGCGGAAAGCCGCACCGTGCCACCGCCGGCACTTGGAGCAATGACAATTGAAAATGGGGCCAAGCTGCCCTTCAATTTCATAGCTCACTGTTTCGCACAAACATTTCCCTGTTACCGTGCTCATGGTTTACCTCCCTGCATAACGCCAGCCAGCATGCGCGGCTACGGAATGGAGGCGAAGCCGCAATGTAGTAGACGTCGCCGTGCCTGGCCTTGTTATGGCCGAATTCTCAGAGCTTATTATTGCCTCGGTTATCACCTGATTTTTCACCGGTTTTGCTGGGCCAATTTGGGTTCTGAGCGGCCAACATATAGACCTCATCATCCATACTGTGCATTTTAGAAAAGTGGGATATTGGCCCTGCTTTGCCAGGCTCAATCTCGGACATGCAGTAAATGTCGATGTCACCGTGCTTGTCTTCGATCTGCGCAAGCTCTTCGATTAGCTTTCTTACTTTCATGCGATTACCTCCTCATTTGTCTTACTGGGCACAGAATGCCCGTGCCA
>JBNJJM010000003.1:0-712782 GCA_051750305.1 Pseudomonadota bacterium | reverse complement strand
CAATGTTAAGCGGCGTGACAAGGGCGTCCGGTGGAGGGCCCTCGGCCTGGAACAGACTTAATCGCTTTGTTAAGCATTGAACCTTGCCACGATAGATTTACATTCAGACAAGGAGACATCCTTTGCCCATTTGATAGCTTGCTGTATTTCGGGCTCATGACGGTCGAGAGCTTCTTGAGACCAGTATTGCCTTGGCGCGCCAACCGGCAAATGATCAACTTCTGAGGCCACCCCAGTGAAAGCTAGAAAGTCTTTGTCGTCGTCAGGTAAACCAACCTCAAACCTTAGAGACGATAGCTCAATGGCACCTTCCAAGTAATGAATGGAGCCCTCAATCATTCCGATCGCCACTCCTGCGGCGCGCTTACGTTGCTTTTCTACGTATTCTTCGCGGCTCATTTTCATAAGATGCTTAACGCCGCTCAGCACGCGCGGCTACGAAATGAAGGCGAAGCCGCAATGTAGTAGACGTCGCCGTGACTGGCCTTGTTAAAGCTTTGCCCAAGCCTCAAAACCTCGTTCAGTTAGCACGGTAACCCAAGGTCGATCCTCCGGATCGAATACCACCCCGTACCCCGGGCTCAGTATGAATCCGTGCTTCTCGACCGAATCAGGATCATTCGAAGCGATGAACTCTGCAAGGTTAGCAAAAGGAACACCAATCTTGCCGAACTCAACATGCACCGCCTCGATGGTCACCTCACTCAAAAGTCCGCTAGATTCGAACCGATAAACGCTGTCACCATAATCAAGCTCTTCCAAGCCGACTCGATTCGTTCTTTTGGCAAAGGGGACGCCAAGCATCAATTCCAGTTCATCTCGACTGATACCAAGGGAAACATGACCAAGCTTGGAATATGGTTGAATTCTCATATGGCTTTAACATTTGTATATGAGTCCCAATGATCACTTTTCCCATGACTCATATCTCAATTCAACAATCCCTCAAAACTAGGCAGAAAACCCCTTAAGGTCAATAAGTTCCGGCCATTTTCCTGACTTCGGCCCCAAACAAAAATGATCACCACGACCACTATCCACTTTTCCGCGCATCTCTCCATCCCACTGATCTGAAAACGAAAATTACGGATTTCTAAAAACTCACCCAGTTCATGGTCGCAATGATCGTTTTTCCAGGCTTTTACCGGCTGGCTCTAACGGTCAGGCAGAAGGTTGGGAGGGGGTAGCAGCCGAGGCCGGCGCCGGGGCTTTCGGCACGTAGAGACGCACATCCCAGCAGAAGTAGCGTTTCAGCACGCTGTTGGCTTCGGGCTCTTTCTGGCGCCAGCCGTACACTTTGGGTTTGCTGGTTTCGATGGCCAGGGTGCCGAACACCAGCCAGTCGTAGATCGCCAGGGTGGAGGTGACGTTGCGGGCGGAGTTGGGGCCGCGGGCGTGGTGGTGATGGTGCTGGGTCGGGAACACCAGAATATGGGCCAGTGCCCACATGGTTTTGCGTACCCAGGCCCAGCGGTGGTTGTGGAAATACAGGTCGTAGTTCCAGTTCACGTGGGTGTGGGCGGCCCACAGGCCTTTGAAGGCGGTGCCAATCACGAACACCTCCACCAGCCCCAGGTACAGGCACAGCAGCTGGAAGGTGTAATTGGGCATGATCAGCCACCAGGCCCAGCCGTTGACGAAGGTCTGGGTGACGGTGAGCTGGCCTTTGTTGTCCAGGCCGCCGGACATGTGGTGCGGGCGGTGGTTCATCTTGTAGAAGGCCTGCACCCATTGCAGCACCCGGTTGTTGGGGCGGCGGCTGTGGGCAAACAGGTGGAAGCTGCCGTGAATGAATTCTTCCACACAGAAGAACACGATCAGCGTGGGCCAGAAATAGGCCTGCTCCAGCCACGCCAGCGATCCGGCGCTGCCGGGGATCAGCGTTGACAGGCCCAGGGTGAGCACCAGCAACACCAGCGGTCGCTGCACCGCCACCATCATGAACGTGGCGAGGAAGGCCATGCGCCAGTCCTGTTGGTTTTTGCGGCCATCCCGGGTGCGGCCACTGAGTACCTCCCACAGGGCGGTGAGCACGATGAAAGCCGTAACCAGCATCGTCAGTTTTTGATCGTCCATTGTTGTTTTCCCCACGAGGGTTGTTTGGATGTTATGACGGTACGGGGCGCTGGTATATTTTTCTAATCAAACTTTGGTATAAGTATTATCCATGAAGCTGAACTTACGAAGTGTGGACCTCAATCTGCTGCCGGTATTCGACGCCATCATGGAGGCCGGCCAGCTGTCGCGGGCCGCTGAGGCACTGGGCATGAGCCAGCCTGCCATCAGCGCGGCCCTGCAGCGCCTGCGCCATACCCTGGGGGATCCGCTGTTTGTGCGAACCCGCCAGGGCATGGTGCCCACCCCCCGCGCCCGCGAGTTGCACGCCAGCCTCAGCCAGCAGCTGGGCGCCCTGCGGGACACCCTGGACCCGGCCAACCGCTTTGTGCCGGCCACCAGCCAGCGCTGTTTTCGCGTGCTCAGTGACGATTATTTCGAGATGGTGGTGTTGCCGTCACTGCTGACGCGGATACGGGAGGAGGCGCCGAACGTGGTGGTGGAAGTGGCGCTGGCCGACGACAACATGCCCCGCAAGCTGACGACCGCGCGAGCAGACATCGCGGTGGATGCCTTCGCCACGGAGAACGATCAGTTACGGCGGCAGGTACTGCTGGAAGAGCGGCTGGTGGTGGTGGCGCGGCAGGGCCACCCGGTTTTGAGCGGCGATTGCAGCAAGCAACAGTTCCTGCAGGCGGAGCACGTGGTGCTGCCGGACCGCAACCGCCGCCTGCCGCTGGATCAGATCCTCAATGAACCGGGCTGGCAGCGGCGCACCGGGGCCCGGGTCACCCAGTTTGCCAGCATGCTGGCCACCTGCAGCCGCTCCGATATGATCGCCACGGTGCCTGAGCGCATGGCGCGCCAATACGCCGGCGCCCTGGGTCTGCAGACGCTGGCGTTTCCGGCGACCATTCCGCCGCTGCCGGTCTACCTGCTATGGGCGCCGGTGATGGACACCGACCCCGCACATCAATGGTTCCGTCAGCGGCTGCTGGACAGCCTCAGCGGCTGAGCCGCTACCACTCCAGCTGCGCGCCGGTCTGGTATTCGATCACCCGGGTCTCGAAGAAGTTCTTCTCCTTGCGCAGGGTGGCCTGCTCATCCAGCCAGGGTGAGACGTTCTTCGCCCCCGGAAAGGGTTCGTCCATGCCCACAGTGCGGGCACGGCGGTTGGCCACAAAGCGGAACTGCTCGCTGTGGTACTCCGCGGAATAGCCCAGGATAGGGTCCCGCAGGATGTAGTTGGCGTAAGCGCTTTCCGCCGCTTCCGATTCTTCCCACATCTGGCTGACGGCCTTGGGGTCGAGGGTGATGCTCTCCTCTTCCAGAATCTGGTTCACCACCTTCAGGCCGAAGGAGAAGTGCATGGCTTCGTCCCGCAGGATGTACTGCAGCTGTTCGCCGGTGCCCCGCATCAGGCCGCGGCGTTGCAGCGCGAAGATGGGGCTGAAGCCGTTGTAGAACCAGGTGCCCTCGAACACCGCCGCGAAGAACAGATAGGACATGACGAATTCCTCCAGGTCGTCGCGGTTGCGCAGGTTCATGTCGGAACGCATGGCGGCGTCCAGGCGGCGGTTGGCCATCTGGATCTTGCCGTTGATGGCGGGCACCACGCGGTAGCGATTGTAGATCTCGCTCTGGTCCAGGTTGAGGGTTTCGATGCAGTGCTGGTAGGCCCAGGTGTGCATGGCTTCCTCGTACACCTGGCGGGCCTGGTAGATCTGCAGTTCCGGCGCGCTCATTTTCTCCATCACCGCCAGGCCGATGTTGCGCATGGCCAGAATGTCGGAGGTGGTCAGGTAGGCCAGCACGTTCTCGTACACGTGCTTCTCCGGCGCGGTCAGGCGGTGGTGGTAGTCGTGGACGTCCTGGGCCATGTTCACATCGAGCGGGGTCCAGTGGTTCTTGTTGGCGTTCATGAAGTACTCCCAGGCCCAGGGGTACTTGAATGGCGCCAGTTGGTTGATGTCGGTGTTGCCGTTGATCACGCGCTTGTCGTCGACGTTGACGGGGGCCGGAGCGCCTGTGGCGGCCGGTCTGGTTTGAGTGGTTGGTTCGTCGTCCCAGTTGAGCATGTGTCTACCTCTGAATTCTGGTGTTTGCATCAGCGTAGGTCGGATTAGCGAAGCGTAATCCGACATATGTTGGTGAACGTGGGCTCGGTTGTCGGATTACGCTGCGCTAATCCGACCTACGGCTTTACTGACAGGCTTCGCAGTCGGGTTCGTCGATGCTGCATACCTGCGGTTGCGGCGCGGACACCGGGGCGGATTTCTCGGCACCGGTGGCGCCCAGGGAGCGCAGGTAGTAGGTGGTTTTCAGGCCGCGTTCCCAGGCCAGTTGATAGAGCGCATCCAGCTTCTTGCCGCTGGGTTCGGCCATATACAGGTTGAGGCTCTGAGCCTGGTCGAGCCATTTCTGGCGCCGGGAGGCGGCTTCCACCAGCCAGCGGGCGTCGATCTCGAACGCGGTGGCGTAGCGGGCTTTGAGTTCGTTGGGTATGCGGTCGATCTGCTGCACGCTGCCGTCGAAGTACTTGAGGTCGTTGACCATCACGTTGTCCCACAGGCCTTCGGCCTTGAGGTCGCGGACCAGCGAGGGATTGACCACGGTGAACTCGCCGGACAGGTTCGATTTCACGAACAGGTTCTGGTACGCCGGCTCGATGGACTGGGACACGCCGACAATGTTGGAGATGGTGGCCGTGGGCGCAATGGCCATGACGTTGCTGTTGCGCATGCCGTTGCGGGCGATCAGCTCCCGCACCGGGGTCCAGTCCAGGCGGGTGGTGGTGTTCACCACCAGGTCGCCGTCGCGGCGGGCGTCCTTCAGCAGGTTGATGGAATCAATGGGCAGAATGCCCTGGTGCCACAGGGAGCCTTCGTAGCTTTCGTAAGCACCGCGTTCACCGGCCAGGGTGGCGGAGGCGCGCAGGGCGAAATAGCTGAGCTGCTCCATGGCGACATCGGCAAACTCCACCGCTTCCGGGCTGGTGTAGGGCAGGCCCAGCTGGTAGAGCGCATCCTGAAAGCCCATCAGGCCGAGGCCGACCGGGCGGTGCTTGAGGTTGGAGTTTCGCGCCTGGGGCACCGCGTAGTAGTTGATGTCGATGACGTTATCGAGCATGCGCACGGCGGTGGTCACGGTGCGCTCCAGCCGTTGCACGTCCAGTTCGCCGTTATGGATGTGGGCGGCCAGGTTCACCGAGCCCAGGTTGCACACGGCGATTTCGTCGGCGCTGGTGTTGAGGGTGATCTCGGTACACAGGTTGGAGCTGTGCACCACGCCCCGGTGCTGCTGGGGCGAGCGCAGGTTGCACGGGTCCTTGAAGGTGATCCAGGGGTGGCCGGTCTCGAACAGCACGGTGAGCATCTTGCGCCACAGCTGCTTGGCGGGGATCTTTTTGGACAGGGCGATTTTGCCCTGCTCCGCCAGCGTTTCGTAGTGCTCGTAGCGTTCGCGGAAGGCGTTGCCGACCAGGTCGTGCAGCTCCGGCACGTCGCTGGGAGAGAACAAGGTCCAGTCGCGGTCTTCGCGCATGCGCTCGATCAGCAAATCCGGCACCCAGTTGGCGGTGTTCATGTCGTGGGTGCGGCGGCGTTCGTCACCGGTGTTCTTGCGCAGCTCGAGGAATTCCTCGATGTCCAGGTGCCAGCTCTCCAGATAGGCACACACCGCGCCCTTGCGCTTGCCGCCCTGGTTCACCGCCACGGCGGTGTCGTTGACCACTTTCAGGAACGGCACCACGCCCTGGCTTTTGCCGTTGGTGCCCTTGATGTGGGAGCCCAGCGCACGTACTGGCGTCCAGTCGTTGCCCAGGCCGCCGGCCCACTTGGACAGCATGGCGTTGTCGCGGATGGCGCCGTAGATGTCTTCCAGATCATCCCCCACGGTGGTCAGGTAGCAGGACGACAGCTGGGAATGGCGGGTGCCGCTGTTGAACAGCGTGGGGGTACTGGCCATGTAATCGAACGACGACAGCAGCTGGTAGAACTCGATGGCGCGCTCGTTGGGGTTGTCTTCTTTCAGCGCCAGGCCCATGGCCACCCGCATGAAGAACACCTGGGGCAGTTCCAGGCGGGCGCCGTGCCAGTGCAGGAAGTAGCGGTCGTACAGGGTCTGCAGGCCGAGGAAGCCGAACTGCAGGTCCTGCTCCGGCTTGATGGCCGCGCCCAGGCGTTCCAGATCAAACCCCGCCATGGCGTCGTCCAGCAGTTCGTGGCGGATGCCGGCCCCGATAAAGGCACTCAGGGCCTGGGGATAAATCTCCGCCAGCGGCAGGCTGCGGGGCAGCTCCAGTGCCGTGGCGGTTTCCAGTCGCAGCTGTTCCAGCAGCAGGCGGGCGGTGACCGCGCTGTAGTCCGGTTCCTGTTCGATGCGGCCGCGGGCGGTCATCACCAGCGCCGACAGCACGTCTTCCTCGGCGATGCCGTCATAGAGATTGCGCAGCGCGTCTTCCACCAGGGATTCGCCGTCGATACCTTCCAGCCCTGCCGCGGCCTGCTCCACCTGCAGTTTCATCAGGCCCAGATCCAGCGGCACGGTGTCGCCGTTGGCCTGTTTCACGGTCAGATGCGGGTGCGCTTCCATCGGCGCCTGGCGGGCGCGCTCGCGAGCGTGTTCTTCCCGGTACAGCACATAGGCGCGGGCCACTTTCTGTTCTTCCGCCCGCATCAGCGCCAGTTCCACCTGGTCCTGGATGTCTTCGATGTGGACCTTGCCGCCGGCTTTCAGTCGCCGGCTGATGGCCTGGATCACCTGCTCGGTAACGCGCTGCACGCCGTCGTGAATGTGGGCGGAGCCGGCGGCCTTGTCGCCCTCCACGGCGAGGAAGGCCTTGGTGACGGCCACGCTGATTTTGGCGGGGTTGAATCCAACCAGGGTGCCGTTACGTTTAATGACCTGAAGGGTTTCGGTTTGGCTCGGGGAAGCGGGCTGGGTTTCGGCCAGGGCAGAGCTGGACATGTCGGTTCTCCTGAATACGCGTGGTTTCCATGTCCTTCGCGCAAGCAGAGAATCGGGTAGGCGGCACGGGGGATACACGTAGGTCGGATTAGCGAAGCGTAATCCGACAGCGGTGTTCAATTGGGCCGTGTTTGTCGGATTACGCTTACGCTAATCCGACCTACGATTCTGCTCACCTTTTGCGCGAAGGTGCAGTTGTCTTCCCTGGCAGGTCTTCGGACTCAGGGGCGTGAACCGTGTGGTTCGGCCTCGCGTGGCGACTTCCCGGCGCTTGCCAGTGTCTGTATGCCACGCTTGTTCCCCAATACCGCTGCGCGTCAGTTCCGGAGTCTCACCGGATTCCCGATACCGTCGGAGTGTTTACAAAATAAACACTACATCTGGTATTTGACCAAGGATGGGAACACTATATACACGAAGCGTCAGGACAACAAGGCACTTTTTCCCGTGGCGCGGGTCAATACCGCAGGCACGGAAACCAGCAATGGAGGGAGCAATGGGCCAACCGATTTTACGGAAAACCCTGGGGTTAGGCGCGGCCATTATGCTTGCCAGCGCCGCCGCCTGGGCGGATACCACCATCACCCCCTTCTCGCAGATGGCCAGCCTGGACGAGGGCTGGGAGCCGCTGGAATTCCCCAACATAGACCGCCACACCCGCTACCGGCTGGTCGACGAAGACGGCACCCGGGTTATCGAGGCCACCACCAACAACAGTGCCTCGGGCCTGATTGCCCGTGTGGAGGTGGAGCCGGGGCAGTCACTGGTCCTGCGATGGCGATGGAAGGTGTCCAATACCTTTGACAAGGGCGACGCCCGCGAAAAATCCGGCGATGACTACCCCGCCCGCATCTACGTCGCCTTTGAATTTGAAGCCGACAAGGCCGGCTGGTTCGAGCGCGCCAAACGCAAAACGGTGGAAACCGTGTTCGGCGAGGAACTTCCCGGCAACGCCATCAATTACATCTGGGCCAACCGGTTGGCGGAAGGGGAGATGGTGGCCAATCCCTATGCCGAAGAAACCATGATGATCGCGGTTACCTCGGGCGAAGATAACGCCGGGGAATGGGTGACGGTGGAGCGGGACATTGTGGCGGATTACCGCGCAGCCTTCGGCGAGGAACCACCCCGCTTGAGGGGGGTGGCCATCATGTCGGATTCCGACAACACCGGGGAATCGGCCACCGCCTGGTATGGCGACCTGACGCTCCAGCCCTGACCTAGGGCTGGAGATCTTCCGGAAAACCGGGGATGAAAAAGCCCTTGTCCAGTTCCCTCACCGGGGGAACCTCGCCCCGTTCGGCCAGCCGCAGGTAGGCATCGTCGAATTCGTCCCGCAGGGTACTGGCCCTGGGGCTGGCGAGGGAGAACAGCCAGGCGCTGTTGCGCGTGCGGACTTTGGAATAGCGGATAAGGCGGTCGGAAGGATGCCTGAGAATCTCCTCCACCGGCCGCTGGTAGTCCAGCAGGTAGTCACCCCGCTCGCGCTTGAGCATATCAATGCCCGAGCGATGGTTGGGGGCCTCGGTGATACGGATGTCGCCGGTCGCCTCCAGCTTGCCCAGCAGGCCACCATACGTGTAGCCACTGATGACGATCACCGTCCGCCCCCTCAGGCCATCGAAGTGGCTCAGCGGCGGCGTACCCTCCACGTACCAGGCGTTGAGCTGCACCGGCACCGGGCTGACCCAGCTTTCCAGAACGTCCTCTCGCAGTGACGGAATACCGGTCAGCCCCGGCCAGACATCCACGGTGCCGTTCTTCAGGTACAGGTAGATCCGGCCGACCGGAAGATAGATGAACTCCGGTTGGTAACCGGCTTCTGCCGCCACCTTGCGGGTCAGGTCCATGACCAGTCCATCGGCCTCGCCCTTGGCGTTGCGGTATTCGATGGGCGGAAACTCGGTATACGCTACCCGCAGCAGCGGGCGCTCATCTTCCTGCGCAACAGCGCTGGCAGGGGACAGTAACGCCCCTGCCATGAGTAGCGCCAGAACTACCCTACCAACCCAAAACCGGTGCCACCCTGTGCCCATAACCATCATCGTTTTATTATGCTGTAGGTACTATCTTAGCGCAGAATCACCAGGGGCTTCTCCGCGGTCTTGAGCATGTTGGTGGTGGTACTGCCCACCAGGAACTGACGAATGCGGGAATGGCCATAGGCGCCCATCACCAGCAGGTCAATGCCGTGCTCTTCCTGGTAGGCGTGCAGAGTTTTCTCCACATCACCGGCGCGAATCGCCAGATGCACCTCGCAGCCCTGGTCTGCCAGCATGCGCTCGGCTTTCCTGAGCTGTTCCCAGCGGTCGTTGGTGTCCGGGCCGATCATGACCAGATGCAGAGGAAAGCCCCGGAACACCGGGCTGTTGGCCAGCAGTTCCACACCCTTGAAGGCGGTAGCGGAACCGTCGAACGCCAGCATCGCGCTGCGCGGCTCGGCGTAGTCGTCCGGCACCAGCATGATCGGGCGGTGTACGCTGCGGATCACGGTTTCCAGCTGGCTGCCGATGTGAACATCGCGCTCGGTGCTGGTTTCGCCGTGCAGGCCCATCACCAGCAGACGGGTTTCGTTTTCGATGGCCAGCAGCGAGTCGGTCAGGTCGCCGTGACGCTGGCGTTTGATCACATCCTGCACGCCGTGGGATTTCACCCGTTCTTCCGCGGCATTGAGCATGTGATGGCCCTGTTCCAGCGCCAGCTTGCTGCGCTTCTGGTCCAGTTCCGCCAGTTCTTCCATCAGGTGTTCCCGGCTGCCCAGGCCGATGCTGCCCGCCAGGTCGGTTTCCGCCGGGTAACGCTCCTGATCCAGCACGTGGAACAGTGTCAGCGGCGCTGCCAGGCGCTGACAGGCCCATGCCGCGTAATCGCAAACGGCCTGCGCCGCCCTGGAACCATCAATGCATCCTACGACTCGGGTCATCGTTACCTCATTGTTGTCTTGTACGGATTCAACAGTCATATCAGTGCCCCATCAGCTGGTCAACTGCATCCGGCTTGTCGTGCACTCCGAAACGGTCAACGATGGTGGCGCTGGCTTCGTTGAGACCGATGATCTCGACATCCGCCCCTTCACGCCGGAACTTGATCACAACCTTGTCCAGTGCACCGACCGCGGTGATGTCCCAGAAGTGGGCGCGGCTGAGGTCGATCACCACTTTGTCCACCGCTTCCTTGAAATCAAACGAGGCGGTGAACTTCTCGGAGGAACTGAAGAACACCTGGCCCACCACCCGGTAGGTGCGGGTTTCGCTGGCATCATCCAGATCCGAGCTGACAATCATGAAATGGCCGATCTTGTTGGCAAAGAACAGGGCCGCCAACAGCACACCGGCCAGCACGCCGAACGCCAGGTTGTGGGTGGCCACCACGACAATCACGGTCACCACCATCACGATGTTGGTGGACAGCGGGTGCTCTTTCAGGTTGAGGATGGAATCCCACGAGAAGGTACCGATGGACACCATGATCATCACCGCCACCAGCGCGGCCATGGGAATCTGCACCAGCCAGGCGTCCAGCACCAGCACCATCACCAGCAGGAACACGCCGGCGGCCAGCGCCGACAAGCGGGTACGGCCGCCTGACTTGATATTGATGATCGACTGACCAATCATCGCGCAGCCGGCCATGCCGCCCAGCAGGCCGGAGCCGATGTTGGCAATGCCCTGACCCTTGCACTCGCGGTTACGGTCGCTCGTGGTGTCGGTGAGGTCGTCGACAATGGTGGCGGTCATCATCGATTCCAGTAGGCCCACCACGGCCAGTGCCACGGAATACGGCAGGATGATCATCAGCGTCTCGAGGTTCAGCGGGACATCCGGCCATAGGAAGATCGGCAGGGTATCCGGCAGTTGCCCCATATCACCAACGGTGCGGATGTCCAGATTGAGGAACATGGCCACGGCCGTCAGCGCAATGATGCAGATCAGCGGCGAGGGCAGGATTTTGCCCACCACCGGAAGCAGCGGGAACAGGTAAATGATGCCCAGGCCGGCGGCGGTCATGGCGTACACGTGCCAGGTGACTTTGGTCAGCTCCGGCAGTTGCGCCATAAAGATCAGAATCGCCAGGGCATTGACGAAACCGGTGACCACCGAGCGTGACACAAAGCGCATCAGCCCCCCGAGCTTCAGGTAGCCGGCACCAATCTGCAGCAGACCGGTCAGCAGGGTAGCCGCCAGCAGGTATTCCAGACCGTGCTCTTTCACCAGAGTGACCATCAGCAGCGCCATGGCACCGGTGGCGGCGGAAATCATACCCGGGCGACCGCCCACAAACGCGATGATGACGGCAATACAGAAGGAGGCGTACAGACCCACCTTGGGGTCGACGCCGGCAATGATGGAAAAGGCGATGGCTTCGGGAATCAGCGCCAGCGCCACCACGATGCCTGCCAGCAGGTCACCGCGAACATTAGAGAGCCAGTTGTCTTTTATCGATTTGATCATAAACATTTCCGGTTAATTCAGAACTTCAGAACGACAGCATCCCCGCCCGGCCCAGGGCCGGCGAGGAGTGCGAAAGCGTGCTATTCAGATGTGATTGATGACCATGTACAGGCCGACAGACCCCATCACAATCATGTAAGGAAACGCCATCACCACCATACGGCCATAGGAAAGCCGTACCAGCGGTGCAATGGCGGAGGTCAGCAGGAACAGGAACGCGGCCTGTCCGTTGGGGGTTGCCACACTCGGCAGGTTGGTACCGGTGTTGATGGCAATAGCCAGGGTCTGGAAGTGGTCGTTGCTGATGCTGCCGGCATCCAGCGCCTGCTTGATCTCGCTGATGTAGACGGTGGCCACGAACACGTTGTCACTGATCATCGACAGCAGACCATTGGCCACGAAGAACCAGCCCGGTTGATTGCTTTCCGGCAGGCTCAGCACCAGGTCGATGATCGGCTTGAACAGGTGCTGTTCGTGGATCACGGCGACAATGGCGAAGAACACCACCAGCAGCGAGGTGAACGGCAGCGATTCCTGGAACGCCTTGCCGATCTGGTGCTCATCGGTGATACCGGTGAACGAGGTGATCAGGATGATCACCAGCAGGCCAATGAGCCCCACTTCCGCCAGATGGAACGCCAGCCCCACCACCAGGATCAGCGCGGCGAAGGCCTGAATCCACAGCGCCGCCTGATCGGCTTTGGTGCGCTTGTTGCGTTCGTTATCGGCGAACTCTTCCAGTACTCGGCGCACCGGCTTCGGCAGGCGCCCGCCGTAGCCGAACCAGCGCAGCTTTTCCAAAAGCCAGCAGGTGATCAGGCCGGCAACCAGCACCGGAATACTCACCGGCGCCATGTGCAGGAAAAACTGCGCAAAGTCCCAGCCCACCACCTTGGCAATCAGCAGGTTCTGGGGCTCACCCACCATGGTCGCCACGCCGCCCAGAGCGGTACCGATGGCGCCGTGCATCAGCAGGCTGCGCAGGAAGGCGCGAAAGTTCTCCAGATCTTCCCGGTGCAGCTCGATGACGTGGTCATCGCTGTTGGCGTTGTGATCCTTGTGCTGGTAGCCCTTACCCGACGCCACCTTGTGGTACACCGAGAAGAAGCCCACCGCCACGCTGATGATCACCGCGGTCACGGTCAGGGCATCCAGGAACGCCGACAACAGCGCCGCCGCTGCACAGAACAGCAGCGAGAGCGCCGATTTGGAGCGCACCCCCACCAGAATCTGGGTGAAGGTGACCAGCAGCAACTCCTTCATGAAGTAGATGCCCGCCACCATGAACATCAGCAGCAGAATGACCGGGAAGTTAGTGAGTACTTCCATATACACCGCATCCGGTGTCGTGAGGCCGATCAGCAGCGCTTCTATGGCCAGCAGACCACCCGGCAGCAACGGGTAGCACTTCAGCGCCATGGCCAGGGTGAAGATGAATTCGCCGATCAGCAACCAGCCGGTGACGACCGGGCCAAACACCGCCAGCATGATGGGGTTGATGATCAGGAACAGCAGGATGATCTGCTTGTACCAGACCGGCGCCTTGCCAAGAAAGTTGTGGGTAAAACCTGAGATGACCGTGTTGGGCATTGCAACATCTTCTGAGTGATCGGACGGTAACCATAGTGCGACGCGGATGCCGCACCTGCCTTGATATTTGTGTACCGGTCAGTCACCCACAGGTGGTAAAAATCCCCCCCATTGGGCCTATAACCAGCAGCACGGGCCGGCCACACGCTAGGGTGGAGTGATCATCAGACTATGTTTGCTGGGGGCGGGCATGGAACGGGTTTCCGGGTGCGCGTGTTTCAGGGGCGCGAATAATACCAGAAAAATGAACTGAAGGTAAGCAAGGCGGGTCCCGCTGAGGTGGGTGTCAGCAGGACCCTGTTTTCTACTCTACCGTGACGCTTTTCGCCAGGTTCCGCGGCTGGTCCACATCCGTGCCCTTCAGCACGGCCACGTGGTAAGAGAGCAACTGCAGCGGAATGGTGTAGACAATGGGCGCAGTGATCGGGTGCACCGAAGGAATCTGCATCACGTGGATGCCATCCTGGGGTTTCACATCCGCTGCCTTGTCAGCAAACACGAACAATTGACCGCCACGGGCGCGCACTTCTTCCAGGTTGGATTTGAGCTTTTCCACCAGGTCGTTGTTGGGCGCCACCGTGACCACCGGCATTTCGCTGTCCACCAGCGCCAGCGGGCCGTGCTTGAGCTCACCGGCGGGGTAGGCTTCGGCGTGAATGTAGGAAATCTCTTTCAGCTTCAGTGCCCCTTCCAGGGCCACCGGGAACTGGGAGCCACGGCCGAGGAACAGGCTGTGGTGCTTGTCCATGAAGGCTTTGGACATCTCGGCAATTTCGCCCTCCAGCGCCAGCACATCACTGACCTGGCCAGGGAGCAGATGAATGGCCTCGACAATCTCCGCCTCGGCCTCCTCGGCCAGGCCGTTGTGGCGGGCCAGTGCCAGGGTGAAGATCAGCAGCGCCGTTAATTGTGTGGTGAAGGCCTTGGTGGAGGCCACGCCGATTTCCGGGCCGGCTTGGGTCATGATCACCAGGTCGGATTCCCGCACCAGGGAACTGCCCGGCACGTTACAGATCGCCAGCGCGGCGCGGAATCCGGCCTTTTTGGCCTGGCGCAGGGCGGCCAGGGTATCGGCGGTTTCGCCGGACTGGGAGATGCACAGGAACAGGGTGTCCGGCTGGATCACATGCTTGCGGTAGCGGAATTCCGAGGCTACCTCCACGGAACAGGGCACATCGGCCAGCTCCTCGATCCAGTAGCGGGCCACCATACCGGCGTGGTAGCTGGTGCCACAGGCGATGATCTGCACGTGGCGCACGTTCTCCAGCAGCTTTTCCGCGGAGGTGCCCAACGCCTGCTCCAACACCCGGGTTTTGGTCAGCCGGCCTTCCATGGTGGCTTTGATCACCCGTGGCTGCTCGTAGATTTCCTTGAGCATGAAATGGCGGTATTCGCCCTTGTCGGCGGAGTCAGCACCGTGTTCGAAGCGGGTCACCGACCGCTCGACAGCGTTGCCGTCACGGTCTCGGACGGACACCCGGTCGCGGCGAATGTCGGCGATGTCGCCTTCTTCCAGGAACATGAAGCGGTCAGTGACCGGCAGCAGCGCCAGCTGGTCCGAGGCAATGAAGTTCTCGCCGATGCCCACGCCGATCACCAATGGGCTGCCTTCCCGGCACACAATCAGATGGTCGGGTTCGTCGGCATGGACCACCGCCAGCGCGTAGGCGCCACGCAGGCGGGTGATCGCGGATTTGATGGCGTCGTACAGGTTGCCCTGGTCACGGTAGTGCTTTTCGATCAGGTGGGCGACCACTTCGGTATCGGTCTGGGAGCTGAACTCAAAACCCTCGGCCTTCAGTTCTTCACGCAATTCCTGGTAGTTCTCGATGATGCCGTTGTGCACGATGGCCAGCCGGTCACCGGACATGTGCGGGTGGGCGTTGACCTGGGACGGTTCGCCGTGGGTGGCCCAGCGGGTATGGGCAATGCCGAGGGAGCCTTCCAGCGCCCTGGTGCTGATGGCATCGGCCAGCGCCGCCACCTTGCCCACTTCCCGCGCGCGCTGCACCGTGTTGCCACCGTCAATCACCGCCATCCCGGCGGAGTCGTAACCCCGGTACTCGAGCCGGCGCAGGCCCTCCAGAAGAATGCCCTGAACCTCACGCTCCGATACCGCACCTACAATGCCACACATGTGTTAATCACCTGTCAGAAAATTCGCTGTTTCGCCGGACCAATCAGGACTTCTTGACCGGCCTGTCCCAGTCCGCAATGTTACGCTGGCGGCCACGGGCCACGGCCAGCTCACCATCGGATACATCCCGGGTAATGGTTGATCCCGCACCGATGGTCGCCCCCTCGGCGACGGTCACCGGGGCCACGAGGGAGGTGTTCGAGCCGACAAAAACCCCATCGCCGATCACCGTCTGGTGTTTGTTCACACCATCATAGTTGCAGGTGATGGTGCCTGCACCCACATTCACATTACGGCCCAGTGAGGCATCGCCCACGTAGCTCAGGTGGTTGATCTTGCTGCCTTCACCGACCACGGCTTTCTTGGTTTCAACGAAATTGCCCACCTTGGTGTGGTCGGCCAGGCGGGTGCCGGGGCGCAGCCGCGCGAACGGCCCGATCTGGGCACAGCTGCCGATCTCGGCGCCCTCGATCACCGAATGCGCCTTGATGTCGGCACCGGCGGCAATCTTTGCATCACGGATGACGCAGCCCGGGCCGATGGAGACGCCGTCACCCAGTTCCACGTCGCCCTCGAACACCACATTGACGTCGATCAGAATGTCGTTGCCGATGGTCAGGTTGCCACGGACATCCACCCGGGCCGGGTCCGCAAGCGTGGCACCTTCGGTCATCAGTCGCTCGGCTTGCCGGCGCTGATACCAGCGCTCCAGTTCGGCCAGCTGGATGCGGTTGTTGACGCCCTGTACCTCGAACGGGTTGCCGGGCTGGGACACCGAGACCTGCATACCCTGCTCTACCGCCATCGCGATGATATCGGTCAGGTAGTACTCGCCCTGGGCGTTGCGGTTGGACAATTGGGGTAGCCAGTCCTTCAACCGGCGGGCGGAAACCGCCAGGATGCCGGTGTTCACTTCGCGGATCTGCAGCTGGGTGTCGGTGGCGTCTTTCTGCTCGACGATGGCTGTCACCTGGCCCTGATCGTCACGCACAATCCGGCCATAACCCTGGGGGTTATCCAGCGTGACGGTGAGCAGGCCAAGGGTATCGTCATCAATGGCGGACACCAGTGCTTCCAGGGTATCCGTGCCGGTCAGGGGCACGTCGCCATACAGTACCAGCACCCGGGCGTCGTCCGGCAGGTCCGGCAGCGCCTGGGCAACGGCATGACCGGTGCCCAGTTGTTCCTGCTGCAATACCCAGTTCACCGGCTCGCCCGGAGTCGCCGCCCGGACCTGATCGGCACCGTGGCCGATGACCGCGTGAATCTGTGCGGCGCCGAGCTGACGGGCCGTGGCGATGACATGGTGCAGCATCGGCCGGCCGGCCACCCCGTGGAGGACCTTGGGCAGGGCGGATTTCATTCTTGATCCCTGACCGGCAGCCAGAATAACGACGTGTAGCGGACTCATAACGACAGACTCCCGGATAGATGGTCGGGTAGTTGATTCATAAACGAAAAAACCGCGTCCCTGGCGGATCACCGGTTTCCCTCAGAATCGAGCGATTCGGAAAGAAACCTGCAATCCACGTCAGGATGCGGCTTCAGCTCAGGCGAACCCGAAACTGGCAATCGCGATCAGCGAATGTTCTTGCGCAGTTTCTGGATAGTGCGCAACTGAGCAGCGGCTTCTGCCAGCTCGGCTGCGGCACGGGAGTACTCGAATTCGCCCGTTTTATTTGCCAGTGCCTTCTCGGCTTCGCGCTGGGCTTCCTGTGCCGCTGCTTCGTCCACATCCTTCGCGCGAACCGCCGTGTCGGCCATCAGGGTCACCAGGTTGGGCTGTACTTCCAGGTACCCCCCGGAAACGTACAGCACCTCTTCGGCACCGCCCTGCTTGACGATCCGCACTGCACCGGGCTTGAGCGCGGTCAGCAGCGGAGCGTGGCCATACTGGATACCCATCTCCCCTTCGGTACCGGTAGCGGTCAGCATCTCTACCAGTCCGGAGAAGATCTTCTCCTCGGCACTTACGACGTCACAATGTACGGTCATAGCCATTTCTTACGCCTCTTGGGTCAGAAAGTGAAGAAAGGATTTACTTTCCTTCCTTCGCCTTCATTGCCTTAGCTTTCTCAATCGCTTCCTCAATGCCACCGCACATGTAGAACGCCTGCTCGGGCATGTCGTCGTAGTCGCCGTTGAGAATGCCCTCGAAGCTGGCAATGGTCTCTTTCAGAGACACGTACTTACCGGGAGAACCGGTGAATACTTCAGCAACGTGGAACGGCTGGGACAGGAAACGCTCGATCTTACGGGCGCGGGATACGATCAGCTTGTCGTCTTCGGACAGCTCGTCCATACCCAGAATGGCGATGATGTCCTTCAGTTCCTTGTAACGCTGCAGAACGTTCTGAACGCCACGGGCCACGTTGTAGTGCTGCTCGCCGATGACCAGCGGATCCAGCTGACGGGAGGTGGAATCGAGCGGGTCGATCGCCGGGTAGATACCCTTGGAAGCGATGTCACGGCTCAGTACCACGGTTGCGTCAAGGTGCGAGAAGGTGGTCGCCGGAGACGGGTCAGTCAGGTCGTCCGCCGGTACATAGACCGCCTGGATGGACGTGATGGAACCGTTCTTGGTGGAGGTAATACGCTCCTGCAGCTCACCCATCTCCTGGGCCAGTGTCGGCTGGTAACCTACCGCCGACGGCATACGGCCCAGCAGTGCAGACACCTCGGTGCCGGCCAGGGTGTAACGGTAGATGTTGTCTACGAACAACAGTACGTCACGGCCCTCGTCACGGAACTTCTCGGCCATGGTCAGACCGGTCAGGGCGACACGCAGACGGTTTCCTGGGGGCTCGTTCATCTGCCCGTAAACCATCGCTACCTTGTCCAGTACGTTGGAGTCCTTCATCTCGTAGTAGAAGTCGTTACCCTCACGGGTACGCTCACCTACACCGGCGAATACGGACAGACCGGAGTGCTCTTTGGCGATGTTGTTGATCAGCTCCATCATGTTGACGGTCTTACCAACACCGGCACCACCGAACAGACCAACCTTACCACCCTTGGCGAACGGGCAGATCAGGTCGATAACCTTGATGCCGGTTTCCAGCAGGTCGGCAGAAGCTGCCTGATCGGCGTAACCCGGAGCCTTGCGGTGAATACCCCAACGCTCTTCTTCGCCGATCTCGCCCTGTTCGTCGATGGGACGACCCAGAACGTCCATGATCCGGCCCAGCGTCTTGGTACCAACCGGTACGGAAATCGGCTTGCCGGTGTTTTCTGCTTTCAGGCCACGCTTGAGGCCTTCGGTGCTGCCCATGGCGATGGTACGTACAATGCCGTCACCCAGCTGCTGCTGGACTTCCAGAGTTGTCTCACCACCTTCAAGCAGCAGTGCGTCATAAACGCTTGGCACGGCGTCACGTGGAAATTCCACGTCGATAACCGCGCCAATGATCTGAACGATGTGTCCGCTACTCATGCTCGGTTCCTCGTTATCTTGATAGTCAATAAAACCAGTAGGATCGTGGGGCGGATCAGACCGAAGCCGCGCCGCTCACAATCTCCGATATCTCTTGCGTAATGGCTGCCTGACGGGCCTTGTTGTAGGCCAGCTGAAGCTCGTCAATGATGCTGCCTGCGTTATCAGTCGCGCTCTTCATGGCAATCATCCGAGCAGCCTGCTCGCAAGCCAGATTCTCCACCACTCCCTGATAAACCTGGGATTCGATATAACGTGGCAGCAGCCCATCGAGGATGGGGCGTGAATCGGGCTCGTAGATGTAATCCCACTGGTGACCGACTTCTTCGTCGTCGCCTTCCGGCAACGGCAGAAGCTGTTCTGAATGCGGCTGTTGCGTCATGGTGTTCACGAACTGGTTGCTCACCAGGTACAGGCGGTCGATCTTGCCTGACTCGAATGCATCGAGCATCACCTTGACGTTACCGATCAGCTGTTCTGCACTGGGGTTGTCACCCAGATGGGTCAGTGCGGCAACCACGTTTCCGCCATAGTTGCGGAAGAAGGAAGCGCCTTTCTGCCCAATGGCACAGAGGTCGGTCTCAACACCTTTGCTTTTCCATTCGCGCATTTCGCGAACAAGGAGCTTGAACACGTTGCCGTTCAGGCCACCGCACAGCCCTCGATCCGAGGACACCACGATGTAACCCACACGTTTGACGTCACGCTCCTGCATGAACGGATGTCGGTAATCCTGGTTTGCCTTGGCAATGTGCCCGATTACCTGACGCATCTTCTCCGCATACGGGCGAGTTGCCTGCATACGCTCCTGAGCCTTACGCATTTTACTTGCCGCCACCATTTCCATGGCGGAAGTGATCTTCTGCGTGCTCTTGATGCTTCCGATCTGGTTACGTATTTCTTTTCCGACGGCCATAAGTCACTGCCTTTTCAAGTTAGACACTCATGTGGACCAACGGGCCCGCCGCAGCGGGCCACGGGCTTACCAGCTTTGAGTGGTCTTGAATTTCTCCAGAGCAGCTTTCAGGCCGGCGGTAATTTCGTCGTTGAAATTACCATCTGCACCGATCTTGTCGAGCAGGTCTTTCTGTTCGGCGCGCATCCAGTCAATCAGCTGCGCTTCGAACTTGACCACACTGTTAACCTCGACATCGTCCAGGAAGCCTTCGTTTGCTGCGAACAGTACGGTACCCATCTCGGCAACGGACATCGGGCTGTACTGGTTCTGCTTCATCAGCTCGGTAACGCGCTGACCGTGCTCCAGCTGCTTCCGGGTGGCTTCGTCCAGGTCGGAGGCGAACTGGGCGAAAGCCGCCAGTTCACGGTACTGGGCGAGGGCCAGACGGATGTTACCGCCGAGCTTTTTCATGATCTTGGTCTGGGCGGAACCACCGACCCGGGATACCGAGATACCGGCGTTCATCGCCGGACGGATACCGGAGTTGAACAGGTTAGTTTCCAGGAAGATCTGACCGTCGGTGATGGAGATCACGTTGGTCGGTACGAACGCGGATACGTCGCCGGCCTGGGTCTCGATGATCGGCAGCGCGGTCAGGGAACCGGTCTTGCCTTTCACTTCGCCATTGGTCATCTGCTCAACGTAGTCAGCGTTCACGCGGGATGCGCGCTCCAGCAGACGGGAGTGCAGGTAGAAAACGTCACCCGGGAAGGCTTCACGGCCCGGCGGACGACGCAGCAGCAGCGAGATCTGACGGTAGGCAACGGCCTGCTTGGACAGGTCATCGTAGATGATCAGCGCGTCTTCACCGCGGTCACGGAAGTATTCACCCATGGAGGTACCGGAGTACGGGGCGAGGAACTGCATCGCGGCCGGGTCGGCAGCACCGGCGGCAACCACGATGGTGTGGTCCATGGCGCCGTGCTCTTCCAGCTTGCGCACGACGGCGGCAATGGAAGACTGCTTCTGACCAACGGCAACGTAGATACACTTGATGCCGGTGTTCTTCTGGTTGATGATCGCGTCGATAGCAACGGCGGTCTTACCGATCTGACGGTCACCGATGATCAGCTCACGCTGGCCACGACCGATGGGAACCATGGTGTCGATCGCTTTCAGACCGGTCTGCACCGGCTCATCAACGGACTGACGGGCGATAACGCCCGGAGCAACCTTCTCGACCGGAGAGGTCTGGGAGGTACCCAGATCGCCCTTGCCGTCGATCGGGTTACCCAGACCGTCAACTACGCGACCCATCAGCTCCGGACCCACCGGAACTTCCAGGATTCGACCGGTACAACGAACCTTCTGACCTTCGGCCAGATCTTCGTAGTCACCCAGTACAACCGCACCAACGGAATCACGCTCCAGGTTCAGCGCCATACCGAAAGTGCCGTTGGCAAATTCAATCATCTCGCCGTACATAACGTCGGCCAGACCGTGGATCAGTACGATACCGTCGGAAACGGAAAGGATCGTACCTTCGTTCTTTGCTTCGGAAGAGATGTCGAGCTTCTCGATTCTCTTCTTGATGATGTCACTGATCTCGGATGGATTCAGTTGCTGCATGCCTTTGTCCTCAAACCTTGTGCTGAAATCAGGAGCCCAGAGCCTTGGCCATTCTGGCCAGCTTGCCTCGGACTGAAGCGTCGATAACCAGGTCGCCCGTGTGAACAACTACACCGCCGATCAGGGACTGATCCGTCGCGGCTTCCAGGGAAACCTTGCGCTCCAGCTTTTTGGACAGTGCGTCGATCAGCTGCTGCTGTTGTTCGGCGGTCATTTCGTAGGCCGTGCTCACCTTCAGGTTCACCGTGCGCTCGAGATCGGCACGGTACAGGCTGAACAGGGCTGAAACTTCCGGCAACAGAACCAGACGCTTGCTTTCAGCGAGAATCAACAGGAAATTTCTGAGTGCTTCAGGCAGCGGCTCTTCGAAACAATCCGCGAAGAGTTCCGCCTTGCGTTGCTCAGACAGGCCGGGATTGGCCAGGATGTTCTTTACCTCTTGGTCAGCCGCCACCTGAGCAGCGAAAGCCAGCGCCTGATCCCACTGATCAACGGCATTCTGGTCTTGCGCGGCAGCAAAAACGGCTTTCGCGTAGGGTCGGGCTAACGTAGTCAGTTCTGCCATGATGACCCTCTTTTAGAGTTCTGCGGCCAGCTTGTCCAGCATCTCGCTGTGAGCTTTGGCATCTACAGAGGTTTCCAGAATCTTCTCGGCACCGGCAACGGCAAGTGCTGCCACTTCTGCTCTCAGTGCGTCGCGAGCCTGAATACGCTCCTGTTGAATTTCCGCCCTGGCCTGCTCAACAAGCCGCTCGCCTTCCTTGCGGGCATCGTCTTTGGACGCCTCGACAATCTGGGCGGCACGCTTATTGGCCTGGTCAATCAGGGCTGCAGCTTCTTCTTTCGCCTTGTGCAGTTCCTTGGAGGCTTTTTCCTGCGCAAGTTCGAGATCGCGTGAAGCGCGATCTGCGGCAGAGAGGCCGTCGGCAATTTTCTTCTGGCGCGCTTCCATGGCAGCCGTAATCGGCGGCCATACATACTTGACGCAGAACCAGACGAAAATAGCGAAGGCAATCGATTGCCCTATCAACGTAAGGTTTATATTCACGGCAATGTACCTCTTGCTATTCGTTGCGTCCTGGTATCCGTAAAACCGGGCGCGACCTCAGTTCGTTGAAGCGGCGCCCGACTCTTTCGGCTGAATTAACCAGCAACAACGAAGATCAGGTACATCGCGATACCAACGCCGATCATGGGAACCGCGTCAAGCAGACCGGCCATGATGAATGTCTTGGTTTGCAGCTGGTTAGCCATTTCCGGCTGACGGGCAGTGGACTCGAGCAGCTTGCCGCCCAGCAGGCCAAAGCCGATACCAGTAGCCAGAGCGCCCAGACCGATGATGATCGATGCTGCAATAAATACCATTTCCATTGAAGACTCCTCAGTTTTCTCAGATAGTTAAGGGTTTGTGTATTAAAGCGTTTAATCAGTGATCTTCGTGCGCCGCGCTGAGGTATACCACAGTCAGCGTTGTAAAGATAAAGGCCTGCAGTACCACCACCAGGATGTGGAAGATGGCCCAGGGCACGTTCAGCGTCCACTGGATCCACAGCGGCAGCAGTGCAATCAGGATAAAGACAACTTCACCGGCGTACATGTTGCCGAACAGACGCAGCGCGAGGCTGATCGGCTTGACGATGAGTACCAGTATTTCCAGGAACAGGTTGAACGGAATCAGCGACCAGTGGTTAAAGGGCTGCATGGACAGCTCTTTGGTGAAGCCGCCAATACCCTTGACCTTCAGGCTGTAGAAAATGATCAGCAGGAAGACACCGATGGAGATACCGAAGGTACCGTTGGGATCGGTGGTGGGAACAATCTTGAAGTACTCCAGCCCCAGCGCATGGGCAATGGAGGGGATGTAGTCGACCGGGATCAGCTTCAGACAGTTCATCAGCAGGATCCACACAAAGATGGTCAGCGCCAGCGGGGCAATCAGCGGATTGCGCGCATGGAAACCGTCTCTCACCACGCCCTGGATAAACTCAACGGTCATTTCCACAACGTTCTGCAGCCCCGTCGGTACACCGGTGGTTGCCCGCTTGGCCGCAAAGCGGAACAGGCCGAGGAATAGAATACCCATGAACAGGGACCAGCCCAGGGTATCAACGTGGAAAGCCATAAAGCCCATGTCCGAGGCTTCCTGGGCGGTACGTGCGAACGTCCAGGTAGCTTCATCCACAAGGGTACCGTCAGCGCGCTCGTAGCCTTCCGGGAGTTTTCCGTAGGTGAGGTTCTGTAGGTGGTGCTTTATATACTCTACTGGGGTATCAGCTGCCATACTGCTCTCGTCCAGTCATCGCCGTGGTTGCGGCCGGATGAGGAAGCGCAACACTGCACTCATCACAACCATCACAGCAAAAGTGAATAACAGAGCCGGTACGTGTACTGGCTCCATTAAGATGAAAACGGCCGCAAAGAACACTGCGGTAAGGGCGATCTTGATGCTTTCCGCCCTGAACATGTTGCCCACCATCAGGCGCGCGTTTCGGGCGCCTTCATACCGGTACATCCGGTGAGCAAAATACGCGTTTGGGATGACAAATATAAGACCGCCAACAAAAGCGGAATACCCGGCCAAACGACTTTCAATGGTCCACAACAGGCTCAGAACGACAATCACTGAAAACTCTATGGCCAACCAGCGGGCCAGAGGCAGGCGGGTGATTCGTGAACGGTTGATACTCATACCACCTGCTGTCATTCCAAGCGCGCGAAATTATATGTGTTAACCGATAGCTGTTCAACAGAACCGGCGCGAAAATTTGGTGGAAAAATGAGCAGAATATCCGCCAGATCCCGGCACTTTCACACAAGTTGTGTTCTTTAACCATTCCCGTCACGACATGTGGTGGTTTCAGGGATAAAGCGACTTCCGGGATGAATTGTCACAAACCTTAACGGATATGGCCCAAAATCCCGTCAAGCTCATCCAGCGAACTGTATTCAATGACCAGTTTGCCTTTACCACGCTGCCCGTGGGCGATGGATACCCGGGCACCCAGACGTTCCGCCAGGTCATCCTGCAGTGCGCGGATATTGGGGTCGAGGCCCGCGGATGGCTTGCTGCGGTCCGGCGTTTCCTGCTGAATGCGACGAACCAGCGCTTCGGTCTGGCGCACGGACAGGGACTTGGCCACCACCTGCTTGGCCACCTGCATTTGCTGTTCCGGCGGCAGGGTGAGCATGGCGCGGCCATGGCCCATTTCCAGATCACCGTGTTCCAGCATCAGCCGCACGTCCTCGGTCAGGCCGATCAGGCGCAGCAGATTGGTGATGGTGGTGCGGCTCTTGCCCACCGCCTCGGCCACCTGGGCCTGGGTCAGCCCGAATTCGTCCTGCAGGCGCTGCAGGGCAAAGGCCTCTTCGATGGGATTGAGGTTCTCGCGCTGGATGTTCTCGATCAGCGCCATGGCGATGGCGGCTTCATCCGGCACATCGCGGATGATGGCGGGAATGCGGTCCAGCTCGGCCATCTGGGTGGCACGCCAGCGCCGTTCACCGGCGATCAGTTCGTAGCGGCCCTCGGCAATCGGGCGCACCACCACCGGTTGCATCACGCCCTGCTGGCGAATGGAGTCCGCCAGTTCCTGCAACGCGGCCGGGTCCATGTCGCGACGGGGCTGAAAACGGCCACGCTGGATCAGATCCACCGGCACTTCGCGGAGTTCGCCGTCGTGGTCTTTCAGCTCCTGATCCAGATTAACCCTGGAGCCCTGTAACAGCGCGCCCAGCCCGCGTTCACCCAGTCCTCGTTTCTTCGCCGCCATGGTATTTGTCATTCTTCCCGGTGAAAATCAGTGTGCAAAGGTGGGGTAGTTTACACGGCAACGGCCGTGGATGTCTTTTGCGAGCCATGGCGCCGCACCATTTCCCCGGCCAGCGCCAGATAGGCCACCGCGCCCTTGGATACACGATCGTATTTCAACGCCGGCATGCCGTAGCTGGGCGCCTCCGCCAGCCGCACATTGCGCGGAATCACCGCCTTGTAGACCTTGTCACCGAAATACTCGCTGAGCTGACCGGACACGTCGAGGGTCAGGCTGTTGCGGGGGTCGTACATGGTGCGCAGAATGCCTTCCACCTGCAGATTGGGGTTCACCGTTTCCTGGATCTGTTCCACGGTGTTCATCAGCGCCGCCAGCCCTTCCAGCGCGTAGTATTCGCACTGCATCGGGATCAGCACCGTGTCGGCGGCGGACAGCGCGTTCACCGTCAGCAGACTCAGGGACGGCGGGCAGTCGATGAGAATGTAGTCGTAGTTATCGCGCACAGTATTGAGCGCCAGACGCAGCCGGTGTTCGCGGCCGATCTCGTTCATCAGCTCCACTTCGGCAGCGGTGAGGTCACCGTTGGACGGCATGATGTCGAAACCGGAGGCTTCGGCGGCAATGATCACGTCCGAGGCCGGCGCGCGTTTGGTGAGCATATCGTAGCCGGACAGCTCGAGGGTGTTTTTATCCACGCCACTGCCCATGGTGGCGTTGCCCTGGGGGTCCATATCCACCAGCAATACCCGCCGCTTGGTGGCGGCGAGGGAGGCAGAAAGATTGACGCAGGTGGTGGTTTTTCCCACACCGCCTTTCTGATTGGTCACTGCAATCACGCGCGCCATGTCTTGCCTCCTTTGTTCACTGGGGTTCGGCGGTCCGGTCGATGGTCAGCAGGTGGCGCTCTCCATCGGAGCCCGGCACCCGCAACGAATGACGGGATGTTACCTGCCAGCCGGCTGGTAGAGCGGCCACTTCATCATCCGGAAACTGGCCTTTCATGGCAAGGAACTCGCCGTCATTTGCCAGCAAATGCCCGCACCAGGCCACCAGGTTGTCCAATGCAGTGAACGCCCGGCTGCTGATCTGGCTGAACGGGCGTTGCGGGTCGCAGCTCTCGGCGCGGCCATGAATGATCTCGACATTCTCCAGGCCCAGTTCCAGCACACACTGGGTGAGGAACCGGGTTTTCTTGCTGTTGCTGTCCAGCAGGGTAAACCGTTTCTGCGGCAGCACGATGGCCAGCGGTATACCGGGCAGGCCGCCACCGGCGCCCACATCCAGCAGATGCTCGGTGGTAACAAACGGCAGGATGCTGAGGCTGTCCAACAATTGCCGCGACACCATCTGCCCGGAGTCACGCACGGCGGTCAGGTTGTAGGCGCGGTTCCACTTGTTGAGCAGCGCCAGAAAGCCCAGCAACTGCTGTTGCCGGGAAGCCTCGAGCTCAATGCCCATATCCGCCAGACCGGTTTCAAGCTGGCGTTGCCAGAGTGCGTCGCTCATGGTCGGGGGTCAGGCCGTCTGCTTGCGCAGCAGGTCGCGCTTTTTCAGGTGCACCAGCAGCTGGGACACCGCCGCCGGGGTCACACCCTGGATGCGGGAGGCCTGGGCCACGGTTTCCGGGCGCACGGTCTTGAGCTTCTGCTTGATCTCGTTGGACAGGCCGCCGATGGCGTCGTAATCCAGATCCACCGGCAGGGCGGTGTGCTCGTTGCGGCGCAGGCGTTCGATCTCGTCGGTCTGGCGCGAGATGTAGCCCTCGTACTTGATCTCGATTTCCACCTGATCGGCCACCACCGGGTCCTCCGCGTGCGCGGCGCCGATGTCGGCAATGTGGCGGTAGCCAATTTCCGGCCGGCGCAACAGCTCCGCCAGCGACTGGTCGCGGGTCAGCGGCTGCTTGAGATAGCCGTTGGCCCGTTCGCCGGCGTCGGTGTCGGGGTGAATACGGGTGGATTCCAGACGGCTGCGCTCACTGGCGATGGCCTCGCGCTTGGCGTTGAACTTCTGCCAGCGGTCGTCATCCACCAGCCCCAGTTTGCGACCGGTGTCGGTCAGGCGCAGGTCGGCGTTGTCTTCCCGCAGGATCAGCCGGTATTCGGCGCGGCTGGTGAACATGCGGTAGGGCTCGGAGGTGCCCATGGTGATCAGGTCATCCACCAGCACACCCAGATAGGCCTCGTCGCGGCGCGGGTACCATTCGTCTTTTTCCTGGGCCTTGAGGGCAGCATTGATGCCGGCCAGCAGACCCTGGGCGCCGGCTTCTTCATAGCCGGTGGTGCCGTTGATCTGACCGGCAAAGTACAGGCCCTGGATAAACTTGGTTTCCAGGGTATGGCGCAGATCCTGGGGATTGAGGAAGTCGTACTCGATGGCATAGCCCGGCCGGGTGATGTGGGCATTCTCGAACCCGGGAATAGACCGCACCGCTGCCAGCTGGATATCAAACGGCAGGCTGGTGGAGATGCCGTTGGGGTAGAGCTCGTGGGTGGTCAGGCCTTCCGGCTCGACAAAGATCTGGTGGGAGTCCTTGTCGGCGAAGCGGTTGACCTTGTCCTCGATCGACGGGCAGTAACGCGGGCCGATGCCCTCGATATTGCCGGCGAACATCGGCGAACGGTCGAAGCCGCTGCGGATGATGTCGTGGGTCTGCTCGGTGGTGCGGGTGACGTAACAGCACACCTGCTGCGGATGCTGGGCGCGGCTGCCGACAAACGACATTACCGGGGTGGGGTCGTCGCCCCACTGTTCCTGCATCACCGAGAAATCCACCGACCGGGCATCGATGCGCGGCGGGGTGCCGGTTTTCAGCCTGCCCACATTGAACGGCAGTTCCCGTAATCGTCTGGCAAGGGCGTTGGCCGGGGCATCGCCGGCGCGACCGCCGGAATGATGCTCCATACCGATGTGGATAACCCCGCCGAGGAAGGTACCGGTGGTCAGCACCACGGTACGGGCGTTGAAGCGGATGCCGGTCTGGGTCACCACGCCGGTGACCTGCTCGTTTTCCACAATCAGATCGTCCGCCGCCTGCTGGAACAGGGTCAGGTTGGGCTGGTTTTCCAGGGTGTGGCGTATGGCGGCCTTGTACAACACCCTATCGGCCTGGGCGCGGGTAGCACGCACCGCCGGGCCCTTGCGGCTGTTGAGCACACGGAACTGGATACCAGCACGGTCGGTGGCTTCGGCCATGGCGCCACCGAGGGCATCAATTTCCTTGACCAGGTGACTCTTGCCAATGCCGCCGATGGCGGGATTGCAGGACATCTGGCCCAGGGTTTCGATGTTGTGGGTCAGCAGCAGGGTTTGCGAACCCATGCGGGCAGCCGCCAGCGCGGCCTCGGTACCGGCATGGCCACCACCAATGACAATGACATCGAAACGGGTCGGAAAATCCACAGCTCACCTCGGGAATTCGGGGATAAAAACAGGGCGGCGAGTATAACGCCTTGCCCGGCAAAATGCAGTGGGAATGTGCAAATTTTAACCAGAGCGGCCCCGGATGAAAACCGGGCTGGCCCGGACCATGCCAAAGAGGCCATCCCGCAGGCCAACCGGGACATAGGTAAAATCCGAAATCGTTAGGTTTTCAGAGGCTTGGATATGAGTTCTCAGAAAAGTTTTCAAGAAAGTTATCCACACCCCCGAACACTTGTTATACAGCTTAAAACACACACTATCTAATTGTTTTAAAAGAACTCATTATAATTCATCCAACGCTTGTCCGAAGCTTATTCAAACCTTTATCCACAAGAACTGACCGTCGCGTGGCGGGCGAGCCGCCATACCAGGGCCACCGCCACCAGGTTGACGAGGGACAGCAGCACCAGGAATCCGGGGATCCCCAACCCCAGAACCCCCAGTACGACAATTCCGGTCAACGCACTGACCACCATGAACAATGCATTCATCACATTCAGGGCCGCGATGATGCGGGCACGTTTGAAGCGGGGCGTTTCATGCTGGATGAAGGCGTACAGGGGCACAATGAACAGACCGCCACAGATCCCGATGCCCAGCAGATCCAGCAAGACCCGCAGATACCCGGGATCGGACATCAGCGTCCACCAGGTACTGGCGACCGGCTCGGCGGGTACCGCAAAATAAAGGTCTATGCCGAACAGCGATAACCCGGCCGCGCCCCACGGCACCAGCTGCAGGGTGATGCGGTGGCCCGTGAGTTTTTCACAGAGCATGGAACCAATGGAGATACCGATGGTGAAAATGGCCAGCAGCAGGGTAACCACGGTCTCGTCGCCCAGCAGGCTGGTCTTGGCGAAGTTCGGAAACTGGGTGAGGTAGGCCGCGCCCAGGAACCAGAACCAGGAAATCGCCAGCACTGCGGACAACACCTGGCGTTGTTCGGCCGCCAGAGTCAGCAGGCGCCAGGTTTCCTTCACCGGCTGCAACCGCTCCATGGCCGCGGCGCCGCGGTTGTCGGTCGGTGGCACCTGCCGCGCTGCCAGGTACCCGAGGATCGCCATCGCTACCACGCCGATGGCGATCACCCGCGCGGCGGCTTCCAATCCCATCAGCACACCCGCGGCGATGGTGCCCAGAAGTATGGCCACAAAGGTGCCCATGCCCACCAGCGCGTTACCGCCAACCAGCTCGTCGTCCGCCAGCACCTGCGGCAGGATGGCGTATTTCACCGGCCCGAAGAAGGTGGATTGGGTGCCCATCAGGAACAGCAACACCAGCAACAACTCGTACCAGCCAAACCAGAGCCCGACCGCCGCCGTGGCCATAATGCCGATCTCCAGCAGTTTCACCGCACGGATGATGCGGGACTTCTCCAGGCTGTCCGCGAGCTGACCCGCCATACCGGAGAACAGGAAAAACGGCAGAATAAACAGAAACGCGGCGAAATTGACCACCACATCCACGGACAACCCCAGCAACCCACCGGCACTGTAGGTCACCAACAGCAACAGCGCGTTCTTGTAGAGGTTGTCATTGAACGCGCCGGAAAACTGGGTGAGATAGAACGGCAGGAAACGCCGTTGGCTCAGCAGGCGGAACTGGCTATGTCCGGTCATAAACAATCCTGTTCTGGTGCATCCGTGTCCTGAGGTGCCCTGTTCGGGTGCGAAACTTCCCGCCTCAGGGCCCACTGGCTGTTTGTTGTCGCAGAAATACCCTGGCTTGCGACGGATCTCCGGCAATTGGCACGAATCTCGCGACGGAATAACAAAAGGTCGTTATACGCCTGATACCCATTTGTCACCAATGGCCAGGATGGCTACCACGTTTACAGGGTTCCTGACCATGAGTCGTGTTGTTCCTTTTGCCCGGTATGGCCTTGGCCAGAACCGGGCGGCGAGCGTTCCGGATATTATTGGCAGCTGCCGGTTCCACTCAGTGTACCAGCCGATCCTCAGCCCGACCCATCAGAAACTGGTGGGTTACGAAGCGCTGGCGCGCACGTCCCGCAACGGACAACCGCTGGCGCCTCTGGATATTTTCAGCGAGGCAAGGGCGCAGAACCAGGGTGCGGAATTGGATCGCTACCTGTTACACCTTCACCTCGACAACTTCCAGGCCGGCTCGCAACCGGCCTGGCTGTTCGTCAACATCAATCCCGATACCTGTATTCATCCGGAAGCCTCGCTGGAGCGGCTGGCCCGTCGCTGCCGTCTGACAGGAATCCACCCGGAACGGGTGGTACTTGAGCTGGTGGAAACCGCCTCTGACGATCCCCTGGCGTTGCTGGGCTTCGTGGAGCTGGCAAAAACCTTCGGCTTCCAGATTACCATCGACGATTTCGGCATGGGGGATTCCAATTTCGAGCGGCTGTGGCGGATGAACCCACTGATCGTCAAACTCGATCGCAGCCTGCTGGTGAATGCGGCAGGCCATACCCGCGCCAGGATGCTGCTGGAAAGTCTGGTGCGGATGATTCGCGAAAGCGGAAGCCTGGTGCTGCTGGAAGGCGTGGAAACCGACGCCCAGGCACGGATCGCCCTGGATACGGAGGCGGACTTGTTGCAGGGATTTCTGTTCGCCCGGCCGGGGGCGATCGGGGCCGGCACCGTCAAGGGGGCCGAATCTGCCCTTCGCCATGCCATCGACCGTACCAGCGAATCCGGACTCATTGATGTACAGCACCAGGAGGGGTTTCTGAGACTGCTGCGCATCGAAATGATGGACGCCGGCCACCGGCTGGCGCGGGGTGAGTCCTTTGACCGGGCCTGCGGCAGCCTGCTGGCACTGGAAGGGGTGAAACGCTGCTTTGTGCTGAATCAGGCGGGGGTGCAGCAGGGCAACCTGGCCCGCGCTACCCCGGACATACGCCGTGGCACCTTCAACCCGCTGTATCATTCGGCCGGCGCCTGCTGGTCACACCGGGAGTACTTCCAGAACGCCCTGTCCCGGCCGCAGCACATCAGTGTGTCCCGCCCTTACGTGGCCTTGCCGGACGCCAAACGCACCGTCACCCTGTCCACCGTTATCCGCACCGCTCACGGGCCGCAGGTGGTTTGCGTGGACCTGCACCCCGACGAACTGTTTGACGGCCAGCTGGCTTTCCCGACAACCCTGTAGAGCGGCCGGTCAGAAGTCGTCCGCCCGTTTCTGGGGCGCCGCCGCCAGGCCCTGGCCTCCGGCGGCCCCGCGGGCCTGTTTCTCCAGCTCGAGCTCCACCGCGTTGGTGGATTTGGCGAAGCGCGCCAGCAGGTTGTACAGCACCGGGATGATGAACAGGGTCAGGGTGGTGGCGAAGATCAGCCCGCCGAGAATGACCACGCCAATGGAGGCGCGGCTCTCCGCGCCGGCGCCGCTGGCAATCACCAGCGGCACTGCCCCGAACACCGTGGAAATGGTGGTCATCAGCACCGGGCGGAAGCGCAGGATGGCCCCTTGCAGAATGGCTTCCCGGATGTCATAACCCTTGTCCCTTAACTGGTTGGCGAATTCCACAATCAATATGCCGTTCTTCGCCATCAACCCCAGCAACATCACGATGCCGATCTGACTGTAGATATTCAGGCTGATCCCCGACCAGAACAGTGCAAACAGTGCCCCGGTGATGGCCAGCGGCACCGACAGCATGATGATCAGCGGGTGAATCCAGCTTTCGAACTGGGCCGCGAGCACCAGGAATACAATCACGAACGCCAGCCCGAAGGTCAGATAGATGGCGGCGGAGGAATCCTGGAATTCCCGGCTCAGGCCCTTGTAACTGATCCGCGCCTCCGGCGGCAGGTTATCCACAGCCAGGTTGTTCAGATACGTCAGCGCCGAGCCCAGATCATAGCCGTCGGCCAGCGAACCGCTGATCACCACCGCCGGCAAGCGGTCGATCCGCCGCAGATCCGGGTTGGCGCCAATCTCGTTCACCGACACCAGGGCCTGTAACGGGATCAGACCGCCCCCCGCCCGCGGGCGCAGGAACACCTGGCCGAGATCCTCGGGGCTGGCCCGGTCAGCGTCCGCCGCCTGCACAATGACGTCGTACTCACGACCACGGTCCACATAGGTCGTCACCTGTCGCGACGCCAGCATGGTCTGCAGTGTCAGCCCCACATCCTCAACGGTAATATCCAGATCCGCTGCCCGTTCGCGGTCAATGTTGACCTGCAGTTCCGGCCGGGTAAGCTCGAAATCGGTTTCCAGGTTCTGCAGGTCGGGGTTCTCCTTGGCCCGTTCCAGCAACTCCTCGCTCCAGGCCTGAACCGATTCGTAATCCGGACCACCCACCACGATTTCCACCGGCTGGTTGAAGCCACGCTGACCCAGCCCCGGCGGGTTCACCGCCACCGCCCGAATACCCGGTATGCTGCCCAGTTTTCCACGCAGCTCACTGGTCACCTGTTGCTGCTTGATGTCGCGCTCGTCCCAGGGCCCCAGCCCCATGATCATGAAGGCGTTATCGGCCTCGTTCCGGAAGCCGACGATGGACAGCAAACGGTCGGCGGTGCCGTCTTCCAGATAGGGAATGAGTTTCTCTTCCGCCTTGCGAACGTGATGATCGGTGTACTCCACCGTGGAACCCCGGGGGGCGCTGACGGGCATGATAATCACCCCGCGATCCTCTATGGGCGCCAGTTCCTGGGGCAATTTGGGGAACACCACCGCAATCAGCACGATGCCGACCAGACCCAGGCCAATCAACAGTCCCGGTTGGCGCAGTGAAAACCGCAACATGCGCTCATAGGCACGGGTCAGGGCATTCAGTCCGTTTTCGATAACGCTCCAGGCGCGGTGGCCCTCGGCGGATTCGGGACTGTGTTTCAGCCACTTGGAGCACAGCATCGGAGTCAGAGTCAGTGCCACCAGACTGGACACCACCACCGCCGCTGCCAGGGTAAAGCCGAATTCGGCGAACAGCCGGCCGATGTTACCGCCCATGAACGAGATGGGCACGAACACCGCCACCAGCGTGAGGGTGGTGGCGATAACCGCGAACGCCACCTGTTTGGCGCCACGATAGGACGCCAGCAACGGCGGCTCGCCCTCGTCGATGCGGCGCTGGATGTTCTCCAGCATCACGATGGCGTCGTCCACCACCAGACCAATGGCCAGAATGACCGCCAGCAGGGTCAGCACGTTGATGGAAAACCCGAGGGCGCCGAGACCGATAAACGCTCCGATCACCGCCACCGGAATCGTCACCGCCGGAATCAGGGTCGCCCGCCAGGAGCGCAGGAACACGAAGATGACCAGAATCACCAGGGAAACGGCGATGGCCAGGGTGATCATCACCTCCTTGATGGAGGCGCGAATGAAGATGGATTCGTCGTAGTTCGAGGCAATGGTCACTTCCGGAGGCAGGGTTTCGCGAATTTTCTCCAGTTCCGCGGTCACCAGATCGGACACCGCCACGGTGTTCGCCTTGGACTGACGGATGATGCCCATGCCGATGGCGGTCATGCCGTTGGCGCGCAGACGGCTGGTGTCGGACTCCACACCCATCTGCACATTGGCCACCTCGCCGAGGCGCAACAGGTCGTTGCCATCGCGGCGAATCACCAGCTCGCGGAATTCCTCCACGGTGGACAAACGGCCCTCGGCGCGCACAGTGAAATCGCGGGTCGAGGATTCCACCGATCCTGCCGGCAGCTCGATGTTGTTGGCGCGCAGGGCACGCTCCACTTCCGCCACGGTGATGTCACGGGCAGCCAGGCGTTCACGATCCAGCCACACGCGGATGGCGTAGCGACGCTCGCCCCCGATGCGCACATCGGCCACACCATCGAGCACCGACAGCCGGTCCGCCAGCACGCGGTCGGCGAAATCGCTCAGTTCGGCGCTGTCCCACACCTCGCTGCGCAGGGTCACCCACATCATCGGGCGGGCGTCGGAATCAGCCTTGCTGACCACCGGCGGATCGGCTTCTTCGGGCAGCTCGTTGCTGACCCGCGACACCGCGTCGCGGACGTCGTTGGCGGCGATATCCACATTGCGGGAGGTGTTGAATTCGATACTGGTGCGGGATTCCCCCTGTTCGGTGGAGGATTCGATCGAGCGGATGCCTTCGATGCCACTGATCGCGCCTTCGATCACCTGGGTGATCTGGGTATCCACCACTTCGGCGGCCGCCCCGATGTAATCGGTGGAAATGGACACCACCGGCGGGTCGATGTCCGGGTATTCGCGCACCGGCAGGCCGAACAGGGCCGCCAGACCGAACACCAGAATCAACAGGCTGAGAACCGTGGCGAAAACCGGGCGCTTGATGGAAACGTCAGACAGAATCATGGGTTACGACTCCAGCGACGTGGCAAAGCGGTTTTCCGGAATCGCTTTGTCATCCTCCACCACATCAATGCGGTCGCCACTGCTGAGCCGGTCCTGACCGGTAATGATTACCGGATCGTCCACGGTGAGGCCGTCGGCCACTTCCACCAGCCCGGGCTTGCGCGACCCCAGGGTGACGGAAACGCGTCTGGCCTTGCCGTCTTCGGCAATGAACACGTACTTGTCGGCACCGCGAAGCAGCACCGCCTGTTCCGGAATCACCAGCGCCTCACGTTCCCGCAGGGTCAGGTTTGCGGACATGAACTGTCCGGGACGCAATTTGCCGTCGGGATTGTCAATCAGCGCCCGCACCGGCAGGGTGCGACTGAGCTCATTGATGCGAGTACCCAGCTCCACCAGTTCGCCGTTAAACCCTTCCTGTGGATAAGCGGGGGACGTGCCCCGCACCTGTTGCCCCAACGTAATCTGGCCGAGGAAACGCTCCGGTACGGAAAAACCCAGCTCCATGCGATCGGTGGAATCCAGGGTGGCGACCGGGGTGCCGGCACTGAGGTAGGCCCCCATGCTGATGTCGCTGAGCCCCACCACCCCGGTGAAGGGGGCCGTGATGCGATGATTGTCGAGGCGGGTTCTGGCCGCTTCGAGCTGGGCTTCTGCCACTTCCAGTGTGGTGCGCAGCTCATCCACCTGGGACTGGGAAATGCTGTTGTTGGAACGCAGACGATGGGCCCGGTCGGCCTGCCGGCGGGCATCTGCGACCTCCGCTTCGGCAACACGGACGTCGGCCCGGGCTTGGCGATCGTCCAGACGCAGCAACAGATCGCCCCGTTGCACCCGCTGACCACTGCGCAGGTTTAACTCCACCACCCGGCCGCTGACCTCGGTGGCCAGTTCCACGGCGTCCAGCGCTTTCAGGCTGCCAACCGCGTTGACCCGGTCACGGACCCGTTCCCGGGTTGGATTGACCGCGTTGACCACTGCCGCCGGCCGCGCTCGCTGCTCGCCACCGTCCGATCCCCGGGCTGCATACTGGTAGGTCAAAACACCGCCGACTGCTATTGCCACCAGCACCAGTGCGATCAAACTTTGCTTCAGCATACGCCTCTCGATTCAGTCTTTGCTGTTTTTGGAAATCACCAGCACCACTTCGCCGACATCAATGCCCCACTTGCTCATGGTGGTCTGGTTGATGAGGGTGTCGGGTGTGATCAGATACATCCAGTCGTCCATGCGGACGTCAATGGTGTCATCACCGTATGACACCCGTAATACATAATTCATGTGGATGGCGTTGCCCTGCCACCGCATCGTGCCGGCTTCCACCACATCGCCGGCGTCGGCATGATAGCCCTCGTCACTGGGCGTCAGGGTCCAGACCCGGGTCTGCACTTCGCCGTCATCGAAGCGGAATTCTTCGTCCAGGGTGCCAACGCCGTTGTCGTCCCAACTGGCGTCGATGACCGCGTCAAAAGTGCGGATCACCTCGCCGGAAAAGTCCTTGACCACCCCGCGGGCCGAAAGTTCGCCGTCGAAAAAGCGCTCAGGCACCAGCTCCGGCTCCCGCTCGCGGTAATCGTCCAGCGACGGTCCCGCACAGCCAGCCAGAAAGAATACCGACAACCATAACCACACCAGTGATTTCGGGCCAGCCAGTTTCGACCCGGATTCGCGTATTTGCATGACTTTTACACTCTCGGAGGCAGGTGGATTTGCAGTCGTTTGTCGTTCACAGCGCTAGTTAATACGGGCCAAAGGCCTGTTTCGATCAGCCTGTGGGGGCGCAAAACCCGGCTATCGTCATTTCAGCCAATTGTCTTTGCTGACAGCCCTGCAGGCGGTTTTCGTCAATGGAAGCGCTCTGTGAATGCCGTAAAACTCTAGCCATCGGAGGGGCTGACCCCTTCCACCCGATTTCCACTCAGGACAGAGGTACTGTTATGCCGGTTTACAAGGCGCCCCTGCGCGACATGAAGTTCCTGCTCAATGAGGTGTTTGATTACCCGAGTCATTACGCCTCTCTGAAAAGCGGCGAAAACGCCACGCCGGACATTGTAGAGGCCATTCTCAGCGAATGCGGCAAGTTCTGTGAGGAAGTCCTCAGCCCGCTCTACCAGCCCGGAGATGAAGAGGGCTGCAAACTCGAGAACGGGGAAGTCACAACGCCGAAAGGTTACAAGGAAGCGTACGAGCAGTACGCCATGGGTGGCTGGCAGGGGTTGTCGGCACCGGAGGAATATGGCGGCCAGGGTCTGCCGGCCTCCATGGGCCTGCTGAAGCAGGAAATGATGGGCACGTCCAACTGGCCGTTCTCGATGTACCCCGGCCTGTCCCTGGGGGCCATGAACACCATTTTCCTGCACGGCTCCGAGGACCAGAAACAGACCTACCTGGTGCCGCTGACCGAAGGCCGCTGGGGCGGCACCATGTGCCTGACCGAGCCTCAATGTGGTACCGATCTGGGCCAGGTAAAAACCCGGGCTGAACCCCAGGCCGATGGCAGCTACAAGGTGACCGGTACCAAGATCTTCATTTCCTCGGGCGATCACGATCTGACCGAGAACATTGTCCACATCGTACTGGCGCGGTTACCCGACGCCCCCAAGGGGACCAAGGGCATCAGCCTCTTTATCGTTCCCAAATTCCTGCCGGACGGCAATAGCGGGGTCGGCGAGCGCAACGGCGTCAGCTGTGGCAGTCTGGAAAAGAAAATGGGGATCAAGGCCTCGGCCACCTGTGTGATGAACTTTGACGGCGCCTCCGGTTTTCTGATCGGTCCCGAGAACGAAGGCCTGAACTGCATGTTCACCTTCATGAACACCGCCCGCATCGGCACCGCCATCCAGGGCGTCGGCCCGGCCGAGCTGTCGTACCAGTGGGCCCTGGACTACGCCAGAGAACGCCGTTCCATGCGCGCGCTGTCAGGCAAGAAAGACCCTGATCAGGTAGCCGACGCGCTGATTCACCACGCCGATGTGCGCCGCATGCTGCTCACCCAGAAGGCGATCGCCGAGGGTGGCCGGGGGATGCTGTACTACGCCGCCCGGGTGGCGGATCACATGGTGGAGGCCCATACCGAAGGCAACGACAGCAAGGCGCAGGAATACGACGACAAACTGGGCTTCCTGACCCCCATCCTCAAGGGCTTCCTGACCGAGCTGGGCAATGAGGCGGCCAGTCTGGGTATGCAGGTGTTCGGTGGCCACGGTTATATCCGAGAACACGGCATGGAGCAGATTGCCCGCGATACCCGCATCGCCACCCTGTACGAAGGCACCACCGGGATTCAGGCGCTGGATCTGCTCGGTCGCAAGGTGCTGCTGATGACCCAGGGCGGCGCCGTGCGCGAATTCACCCTGATTCTCGCCAACTTCGCCCGCAAGCATCTGACCGACAAACGCCTGCGTCCCTTCGCGGTGGAACTGCTGAAACTCACCGCGCAATGGAACCTGCTGACCGTGCGGGTGATGCTGGCGGCCCGCAAGGACCGTGATGTGGTCAGTTCCGCCGCCCACGATTTCCTGATGTACAGCGGTTACGTGTCGATGGCCTACATCTGGGCACGTCAGGCGGCGGTGGCGGCCGACAGGCTGGACAACGGCGGTGAGGAATCTGCGGAATTCTACAAGGCCAAGCTGGCCACGGCGGAGTTCTACTACGAACGCCTGCTGCCGCGGGCACAGGCACACGCCACCAGCATGCTCAGCCCCAGCAAGAACCTGATGCAACTGGATGCGGAAGACATGAGCTTTACCGCCTGAGTCGCGCCCTACACGGGCTACTGGTCGCGGAAGCGCTCGATGAAGCGTTCGGATTCGGCAATCGACGCTTCCATGTTGCGGATCAGATCGTCCACATCCCCGCTGATGCGGCCCAGCTCACTTTCCAGGGCCCCGATGGCCTGGGCGTTGAGGTTGTGCTTGAGGTAAAGCACCTGGTCCTCGAAAGCCTGCAGAACCGGATCCATCCGGGATTCGGCTTCATGCATGCGGGTGATGAGTTGCTGGTACTGCTCCCGGGTATCCCGTAGCTGCTGTTCGCTGCTGCGTCGCAGCGAGGCGCTCTCGTAACGGTCCAGCTCGTCCTCCCACTCTTCGAACAACGCCTCGGAAACGTCCTCGACACTGTCGATGCGATCGTGGACGTTTTCGGCGGCGTCCTTGCTGTCCTCATAGGCGTCACTGATGTCATCGTATTTTGCCTTGAGCTCAGTGTCCGGGGTCGCTACGGCATTCTGGAACCGTTCCAGCGACGAACGGAAGGTGTCCTGGGCCTCACTCTGAGCGTCCCGGGTATCTTCGACCCGATCCACCAGAATATCGCGCTTTTCAAACCCCAGTTTTTCCATGGTGCTGTAATAAACGCTGCTGCATCCGGACAGGGCGATAAGGCTCACAAGCAGGAGCAGTGCGGGTCGAAACAGGTTGGCCATGGTTTGATCCTTTATTTCCCGATACAGAAACTGCTGAAGATTTTCCCCAGCAGGTCATCAGGGGTCATCACCCCGGTGATTTCTCCCAGTGCATCCTGGGCGGCGCGCAGGTCCTCTGCCAACAACTCGCCGGCGCCAAAGCCGTCCAGCTGGCCCTGACCCTGCAGCATAGCAGCGCGCGCCCGTTCCAGCGCGTCCAGATGACGCCGCCGCGCAAGAAAACCACCCTCGGTGGTGGCGGCAAACCCCATGCACTGTTTCAGATGATCGCGCAGGGTATCGAGGCCGTCCGCCGACCTGGCCGCCAGACGGATGACCGGTGCGGCGGCCCCGCCGGCATCGTCCAGCCCGACGGTTTCACCACTGAGGTCCACCTTGTTCCGAATCACCGTGACCGGCGCCTCCGCCGGCAACTGATCGATAAAGTCGGGCCAGATGTCGTGGGGGGCGGTTTCCGGCGTGGTGGTGGCGTCCACCATCAGCAGGATCCGGTCCGCCTGGCGAATTTCGTCCCAGGCACGGGCAATGCCGATCTGCTCCACTTCATCGGGGCTGTCCCGCAAACCGGCGGTATCGATGACGTGCAACGGCATGCCATCAATGTGGATATGTTCGCGCAGTACGTCGCGGGTGGTGCCTTCGATGGCGGTCACAATGGCGGCTTCACGACCGGCCAGGGCATTGAGCAGGCTGGACTTGCCGGCATTGGGCCGACCCGCGATCACCACTTTCATACCGTCGCGCAGAATGGTGCCCTGCTGGGCTTCCGCCAGAATGCCATCGAGATCGCTGATCAACTGCTGCAGGTCCGCAGCCACCTTGCCATCGGCGAGAAAATCGATCTCTTCCTCGGGAAAATCGATCGCCGCTTCCACATAGATACGCAGGTGGGTTACCGCTTCCACCAGTGACTCGATACGGCGGGAAAACACCCCCTGCATCGAGCGCACCGCACATCGCGCGGCCTGTTCGGAACTGCTTTCAATCAGGTCGGCAATGGCTTCGGCCTGAGTCAGATCGAGTTTGTCATTGAGAAACGCCCGTTCGGAAAACTCCCCGGGCCGGGCCAGGCGGGCCCCGAGTTCACAGACCTGGCGCAGCAGCAGGTCAAGTATCACGGTACCGCCGTGGCCTTGCAGCTCGAAGACATCCTCACCGGTAAAAGAGTGGGGGTTGGGGAAAAACAGCCCGATGCCTTCATCGATCAGCTGGTGGTGCCGGTCGTAGAACGGACCGTAATGGGCGTAGCGGGGCCGGGGCTGGTAACCCAGCATGACGCAGGCAATGTCCCGCGCACCGGGGCCGGATACCCGGACAATACCGACACCGGCCTGACCGGGCGCCGTGGCAATAGCGGCAATGGTATCGGTGACGTAGTCCATGGTGCTCTCTGTAATCCGTGGCTGTGGTCCTGAACCAGCAGAGGCTCCACGAAGGAGCCTCTGTCAGGATGCGGTGGCAGACACGATCTCGTCAGATCAGTGCTTTCTTGCCGCAACTTGCGCTTCAATCTTCCGGGTAATGTACCACTGCTGGGCAATGGACAGAATGTTGTTCACCAGCCAGTACAGTACCAGACCGGCCGGGAACCAGAGGAAGAACACAGTGAAGATCAGCGGCATCATCTTCATGATCTTGGCCTGCATCGGGTCCGGCGGCGTCGGGTTGAGGCTCATCTGCAGGAACATGCTGGCGCCCATCAGGATCGGCAGGATGAAGTAGGGGTCCATCACTGACAGGTCGTGAATCCACAACATGAACGGGGCATGGCGCAGCTGGACGCTTTCAAACAACACCCAGTACAGGGAAATGAACACCGGCATCTGCACCAGGATCGGCAGACAGCCCCCAAGTGGATTGATTTTCTCCCGTTTGTACAGCGCCATCATTTCCTGGGACATGCGCTGGCGATCGTCTCCGTACAGCTCCTTGAGACGGGTCAGCTGGGGGGCGACCGCCCGCATGCGGGCCATGGACCGGTAGCTGGTGGCTGACAGGTGGAAGAACACCGCCTTGACCAGCACCGTCAGCAGAATGATGGCTACACCCCAGTTGCCTACCAGGCCATAGAACCAGTCCAGCACGATAAACAGCGGCAGCGCGATGAAGAACAGGAAGCCGAAATCAACGGTACGATCAAGGTTGGGGGCGACCGCTTCCAGTCGCTCAATGATCTTGGGTCCGACATAGGCACGTGCGCCCACCTCTGCGGTTTCTCCCGGTGCCACGGTGGTGGCCGGGTACACAAATCCCATCACATGGAGCGGGCCCCGTTGAGTGGTCTGGAATTGTGCGGGCTGATCCCGTTCGGGTACCCAGGCGGCCAGGAAATAATGCTGAAGGAACGCCAGCCAACCGTTGGTGACGGAGACGTTGATCGGATTGTCCGTGAGATCACCGAAATCGTATTTCTCGTAGGGATCTTCCGGAGTGCTCACCACCATTCCCAGGAAGGCCTGGATGCCGAGGCTGTTCTGGGCCGTGGGATCGGGTGCCTGATCACGAACAATCTTGCCGGTCAGGTTGGCCTGCCAGTTCTCCGATGACTGGTTGTTGATCAGATAGCGCACGCCAATCTCGTAGCTGTCGCGGGCAAACTGGTATTGCTTGGTGACTTCGACGCCGTCCTCGGTGGTGTAGGTCAGGTCCACGGTCAGTTCATTGGCGTCATCGGACAACTCGTAGCTGGTTGATGCTGACTCAAAGACCGGAGGCGAACCGTTACGGCGACTGTCGATGCCGTTACGACCAATCAGACCACTTTCCATCACATAGGTGCGATTGCCAGTGTTGGTGAGGATATTCAGAGGCTGTTCGCTGTCCAGGGACTTGTCGTGTTCCAGCAAGGAACTTTCCACCAGGTTGCCGCCGACGCGGTCAATGGTGAGCTCGAAGACGTCGGTGCGAACGGTGATCAGCTTGTCGCTGGTTTCGGCAACATCGTTGCTGCTACTCACACTCTGGGAGCCGCCTTCCGGTGTGGAAAACTCTTCGTCGTCGCTGGTTCCTGACTGTTCCGGCAATTGCAGATCGTCACCGGCCCCGTTCTGAGCGGAGACGCTGGCCTGTTCGGTCGCCTGCGGCTGTTGTTGAGGCTGGTTATAGTCTTCATTCCAGGCAAGTACCATCAGGTAACTGACAATAGCGAGGCCGGCAAACAATACAATGCGTTGAATATCCATAAACTTACTGTTCAGTCTGGTTCGAGTTATGGGAATGGCTGCCCGGTACCGGATCATAACCGCCTTCGGCCCAGGGATGACACCTCAACAAGCGTCTGGTGGCGAGAAAAAGCCCTTTAAGCGCACCGTGGTAGGTGATGGCTTCAACCGCATACTGGGAACAGGTTGGATAATGCCGGCAGTGACTGGCCATCATCGGGCTGATGGCATACTGGTAGAAGCGGATCGGGAGAAGCAGCAGTTGGCGCATTAATCCGTTCCTTTACCAGCAGGGGAGGAGTCGGGTGTTGACGACAGACTATGACGGCTTTTTCTGATCAGGCGTGACCAGAGATCAGTCAATGTTGCATTCAGGGCCTGATTATCCAGCTGGCTCAGACCCTGTCGGCCAAGAACAACGATATCCAGCCCGGGTAGATCGGGCTGAAGCCTGAAGGTTTCCCGTACACGACGCTTGACGCGGTTACGCTGCACGGCAAGTTTCAGGTTCTTCTTGGAAAACACCAGACCGATCCTGGCATGACCCAACGCGTTGGGCGTAGCCAGGATCAGAAAATTCCGGTGCGGAACTCTGATTTGGACGTCGTTGAAGACCTGGCCGTAATCTTTCGGTGTCAGTAACCGGTGCGATTTCGGGAATCCCAAAGCCTTCATGAAGCGAACGATGTCTTACGCAGACAGACGAGCACGACCTTTCGCACGACGACGGGAAATCACTTTGCGACCGTTGGCAGTGGCCATACGAGCACGGAAACCGTGAACGCGCTTACGCTTCAGTACGCTTGGTTGAAACGTTCTTTTCATGGTGATGATCTCACATTACAGGTATTGGGAAATTCAGGGTTGGCTGGAAAATGAACAGCCAAAACAGGAGCGGCATTCTATGCAAACTGGCGGATGAATTCAATGGTTATTGCACAGACGGGGCAATGGATTGGTCTGTCGGGTCAGGTTGTCCCGCCACTAATCATAGTAGTAAGTCTTTTGTTAATTTTCTTAAGGATTAATTATTACTGTTATTACTGAGCCGCTTTTCTGTGGATAATCGTCTTTTACGGCTCGAAAACAGTAAGTTGAGCGGTTCAAAAGGCGGTTGAAAAGGACCCCTGAGGCCTGTGCACAGAGCAGGCACGAAATGTGGGTAACCTGGCCGGGAGGGAAAAAGCGAAGTTATCCATGCATCCGTCAAGGGTCTACACACAGGGTTAACGGCAGGGTATACACACAGGTCTGTGGGTAACCCGGAGTGTGATAAATTTTCTGTACACAAGCCTGTAGGTAAGTCTGTAATAAATTGAAAGAAAAGGAATTAGATTTCCACAGCCTGTTCATGAGTCGGTTTTCGCTCTTTTACTTACGGGGCCCGCGGGTTAGAATTCCGGGTCATCTCTGGTAGCGGATTGCACCTGATTCGTTTTGAGAAATTCCTGAGGCATCGGAGGCAGGCTGTCGTGCCGAACACCATCTGGCATCAATGTCTAGAAGTACTCCGGGACGAGTTTCCCGCCCAACAGTTCAATACCTGGCTGAGGCCCCTGCAGTCTGACCACCGTGAAGGTCAGCTGATGCTGTTTGCGCCCAACCGGTTTGTGATGGACTGGGTGAATGAAAAGTATCTCAGGCGCATAGAAGAAGTGCTGAAGGATCTCAATGGCGGTCAGGCACCGCGGGTAAACATGAAGGTTGGCTCGGCTCCCCGTGCCGGCGACCTCGTGGTGCGATCCGATCCCGGCAATGATGCCGGCAATGCTGCGCAGGAAGAAGCCAACACGCGGGTTACCGAGGAAGAACGGGGCGTCGCCGCCACGGTGGCGTCGTCGTCGGTAAAACCGAAGAACGACCGCGAGCGGCGGACGGTTCAGGTCGAGGGCGATATCAAGCACCAGAGCTTTCTGAATGAAGGCTTCACTTTCGAGACCTTCGTGGAGGGCAAGTCCAACCAGCTGGCCCGTGCGGCGTCGATGCAGGTGGCGGAAAATCCCGGTGGCGCCTATAACCCATTGTTCCTTTATGGCGGCGTGGGGCTGGGTAAAACGCACCTGATGCACGCCATCGGCAATGATATTGTGCGGCGGAACCCCAGAGCCAAGGTGGCGTACCTGCGCTCGGAAAGGTTTGTGGCGGATATGGTCAAAGCGCTTCAGCTCAACGCCATCAACGAATTCAAGCGCTATTACCGGTCGGTGGATGCGCTGTTGATTGACGACATCCAGTTTTTCGCCCGCAAGGAGCGCTCGCAGGAAGAGTTCTTCCATACGTTTAACGCGCTGCTGGAGGGCGGCCAACAGGTGATCGTCACCTGTGACCGTTTCCCGAAAGAAATTGTGGATATGGAAGAGCGCCTGAAGTCGCGCTTCGGCTGGGGCCTGACCGTGATGGTGGAGCCGCCGGAGCTGGAAACGCGGGTGGCCATTCTGATGAAAAAGGCCGAACAGGCGAACGTCAAGCTCAGTAGCGAGGCGGCGTTTTTTATCGCCCAGAAGATTCGCTCTAATGTGCGTGAGCTAGAGGGCGCGCTTCGTCTGGTGATAGCGAATGCTCACTTCACCGGCTCAGAGATTACCCCTCCCTTTATCAGGGAGAGCCTGAAAGACCTGCTGGCGCTGCATGAAAAGCAGGTCAGCATCGACAACATCCAGCGCACCGTGGCGGAGTACTACAAGATCAAGGTAGCCGATCTGCTGTCCAAGCGGCGCACGCGGACGGTTACCCGCCCACGACAAGTGGCCATGTCCCTGTCCAAGGAGCTGACCAATCACAGCCTGCCGGAAATTGGCGATGCGTTTGGCGGCCGCGATCACACCACGGTGTTGCACGCCTGCAAGAAGATTATCGAACTGCAGGAAACGGATCCCAGTATCCGTGAGGATTATCAGAATTTTATGAGGCTGTTGACCACCTGACGACGGGTTGGCTGCGGACAACATTCACCTTCCAGAAAAAGAATGCTGAGTGCCATGAAACTGACGATCAGCCGAGAATCATTGCTTACTCCCCTGCAGTCGATCGCCGGGGTTGTAGAAAAGAAACAGACCATGCCGGTGCTGTCCAACGTGTTGCTGGTGGCTGAGGACAACACCCTCACCATGACTGGTACCAATATGGAAGTGGAGCTGGTGGGCCGTATTACGCCGGTGCATGTGGATCAGCCTGGCAAGATCACGGTGCCGGCCCGCAAGCTGGCGGATATTTGCCGCGCCCTGGGCGACGAAGCACCCATCGAGCTCGCGCTGGAAGGGGATCGCCTGCACCTGCGTTGCGGTGCCAGCCATTTCACCCTGTCCACGCTGCCGGCGGAGCATTTCCCGAATGTGGAAGACGAGGCGGAAAGCTTCCGGCTTGAACTGCCCCAGAAAGAACTGGGCAGGATGCTGGATGCCACGGCGTTTGCCATGGCCCAGCAGGATGTACGCTACTATCTGAACGGTCTGCTGCTGGAAGTGGATCAGGGGCACGTACGCACGGTGGCGACCGACGGCCACCGTCTGGCCATGGCCCATTTCGATTTGCCCACCGGCAGTGACCTCAAGCAGGTGATCGTGCCGCGTAAGGGGGTACTGGAGCTGGCACGGTTGCTGGAAGACGTGGAAACACCGGTGACACTGGTGATCGGGGATAACCACCTTCGCGCCACGGTGGGTAGCTACACCTTTACCTCCAAGCTCATCGAGGGCAAGTTCCCGGACTACAACCGGGTCATCCCCCGTGGCGGCGACAAGGTGGTGCTGGCGGATCGTGCCACCCTCAAGAATACGCTGCAGCGCGCGGGCATCCTGTCCCATGAAAACATTCGTGGTGTGCGGCTGAATCTGGCACCGAACGAGTTGCAGGTGTTCGCCAACAACCCGGACCAGGAACAGGCCGAAGACGCGCTGCCGGTGGAGTATCAGGGCGAATCACTGCAGATCGGCTTTAATGTAGGCTATCTGGTGGATGTGATGAACGCGCTGGATGAGGAGCAGGTGAAAATCACCCTGTCCAATCCGAACGCCAGTGCGTTGATCGAGGCCCAGAACGACAATCGCTGTCTGTACGTGGTCATGCCCATGCGCCTGTAGCAGGGCGTGGTGAACCGGGCCACAGGCAGCGTGGCACTCTCAGATGTCGGCGGGAATTGATAAACATCGGGTTCAGCAAAAGGTGAGCGACGAGATGGTTTTCGGAACAGTAAATAACGGTATTAAAGGGGCATTCCGCATCGGCCAGACAATGTCGGTGCTCGGGCGGACCGGGGTCAACTGGCTGCGCGGCGAGCGGCCACCGACGCCGCGACTGCTGCGACAGACCTTTGAATCGCTGGGCGCCACCTACATCAAACTGGGGCAGTTCATTGCCAGTTCCCCGACGTTTTTCCCCAAGGAATACGTCGAGGAATTCCAGTACTGCCTGGACAAGACCCCGAACCTTCCGTTCAGCGTGATCCGTAAAATCATCTGTGATGAACTCGGCCGCCCCATTGACGAAGTATTCGCCGAGATTGATCCGGTGGCTCTGGCGTCGGCGTCGATCGCCCAGGTTCACGCTGCCAAACTGCTGACCGGCGAAGACGTGGTGATCAAGGTCCAGAAGCCGGGAGTGGAAAACATCCTGCTGACAGACCTCAACTTTCTCTATCTGTCGGCGAAGGTCCTTGAAACGCTGGCACCAAAACTGTCCTGGACGTCGCTGTCGGGTATCGTGGAAGAGATCCAGCGCACCATGATGGAAGAGTGTGACTTCATTAAAGAAGCCAACAACCTCAAGGTGTTCCGTGAGTTTCTCCACAACACCCACAACGAAGATGCCGCCGTACCCCTGGTGTACGAACACTGCAGTACCCGCAGGATTCTTACCATGGAGCGTTTCCACGGCGTACCCTTGACGGATCTCGAGAGCATCCGCGGCTACGCCCGGGATCCGGAGCGCACGCTGATAACGGCGATGAACACCTGGTTCTCGAGCCTGACCCAGTGCGAGTTCTTCCACGCCGATGTACACGCCGGCAATCTGATGGTGCTGAAAGATGGTCGGGTCGGTTTCATCGATTTTGGCATCGTCGGCAGGATTCGGCCGGACACCTGGCAGGCCGTCAGTGATTTTATCTCGGCGATCATGGTGGGCAATTTTGATGGCATGGCGGATGCGATGATTCGCATCGGCATTACCCGAGAGCATGTGGAAGTCTCGGCGCTGGCGGCGGATCTGCGCAAGCTGTATCAGCAGATGGACAAAATGGTTCCGGACCATGTGCCTTATGAAGCGGAACAGGCCGAGGACGACGTCAACAATATCCTGATGGACATGGTGAAGATCGGGGAAAGTCACGGGCTGCATTTTCCGCGTGAATTTGCGTTGTTGCTCAAGCAGTTCCTGTATTTCGACCGCTACGTTCATATCCTCGCGCCGGAAATGGACGTGTTCATGGACGAGCGGCTCAATATGCTCCACTGATCGCGGATCCACAGATCATTGCCTGCCCGGGCGCTCCACCTCTTATGGGGCGTCGCCATCGGATCGAGGGTTTTGTACACTAAGGCAGCGTTCGCCAGGCGGACGCTGCCTTTTTTAATTTCGTTACACGCTTCGGAACTGTCCTGACTCTATGGCGCTGGTCAAACTGCAAACGGAAAATTTCCGGAATCTCGCCTCCGCGCCTGTTTCTTTCTCCCCATCCTTCAACTTGTTGTTCGGTGAAAATGGCAGCGGCAAGACCAGTGTGCTGGAAGCCATAGGCTACCTGGGGCTGGGCCGGTCGTTTCGGGTCAGTCGGCATCAGGCGGTGGTCAAACATGGAGCGCAGCGGCTCACGGTCTTCGGCGGTCTGGATCGTGGACTAACCGAAGCCTCCGGATCGTCGAGCGGAACTGAGCAACTGGCGCATCGCCTGGGGTTTGGCCGCGACGTGGGTCTCAAGGAGACCACGTTGAGGGTGGACGGCGAGGCGGTCAAGAATCTTTCGGGGCTGGCAAAACACCTGCCGGTGTCGGTGATCGACCCCGGGGTTTTCGAGATTGTCGCGGGTGGCCCGGGCAAGCGTCGCCAGTTTCTGGATTGGTCCGTGTTCCACGTGGAACCTTCTTTCGCCGGGGTCTGGCAGCAATGCCAAAGAGTGACGTCGCAGCGGAATCAAACGCTGAGAAATGGTAGACTAGACGAAGCTTTAATTCGTGTCTGGGATAATCAGTTTACCGTGCTTGCTGACCGGCTGACCGAGGCCCGGCGAGCGGCCTTTGGCCTGTTCCGTGAAGCGTTTGAAAGCCTGGTCCGGGAGGTGGATGCACCCTGGGTCGAGGGCATGAAGATGGACTTTCATCCGGGCTGGGATACGAGCCACTCCCTGGCGGAGGTGCTGGCCTCTCACCGAGAACAGGAGCGGCGGATGGGCCATACGCTGTATGGACCGAACCGGGCGGATATAAAACTGCGGTTTCAGGGTCGCCCGGTGGCGGAAACCTTTTCCCGCGGTCAGCAGAAGACGCTGGTGATCCTGATGAAAATCGCCCAGGGCATGGTGTTGAGCGGTCTCGGCAAGCAGGTTACGTTCTTGCTCGATGACATCAATGCCGAGCTCGATGTCGGTCATCGAGCCATGCTCGCGAGGAAGCTGCACGAGTTGCGGTGTCAGGTTTTTATCACCTCCATCGAATCGCCCCGGCCAGAGGAACTCTGGCAGAACACGAAACCGGATTATCGAATGTTCCACGTGGAACATGGCACATTGACGGAAGAATAAGACCCGGGCGGCACGGCATGGCATTGCAATGGAGCAGTCAGCCATGTTGACCCGGTAATCACCCTTCAGGAGTCCCCTAATGAGTGAATCGAACTACAATTCCTCCAGTATCAAAGTCTTGAAAGGACTGGATGCGGTTCGTAAACGCCCCGGTATGTACATCGGCGATACCGATGACGGTACGGGTCTGCATCACATGGTGTTTGAGCTGGTGGATAACTCCATCGACGAAGCTCTGGCGGGGTACTGTTCGGAAATCGGCGTCATCATTCACCCGGATGAGTCCGTATCGGTGAAGGACAACGGCCGCGGTATTCCCACCGACATTCACGAAGAGGAAGGCGTGTCCGCCGCCGAAGTCATCATGACCGTGCTGCACGCCGGCGGTAAGTTCGATGATAACTCCTACAAGGTTTCCGGCGGTCTGCACGGTGTCGGTGTGTCGGTGGTCAACGCCCTGTCCTCTACCCTGACCCTGACGATCCGTCGTGAAGGTAAGGTGTACGAGCAGAGCTACACTCACGGCGTACCCAACTCGCCTTTGGAGGTGGTCGGCGATACCGATGCCAGTGGCACCAAGGTGCATTTCATTCCCTCGCCGGAAACCTTCACCCACATCGAGTTCCACTACGACATTCTCGCCAAGCGCCTGCGGGAACTGGCCTTCCTGAACAGCGGCGTCCGCATTCGGCTGACAGATGAACGCAGTGGTAAGGAAGAGGTGTTCGAATACGAAGGTGGCCTCCGTGCGTTCGTCGAGCATCTGAACAGCACCAAGACGCCGATCAACCGGGTGTTCCATTTCAACAAGGAACGGGAAGACGGCATTGCGGTGGAAGTGGCCATGCAGTGGAACGACGCCTTCCAGGAGAACATCTACTGCTTCACCAACAACATTCCCCAGCGCGACGGTGGTACCCATCTGGCGGGCTTCCGCGCCGCCCTTACCCGCTCGCTGAACAACTACATCGAGCACGAAGGCCTGGGCAAGAAAGCCAAGGTCAGCACCTCCGGCGATGACGCGCGGGAAGGGCTGACGGCCATCATCAGCGTGAAGGTGCCGGACCCGAAGTTCTCGTCCCAGACCAAGGACAAGCTGGTGTCTTCGGAAGTGAAGACCGCTGTGGAGCAGGAACTGTATCAGGCGTTCGCAGACTTTCTTCAGGAGCAGCCCAACGAGGCCAAGCTGATCGTCAACAAGATGATTGAAGCGGCCCGAGCGCGCGAGGCCGCGCGTAAGGCCCGCGACATGACGCGCCGCAAGGGGGCTCTGGATATTGCCGGCCTGCCGGGCAAACTGGCGGACTGCCAAGAGAAAGATCCTGCCCTGTCGGAACTGTTCATAGTGGAGGGTGATTCGGCCGGCGGCAGCGCCAAACAGGGCCGTGATCGCAAGACCCAGGCCATCCTTCCGCTCAAGGGTAAGATTCTCAACGTAGAGAAAGCGCGTTTCGACAAGATGCTGTCGTCCGCGGAAGTCGGCACCCTGATCACCGCCCTGGGTTGTGGCATCGGCCGGGAAGAGTTCAATCCGGAAAAGCTGCGTTACCACTCCATCATCATCATGACGGATGCGGACGTCGATGGCTCCCACATCCGGACCCTGCTGCTGACCTTCCTGTTCCGTCAGATGCGCGAAATCATCGAGCGCGGCCATGTCTTTATTGCCATGCCGCCGCTGTACAAGGTGAAGCGTGGTAAACAGGAACAGTACCTGAAGGACGAAAAAGCCAAGATTGCCTACCTGACCCAGACGGCCCTGGAAGGCGCGCAATTGTTCGTAAACGCGGAAGCGCCCGCGATCAAGGACTCGGCACTGGAAACCATGGTGAAGGACTACCAGGCGGTGATGGCGATGATCGAACGCCTGTCCCGCGCATTTCCCGCCAAGGTCCTGGAGCAGATGCTGCAGAACGTGACCCTGAAGCCGGAGGATCTCAAGGAAGAAGCCAAAGTTGCGCGCTGGGTCGCCCGTCTGGGCGACGGCCTGGATCTCGATACCCGCACCGGTACCAAATACACCTTCTCCGTGGAGAAGGATGCCGAGCGTAACCTCTACCTGCCCAAGGTGGTGATTTACGTGCACGGCATTCCGTACACTCACTTGTTCAACCATGAATTCTTCGAGTCTTCCTCCTACGCCGCCATCGCGCGCATGGGCGAAACCCTGGACGGACTCGTCGAGGAAGGCGCCTACATCCAGCGAGGCGAGCGCAAGCAGTCGGTGTTGTCGTTCGAAGGCGCACTGGCCTGGCTGATGAAAGAGGCGCAGCGCGGTCTCAATATCCAGCGTTATAAGGGTCTGGGCGAGATGAATCCGGACCAGCTGTGGGAAACCACGATGGATCCGGAAACCCGTCGCATGATGAAGGTCACCATCGAAGACGCCATTGCGGCCGATCAGATCTTCACCACCCTGATGGGTGATGACGTCGAACCGCGTCGGGTGTTCATCCAGACCAACGCGCTGGAAGTGACTAACCTGGACGTCTGATTACCGGCGGCCGGACGGCAATAAAAAAGGCGACCATCTGGTCGCCTTTTTTATTTTGAATCAGAAGGTTATCCGGAAACCCCTATTGGCCGTTGTTGTGCTCCGCCGCCAGATGGGGGGCCATGACCTCTTCGAGCGTGTAGCCGGTAAGCCGACGAATGGAGCGCCACAGATAGTAGAAGATGGCGATCATCATGATCATCGACGGGATGGCAATCATCGGATAGCTGACCAGCGTCATCCGACCCAGCTCCTCATTGAAGGCCTGAGTGCCCGACGGACTGACGACGATCCATTTGGCCAACACGTAGTTCATGATCGAAGAGAACAGGAAGGTCAGGCTGAAAAAATAGGTCGCCTTCAACAACCGTGCTTCGAACTCGGCCTCGCTCCCCTGCTCCTTCAGTGCTGCCTGGATCTTGTCGACATTCAGCACCGAGGGGTTGTACAACAAGGTCCGCACCAGGGGGTATTTTGTTCGTGTGGATATCAGCACCGTGAGGCCAATGATCGCAGGAATGGCGGCTTCCTTGACCGCCAGCCACCCGGCATCCAGTTCGAGCAACCCGATACCGCCGGTCAGCCCGACGCTGATCAGGCCCAGCACTGCGATGAAATTCTTCTTGTGGTACTTGATCAGTTCGAACAGGCCCCAGCCCAGAGGAAAGGCCAGCCCGATAAGCAGCGCATTGACGCTGCCCAGGTGTGCATCGCCACTGAACTTCATCAGAATAACAGAGGGGATGATGATACTGACCAGCAGATCGACCCATGGCCTTGGCTTGTGGTCGGGAATGTTGGGGGAATTCGGAGATGTCATGGTTCAGCCTGGTTGGTGAAACAGCGGCGGGCCCGAGCGGCGCGCCGGAAAACTCCGGGCAGTATACGACGAATACGAAGGTCTGGGTAAGCGGGCGGGACACTTCCGTTGCGGCAATTCCTGACCCTGCTCCCCCGTTCGCAAACAAAAAAGCCGGGCCCTGAAGCCCGGCTTTGCAACCTGAACTACCCGGATAGGGCGTGCGTTCAGGCGCCCACTTCCTTCAGGCATTCCTCAACGATGGTGAGCCCTTCTTCCAGTACCTCATCCTCGATGGTGACCGGCATCAGGAAGCGCAGGGTATTGCCGTACATACCGCAGCTCAACAGAATCAGGCCCTTTTCCTTGGCCTTCTTGGTGACCGCGGCCGCCAGTTCCGGCTTGGGCGTGCGGCTGGATTTGCTCTCCACCAGTTCGAACGCGGCCATGGGACCCAGGTTGCGGACATTATCCACATGCTCGAACTGCTCCTGCCACTGAGAAAAGCGCTTGTTCAGCTTGTCGCCCAGTGCCTGAGCCTTGCCCAGAATGTCCTCTTCCCTGAACACGTCGAAGACCGCCAGCGCCGCTGCACAGGCGGTCGGGCTGCCGGTGTAGGTGCCGCCCAGCGAGTTCGGGCCGGAGGCATCCATGTGCTTGTCGGTGCCGACAATGGCGGAAATCGGCATACCGTCGGCCATACTCTTGGCCATGGTCATCAGATCCGGCTCGATACCGCTGTGTTCGATGGCGAACATTTTGCCGGTCCGGCCGAAGCCGCTCTGAACTTCGTCGACAATCATCAGAATGTCGTTCTCATCGCAGATCTTGCGGATTTCCTTCAGGAAGCTGGCCGGTGCGGCGTAGAAGCCACCCTCGCCCAGCACCGGTTCGATCACGATAGCCGCGGTATTACGGGCCGGCGAATCCGCTTTCATGGTCATCTTCAGCCCACGGATCGCTTCGTCTTCACTGACACCGTGATACGGCACCGGGTACGGCGCGCGGTAGACGGTACCCGGCATGGGCCCGAAGTCGGTCTGGTAGGGTGCTGCCTTGCCGTTCATCGCCATGGTGTAGAAGGTCCGGCCGTGATAACCGCCGTCGAAACAGATTACGTTGGTCTTGCCGGTGGCCGCGCGCGCGATTTTCATGGCGTTTTCCAGCGCTTCGGCACCGGAGTTGGCCAGCATCACCTTGGCGTGACCCTTGACCGGTACCACTTCACTGAGTTTCTGTGCCAGCTTGACGTAGCCCTCGTAGGGCATCACCGTCTGACAGGTGTGCATGAGTTTGTCGAGCTGGGCCTTGACCGCTTCCACCACTTTCGGGTGGCGATGGCCGATGTTAAGGACACCGATGCCGCCGGCAAAATCGATCATGCGTTTGCCGTCTGCATCCCACAGTTCCGCATTCGTTGCGTGGTCGGCAAACTGTTCATTGGGACTTGCCGCGCCCGCTGCAACGTAGCGTTCTTTGAGTGCCTGCAATTCTTTATTGCTCACTTTGCCATTCTCCCTGGGTTCAGGTTCGAAAGTTTCATCTACCAGTGTAAGTAGTACGGTGACAGGAAACAAACCGACTATGGTCGCCGTCAGGCGGCATGATCGCGAAATTGCAGTCGGGCCAGCCGCTGATAGAGGTCGTTGTTGCGCATCAGTTCGTCATGGGTGCCGACCGCCAGCAGGCGGCCCTGATCCAGCACCGCGATGCGATCCGCGTCTCTGACGGTCGCCAGGCGATGGGCGATCACCAGCGTGGTGCGTCCCGCGGTCAGCGCCGGCATGGCCTGCTGGATAAGGTTCTCGCTCTCCGCGTCGAGGGCGCTGGTGGCTTCGTCCAGCAACAGCACCGGGGCATCCGCCAGTAGCGCCCGGGCAATGGCCAACCGCTGCTTCTGGCCGCCGGACAGACCCAGTCCGGCATCGCCAAGGCGAGTGTCGTAGCCCTCGGGCAGGCTCCGGATAAATTCATCGGCGTGGGCAATCTGTGCCGCCTGCTCCACGTCCGCCTGGCTGGCGTTCGGGCGGCCGTAACGAATGTTGTCCGCCACTGTGCCATGGAACAGGGCAGGATTCTGCGGCACCAGCGCAAAACACCGGCGCAGGGATTCCAGTGACAGCGCGGCGCTGTCCAGACCATCAATCAGGATGCGCCCCTCACCGGGCTGGTAGAAGTGCAGCAACAGATCGAACAGGGTGGATTTACCCGCGCCGGATGGGCCGACAAGGGCCAGGGTTTCCCCGGCTTGCACCGTGAGTGATAGGTCGCTGAGGGCGGGCTGCTGTGTGCGCCCGGGATAACTGAACCCCAGGTGTTCCAGCCGGATCTCGCCCCGCACCGGTTGTGGCAGCACGGTGTTGCCACCGTCGCGGGTAAACGCCGGTTCGGTCTGCAACAGCTCGAACAGCCGGGCCGCCGAGCCGGCCGCCCGCTGCAGTTCGCCAATCACCTCACTGATAGCACCGGCCGCGACCCCGACCAGCAGGCTGTAGAACACGAACGCCGCCAGTTCCCCGGGGCTGATACGGCCATGGATGACATCCAGCCCGCCGATCCAGATCACAATACCGACCGCCCCCATCACCAGGGATATCGCCAGTGTGGTCAGCCAGGCCCGCTGGCGGATGCGCGCCCGGGCAATGTCGAAGGCCTTTTCCGAGACCTCGGCGAAAAAACGCCGGTCGTGAGGCTGGTGGTTGAAGGCCTGCACGGTTTTAATCTGGCTCAGGTTCTCACCGACGTAGCTGCCGACATCCGCCACCCGGTCCTGACTCAGACGCGACAGTTGCCGCACCCGCCGGCCAAAAAACAGGATCGGTGCGATCACCAGCGGGAAGCCCAGCAGGATAATACTGGCCAGCTTGGCGTTGGTGACGAACAGCAGCAGCAGACCACCGACCAGCATCAGCGTGTTGCGCAGGGCAATGGAGACGGTGGAGCCGATCACCGATTGCAGCACGGTGGTGTCTGCGGTAAACCGCGACTGGATCTCCAGCGCCCGGTTCTGTTCGAAAAAGCCGGGGTGCAGATCAATCAGATGGTTGAACACCTTCTTGCGAATGTCCGCCACTACCCGTTCACCGATCCAGGACACCAGATAGAAGCGGGCAAAGGAGCCGAATGCCAGCCCCAGCACCAGCACAAAAAACAGCCCGATGGCCTTCGCCAGATTCTCCGCTGACTCGGTGGCTAATCCCTGATCCACCAGGATGCGTAAACCCTGCCCCAGCCCCAGGGTAATGCCAGCGGTGAACACCAGCGCGACCAGAGCGCCGGCGACGGCCCTGCGATAGGGGCTGATAAACTCGACGACCAGTTTCAGGGCCTTGCGATGGCGGGTTTTAATGATGTGCCTCCTGGGTGTGGGCTGCTGTAAACTCTGGCAGCTATACGTTATCAAAGCTCCCGGAGACTTATCTTACCCCGGGGAAGAGCGCACGTGGGCGGTATCGCCTCCCGGGACACGCTGTGAATACGTCCCTGTACGCTCGGCAAAAGCCATCCATGGCTTTTGACGGTCCCGGGAGGCGATACCGCCCACGCGCGCTCACCAACTTTGGAGTTACCTGCAACCGTGCAATCATACGCCGACAACGACTACCCCGCCGACCACAAACCGGACTGGAAAGTGATCTCCGGTCTGTGGCCCTATCTGGCGGAATTCCGCGGCCGAGTGGTGCTGGCGCTTGCCTTGTTGGTGCTGGCCAAGCTGGCCACGGTGGCGACGCCCGTTGCCTTGAAATACATCGTCGACTATCTGGACCAGAACCGCGGCGCCGACATGCTGCTGTGGATACCGTTGGTGCTGGTGGTCGGTTACGGATCGCTGCGCTTCGGCGCCACCCTGTTCAGTGAGCTGCGGGATGCGGTGTTTGCACGGGTGGCGGAGCGGGCGATGCGGCGGGTGTCGCTGCGGATCTTCGAGCATTTGCATCAGCGCGAGCTGGGCTTCCACCTGGACCGCAAAACCGGGGGGCTGGCGCGGGACATCGAACGGGGCACCAACGGCATCAGTTTTCTGCTGCGCTTTACCCTGTTCAACATCGTGCCCACCATTCTGGAAATTTTACTGGTGGCCGGCATTCTGCTGGTGGTGTTCAACGTCGGCTACGTGCTGGCCATCCTGGTCGCGGTGGTGGTCTATGTGGTGTTCTCGATCAGGATTACCGAGTGGCGTACCAAATTCGTGCGGGAAGCCAACGCTCGGGACAACCAGTCCAATTCACGGGCCATCGACAGCCTGCTGAACTACGAGACGGTGAAGTACTTCAACAACGAACGCTACGAAGCGCAGCTGTACGACCAGAACCTGGATGACTGGGAACAGGCGCGGCTGAAGAACCGCCTGTCACTGGCCACCCTGAACGCCGGCCAGGCGATGATTATCGGTGTGGCGATGATCGTGATCATGGCCATGGCAGTGAGCGAAGTTGCCAGTGGCGAGATCTCCCTGGGCGACTTCACCATGATCAACGCTTACCTGCTGCAGCTGTTCATTCCCCTCAATGCGCTGGGATTTGTCTACCGGGAGATCCGCCAGGCGCTGGTGAACGTGGAGCGGCTGTTCAAGCTGCTGGGGGACGAGCCGGCGATTCAGGACGCGCCGGATGCCGAAGAATTGGTCGTGGCGAACGCCGAGGTGCGCTTTGATCACATTCATTTTGCCTACCGCCCTGACCGCCCGATCCTGCAGGATGTGAATTTCGCCATACCCGCCGGCCACACGGTGGCGGTGGTGGGCGCCAGCGGTGCCGGTAAATCCACCCTCGCCCGCCTGCTGTTCCGCTTTTACGATGTGGATCAGGGTTCGATCCGCATAGACGGTCAGGACATCCGCCAGGTGACCCAGGCCAGTCTGCGCTCGGTGATCGGGGTGGTACCCCAGGACACGGTGCTGTTCAACGACACCCTGTACCGCAATCTGGCCTACGGTAACCCGGCGGCCAGCGAGGAACAGGTGTATCGGGCAGCGCGCATGGCGCACCTGGAAGACTTTATCCACAGCCTGCCGGACGGTTACGACTCCAAAGTGGGTGAGCGCGGTCTGAAATTATCCGGTGGCGAGAAACAACGGGTGGCCATTGCCCGGGTGATTCTCAAGAACCCGCCACTGCTGATTCTGGATGAGGCCACCTCGTCGCTGGATTCGCTGTCGGAACAGGCGATTCTGGGCGCGCTCAAGGAAGTCAGCCAGCAGCGCACCACGCTGGTCATCGCCCACCGGCTGTCCACCATCCGTGATGCCAATACCATTCTGGTGATGGATGGTGGCCGCATTGTCGAGAGCGGCAGTCACAACGAGTTGTTGGTCGCTGGTGGCCACTACGCTCATCTTTGGGAGCAGCAGCATCGGAGTGGCGAACAGAGTGGCGAACAGTAAGGGGAGGGGCCCTTCCAAAACCGTGCGGAGCCAGGGATGGCGGAGCCCGAGCGTCACATGGATGTGCCGAAGGAGCGTGTTTTGGAAGGGCCCCTCCCCTTACTGTCGCATCAGGCCTGGGTGTCAGCCTTCTTGAAGCCGTAGCGCCAGCCCTGAGGCCCTTACCACCTGCTGCGCCACGCCGTCTTTTAATACCCGGGCGTCGCCGGTGATCAGGCTGAACCAGTTCCTGGCGCGGGTAATGCCGGTGTAGATCAGTTCCTTGGTCAGTACCGGGCTGAGGCGATCCGGCAAGACCAGGCAGGTGTGGTTGAACTCCGAGCCCTGGGATTTGTGCACGGTCATGGCGTACACGGTTTCCAGCTGCTGCAGTCGGCTGGGGGAAATCCAGCGGATGCCGCCGGCGTTGTCGCTGCTGGGGAAAGCCACCCGCAAGGTGTCTTTGGGCGTACCGGACTCGTTGCGGTCCCAGGGCACGTTGAAGGCAATGCCGATATCCCCGTTCATCAGCCCCAGGTTGTAGTCGTTGCCGGTGACCAGCACCGGCCGCCCGGGGTACCAGCCTTCCGCCCGTGGAATCAGTTTCTCCGTCAGTAGTTGCCGCGCGATCCGGTCGTTCAGCCCCTCGACGCCCCAGGGTCCCTTGCGCAGGGCGCAGAGAATCTGGAAGTCGTTGAACGCCTCAAGCACCTCAAGCGCCAGGGCATCCCAGTCTTCCCGGGGACTATCCGCAGTCAGCGGATGGTTCTGCATGCGTTCAAGGTAGTGCCTGTAGCCGACCGGTGGCGGCAATTCATTGTTGTTCACCACCCGGCCCTGCCCGGCGTTGCGGAAGCCGTCCGGGGTGCCGCTGACGGCGTGCTGGCAGATCTGCTCCAGGGTGGCTTCGGCATCGGGCCGGGCGGTGTGGCCGTTGAGCCAGATCACATCGTCGAAGGCACCGTCGCGGATCTGTCGCAGCATGGCGGTGTCCAGGGAACGGGTGTTGACCGCTTCCGCCAGGGCGCGAATGCCACTGTCGGATTGGAAGCGGTAACTCTTGCGCAGCATGGCCACGGCCTGGTCCATGGCCTGGCCGTGGGGGTCGATCAGGGTTTCGGGCACCCGGTCACCGGTGAGGGCGGTCAGCCAGTGCGCGGTGTCCGGCACATAGTGGCCGGCAAGCGCGCGCTGGCACAGCTCGCCCAGCACCGCACCGGCATCCACCGAGGCCAGCTGGTCCTTGTCGCCCAGCAGGATCAACTGGGCGCTGGCGGGCAGGGCGTCGAACACCGAGGCCATCAGGTCGACATCCACCATGGAGGCTTCGTCGATCACCAGGATATCCACCGGCAGCGGGTTGTCGCGGTTGTGGCGGAATTTGCGGGTATCCGGCCGGCTGCCGAGCAGGCGGTGCAGGGTGGTGACCCGGGTGGGAATGTCCGCCAGCTGCACCCGGCCCGGCAGGTCTGCCAGTGGCAAGCGGCTGACGGCACCACCAATGGATTCGTTCAGACGCGCCGCGGCCTTGCCGGTAGGCGCCGCCAGCCGAATCCGCATTTTGCGCCCGGCCCGTTCCGGCGCTTCTCCAGCCACCGCCTGCAGCGCGGCCAGCAGATTCACCACGGTGGTGGTTTTGCCGGTCCCGGGTCCGCCGGTGATCACGGCAAAACGATTGCGGGCCGCCAGGGCGCAGGCCAGCTTCTGGTAATCCACCCCGTCGGTGGCGCGGAACAGCGGACCGAGGGCGGCGGCCAGGGTGCGTGCAGGCCCTGACTGGGGGTCGGCGAGGGCCGAGGGCTGTGCCAGCCGCTGGCGGATGCCGTCGGCAATGCGCTGCTCGTAGCGCCAGAAACGGCGCAGATAGAGCCGGCTGTCGTTGAGCACCAGCGGCGTGGTCAGTGAGCCATCACTTACCGCGATGGAGCTGCCCAGGGTCAGCTGACAGTCCGAGAGGCTGACGCGGGCCAGGACGTCAGCGGGCTTCAGCCGGCTCAGCTCCGCCGCCTCGGTATCGCCGAGCAGGTCGCGCACCGGTTCTTCCGGTGGCAGTGACAGGGTGTTGCCGGCATCGGCCAGCAGACTGTTCAGATCCACGCAGACGTGGCCCCGCCCCACCTGATGGGAGGTCAGCGCCGCCAGCAGCAACACCAGCGGGCCGGGACGGTCGCCCTGCTCCTCCGACAGCTCGCGGATCAGCCGCGCAAAACCCACGTCCAGCGGGCGAATCCATTCCGCCTGTTGCCACTGCAGCAGCAGGGCTTCGGTGGTGTCCAGGCTGGTGAGCGGGCGGCTCTCCGCCATGGCTTCGGTGCTTTCCCCCAGATCCAGGGCGATCTGCTGGTCGTTGTGTCCGTTGCGGGAGCGGTTGCGGCTCATGGCGTCACCTCCCCGCTGTCGCCATCGAACAATGCATCCAGTTGTTCCATCAGTGCCCGCGGCGGTTTGTCGGTAAAGGCGCCGCCGCTGGCGGAGTCGACCCCACGCAGGAACAGGTATACCGCGCCGCCGATGTGGCGGTCGTAGTCGTAATCCGGCAACCGTGCTTTCAGCAAGCGGTGCAGCGCCAGCAGGTACAGTACGTACTGCAGATCGTAGCGTTTCTCCAGAATGGCATCCCCCATGGCCTGATCGGTGTAGGCGTTGTCGTCCTCGCCGAGGGTATTGGATTTGTAGTCGAGCACGTAGTACTGGCCCTGGTGTTCGAACACCAGATCGATAAAGCCCTTGATCATGCCGTTGAAATGGTTCTCCTCTACCTGCGGCCGGTCGGCGCCGTTCAGGGTGTGCCGGGTCACCAGCCGGTCGAGGGTACGGATACTGACGTTGCGGCTTTCAAACCAGAACTCCAGTTCCGGGCGCAGGGTGGTCAGGGCCGACAGGCTGACGGCGGCGTCGCCGGCCCGGTCCAGCCGCAGCGGGCGGGCGATCAGCGCCAACAGCCACTGTTCCAGCGGTGCCACCCAGTCGTTCCAGCCGCGGGTGCTGCAGCGCCGGATAAGCTGTTCCCGCAGCGTGGCGGGGTTCTCCAGTACGCGCTGGAAGCCGTGCTGGGTGCACCACTCCAGCAAGTCGTGCAGGAAGGTGCCGGGGCCGGCGCCTTTGGGAAAGTGATGGTGGTTGCGGGTGGCCGACGCGGGGGCGGTGTCGCCGTCTTCGCCCTCGCCCTCGCCCTGGCTGCTTTCTTCCAGCAGGTTCTGGGTCTGGGCGTCTTCCACTTCACCGCTGAAGGCGATGCCGGTACCGGCGCGGCCGCTGTATTCGATGGAGGAGTAACTGGCAATCCACCAGTCTTCCCTGGCCTCACGGGTGGATTGCAGCGCTGGCCCCAGGGCGTCCGGGGCCGGTGGCGAGTACTGGGTCGCCTCCGCCTGCGGCAGCGGGGTGACGGCGATGTTCGCCCGGCCTTCGGCCAGTTGGTTCAGGCAGTCGGTGATGCGGCTGCCGCCGTCACCCCCGATCAGATAGCCCAGGCCACTGTGCGGCCAGTCCTCGAGCGCCGCCGCGCCGACCCAGGTGGCGAAGCGGGCGCGGGTCAGGGCCACGTAGAGTTTGCGAATGTCCTCGCCCAGGCGTTCCCGGTCCGCCCGGGCGACGTCTTCCGGGCTCGGGTCGAACACGGTGACCGGTTGGCCCTGGCCATCGTGGTAGCGCACGAAGGCCTGCTTTTCATTCTGGGCGCGAAAGGCGGTGCCGAAGGGCAGGAACACCAGCGGGTACTCCAGACCCTTGGATTTGTGCACGGTAATCACCTTGACCAGCCCGGCGTCGCTTTCCAGGCGCAGGGTGCGGTGCTCATCCTCTTCGTCGGCCGCGCGCAGAATCTGGGTGTAGTGGTGCACCAGCGCGTGTTCGCCGTCCAGTTGCAGGCTGTCCTGCTGCAGCAGTTCGGCAATGTGCAGAATGTCGGTCAGCCGGCGTTCGCCGTCGGCCCGTTGCAGCAAGCGCCCGGGCACCTCGAAATCCATCAGGAAGCTGCGCAGCATCGGCAGTACACCTTGTTTCTGCCACTGCTGCTGGTAGCCCATGAAGCGCTCGATTTCCCGTTCCAGGGCGAGTTCGTCGGTGAGCAGTGCATTCAGCGCCTGCCAGCTCTGCCCCAGCGTCGGCGTCGCCAGCGCGGCCCGGGTATAGGCCAGCTGGCGCGGCTCGGCAAAGGCCCGCAGCCAGCACAGCATTTCCCGGGCTTCCAGTGAGGTCAGCACGGAATCCCGGTCGGACAGATACACACTCTTGATGCGCCGGCGTGCCAGCGCGTCGCGCACGGCGGCGGCCTCGCTGCGGTTGTTGACCAGAACGGCGATGTCCTGCGGCGCAACCGCTTGCAGGTCATCGGCCTGCTCGGCCGGCGCAAAACCGGCCTGCTGTGCCTGCCCCAGAGTCAGCAGGTGGGCGATCTCACTGGCGCAGCTGTCGGCCACCTCGGCGGTGGCGTGACCTTTGGCAAGGGCTTTGGGTTTGCCGCTGTCTGCGGATTCGAGATCGGACTCGAGTGTCCAGAACGTCAGGCTGGGTTGCACCCGGCCGTCCACCGACCACAGCCGTCGAGTGCCGTTGGCCGCCACGCCCTGGAAAGGCAACGGTGAGGTATCGCCCTTGCCGAACAGGAACGCGCCGTCGCTGCTGTGCTGATCGCTGTGTTCGAACATCCGGTTGACGGCCGCGACCATAGGCTCGGCAGAGCGGAAGTTGGTGCCCAGGGTCCAGGTGCGCTGCTGCACGCCCAGGCGAGCCTGCAGATAGGTGTGGATGTCCGCGCCGCGGAAGCCGTAGATGGCCTGTTTGGGGTCACCGATCATCAGCAGGCAGGTGGCCGGATCGCTGCCCGCCACGTTGTAGATGCGGTCGAAGATGCGGTACTGCACCGGGTCGGTGTCCTGGAATTCATCGATCAGTGCCACCGGGAACTGGCGGCGGATGGTGGCGGCCAGCTGGTCGCCGCGGGGACCGTGCAGGGCGTCGTCGAGCCGGGTGAGCAGGTCATCAAAGCCCATTTCCGAGCGCCGCTGTTTCTCCGCTTCCAGCCGGGCCGCCATCCAGTGGCTGGCGTGGCGCAGGATGTCGGATTTGGCACTGGGCGGGTTCAGGCTGAACTCCAGCAGCGCGCCGATGGCGTCAAACGCCGGGTGATGGGGCGCCGGGTCCTCGCCTTTGAGGATGTTGTCGAGGCCGTGGGGGGTCTGGTTCTTGAATCCGGCCTTGTCGAGGCCTTGCGGCAGCAGCTCATCGGAGTCGGCCCAGGCGATCAGGGTGTCCCAGCTGGCGACCATGGCTTTCTTGCTGCCGCCATGCAGCCGTTTGGCTTTCTGCAGCTCATCCAGCAGCGCCAGCACGTCCTGCTGCCAGTCAGCCCAGGGTTGTGCTTTCAGCGCGCGGGAGCGTTCCAGACGCTGGTTCACCACCCGGTCGATGGCCTGCTGCACGTTGTCCGGCGGGTTGCCGAGGCTGTCCGGGTCGTCCATCAGGTTGCGCACCGCCTGGCGCAGATCCGCCGGGGTTTTCCAGTGGCTCAGGGCTTCGCCCATCAGCGCCGCCGGCAGCGGGTACACAAAGGTGCGCCAGTAATCCCGGGCGACGTCGTCCAGCAGTTCGCTCTGGTCGGTCTCCAGGGTGAGCTTGAACAGGCTGCCGCTGTCGAAGGCGTGCTCACTGAGCATGCGATTGCAGAAGCCGTGGATGGTGGACACCGCCGCCTCGTCCATCCACTCGGCCGCCAGCAGCAACTGCTTGCGACAGGCCGGCCAGCTGGCCGGGTCCGGGTAGCTGTGATCCCGTAGCCGGTGGATCAGGGCGGTTTCTGCCGACGGCGCCAGGCTGTCGGCGGCGTCCGAGAACACCTCGGCGGCCTGGGTCAGCCGGGTACGGATGCGGTCCCTTAGTTCCTTGGTGGCCGCGTCGGTAAAGGTCACCACCAGCAGATTGGGTGGCAGCAGGTTGTGCAGCGGGCTGTCAGCCGCCTGGCCGTGACCCAGCACCAGGCGCACGTACAGAATGGCGATGGTGAAGGTCTTGCCGGTGCCGGCACTGGCTTCGATCAGTGCACTGCCGTTCAGGGGCAGCGTCAGCGGGTCCAGGTTGGGATTGCGGTTGGTCATGCCTCACCCCCGATCTGTTCGGCCGCGGACTTGCCCTGCTCTGCTTCCCACAGCGGCACATAGAGTTCGTGCAGCAGGGCCTCGAATTCGCCGCTGGCCAGCAGCAACTCCGGGGTTTCGAAGGCACCGAGGAGGTAGCCGGTGTCCCGCTCCAGGGCGTTGCTGTAGGCCTGTTCCGCATCGCGGATGGCGCGCTCGTGATCGCCGACGAATTTCTTGCTCTGGTAAAAACTGTAGATCCAGGCGAAGCCGGCCTCACAGTGAATCGGCAAGGCCCGGGTGGTGGCGTCCATCCAGCGGCTCAGGATCGCCTCGAAGCGGGGCCGCGCCTGCTCCGGCGGCATCGCGGCAAAATGGAAGCGGCGCCCTTCTTCCTTGCCCAGGATCAGGGTTTCAAACGGCTGCCCGCTGAGCTGGCCGGCCAGGTGGATCAGCCAGTCCCGCATCAGGTTGGCGTAGCGTACTTTCCTGCTGTAACCGGCACCGGTAAGCAGGCCCGAGCTGGCCACCACCAGCCGGCACAGCTGGCCCTCGCGATTGCTGCGCAGGCCGTCGATGAGATCCGCCACTTCCACGGAGCCCAGGGTGTTGTCATAGCGGTAGTCAAAGGGCAAAGGCTCGGCGACGACTTCCGGCCAGTCTTCGAGAGCGCTCTGATAGCGTGCGAACAGATCCGGCAAGCGCCCGGACAACTCGGTGCGCAGCCGGTGCTCGGTCACCCCCATGCCGAGATCGCCGCGCCGCGCCATGCGATCGAGAGTACTTTCCATGCGCTGGACCAGCTCCTCCCCGGAGTCGGCCTTGAGCAGCGCTTGCTGAATCAGTTCGTTGTCCAGCCGCCAGCGGTCGAGGCCGCTCAGGTCGAAATTCTCGTTGTCGGTGTCGTCGTCTGCCACCTCGTCAAAGCGAACCTGCAGGCGGCGCTGGTAAAAGGTGTCGATGGGCTTCTTCAGGAAACCGGCCAGATCGCTCAGGCTGATGGGCTCCTCCGGGGTCTGGAACGGCAGTGCCTGCCGGTCTTGCGCCAGGGTGTCTACCCCATGGGCACTGCGCCATTCCCGCTCGTAGGTGAACAGGCTGCGGGCCTGCAGCACCTCGGCCAGAGGCCGGGGTGGGCTGTGCTCGCCCGGCGCCTGGCCGTTGGCCTGCGGGAAGTAGTCGCGGCTGAACGGTTGCAGCGGGTGCCGGGTGGTCAGCGTTCGGGTCGCGGATGCCGCGGGCGCGTCGGTCACGGCCCACAGGCTGTCGAGATGGTCCTGCAGCTGGCCCACCAGCACCGACGGCGGGCGCTCGGAGTCGTCGCGGATGCTGCGGCCGACCCAGCTGATGTACAGCTGCTCCCGCGCCGACAGCAGCGCTTCCAGGAACAGGTAGCGGTCGTCTTCCCGGCGCGAGCGATCCCCCGGGCGGACATCCTGGGCCATCAGGTCAAAGTCCACCGGTGGCCGCGAGCGGGGGTAGTCGCCGTCGTTCATGCCCAGCAGGCACACCCGGCGAAAGGGAATGGCGCGCATCGGCATCAGCGTGGCGAAGTTGACCTTGCCGGCCAGGAAGCGCTGGTTCAGGCCGCCTTCGTCGAGGCCATCCAGCAGCACATCCTTGACGATGTTGAGCGGCAGTGGCTGCGCGTCCAGCCCGGCGGCGAGGGCATCGTCCAGCCACTGCTCCAGCTGGCGGCGGAAGCGGTTGAGCAGCAACAGGTCACTGCCCTCCACGTTGTGGAAAAACTGGCCGAGCATGGCGGAGAACAGGGCTTCCCAGTCAGCGGGGGTGTGGGTGCTTTGCAGTGCCTGCCACAGGGCTTCCAGCTGGTGCACGAATTCACTCAGGCGCCCGGCCAGGCCGGCCTGCAGGCCGCCGATTTCACCGTAGGGCTCCACCCCCGCCCAGGGGTCGTCGGTGCCCATGCCGTAACCGAGCAACATGGCTCTCAGCCCGGACTGCCAGGTGTTGCGGTCCAGCTCCGCCGGCAACTCGAGGCTGGCGCGGTGCTGGCGGTGCAGGCCCCAGCGGATATTCGCCCCCTCCACCCAGCGCCGGGCCTGGGGAATCTCGTCCTCGCGGATGCCGAAGCGGTCGCGGATGCCGGGCACCTCCAGCAGGCTGAGGATCTCGCTCACGGCGAAGCGGCTGCGGGGCAGCGACATCAGGGTCTCCAGGGCAATCAGTACCGGCTCGTGGTGGCGCTGGCCCTGGTCGGAAATGGTGAACGGAATGTGGCGTTTGTTGCCGGCGGCATGAAGGCCGAACACCGCCTGGATATGGGGCGCGTAGATATTGATGTCCGGCACCATGACGATGACGTCCCGCGGCCGCAGCTCGGGGTCGGCGTTGAACGCGGCCAGCAGCTGGTCGTGCAGGATCTCCACTTCCCGCTGCGGGCCGTGGGCGTCGTGGAACACCAGTGAGTGGTCGTGGCGCGGATCCAGCCGGCGCTGCTGCGCGCGGATCTCCTGCAGCGGCGTCAGGTTGTGAATGTCGTTCTGCAACTGGTGCAGAAGGCAGGGGGATTGCGGGTCGCCGTGATCCGTAAAGATGTCAATCTTCCGGCCCGGGGTCTGGAAGCTGGCGCGGTAGTGGTCCGGGTTGTCGAACTCATCCAGCAGGCGGATGTAGTCGCGGCCCTGCTTGCCCCACGCCGCTAGCAGGGGGTTGGCGTGCTGGTGCAGCTGGTCCGGATCGTCAATCCGCGACAACACCGGATGGACCGCGCCCCGCTTGCGCTCGGCCTTGAGCAGTTCGCGGTCGCTGATGATGTCGGCCCAGTAGTATTGGCAGGGATTGTGAACACAGAGCACCACCTGGCTGAAGCGGCTGAGCACGTACAGGGCTTCCAGCGCCTGCCGCGGCAATGATGATACCCCGAACACCACGATGCGTTGCGGCAGCCGCGCCGGATTGGCCGGGGTGCTGATGCGCTGGCCCTGCGCCATGAAACGGGTGTGAATCTGCGACCGGCTGGAGTCGGCCGCCTCGCCCACGTCGGCCACCAGCTTCCGCCAGAGCAGGGGCTGCCAGCGGGTTTCCGGATCCAGCGCCTTGTCTTCGCCGCGGGCGGTAATGGTCACGTCCCTGCCCTGTTCCCAGGCCGCCAGCCAGTCGGCGCGGAACACCTGATACTGGTCGAACAGATCGGCGACTTTTTCGGCCAGCTGGAAGTTGCGCAGATCGGTGTCGCTGCCATCCAGAAACCGCGCCAAGGGTGTAAACGCCTCATCCTGCCCGACCAGCGCCGGCAACAGGCGGTACAGTCGCCACACCAGCCGGCGCTTGTCGAAGGGGGACTGCTCCGGTACTTCGCCATCTGGCAGCACCGCGCGGTAGGCCTGCCAGATAAACCGTGCCGGAAACAGGAAGTCCATGCCGGCGGCAATGCCCAGACCGCCTTCCACGCCATCCTCGGTGCGCGTCTCCGCCAGCGCCAGCTTCAGCCACTGGGCGATGCCGTTGCTCTGCACCAGAAAGGTTTCGCTCTGCAGCGGTGGCATCGGGTTCTGGCGGCAGATGTACACCACCGCCCGGCGCAGATCTTCCAGGTGGTTGGCGTGAATGGCGTGGAAGCCGGGTTCGATGGTCGTTCGGGGCATACCTGCTCTTTCTGGATCCGGGTGAAGATGGCGACTACAGCGTAGCGCAAAAGCGTATTGGCAGAGAGTACCGCAAACCCGGAGGGTTTTTCTCGAAAAGCCATCTGTCGGGGTGAAACTGGCGTAAGCTAAGAACAGGGTTTCCCGGGGGAGGACACCGCAATGACCAGTTCCCTGACTAATGCCCGCGTCGGGCTGTTATCCCTGCTGCTGCTCGCGACGCTGATGGCCTTTGTGCCATTCTCGCCCCGGGCGGACGATCAGGGCGCCGCCATTCGCGACACCATACTTCAGCAGATTGAGGCGTTTGCCAACGACGATGACGAGGCCGCGTGGCGAATCGCATCCGATGGCATCAAGCGTCGGTTTGGCAGCTCAGAGGTGTTTCTGAATATGGTGAAACATGCCTATCCGGCGGTCCACCGAGCCAGCACCATCGAGTTTGTGAGACGCGTCCCTCACGATGATTTCGAGATTCAGGTCGTGCGTCTGGAAGGCCCCGACGGCAAGCGCTGGGACGCCTACTACCGGATGGTCTTGATCGACGGCTTATGGAAGATCGCGGGGGTGCAGGTGCAGCCTTCCGATATGGGTATTTGAGACCTGCCGGCGGGCATCGTAAAGTGACTGGAGCGCGATCAGCTGCTAACGCCTGAGCGCGCGATTGCAGCAATCGTTGGCGTCTCCCGAGAAGGTTCCCCGTAACAGTATGATCACCCAATCAAAAGGCCATCGTCCCCGGACGGCGGACCTTGACGACCCCCTGTATTACCTGAAGAACATGGACACCCTGGTGTCGTGGGTGGCCGAGCATCACGGCGACCTGCTGACCGCCGGGGAGTGGTTCCGTGCCGACAAGCTCCGTTATCCGGAACTTGGGGTACCCGAATCCGCTGCGCTGGCCGAACTGATGGGCGGGGGCTGGCTGGACGCCGAGCCGCTGCTGACGCTGGATCAGCTGTTTCGCCTGTATACCCTTGGCGAGTTGCGCCCGGTATTCGCCGACACCCTGCGGGCAGCCGGATGGCCCAGAGCCGTGCCCAAGGGCCAGATGCTGGAGATCCTGCAGCCCCGGTGTGCGGATCCGCGCCCGTTGGCGGACTGGCTGGGGGCCTCGGCCGCGCCGGTGGTAAGGTTGCAGCACATGGCCTTGTTCGACCGGGTTCGCCTGATGTTCTTCGGCAACCTTCGCCAGAGCTGGTCGGATTTTGTGCTGGTGGAGCTGGGGCACCAGCGCTACGAGCCGGTGACCTTTACCCCCGACTCCCGGGCTTTCCAGCACCGTCACGAGGTGGATCTGTACCTCGCCATGCACCAGTGCCGGGAATGGCTGGACCAGGGGGTGCCCGCCGCCGAGGTGTGGCCGCAGCTGCCCGGGCCGTCCGACAATCCCTGGCTGGCCAGCCGCCGCAACCGGTTGTTGCTGGAGCTGGGGCGGCAGGCGGAACGCCAGGGCGAGCGGGAGCTGGCGTTGCAGGCGTTTGCCGCCGGCAGCCACCGGGAAGCGCGGCTGAAACAACTGCGCTTGCTGGAGCGGATGAAGCGCCACCGCGAGGCCTGGGCAATCGCCACCGCGTGGCAGGCTCAGCCCGAGCCGCTGAGCGACGCCGAGGCCCAGGGCCTGGCGCGGATTCTCAAGCGGCTTGCCGCCAGACTTCAGGAGCCCCCGCCGCCGGCTCCGCAGGCCGTGAACATCCGCGCTGACACACTGACCCTGCCGAAACCTGCGGCCGGTTCCGTGGAGAACGCGGTGACACAGTACCTGTGGCGTGACGACGCCCCGGTGCATTACGTGGAGAATACCCTGATCAACGGCCTGTTCGGGCTGCTGTGCTGGCCCACCATCTTCGCGCCGGTACCGGGCGCGTTTTTCCATCCCTTCCATGTCGGACCCGCAGACCTGACCCGGGAAGACTTTGTCCGCCGCCGCGAGGATGCTTTTGATCGGTGTTTCGCAACCTTGCGCGATGGCCGTTACCGGCAGCGGATCCGGGAAACCCATCGGGCCAGGCAGGGCATCGTCAATCCGTTCGTGATCTGGCCGGTGGTGACCGAAGCGCTGGTGGAACTGGCGCTGGATTGCATTCCCGCGGCGGACCTCGAGTGCCTGTTCCGCCGTCTGTTGCGGAACATTCGCGAGCACCGCAGCGGGTTTCCCGATCTGATCCGGTTTTTCCCCGGCAGCACCGGGCCGGGGAAACGCTACGAGATGATCGAAGTAAAAGGGCCGGGTGACCGGCTGCAGGACCATCAGATCCGCTGGCTCGAGTTCTTTGCCAATGAGGGCATCCCGGCCCGGGTCTGTTACGTGCGCTGGCACGACGGTGAGGCCCTGGCATGACGCTGACGGTCGCCGTTCGCACCCTCTGCGAGTTTGCCGCCCGCAAGGGTGATCTGGATTTCCGCTATACCCCGGCGCCCAGCGCCGAGGAGGGCATCGCCGGCCATCAGGCGATTCAGTCCCGGCGTGGCTATGGCTATAAAAGTGAGTATTTACTGACCGGTGAGTGTCAGGGACTGAAGCTGTCAGGCCGCGCCGATGTTTACAATCCCCATCGCGGCCGGCTGGAGGAAATCAAGACTCACCGCGGTGACCTGTCGCGCATTCGACCACATCAGCGGGCGCTCCATCGCGCCCAGTTGCGAGCGTACGGGGCCCTGCTGTGCCGGCAGGAAGATCGCAACACCGTGGAACTGGCGCTGATCTACTACGATACCGGCAAAGACAAAGAAACCCCGGTGGTGGAAAGCGCCAGCGCGGACGCACTGTGGCAGGAGCTGGAGGGGCTGTGCCACCAGTATCGGGCCTGGGCCGAGCAGGAAGCGCACCATCGCGAACAGCGGGATGCCCTGCTCTCGCAGCTGAGGTTTCCGTTTCCGGCCTTTCGCCCGCGCCAACGCCAGCTGGCGGAGACGGTGTACAAGAATTCGCTGAAGTCCGCCACGTTGCTGCTGGAGGCGCCCACGGGTCTGGGCAAAACCCTGGGTACCCTGTTCCCGGCGTTGAAGGCAATGCCGGCGGCCGGGCAGGACCGGTTGTTTTACCTTACCTGCCGCAATACCGCACGCACCCTGGCGATGGACGGCGTCGCCCGTTTGCAGGCGGCACAGGAGGTGCCCCGCTGGCCGTTGCGCACTCTGGAACTGGTGTCGAAAGACGACGCCTGCGAACACCCGGACAAAGCCTGCCATGGCGAATCCTGCCCGCTGGCGAAAGGCTTTTTTGACCGGCTGCCCGATGCCCGGGCCGAGGCGGCACAGACCGAAGGCACTCTCGATCAGGCCGTTTTGGCGAAGATTGCCACCGGACACGACATTTGCCCCTATTTTCTGGCCCAGGAAATGGCGCGCTGGAGCGATGTGGTGGTTGGCGACGTCAACCGGCTGCTCGATCAGTCTGCCCTGCTCCACGGGTTGATCCGGCAGAACAGCTGGAAGGCCAGCGTGCTGGTGGACGAGGCCCACAATCTGGTCGACCGTGGCCGCGGCATGTACTCGGTGCGGCTGGACCAGCAACGGCTGCTGCGCGTGAAAAAGACCGCCCCCAAAGCGCTGAAGCCCGCCATCGATCGCACCGCCCGGGCCTGGCAGAGCCTGATCCGTGACCACCAGCACGATGACAATGCCCCGGTGTTTCTGGATACGTTGCCGGCCCCGCTGCTGGGTGCGCTGCAGGCGATGGTTTCCGGCCTGTCCGATTACCTGGCGGAGCATCCACCGGATCTGGCGCTGCAGGACATACTGTTCGAGAGTGTCGGCTTCATGAAGCTGGCGGAGGCGTTCGGTGATCATTCCCTGTGCGAGTTTGCCCGCGGCGGGCGGGGACGGGCCAGCCTCACCATCCAGAACCTGATCCCGGCGGACTTTTTGCGGGACCGGTTTGCGGCAGCGCACTCGGTGCTGCTGTTTTCGGCGACCCTGAGTCCCGGCGTCTATTACCGCGATTTGCTCGGCCTGCCGCCGGGTGCGCGCTTCACCTCCCTGCCCAGCCCGTTCACCGCCGCCCAGTTACAGGTGCACTTCACACCCGGTATCAGCACCCGCCAGGCCCATCGGCAAACCTCACTGGCGCCCATTGCCGCGCTGATCGCCCGCCAGTTCCGCGAGCGGCCGGGGCATTATCTGGCGTTTTTCAGCAGCTTCCAGTACGCCCGTCAGGTCAGTGATGCACTCGCCACCGCTGCCCCGGACGTGCCCCAGCGGGCGCAGCAACCGGGCATGTCGGCCCAGCAACGGCGTGACTTCCTGGCGGAGTTCCGGCAGCCCGAGGGCAGCGTGGCGTTTGCGGTGCTGGGCGGGGTGTTCAGTGAAGGCATTGATCTGCCCGGTGAGCAACTGATCGGCGCCTTTGTGGCGACCCTTGGTCTGCCGCCCTTTGATGCCTGGCATGAGATCCTGAAGGCGCGGCTGGAGCAGCGTTTCAGTGCCGGCTACGATTACACCTATCAGATTCCCGGGCTGCAGAAAGTGGCCCAGGCCGCCGGGCGGGTGATCCGCACTCCGGAGGACCGGGGCGTGATCTGGCTGATTGATGACCGCTTCCTGCGCCCGGCCACCCAGGCACTGTTGCCGCGCTGGTGGTTCCACTCTGCCAAATCGCAGTAACCGCAGTGTTCCTTCGGTCTCCCGGTCCCGGGGATCAGGAGTCGGGGTGTTCCCGCAGGGACGATTCCAGGTGCTTGGTGTCGGTGATATCCACCAGGGTGAGCACCACGCCGTCGATCACGTTGTCCAGCCGGCGGTAGGGCATGATGCGGATCGAGAACCAGCGGTCGTCGTTGGTGGTGATCTGTTTCTCGCTGACCGCCAGGGTGTCCAGGGTGTGCTGCGCGTCTTTCTGAAGCTCCGGATAACGCAGACTGGTGGTCAGATCACTGAGCGGGCGGCCGATATCGCTTTCGCGCAGGCTGATGATGGTCGCGGCCCGCTCGGTATAGCGCCGCACGTTGAGGTCCAGATCCAGGAACAGCACCGCAATCTCGATGCTGTTGAGCACGTTCTGCATATCGCTCTGGGCCAGGGCCAGATCGTCCAGTTTGGTCTGCAGCTCGGTGTTGATGGTTTGCAGTTCTTCGTTCATCGACTGCATTTCCTCTTTCGAGGTGGTCAGTTCCTCGTTAGCGGACTGCAACTCCTCATTGGTGGACTGAAGCTCTTCGTTGGAGGCTTGCAACTCTTCCCGGGACTGTTTCGCCTGCTGCCGCAGGCTGGCAATTTCCTTCTGGTACTGCCGGATCTGCGCGGTGGCGCCCGGTCCGGTGGCGGTAGCGGATCTGTCAGGCCGCGACTCGCCCGGGTCGGGTGCATCGCGGAACACCAGCATGGTCATGCCTTTGAGGGCGTCGGGCTCCCGCAGAGTCTGCACGGTTACGTCAACCGCCTGGGTGCCAGCCTCGGTCTGTACCAACACGCCGGCCAGTTCCACCGGATCTTCTTGCCCGGCGGCTTTCTGCAACGCGGTATACAGCGGTTCGCGCAGTCCTTCGCGGGCCATGGCGTGGATGTTCCAGTTGGCTTTACCGGCAGCCGGCTCCAGATATTTGCCGGTGCGCCCGCTGATGTAGACGATGTCGGCATCGGCATTGAGCACCACGGCGGCGGGTGAGAAGACCTGCAACAGAACATGATCTGCGGCGGCCTGCAGGTTGTTGATGGCCTCCTGCGGGGGAACCGGGTTGGCGGGCACGGGTTGCTCCTTGGACTGGGTGGAAAGCGGGGGAAACGATGTTAACAGGAATTCGGCGTGCTGGACGGCGGCATAAGGTTTGCTGCGGTAAAGGCGCTGCTTCGGCTTGACCGGGGCAAACAGGTGATGCAACCGGCCAACGGTTTCGGAGCCGCCCAACAGCAACAGGCCGTTGGGCCGCAGGCTGTAGTGAAACAGCGGCAGGATCCGCCGCTGTAGCTTCAGATCGAAATAAATCAGTAGATTGCGGCAGGCGATCAGATCCAGTTTGGTGAACGGCGGGTCCAGAATGACATCGTGGCGTGCGAACAGGACCCTGTCCCGTATCTCGGGCTTGATCTGGTAATAAGTGTCGTGGCGGATAAAAAAGCGCGCCAGTCGCTCCTCCGATACCACGTCCTGAATGCCGAGAGGATACTGGCCCCGCCGTGCCACCGTAATGGCGTCCGGACTGATATCGGACGCAAAAATCTGCAGATGCAGTTCTGGCCTGGGCTCTATGTGTTCCAGTGCCTCGGTGAAGGCCATGGCCAGGGAATAGGCCTCTTCGCCGGTGGAGCAGCCCACCACCCAGGCGCGCAGCGTGTGATCCGGCGGAAGACTGCCGAGCAGCTCCGGCAGGCCCGTTTCTATCAGGTAGTTCCAGGTGTCAGGATCCCGGAAAAACTGGGTCACGCCGATTAATAGCTCCCGGAACAGCAGGTCGATTTCCTGTTTGTTGTCGGCCAGAAAACGAGTGTAGTCCGCCAGACTGGCAATGCCGTGGATGGCCATGCGGCGCTCGATCCGGCGGTTAAGGGTCGTCGGTTTGTACAGTGAAAAATCGTGCCGGGTGCGCCGACGCAACAGTTTGAGAAGCGGGTCAAGCCGCGTCAGCGACGCCTCGGTCCGGTCATTATGATCCGCCCCGTCTGCCGGCTCGGGCACTCGCCGGGCATAAGCCAGAATGCGCGCCGGCAATTCATTCGCGGGTGCCACAATATCCACGCAGTCGGCCGCGATGGCACTCCGGGGCATGGCGTCAAACTGGGCCGAGGCGGGCGCCTGCACCACCGTCAGACCGCCGGTGGCCCTGATCGCCTGCAGGCCCAGAGTGCCATCGGAACCCATGCCCGAGAGCACAACAGCAATGGCCCGTTCGCTCTGGGCACTGGCCAGGGAGGAAAACAGTACGTTGATCGGCAGGCGCAGTCCCCGGGGTTGCGCGGGCTCATCCAGCCTGAGGGCGTCGTTGACTACCCGCAGCTCGCGGTTGGGCGGGATGACATAAACCGAATCTGCGTGAATGGGCATGTCCTGCCGGGCCTCGTACACCAGCATGTCGGTGTAGCGTTGCAGAAGCTCCGGCAACAGTGCTTTCTGGGTCGGGTCCAGGTGCTGCACCACCAGAAATGCCATGCCGGTATCGCAGGGGGTGTTGCGGAAGAAGTCCTCAAGGGCAGCCAGGCCACCGGCGGAGGCACCAATGCCAACTATCCGCATCAGAACGCGGTGGCGTGCGTCGGGCCGTCGGCCAGGATCATCAGAATGCTGTCGCCGCCGGCGGCCGCCCTGGCACTGATGATGAGCGGCCGGTGATCCCGGAGTTCAACCGATACCTTTGCTGCCACCTGGGTGCCTGAGCAAGCATCCACGGAATCCCTGAGCAGGGCGGTCACGGCACTGTCCTGTCCTGGCGCCAGGAGCGTAAACAGGGACCTGCCCGTCAGTGGCATGGCGGGTTCGCCGAACAGCGCATTCGCCGCCCGGTTGCCTTCAATAACCTCTCCATCGGTCGCTACGATCAGGTAGGCGGCGGGTGCCTGATCGTAGAGCGCTTTGTAATGGGCCAGTTCTTCGGTCACTTCGACTTCATTGGCCTGAAGCTGCTCGTACAGAAGATCGAGCTCCACCTGATAGGTCTGGAGCTCATGGAGTAACTTGAGCGCGTCAGCTGCCGAGTCAGGGGTGCTGGCCCGGTCGTACAGCAGTTGCATGGCGTCCACGCTGAGCGTGCTGCGGCCCCGTGGCGGCACGCCGTGGTCAATCAGGTCCCTGGCGCTGCGACGCAGCCGGTCATGGCTTACCGTCTTCGGGTGTCGGGGGGTGTCGGCCATGGTGTCTCCTGAAAGCTGTCTCGCCAAGGTTATGCATCAGAGGGAGCCGGCCAGAAGCGAGCTCTGAGTCATGTCACCTGAGTCTACCCTACCTTGAACCACCCGAGTAGCGAGCGGTGGCGGTTTTGTCCGTGGTCTCCGTTGTGTGCGGTAACGAACCGACGCTGCTGATGCTGAGCCATAGGGTGGGTTACCCGGAGCGTTGATGGGCCGTTCCGGCCCGTTATTGCCCGGTATCGGTCCAGAACGGTCTGAGCACTGGCGTACCCGCCGTGCTGACCTCATCACCGAAAACAGGGAGCAGACCATGTTGCGATATCGCGACTTTTTCCCGTCGGCGGCGGACAAGCCGACCGGCGGCGCCCCCGGGAACGGCACTCCACTGAGTGATGCCTTGCCACTGGGTATTCTGGTGACGGATCCGGATGGCAAATGCCTGTACAGCAATATGGCGTATCAGAAACTCTGCGGCTGGAGCGGAGACGAGCTGATTGGCTCGCACTGGGGTGCGGTCATCCATCCGCTGGATCATGACAAAACACTCAGACACTGGAAGGCGGCGGTCCTGAGTCGGATACCCTTCCTCAGTGAAGCGCGGCTGAAACGGGCAGACGGCAAGGTGATCTGGACCCGTCACCACGCCGCCCCGCTCACTGACCCTGCCCACGGGGACGGTTATGCCCATACCGTGGAGGACATCACCTGCTATAAGGCGCATGAGCGGGCGGGAAAAAAGGCCGAGGAGCAGCTGTTCGAGGAAAAGGAGCGGGCCCAGGTTACTCTCGACTCCATAGGCGACGCGGTGTTGAGCACCGATATCGACGGCCGGGTCAGCTACATGAACGTGGTCGCGGAGACCCTGACCGGCTTCGGCCGCCGCGAAGCCATCGGGCGACCCCTGAGCGACATATTTCAGGTCGTTGATGCGAGCACCCACAAACCGAAGCCGGACCCCGCCCGACGCGCCATTCAGTCAGACCGCATCGTGGCGCTGGAAGCCAACGCCCTGCTGGTGGCCAAAGACGGCGTGGAACTGGCGATTGAAGATTCCGCAGCCCCCATTCACAACCGATACGGCGTGGTGGTGGGTGCGGTCATCGTATTCCACGACGCCCGTTTCTCACGGGCAACCACCGCCCGCATGGCCCATCTGGCTCAGCATGATGCACTGACGGGGCTGCACAACCGCAACGCCTTCCACGAGCGCTTTGAGCAGGCGCTGGCCCTGGCGCGACGGCACGGAAAGCAGATGAGCCTGCTGTTTATCGATCTGGATAACTTCAAGGGTATTAATGATGAGCTCGGTCACCACAGCGGCGACCTGATCCTGGCGGCCCTGGCCGGTAAACTGAAGACCTGTGTCCGCGCCACGGATACCGTCTGCCGTTACGGCGGCGATGAGTTTGTCGTGCTGTTGAGCGAGATTGATGAACCCGCCCACGCCTTCGCCGTTGCCGAAAAGATCCGTCAGGCCGTTGCCGCCCCGATGATCATCGCCGGGCAGGAGGTTGGCCTTCAGCTCAGTATCGGGGTGAGTGTGTATCCGGACAACGGTGAAACGGCCGCAGCACTGCTGAGCACCGCTGATGACGCCATGTACCGGGTCAAGCTGCTGAACCGGACACCGGACCTAATAATTTGATCTGTTGACGGTCAGGCGGTCGGTTTCCCGCTTGACCACGGCGTAGCATTCACAGCAAAGGGCTTCGAGTCGCGGCCGGTCCATGACCGTAATGTGGCCGCGGTGATACTCAATCACCCCCAGTCTCTGGAGTTTGCCAGCGGCTTCGGTGACACCCTCGCGGCGCACCCCCAGCATGTTGGCGATCAGCTCCTGGGTCATGGTCAGCTCGTTGCCTGGCAGGCGATCCAGGGATAACAGCAGCCAGCGGCACAGCTGCTGGTCAATGGAATGGTGGCGATTGCACACCGCGGTCTGGGACATCTGGGTGATCAGGGCCTGGGTATAGCGCAACATCAGCACCCGTACCTCGGCGTGGTTGTTGAACTCAACCTTCAGTTCCGCCGACGGCATCCGGTAGGCGAACCCCCGGCTTTGTACGATGGTACGCGTGGGAGTGCTTTCGCCGCCCATAAAGACGGCGATACCGGCCATGCCTTCGTTGCCCACCACCGAAATTTCCGCCGAGGCGCCGTTGAGCATCACGTACAGCAGCGAAATAATGCAGTTGGCGGGAAAATACACAAAATCGATGGGCTGGCCGGATTCGTAAATGACATCACCCAGCGCCAGTTCAACCCGTTTGAGGCGGGGGATAATCCGTTCCCGGGCACAGGCCGGCAAGGCAGCCAGTAAATGATTCTGCTCGGGAAAGGTCGGTGTGTCAGCCATAGTCACCTCCCTGACAATTGGCCTCCACGCCCTGGGTTCAGGGCGCAGTAACAAGCAACAAGGCCCTTGGGCAAGGGCCATGGTTTGGGTTAACCGAAGTGGAAAAACGCCAGCTTGTTGCCGTCCGGGTCTTTCACGTAGGCGCCGTAGAACTGGTTGGGTATGCGCTGCCCGGGTTCGCCGTCGCAGGTGGCGCCCAGCTCAATGGCTTTGTGGTAATGGGCATCCACCGCCTCTTTGGCCCCGGGCTGAAGGGCGAGCATATTGCCATTGCCCGGATGGTTCGGCTCACCATTGAACGGCTTGCACACCGCCAGCATGGGGGAGCCCATGTCCTTGCCGATAAAGGCAATACGATCCAGGTCCAGCAGCACTTTGGCATCCAGGTCGGCGAGCAGATCTGTGTAGAACGTCTTGGCTTTTTCCATATCACTGACGCCAAGGGTGACGTATCCGATCATGATGTTTCTCCGTTGTTGTGTGTTTTGAGCTCAGTAGATACGCCCGGCTCCCGGACAGGATCAGTACCCGGTTCTGCTCACGACCACCCGATTGCGGCCGGATCTCTTGGCGGCGTACAGCGACTGATCGCAGGCCGACAGCAGGTCCCGCACCGACACGCTTTTGACGCCTTCGCCTGAACAGTTAACCACGCCCGCGCTGAAGGTCACGTTAAAGCTCTCCCCGTCATCGCTGACGAATTGCTTCGCTTCCAGCGCCATTCTCAGGGACTCGGCGACCTGCTCGGCTTCGGTCAGACCGGTATTGGGCATGAAGACGATGAACTCCTCGCCCCCGGTGCGGGCCACGATGTCGGATTCCCGTGTCCGTTTCGCAACGATATCCGCAAACCGTTTCAGTACGGTATCACCGGTTGGATGTCCGTAAGAGTCGTTGATGGCTTTAAAGTGGTCGATATCCAGCGAGACCAGCGAAAAGGTGTCGCCATAGCGTTTACTTTCCGCCACCGACTCTTCCAGTTTCCGCAACATATAACGGCGGTTGTACAGGCCGGTCAGTTCATCGGTAATGGAGAGCTGTTCCAGTTCCAGTTCGAGGCATTTCTGCCGGTCAATGTTGGTAACCATACCATGCCAGGTGATGGTGCCGTCCGGATCCTTCTCAGGTCGGGACACTCCTCGCACCCAGTTGACCCGGTCATCCACCACAACGCGGTACTCGCACACCCATTCTTCCAGAGTCCGCGCGGACTCGGCGATACTCTGATGGACGGTGGGAAGATCCTCCGGGTGAATCATGTCAAAGATCCTGTTCGGGTCCCGGACCCCTGCCTCCGCAGAAACCCCGTAGAAATCCCGGGTTTTTTCACTTAGGAAGGAGAAGTGATAGCGTCCGTCCGGCTCGAGAACAAAGGTGTAGATAATCCCCGGCAGTGATCTCGACAGCTGTTTCAGTTGATGCTGGCTCACCACTTCCCGGGTGACATCCAGGTGGGTCCCCATCAGCCAGCGGGTGTCCAGGCCCTGGTCGTCGGTCAGCAGGGTTCCGCGGGAATGGATGTAACGCCACTCCCCGTCCCTGTGTAGCATGCGGATATTACACTCGAACTGCTGGGAATCACCGTCCAGATAACGGACCAGGGCTGCCCTGGCCTCCTGCAGATCGTTGGGGTGGCATAGCTGTTCCCAGGTATGAAAGGAAATCGGCTCAAGTTCCGCGAGACTGTACCCGAGCATTTGCGCCCAACGGTCATTATAAATGACCTCCTGGGTATCAAGGTTCCACTCCCAAGTGCCAGCTCCGGTGCCCTCCAGGATGGCTTTCAATCGGATTTCCGGTGTCAGTTCCATGTGTTCCATCACTTTGCGGCTCAACGCCAGTAGCTCGTTATCTCTACTATCAAGCATACCCGTGACGGACGAGTGGTCAAACCTGATTTGCTGTGCCGGCAAATGGCCGCCGGCGTCGAGGATCAGGCGGGAAGGTGGGTCGGGAAAAATCGGCCGCTCCTCGGGTTAATCGTCTCGGTCGCGCCGTGCAGGCTTGGCCAGCCATTCATGGCCCTTCAACATCCCGTGCCAGTACAGGGTTGGCAACTGCTTGGCCTTAAGCCACCACGCCGCTCTGGTGGCCTTGGTGCCATCGTTGATCCATTTGGGGAAGCTGGGTTGCAGTACACCACCGTAGCCGAACTCCGCCAGCACGATCTTGCCGTTTTCCACCGTGAGCGGGCAGGAACCGTAACCGAGATACGCTGCCCGCAGCGGTTCGTTGCGCAGGCTGGCGACAAGGTTTTCGGCCACCACGGGAGCCTGTTTGCGAACGGCGGCAGCGGTCTTGGCGTTCCCGGTTCCGCTGACATCGCCAAGACCAAAGATGTTGGTATGGGTTTTGTGACGTAGGGTGTCCTCTTCCAGGTCCAGCCACCCGTCTGCGTTGGCCAGGGCAGATTTCCTAATGAACTCCGGTGCGCGTTGTGGCGGCACGGCGTGTAGCATGTCGAAGCTGATTTCACGATCCCGGGGGTTACCGTCGGCATCGGTTCCGCGGAAAACAGCGGTTTTCGCCGCGCCGTTAACGGCAACCAGAGTGCTCTGGAAATTCACATTGATGCCGTATTTCTCAATGTAGGCCTCCAGCGCAGGCACATATGCGGCTACGCCAAAGAGAACGGCTCCCGCGTTATGGAACTGGATCTCCAGATTATTCAGTACACCCTGTTTGGTCCAGTAATCCGCCGACAGATACATGGCCTTCTGGGGGGCGCCGGCGCACTTGATCGGCATGGGTGGCTGGCTGAACAGGGCGCGGCCCCGTTTTAGCGCCTGAACCATTTCCCAGGTGTAGCTCGCCAGCCCTTCACGATAGTTGGATGTCACTCCGTTGGAACCAAGTGCTTGCTCCAGTCCCTCAATCCCCTCCCAATGCAGTTCCAGCCCCGGGGCCAGCACCAGTGCTTTGTACTCAATGACTGAGCCGTCGGCCATAACGACCTGGTTGGTGTCCTGCTCTACCGATACCGCCGCCTGTTGGTACCAGGAAACGAAGCGGGGCATGACCCCTGACATGGGTTTTGAGGTCATCTCCGGTGAGAAAACGCCGCCGCCGACCATTGTCCAGCCAGGTTGATAGTGATGCGTGTTAGCGGGTTCGATGATGGCTATGTCAATGCTGCCTTCACGTTTGTGAATGCTGGACGCGACGGAGATGCCGGCCGCGCCACCGCCCACGATAACGACGGTGTGTGTTCTGGTGTTGCTCTTGGGGGGTGCCGTGCTGGTCATGCCTTCAACCTCTTGTCTTTATTGGCAGTGCGTACCTGACGCTGGAGATAAATCAAAGCCTACCAAATAATCGAGTCTAACCTTAGATCAATTGGAGATATGCGGCACTGAAGCATTGTGACATGGGCATAAAGTTAGTGGGTTTTGATGGAAGAATGACATCCGATAGTTTTTACAGATTCTGCGCATGGAGATAAACTGTTGGAGTGGTAAATTTTCAGATATATACTTATAACTGAAAGTATATAAGAAGGACGGTGGGCAACCAGCATGGCAGCGAGTTGCAGGTGTCCATCCAGCAGTTATATTGATTTGAGAACGCTGACCGTTAACCCATAAAAGGAACGCTACCATGATCCATTCTCTCAAAACCCTGGCCGTTGCTGCTCTGCTGGCGGTTGCGCCGCTTGGTGTCAATGCTGATGACCACGAAAGCAATGTTGATGAGGTGCTGGTGATTCTCTCCAGTGACTCGTTGCAAACCCAGGGCATGTCTATGGTGCTTGCCAGCACCATGCTGGAAAAAGGCGCCAGCGTGAACGTGTTGCTCTGCGATCAGGCAGGAGATATGGCGTTGAAATCGTACGATGCACCCACTCTTAAGCCCAAAGATGTCACGCCGGGACAGATGCTGCGCGGTCTGGTATCCAAGGGGGCGACCGTAAAAGTCTGTGCTCTGTATCTGCCAAACAGCAAACATGATCGTGACGACCTGTTCGAGGGGGTTGGCGTCGCCATGCCGCCGGAAATGGCCGATCAGATGCTGAACTCCGAGATGAGGACATTCACTTTCTGAGCGTGCAGGCCCGGGTGGCTGAAGACTATGCCGCTTGAACGCGAGTGCTGGGGATAGCGAACTACTGGGATAAGGCGGGAAAGTGGTCGGCGTGGCAGGATTCGAACCTGCGACCCCTTCGTCCCGAACGAAGTGCGCTACCAAGCTGCGCCACACGCCGATCAACGGGCGGTATTATACGGATTCGCTTTGTTTTTACCAGCCCTCCGCCGATAAAAGCGCATCGGTAAATTTGCTGAGATTGTTGTAGATCACGACCTTGGCACCGGGGATCGGACGCGCGTCCAGGTGGCGTTCCGTGTCCCCGCCATTGCCGGTGCGGACCAGAACCGGTTGGCAGCCGGCAGCGTGACCGGCTTCCAGGTCTTTGCGGCTGTCACCGACCATGATGGCACCCTGCAGGCTGCTGAGGTGAAAATGGTCACGGATCTGGTCCAGCAGACCGGTCAGCGGCTTGCGGCACTGACAATGGTCATCGGGGTGATGGGGACAATAGGCGATGAAATCGATGCAGCCGCCTTCGGCTTCCACCAGCTGTTCGAGCTTGTCGTGCATGGCGTCGAGGCCATCGGTGTCGTAGAAGCCGCGGGCGATGCCGGACTGGTTGGTGGCGATAGCGATCCGGTGCCCGGCGTTGCAGAGCCGGGCGATCGCTTCAATGCTGCCGGGAATGGGCACCCACTCCTCCGCTGAGCAGATGTAGTTACCATCGTACTGGTTGATGACCCCATCCCGGTCGAGAATGATCAGCATTGTGCCTTACGGGTGCCTCTGTCTCAGCTCGCTGTCGGCAGCAAAGAGATATCGGCCACCCGCAGGAACAGGTTACGGAGCTGGTTGAGCATTGCCAGACGGTTGTTACGTATGGCTTCATCCTCCGCCATCACCATGACGTCGTCAAAGAAATTGTCCACCGGCTCCCGCAGGCTGGCGAGCGAGGTCAGCGCCGCCGCGTAGTCGCCCTGCTCGAACAGCGGCAGCACCTTGTCTGCCTGCTGGCTGATGTGCTCCGCCAGGGCCTGCTCGGCCTGATCCTGCAGCAGGTTCTTGTCAACGGTCTCGCCCACGGTGTCGCCACCCTGTTTGGTGAGAATGTTGGACACCCGCTTGTTGGCGCCGGCCAGTGCCAGGGCTTCAGGCAGCTGGCGGAAGGCCTCCACCGCTTTCACCCGGCGGTCGAAGTCCAGTGGTTTGGTGGGTCGGCGAGCGTGAACCGCAAGGTAGACTTCCGCACTGATGCCCTGTTCGTCGTAGTGGGCGCGGAAGCGCTCCAGCATGTAGTCGACCACGGTAGCCGCCGTGTTCGTCTCGGTCAGTACCGTGAAGTTCTCTTCCGCCCACTGGCAGCATGTTTGCAGATCCAGTGGCAGTTCCCGTTCGATGATGATGCGCAGTACACCCAGAGACGCCCGGCGCAGGGCGAACGGGTCGCGGGTGCCGGACGGTGGCTGATTGATACCGAACAGACCGACCAGGGAGTCCAGGCGATCGGCAATGGCAACGGCACAGCCGGTCAGTGTGGTGGGCAGGTCGTCACCGGCAAAGCGCGGCATGTACTGCTCGTTCAGCGCCTTGGCGACGTCTTCCGGTTCACCGTCATTGGCGGCGTAATATTGCCCCATGATGCCTTGCAGGTCGGTGAATTCCAGCACCATCTCGGTCACCAGATCGGTCTTGGCCAGCATGGCTGCGCGTTCGGCCAGCGCGGGATCGCTGCCGATGGCGCCGGCGATCTTGCTGGCCAGTGCCGCCACGCGCACCGATTTGTCGTAGAGGCTGCCGAGCTTTTCCTGGAACACGATCGGTTTGAGTTGATCGACTCGGTCTTCCAGCCGGGTCTTGCGGTCGGTCTCGTAGAAGAAAGCCGCGTCCGACAGGCGTGGGCGGATCACCTTCTCGTTACCGGAGATGACCTGACCCGGATCCTTGCTCTGCAGGTTGGCCACAGTAATGAACAGCGGCAGCATTTCGCCATCCGCAGCCATCACATGGAAGTATTTCTGGTGTTCCTTCATGGAGGAAATCAGCGCTTCCGCCGGTACCTCGAGGAAACGCTCCTCGAAACGCCCCATCAGCGGCACCGGCCATTCGTTCAGGGCGGTGACCTCGTCCAGCAGGTCCTCGTCAATCACCGCCTTGCCACCGGCTTCTTTCTCCGCCAGCGCGGTGACGCCGGCGCGGATCTGCTCACGGCGTTCGGCGAAATCGGCCAGCACGTAGCCTTCCTGCTTCAGCACCACCTCGTAGTCATTCGGTGTCGGTACGATCAGGGATTTCGGGCAGTGAAAACGGTGCCCGCGGGTCTTGTTGCCCGGATTCAGCCCCATGATCGGGGCATCAATCACCTTGTTGCCGAACAGCATGACGGCCCAGTGCACCGGACGGACAAATTCGGTGCGGTAGGCACCCCAGCGCATGCGCTTGGGGATGGGCAGGCCGGCGAGGGCCTGCTCTACCAGCTCGGGCATCAGCTCGATGGTGGGGCGGCCTTTCTCGACCGTGCGGAACACCACCCAGGCGCCCTTGTCGGTTTCCAGGGTATCCAGCTGATCGGGCGTGACGCCCAGCGAGGTGGCAAAGCCGGTCAGGGCCCGGGTGGGATTGCCGGCATCGTCGAAGGCCGCCTTGATCGCGGGCCCGCGCTTTTCCACAGCCTTATCGGGCTGGGCGTCGGCGAGATCACGGACACGTACCGCCAGACGACGGGGCGCGGCAAAACTTTCCAGCTTGCCAAAAGCAATCCCGGCGTCTTCCAGGCCTTTGGCAATACCGGCAGTAAATGCGTCAGAAAGCGGCTTGAGGGCCTTGGGGGGCAACTCTTCGGTGCCCAGTTCGACCAGAAAATCCTGTGTTGCCATGATTATGCGTTCCCCTGTTCCTGCTTGGCTTTCTTCGCTTTCTTACCCTTTTTGCCGTTGGCCTTGTCATCGGCGGCGTCGGCCGCGGCCAGCGCTTCCTGGCGCAGCGCCTCGGGCGCCAACGGGAAGCCGAGCTTGCGGCGGCTGTCGAAGTAGGCCTGGGCTACGGCACGGGCAAGGGTGCGAACGCGCAGGATGAACCGCTGGCGCTCGGTCACGGAAATGGCGTGGCGGGCATCCAGCAGGTTGAAGGTGTGGGAGGCTTTCAGCACCTGCTCGTAGGCTGGCAGAGCCAGACCGGCCTCAATCAGCCGGGCGCTTTCACGCTCATGAACGTCAAAACTGTGGAACAGGAACTCGGTGTCGGCGTGCTCGAAGTTGTAGGTGGACATTTCCACCTCCTGCTGATGGAACACGTCGCCGTAGGTGACCACACCGTCCGGTCCTTCGGTCCACACCAGGTCGTACACACTGTCAACGCCCTGCAGGTACATGGCGATGCGCTCAAGGCCGTAGGTCAGCTCACCGGTGACCGGAAAGCATTCCAGGCCGCCCACCTGCTGGAAGTAGGTGAACTGGGTGACCTCCATGCCGTTGAGCCAGATTTCCCAGCCCAGACCCCAGGCCCCCAGGGTGGGCGATTCCCAGTTGTCTTCCACGAAGCGGATGTCGTGCACCAGCGGGTCCAGCCCCAGCGCCTTGAGGGAATCCAGGTACAGCTCCTGAATGTTGTCCGGTGACGGCTTCAGCACCACCTGGAACTGGTAATAATGCTGCAGGCGGTTGGGGTTTTCGCCGTAGCGGCCGTCGGTGGGGCGGCGGCTGGGCTGAACGTAGGCCGCGTTCCAGGTTTCCGGGCCGATGGAGCGCAGGAAGGTGGCGGGGTGAAAGGTGCCGGCGCCCACTTCCATGTCCAGCGGCTGGAGCACCACGCAGCCGTGCTGCGCCCAGAAATTCTGCAGGGCCAGAATCAGACCCTGGAAAGTTTTGACGTCCGGGGTATTGTTGATAGTTACCTTGTCTGTCACGACGATTGCCTGCTGATCAGTCTGTGTGTGGCGCCCCGTATTTGAGCCGGGGCACGCTGAAAAAAGGCGCATTATACGCTGGCCAAACGTGTATTTCTAAACGGCGTTCACTGCCTTGTTTTTGCTAGAAGAACGTGAGCCCCACCTGGAACAGTTTTTCCACGTCGCGGATGCGGGTCTTGTCCACCAGGAACAGGATCACGTGGTCATCCGGCTGCACCCGCAAGTGATCGTGGGCAATCAGTACTTCGTTGCGGCGAACGATGGCGCCGATGGTGGTGCCCTCCGGCAGGGCAATCTCGTCCAGCCGCTTGCCGACCACCTTGGACGAGCGATGGTCACCGTGGGCAATGGCCTCGATGGCCTCGGCCGCGCCCCGGCGCAGGGAGTGCACGTTAACGACGTCGCCACGACGGACGTGGGTCAGCAGACTGCCAATGGTGGTTTGCTGGGGCGAGATCGCCACGTCAATGTCGCCGCCCTGGATCAGGTCGACGTAGTCCGGGTTGTTGATCAGGGTCAGCACCTTGCGGGCCCCGAGGCGCTTGGCCAGCAGCGAGGCCATGATGTTGGCTTCGTCATCGTTGGTGACGGCGCAGAACACGTCGGTGCTCTCGATGTTTTCTTCCAGCAGGATGTCCTTGTTGGCGGCGTTGCCTTCCAGCACTACGGTCTTGCGCAGATTCTCCGACAGCATCACGCAGCGCTCGCGGTCACGCTCCAGCAGCTTCACCTGATAGCGATTCTCCAGGGTATGGGCCAGGCGCTGGCCGATGTTGCCACCGCCACAGATGAAAATGCGCTTGTAGGGCTTCTCCAGCGGTTGCAGCTCGCTCATCACCGAGCGGATGTGGTCCGAGGCGGCGATGAAGAACACCTCGTCGCCGTCTTCGATCACCGTGTCGCCCTGGGGCATGATGGCGCGGCCCTTGCGGAAGATGGCCGCCACGCGGGTATCGATCTTGGGCATGTGGGTGCGCAGGTAAGACAGCTCATGGCCCACCAGTGGCCCGCCCTCGGTGGCGCGGATGGCCACCAGCCGGGTCAGGCCCTTGGAGAATTCCAGTACCTGCAGCGCGCCCGGGTACTCGATCAGCCGGGTGATGTGTTTGGTCACCAGGTGTTCCGGGCTGATCAGCACGTCGATGGGGAAGCCCCGCAGGCTGTCCAGGTCCTTCTGCTGATCCCGCTGGTAGAACAGCTCGGCTTTGGCCAGATAGGCGTTGGCCCGAACCCGACAGATGGTGGTCGGTGTCTTGTACAGCAGTTTGCCCACCTGGCAGGCCACCATGTTGGTTTCGTCGCTGTTGGTGACGGCGATCATCATGTCGGCGTCTTCCGCCCCGGCCTGCCTCAGTACCGTCGGAAACGAAGCCTTGCCCTGCACCGTGCGGATGTCCAGCCGATCCTGCAGTTCCCGCAGGCGGGTGCTGTCACTGTCAATCACGGTGATGTCGTTGGCTTCGTTGGCGAGGTTTTCCGCCAGTGTGCCTCCCACCTGGCCGGCACCGAGAATCAGGATTTTCATAGCTCTGGTTTCTCCAACACGGCGTAGAAAAAGCCGTCGTGGCTTGCGGAATCGGGTAACAGCTGTCTTCCGGCGGTCATGTCGCGGCCCCAGGCGACCTCTGGTGCCAGCAGTGTTGCGGCGGGCTGCTGTTTCAGATAGCGCTGGATTATACGGTGATTTTCCTGGGGGAACACGGAGCAGGTGGCGTACACCAGCCGGCCGCCGGGCTTGAGGACAGACCACATGGCCTCCAGCAGACCAAGCTGGATCGATGCCAGCGGCACAATGTCCGATTCCCGCCGCAGCAGTTTGATGTCGGGGTGGCGCCGGATCACGCCGCTGGCGCTGCAGGGCACATCCAGCAGGATGCGATCGAAGGCCTCGCCGTCCCACCAGTCCTGCACCGCTGCGGCATCCGCCTGTTTCAGGGTGGACTGCAGATCGAGCCGGTCGAGGTTTTCCTGCACCCGCGGCAGACGCTCGGCGGATTCGTCGATGGCCACCACCTCGCCGAGCTCACCGCAGGCCTCCAGGATGGCGCAGGTCTTGCCGCCGGGGGCCGCACAGGCATCCAGCACCCGCTGGCCCGGTGCCAGATCCAGCAGTGTGGTACACAGCTGGGCCGCTTCATCCTGCACGCTGACGGCGCCGTCGGCAAACCACGGCAGGCGGTCTACCGGCACTGGCGTCTCGAGCTGGATGCCGCAGGGGGCGAAGGCCGTGGCTTGCGCGGCTATGCCGGCCTCGGCCAGCTGTGCCAGGTAGTCGTGACGGCTGAACCGCAGGGCGTTGACCCGCAGGGTCATGGGGGCCTGGGCGTTATTGGCGTCGAGGATGGCCGGCCAGTCGTCGGGCCAGTTGTGGCGCAGTTTTTCCACCATCCACTGGGGGTGGCTGAAGCGGGCGGCGTCGGTCGATGCCTCCGGCGCCCCTTCCCGCTCGGCACTGCGCAACACACCGTTGACCAGGCCGGTCAGGTTGGGCTTGCCCAGGGCACGGCAGGCTTCCACGGTTTCATTCAGCACCGCGTAAGTGGCCTGCTGGCTGTGGCGGAGCTGGAACAGCGCCACCAGCATCAGATGATGAACGATCCGGTCGGCTTGGCGCAGCGGCTTGTTGAGGCGCTGGTTCAGCTCGTCGTCAAGGCGGTGGAACCAGCGGCAGGTGCCGTAACAGAGGGCCTGCAGTTCAGGGCGTTCGTGCGGGGCCAGCCGGTTCAGTGCCAGTGGCAGGCACTGGGTCAGCGACTGGCCGTTCTCCACCGATTGCAGGACCTGAGCGGCCAGGGCGCGCATGGGCTGGCGGCGGTCGTTCATTCAGTTCAGCTCCTGGCCCGGTAGCAACAGCTCTTTGCCGCCGTTGATCAGGTCGTTGGGGGTCTGGGCCCGGGCGCCGGGCAGCTGCAGGCTGGTGATCCTGAGCACGCCGGTGCCGCAGGCCACGTCGATGCCGTCCCGCTCCCGCTTCAGCACCGTACCGGGTACCGCCCCCGGGGACTCGTCCAGAGCACTGGCCCGGTGGATGCGAACCCGCTGCCCGTTGAAGTCGGTGTAGGTGCCGGGCCAGGGGTTGAAGGCGCGCACCAGGCGCTCGATGGCGCTGGCCTCCAGATTCCAGTCGATGTGGCCCTCGTCTTTGGACAGTTTGTGGGCGTAGCAGGCCTGATCGTTGTTCTGCGCTTCCCCTTGCAGTTCGCCCTTTTTCAGCAGTTGCAGCGCCTTGATGATGGCGTTGCCACCGAGCTCCGCCAGGCGGTCGTGCAGGCTGCCGCCGGTGTCACCGGCTTCGATGGCGGTCACTACCTTCAACAGCATGGCGCCGGTGTCGAGGCCTTCGTCCATCTGCATGATGGTGATGCCCGTCTCCCGGTCGCCGGCTTCGATGGCGCGGTGAATGGGGGCGGCGCCGCGCCAGCGGGGCAGCAGTGAGGCGTGGATATTGAGGCAGCCGTGGCTGGGAATCGCCAGAACCGCCTGCGGCAGGATCAGGCCATAGGCAGCCACAATCATCACGTCGGGGCGCAAGTCCCGCAACTGCTGCTGGGCTTCCGGGGTTTTCAGGGAAGGCGGCTGGAACACCGGAATGTTGGCGTCCAGGGCCACCTGCTTGACCGGCGTGGGGGTAAGCTTACGGCCGCGGCCAGCCGGGCGATCGGGCTGTGAGTAGACGCCCACCACGTCATGGTGGTTATCCACCAGCGCTTTCAGGGCGGTGGCTGCAAAATCCGGGGTGCCGGCAAACACGATGCGCACGGTGATGTCGTCTCTGTTCCGTTGAATACGAAAAAACCGGGCTTCTACCCGGTCTGTCATGTCTGGCTGTCTGGCGATCGGCCTGACGGAGCGCCCGCGATCAGGCGCTCTTCTTGTGCTGCTTTTCCAGCTTCTTGCGAATCCGGTTGCGTTTCAGTGAACTCAGATAGTCCACGAACAGCTTGCCGTTGAGGTGATCCATCTCGTGCTGGATACACACCGCCAGCAGGCCGCGGGCTTCCAGTTCGAACGGCTTGCCGTCGCGATCCAGCGCGCGGATCATACAGTGCTCAATCCGCGACACGTCCTCGTAAAAACCGGGCACCGACAGGCAACCTTCCTGCATGTCTTCAAGTTCGCCATCCAGAACTTCCACACTCGGGTTGATGAATACCCGTGGCTCGCTCCTGTCCTCGGACAGATCCATCACAATGATCTGCTTGTGCACGTTCACCTGAGTGGCGGCCAAGCCAATGCCGGGCGCATCGTACATGGTCTCGAACATGTCGTCGATGAGCTTGCGGTCGGCATCTGTCACCTCTTCCACCGGCTTGGCAATGGTGCGAAGACGGGGATCCGGGTATTCGAGAATCTCTAGAATCATGTTGCTCGTACTTTTGGCCTGTGAACCTGAATGACACCGTTATGTTTTGTAACAGTGTGACTGCGCTCTCCGAAATGCGACAGCGTACTGCGCAAATTACGTTACCAAGTCTATGATGACCGGACAGCTTGTATTATCCCTCATCTTGGCGATTGAGTACAAACTGATCAGTTAATAGTTAAAATCTCTTGACGGTGCAGTAGAATTTACTGGAAGAACAAAAGATAACATCACAATTTGCGTGACTTCTTCTATAGTATCGAAAACAGCAACATAATAAGCTGCACCCGACAGGCTGCATATCAAGAACAGAATCTGTTGATTCAAGGCACGCGATCAAGGACTTAGACAATGAGGAAACTGCTGTACGCTCTGGCGGCAAGCTTGCTGCTGGTAACCTCCTGGGCTCACGCTCAACCGGAGCTCCGGTCCGATCATCCCGAGCGTTACACTGTCGTGAAGGGTGACACCCTGTGGGACATTTCCGCCCGTTTTCTGAATAACCCCTGGTACTGGCCGGAGATCTGGCACGTTAACCCGCAGGTGCAGAATCCTCATCTGATCTACCCCGGCGACCGTCTGGCCCTGGTGTACATTGATGGCGAGCCCCGGGTCACCAAGGTCGCCAGCAGCGACGTGGTGAAGCTGTCGCCGAAGGTCCGTTCTGAAGCCATTGATACGCCCATTCCGGCAATTCCGCTGGATGCGATCAGCAGCTTCCTGTCTGAAACCCGCATTGTGTCGCCTGAGGACATCAATGGTGCGCCTTACGTGCTTGAAGGCGAGGATGGTCGCATCATTACCGGCGCCGGCGACCGCGTCTACGCCCGAGGCGAAAAGCCGGCAGACCGCGTTGGTATTTTCCGCCGCAGCAAGCAGTTCATGGACCCGGACACCGGTGAATTCCTCGGTCTGGAAGCGCGCAGTATTGCCAAGGGTGAAGTCACCGCAGAGAACGGTGATGTGCTGACCCTGAGCCTCACCAATTCCAGTGAAGAAGTGCGGATCGGCGATCGTCTGCTGACCAGCGAAGACCGTCGTCTGACCACCAACTTTGTGCCCAGCGCCCCGGACGATGAGATCGAGGGTGAGATGATTTCCGTCGAGGGCGGTGTCAGCCAGATCGGTCAGTTCGATGTGGTGGCCATCAACCGTGGTGAGCGCGAAGGCCTGGAACCGGGCAACGTGATGGCAGTGCTGAAAAGTGGCAACCTGGTGCGCGATCCGGTTACCAACGAAACCATCGAGCTGCCGTCCGAGCGTGCCGGTTTGCTGATGGTGTTCCAGACTTATGAAAAAATGAGCTACGGTCTGATTCTGCAGGCCACCCGCTCATTGTCTGTCGGTGACAAGGTGACCAATCCCTGAGGCTGGCTCTTTGTCACCCGCAGACTCGACACGGGAGCCGGGAAACGGCTCCCGTTTTTTATGAGATAATCCCCTCACCGGTGCCAGGACGGCAAAAAACCGGTGCGCAGTCTGAAGCTGCCCAATTGAGCAACCAGGGAAGGATGGCCCATGTCGGATGTACCCCCCGTTCTGAATCACTCCGAGCCTGCCTCGAATGCCGAGCAACCCGCCGCCGGTTTTTTCCGCAGTGCGGATGCGCCCTGGCTGATGCTGGCGTGCCTGCCGAAGTTCGGTGTGCGTCGGCGCCAGGCCGTGCTGTCGGCATTGCCCGACCTTCCGGCCGTGCTGGGGGCGAATGCGGCAACCCTGAAAGCCATCGGGCTGCCCGCGGAGATCGTCGAGCCGGTGCAGGCCTGGCAGCGCCAGGATTGCCGGCACTCGGTGGTGGCAAAAGCCATGGCCATCCAGCAGAACTGCCGGGCGCAGGGGATCTGGCTGTTAACCCCGGGCGACGCGGACTATCCCGAGCCTTTGCGCCACATACACGATGCACCGCTGGTACTTTATTGCCTTGGCAACCGCGCGCTGCTCCAGCGTGACCAGATCGGCATTGTCGGCAGCCGCAATGCCACCCGCACCGGGCTGGATCAGGCCCGCGCCTTCGCCGCCGCCCTGGGGCGTGAGGGGTTTGTTATCACCAGCGGGCTGGCCCTGGGAATTGACGGCGCCGCCCACGCCGGCGCGCTGGACGCCGGTCAGGACACACTGGCGGTGATCGGCAGTGGCTTTGACCGGCTGTATCCCAGTCAGCACCGCAAACTGGCGGACCGCATCATCAGCCACGGGCTGCTGATGAGCGAATATGCCCCGGGAGTTCGCGCCCGCGCGGCCCACTTTCCCCAACGCAATCGCCTGATCAGCGGGATGAGCCGGGGCGTCCTGGTGGTCGAGGCCAGCCTGAGAAGTGGGTCGCTGATCACCGCCCGGCTGGCACTGGAGCAAGGTCGGGAGGTGTTTGCCATGCCCGGTTCGGTGCACAGCCCGGTGGCGCGCGGCTGCCATCATCTGATCAAGCAGGGAGCCCGTCTGGTCGAAACGGTGGATGACGTGCTCGAGGAGCTGGGCGCCTGGTGGTCGCCTGCCACGGCATCACCCGAGGCAACGTCCGGGTCTTTGCCGTCCGCCAATCTCGATCCCCGGGAAATCGCGGTGCTGGAGGCTTTAGGGTATGATCCGCAATCAACCGATCAACTGTGTTCAGAAACCGGATTACCCGCCGATCAGTTGCTGCAGTCGCTGCTGTTACTTGAGCTGCAGGGACTGGTCAGCTCGGTCCCGGGAGGTTTCCAGAGGATAGCCTGAGCCATGCCGCACGCACCCAACCCCCTCACTGACTGGCAACTGCACTGTGCCCGCCGCACCCTGTTCGGTGGCGGCGTCATCGCCTATCCGACGGAGGCGGTCTGGGGCCTCGGCTGTGACCCGTGGGACGCGGAAGCGGTGGACCGCATTCTCGAGCTGAAGCATCGGCCGATGGAAAAAGGCGTGATTCTGGTGGCGTCGTCGGTGGCTCAGGTGCGCTTCCTGCTGGACCCGCTGCCGGCGGATTTGCAGCGGGAAGCCGAGCGCCACTGGCCGGGCCCCGTCACCTGCCTGCTGCCGGATGTGGAGCAGCAGATCCCCGAATGGGTGCGCGGGCGCCACAGCTCCATTGCGGTGCGGGTCAGCAGCCACCCGGTGGTTCGCGCCCTGTGTGACACCGCTGGCATGCCATTGGTGTCCACCTCCTGCAATCCGGCGGGGCGTCAGCCGGCCCGCTCGATCTGGCAGGTGCGCCGCTATTTCGGCGATGCCCTGGACTGGATTGTGCCCGGAGATCTGGGCGGCAACCGTCAGCCCAGCCGGATTCTGGATATCGTCAACGGCCGTCAATTGCGGTAGGAGAAGTCAGATGTCGCAGCAACCCGACAGCAACGCCGTCAAACAGTACCTGCTGACACTGCAGGAAACCATCGCCCAGCGCCTGGCTGCGGTCGATGGCAAGGCTGCCTTCATGACCGATGCCTGGGACCGGCCCGAAGGCGGCGGAGGCATCAGTCGCGTGATCAGTGACGGCGCGGTGTTCGAGAAAGGCGGGGTGAACTTTTCCCATGTCATGGGTGAGACCATGCCGCCCTCTGCCACCGCTCATCGCCCTCACCTGGCTGGCGCGCCGTGGCAGGCGATGGGGGTGTCACTGGTGATCCACCCCCATAGCCCGATGGTGCCCACCTCCCACGCCAACGTGCGGTTTTTCATCGCCACGCCGAAAGATGCCGAGCCGGTCTACTGGTTTGGCGGCGGGTATGACCTCACGCCCTATTACGGCTTCGAAGACGACTGCGTGCATTGGCACCGCACTGCCCGGGATGCGTGCCAGCCGTTCGGTGACGATGTTTATCCACGCTTCAAGCACTGGTGTGATGACTACTTCTATCTCAAGCACCGGGATGAACCTCGGGGCATTGGCGGCCTGTTCTTTGATGACCACAATACCGGCGATTTTGACCGCGATTTCGGTCTGATGCAGGCGATCGGCAGCAGTTTCATCGAGGCCTACGAGCCCATCGTGCAGCGTCGCAAACATCTGCCCTATACTGACCGGCAGCGGGATTTCCAGCTTTACCGTCGCGGACGCTATGTGGAGTTCAACCTGGTGTACGATCGTGGCACCCTGTTCGGGCTGCAGTCCGGCGGCCGCACCGAATCCATTCTGATGTCCCTGCCACCGCTGGTGCGCTGGGATTACAACCGCCATGCCGAGCCCGGCTCCGAGGAGGCGCGCCTGACCGATTACTTCCTCACCGATCGTGACTGGCTGGAGCTGAACCATGAACAATGATCTCTATGCCGTGGTGGGCAATCCCATCAGCCACAGCAAGTCTCCGCGCATTCACAGCCTGTTTGCGCAACAAACCGGCGAGCCGGTGGAATACACCGCGATTCAGGCGCCGCTGGAGGACTTTGCCGGCACCGTAAGCAGTTTTTTTCGCCGCGGCGGCCAGGGCCTGAACGTCACAGTGCCGTTCAAGGAGCAGGCCTGGGCGCTGGCGGAACGACGCACACCGGAGGCTGAAAAAGCCGGGGCTGCCAATACCCTGTATAGGGACGGTGACGGATTGCTCACCGCAGACAATACCGATGGCCGGGGCCTGGTGACCGATCTGACCCGTAACCACGGCGTTGATCTCCATGGCAAACGCATTCTGGTGCTCGGTGCCGGCGGTGCCGTGAGGGGGGTGCTCGGTCCTCTGATTGCCAGCCGACCGGCGGCCGTTACCCTGGCCAACCGTACGGTCGCCAGGGCCCGGGCGCTGGTGGACCTGTTTTGCGGAGATGCCGAGGCCGGCGGCGTGACGTTGACGGCCTGTGGCTTCGACGCACCCGAGGCGCCTTTCGATGTGATCATCAACGGCACCAGCGCCAGCCTCCAGGGCGATTTACCGCCACTGTCGACGAATGTGATCGGTGCCGACACCGTGGTCTACGACATGATGTATTCTCTGACCACGACCACCTTCAATCAGTGGGCGTTGGAGCACGGTGCGACCCGCGTGTTCGACGGTCTGGGTATGCTGGTGGAGCAGGCAGCGGAATCGTTCCGCATCTGGCGGGGTATCCGCCCGCAGACGGCGGCGGTGATGGAGGAACTGCGTAACGACTGAACCGGACCGGCCGGGATGGGCTAAGCTTCGGTTCACAACACAGAAAAGGTTCCAGATGGACATTCTTACCCTCGTGGGGCTGGTGGCGGGCGTACTGATTGTAGTGCTTGCCATGCTGGCCAACGCCTCCCTGCTGACATTCCTGAACCTGCCCGGCCTCGCTATCGTGTTGGGCGGCACCTTCGCGGTGACCCTGATCAAGTTCCGCATGACATCGGTGATGGGGGCGTTCCGGCTGGCGTTCGCCGCTGCCTTCACCGATCGGGTGCCAAGCCCGACGGAGCTGATCCGCGAAGTTGGCGCCCTGGCGATGGTGGTACGCAAGGAAGGCATCCTGGGGCTGGAGAATCATCAAACCGGCAACGTCTTCCTGCAAAAAGCCATCAACCTGTGTGTCGATGGCCACCCACCGGAACTGGTGGAAGAGGCGCTGGCGCAGGAAACCCGGCAGACCGCTGAGCGTTACGAAGTGGCCGAACGGGTCTTTCGCGGCATTGGCGAATCCGCCCCGGCCATCGGCATGCTGGGCACGCTGGTGGGCCTGGTACAGATGCTCAATACTCTTGATGACCCGTCTTCCATTGGTCCGGCCATGGCCATTGCGTTGCTGACCACGCTCTACGGCGCTTTCCTCGCCCAGCTGATTGCGTTGCCGCTGGCGGACAAACTGCAGCTCAAGGCCGAGGACGAGGGCCGTAACCATTTGCTGATCATCACCTCCATCAAGAACATCATGCGGGGCGAAAATCCCCGGGTAATGACCGAACTGCTGTCGTCGTTCGTCACGCCGGAGCAGCGCTTGGGGCTGGCCCCGGAGCGGGAGGCCTGACGGTTTGCAGCTGGTGAGGGAAAAAAACAAGCTGCGGCTGAAAAACCAGACGCCGGCCTGGATCGTTACCTTTGCCGACCTGGCCACGCTGTTGCTGACCTTTTTCATTCTGTTGCTGTCGTTCGCCGAAATGGATGTGGAAAAATACCGCGCCATGGCCAACTCGATGGCGGTGGCGTTCGGGAGCAATAACGTGGTGGCGGAGGACATTGGTGGCTCGCCGCTGACGCTGATTGAAGCTGACACCGTGTCGCTGCCCGAACCGAGTGACACCATGGCCCGTGAGCCGGAATTCATTGATGAGCGAACCGCAGACGTTGAGACCACGGCCATTCCCGAAGGCATTGTGGATCTGGCCACCCGCATGGTCTCTGAGCTTGAAAATGAAGTCGCGTCGGAAGCACTGAGTGTCAATTACGATGAGCACAAAGTGGTCATCCGTTTCTCCGAGGAGGCCACCTTCCGATCCGGCGATGCCGCTATCAAGCCGGAGATGATCCCCATCATCGAACGGGTGGTCGGTGTGCTGGCCGACTGCAGCGGGGATGTGCTGGTATCGGGCTATACCGATGACCGTCCCATCTCCAGCAGTCGTTACCGGTCCAACTGGGATCTGTCGGCGGCGCGGGCGGTGTCGGTGGTTCACGAGCTGGTGCTGAATCGCCAGGTACCGGCGGAGCGGGTGGTGGCCGCCGGGCGGGCAGAAACCAACCCGCTGGCGCCCAATGACAGCGAGGAGAACCGCGCCCGAAACCGCCGCGTGGAAATTGCCATTCGCAATCCGGAATGCGCCGATGCCCTGCCCGCCTCCGAACCCCCGGTGACGATCATCCCCTGAAGGGCTTATGCCCCGGCGATAGCTCCTCATAGTCAATTCGACTAACTTCCTTGCATTCAGATCCCTATACTGTGCCCCCAGTTTGAACCACCGGCCGGACAATAAGCGGGAGAGACTATGAGCGGACCAGACAAACCGAAAGTGATTGGCGAAGAGTGGAGTGACGAGCGGGTCAGGAGCTTTCTTGCCATCGAACCGGCGGAGGCCGGGACCAACGCCGATTTTCTGGTGTTGCAGAAAGCCTACCAGGCGATGCGGGCAGAGGATTTCGAGCGTTTCATCGGCTTTTTCGTGGCGGCGGGCAGGAATCTCGATGCCGTCGGGGACTCCGGCGAAACCATGCTCGATCACATCCTGAAGCACCGTCGGAGCACGGCGTACGCTGCTGCTCTGCAAGCGGCCGGGGCCAGGACCAGCGCCGAGGCCGGGAGCTGAAGTTCCCGGCTCAGCGGCAAAGGTCCGGACCGTTACTGAACGTCTACCTCAATGGCCTTGGGTTCAGCCGGTTCGGCTTTCTGCAGGGTCAGTGACAAAACTCCGTCCTTGAAGCTGGCCTTGATGCTGCCGTCGTCGACATTCTCCGGCAGCGTGAAGCGCCGCAGGAAGCTGCCATACACCCGTTCAATGCGGTGGTGTTTCTTGTCGTTGGTTTCTTCTTCGTGCTTGCGTTCGCCCTGGATGCTGAGCACCCCGTCGTGGACGGTGACTTTCACGTCGTCTTTGGACATCCCCGGTAATTCGGCTTCGATGGTGAACGCCTCCGGGGTTTCCTTGATATCCACGGCCGGTGCCCAGTCGCTGCGGCTGAAGAGGTCTTTGCCCTCCCGTTCGCCATTGGTGCGGGTCAGGCCGAACAGCCGGTTGTAGCGGCTCATCAGGTCGTCAAATTCACTGACCGGATTCCAGCGGGTTAGATTGCTCATGATGAAACTCCTCCTGTTACGAATCTGAAATCGTCTAGACATCAGCCTCGCTCGCGGAACAGCTCCATACCGGTGGCGCCAGCCGGTTGGTTCTCCGTGAACTATTGCTATGTTGCAATGTAGGTTCGCCCCAGCGGTTTTCAAGTCCTTAACGGGCGAAGTTTGACCTGCGTCATTTGCCGGAGAAGAGTTGCTGAAAAACGCGGCGGAAGCGATCCATTGGCATGCCCTCGATGTCCAGCCGCGGCACCGCGCCGGCCTGAAAACCCGGCAGTCCCGCCTCAAGAAACGGCTCAACCAGCTCCGGATTGGCACTGATGATGTGGATAACCGCATCACGGCTGGCATTATCGCCGGTGATCAGCGGCGCCGGCTGGTGGTCGCCGACAATGATCAGCAGGGTGTCGTTGTCCACATACTGGCGGGCATAACCGGTAATCACTGCCAGGGCGTAGTCCAGCGCCCGGCCGTAGTGTTCGCGCACCCGCTGTGGATCCCGCCACAGGCTGGCGGGCGCTTCACCCTGGTCCCGCCAGGTTTCAAATACGCTGCCGTCGCCAATGTCGTTCCAGTCCGGCAGCACCGGCAGGATGGGCACCCAGGGGGCATGGCTGCTGATCAGCGCCAACTCGGCGAACAGTGGACGCCCGCTGGGTGCCCGGAGCTCCCGTTCGAACCAGGACCAGGTGTACTGGTCCGGCATGGTCACCCAGTTGAAGGGCGGCCCTTCGTAGCCCATGGTAGCGGCGTCGAAAATACGGTCGTACCCCAGACGGCGGCCCTCGGGCCAGCTTTCGGTAATCGCGGGCATCACCGCCAGGGTCTCATGCCCGGTCTGTTTCATGTCGTCGATCAACGTGGTGTGCCGGCTGCTGAGCAGGATGTCGTAGTCGAGCTGGCTGTCTACCCAGCGGCCGCTGAGCAGGGTTGTGTGCGCGAGCCAGGACTGGCCGCCCTGGACCGGCGATTTCAGCCGGCCGCTGACCAGATGCAGGCCGTGCTCCCGGAGCACGCTTGCCATCTCCCGGAGCCGCGGCTGAATCACCCGCCCGTACCGGGGATCGCTGATGGCGGAGATGCCGTAGGATTCCACGAACCCCAGAATCACGTCGGTGCCTGCGAGTGCGTCCAACGTCCCGGTGTCACTGCCGTGATCGGCGTCGACCTGCTGGCGGAAGGCGCGGGTTGCATCGTGCGTGTCTGCCGCCAGTGCCGCCTGCCGGCCCAGCAGCGCGGTGCCGGTGGCGGCCATGGGCGCGGGTAACGCCACGGCGAGGACTGCGACTGCGGCGGCCGCCGGCAGCAGCACTTTGCCGCGGTGGCGCGGTGTGTGTCGGCCGAGCCGGTGCAGCAGCACGGCGAACAGCCACCCGAGCGCGACCAGTATCGCCAGCAGCATCAGTAACACCCCCACTGCGAGGGCGCTGCCCAGGTTGGTCGTCAACAGTTGGTAGGCGGAATCCGCCACCCCCAGCTCCAGGTACAGGTTCAGTGGCCGGCCGAGACTCTGCCGCACCAGCACATCGATGAGCGCCAGCGCTGCGAGCAAGGCGTAGGTAATGCCGCCGGCAATAGCAAGACTGCGTCGCAGGGACCCGGGCGTCAGCAGCGCAAAAAGCCCCCACAGGAACAGGGTTTCCACCGCCAGCCAGGGCAGATTCGGGAAGCCCGGCAACGTGAGTGCCACCAGCATCAGGTTCAGGAGCAGCGCCAACAGCAACGATGATTTCATCCCGTGCGCAGTCCTCTCTCCACGAGCGTGCCGCCGCTGACGTCTTCATGGACCGGTAGCCGCACGCCGGCACGCCCCAGTTCCCGGGGTAGCTCGTGGGTCAGCAACCGTCCCCAGTAGCTGTCCGGCGGCGCCTGCCAGGCCCGCTCGTGCAGTTGCATCAGCGCCTCGCCGTGATCGCAGATCAGGCTTTGCTCACGCAGGTTCAGGGTGTCCGGGCCGCTGTGAGCACATCGCCTGACCAGCGTTTCCAGGGTTCGCTGTTTCAGTCCCAGCGCATCGTGCCGGCTCAGCCGTGCCTGCCCCAGACTCATGGCAGGGAACAGGACCGTCCGCTGAAACCAGCTGAGGGCGTTCCGGGACGAGCCTGCCTCGGTGTTGGCGCAGGCCCGCTGAATCACCGCCGGAGCGCCGGTATCGAACGGGGTGGCCAGTCCCGACGGCGGGGTGTCGCGGCTGAGCAGCACCGACACCACCGGCGCCAGTATTAACGGCAGCGTAACCGGCAGTGTCCACAGCCAGAGTGAGGCGCCGGCCACGGCGCCCAGCGTCACTGCGGTGGCGCCGGCCAGCATGCCGGGCCCGTGGGCCGCCAGCGAACGTCGCCAGGACGTCAGTCGGGTCCGGTTCTGTCCGGCCCAGGCCAGCGAGCTGTTGGCCACAGCGGCGATCACGAAGCGGCTGTGGGCGACCATCCGCACCGGCGCCAGCAGCAGGGACACCAGGGTTTCCAGGCCGGCACCGGTGAGCAGACGGCGCACCCCGCCGAACGCAGCGGCCTGCCCGCTCAGCGCCACCTCGCCGAGGGCCAGCAGGCGAGGGCCGAACAACATCAACAGCGTGACCATTACCAGCACCGTCGCCGGCACGGCGCCAGCGTGCCCGGCCTCGCCCAGGCCGGCCACCACCGCGGGGCGCAAGGCAACCAGCGCCGACAGTGTCAGAAAGCTCAGCCACAGCGGCGACGCCAGATACGACATTACCCCGGTGAGCAGGGCCAGGCGATGGGCGAACCTGAGTCCGGGCGCACGCAGCAGTATCCAGAGGTGTTGCAGGTTACCGCGGCACCAGCGCCGGTCGCGGGCCAGGTCGTCCTCGAGACTCGGTGGCGATTCCTCGAAGCTGCCGGTCAGTTCCGGAACCAGCCAGGTCTCCCATCCTGCCCGCCCGAGGTAGGCCGCCTCGACGAAGTCGTGGCTGATGACGGGGCCGCCAAACAGCCCCGGGCCCTTCAGCTTTCGCAGCCCGCAATGCGCCATGAAGGGGGCCACACGGAGGATGGCATTGTGGCCCCAGTACGCCGCGTCGCCCAGCTGGAAGGCGGCCAGGCCCCGGGTGTACAGCGGGCCGTAAGTGTGGCTGGCGAACTGCTGCAGGCGGGCAAAGCGGGTGGTAGCCCGGGCCAGCCGGGGCGCGGTCTGAACAATGCCGGCCCGGGGTAAATGCTCCATCATGCGCACCAGGCGCGTAACGCAGTCGCCTGCGATCAGACTGTCAGCATCCAGTACTACCATGTAGCGATAGCTCCGGCCCCAGCGACGCAGAAAGTCGGCAATGTTGCCGCTCTTGTAGTTAAGGTTGACGGTGCGCCGGCGATAAAAGATCCGGTCGCTGCCCAGCTCCCGGCAGAGGGCTTTCCAGCCGGCCTGTTCCGCCAGCCAGACTTCCGGATCACGGCTGTCCGACAGGATGTAGAACTCGAAATGGTGCAGGTGCCCGCTGGCCTCCAGATCCTGATAGATGGCTTTCAGGCCGGCCAGGGTGCGCTGTACGGGTTCGTGATAAATGGGCATGACCACCGCTGTCGGTGCCAGCGGCGTGTTCGCCAGTGTGGTTTCCGGCAGCCGCCGGGCGGGACTGAGCGGGTCGCCGCCTGTCAGTCGGAGCACAAAACCGGCGAACGCGGTCCAGAAGCCCACCGCAATCCACAGTTGCAGCACCGCAAACAGAGTGACAATGCAGATGCCGGCCAGTGTGCCTGCGTCGGGCAGCACCCGGGCCAGCAACCACACTGCCAGTGCGGTCTGGGAGAAAACCACCAGCGTCAGTGCCAGCCGGCGGCGCAGCGCAGACGCCTGCCAGTCCGGGCAATCACCCGTCATCGCGGTAATAGCCCATGCTGGCGCGCCGGAGCCGCGGTTGCTGCCGCGGAACCGGTTGCTGCTGCCGGCGACACCATTGGAACGTCAGAGAACGGGCATGCTCGTCGGTCGCAACAGCGCCCGAGGCGAAAGCGCCTTCAACGGCACGGATGAGATCCTCACGTTGCGGGTGAGACAGGGTCAGTCCGGCGGCATGCAGGTACAACCGCATGCGTTTGTGGGGGGGAGAGTGCAGATCCTTCACCATTGCCTCCTTCCGAATCGGTCCGTGACAGCGAACCGGAAAGCGACGACAACAGCACCAGCCTGCGAAGTGTCACCGCAGGGAAACATACGGCGGAGGGCCCAACATCAGACCACCGCGTTACTGATCGTTAAGGTACTCGTCTTTGAGTTTGACGTAATTCGCTGCGGTGTAGCGGAAGAATGTCTTCTCCCTGTCGGTCAGCGCTCGTGCCTGCCGGCAGGGCGAGCCCACATAAAGATAGCCCGAGGCCAGGGTTTTGCCCGGCGGCACCAGGCAACCCGCCGCCACAATCACGTCATCTTCCACCACGGCACCGTCCATGATAATACACCCCATCCCCACCAGCACCCTGCTGCCAATGCTGCAGCCATGAAGCAGCGCCTTGTGACCCACGGTGACGTCATCCCCCAGGGTCAGCGGATAGCCGCCCGGATTGAAGTCACTGGCATGGGTAATATGCAGCACGGAGCCGTCCTGAATGCTGCAGCGGTCACCGATGCGGATGCTGTGCATGTCGCCCCGTACCACGGTCATGGGCCAGACAGACACATCGTCACCGGTCTGAACGTCGCCGATGACCACGGCACTGGGATCAATCCACGCGCGCTCGCCGAAATGTGGCGTGGTACCCTTGTGAGATCGTACATTCGTCATTACATATACCTTCGAGGTGTTCTTTTGCTCAGGAGCATGGAGCACCCGGGGGAAGGCTTTCCGAAACACGCTCAAACGCATCCTTGTGACGCTCGGGCTCCGCCATTCATGGCTCCGCACAGTTTCGGAAAGCCTTCCCCCGGATGCTCCCCCGTCAATGGAGTCACCTGAAACTACCTTAGATTCTGACAGCTGAGAAGGGGACCTATGAATAACCCATTACTGACCGATGACCTGCTGCCGAAGTTCGACCATGTCCGTACGGAACACATGGAAACGGCAATTGACCAGATTCTCAGCGAAAATCGCATGAAAATCGCCGAACTGGCGCATCAGGAAGATCCTACCTGGGATACCCTGGCGCAGCCGATGCAGGCGCTGGAGGACAAACTGAGCAACGCCTGGTCGGTAATCTCCCACCTCAACGGGGTGATGAACAATGACGACCTGCGCAAAGTGTACAAGAACTGCCTGGAAAAGCTCACCGAATACAGCACCGAACTGAGCCAGAACGAGGCTCTGTGCAACGCCTACAAGAAACTGGCAGCGCGGGAGGATTTCAGTCAGCTCAGCGAGGCCCAGCGCAAATCCATCGACAATACCCTGCGGGATTTCCACCTCGGCGGTGTCGACCTGCCGGCGGACAAGAAAACACAGTATGCGGAACTGTCGCGGGAGCTGGCGGAACTGTCCAACCGCTTCAGTGACAACGTGCTGGACGCCACCCAGCACTGGTACAAGCACATCACCGACGTGGAAGCGCTGGCGGGATTGCCGGAAAGCGCCATCGAGGGTGCGAAACAGGCGGCGAAGCAAAAAGATCTCGACGGCTACGTGATTACCCTCGATTTCCCCAGCTTCTTCCCGGTGATGACCTACGGCGACAACCGCGAGCTGCGCCGCGAAGTCTACGAGGCGTTTGTCACCCGCGCGTCTGATATGGGGCCGGACGCCGGCACCTGGGACAATACCCAGGTCATGGCGGAAATCCTCAAGCGGCGCCATGCCCTGGCCCAGTTGCTGGGCTTCGACAACTATGCCGAGCGGTCGCTGGCCACCAAGATGGCCCGCAGCACCGACGAAGTCCTGGACTTCCTCAACCAACTGGCGGTCAAGGCCAAGCCCCAGGCGGAGAAAGAGTTCGCCGAATTACAGGCGTTCGCCCGGGACGAGTTTGGTGTGGACGACCTGCAGGCCTGGGACGTCGGCTACTACAGCGAAAAGCTGCGCCAGCAACGCTATGACATCTCCCCGGAAACCCTGCGCCCTTGGTTCCCGGTGAACAAGGTGGTGCCGGGGTTGTTTGCGGTGGCGGAGAAGCTGTTCGACGTGCAGATCGAAGCCAGGCCCGAGGTGGAAACCTGGCACGAAGACGCCACCGCCTATTGCATCAGCCGCAACGGCGAGCCGCTGGCGTGGTTCTACCTCGACCTGTTTGCCCGCCAGGGTAAGCGCGGCGGCGCCTGGATGGCGGATTGCCGGGTGCGCTGGCAGAACTTGCGCGGCCAGCTGCAGCTGCCGGTGGCATTCCTGACCTGTAACTTCACCCCGCCGGTGAACGGCAAGCCGTCGCTGCTGACCCACGACGAAGTGACCACCCTGTTCCATGAGTTCGGTCACGGTCTGCATCACATGCTGACCCAGGTGGACGTCATCGACGTGTCCGGCATCAACGGTGTCGCCTGGGACGCGGTGGAGCTGCCCAGCCAGTTCCTGGAAAACTGGTGCTGGAATCCGGATTCGCTGGCGCTGATCGCGTCGCACCACGAAACCGGCGAACCGCTGCCGGAGGACCTGCTGCAGAAACTGCTGGCCGCCAAAAACTTCCAGTCCGGCATGGCCATGGTGCGCCAGCTGGAGTTCTCCCTGTTCGACTTCCGCCTGCACGCGGAATTCACCAGCGAGGCCCCCACCAACCCGCTGGACATGCACCGCAAGGTGCGGGACGAAATCGCGGTGGTACAGGCGCCGGCGTTCAACCGCTTCCCCAACAGCTTCTCCCACATCTTTGCCGGCGGTTACGCGGCGGGTTACTACAGCTACAAGTGGGCGGAAGTGCTGGCGGCAGATGCCTTCTCACTGTTTGAAGAGCGCGGCATTTTCGACCCGGAAACCGGCAAGGCCTTCCTGCATAATATTCTGGAAAAAGGCGGCTCCCAGGAGCCGATGGAACTGTTCAAGGCCTTCCGCGGCCGCGAACCGCAGGTGGATGCGTTGTTGAAACAGAACGGCATCACCGGGGAGGCTGCCTGACATGGCCAGTCCCAAACGCTTTATCGCCGGCGCCGTCTGCCCCCGCTGCGCGGAGATGGACAAGATCATGATGTTCACCACCGACGATGACGACCAGGTGCGCGAGTGTGTGGCCTGCGGCTTCACCGATGCGGTGTCCGATGCCGAGCAGCCTGCTGCGCCGGAGCTCGAGACGCGGGTGAACAAGCGCAAGAACGAGGATGACCATACGGTTAAGCAGGTGGTGTTTTTTAAGGCCGGGTCTGAGGACTAACGTCTGGAGGTTGGCCTTGTAGCCTGCTTGTTGGGGGGGTGAGAGGGTCTGGGGGAGCGTTCCAAAACGGAGAAACGTGGTTTCTTTTAATGTTTTGGAACGCTCCCCCAGACCCTCTCTTATCTGAACAACCCGATATCGCTTTGGTGCGTTTGCCGAGGAATCCTTTCTTTTTCTTCTTTGTGGTTCTTTCCGTTTTGCCCCCTCGTCCCCCAACCCTCACACCCCGCCCACCAGCAGGCTACAAAGAGCGGACAACCACCAAACCTAAAGCACCATAGCCGCCAACCACCCGAACCCGAGCAACGGCAGATTGTAGTGCAGGAACGTCGGCACCACCGTGTCCCAGATGTGGTTATGCTGGCCATCCACGTTCAGACCAGCCGTAGGCCCGAGGGTGGAATCGGACGCCGGGGAACCGGCATCGCCGAGGGCACCGGCGGTGCCGACCAGGGCGACGATGGCCAGCGGGCTGAAGCCCATCTGCAACGCCAGGGGCACGTACAGGGCGGCGATGATGGGGATGGTGGAGAACGACGAGCCGATGCCCATGGTGATCAGCAGACCCACCACCAGCATCAGGAACGCGGCCATGGCCTTGTTATCGCCGATGGTGGCCACCGAGCTTTCCACCAGGGTTCTGATCTCGCCGGTTTCCCGCATCACTTCCGCAAAACCCGAGGCTGCGATCATGATGAAGCCGATCATTGCCAGCATCTTCATGCCTTCGGTGAACAGGTCGTCGGCTTCTTTCCATTTGACCACACCGGACACATTGAACAGCACGAAACCGGCCAGCGCGCCGAGGATCATCGAACCCAGCCAGAGCTGGACCACGAACGCGGTGACAATGGCGACCAGGGCCATGAACAGCGTGCGGCCGTTGTACCGGACGTCAACCCGCTCGGTCTTCTCGATGGTCTCCAAGTTGTATCGACGCTCGCCCCGGTAGCTGAAGAACACCGCCACCAGCAGGCCACAAAGCATGCCCAGCGCAGGCAGCGCCATGGCGGACATGACATTCAGGTCGGTGGCGTCAACGCCGTTGTCCCCCACATTGGCGAGCAGGATTTCATTCAGATAGATACCGCCGAAGCCCACCGGCAGAAACATGTACGGGGTGATCAGGCCGAAGGTCAGTACACAGGCGACCAGACGGCGGTCCATGTTCAGTTTCGCCATCACGTACAGCAATGGCGGGACCACCAGCGGGATAAAGGCGATGTGGATCGGCAGGATGTTCTGGGAGGAGATGGCAATGGCCAGCAGCAGGCCGACGATAAGGAAGCGGAGCCCGCCGACGGCCTTGCCTTCGTCCTGTTTGCCCACCAGCGCCAGTGCCTTGTCGGCCAGGGCATGAGCCAGGCCGGACTTGCCGATGGCAACGGCAAACGCGCCCAGGGTGGCGTAGGACAGTGCCACGGTGGCGCCCCCGCCGAGGCCGTTGTTGAAGGCTTCGATGGTGGCTTCCAGTGGCATGCCGGCGATCAGGCCGCCGGCAACGGCGCCGATGATCAGGGCAACAACAACGTGGATGCGGCACAAACTCAGCACGAGCATGATGGCGACCGCGGCGACAACGGCATTCATGGCAGACTCCGGGTGTAATTCGATGGCTCTCGCTACCGCAGGCGGGTAGCTGGTTCAGGAAAGCGCGCTAATGTGCAGGAATTCATCGCCGCAGTCAAAACCGGCAGGCATCAGTCCTCACTGATCCAGGAGAAGCGGGGAATCTGTTCACCGGCGACGTCGACGGTTTCCTGAAACATGGCCAGCGGGCGCACCCAGAGGCTGTGGTCCCCGTACAGACACCGGTACACCACCAGTTTTTCCTCGGTTTCGCTGTGGCGGGCTACCTCGATGACCTGGTAATCCTTGCCCTTGTAGTGACGATAACGCCCCGGGCGTAACTCCGGCTTTTTGTCAGTCATCCGCTGTCTCCGGCGTTTTGTGCAGTTAATGTTACCGACAGGAGAAGTTCTGCCGGTAAGCGTCTAAACTTAACACCATTCTGGCAGGGATGCATAAGGACCGCAGGTCCCATCTTGAAACTCTATTCCAATAACAGCGGGTGCCGGATTCCCAGTTATGAATCACCTTGCGTTGCGTTGCTGCCAGTGCCTGTTGCTGTTACTGGCGTTGGCTGGCGGTGGCACTCTGAACGCTGCGCCCGCCGGATTTGCGTGGCTGGAAGATGCGGACTCGTTCCTGTCTGTTGATCAGGTGCGGGCACTGCCGGCGGATAACTGGACGGTATTTGATCCGCAGGAAGTGCTGAATCTCGGGTTCAGTGACGGCAGCTTCTGGCTGCGGGTCGAGGTGCCGCCGGAGGCGGCCAACCGGTTGCTGGAAATCAGTTATCCCATGCTCGACGAGGTCGAGGTGTTCTGGGAGCGCCAGGGTAGGCTGATACAGTCCCACCGCACCGGCGACCAGCGGGCATTTGATACCCGTCCCATCCCTCATCGCAATTTCGTTTTCCTGGTGCCGTCAAATACTGAGCCGGTGACCGCCTACGTGCGCATTCAGACCCAGGGCTCGGTCCAGATTCCGGTACGTATCGTGCGCTCGGCGGACTTTCTGGCCGAAGAACAGGTCTCCTATGGCTGGCAAACCGTGTTCCTCGGCATCATGCTGGCAATGGGGCTGTACAACCTGTTTGTGTACCTGATCGTGCGCCATCCCACCTACCTCTGGTATGTGCTGACCGTGACCGCCGCTGCCCTGGTGCAACTGAATCTTAACGGTATGCTGTTCCAGTGGCTGTGGCCCGATCTGCCGTTACTCAACCGCTACTTCACCACCCCGATCATCTCGTTGAACATTATCTTTGCCGCTCTGTTTACCATGAGCTTTCTGGCGCTGCGCCGCCACACCCCGCTGATTTACCGGTGCTTTCAGGGGGTCATTGCGCTGGCGATGGTAACGTTTTTCTACGGTCTGTTCGGTTCCTATCAGACCGGCATTGTCCTAGTCGGGATCTTCGGCGCGATTGTGACCCCGCTGGCCTGGGTAACCGGGTTGGTGGTGTGGCGGCGGGGCCAGGTTCTGGCCGGTTTCTACGTGCTGGCGTGGACGCCGCTGTTGCTGGGGCACCTGGTGCTGGCGGTCAGTAAGCTGGGCTACATTCCCCGCAGTTTCGTGACCGAACTGGCGCCGCAAGTGGGCGTTGCCCTGGAGGTGATTCTGCTGTCTTTCGCGCTGGCCTACCGCATCAGCCTGGAACGGCGGGGCCGGCTGCAGGCTCAGGAGCATGCGCTGCAGGTGCAGCGTCAGGCGAACCAGACGCTGGAAGCGCGGGTGCAGGCGCGCACCGAAGAGTTGGAGCGGGCCAACGAACAGCTGAAGGCGATTTCCCTCACCGACGGCCTGACCAGGGTGGCCAACCGCCGCCGCTTTGATGAAAAACTGAACATTGAATGGCAGCGGGCGCGCCGGCACCGGGTGCCTTTGTCACTGCTGATGCTGGACGTTGATCACTTCAAGCGGGTAAACGATGAGCTCGGGCATCTGGTGGGTGATGACTGTCTGGTCAGTGTGGCGGGGGTGTGCGCGGAGGAAATCCAGCGTTCGGGGGATCTGCTGGCGCGGTTCGGTGGTGAGGAATTCAGCGTGTTGTTGCCGGCCACCGACGAAGACGGCGCCCACCGTGTGGCGGAGCGCCTGCGCATGGTGATCGCGCGTACCCCGGTCTACCCGGCGGACGGCGGGCGCCCGGTGAACCTCACGGTCAGCATCGGCGCCGCCACCATGATGCCGAGCGAGGGCGGCGAGCCTGCGGAGTTAATCCAGCGCGCGGATCAGGCGCTCTACGCCGCCAAGGATGCCGGCCGGAACCGGGTCAGCCAATGGCTCAGTTCTTCAGCTTATAGCGGCCAGGACCGAGGAAAATCAGGGCAATCGCAGTAAACAGGAAGAACCCCTGCAATTCCGGCGCCCAGCCACCACTGTTACCCAGCGCCATCAATTCGTGGGCGTGCACCAGGGCGATGGCCACCAGCATGTTGAAGGCTATCAGCAGTGCCCCGATGCGGGTCTGGTAGCCGAGAATAACCATCAGCGGCGCCAGCAACTCACCGATGAACACGCCGTAGGCGAAGAACGCGGGTATACCGTGGCTGGCCAGCTGGCCTTCAATAAAACCGACGCCGTGGAAGAGCTTGGCGACCCCGTGAAACAGCATGAGCCCGCCGAGTGTCAGGCGAATAATCAGTTTTCCAAGGTCTGCGTTGTCCAGCAAGGGAGCCTCCTGTCAGGTAATCAGCGTGGTCGGACATCAGGAAGGCGCTAGATTACCTGCAATCACAGGCCCTTGCCCAGTGAGAACTGAATGTGATTTCTCACCAGCAGGTTCTCCCAGTAATGCCGCATCCAGTCCCAGGCGGCATTCCTGGCGTGCTCGACAAAGGGGTCGAGGTTGAGTTCGTAATAATCCGGCGTACCGGCGATCTGCAGAACGGTGAGCGTAATCGAGTCATCCAGTTCGTTGGCGAAGGGCTCGCCGATCAGCTCGTGCACCAGCAGATTGGCCTGAGTGGCTTCGATATCCACCAGATCGCTGGCGCGGATAGAGCGGTTGTTCTCGTACATCTCTTCCATCAGGCGATGGCACAGGTAGGCACGGATCAGCAGGCCGTCAAGCCCGTCGTAGCGAACCAGAAGCACTGAAGGCTGGGTGAAATAACGGGTGGCGGCGTCGATGAACGGTGCGAACAGCTCAGCCTTGTCGGCTTCGCGGGCACAGGCCTCCACGCACTCAATCAGTCGCGGTGCCATCTCGATGTACTCCACGGCAAACTGGAACAGGCAGGTGGCCGGCTGGTAGCCCTCAATGGTGATTGTCCCCGGCAGCGACGCAGCCTTCTCCCCCAGCTGACGAAGAAATGTGCCGGAGCGGGCTTCCTGCCGTCTTGCCTGGTCAATAATGTCTAGGACTGCCTGTGGTGTCATTTCTGGGGATGCCGGTGTCTGAACGAAATGAGGTCGCAAGGCGCCTCCCACTGTTCACAAAAGGGTCGCTGGGGGCAGGTGAGCAGGGGCTGGCTACCACAACATGCCTGCCATTTAGAATTATTGTAGTCGAGATTTTCCAGCCTGCTCACTGCGGCGTGAACCAGCGGTCATGGCGGTTATGGGACAGGTACAGCCACCCCATGGTGAGCGCCCGCGCCAGCATCAGACAGATCAGCGAGAACCACAGTCCGTGGTTACCCCAGCCCTGGGTCAGCCACCAGATCGGCAAAAACACCCCCAGTGCGGAGAACAGCATGGTGTTCTGCATGTCGCGGGTTCGGGTGGCGCCAATAAACACGCCGTCGAGCAGGAACCCCCACACCGCGGAAAGCGGCAGTGCCCACAACCAGGGCAGATACTGCCAGGCGGTGGTGCGGACCTCGTCAATACCGGTCAGCAGGCTGATCAGGTAGCGACCGCCGAGTACAAAGGCCACGGTGAAGATCAGCGAGCCATACAGGGACCAGCGCAATGCGGTGCGAAACACCAGACGGAACCGCCGGCGGCTGCCCTTGCCGACGGCTTCACCGATCAATGCTTCGGCGGCATTGGCAAAACCGTCCAGCCCGTTGGAGATCACCAGCAGGAAAGTGATGAGCACCGCATTGGCGGCCAGGATGGTGTCGCCCTGGCGCGCGCCCTGGGCGGTGAAAAATGCGAGCACCAGCAACAGCGCGACGGTGCGTACCATGATGTAACGGTTGACCTGAAGAATGCGGAGGTAGTCCGACAGCTGGCCCAGCAGGGCGCGGCTGAACCCCTGCCCGGCCGGTATCCGCAGCAACACCAGGCGAAGGCCGATCGCCGCCGCCGAATACTCGGCAATCACGGTGGCGATGGCCACGCCCTGACTGTTCCAGCCCAGCACCGTCACGAACAGCACGTCCAGCACAATGTTCAGGCTGTTGGCGACAACCAGCATGATCATCGGGGCGCGGGCAAACTGGGTGCCGATGAGCCAGCCGACCAGGGTGTACTGACACAATACCGCCGGCGCACTCCAGATACGGATGGCCGCGTAGCCGGCTGCCAGTTCGGTCACCTGATCGCTGGGGTCCATCAGCGTCAGGCCAAGGACAACAACAGGCTGGTGGAAGAGAATCAGCAACAGGCCGATGCCCACTGCGAGCGCGAGGGAGCGCACCAGCAGGGCAACCTGGGCGAAGTGGTCGCGCTTGCCCCAGGCCTGGGCGGCCAGGCCGGTGGTGCCCATGCGCATAAAGCCGAAGGTCCAATACAGAATACTGAACAGGTTGGCGCCCACCGCCACCGCTCCCAGGTATTCCGGGCTTTCCAGGTGGCCAAGCACGGCGGTATCCACCAGACCCAGCAGCGGCACGGTGAGGTTGGTCAGCATCAGCGGCCAGGCCAGCGCCCACAGCCGTCGGTCGGTATTTGCAAGCGAGAGCAATTTATGCACTTTGATTGTTAAAAATTCCTGGTTATTACTTTTGGGTTTACCGGTTTCTTAGCAATTCCTTGATCTGTGTCTATACTCAACCTTGAGTTATCCATAAGCAGACTTCCACTCTGAACTGACTGCGTGTGCGAGCGCCGCCGGAACAGAGGGATTGAACGCCAAAATCCGACAAGAATAACACTCTGTGGAGACACAGTATGCGCGTGCACGCTAAGCGGGCAGGTGCCCTTTTGGGCGGCCTATTGTTCCCCGCCTGGTCCATGGCGGACTGGACGTTGAACATGGCTCCCGGGGTTACCGGCACCAGTAATGAAATCTTCAGCCTTCACATGACCATTCTCTGGATCTGCGTCGCCATCGGTGTCGTGGTATTCGGTGTAATGTTCTGGTCCATTTTTGCTCACCGCAAATCCCAGGGCGCCAAGCCGGCCAATTTCCACGAGAACACCCTGGTGGAGATTCTCTGGACCATCATTCCGTTCGTTATTCTCGTGGTCATGGCCATCCCGGCCACGGCGACGCTGGTCGATATGTACGACAGCACCGAGTCCGAGGTCGATATCAAGGTCACCGGCTACCAGTGGCGCTGGAAGTACGACTACATTGACGAAGACTTCGGCTATTTCTCCAATATGTCCACCAGCAAGGATGAGATCTATAACCGCGCTGCGAAGAACGAGAACTACCTGCTCGACGTGGACAACCCGATGGTGGTCCCGGTAGGCGCGAAAGTTCGTCTGTTGCTGACCGCCAACGATGTGATCCATTCCTGGTGGGTGCCAGCGTTCGGCGTCAAGAAAGATGCCATCCCCGGCTTTATCAATGAAACCTGGACCCGCGTCGACGAGCCGGGCATTTACCGTGGCCAGTGCACCGAGCTGTGCGGCAAGGATCACGGCTTCATGCCGGTGGTGGTCAAGGCTGTGCCCCAGGATGAATATGACCAGTGGGTGGCCGAACAGCGTGAGGCTGCCGAGCGGGAGCGCGAGCTGACCGAGAAAGACTGGACCATGGAAGAATTGATGGAGCGGGGCGAGAAAGCCTACGCCAGCGCCTGTGCCTCGTGTCACCAGGCCGACGGTAGCGGCGCGCCCCCGGCCTTCCCGGCGCTGCGCGGTAGCCAGATCGTCCTCGAGGATATGGAGGCGCACCTGGATGTGGTCGTCAACGGTGTTTCCGGTACCGCCATGCAGGCCTTCGGCGATCAGCTGAACGAAGTGGATCTGGCGGCGGTGATTACCTACGAGCGTAATGCCTGGGGTAACGACACCGACGAAATGATCACGCCGAAAGAAGTATTCGAGTACAAGAATCAGGAATGATTCCTCAAATGACATCACCAGCCAGAATAACCAGGCGGTAACGGGGGTTTTTCATGAGTGCGGTTGCAGATACCCACGCCCAGGATCATCATCACCACGGCCCGGCCAAAGGCTTCAGCCGGTGGTTGCTGACGACCAATCACAAAGACATCGGGTCGATGTACCTGATTTTCAGCTTTGCCATGTTCCTCCTTGGCGGCACCATGGCCATGGTCATCCGCGCCGAGCTGTTCCAGCCCGGTCTGCAGATTGTCGAGCCGGAATTCTTTAACCAGATGACCACCATGCACGGCCTGATCATGGTGTTCGGTGCGGTGATGCCGGCGTTCGTGGGGCTGGCCAACTGGATGTTGCCGTTGATGATCGGTGCGCCCGATATGGCGCTGCCGCGGATGAACAACTGGAGTTTCTGGTTGCTGCCCTGTGCCTTCCTGATTCTGGTCTCCACGCTGTTCATGTCCGGTGGTGCTCCCAACTTCGGCTGGACCTTCTACGCGCCGCTGTCGACGACCTACGGGCCGCCGAGTACCACCTTCTTCATTTTTGCCATCCATATCATGGGTATTTCCTCGATCATGGGTGCCATCAACGTGATCGCCACGATTCTGAACCTGCGTGCGCCCGGCATGACACTGATGAAAATGCCGCTGTTCGTCTGGACCTGGCTGATCACCGCCTTTCTGCTGATTGCCGTTATGCCGGTACTGGCGGGCGTGGTGACCATGATGCTGATGGACATCAACTTCGGTACCAGCTTCTTTGACGCCTCGGGTGGCGGCGATCCGGTGTTGTTCCAGCATGTGTTCTGGTTCTTCGGGCACCCGGAGGTGTACATCATGATTCTGCCGGCCTTCGGTGCCGTGTCCCACATCATTCCGGCGTTTTCCCGCAAGCCGCTGTTCGGATACGCCTCCATGGTGTACGCGGTGGGTGCGATTGCCCTGCTGTCGTTCGTGGTCTGGGCGCACCACATGTTCACCGTGGGTATTCCCATCGCCGGCCAGCTCTTCTTTATGTACGCCACCATGCTGATCGCCGTGCCCACCGGGGTGAAGGTGTTCAACTGGGTGGCCACCATGTTCCGCGGCGCTCTGAGTTTCGAGGCGCCGATGCTGTTTTCCGTGGCTTTCGTCATCCTGTTCACCATTGGCGGCTTCTCGGGCCTCATGCTGGCGATCGCGCCGGCGGACTTCCAGTATCACGACACCTACTTTGTGGTGGCTCACTTCCATTACGTGCTGGTGCCGGGTGCGATCTTCGGTATCTTTGCTTCTGCCTACTACTGGCTGCCGAAGTGGACCGGGCACATGTACGACGAAACCCTGGCCCAGACCCATTTCTGGCTGTCGTTCGTGGGCATGAACCTGGCGTTTTTCCCCATGCACTTCCTCGGGTTGGCCGGCATGCCACGCCGGATCCCGGACTACGCACTGCAGTTCGCTGACTTCAACATGGTGTCCAGCGTGGGCGCGTTCATGTTCGGCGCCACCCAGCTGCTGTTCCTGCTGATCGTGGTGAAGTGTGTGCGAGGCGGCGAAAAAGCTTCTGCCAAGCCCTGGGACGGCGCCGAAGGCCTGGAGTGGACGGTGCCCTCACCGGCCCCCTACCACACCTTCTCGACACCGCCTGTCGTCAAGTAACCGGAGCATCAGGCCATGACCGAGGCAAATCAGACCCCGCAACCACCGCGCCGCAGCAATGCGCGGGTGGTCGGATGGTGTGTGGCTGGCGTACTGGGTATGTTTGCCTTCGGTTTTGCCATGGTGCCGTTGTACGACGTGTTTTGTGAGATTACCGGCATCAACGGCAAAACCGGCGGGCGTTACGAGTCCGCCGTTGCGGCCGAGCGGGATGAAAATCGCACGGTCAGGGTCCAGTTCCTGGCCCAGAATGGACCTGACATGCCCTGGACGTTCCGGCCGGTCACCCGCAGCATTGAGGTGCATCCGGGCGAACCGGTCACCATCAATTATTTCGCGCAGAACCCGACCGATCGGGCCATGGTCGGACAGGCCGTGCCCAGCCTGTCGCCCTCCGAGGGCACGCTGTATTTTCACAAGACCGAATGTTTCTGCTTTAACCAGCAGCCCCTGGAGGCTGGTGAGAGCGTCGAGATGCCACTGATTTTTATCGTGGATAAGGACCTGCCGGAGCACATCACCAAGCTGACCCTGTCATACACACTGTATGACCAGGACGTCGCGCCGGCCGTATCCGACAATTCCCGGGTCAGGAAAACAACAAACGATAACGGATAAGCCATCGGAGACTGACATGGCGGATAACCAGACCTATTACGTTCCCGAACAAAGCAAGTGGCCGATCATTGCAACGGTCGGCCTTGGTGTGACCCTGTACGGGGTTGCAGCCATCATGGTGAATGGCAAACAGGGCGAGTCGACCACCGGAGCCTGGATCATGTTCCTGGTCGGTGCCCTGATCATGGCCTACATGCTGTTCGGTTGGTTCGGTCACGTGATCAAGGAAAGTCGCGCCGGCCTCTACAGCCCGCAGATGGACCGCTCGTTCCGTTGGGGTATGAGCTGGTTCATTTTCTCGGAAGTGATGTTCTTTGCCGCCTTCTTCGGCGCGCTGTTCTATGCGCGGGTATTTGCGGTGCCCTGGCTCGGGGGCGAAGGCGACAGGGGCAGCAGTAACATGCTGTGGGAAGGTTTTCAGGCCACCTGGCCGCTGGTCAGCAATCCGGACCCGGGCGCCTATCCGGGTCCGAAAGAAGTGATCGGGCCCTGGGGGCTGCCGCTGATCAACACCATTTTGCTGGTGACCTCGTCCTTCACCGTGACCGTGGCTCACCACGCGATCAAGGAGGAAAATCGCCAGAAACTGAAGCTGTGGCTGGCCATGACCATCGGCCTGGCCGTGGTGTTCATGTTCGTGCAAGGCTACGAGTACATGCACGCCTACCGCGACCTCGATCTGACCCTGCAATCGGGCATCTACGGCAGCACCTTCTTCATGCTAACCGGCTTCCACGGCGCCCACGTCATGCTGGGCACACTGATGCTGGTCATCATGCTGATCCGCATCAACAAGGGCCATTTCAGTGCCGAGAAGCATTTCGGATTCGAAGCCGCGGCCTGGTACTGGCATTTCGTCGATGTGGTCTGGCTGGGTCTGTTCGTGTTCGTTTACGTCATCTGACCGGGCATCAGGGGGTCGGGTTAAGCACCAGGCCCCCTTGCCAGAGGGAGATCAGGATTACCAGCAGCAGCAACACACTCAGCGCTACCCGCACCGTCAGTGAGTTCACCACCCGGTTGGTCTTGCCGCCGTCCTTGATCAAGAAGAACAGCCCGCTGAAAAGACTGAAGACGACAGCCAGCATGAGTAGGATTACAACGGCTTTCAGCATGGGAGTTACCGTGTCTGATGGTGTTTATTGTCAGGTCACTATAGCAGAGCATGCAGGGTCAGGGCTTGTCTGAGCGCAGGCAATGGCACTTCGACTGGCGCCTGCTTCTGTTTGCCGGCTTGTTTCTGCCGTTGTTGATCAGTCTCGGTGTCTGGCAGCTCGGTCGGGCGGAGGAAAAACAGCAGCAATTGCAGCAGTGGCAGCAACAGGCCAACAACCTGAGCTGGCCCCAGCAGGAATCCCGTGGCCTCAGTGAGGGGCGCCCGGTGACCCTTCAGGGTCGCTACAGCGACATCACCTGGCTGCTGGATAACCGCACCCGCGAAGGCATCCCGGGCTACGAGGTGCTGACCGTGTTTTACCCGTTGGAAGGCCGCCCGGTGGTGGTGAACCGTGGCTGGATTCAGGCGCCGCGTACCCGCAGCGAACTGCCTGCGATCAGCTCGCCGGCGGGCACGGTGAGCATTGCCGGTCGTGTGGCGGCCTTTCCGGAGCCGCCGGTACTGGACAACAGCGACGCCCGGACAGAGCGCTGGCCGCGCCGGGTGCAGGCACTGCCGCGGGCACTGGCAGCGCAACAGGAGCCGGGGCTTGCCACTGCCGTGGTCCGGCTGTCCGACCCCGACCAGCCCGGGGCGTACCGGGCAGACTGGGAGCCGGACCTGATGGGTCCGCAGACCCACTACGGATATGCATTTCAGTGGTTTTCACTGGCCGCCGCACTGGTTATATTGACGGTGGTAGCGAGTTACCGAAAAACAGGAGCCAATAATGACAACGACAATGGCTAAAGGGACTTCCGGGCACGACAGTGAAGGCCCCACTCCCGAACAGATCCGCCGTGGCCGCAGAACAGCCTTGCTGCTGTTCCTGATCGGCTTCGGCCCCATGGTGTTTGCCACCATCATGTATTACACCGGCTGGCTCAACCCGGCCGGCCACACCAACAACGGTGAACTGGTTCAGCCGCCGGTCCCGGTGACCGAATTCCACCTGCAGACCTCCGGGGGCGAGCCTCTTGCCGACCGTTTCGGCCCGGAGCGTGCCGATGCGGAATGGATGATGCTGGTGGTTGCCGGAGACTGCACCGAGCCGTGCGAAAACCTGCTGTACCTCGCCCGCCAGGTAAACATTGCCCTCGGCAAGAACGCCGATCGCATGACCCGGGCGGCCTGGCTTGGCTCGGTGCCATCATCACTCGAAACCCGGTGGGACGATGAATACAGCGCCATGGAGCGGCTGCAACTGCGCGGCGGAGAAGCTCCGGCCTGGCCCGCTGGCGTTCAGCCGCAGCAGGAGCCGCGAATCCTGCTGATCGATCCTTTTGGTAATGTGATGATGCATTACGGCAATGAGCACTCCGGCAAGGCGTTGCTTGAGGACCTGAAACATCTGATGAAACTGTCTCAGATTGGTTAATCTGATGTGCGGAGGACGTGCACTTTGAACCAGCCCCAGGCTTCTCTTTCCCATCGTGCCCGTGTTCTCGGGCGCTGGTCTCTGTTTGCTACCCTGCTGGCATCCGTGGTGATCATGCTGGGCGCGTGGACCCGACTGGTGGATGCCGGGCTCGGCTGTCCCGACTGGCCCGGTTGTTATGGATTCCTGTCCGTGCCCCAGAGCGCGGAAAGCATTGCCATTGCCAACGCCCGCTTCCCGGACACACCGGTGGAGGTGGAAAAGGGCTGGCCGGAAATGATTCACCGTTATGCCGCCGGCATTCTTGGCCTGGTGGTGTTCGGGCTGGCGGCTTACGCCGTTCGTCATCGCCGCGAAGATCTTCCGGTCAAACTGCCCCTGTTCATCGCCGGGTTCGTCGTGCTTCAGGGTGCGTTCGGCATGTGGACTGTCACCCTGAAACTCTGGCCACAAGTGGTTGCGGTTCATCTGTTGGGCGGCTTCACCACCATCAGCCTGCTCACGTTGTTGACCCTGCGCCTGCGTGGCCGACAGAAAGACACGCCCAAACCGGACCCTGCCCACGGCTCCGCCGGCCGCTTCCGGCCCTGGCTATTCGGCGGCCTGGCGCTGGTGGTGATGCAAATCGCCCTGGGTGCCTGGACGGCCGCGAACTACGCCGCGGTGGCGTGCCCGGACCTGCCCACATGCCAGGGTGAGTGGTGGCCTGCGGACATGGATTTCCGCCACGGTTTCGACATTGCCCAGCATGTGGGACCCAACTATCTGGGTGGCCAGCTGACGGCGGATGGCCGGGTCGCCATTCACGTTACTCACCGGGTCGGTGCGGTGCTGGTCCTGGGCTATTTCGGAGTGCTGCTGGCGCTGATGTGGCGGCGCTTCCGCGGCGGTCCTCTGGGCTGGCACGTGCAGTTGGTGGCCATCGTTCTGGCTGCGCAGATTGCCTTGGGGCTTGCTAACGTGGCCTTTCATATTCCACTCTCTATTGCGGTGGCTCACAACGCCATGGGTGCCGGTTTGCTGCTGACAGTGATCAATCTGCTGTGGCGACTGAGAGAACAACCGCAAACCCACGCGGTACATCGCCAGAACACAACAACAATCAATCAAGAGGTGACGGCATGAGCGAGCATGCGGAAACACTGCCGGCCCAGAGCGCTGCCAGTAATACGGACACCCCCATTTCATGGCGGGACTTTCTGGAACTGACCAAACCGCGGGTCGTGGCCCTGATGATCCTGACCTCGGTGATCGGCATGTTGCTGGCGGCGCCCGGTGTGCCCGGCTGGCAGGTGCTGCTGTACGGTAATCTGGGCATCGCTTTGCTCGCCGGGGCGGCGGCGGTGGTGAACCACGTGGTAGACCAGAAAATTGACACGGTGATGGCCCGCACCCGCAAGCGTCCCGTGGCCACCGGCAAGATCAGCCCGCTGGATGCCATGGTGTTCGCCACCTTGCTGGCGGCATCCGGTATGGCTGTGCTGGTCTGGCAGGTCAACGCTCTGACCGCCTGGCTCACCCTGGCATCGCTGGTCGGGTACGCCGGGGTCTACACCCTCTTTCTCAAGCGCGCGACACCGCAGAATATCGTTATCGGCGGCCTCGCCGGTGCCATGCCGCCCCTGTTGGGCTGGACCGCGGTGACCGGTCAGGTGGATGGCCATGCCCTGTTGCTGGTGCTCATCATCTTCGCCTGGACGCCGCCGCATTTCTGGGCCCTGGCGATCCACCGCAAAGAGGAATACGCCAAGGCCGGGATTCCCATGCTGCCGGTAACCCACGGCAACAAGTACACCGAGCTGCACATTGTTCTGTACACCTTCATGCTGCTCGCCGTGAGCGTGCTGCCGTTCGTGACCGGCATGTCGGGGGGCATTTACCTGGTGGGTGCGCTGGCTCTGGGGCTGCGTTTCCTGCAGTATTCCATCCGCCTGCTGAAAGGCGACGATCGCCGGGTGGCCCTCACCACCTTCAAGTACTCCATCACCTACCTGATGGCGCTGTTTGTGGTGCTGCTGGTAGACCACTTCGTGTTCTTCTGAACCAAAACGACCAAGAGAGATTGCATGAACGGCTCGATCCGCCTGACTCTGATTATTCTGCTACTGGTCGTGATGCTGGTGTTCGGGCTGGTGGTCGGGCGGCAGGTGTTCACTGGTGGTGACCGGGAGCCTGCTCCGGCGCCGGAGCTGACCGAGCTGAATGCCTATGTATACGATACCGGGCGCCCCTTGCCGGAATTCGAGCTGCTGAACGAGCAGGGCGATACCGTCACCCGCGAGAGTCTGAAAGGGCGTTGGACCTTCGCCTTTATCGGCTATACCAACTGCCCGGACATCTGCCCGGCGGCCATGGCCAACCTGCGGCAAACGGAGAGCCTGCTGTCGGAGGAACTGCCCCAGCCGGATTATCTGCTGATCACTGCCGACCCGGATCACGACACCCCCGAACAGCTCCGCAGTTACACGGATTTCTTCGGCGAGAACTTCCACGGCCTGACCGGCGATATCGACACCCTGCGTGAGGTGGCCAAAAGCCTGAATGCGGTCTTCGTTCACCGCCAGGTGGACGGCGAGCTGATGGTGGACCACAGCGGCCATTTCGCGTTGCTGAACCCCGACGGTGAAATGATCGCGGTGCTCCAGCCGCCTCACGATCCGGAAGCCCTGGCGGAAGCGTTCGAGCGCATCTACGAGTGGGCGAAGGTCAGCCACCCGCGGGCCGGCTGATTCGCTCACGCCCAAGGTCTCACTGACATCATCCTGCCAGTGGCTTAAACTGCGCCCCTGTTTTTCTCAGGGTTGCCCGTTATGACCACGTTGCCGCAGACTGCTCCATCGCCCCGTGAACTGCTCTCCGTGCTTGCTGCCGGGGCGGTGGTGTTGCTGGTGGTGCACGGCCTCGGCCGGTTCGTCTATACCCCGCTGTTACCCTACCTGGTGGACGACGGTCAGTTTGCCGCCGGTGAGGGGGCGGCGGTCGCCACCTGGAATTACCTGGGTTATCTGATAGGGGCACTGCTGGCCATCCGCTGGCATCGTGTCGACCAGATACGCACCCTGTTGCCGCTGTCGCTCGCAGTGCACGTGGCCACCACCCTGATCCTAACCCAGACCGATCACCTCACCGTCATATCCGCCAGCCGCTGGCTGAATGGCGTCGCCAACGGCATCGTGTTTGTGCAGGCGCCGGCCCTGATTCTGGAATGGCTGGTTCTGCGTAACCGCGCGGCCATGAGCGGGCTGGTGTATATCGGCGTGGGTCTGGGGCTGTTGCTCTCCAGCGGCCTGGTGACCGGCAGCAATGACTGGCTTCACGGTGCCGGGCGGTGGTGGCCCGTGGCCATCCTGTCCGTGCCGTTGGCGTGGTGGGGCGCCGCCCGCCTGATGACACTGGACCTGCCGGTGCGCCAGGCCTCAGGCAGCGGCGAGCCGGTCAAAACCACCACGCCGTTGCTCGATCGCGCCAGTATCCCGCTGTTTCTGTCCTATGCCGGCGCCGGGCTGGGCTATATCCTGCCCATGACCTTTCTGCCGCTGTTGGCGAAAGTGCAGCTGCCACCCGGACACTGGCTACTTAACGGCACCTGGCTAATCGTTGCCCTGGTCACCATTCCCGCACCCTGGCTCTGGAACCGGCTGGGCGCCAGACTGGGCGACCTGCCGGCGCTGAAGCTGAATTTCATCATCCAGCTCGCCGGCGTGCTGGCGGCGGTGGTGTTGCCCAGCGAGATCGGCCTGATTCTGTGCGCCGCCCTGGTGGGCAGCACCTTCCTCGGCACCGTGCTGCTGACCCAGCGCATCGGTCGCGCCCTGCACCCTCATCAGGGGCCCCGTTTGTCGGCAGCCATGGTAGCGCTGTATGGCTTCACCCAGATGGTTGGTCCATGGCTGACCAAGCAGTGGCTGGATGCGGGGGGTACGCTGGTCAGCGCATTCGGGATCGGAGTGGCGGCGTTGGCGTTCGGGCTGGTGTTTGTGTTTTTTGTGCCTTCTTCGGAATAGGTTTGGTTGGTCGCTTGTAGGATTGCGGGTTGAGGGGATTGATCGGGGTGGAGGGGTATTTTTTCCTTGGAAATGGAACTCGCTGCGCTCAGACACCCATTTCCGGCGGACAAAAATACCCCTCCACCCCGCTCTAGCTGACCGCACCGATATCTCGAGTTAAAGACAAAGCGAAAAAGATGGTTCTGAAGACTTCGGGATACCGTAGGTCGGATAAGTAGCGTAGGTCGGATTAGGCAAAACCGTAATCCGACAAACAGCTCAAACTCCAAAAACCGTTTCTCTCAGACAAACCCAAGTTCAACCATGGTAAGTTGACGCGACAACTGGAGTACCGGTTGGGTATGGGGGCGAAATCTATTTTTGAGCGGACAAAGGTGTCTGAGCGAAGCGAGTTCTTTTCCGTTCAAAAATAGATTTCACCCCCATGCCCTCCTCCAACCCATGCAGTCCTCAACACACCAAAAACATGCTCCCAATAAACAACATACTCCCAAAGCTCACCGCGACCCTGGCCAAAACCACCACGGTGCTGCTCCAGGCTCCCCCCGGCGCCGGTAAAACCACCCGTGTGCCACTGGCCCTGCTGGATGCGCCCTGGCGAGGTGATGGCAGGATCCTGATGCTGGAGCCGAGGCGCCTGGCGGCGCGGTCGGCGGCCCGCTTCATGGCCGGTCAGTTGGGGGAGAGGCCCGGGCAGACCGTAGGCTATCGCACCCGGTTGGACACCAAGGTATCGGCGCAGACCCGCATCGAGGTGGTGACCGAAGGCATTCTGACGCGGCTGATCCAGAGCGATCCGATGCTGGAGGATTACGCTGCGGTGATTTTCGATGAGTTCCATGAGCGCTCCCTGCAGGCGGATCTCGGTCTTGCCCTGGTGCGGGAGTCCCGGCAGGCGCTGCGGGAAGACCTGCGGTTGCTGGTGATGTCTGCGACGCTGGATACCGCACCCATTGCCAGGATTCTCGGTGACGTGCCGGTGCTCAGCAGTGAGGGGCGGGCGTTCCCGGTCGAGGTGCTGTACCGGCCACTGCCCCGTCAGGGCCGGGTGGTGGATCAGGTGGTCGCGGTGGTTCACGAGGCGCTGCGGGAACAGACCGGTTCGTTGCTGGTGTTCCTGCCAGGTGCCGGAGAGATCCGCCGGGTGGAACAACAGCTGCGGGGTCAGGTGCCGCCCCAGGTGGTGATCGCCCCGCTGTATGGCAACCTGAAGTCCGGGGAGCAGGACCGCGCCATTGCGCCTGCGGCCGATGGCCAGCGCAAAGTGGTGCTGGCCACCGCCATTGCCGAAACCAGTCTGACCATTGAAGGTGTGCGGGTGGTGATCGACAGCGGTCAGCAGCGCCGTGCTGTGTTTGATGCCAACAGCGGCATGACCCGGCTGGTGACCGGCCGGGTGTCGAAAGCCTCTGCGGAACAGCGCAAAGGCCGGGCGGGCCGGATCGAGCCCGGCGTGTGTTACCGGTTGTGGCGTGAATCAGAGCAGTTCGGGCTGGCGGATTACACCGCTCCGGAAATCCTCGAGGCGGATCTCGCGCCTCTGGTGCTGGAGCTGGCACAGTGGGGAGCTCGTGACGCCACCGGCGTGGCGTGGATCGACGAACCCCCGCGCGCTCACTGGCAACAGGCGGTGGCACTGCTGCAGTGGCTGGACATGCTGGATGCCGACGGCGCCATCACCGACCATGGCAAAGCCGTCCGCGAGCTGGGCATTCACCCCCGCCTCGCCCACATGGTGCTGCGCGGGCGATCCCTCGGATTCGGGGTGCTCGCCGCCGAACTGGCCGCGTTGTTGGGTGAACGCGACTTGCTGGGCCCCGGTTCCGGCGCCGATATGCACGAACGCATTCGCGTGCTCCACGGTGAGCGCGGCCAACGCTCACTGGATCCGGCCCGTCTGCAGGCGGTACGCCAGGCTGCGAGGCGTCTGGCCGGTCAAGCGAGCGGCAGCCCGCAAGCGCCAACAGAAACCGAAATCGGCCGGCTACTGGCACTGGCTTACCCCGATCGCATCGCCCGCCGTCGCTCCGGCGATGCGCCCCGCTATCAGCTCAGCAACGGGAAAGGCGCGGCCTTGCGTGAGGAGGATGCGCTGGCACGGCACGACTGGCTGGTTGCGGCCGAGCTGGATGGCAAGGCGCGGGAAGCGACCATCTACCTGGCGGCACCGGTGGATCTGGCAGACCTGGAACAGGATCTGGCCGGCCACATCCGCGACACGGAAGAGGCCCACTGGGATGACGCCCGCGGCACGGTGGTGGCCCGCAAGGTCAGGAAACTGGGCGAGCTGGTACTGCAGGAGAAAGCCCTGGCCCGGGTGGCTCCGGAATTGATCCAGCAGGGCCTGCTGAACGCCATCCGCAAGAAAGGGCTGGAAAGTCTGCCGTGGACCGAGAGCAGCCGTCAGTGGTGCGCCCGTGTGCAGCTGCTGGCGCAAACCTGCCCGGAAGATGGCTGGCCCGACACCACGGAGCCGGCGTTACTGGCAAGCCTGGAGCAGTGGCTCGGGCCGTTCATGGCGGGCATGGGGCGCTGGTCGGACCTGCGTCGGATGGATCTGATGTCCGCCCTCAACAGTCTGCTGGAGTACCCGCAACAGCAACAGCTTCAGGCCCTGGCACCGGTCGCGCTTACCATCCCGACCGGGCAGCAGGTGCGCCTTGATTACACCGCAGAAAACGGCCCGGTGCTGGCCGCCAAACTCCAGGCCCTGTTCGGCTGGACCGAGACCCCGAGGGTGGCCGGCGGACGGGTACCCGTGGTGATCCACCTGTTGTCGCCGGCGCAGCGCCCGCTGGCGGTGACGGCGGACCTTGGCAGCTTCTGGCGGAATGTTTACCCCGAGGTGCGCCGGGACACACGGGGCCGCTATCCCAAGCATCCCTGGCCCGAAGATCCGCTTACCGCGGAGGCCCGGCAGGGAACGAAAAAACGCCCCGCTCGCTGATGCGGGCACTGACCAGGTACGGGGGAACGGTTTCAAAGTAGACATTACGCGGGCTGATATACCTGCCTTCGGGCGCCGCGAGTTCAGCGGCAGGCATTTCCTCCAGACTGACCGAGTGGTGGCGAGCGTCGCTGTTGCGAAAGCTGTCCGCCAGCACCAGGAAGGGCTTGCCGGCGTCCCTGGCTGCCAACGCCAACAGTCTGGTACCGCTCTTGTTGACGAAATAGTCGTCGGCCAGCCAGGCATCACATCCGCTGATGACCACATCGGCCCTGCCCACAAACAGCCCCATCTGGGCATCGGTTATAAGGGTGACAGGAATGGCCAGGTCATTCAGCGTGCGGGCCAGGGTGTGGCCCTCAAACCCGGGACTGCTCTGGGTGCAGGTTACAGAGAACGGCCGGCCGGCGTCTGCCATCTGGCGAAACAAGGCAAGCACCACCGAGCTGGCGCTGTGGGTCATGACAACGGCGTTATCGGGGAGCTGACCGCGGGCGTGGCCGGCGACCGTGGCGCTGGCACTTTCCAGCTGCGCGAGAACCCGGGCCACGGCCTGCCGCGGCTGCCCCGGCTCTTTTGTCCAGCGTTTGCTGACCAGGTCGAGGGCGTTGCTGATCACGATCATGCTCGGCCGCGCGGCCCGAAGCTCTCCGATCAGGCGCGCCAAGTGGTGATCCTCCGGCCTCTCATGATCCAGATACGCCAGCAGTTCTGTGAGGGTGCGAAGTGCCAGCTGAGTGGCCCCGGACTGATAGTCCTGTCGCACACCGGTCAGTATGGCCTGGGCCCGCTCATCAAGCTGCGCCATCGTGTTACCCCCGCGCTTCGTCTAGCTCAAGGGTAGCAGCGGTGGAAGTGTTTGTCTGACAGCCGCTGTTTGAAAAACCGCTTGCCAGAATCCGGGGTCTGTATAAAATGCGCACAATTCAACCCTGAGTGCCGCTGTACCATGCACCTTGTTTCCTTTGATATCTTCCGTACCCTCGGTTACCCCCACACCACCGTGCTCAAGCCCGAGCAGTTCCTGCGACACAAGGAATTGCTGCGTGAGGCCGACTGGGTCCTGTTTCCTGAATACTGGCAGCTGAACGCACTGGTGCATGGCCTGAAATGCCGGGTATTTCCCAGTGTGGCCAGCTACCGCATTGGTCACGATAAGGTCGAAATGACGCGGGCGTTTCAGGCCGTGGCGCCGGAGCACACCCCCTGGACCTTGATTGAGGCGAACGGCCCGCAGGAGCGTGAGCGGATCTGGAGCGCCATGGCACACCCGTTTGTGGCCAAACTCCCCAAGGCCAGTATGGGAGAAGGTGTCTGGCTGATCGAGACCCGGGAGGACTGGCGCCGATATTGTGAGCAGGCGCCGGTGCTGTACGCCCAGGAATACCTGCCGATCGACCGGGACGTTCGGGTGGTGATTGTCGGCGACCAGGTGGTGACGGCGTACTGGCGAACTCAGGCAGATCAGGGCTTTTACAACAACCTGGCCCGGGGTGGCCGCATCGATGCCAGTCCGGTGCCGGCCTCGGTCACCGAGCTGGCACTGACACTGGCGCGGGAGTTGGAGGTGGATCATGCCGGTTTCGACATTGCGCTGGTTGACGGCTATCCCTACGTACTGGAATTCAACCGCCTGTTCGGCACCCGGGGGCTGGGCCAGGGCAATGAACTCCGGGAAGCGGTGCTGGGGTATCTGCGTCGTCAGTGGGCGCCGGAAGATCCGGATGGGCCAACCGAACCCGAGCCATTCTGGCCCGTTGCCGTCTAGGACGGCTTTATTCATACGGCAAAGACAGCTATCGTGCGGGAACCTTCAACAGTAGGGAGACAAGAATGGGAACCGGAAAAATTATGGGTGTGGTACTGCTGGTGGTTGGGGCATTACTGCTGTTCTTTGGCTGGCAAGGGTCGGAATCAATCGGAGATCAGGTGTCCGAAACCTTCACCGGCCGCTTCACCGATGAAACCATGTGGTATCTCATCGGTGGTGTCGCGGCCCTGGTGGCGGGCGCTGTTCTGACGTTCTTCAAACGCTGAGCGGGTGCCCTCAGGCGGAAACGTCAATGCGGGTGCCAACCTGTTCGTTCGGGTTGGCACCGGTAGTCGGGACCGAGGTATTGGTAACGCCTTCCAATAATTTCATGGCGCCCTGTTCGGCCATTTCCATGGACTGCTTCATCACAGAAATCTGTGCCTGTTCCTGCACGCGCTGCTGGCTCATCTGAGTGCTTGAGGCGGCCATTGCGGCGATATCAGACATAGAACCCCCTTCGGGATGGATGATTTGCGACCACCCTAACACATCAGAACCTGGCTTCCAGCCCCGGGGTTTCAGACCGTAACAAATCTGTGTGCGGGCGCTGCCACCGCCAATTCCGGGGCTCTTCTACCTCAGGTCGACCTGCCCACTGGCGCACCCTAGTCGTCGTCGGCGTTCAATGTGCGAATGGAGGTTGCCAGGTCGCCAACACGCTGAGTGGTTTCGGCCACCAGACGGTTGATTTCATCCGCCGACTGGCTGGTTCTTTTCGCCAGTTGTCGCACCTCGTCGGCGACCACGGCGAAGCCCCTGCCCGCCTCTCCGGCTCGTGCGGCCTCGATCGCGGCATTCAGCGCCAGAAGGTTGGTTTGCCCGGAGATCTCGTTGATCACGCTGACAATTTTCGAGATCTCGCTGGAGGAGCTCAGCACCAGTGACATTTCACGATCGGTAACCTTGACCGCCTCCATCTTCGAGTTGATGTCGATACCGTAAGAGACGATGTAGCGCACGTTGCCGGTGAAGTCTGTAATCGGGCAGATGGTGGAATCAAACCAGTGCTCCGCGCCTCTGGCATTGCGGATACTGAAGCGCTGCTGGACCTGTTCACCGTCCAGCACCCGGTCGAACACGTCTTTACCGAGGAACTCCCGCAGGTTGCCGGCGCGTTTGACCAGGTCGTTTTCGTTGGCATCGCCCAGATGGGACACCAGGTAGTGGTTGGCCCGCACCAGTCTGCCCTCGAGGTCCCACTCACCCACACCGTTACTTTCACTGATCGCTTCGAAGCGCCGGGTGAACTCCAGGGATTGCTCTTTGGTCTGGGTGACGTTGGCCTGAATCGAGATATAGTGAGTCAGCTTGCCGCTCTCATTGAAAACCGGGTTGATCGCCAGTGACACCCAGTACGGTTTCTGATGGCGGTCATAGTTCAGGATTTCGTCGTAGAAGGATTCGTTATTCCGGAGTTTGGCGCGGATTTTCTCGACCGTTGCGGCATCGGTGTGGGGGCCTTGCAGGAGGTCGCCGGGGTTTTTGCCCTGAACTTCCTCCAGATGGTAGCCGGTTAGCTGGGTGAAGCCGTGGTTGACGTACACAATGTGTCGGTCCGGGTCGGTGATGATGACGGCGTTATCGGTCTCATTGGCCACCATTGACAGCATCTGGAACTCAGCACGGCGCATCACCTCCTCGGTCACGTCTTTCAGAAAGGCGGTGTAGAGAATGCGGTCGTCCAGACGGATTTTCGAGAGAGACAGTGAGGCCCAGCGTTTTTCGCCGTTTTTGCGAAAAACGGGGACCTCCCGGGTCGTGCCAACGATCTTGTCGACCCCCGTGCGGCGATTTTCGTTCACCAGATCGTCATGCCTGTCCTGGATTTCATGGGGCACCAGCATTTTCACATTCTTGCCAATCATCTCCGTGCGATCGTAGCCCCAGAGTTGTTCAGCTGCTGCGTTGGCGAAGGTGATGTTGTTGTCTTCGTCGATGGTTACGACGGCATCGAGTGCCTGTTCCAGCGTCTGGTTGATAATTTCGCGATTTGAACGCTCAGCCGAGATGTCGCGTATGAAAGCGGTGTAAGTAATGGATTTGCCCTGAACGACCTTGCTCAGCGCCAGATTGGCCCACAACGTTGAACCGTCCTTACGGGTCATCAGGACATCGCGACTGGTGCCCACAATGATGTCCTTGCCAGTTTCCCGGTTTTTAGCGATATAACTGTCGTGATCGTTCTGGATGTCGCGGGGCACCAGCATTTTTACGTTTTGCCCGAGTACCTCACCGCGCTGGTAGCCCCAGAGCTTTTCGGCCGCGGCGTTGAAGAAGGTGATGCAGTTTTTTTCGTCGATACTGACGACTGCGTCCAGAGCTTGTTCCAGAACCTGTTTCAAGTCATTTTTATTGAAGAGCATCGCTGATACCGCGTTCAGGGAGTGGGCTTATCGAAGGTAAAGGAGTTTTACAGGTAATTTATAACCTGTTTCGTAGTTAATTGCTAATAAACGTAGCGTTTTCACCACCCGTTGCAACGGCCGGAGGGCATCGGGTAAAGCATCCCGGATGCCGGGCTGTCATGGGTAGATATGCGCATATCCGGCTGAGATAAAAAGCCCGATGATCGCGCCAATTCCCGGGGGGCTGCAGCCAGGCTGTAGCGCCCCTTTTTTATGCCCGTTTGCCCGCTGGAGGGAAACACTATCCATGACCGAGTCTGCCAACGCCCGTCTTGCTGATTACTACGATGCCGAGACCTTTGCCCGTATCAAGGCGCTTGCCGATACCAAAGAAACCCCGTTTGTGGTGATCGATACCGCCACCATCGACCGCCAGTACAATGAGCTGGTGGAAGGTTTTCCGTTCGCCAGTGTGTATTACGCGGTGAAGGCGAACCCCGCGCCACAGATCCTGACCATGCTGCGGGACAAGGGCGCCAGTTTCGACATTGCTTCGGTGTATGAGCTCGACAAGGTGATGGCGCTGGGGGTGACCGGTGACCGCATCAGTTATGGCAACACCATCAAGAAGGCCAAGGATATCCGCACTTTCTATGAGAAGGGCGTGCGTCTGTTTGCCACCGATTCCGAGGCGGATCTGCGCAACATTGCCAAGGCCGCTCCGGGCGCGAAGGTGTATGTGCGTATCCTCACCGAGGGTACGCTGACCGCCGACTGGCCGTTGTCGCGCAAGTTCGGTTGTCAGACCGACATGGCGATGGATCTGCTGATCCTGGCGCGGGATCTGGGGCTGGTGCCCTATGGCGTGTCTTTCCATGTGGGTTCCCAGCAGCGTGAAATCGGTGCCTGGGATGCGGCTCTGAGCAAGGTAAAGGTGATTTTCGAACGCCTGAAGGAAGAAGACGGCATCGAGCTGAAGATGATCAATATGGGCGGTGGTTTTCCGGCCAATTACATCACCCGCACCAACGAGCTCAAGGTGTACGCGGAAGAGATTGCCCGTTTTCTCCGTGAGGACTTCGGTGACGAGTTACCGGAGATTATCATTGAGCCGGGCCGTTCGCTGATCTCCAACGCCGGGGTATTGGTGAGTGAGGTGGTACTGATTTCCCGGAAATCCCGTACCGCCCTGCACCGCTGGGTATTTACCGATGTGGGCAAGTTCAGCGGGCTGATCGAAACGCTGGACGAGGCCATCAAGTTCCCGATCTGGACCGAGAAGGTCGGCGAGGGCGAGGACTGTGTGATTGCCGGCCCGACCTGTGACAGTGCCGACATCATGTACGAGCATCACAAGTACCCGCTGCCGCTGAACCTGGCGATTGGCGACCGGATGTACTGGTTGTCGACCGGGGCTTATACCACGACTTACAGCGCGGTGGAGTTTAATGGCTTTCCGCCGCTTAAGGACTATTACATCTGATAGTAATGGAGTCTGGCCGAGGGGCGGGATGTCTTTTCCTCTGGGAAAAATAACTCGCTGCGCTCAGACATCTTTTTCCCGGCGGAAAAGACATCCCGCCCCTCGGCCGTTCGGCCATTGGTGGGTTCGTCACTTACAAAAGGTCAGCCTTTGGGCTGGCCTTTTTGTTTTTTCAGGTCGAGGGTGAAGGCCAGAGGTAGCACCAGCAGGCTGTAGGCGATCATCACCATCAGCGCGTGGCGGACGTCGCCGGTCCAGTCGGCGAGCACGCCGCCGAGCATGGGCACGGAAAACGCCAGGGTATAACCCACCAGGAAGGTGCCGGCGGAGAGGCGGCCGGTTTCCTCGGACGGCATCACCAGCGGCGGCACGGCGACCAGCAGGATCAGCAGGATGCCGGCGGAGAAGCTCATCAGGGTGGCACTGGCGATGGACCACCAGCCCGTGGTGAGTACAGTGCTCACGGTGCCGATGATGCTGATGGTGGCCATGATAATGATCAGAGAGCGGCGCCCGACCCAGTATCTGGCCATTTTCAGCATCACCAGTGAGGCAAACACCTGGGCGATGTTGTACCAGAACAGCGCCTGGGAGAGTTTCTCGAAGTGCCCCTGCTGTTGCAGCAGATTGCCCATGTAGGCGTTCAGGCCGAAGAACATGGACCCGGAGAGTCCGAGCAACAGGCCGATTCTGAGGGTGAGCGGGTTGCGCCAGTCCGGCAACCAGGCCACTTTGCGAACCGGCCGCGCCCGGTCTCTTCTGGGCAGGAACAGGGCCGCAGCCACCAGCAGTGCCGGCAGCGACCACGCCAGTATGGTGGCCCGCCAGCTGTTGTCCAGCAGCGGCATGAGAACCGGCAGGGTAATTCCGGCACCGATGAATTCGCCCATCAGCATGCCGTTCATGTAGATGGCGGAGCCAAGAGCCAGCTGATGGGGTTCGAGCCAGCGTGTCAGCAAGGCGGGCAGCGCCGGTTGCATCATGGCGACGCCAAAGCCCATAACGGCGCTGGCGAGCATCAGGCTGAACGTATCGGGTACCAGTCCGCGCCCGGCGGAGCCGATCACCATGATCACCATGGCCAGGGCAAGCGTGTTGCGTGGGCCGAGCCGGGCTATGGCCAGAGAGCCGGGTATGGAGCCAACGGCGAGCATCAGGATGGGCAGGGTGGTGAGCGCGCCGGTCAGCGCCTGGGACAGCGCCAGTTCGTCACTGATAAAGGGGGCCAGCGGCGGTGCCACCAGTACCGGTATGCGGAGGTAGACGCCGGCGAGCCAAAGCAACACCGCCACCGGAAGCAGTGATGCCTGCGGTGGCGGTGGGGTTGCGCTCCGGGGATCAGCCACGGAGAGCGGGTCAGTCTTCGCTGGTGTCCGGCAGGTAGGCGCCGTCTTCGTCGTGCACTTCGCTGCCGGTAACCGGCGGGTTGAAGGCACAGATCAGGCGCATGTCTTCGGTGCCGCCGCGGAGGGTGTGCTGGTCGTGCTGATCGAGTGCATACAGGGTGCCGTCGGAAATGTCGTGCGTCTCTCCGGTGGCCTTGTCGGTGATGGTGCCGTTGCCGCCGACACAGTACACCGCCTCAAGGTGGTGCTTGTACCAGAGGTTCAGCTCGGCGCCGGCGGGAATGATGGTTTCATGGAAGGAAAAGCCCATGCCATCTTTTTTCAGCAGCATACGGCGGCTGGTCCAGCCCGGGCCGCTGACTTCGCGCTCGGTACCGATGATGTCTTGCACTCGTACGATTTTCATTCGCATTCCTCATTGTGTGATGGAATAGCCTTACAGTATAAACATCCCTGTTACGTTCGGTTCAACCGCCAATCGTCGTAGACCGTCATCGCGTGCTCGATCGCGGTGATGAACTCGGCCCGTAAGCGGTCGTCCGTCGAGCGCTGTTTGCGGCACCGGTCGAACACCCGCTGGATGGCCTGCCGGCTCGGTCGGTCCAGGGTTTCCAGCCAGTGGCTGTCCGCCGGTGCCAGATCCAGCAGGTCGCGCCCGGCATGGTTGCGGTGGCTGATATGCCACCAGTGATCCACCGCACGCCCCAATACAACATAGCCGAACTGGCTGTCCTGTACCGGGCCGAAGCTGGCGGTTTTGAGGCCATCCTGGAGCACCCCGATCTGCAGCGCGGGCAGCGCCAGGCGGTCGCCATAAAAATAGCTGCCAGCGGCACCGAGCAGGCCGCCGACCAGCGCACCCGCGCCCAGCGAATGGCCCAGGGTGAGTGCATCAATCCCGGCACCGCCCACTGCACCGGCACCAAACCCGGCGGTGGCGAGATAGCGTTTGCTCACCGACCAGGCCCTGCGGCTGTCTTCACTGAACAGATCGTGCTCGTTGTGCCATTCCAGCTCCGCTTCCTGACGCTGGATGCGGTTGTGCTGGTACAGATGTTCGATGGACACCCGTAAGGTCTGTTCCCGTTGCCGCTGACGCTGGTACCAGCGACGGCGCAACGTGTCCGCGAGATTGGCGTCACTGGTGCCGGCAACCTGATTGAGGGTGAGGGTGCGCTTCTCCTGAAAGCTCATCAGGTCCTCCAGGGCCCGGGCGATCAGCGAAGCGGCATGGCGTTTGCGCTGCTGGCGCTGATCCGCCAGGAATCGGGTGGCCGCCGCCAGCGGTGCTTCCCAGGTCGGCTCCAGCTGTCCGAATGCCCTTAGCAGGCTGAGATGCTGGTCGAATGGGGCGCGAACGGCGTTGAACTTGCGGACAACCTGAAAGAACTGGCCCAACGCCGCCTGCCAGGTGTCACTGTGGTCGTCAGGCCCAATACTGTTGATCAGCGCCAGGCTCGGGCGACCGGTCCAGCGCAGGATGGTCATTTCCGCCTCGTGCTCGGCGCTGTAGGGTACCGACCCGTCCACCACGTAAATGATGCCAGCCCCCTCGATCAGTGGCGTCAGCAGCTCACATTCGTCGGTGAATCGGGGATCGTCGCGGTGCTGGGTGACAAAGGCCGCCACGGTTTCCCCGCGGTCGGAGGCGGACACGCTGTGGGCCTCCAGCCACGCCAGGACCCGGCGCGGGCGCTGGAACCCCGGGGTATCCACCAGGGTATACAGTACCTGCCCGTCCACCGTCAGCGGGTATTGCTGGCGCTGACGGGTGGTGCCGGGCTCCAGAGCAATGGCGATGGCATCGTTCTGGGACAGGGTGGCCACCACACTGGACTTGCCCTTGTTGGGGTGGCCGACCACCGCAAACACCGGCGCGCTATCCATGACTCTGATCCTCCCCGCAGTAGGGATTATACGGTGTCAGTTGCGGCTGGCTGATGTGGACAAAATCGGTGCCCAGACGCTCGGCGAAGCGCAGCCATTGCTGCAATTGGTGGTGCGGTGGTGCGTCGGCGGCCGACTCGGCCAGCGGCACAACCGCCACGTGACTGGCCCGCGGCCATTGCTCACGGGCCTGGTCGAGAAAGTCCTGCAGTTCTCCGGTGGGCGGCTCCCAGCTGCGGGTGACCACAATGACCGCCGGGCGGGCAATGCGTGCCAGGTGTTCCGCGGTTTGTGCCAGTGTCTCGGCGTCATCCTGCAGAGAGGCCCGGCCACCGGCCCGCAGCACCAGGGTCTGCGGGCCGTTGAGGGCGTCGGGCAATTCCGGTTCACCGGCGCCGGCCCAGCAGATCACCGTATCGCTTTCCGGCAATGCCTTCAGCTGGCTACTGGTGGTGGTATCCGGCTGGTCTTCAGCGTCGTTATGGGCGTTGCCGGTATCCAGCGTCGGGGTTTCCATGCGGTAGTGCAACGCGGTCATGCCGGCATGGCGCTGCAACAGACGGCGGGCGCGCAGGCGAAGATGGAGGTGGCTGACGCCCACCAGCACCAACCGCGGCAGAATCACATAAAACAGCCATACCATGGCGACAAACGGCCACCAGTCACCCAGACGCATGGGGTCTGTGAGATTGGCGTCGGGGCGGGCACGAAAAAAACGGGTGGCGTCCACCAGAGCGGCATCGGGAACCGCCGTTGGCCACAGCCCTTGCCAGGGGGTCGCGAGGGTCTGCACCAGCGCCAGAAAGCCGCTGTTGTCGGTATTCACCGTGGTGCTCCAGCCGAACGCCAGATCCTGCAGTACCACCAGGACCAGCAGGGTGATCAGCCCGGCAATGCCAAACGCGACACCGCCGCCGTGGGCCGCGCGCGCCATCAGTTGCGGCTGCAGCCGGTTGATCACGCCTGGCGGGCGCGTGCCCACGACCCGGTTGAGAACGGGACGCCAGGGTTGCCAGCCGGCAAACGCCTGAACGGTGGTGACAGCCGCCAGCAGGCACTGCAGCAGAACAAACCCGAGGATCACGGTGACATTGATGCGCTGGCCACCGTCGTAAAACAGCAGGCCCAGCATGGCCAGCATCCCAAGCAGCGCGCCGCCGCCCAGAAAGCCCAGGCTGATTTGTCGCCAGCGCCGAATCGGCCCGTCGCCGGGCTGGTGCTTGTGCCGGCCGTTGACGCGGTCCAGGTACTCCAGCCATTGCCGTGGGCCGGGGGTGAGGCCCCGGTTCTGGCAGGTCAGGGCAAATTTGCGGTCGCGCCGGTGCAGGAAGGCCGGCGGCTGCTCCTGATCACGGCGTACCCTGGCGTCAAAATCCAGCAACAGGCGGAGGGGGCTTTCGGTCATTCAACATCCCGGTAGCAAGTTGGGTCGATTGTCCCTGTGAATGTTAGGATATAGGGATACCGGCCACCGATACCAGATATACCATGCCCCACCACCTGATGAACCTTCGCCACGTACCCGATGACGAAGCCGATGAAATCCGCGAGCTGTTTGAATCCCACGGCGTTCGCTATTACGAAACACCGGCCAGCCGCTGGGGTATCAGCATGGGCGGGTTCTGGGTGCACGACGATGACGAAGCGGCCCGGGCCCGGGCACTGCTGACCGATTACCAGCAGCGCCGGCTGGCCCGGCAGCGCCAGGAGTATGAGCAGAGTCTGGCCGAGGGCGAGACCGGCGGGTTCTGGTTCCGGTTACGGCAGAAGCCGGTAACTACCCTCGCCGCCTGCCTGGCGATTGTGGTTATTGCCGCGCTGAGCCTGCTGCCGTTTGTGCGGATCGGCTAGTGGGCGCCGCCGCTGCCGAGTGCCTGAGCAGGAAATCGGTGGCGCGATCCACCGCGGTTCCGGAGGTCAGAAAGCTGGTGATGTGGCCACGCAGGTGCATTTCATAGAATTCGGTGTCGACCCCGTGTTGTTCCAGTTCCTCTTGTAACCAGCGGGCCTGCCGCACCGGCACCAGCATGTCCATGGCGCCATGGAACAGGAAAAACGGCGGTGCGTCTGCGCTGACATGGGCAATGGGGGAGGCCTGGCGGTAGACCTCGGGCATGTCGGGCTGCTCTCCGCCGAGAAACTGGCGAATCAGTTTGCCGGAGCCAAAGGCCCGCAGATCGGCGGGAATGCCGCCCGCCACCACCGCGATCGGCCGCGTGGCGGGCCCACCATGGGGCTCGTTGAGCTCGCTGTCGGAGCTGGCCACCAATGCCATCAATGCCACCAGGTGCGCCCCGGATGAAAAACCGAACGCGCTGATGCGATTGGTGTCCAGGTCGTATCGGTGGCTGTTGTCATGCAGCCAGTGCATGGCCACCTGCAGGTCGTGAAGTTGCGCCGGGAAGGTGTGATCCGGTGCGAAACGGTAGTCGATGTTCAGCACCGCAAATCCGCGACTGGCCAGATTTTCCGCAATACCGCTCATGTCTTCCCGGGAGCGTCGCTCCCAGCCACCGCCGTGCACCAGTAAGACCACCGGGGCACTGCGGTTTTGGTCGGGCCCGGGCTGATACAGGTCGGCGTCAAGTTCCACCGGCCAGTCGGCTGGCGTGTAGGTCAGGTCCCGGGTCACGTCAAAGCCGGTGTCCGGCCAGGCCGGCGCGTCGTTATCCGGCACGCCGTGGTGTGAAGCGCACCCGGCGAGACCGAACAGCGCCACCATGATCATCAGCGGGGTGTTCACGAAGGTCCCTATCAAGGTATCGATCCTCGTCAGCAGTGATTTGTCTGTATCTGTACGTGGAAACGGGTGCGGCGGATGCCTGTTTACGGCCGGTTAACCATAGGTGTTCGGAGATCCGGACAGTGTCCGGTTTCCGGGACAGCCGCCCCGGCGCCGGCCCGCTCGCCGGGTCGTCCCACCTCCCGGCTGTCAGAACCGTCCGGATTCCCGGATCAGTATCGGGATTTCTCGTTCTTATTCTGAAAATAACAATATTTTTCAATTGGTTGTTGAGTTGGCACAACATCCGCATAGTCACTGGCGGGCCGGAGTGCCTGAGTAACGGCCTGATCGTTAACAACAACAAACAAGGAACGACTCATGAAACGATTGCTGCTATGCACCCTCATTGCCGCTACTGGCGTGGCGTCTGCCGCCGGTAAAGCAGGCAAGCCGCCGTTCAACGCGTTACCGGAGTTCGTTGTCGGCGACGTACAGCAAACCTGGTACGACGGCGTGACCGACGACCTGCTGACCGCAGGCCTCGGCGCCGCCGGACTCGCCAGCCCCACGCCCCCGGTCTTCGCCGATGCCCTCAACCCGACGCCCGGTGAACTTCGCCGTCTGGCTATCTACAACAACTACCGCGCGCTGGTGGATACCGCCCCCGGTGGCGGCTATGGCAGTTTCTTCGGCCCGGCGGTCGGGGTGGCCGGCGATGGACGGGTGCCCGGAGAGGAATCCCTCGCATTGATGACGGTGGACGGACAAGACGTGCCGGTCACCGTGATGGTGCAGGTGCCGGACAGTTTCGACCCCCGCAGGCCCTGCATGGTGACGGCACCCTCTTCCGGTTCCCGCGGTGTCTATGGCGCCATCGGCACGGCCGGTGAGTGGGGCCTGAAGAAAGGTTGTGCCGTGGTCTATACCGACAAGGGCACCGGGACCGGTTCCCATAATCTGGTCAGCAACAGCGCCCAGCGCCCGGATGGGACTCTGACCACCGCCGACCAACCGGTGCTGTTCCGCGCGGATCTGGATAACAGCGCCCGCGACGGTTTCAACCAGCAGTGGCCCGACCGGCTCGCCTACAAACATGCCCACTCGGAAGCCAATCCGGAAGCGGACTGGGGCACCCATGTGCTGCAGTCCATCGAATTCGGGTTTTACGTGCTGAATGAAAAATTTGGCCGCGCGTTGGGCAACGGCGAACGTCTGATCACTCTGAGGCCGCGGAACACCCTGGTGATTGCTTCCAGCGTCTCCAATGGGGGTGGTGCCTCGGTGCGCGCGGCCGAGCAGGATGACCGCGGGCTGATCGATGGGGTGGCGGTATCCGAACCCAACGTCAACCCCCGGCCAGACCCGTCGTTCACCCTGCGACAGGGCGATGGCCCGGCGATTGTGAACCACAGCCGCAGTCTGCTGGACTACACCACCGCGCTGGCGGTGTTCCAGGGCTGCGCCAATCAGGCACCGCCCATTCGCGATCTGGCGCCCCTGAATGCCGCGTTCAACCCGCCGGCGGTGGGCGCCAACATCTGCGCCTCCCTGGCCGGTAAGGGACTGGTCAGTGGCGCTACCCTGGAGGAACAGGCCAGCGATGCGCTGCGTATTCTCAATGAAGAGTTCGCCATTCAGCCGGAACAGAACCTGCTTGCCCCGGTGCATTTCGGACTGGCAGTGGCCCAGAGTATTGCCATGACCTACACCAACGCCTACGGCCGCGCCGGGGTGGACGACCGGGTGTGTGGACTGAGTCTGGCCGCGACCGATGCCACTGGCGCCGTCACGCCCCTGGCGCCCGCCACCGAAGCCGCACTGTTCTCCGCCAGCAACGGCATCCCGCCGTCCGCCGGGGTTAACATAGTTTATGACAATGCCCCGGGTCAGCCTGCGAACCTGGCCGCCAGCGTGTCGCCCAGCACCGGCCAGCCGGACTATGGCCTCGACGCCCTGTTGTGTCTGCGCAGCCTGGTAGAAGGCCGGGACCTGGCCACGGGCGGGGCCCTGGATCAAGCCGGTGAAGCGCTGGCCGCCGCCGTCGCCGACGGCATCGACGCGGTGCGGGCGTCCGGTAACCTGCAGGGCAAGCCCGCGGTGTTTGTCACCGGCCGTGCCGACGCCATCCTGCCGATCAACCACACCTCCCGGCCCTATGTGGGTCTCAACCAGCGGGTGGAAGGCAGCAACAGCGGGCTGCGCTATTACGAGATCCTCAACGCCCATCATCTGGATGTGCTGAACGGCTTCCCCGGCGTGGCAGAGCGCTACGTGCCGCTTCATCACTATTATTTCCAGGCGCTGGATCTGGTGTGGGCGCACCTGACTGACAAGCAGCCATTGCCACCGAGCCAGGTCGTGCGGGCGATCCCGCGCGGTGAGCCGGGCACGCCGCTGGCGGCGGTCAACCTGCCGGCCATCCGCCAGCAGCCAGCCGCGGAGGATCGCATTGTGTTTGCGGATAACCAGCTGCACATCCCTGATTGACGGGCTGGCCAGGTTTTGTACCATGCAAGACACCTTCTCTTGCGGTAACCGGACCATGACACAGCTCTTTGCCCAGAATAACAGGAATGGCCTGACCCGGGATCTGATCGAAGCCCTGTTCCCGATGTTCGAAGAGGCCAGCGCCGGGGCAATCGCCGTGGATCGTGACAGCCGGATTACCTGGATCAACGCCAGCTATGCCGGTTTGCTGGGCCTCAAGGAGCCGCCTGCGGTCATTGGCCGGTTCGTGCGGGAGGTGATCCCTCACACCCGCATGCCCGAGGTGGTGGAGACCGGCAAGCCGCTGCTGCTGGACATCATGGAGCACCAGCAGCAGCAACTGGTGGTGACCCGCCTGCCGTTTTTTGACGACGCTGGTGAGATTCTTGGTGCGGTGGCGTTCGTGCTGTATGACGATCTGCAGCCGCTGACACCCCTGGTCAGCAAATACCGGAGGTTGCACCAGGATCTCGCCGCCGCACGCAAGGCACTGGCGAAAAAGGCCCGGGGTACCCGCTACAGCCTGGGGGACTTTGTCGGCGCCAGTCCGGCGGCGCTGGAGGTCAAGCGTCGTGCCCGCCTGGCCGCCGGTCGCGACATGCCGGTGTTGCTGTTGGGTGAAACCGGTACCGGCAAGGAAGTGCTGGCGCAGGCTGTGCATTCGGTCTCTGCCCGCGCGGACAAGCCGTTTGTCGGCGTGAACGTGGCCGCCATTCCTGACAACCTGCTGGAAGCGGAGTTTTTCGGGGTCGCGCCCGGTGCCTATACCGGTGCCGAGCGCCGCACCCGCGAGGGCAAGTTCCAGCTCGCCAACGGCGGTACCCTGTTCCTGGATGAAGTGGGCGATATGCCGCTGCCGCTGCAGGCCAAGTTGCTGCGCGCACTGCAGGAAGGAGAGATCGAGCCGCTTGGTTCCAATAAGGTGGTGTCTGTCGATGTTCGGGTGATCGCCGCCACCAGCCGCAATCTGGAAGCCATGATGGCCGAGGGCAGTTTCCGTTCGGACCTGTATTACCGGCTCAACGTGCTGGAGATTCCCATCCCCCCGCTGCGGGAACGTATGGCGGATCTTGGCGTGCTCTGTGAAGCGCTGCTGGAAGACATCGGCGAGGGCCTGGAGGTCCGCGGCGAAATCACGGACGCAGCGGTCTCGGCCCTGAGCAATTACGACTGGCCCGGCAATATCCGCGAGCTGCGCAATGTGCTGGAGCGAGCGCTTACCATGGGTGAAGAAAATGGCCTGCTGGACGCCGATGCCATTTTCAAGGTGCTGCCGCGCAGTGGCTCCCGCCCACAGTCCAGTCTGTCCCCGCGCCCGGTGCGGCCGCTGGCCCAGGTGATGGCGGAAGCTGAAGCCCAGGCGATCGAATCCGCGCTGGTGGCCTGTCGCGGGAACCGCACCCGGGCTGCCAGACTGTTGGGCATTTCCCGCTCGGTTCTGTACGAAAAGCTCGGCAGAATGTCCTGATTTCCGGACAGTTGTTCGAGTATCCGCACAAATCCTTACGACCTAAGTATAAAACTGTCCGGATAATCGGACAGTTCGTTCCTCGGTGAAACCTTCCTTAATCGCTATCATCATGAATAGTAATGACTTTTCGTGTCTGGCATGGCATCTGCTAATTCCCCCGTGCAGGACGTCAGAACAACGCAGAAAACAAGACTGACGCTCACCGTTGGACCCAAGACCCTGTCGGTTTTGTTTCCTGCTCTTTCTGGCTGAATTTCAGACCAGGTCTGTTGTGGCTGACACCAACAGGCGAAAGACAACAACAAGAAGGATCATCTTCATGTCGATTAAACAGAAGCTCTCGCGTCTGAGTGCTGGCGTTGCCGCGGCCGCCGTCATTTCCGGCAGCATGATCAGCAGCAACGCAGTGGCGGCGGAGAAAATCCGCTGGCAAGTTCCGCTGGCTTTCCCTTCCCACCTGGTGGGTCTGACCACACCGGTCAAACACCTCTCCGAGAGTCTGAAAGCGATTTCCGGCGGCGACGTCCAGCTGCGTTATTACGAGCCGGGCGAACTGGTTCCACCGTTCGAGATCATGGATTCGGTCAGTGAGGGTAAGTACCCGGCGGGCTATACCTGGGTCGGTTACGACCAGGGCACCATTCCGGCACTTCCGCTGTATTCCGGCGCGCCCTTCAATATGGAGCCGCCGGCCTACCTCGCCTGGTATTACGAAGGTGAGGGTAAAGCGCTGCTGGAGGAGATCTACGACAAGCGCAACATTCATCCCATGCTGTGCAGCATCATCGGGCCGGAAGGCGCTGGCTGGTTTGCCGATCCGATTGAAGGTCTGGACGACTTCGATGGCCTGAAGATCCGCTTCGCCGGCATCGGCGGCAAGGTGCTGGAAAAACTGGGTGCCTCGGTGACCATGATTCCGGGTGGCGAGCTGTACCAGTCCCTGGAGCGCGGCACCATCGATGCAACCGAATTCTCGCAACCGGCGATCGACAAGATGCTGGGTCTGGATCAGATCATCAAAAACTACATCATGCCGGGCTGGCACCAGACCCTGACGACTTCCCACCTACTGGTCAACAAGGACGTGTGGGACGAGCTGGAACCGGAAAGCCGTGCTCTGATCGAGATGGGCTGCGAGTCCGCTACGCTGAAAGGGTTTGCCCAGAGCGAGTTTGCCCAGCCGACGGCCCTGCGCGACTATGAGAGCGAAGGTGTCAACGCCCAGACCCTGCCGGAGCCTGTGCTGCGAGAACTGGAGAAGGCCACCAACGAGGTGCTGGACGAAATCGCCGAAGAGGACGAGATGTTCAGCCGTGTGCTCGCCAGCCAGCGCGAGTTCATGGAGCATCACTCCATCTGGCACAGCAATGGTTATCTGCCAAGGGATTTCTATCAGTACGACTGATCAGAACCCGACTGTGTGAAGCAGGCACCGCCGCGGCGGTGCCTGCTCTTCCTATCTGTTAAATCCCCGAGGTTCCCGTGACTGAAACGCACGATACTCATGAGGCGCCAGCCCCACAGCCGGCCAGCGATGATCTGCCCTACAACCGCGTATCGTGGCAGCTCGACCGGTTTGTGGTTGCCGTGGGCAAGCTCAGTTCCTGGCTGTGGATTGGCGTACTGGTGGTGGTGCTGGCCAACGTGGTCGCCCGCTTCGTCCTGAATGCCGGTTCCGTTGCCCTGGAGGAGCTGTCCTGGCATCTGTTCGGCGCCGCGATGATGCTCACCCTCGCTTACGCCGTGGTCCGGGATGACCATGTGCGGGTCGATGTGCTGCATGAGAAGTTCTCGCCGAAGGCGAAAGCGATCATTGAGCTGACCGGCCTGGTGTTGCTGGCACTGCCGATTGTTTACCTGATGATCGAGCTGCTGGTCCCCTACGCCTACAAGGCCTACGAACTGAATGAGCGCTCCCAGGCCCCGAGCGGGCTGCCCTACCGCTTTATTTTCAAAAGTGTGTTGCCGCTGGCGCTGATGCTGGTGTGGGTGGCGATGTTCTCCCGCGTGCTGCGCTGCACCACGCTGCTGTTCCGCTTCCCGCGGGAAATCCACGTTCACCGCGATGACCGCAACGGCGGCCATCCGCACCCCTGAGCAAGAGGCAAAGACGTCATGGGTTTGGAAGCAATTCTTGTCACCGCCATGTTTGCCAGCTTTATGCTGTTACTGCTGCTGGGCTTCCCGGTGGCCTGGTCACTGGCCGGCATTGGTCTGGTCTTTGCGATCGTCGGTGTTGTTCTGGTTGAGAATTTTGATGCCGACATCTGGTTCACCTGGGGCGGCACCATCGGTGCCCTGGATTCCCGTACGTACGGCATTGTGGCGAACGAGCTGATGGTGGCCTTACCATTGTTCATTTTTATGGGCATCATGCTCGACCGTTCCGGCATCGCCGAGAAACTGATGCACAGCCTGGTGCGGGTGCTCGGCCCGTTGCGCGGCGGTTATGCCATTACCGTCGTTATCGTTGGCGTTCTGCTGGCCGCATCCACCGGCATTGTTGGCGCCTCGGTGGTGTTGCTGGGCATGCTCTCCCTTGGTCCGATGATGCAGGCGAACTACAACAAATCCCTGGCGGTAGGCACCGCCTGTTCGGTGGGCACTCTGGGTATTCTGGTGCCTCCGAGTATCATGCTGGTGCTGATGGCGGATCGCCTGGGCACCTCGGATGCGTCTGTTGGCAAGCTGTTTATGGGAGCGTTGGTGCCGGGTGTCATGCTGGGGGTGATGTACATCCTCTATATCGTCATTGCCTCCTGGATCAAGAAAGATCTGGCGCCGGCTCCGAAACATCACGAGCCCCTGAATCGCCGCGCCGTGCTGGATTTGTTCCTCTCGGTGGTGCCGCCACTGGCTCTGATCATGGCGGTGCTGGGTTCGATTTTCTTCGGTATTGCCACCACCACCGAAGCCTCGGCGGTCGGCGCGGCCGGTGCGTTGTTGATGGCGGTCTTCAGCCGACGGCTGGACATGCATGTACTGAGAGAGTCGCTGTATCAGACCAGCCGGACCACGGCGTTCATTTTCGGTATCTTTATCGGCGCCACCGTATTCGCGGCTGTGCTGCGGGGGCTCGGTGGTGACGATGTGATTCGCGACGCCATCACCAGCCTGCCTTTTGGTACCACAGGGGTACTGCTGACCATACTGTTCATCACGTTCCTGCTGGGCTTCTTCCTGGACTGGGTGGAAATCACCCTTATTGTGTTGCCGCTGGTGGCACCGGTGATCTTCTCCATGGGCGTGGAGCCGGTGTGGTTTGCCATCCTGTTTGCCATGTGCCTGCAGACATCGTTCCTGACACCACCGGTGGGCTTCTCCCTGTTCTACATTAAAGGGGTCTGCCCGCCCGGAATTACCACGCGGCATATTTACCTCGGTGTGTTGCCCTACATTGCCCTGCAGTTAACGGCGCTTGCTCTGGTGTTCTGGTTCGAGCCCCTGGCGACCTGGCTGCCGAACGAAGTCTACGGTGGACCCTGATCTGCCGCTTTGACCACCGAATAGCAATAACAACAAGGAGTTGACGCCATGCGTCTGAAAAACAGAATTGCCCTGATCACCGGCGCCGGACGCGGCATTGGCCGCGCCATTGCCGAACATTACGGCCGTGAAGGTGCAAAAGTCGCGGTAGCTGATCTTGATCTGACCGGTGCTCAGCAGGTGGTGGATGCCATCGAGGCGGCCGGTGGCACTGCCATGGCCCTGGCCATGGATGTCACCGATGAACACGCCGTCGACGAAGGCGTGAACGCCGTCGCCGAGCGTTGGGGCGGGCTGGATATTGCCCTCGCCAACGCTGGCATCCAGCATATTGATCCACTCCATAAGCTGTCCTACGGCAACTGGAGCAAGGTGATGAGTGTCCATCTGGACGGTGCCTTTCTGCTGACCCGCGCCGCCCTCAACCAGATGTACGCCAGCGGCGGCGGTACCATGCTGTACATGGGCTCGGTGCATTCCCTGGAAGCCTCGCCCCTGAAAGCACCTTACGTTGCCGCAAAACACGGCATGCTGGGCCTGTGCCGGGCGGTGGCGAAAGAGGGCGCCGAGCACGGGGTGCGCAGCAACATCATCTGTCCCGGCTTCGTACGCACACCCCTGGTGGACAAGCAGATCCCGGAACAGGCCAAGGAGCTGGGCATTTCCGAGGAGGAGGTGATCAGCAAGGTGATGCTGAAAAATACAGTGGACGGGGAATTCACGACTCTGGAAGATGTATCGGAACTGGCCGTGCACCTGGCTGCGTTCCCGTCGGCAGCGCTGACCGGCCAATCCATCGTGGTCAGCCACGGCTGGCACATGCAGTAACAGACAGGAGAGACGGATGAGCAACACAGAACAATCACCGGTAGTCTGGTCTCCCTCGGAAGACACCCTGAGCCACTGCCGCATGGCCCGTTTCCAGCGCTGGCTGGAAGACCAGGGTTTCGGGCCCTTCGCCGATTACCATGCCCTGCACCAATGGTCCATCGACGAGCTGGAGACCTTCTGGGCGAAAGTCTGGGATTATTGCGGGCTGGTCAGTCACACCCCGGCGAATCAGGTGCTGGGCAGCCGTGCCATGCCCGGCGCGGAGTGGTTCCCGGGCATGAAGGTGAACTTTGCCGCCAACCTGCTGCGCCTGGCCGACGGCGCGCAGGCGGACCGCGAAGCCGTGGTGGCCTATTGTGAAACCCGGCCGGTCCTGCGCCGCAGTTACGCCGAGCTGAAGGCTGACACCGGTGCCCTGGAAGCCTTCCTGCGGCATCAGGGCATCCGGCAGGGCGACCGCGTGGCCGGCGTGGTCACCAATGGCTACGAAGCACTTGTCGGCATGCTGGCGGCCACCAGTCTGGGCGCCATCTGGAGTTCCGCGTCTCCCGATTTCGGTGTCGGTGCGATTCTTGACCGCTTCGGCCAGATTGAGCCCGCGGCACTGATCGTGGTGAACGGCTACGGTTACGGCGGCAAGGTGTTTGCCCGCCAGAACGATTTCGCCGAGCTGATTGCCGGCCTGCCCACACTGAAGTGCGTGGTCAGTGTCCAGCAGCTGCCAGAGCAGGCACCTGTCGCCGGTGACTGCGTCACCACCTGGGAGGAGGCGCTGGCGTCCGGAGCCGGAAACGCGCCCACGTTTACGCCGTTACCGCCGGATCATCCGGTCTACATCCTGTATTCCTCCGGCACCACTGGCAAGCCCAAGTGCATTGTGCACGGCGCTGCCGGCTTGCTGGTTAACCACGCCAAGGAACTGATGCTGCACGGTGATGTCGGCCCTCAAGACCGCTTTCTCTACTTCACCACCTGCGGCTGGATGATGTGGAACTGGCAGGCCTCCGCGCTGCTGACCGGCGCGGCGGTGATCACTGTCGACGGCTCCCCCGGCTACCCGGATCTGAACTATTTATGGCAGGTGGTTGCCGACGAGAAGGTCACCCATTACGGCACCAGCGCCCGCTTCATCGCCGGTTGCCGCAAGGCCGAACTGGCACCGGCGAAATCCCTCGATCTCGGCGCCCTGCGCGTGGTCTTCTCCACCGGCTCGCCACTGCTGCCGGAAGACTACGACTGGGTCTACCGCGACGGCGCCCCCAAGGTACTGCTGGGGTCTATTGCCGGCGGCACCGACATCTGCGGCTGCTTCGTCGGCGCCACCCCGCTGCTGCCGGTGCGCCGGGGCGAGATCCAGTGCCGCTTCCTCGGTGTCGATGCCGTGGCCTACGGCGAGGATGGCCAGCCGGTCAGCGAAGGCCGGGGGGAGCTGGTCTGCCGCCAGCCGTTACCCTCCATGCCCGTGTGCTTCTGGGACGATGCCGATGGCGAACGCTACCGCAGCGCCTACTTCGACACCTTTCCCGGTGTCTGGGCCCACGGCGACTTCATTGAATTCACCGAACACGGCGGCGCCATCATCTATGGCCGCTCCGACGCCACCCTGAATCCGGGCGGTGTCAGAATCGGTACGGCGGAAATCTACCGTCAGGTGGAAACCGAGGCCGCGGTGAAAGACAGCCTAGTGATCGGCCGCCAGGTCGACGGCGACGTGGAAGTGGTGCTGCTGGTGGTCCCGGCCGACGGCGAGACCCTCGGTGAGGAGCTGGTCCAGCGGCTGAAAACCCGCATCCGCGAAGGCGCCAGCCCGAGGCACGTGCCCCGACACGTGATCACCGTGCCGGACATCCCCTACACCCGCAGTGGCAAGAAGGTAGAACTGGCGGTCGCCAGGCTGATCAACGGCTCGGCCCGCAGCGACAACCGCGACGCGTTGGCGAATCCAGAAGCGTTGGATCAGATTCGCCAATGCCTGGCGGAAGCGGGTTTGTTGCCGAAGGAATAATCGGAGGGCTGTTCGTCGGATTACGCCTGCGGCTAATCCGACCTACGGTATCCGGACGGCGACCTCGTGGGTTTATCAAGGAGTATGGCCGGGGGCAGTCCCCAAAACAGTCAGGGAAGCCACGCTTTCCGTTTTGGGGACTGCCCCCGGCCATACTCCGAGCCCCCCTCCGCACCCCACCGGAGCCGCCAACCCAGCCCATAGCAAAAGTCCGAAAGTTTCGTAAAATCCGGCCTTTTCACCATCCTGTAACAGGTTTTAGCGCATATTTAGTCCGTTCTTATACTAAGATCGTAACCAGAATTCCCGAAAAAATGGTATCTTAGTAGGTCTATCAAAAGTTCCCGTATCAGTCATTGCTCAGGTCGGGCGTTCACAAGACCCCTGACCCTGCCATGACCGTCCTGAACTCACATACTAGCCTGAGGACGAAAATGACAACATCCAAAGCCAAGATTGTCTACACCCTGACCGACGAGGCCCCCGCCCTCGCCACACGGTCCCTTCTTCCCATCCTTGAAACCTACGCCAAGCCGGCCGGCATCGAATTTGAAACCAGCGATATTTCTCTGGCGGCGCGTATTCTGGCGGGGTTTCCCGACTATCTGGAAGAAGACCAGAGGGTGCCGGATGCTCTGGCAGAACTGGGCGAATACACCAAGGACCCGGATGCCAACATTATCAAGTTGCCCAACATTTCAGCGTCCATCCCGCAGTTGCGGGCGGCCATCAAGGAGCTGAACGACCAGGGTTACAAGGTTCCCGAGTACAAGGAACACCCTGAGACCGACGAAGAAAAAGAAGCCCACGCGCGCTACTCCAAAGTCCTCGGCAGCGCCGTCAATCCGGTGCTGCGGGAAGGTAACTCCGATCGCCGTGCCCCGGCCGCGGTCAAGGCGTTTGCCCGTAAATACCCCCATTCCATGGGTGAGTGGAGCCCGGCGTCCCGCACCCACGTGGCGCACATGCGTGGCGGCGATTTCTACTCCAACGAGCAGTCCGTTACCCTCGACAAGGCCACCAACGCCCGTGTCGTGTTCGAGAATACCAAGGGCGAACAAACCGTGCTGAAAGCCGATTTGCCGCTGCAGGAAGGCGAAGTGCTGGATGGCATGTTCATGAGCAAGAAGGCGCTGGTCAAATTCTTCGAGGACGCCCTTGCCGACTGCGAGAAGACCGGCGTCATGTTCTCCCTGCATGTCAAAGCCACCATGATGAAGATCTCTCACCCGATCGTGTTTGGTCACGCGGTGAAGGTGTTCTACAAGGAGCTGTTCGACAAGTACGGCGAGCTGTTTGACGAGATTGGCGTCAACCCCAACAACGGCCTGTCTTCGGTTGTTGAAAAGATCAAGCAATTGCCGGAATCCAAGCAGGAACAGATCCAGGAAGACCTGCACGCGTGCTACGAGCACCGTCCGGAAATCGCCATGGTGGATTCGGTCAAAGGCATCACTAACCTGCACGTACCCAGTGACGTCATTGTGGACGCCTCCATGCCGGCGATGATCCGTAACTCCGGCAAGATGTGGGCCCGTGACGGCAAGCTCAAGGACACCAAGGCGGTGATGCCCGAGTCCACCTACGCCACCATCTACCAGGAAGTGATCAACTTCTGTAAGACTCACGGCGCCTTTGATCCCACCACCATGGGCACTGTGCCGAACGTCGGCCTGATGGCGCAGAAAGCGGAAGAGTACGGCTCCCACGACAAGACCTTTGAAATCAAGGAAGACGGCGTGGTTCGCGTGATCGCCGAAGACGGCACCGTACTGACCGAGCACAAGGTCGAGCAGGGCGACATCTGGCGCGCCTGCCAGACCAAGGATCTGCCGATCCGCGACTGGGTCAAGCTGGCGGTTAATCGTGCCCGTGCCACCGGCATGCCGGCGCTGTTCTGGCTCGACGACGAGCGTCCCCACGATGCCGAGCTGATCAAGAAAGTCGAGATGTACCTCAAGGAGCACGACACCGACGGTCTCGAGATCATGATCAAGTCGCCGGTGCGCGCCATTCGCTGGACCATGGAGCGCCTGATTCGCGGCCTCGACACCATCTCCGTGACAGGCAACGTGCTGCGCGACTACCTCACCGACCTGTTCCCGATTCTGGAATTGGGGACCAGCGCCAAGATGCTGTCCATCGTACCGCTGCTGAACGGCGGTGGCCTGTACGAGACCGGCGCCGGCGGTTCCGCGCCCAAGCATGTGCAGCAACTGCTTGAGGAAAACCACCTGCGCTGGGACTCCCTGGGCGAGTTTCTCGCCATTGCGGTGTCTCTCGACGAGCTCGGCGAAAAGCAGAGCAACGATCGTGCGCGCCTGCTGGGTCAGACCCTGGACAAGGCCACCGAGCGCCTGCTGGAGAACAACCAGTCGCCGTCCCGTGTGACTGGCGAGCTGGACAATCGTGGCTCCCACTTCCACCTCGCCCGGTACTGGGCGGAGGAACTGTCGAAACAGGACAGCGACAAGGAGCTGAAAGAGTTCTTCGGCAAGCTGTCCAGGCAGCTGGAAGAGAACAAGGACCAGATCCTCGAGGAAATGAGTGTGATCCAGGGCCACCCTGCCGAGATTGGCGGCTATTACCATCCGCCCGCAGAAAAGGTATGCGCGATCATGCAGGCAAGTGACACCCTGAACAAGATCCTGGCGGACGCCCGCGCCTCGGTGAAGTAAGCTTGCGAGAACGGGCATTCGACAGTAAATCGTAGGCTCAGAAAAAACCGGACAGTCCGAGGGCTCTCCGGTTTTTTTATGAATGAGTCCTGGCTTCAGTCGTCTGCACCCGTTTCGCGCGGGTGGATTTGTCCCGTTTCTCCGGCGTGGCGCAGCTGCAGCAGTGTCAAGGGTGGCCCCACCAGTTCGAAGATCACGGTGGTGCCAATGATCAGCGGCAGAATGTAGGCAAGTTCCGGCAACCGTCCGGTGGCTAACAAGGCGAGGCCCATCGCCAGCCCGGCCTGGGGCATCAGGCAGGCACCTATGCGTCTCTGGGTATGGGGGGTAGAGCCGGCCAGGTAGCCGCCAAAGCGGCCCCCGGCGAGCCTGCCGACGACCCGCGCAGCAATGTAGACCAGCCCCAATACGCCCAGTGAAGGCAGCATTGCCCACTCGAGCTGGTAGCCGGCCATGAAGAAGAATATGGCCAGGAAAGGGTCGGAGATCCCCTCAATTGAGCGAAACGGGCGGATGTGGTGTCTTGCCCTGTTGGCAACCACGACGCCCAGTGTCATGCAGGTCAGCAGATAGGAAAGTCCGAGGACGCCGGCAATGCCGGCCGCCACGAATACAAATCCGGCCGCTTCCAGCAACATCGGTTCTCCCGGCCGCAGCCGGCCGGTCAGCCAGGCCATGGGCACGCCAAGCACCAACCCAAGTAGCAACGCACCGCCCACTTCCACGATACCCATTCCGAGCGTTTCCGGTCCCGTTGCATGGTTGCCCATGACCAGTTCCGCGCTGACCAGGCAAATGCTGAACAGGATGGCCCCCCAGGCGTCATCAATGGCAACCACCTGGTAGACCAGGCGAGTCAGGGGGCCTTTTGCGCCCGCTTCGCGGAGGACATCAAGGGTCGCCGCTGGTGCTGTGGCGGTGGCAATAGAGCCCAGCAGCAAGGCGGCCGCCAGGCTGTCGGTAACCAACCAGACTGCGCCGGCCACCACGAGGGCCGTCACCACGGTCACCACCAGGCTGACGATCAGCGCTTCCCGGCCCTCCGCCAGATTCTTCAGCAACATCCGCTCCCCCAGGAGGAAGCCCACCATGGCCAGGGTCAACTGTGTGACGAACTCGAACTGTCTGTCTGCACCGTCCGGCAGAAGATCCAGCAGCTCCGGGCCGGAGAGAGCGCCCAGCAACAGCAACAATGTAACTCGCGGGATGTGGATGCGCTGTCCCACGGCGTGGGCGGCGAGAGCCAGGAGCAGGGTGCTGCCGATCAAGACCAGATCCGTTGGCTGATTCACCGGTTATTCCTGACGTAGCGGGGCAAAGTGGGCGCTGGTCAGGCTCGCCAGGTCCCGGGGCGACAGCTCGATTTCCAGGCCCCGGCGGCCGGCGCTGACAAAAACGGTGTCAAATGCCTCAGCCGAGGCGTCGATGAACGTCGGCAGGCGCTTTTTCTGGCCCAGCGGACTGACGCCGCCGAGCACGTAGCCGGTGCTGCGCTGAACCTCCTGTTTGTCGGCCAGGGCGGCTTTCTTGCCTCCGGCGGCCCTGGCGATCTGCTTCAGGTTCAGCATGGCGGTAACCGGCACAACTCCGACCGCCAGGTTGCTGCCGTCGATGGCCACCACCAGGGTCTTGAAGACCCGGGCCGGCTCCACCCCCATTTTTTCGGCCGCCTCGGTGCCGTAGGACTCGCTGGCGGGGTCGTGGGGGTACTCGTGGATGGTGTGGGGAACCTTGGCTTTTCTCGCTGCGTTGACGCCGGGAGTCATCGTGAAATTCCACTTCCTCTGATCAGGGAACAGTAAGCAGAGTTAACGCATTTGTTATCAATTGCAAACTCCACTCGACGAATGCCCTGTGAGTGACTATTTTTCATACAGTATTGGCTTTTCCACCAACCAAGCGTTGCACGTACCACCGATGATCAGTATTCCGGATCTGGCTGAATGAACCTCCTGAAAAACCGGCATCTTCCGTTGCTGAGAACGCTGTGGGTGGTGATGATCTACCTGGGCGCCGGATGGTTGTGGATCACCTTCTCCGACGCAGCCGTGGAATCCTGGGTGACCGATTCCCACAGCCTCAGCCGTGTGCAGACCTGGAAAGGGCTGCTGTTCGTGCTGGTGACCGCGGTGGTGCTGTTTGTCGTGCTGCTGCGGCAGTTGCAGAAGGATCGCAAGCTGCTTCAGCTTCAGCATCGTCAGCGCGAGGCCCTGCGCAAAAGGGAGCGCCAGCTTGCGGTGCTGATGGATAACCTCCCGGGCATGGCCTACCGCTGCCGCTTTGACGAGCACTGGACCATGCTGTTTGTGTCCAGCGGCTGCCGCGAGCAGACCGGTTATGCGCCCGAGGATCTGGTGGATAACCGGGTCACCAGCTACGCCTGCCTGATCGGTGAGGAAGACAACCAGCCCCTGGTCAGCGAGGTCCGGCAAGCAGTGGATAAAGGCGAGCCTTTTTCCATTGAGTATTCGGTGAGTCGCAAGGACGGAAAGCGGATCTGGGTGTGGGAACGCGGGCGCGGGGTTGAAGAGAATGGCGAGATGCTGCTCGAAGGCATTGTGCTGGATATCTCTGACCGCAAGACGCTGGAAGAGGAATTGTCGGACCTGGCCACCCGTGATTCCCTGACCGGGCTGAGCAACCGCCGGGAAATGACCCGGGTGCTCGAGGAAGAAGTGGCACGGGCTGCCCGTTACAGGCGGGAACTGGTGGTTTTGTGGGTCGACTTCGACCACTTCAAGGACATCAACGATTCTTTCGGTCATGCTGCAGGTGATGCGGTGCTGAAAAATGTCAGTCAGTTATTGCTCAGCGGCATTCGCAGTGTCGACGCCATGGGTCGCTTCGGCGGCGAGGAGTTTGTCATCCTGCTGCCGGAAATGGGCGTGGACGAAGGTCGGGAAACAGCGGAGCGCCTGCGAAGGCTGGTCAGCGACACCCCGGTGGCGCTGGACAGTGGCGAAACCGTGCCTTTGACCATCAGCATCGGGGTGTCGGTATTCCCGCGCCATGGCCGTAGCCCACGGTCGCTGTGCGCGGCAGCGGACAAGGCGATGTATCTTGCCAAGGGGTCGGGCCGAAACTGCGTGGTCATGGCGTCTTTGCCCGAAGAAGCCCATAATTCCTGACAACGGCAGTTGGAAAGACTGACAGCGGCGCCACTGCCCTCCGGCCAATGATCCGGCCCCGGCCAGCACGGATCATGAACCCAAAACAGCAACCCGAATCAAGGTTTACCGATGAACCGAATTGCCCGTCGAGCTCTGCATACCTGCCCGGTACCGAAAGATCTGTCTGCGATCACCTATCGCGATGCCGGGGGGGAGCGCCCCGATGCGGTCGGTGTGCCGTCGCAGGTGGTGGACGATATCTGGCAGGGCGTGGAACGGCTCTATCGAACCGGCGTGCATCCGGGGATCCAGCTATCGGTTCGTCACCGTGGCGAGCAGATCCTGCATCGGGCCATCGGCCACGCCAGCGGCAACGGCCCCCACGACCCGGCCAATGCGGCCAAAACGCCGATGACCACCGATACCCCTATCTGCTACTTTTCAGCGTCCAAGGCGGTGACGGCACTGCTGATGCACATGTTGGCCGAACAGGGCCTGATCAACCTGAGTGACCCGGTGTCCTACTACTGCCCGGAATTTGCTGCCGCCGGCAAGCGCACCATCACCGTACACCAGATTCTGTCCCATCGCGGTGGTATTCCGGGTATCCCCAGGGAGACCCCGATTGACGTGTTGTGGGATCGCGAGGAGATCTGGCGGGTGCTGTGCGCGGCCAGGCCGGTGGAAGTAGACGGCGCCAAGGTGGCGTACCACGCCATCACCGGCGGCTTCGTGTTGCAGCGGGTTCTGGAGAAAGTCATCGGCGACACCATCGAGAATTACCTGGATCGACATTTGCGCCAGCCCATGGGCATGCGCTGGTTTACCTACGGTATTGCACCGGAGCACGTTAACGACCTCGCCTGCAACTACGCCACCGGGCCGACGCCGAGATTTCCGGTGTCGTGGATCGTGAACCGGGCCCTTGGCGGGGATATCCGCACCGTGGAGCAGGTGGTGAACGATCCGCGCTTTCAGGAAGCCGTGATCCCGGCGGGGAATCTGTGCGGCACCGCCGAGGAGATGGGGCGATTCTTCCAGATGATGCTCAATGGCGGCGTCTGGAACGGCAAGCGTATCTGCAGCGAGATGACCGTTCGTCGTTCGATCCAGCAGTTCGGTTCGCTGCAGATTGACCGCACCATGATGATTCCCATGCGCTTCAGTGCGGGCATGATGCTGGGCGGTAATCCTGTCGGCTTGTGGGGCCAGCAGAGCCGCTACGCCTTCGGCCATATCGGGCTGATCAACAAGCTGTGCTGGGCGGACGCGGCGCGGGATATTTCGGTCAGCCTGCTGAATACCGGTATTCCCATTGTCGGGCACCATCTTCCGGCCCTGGCCAAGTTCGTCTACACGGTATGTGACCGTTTCCCGTTGATTCCCGAGGCGGAGCGACCGCTGATCGCCGCCTGACGCCCCGGCTCGGGGGTACCCGTTACAGAGTGCGGAGCTGACCTTCGAGGATACCCTGCACCGACGACAGGATGTCGCGAAAATCGGTCAGGGTCTGGGTGCGCTGGATGATGTCTTCGCGATTCTCGTCAAGGCGTTCCAGCTTTGGCACCACCCGGCGGATGCCCTCGGTGATCACCTCGTAGGGATAATGGTGGTCCATGATGCTGAGCTTGTTTATCTCCGCCACTTCCTGACTGAAGATACTGATGATGTCGTACAGCAGATCCTTGTGATGGATGCTGCCGGCTTCCCAGTACGCGTCGTCGAGCAGTTCGAGTAAGGACAGGTATTCCCTCAGGGTATCGGCAACAGAAGTCTGGCTCATGGGCGGGGTTCGTCCGTTCGGAAAGTTGGTTCGTATACCCGGAAACTATAGCAGGAGATCGGTGTGCTGTTTCTGCTGGGCCATAACGTGCCAGGTAAAATATGAAACTCCATTCATTTTTATTGAGTTCTGTCGGACAGTCGTGCAGAATCATTGCGTGGGTTATGGATATACCACACTCAACGGAAGAGAAGCGTGATGGACAAGCACCTTCACAGGGCGATCACTCCGGTTCGCCAGCGTCCGGTCAGACTCGACCAGCATGACAGCGTTCGTTCCCATGTGCGTGAACAGGTCAGCCTGGAGGTCGCGCGCCTGGAGCGCCGTATTGAAACCCTTCGTCTCACCCGGGGCGGCCACGCTGCGATCATGATTTCCGCCTACCAGCGAATGCTGGATCGTAAAAAGGGCTTTTTGTCGAACTGGGATCTGCGCGACAGCGGCGATTACTGACGTTCCGCAATGGCGATCGTTTCGTAACGAATGGCTTCGTCGCCGTTCTGTTGATTGCCACAGTGTTCGGGGTTGGGGGAGCGCTCACCGTTGTCATCGAGCGTGGCCGGTTGATCCTTTGACGTGAATATGCGGGCAAGCGATTCGCCGTAGGTCATCACCACCCTAACGCAATCGGGCTCCTCGCCATCAATAACCAGGCCCTTGACCCTGGTGAGTGTCAGTGTGTCCCGCTGTTCTCCGATAAACTCCTGAAGAAGCTCCACATTGCCACGGGTGCGCCCGGTAAAACTGGTGGCCGCAAACTCCGGCTGGTTGAATCCGCTGCTCCCGAACGTACTGGCGTTGTAACGTCCGCTCCACGACGCACTGGCCACTTCCGCCGGGCTGTCTTCGGCATCGGCCGGAGCCCGCGCCACAAACTGGCTGGCGCGGTACACTTTGGCCTGTGCGGGGTTATAGGTCCAGTCCAGCATGACGTATACCCAGGTGCTGTCCGCTGCGGTCGCCTCGCCTTCGGTCTCGGTGAAACGCACTAGCGCGTCGTTGGCCGGGGTATTGTAGCTGGCGGCCTCGTCCTCCTCGATGCTGTCCCGCATCAGGCGCCGACCTTCATTGAAATTGTCGACGGAGCCGAGACGGATGACCTCGTTGATCAGATCCAGTGGATTACGCACGGTGGTGTACTCAGTGTCTTCTTCATTCCGGGTGGCACCGAGAAACGCGTCCAGATGGTCTCTTAATGCCGCAGCGGCACCATCGTCGTCGCCTTCGCTGGCCGGTTCAATGCCGCGGTAGAAATCCTGAAAAATGGTGTACTGTAAAACCGGCTCCAGGCCTTCGGTATCCTGCAGGCGGAAGGTCTCCAGCGGCAGGTCCACGTCCGTGGCCGGGTTGAGGTAGCCACCGCCGCTGGAGCTGTCCGGGCCACAGCCTGCAAGGGCAAGGGCCGTCAGGGAAAGAGCAGCGAAAAGGCAGGAATGTCTCATTTATAAGGGCCCCGGGGTGCGAAAATGATGTTTAAGCGCTAAAGTGACGATCTGCGGCGCGGGAACCTCCCGCTCCGGCCTGACTGCTGACAATAAACCATAAAGCAGGCATCTGCCCTCGCGGAGATCACATTTTGCAGCAATGGCAATCCCTGAACCGCCGGTGGTTTCTGCCGGTTCTTGTTCTGCTGGCGCTCTGCCTGCCCGGTGTGGCATCCGCCAATGAGTCGTGTCAGGACGGCGAGATCGTACTCAACAGCGCGACCACCAGCGTGCGCGATCTCGGCAACTGCATCTGGTACCTTGAGGACCCGGACCATTCACTGGGCTTTAACGATGTCGTCGAGGACGCCGGCCATCGCTTTACCCGCCACAACGGCGGGGTGTTGAACTTCGGTTACACCGAGTCCGCCTACTGGGCAAGGTTCGACCTGCGCGTCGGCGCCGGTGCCGCGCTGTCGGACTGGATACTCGAGCTTGCCCTGCCGCTGGTGGATGAAGTGGTGCTTTACGTGGTTCAGGACGGCGAGCTGGTCGAGCAGCGCCGCGCCGGCTACGAAGGCGACTGGTCCTCCCGCGACCTGGCGGTACCCAATCCGACATTCCGACTGTCACTGGAAGCCGGTGCGCCCGCCCGTGTCTACCTGCGGATCACCAATACCAATACCTTCCGTCTGCCGATCACGCTCTGGCACCCCAACAGCTACATCGAGAAGGTCTCGGTGGATGAGGCGGTGCGGGGCATTCTGCTCGGCAGTATTCTCGCTATCCTGGCTTACAACCTGTTTGTGGCGGTTTCGGTACGTGAACGCAGTAATATCTACTACGTGCTGTACCTGGTGTCCGCCACGGTGTTCATTGCCACCGAGCAGGTCCACGGTACCCAGCTTTTCGATGGCCGGCCGGCGTTCCTCAACAAGGAATATTTGCATTACCAGATCATGATGACCTGGTTCTGGGGTCTGCTGATGGCCCGTTCACTGCTGGAAACACGCCAGCGCTCAACGGATCTCGATCAGGTCATCCGGCTGTGCCTGTATTCGGTGGTGGTCACCTTCGTGCTCTCGCTGTTCCTGCCCTACCATGTGGCGATGGAGTGGATCGTGCTGGCTTCCATTGTGCTCAGCACGCTGATGATTCTGGTCAGTTATCTGTCCTGGCGTTATTACAACCCGGCGGCACGTTCCTATTTCTTCGCCTGGACGCTGGCGCTGGTCGGGTTCGGCATCTACGCCCTCACGGTTATGGGGTATCTGCCGGTGAATATGTTCACGTCCTACTCGCCGCAATTCGGTCTGACGGCGCAGATCATCCTTTTTTCCTTTGCCCTGGCGGACCGCATCAAGCAGGTTCAGGGCGACGCCCTGGGCTGGAGCGAACGGGCATTGGCCAACCTGCGCCGCTACCAGTCACTGTTCGATAACGCCATCGAAGGGGTGTTCCAGATGTCCCTGGACCGACGCTTCGTGACTGCCAACCCGGCGATGGCCAGGCTGATGGGGTACCACAGCAGCCGCGAGTTGCTGGATCACAATCCCGATGTGCTGGATACCTGTTTCGCCGATGAGCGGTTGCGGCGACGGGTGGTGGAGCAGCTGGAAACCCGGGGCACGGTGAAGGGCATCGAAGCCCGCTACCATGGCCGCGATGGCAGCGAGCGCTGGGCCACCATTTCCCTCCATACCGTCTACGACAACGACGGTATGCCCACACACCTGGAAGGTACCTGCATTGATGCGACCGAACGTCACCAACGCCAGCGTATTGAGCGGGAGCGGGAGCAGGAGCGGCTGGAAAAGGAACTGGCCCGCAATTCGGCGGAGGCCAAGAGCCAGTTTCTGGCCAACATGAGTCACGAGATCCGCACGCCGCTGGCCGCCATCATCGGCTACGGCGAGACCCTGCTGGATTCGGATCTGAGCGAGCAGGAAAAGCGCGGCAGTGCGGAAACAGTGGTGCGGAGCGGGCGCCACCTGCTGGATCTGGTGAATGACATCCTCGATCATTCCAAGATCGACGCCAACAAGCTGGACGTGGACGTTGTGACTGTCAATCTGCCGGAGCTGCTGGATGAGATTCGCGCTTTTTTTGCCCCGCGAGCCCGGGAGAAAGGCCTCGACTTCAACATCATCTGCGAGTACCCGCTGCCGGAAACCATCCGCACGGATCCCACCCGATTCCGGCAGATTATCATCAATCTGTGTGGAAATGCGCTGAAATTCACGGAAAAAGGCTCAATCTCCCTGGCTGTCCGCTGTGATCGTCAGCAAGAGCAGCTGGTGGCCCGGGTGGTGGACACCGGCATCGGCATGAAGCCGGAGCAGCTGCGCCGCCTGTTTGATCCGTTCGCCCAGGGCAGTGCGGCGATTGCCCGCCAGTATGGCGGCACCGGCCTCGGCCTGAGTATTTCCCGGCGCCTGGCCGAATTGCTGGGCGGTGACATTACGGTGGCCAGCACCTATGGTGAGGGCAGTGAATTTGAACTGCGGATCACCACCGGCGCTCTGGAGGACGTGCATTTCTTGCGGGATGCGTCGGAGCTGAGCCAGCGCCGTCGCACCATCCCCATGGTGGTCGCCCCGCGCCTGACCGGACGCATACTGTGCGTCGAGGATAATGACGTCAACCGGCGGCTGGTGTCGCTGCTGGTCGGCCGTACCGGCGCGGAGATAGTGCATGTCGGGAACGGCGCGGAAGCGCTGGAAACTGCTATTCGCGAGCCGTTCGATCTGATTCTGATGGATATCCAGATGCCGGTCATGAACGGACGTGACGCGACGGCGGCCCTGCGGGAGGCCGGTATCAACACCCCGGTGATTGCGCTCACCGCCAATGTGATGGCCGAAGACATTGCCGATTACCGGATGGCCGGCTGCAACGAACACCTGGCCAAGCCCATAGACAAGCAGCGGTTTTATGAGGTGCTGGCCCGTTACCTGAAAGTGCAGCCGGACCATGGTTATGGCAAGGACCGGCAGTATCGCGGCACCGTGCTGGTGGCCGAGGATAACGACGATAACCGTCAGCTGGTGGAGCGCATGCTGCGCCGGCGCGGACTCGAGGTGGTTTCGGTCACCGACGGTGAGGAAGCGGTGCGCGCGGCCCTGTCCGGATCGGTGAATCTGGTGCTGATGGACCGGCACATGCCCGGGCTGGACGGTGTTGAGGCGACGCGTTTGCTGCGCCAGACCGGGTTCCGGCGCCCCATCGTGGCGTTCACCGCTGGCGATCAGCAGGAAATCGAGGCACTGCAGGACGCCGGGTGCGACGGGGTGCTGAACAAGCCCATGGACACCGATCACCTGCTGGCCCTGCTGGAGCGCACCCTGGGCAGTAACGGCAGTGATGCCGAAGCGGCCGAGGACAGTGGCATCAAGGAGCTGGTGGACCAGTTCCTTTCCGGCCTGCCGACGCGTCGGCAGGCCATGCACCGGGCGCTGGCACGGGAAGACGCCGAAACCCTGCGCATTGAGGCCCACCAGATCAAGGGCACCGCCGGTGCGATGGGCTATCCGGCAATGACCGGCCTGGCCGGTGCTATTGAGGCCAGTCTGAATGCAGGAGCGCCGGACTGGGACCGTCTTCGCAGTGAACTGGCCCGGCTCGATGAGATGATTGACCGGGCCCTGACAACCCGGAAGCAAAGCACATGACCACAGGAAAGCGGACAATGACTGACCAGCAGCAACACAGCGAACAACACTCACTGAGCATGATGTACGGCACTTACGCGGATGTTCTGTTTGTGCTGTTCCCGTTTCTGGTCATCACCATGCAACGGCTCTGGGATGGCAATCTGGCGCAGATTCTGATGCAGCCCGATCTCAGTATCGCTTCCGCCATTCTGGCCGGCCTCGCCATCGGCAAGTTCGTACTGGGTCTGGTTACCAACCGTGATCTTGGCCGCTACAAGGAACGCATTGTATTCTTTATTGCACTGACGTTGTTTGTGGTACTGGGGCCGTCGATCATCCTCATGCTCAGCATTGTCGGGAACAGCGAGGTCCCGGGTTTCGTCGCGTTTGTGCAGCCGGTGCTGCTGATAATTGCCATATCGCTCTACACCACCGCGGTCAGTATCAGCAACATCCTCACCCGCAGCGCCGGCACCGAGGCAGACGCCCCCGGGGGGCTTCATGGCGCCGGGGGCGGCCAGCCGCCGGCGCACGAACCTCTGGCCATTCCCCGCCGTCCCGGCAGTGAGACGGTCTGAACGCACAAGGAAACAATCAGGAGAGAATCCATGAGTGATCTCAGGGTATTGGTGGTCGAAGATGAGCCGGTGATGCGCGAGCATCTGGTGCAGATGTTGTTCAAGGCCGGCGCCACCGGCGTTGAATCCGCCCGCGATGCCGCCGGGGCCCGTGCGGCCTATGAGGCGAGTGAATTTCAGATTGTGCTGCTGGACATCGGCCTGCCCGATGGCAACGGGCACGATCTGATGCTGGAGTTCAAGCGGGTAAAGGAAAGCCAGCACATTGTGCTGGTGACCGCCGACGACTCCATCGACAGTATTCAGAAGGCCATCAGTGCCGGAGCCAATGGCTATGTGGTCAAGCCCTATTCCCAGGAAAAGATCTACGATGTGGTGAGTAACTACGCCATGGTCCACAGTGGCGATCGGGCAACGGTGCAGGGCCTGAACCGTCCACATTGAACGCTTCAGACCCCGGACCCGGTCACGCCACCTGGCGGGCAATCCAGGAATTGTAGCGGGATGCCAGCGCCCTCACGTAGCGCGCTTCCGCACCCTCAAGCCGGCACAACACGCCGTTGAAGATCCAGCCCCGTTCGTACAGGCCCAGCACCCGTTGTTCGTCGTCCATATTGACGCGCTGATTCAGTTTCTTGCAGATGGCATCCAGCAGCGGCAGCTTTTCCGGGCGCTTGATCGGGCCCGGTTGATGGCCGGCTGGCTGATGTGCTGCACGTGTTGTTGGATGTCTTCTCATGATGTTCTCCTTGTCGTTTTGCGGCTGCAAAAACAAAAACCCCGTTGCTCTGGCAACCGGGGTCTGACGGAGAGGCTGGCCCGGTTGCTCGAATGGCTCCCGGGACTGACCGAAAGCCGTTAGCTGTCTTTCACCATAACGAGTACACACTGGCCGGCGAGACGGCCCGCGCCCGTGGCAGTAATGCTATGTCGGATGGTCTGTCGCATGGTTTCTGGCTCTCTGCCGGCGGCGCGCAGGGTGCGTGTCTGCCGGGCTGTTTCGGTTTCGGTAACAACATCAGTGTATCGGCTGCCGGCCGGTTTGCAAGGGTTAAAAGGCTTCGGCAAACCCCTACAGACCGGCTCCGTTAAAGCGATAATAATGATACCTGTCACGTGTTTTTACGTTGTGCAATCCCGGGTGTTCCGCAGCAATCTGCCGAACACCCAGTGGATCTCTCCTTTTCGACGCAGCCCCTCGGGGCTGCGTTTTTTTTGGTAGTGGATAATCCGTAGCCACTAGTTCGTACAGCTTTTCAGCCTGTTCTGGTCGATAATTCGTGTACTAACGAATCGTTCAATGCCATCAACACCAAGAGGTTGAAACCTAGCAAGATGTCCGAAGAAGCCGGATCTGCCCGCCAAAAGTTACGTTCCCATATGCTTGTCGAAATGGTTCTGATTGTCGCACTGGCTGTTTACCTGCTGCTGGCCAGGGGCCAGGTGGTGGGGGATGATCTCACGTTTACCGTGGCCGGGGCCGGCCTGATGGCTCTGGTAACCTACTGGACTCTGAATACCCTGCGTGACGGCCTGGAAGTGATGGCGCTGCGAAGCCGCCGGCTGAAGCACTGAATGCTGTCTGACCGGCCGGTGACCGGGTCAGGCCTGGCGGCTATGACCGGGGGACGCCGGCTGCCTATCGGTGTGCAGGGCGATCTGCTGCCAGGTCTTGTGAAGAATCAGTGCATCATTAGCGGCGCGGTGCACCGGTAACCCGAGTTGCCGGATAACGTCCTGGCGCATGGCGGACCAGTGTCGGACCTGAGCCGAGTTCAGCAGCATGGAAATGGATTCGAGCTGGAATTCCGGCGTCATGCCGGCCACCCGGAACAGGCGATGCAACCAGAAACTGTCGAAGGTCCAGGCATCGCAGAAGACCTGTCCGGGAAGCAGCCGGTTCAGTTCCCGGGCAACTTCGGCCACAGGCGTTCCCTCGGCCTCCAGAGTCTTGCGGTCAATGCCGTGAATCTGCTCGGCACTGTCTGACCAGTCCCGCCAGAGTACATGAGGTCGGACAAGCCAGCTGTGCAGTTGTCCATCAGGCAGGCAAATACCCACCTCGATCGGGTAACTGGCGATGAGATCAAGGCTGGAGGCCTCGAAATCGATGAAGGCTGGATGGATGTCGGAATTCATTCGTCCCGGTTTTTATTGGTGTGCCGTTCGCTGAGTTTACCCGCCCCCTTGGCCGGACGCGAACCCATCGTGTGATTCCACTGTTACAATATGCTCATCGATTGTAAAAACCTGATGACAGCCGCAGCAAACTGGAAAGAGCCGATGTCTGAGACCGTTGTAGTGATTTATTCCGGAGGGATGGATTCCTTCACGCTGTTGCACCTGGCGCGAGCCCGTGGGTACCAGGTCCATGCCCTGTCCTTTGATTATGGTCAGCGCCATGTCCGTGAGCTGGAGTGTGCCCGTAAGGTGTGTGAGGAAGCCGGGGTTCCCCATAAGATCATCGATATCCGGGCGCTGGGGGCGGTGATGGCCGGCTCGGCTCTGACTGCCGACATTGCAGTGCCTGAGGGCCATTACGAGGAAGACTCGATGAAGGCCACGGTGGTGCCCAACCGCAACATGATCCTGTTGTCTCTGGCCACCGGCTACGCCGTTACCGCCGGCGCGAGGGCGGTGTGGTACGGGGCCCACGGCGGGGACCACGCCATCTACCCGGACTGCCGCCCGGAGTTTGTCGAGAAAATGGATGCGGTGTGCCGCGTAGCCAACTACGAACCGGTGGGGATCGAGGCGCCGTTCATGGCCATGGATAAGTCGGACATTCTGGCAGAGGGGCTTAAGCTCAACCTCGATTACGGTCAGACCTGGACCTGCTACAACGGTCGCGAGCGGGCCTGCGGCGTGTGCGGCTCCTGTGTCGAGCGCCGTGAAGCGTTTGCCGCCCATGGTCTCACCGACCCTCTGCCCTATGAGGAGGCAGGCTGATGTACCGGGTCAAGGAAGCGTTCTACACCCTTCAGGGAGAGGGTGCGCAGGCGGGTCGGGCCGCGGTATTCTGTCGGTTCAGCAAGTGCAACCTGTGGACCGGTCGGGAGAAGGACCGGTCGCGGGCGGTCTGCGATTTCTGTGATACCGATTTCGTGGGCACCGATGGTCAGAACGGCGGCACCTTTGACACCGCCGAGGCCCTCGCACTCCATATCCGTGGTCTCTGGCCGGATGCGCCCGGACGTCCTTACGTCGTCTGCACCGGCGGAGAGCCGCTGTTACAGCTGGATGAGGCGCTGATTGCCGCGCTCCACCGTCACGGTTTTGAGGTGGGGGTGGAAACCAACGGCACCCTGCCTGCTCCAGCGGGTATCGACTGGTTGTGTGTCAGCCCCAAGGCCGACGCGCCGGTGGTCATCGAGCGTTGTGACGAACTGAAACTGGTGTTCCCCCAGCCCAGGGCCATGCCGGAGCGCTTTCTTGAGGTGCATGCCAGTCACTACTTCCTGTCACCGATGGCGTCACCGACGGCACCGGAAGGCGGGCTGGATCCGGTGAAACAGAGCAATACCCGCAAGGCCACGGATTATTGCCTCGCCCACCCGCGCTGGCGTCTGACGCTTCAGATGCACAAGATTATCGGCATCGACTGAACACCTGCACCGGGCTTCAGGCGGTCGCGCCGATACCGGCAGAGCGGGATTTCGCTGACGGCTGCAGCGTCTGGCTGCGGTAATGGCTGGGGCTGGTACCGGTCCAGCGTTTGAAAGCACGGGTGAAGTTCGCTGCGTCCGCATAGCCCAGGGTGTCGGCGATCTGGCTCAGATTCATACCGGTGTTCTTCAGCAGCTCCCCGGCCCGTTGCAGCCGTACATGGTCCACCAGATTCTGGAAACTCGCGTTTTCTTCCTGCAGGCGGCGTTTCAGAGTGCGTTCGGAGACGAACAGGGTGGCCGCCACCCGCGCAAGTTTCGGTGGAAAGGGGTGGCTGGTTTCGATCACCCGGCGCACCCGACAGGCAAAGCCCGCATCTTCCGTCAGCTGCTTCAGCGCCTCCTCACACTGGGCCCGGGAGGAGGCGGCCAGCTGGGCATCGCTGAAGCGTACCGGCAGGCTCAGTTGCGCGCGCGGAATGAGCAGCGCATCCTCCGCCGCGTTGAAACGCACGGGCACCGGGATATGCTGGCGGAAACGCTGGAAATAGGCCGGTTCCCCATTGCGGCGCAGTATCGCGGAGCCCGGCACCGGGGTGCCGGTCAGCTGGGCGCCCATGGAGACGCAGCCGAACAGCATGGCGTCCATGATAAAACCCTGGAGCGGGCCCAGATCAATCCCGCAGGATACATTGAACAGCACGTTGTCGCCTTCCTGCCGGCGGGTTACGTTGAGGTGGGGCGCGCGCAGCGTGAGATAACGGGTCATCAGTTCCAGCGCCTCGTCGAGGGAACGGCTGCTCATGACCGCGGTCCCCAGGGCGCCGTGCAGGGGCAGCTTCAGTTCCCGCGCGAGCATGATGCCCAGACCCGGTTCGCCGCTTTCGATAATGGCACGGGTGACGAATTCACTGGCCTGGGCCTGGCTGACTCGCAGGTCGGTGGATTTCAGGCGGGCCGGGTCAAGACCCACCCGCAGCAGCAGTGACCGCTCATCCACCCCGATGGTGTTCAGCAGTTCCGCCAGCAGATGCAGGTAAATGGCCGGCATGCCCAGATCCTGAACAGTCGATACTGAGGCGCGCATGGTTTTTCCTCGTTGTGTTCTGTTCTTGTTATGTAAGGGAGCAATATCAGGTCCTGATTATGACCGTTACCGTGGTCCGGCCCCATGACTTCGCTGACGGGTCAAGAGGCCATGCAGGCCAATCAGTGCTGGTGACGCCCGATGAAACTGGCGAGGGTGGCGGCCGAGCGGCCGGGGTTCTCGAGCATCGGTAGATGGCCAACGCCGCGGAAAACGTGAATATCGGCATCCGGCGTGGCGGTGCGGAACCAGTCAACGCAGCGGGTTGGTGTGATGACATCGCGGTCGCCCCATTGCACCTGCAACGGCGGCGTGCTGTTGCCAAGGTAGCGCGCCGGTGCCAGGGCATCCGCCAGCATGTCATCAAAAATATGGCGCAGGGCAGCGCGGCGCTGGAGCAGATCCGGCCCCAACAAGCCGGTCATGGCCAGCCCCATGGCGGAGGGCCTGCCGTTACCGACGCTGTTGAACATGCGGTAGACGCCGGACCAGTCACGAGGGATGAGGATGTCGTCGCGGTCGGATTCGAACGGCGCGTCGATATCCACTCCGTCGTGTTCGGGAATGCCGGCGCTGTTCAGCAGGGTGACCGAGCGGGGGGCCGGTTCCATACGGTGGGCCAGCACCGCCGCGATGGCACCGCCCATGGAGCTGCCGGCCAGGTGGATGTTGTCGGTGGGGAAGCTGGCGAGCCAGTCCCTGAGCCGCAGCGCCTGGGCCTCATAGCGGTAGCTGGCGCCCGGGTGATAATCGCTTTCCCCCAGCCCGGGAACGTCGGGGGCCAGGATGTGCCAGTCGCGGGGCAGCTTCTGTAACCAGAAGGCCCAGTTCTCTTTCATTGCGGCAAAGCCATGAATCAGCAACAGCGTTGGCCGGGAGGGAGACGCTGTTCCCCGTTCCAGATACACCATCCGATGGCCATCGATCTGAGCTTCCCTTCTTTTTGCCTGCAGCAGCCAGCGCTGGCCGGTTCGAGCCAGAGGCCATAAATTCGGGGTCGGTAGGTTCATGGTGCATTCCCGCTAGTCATTGAATGGTACCAGTGTACCGCCCTGATGTTTGCGGGCGATGGCCTTGCCGCCAGTGCGCCGCGGCAGCCAGGCAATAGCCGGATACGCGTCAGAGCGCGAGATCCACGATCACCGGATTGTGGTCGGAGGATCGCCACGGTGGTGGCCGGGCAAGCTTTTCGGTATCGCGGTAACCCAGCGCAGGCGGCTCCTCCGCGTTGGCGGCCCAGCTCCAGGCACCGACGGCCAGGGGAGCCAGATCCGTGGAAGCCAGGGCGTAATCCAGGCTGCCCTTCCGGCCCTTGTAATGGTAGGTCGGGTGGGAACACCGGTCGGTGGTACAGGGATGGAAGTGATGTACCAGGCTGGTGAAACCTCCGTCGCGAAAGCTGATCAGCGGTGTTTCCCGGGCGTAGCTGTTCAGATCGCCGGTGATCAGTGTGCCGGCAACATTGCCCGTCCGGGGTAAGTCGTGGGCCCAGTCAACCAGTGCCCGCGTTGCCATGGCGCGGCGGTGGCTGAAACAGCCCTGGCCGTCCTGCTGGTCCCGGTCGCGCCCTTTGGCACCGTGGCAGGCCTTGGATTTCAGGTGGGGCACGATGATCTGCACCCCACGGGCGCGGCCCAGGGGGCGCAGGGCCTGTGCCAGCGGCGGCCGGCCACGCTGGCGGTAAGGGCCGGAAACCAGGCGCGAGGCCGGGCCCGCGGGCTCGACCCGGTCCGCCCGGTACAGCAGTGCGGTGCGGATTGCATCCGTTCCGCTGGTCGCCTCCGCACGAACGGGGCGCCAGTGGGGCCCCAAGGCGCGTGCCAGGCTGGTCAGCGCGCTGTGCTCGCCTTCGCCATCGTTTTCCAGTTCCGCGACGGCGATGACGTCGGCGTCCGGCGCGGTCATAGTGGCGACCAGCCGGCGCGTCTGGCGCTGGAACTGTTCAGCGGTTTGTGCGCCTCTGGCGGTGGGAAACCCGTTGCCGCGACCGTCGCCGTTGAAATAGTTCTGCAGGTTGAGAAACAGTACCCGCAGCGTGGCGTCGGGATGACGGGGTGGTGGTGACGGGCGCGCGTTGTCGGTGTGGAACGCCGGGCTGACCGACGGTTGTAGCCGCCATGCTCCGAACCGATAGTCGAGAACGCCCTCCAGACCGCTGACGGCATCGCCGGTCCGGACCGTGTGGTCTATGGCCAGTGCCGGTGTTGGCCAGGGTGCGGGGTCGGGATTACGAACGCCGCGGTTATCATCCAGCACCAGGCGATTCCGGTCTTGCTGCTGCGCCAGCGCTACCGCAGCCGGCCCCGGCGCCAGGGTCTCGGTGGGTATGAGCTGGGATTGCGCAGCCAGTGTCAGTTCACCGTAGCGGGCCAGGTGGTAACTGTCGATCACGGTGAGGCGGCCGTTCACCCGCACCCGCATGTTTTCCAGGTGTTCCGGGGGCCACTCGCCATCGCGCCAGGGCAGGCGGATGGGTACCGGCTCGGGTAGCCGGGCCGGCCCGCAATCCTTTACGTACCGGACGTCAGTCAGCTCGGTCAGATCATGAAATTCCTTGACCCGGCCGCGAACCCGCACCCGATGGCCGGGTTTACCGACGTCCTCGCCAGTATGGATAAACAGCGCTTCGGAAGTTGACGCCTGCCCGTCGGTTTCGTCATCGGCCTGCTGCAGGTAGAAACCGCGGAAGCCGCCCCGATGACGGGAATCGAGAGTCAGGATGCCCTCAACGGTGACCTGAGTGCCCGCCAGTGGCGAGCGCTCCCCGTGGCCCTGGATCTCGGAGATCGGGGTGGCAGGGGTATGGCAGGCCTCAGCCGCTGCGCCCCGGGTGACTGCGGCGAGAGCGATGGCGAGGACGATGGTAAACAGAGGGCTGGTTGCGGACGATTTCACCCGCCAAGTCTAGCAAAGTCCCGCCACCGCTTTCACCGTTTTGTGGTGGCGTGGACTGCTGAGGTTCACCTGCTCCGGGTTGGCCAGTTCCAGCTGCTGAACCAGCGGGTCCGGGTGCGGGGTATCCACCGCAACACCCAGCCGAGACAACAGGTAAGGTGCCAGCGCAGCGCGCGTCGTCAGTTCCAGGCGATGGTCGGTCATTCCGTAATCGGTGGCGATGATGTCCCGGCATTCCCGGCTCAGGCGGCTGTCCGGCGCGATTACCAGGGTCAGCTCACGGTTCCACTCTTCGTCCTGGTGTACGGAGTGACGTGCCCGCTGTCGCACCACGTCGGGTTCGCCGCGGAAACGGCTCAGGGCGAAATCGCTGAAGCCACCGGTGGTTTCGCACCAGGCCCGCAGGTGCCAGTTGCGGCCCACACAGACCAGTGTGTGTGGCTCCAGCACCCGCTGGCTGATGCCGGACTGCGAGAGTGATGCATAACCGGTCCGGAGTTGCCGGCCGTGGCGGGTGGCGGTGACCACGGCGCGCATGACCTCGGGCCGGACCACGCGGTGCGGCCCCTGAACCACGGTGCTGTCCGGCAGGCTGATGTTGAGGGATTCGAAGGTGTCGCTCAGATGTTCCTGGCGTGCCAGCAGATCCAGGTATTCGCTGGCGTGGCCGCGGGTGACCACCGGCCGGAAGCCTGCGGCCGGCACGTATCCTTTCAGGTGCCGGTCGTAGATCAGGTTGTCGGGCGCAAGTTCCCGCAGGTAGGTATTGATGTCCTTGGAGGCCTGCTGCCGTCCAATGCCGAAGCTGTGACAGATGTGGTTGGTCGTCAGCCGTCCTTCCCACAGGGCAATAATCTCAATCAGGCGGTAGCGCAGCAGCAGATCCCACCGGATGGGCCAGTCCGTTTTTTTCATAACAGGCACTCACGGGTTTGGTGAATAGCTGGAATAATGTTAACCGCTCGTTGCCGGCGGGTCTGTTACGTCACCTTAATGTAAAACAATGTCAAAGGCCGCCATGCCGCGCCCCCGGGCGGGATAACTGTGATTCTGGTCGCCGTCAGAGGGTTGCGGGAAGTGCGTAGTAGAAAGGTGGTAACGGGGCTGTTCTAATGCGCGGTCGGCAAACTCCGGCTCCCGCTGCTATGTTTTGTCACAGCCACGTTTTTGCATAACCCCTGAACCGAATCCCCCAAAGTCCGGAGCCCGGTCGATGACCCGAATGGTCGCATCTCTGTCTGCATTAATCCTGAGTATCATTCTGCTGGTCAGTGGCAATGCGTTTCTGATGACCCTGCTGGGTATCCGCCTGAGCATTGAATCGGTACCCGCAGACACCATCGGTTGGGTACTGGTGTGCTATTCCATCGGCTTCGTGCTGGGCACGCTGTACGTTCAGAAAATCATTACCCGGGTCGGACATATTCGCACCTTCGCCGCGTTTGCTGCGGTGGCCGCGGTGGCATCGCTGATGTATCCGATGGCGGTATCGATGATTTTCTGGGCCGTCTTGCGGGTGTTGTCCGGCTTCAGTATCGCCGGTGTGCTGGTGGTGATCGAAAGCTGGTTCAGCAGTCGCGCCACCAACGACAACCGGGGCGCGTTATTCGCGGTCTATCAGATTGTTTTCTATCTGTCCGCTGCCGGCGGCCAGCTGGTGGTGAACATTGGTGATCCGGCCAACTTCATGCCGTTTTCCATCGCCGCCATGCTGCTGGTGCTGGCGTTGATTCCGTTGTCGCTGACACGGATGGAGGCGCCGGTTATCGAACAGGCCGAGCGGATGTCGATTTTCAAGCTGGCGCGGGAATCCTTCACGGGCGTGGCCGGCGCGCTGATCTGTGGTGTGCTGATTGGCTCGTTTTACGCGCTGGGCCCCGTCTACGCCACCATGGTAGGCCTTGATATCGCCCGCACCTCCACCTTCATGGCCAGCGCCATTGTTGCGGCGATGCTGCTGGCCTGGCCCCTGGGCCGTCTGTGTGACAGCTTCGACCGCCGTCGGGTGATGTTCTGGATTGCGGTGATGGCGGCCACCGCGGCCGTGCTGGTGGGCGTGCTCGGCGCCGAGCGGTTATGGCTGCTGACGATTCTGGTGGGGCTGTTCACCGGATTGTCGGCAACGGTTTATCCGGTCGCGGTGGCCATCACCAATGACCGCATGGAAAGCAACCGGATCGTTGCCGCCAGTGCCACCCTGCTGCTGAGCTATGGCGTGGGTAGTGTCATCGGGCCGATCGTCATGGCTGAGCTGGTCAGCCAGCTGGGGCCCCGTGGTCTGTTTCTGGGCAACGCCGGATTCCTGTTGCTGCTGGCTGCCATTACCAGCTACCGCATCAGTCACACGGACGATGTGGCGGTGGAGGACCAGGAGCACTATGTGCCGGCCATGCCGGAGTCTTCCGCGGTGCTGACGGAACTGGATCCCCGTAACGAAGCGTTTCATGAATCACCGGAAGTGGTGGAAATGAAGGAAGAAGAGATGCGCCATGCGGGCTGAGTAAGCCAGGTGGCCGACCACGGCGGGCCATTCTGGCCCGCCTTTCGGTTTTCCCCCATTTTGATTCTGCATTGACATCTGTTTTTATCTCAATGGTTAGCTTACTATTGGTAGCATTAACAGTTTATTAGTCCCTGACCGGAGTTCGGACCATGAGAGATCAGTTTCCCTTTGCTGTTGCCCGGGTAACCCGCCGCTGGCGCAAACTGCTGGATGAGCGCTTGAAGGATCTGGGCGTCACCCAGGCGCGCTGGACCACCATGGTTTACCTGCAGCAGGGTGGCGAGGGTCTGACCCAGCGCGAGCTGGCCAGCCTGATGGCTATTGAAAACCCCACTCTGGTGCGGTTGCTGGACAGCCTGGAGCAACAGAATCTGATTGAGCGCCGCCCCTGCCCCAACGATCGGCGCGCGCGTCGCCTGCATCTGACCGACAACGGCCGTGCGTTCATGGATGACCTCGCCGAGCGCGCGGCCAAGTTGCGTGAAGAGATGCTCGACGGCATTTCCGATGACGACATTGAAAAGGCCATCGGAATTTTCCACAAGATCATGGAAAACGCCGAAAGCCAGAAATGAGCCTGCCTTCGAGGAGCATTTGCCCTGAGCGACAACACGGTTGAAGGGCTCCGTGCCCGTTATGGCGAACGCTGGCGCTGGCTAGCGGTCTTCACGGTGATGCTGGGTACCATGGCAACGGTGCTCAGTGCCACCGTGGTGAACGTCGCCCTGCACGACATCATGCAGGAATTCGGTATTCGTCAGGGTCAGGTGCACTGGCTGGCGACCGGCTTCATTGCCGCCATGACCACCACCATGCTGGCGTCCAGCTGGCTGCTCGACCACTTTGGGGTCCGCAAGACGCTCGGTGTTGCCATGGCGCTGTTCAGCGTCATTTCCATTGCCGGTGGGTTTGCCACGTCTCCGGAACAGCTGATTGTTGCGCGTATCGGCCAGGGCGCAATGGCCGGCCTGATGCAACCAATGGGCATGTACCTGGTGTTCCGGGTGTTCCCGCGGGAACGCCGCGGCCACGCCATGGGTATCTACGGCATGGGCGTCATTCTGGCGCCTGCGCTGGGTCCGGTGCTCGGCGGTTTCCTGGTGGACCAGCTGGACTGGCGTTACGTCATGTTTGCACCGGCACCGGTCACCCTGCTCGGGGTGGTGATGGCGTGGCGTTTTCTGCCGCTGCCGGTGTCGCGGCCGGCCCCCTACCGTTTCGATCTGCCCGGCCTCCTTCTACTGGGCGCCACCATCGGGCTGTCGCTGGATGCCCTCAACCGACTGCAGGAGTTGTCCGGTCAGCAGACGCTCATCGCCCTGGAGGTGGTGGTTGCTGCGGTGACTCTGCTGTTGTTTGTGCTCCGCGAACGGCGAACCCCCCATCCGTTGGTCAACATCCGGCTGCTGCGCAACCGGGCCTTTCTGTTCGCCAATCTGGGGGCCATGGCCCTCGGCCTTGCGCTGTTCGGTTCCACCTATCTGGTTCCTCTGTTCGTGCAGACCGCGCTGGGCTTTTCGGCCACCGAAGCGGGCCTGCTGATGTTGCCGGCGGGGATCGTACTGGGCGCGACATTTCCTCTTGCCGGCCGTCTGGCTGACCGTAAAAGTGCGCGTTCGCTGGTGGTGTTCGGAATCACGTTGTTTGCCACCTCGGCGGTACTGTTCGCGCTGTCGGACCTGGACCTGGCGTTTGGCTGGCTCGCCCTGTGGACAGTGATCGGCCGGATCGGCATCGGTTTCATGTTGCCGGCGCTGTCCACCGGCGCCCTCAACCCGCTGCAACCGGAAGAGCTGGGTGCCGGCTCCAGTACCATCAATTTTACCCGCCAGCTGGGTGGCGCGTTCGGGGTCAATCTGGTTGCGCTGGCCATCGAGTTCGGCGATCACAGTGGGGGTATACCCACCATTGGCGCCTTCCATTCGGCCTGGTGGCTGGTGGCCGTGTTTGTGGCGGTGGCGGCAATACCGGTCTGGAAAATGCGGGTCTAGTTGCCTCGCGTCAGGTAATTGACTAAGATGCGCATTCTCTTCAGGGGAGTAGCCTCTGCGCCGGAGATCGTGTTTCCGGGCAGATGGTAGTCAACATACTTGGGGCTCAATCTCCATGGCTACCATGTTTCACCGCAGGCCGGTGAAATTGGCAAGACCTGAGGCAGCGTCACCTCCAGAGGGCGGAAGGTGGGCTGTCTCATGTCTGACGATCCGCCCCGGAGCTTTTCATGGATGCATTTCTCGCTTCAACTGTCGCCGTGGCTATCGCTGAAATCGGTGACAAGACCCAGTTGCTGTCACTCTTTCTCGTTGCACGCTATGCCCGGCGGCTGCCCATCATTCTGGGTATCCTCGTTGCCACCATCCTGAACCATGCCCTGTCTGCATTGCTGGGTGCCTGGGTGGCAAAGTGGATACCGGAGCAGTGGTTGCCATGGATACTGGCGGTCAGTTTCATAGCCATTGCGCTGTGGTTGCTGATTCCCGACAAGGACGACAGTGACGACTCCCGCTTTCTGGGGATGGGGGCGTTCATGGCCACCACGGTGATGTTTTTCGTCGCCGAGATTGGCGACAAGACCCAGGTGGCGACGGTGGTGCTCGCGGCCAGGTACCCGGAAACCTTCTGGGTTATCATGGGCACGACCGTCGGGATGCTGCTGGCCAACATACCGGTTATCATGGCGGGCAAGTGGCTGATGGACCGGCTACCGTTGGCAACGGCGCGCATAGGCGCCAGTATACTGTTTGTCATTCTGGCAATTGCCACTGTATGGGCGGCCCTGGTATCGACCTGATCGCCATTGAACCGAAGCTGATGGGTGGAAGACGAACTATGTGGTGTAAACGACTCCTGGTGTTGATTGCGGTCGGGCTGATGTTGGCCGGGAGCGGTGCCTATGGAGCCGGGCAGGACAAAACCCGGGAAATTGATCCCGCGGCGAAGCCGGATCGCGAGCCCCGGGTACCGACGTTTGCTGTTAATAGCGATCTGGCCGGGCGCCTGGCCGTATTCACGACCCACTATGAGGATACCTTCGCGGCGATTGGCAACGATCTGAGCCTGGGCTACCTGGAACTGGTCAAGGCCAACCCCGGCATTGACCCCTGGCTGCCGGGGGATGGCACCCGTATTACCCTGCCTCGCCAGTACGTGCTGCCGGATGTCGAGCGTAAGGGCATTGTGATCAATCTGGCCGAATACCGCCTCTATTACTTCACCGAAGACGGTGTGCAGGTCTATCCCGTGGGCGTGGGCACCGAGGATAACCCGTCACCACTGACCGACGCGGAAGTCACCATGCCGCTGGAGTCACCGGCGTGGTACCCCCCGGCCAGCATTCGCGCCGAGTACGAGGCCTCCGGGGAGTACCTGCCCCGGATGATTCCGCCCGGTCCCGGCAACCCGCTGGGCACCCATGCATTGATGCTCAGCGAAAAAGGCTATCTGATTCACGGGACCAACAAACAGTTTGGTGTTGGCATGCAGGTCAGCCATGGTTGTTTCCGTATGTACAACGAAGACATCTCCCGCTTTGTATACCAGGTCAGCAAGGGGACCCCGGTCCGCGTGATCAAGCAGCCCGTCAAGATCGGTGTGTCCGGCGGCGAAGTCTGGCTGGAGGTGCACCGCCCCCACGAAGAATACAGCCGGAAAGATCGCGAATGGCTGTGGCAGGAAGTCACTGAGTCGGTAGACGCCTTCCTCCAGCGCCGTCCGGATGTTGAGATCCAGCGTAGCGCCATTGAGCTGGCGGTTGATCAGGCCGACGGTCTGCCCACCATGGTCGGTGAGCGGGTGCGTCAGATGGCATCCGGAGAATCCCGTGCCGAGCCCTCTGCGGCGGCTGAGGACGAGGACGACAGTGAGCGTCAGCAGCTCTGGTTCTGAAGTGCGGGCCGGGCTGACGAAACAAATGTCGCCAATCCGGGTCACAAGGCTGTATCCCGACTATATTCGTACTGGGATCAATGAAAAAGTGAACAATGCGCCGTTCATTGGGGGTGCGGGCACCGGTGGCCGGCGGAGGTGTTCTGCCCCCTTACCCTGATCCGGGGAGGAATGATGAAAGTGAGCCAAGCCAACAGACCGATTCGCTCCAGAGCATTCACCTGGTCATTGTCTGTTTTGCTCCTCGGTGCCTTACTGGCACTGGGTTCCCTCGCCCACTCCGTTTATGCCCAATCCACACAGAATGGCACCGCACTCCTGTTGACCGTGGACGGCGCCATCGGTCCTGCCACCATGGACTACCTCGCGCGCGGCATCGAGCGCGCCGATGCCGAGGGCGCGGCGCTGGTTATCATTGAAATGGACACCCCCGGCGGTCTGATGGATTCCATGCGTGGCATCATCAAGGCCATTCTGGCCTCGCCGGTTCCCGTTGCGACCTATGTGTCGCCAGAGGGGGCCCGCGCTGCCAGCGCCGGCACCTACATTCTATACGCCAGCCACATAGCAGCCATGGCGCCTGCCACCAACCTGGGGTCAGCGACGCCGGTTCAGATGGGCGGCGTGCCGGGAACGGAGGAGCCAGCGGAAACCGACGGCCAGGAAACCGACGACGACAAACAGCCTGACGGTGAGCAGAACAACGGCAAGCGCCGCGGCGGTACGTCGATGGAGCGCAAGGTGCTGGAAGATGCCGTCAGTTATATTCGCGGCCTGGCCCAGCGCCATGGCCGCAATGCCGACTGGGCCGAAGAGGCTGTGCGCGAGGCGGTCAACCTCGGCGCCGAAGAAGCTCGGGATAAACAGGTGGTCGATGTCGTGGCCAGCAATCTGTCCGACCTGCTGAACCAGATTGATGGCCGCACCGTGCGTATGGCCGACGGTGAGCGAACCTTGCAAACCGCCGGGCTGGAGCTGGTCAGAGCCGACCCGGACTGGCGTACCCGCCTGCTGTCGGTGATCACCGATCCCAACGTCGCCTACTTCCTGATGATCATCGGCTTTTACGGCATCATTTTCGAGCTGTCCAACCCCGGTGCGATCTTTCCCGGAGTGATCGGCGCCATCAGTCTGATACTGGCGCTGTTTGCGTTTCAGGTGCTGTCGGTGAACTACGCCGGTCTGGCGCTGATACTGCTGGGTCTGGCGTTCATTGTCGGCGAGGCTTTCATGCCCAGTTTCGGGATACTGGGCATCGGGGGCATCGTGGCGTTCATCACCGGCTCAGTGATTCTCATGGACGGCAGTCACCGGGATATTTCCCTGCCCATGGTCGGGGGCACGGCGGCTGTTGCTGCCGGCTTCATGTTGTGGACGGTGACGCGTTTCATTGGTTTGCGCAAGCGCGATCCGGTCAGCGGGCCGGAGCAGATGCCCCACGAACAGGTGGTGGCGCTGGAGGATTTTGCTCCGTTTGAGAATGGTTTTCGCGGGCACGTTCGTATGAGCGGTGAGCGCTGGAATGCGAGCAGCACTGTGCCAGTGCAGGCAGGCAGTCATGTGCAGGTGCGGGAGATCATTGGTCTGACGGTGTTGGTGGAGCCGACGGACGCGGAGCGGTAACCGGTGCAAAACATTTCCCAGGAAGCTCAACCAGTGAAGGAGACGGTATGATATTCGGAGATCTGATTCCCTATCTTGCGCCCATGGTGGTGCTGTTGCTGATCATCGGGTCAGCCATCAAGATCCTGCCCGAGTACGAGCGCGGCGTGGTGTTCTTCCTTGGTCGGTTTCAGGGTGTGAAAGGCCCGGGCCTGATCATTGTTATCCCGGGTATTCAGCAGATCGTCCGGGTGGATCTGCGGGTCATCACTCTCGATGTGCCCAGTCAGGACGTGATTTCCAAGGACAACGTGACGGTGCGGGTCAACGCGGTATTGTATTTCCGGGTCATTGATCCGGAGCGGGCCATCATCCGCGTCGAGGATTACGGCGCGGCCACCAGCCAGCTGGCACAAACCACCCTGAGATCGGTGCTGGGCAAGCATGACCTGGACGAGATGCTGTCTGAACGGGACAAGCTCAACATCGATATCCAGGAGATTATCGACGCGCAGACCGAGGAGTGGGGCATCAAGGTCGCCAATGTCGAGATCAAACACGTGGATCTGAACGAGTCGATGATCCGGGCAATTGCCCGTCAGGCCGAAGCGGAACGCGAACGCCGCGCGAAGGTGATTCACGCCGAAGGGGAGCTGCAGGCATCGAAGAAACTGGTGGAGGCTGCAGATGTGATGTCGACAAACTCGGGGGCGATGCAGCTGCGTTATCTGCAAACCCTGGCCGATATGAGCAATAACAACTCATCCACCATCGTGTTCCCGCTGCCGATGGATATGCTGAAATCGTTTATGGAGAAGCAGAAGCAGGGCTTGAATAAACCCGATGCTCCGGAATCAGCGGACTGAGGGACCCGCAGACAGGCACAAAAAAAGGCCGGGATGACCGGCCTTTTTTTGAGGTGCATCAGCCTTACTTCTGGCTGGCACGCTCGAGCATGCGCTTGGCGCGCTCGTTTGCTTCGTCAGCTGACTGTTGGGCAGCTTTCGCAGCGGCCAGTGCTTCGTCTGCAGTCTGCTGGGCAGAGCGTGCGGAGCTTGAAGCGCTGTTGGCGGTGTTCATTGCGTTTTCAGCGGTCTGCTCGGCGGAGGTGGCGTTAGCATTCGCCTCGTCGATGGCACCCTGATCAGTAGTGGCGCAGCCAGCAGTCAGTGCGGCGGCCATTGCAAACCCTGCGATCGTCAGTTTACGCATATCTTTTCCCCTTTATTGGTCGTTATAAATCCTGTGATCCAGAAGTCTGGATGACTTCCTGTCAACCCGGGCCCGATAGGCTTTGACTACCGGAGTCGTCAAACAGTGTAAAACACTCTAGGGGAAAATGTTAACTAAGGATACGTAAAAGTTCCTAGGTTATGACAACAACTTAATGAAAACGAAAGTTTAAGAACCGTCAGTTTTGTTTCATGGCAGGATGCGGATTGGCGTGCCATTGGTCACCAGATTCCAGATCTCATCCATCTCCTCGTTGGTAACGGCGATGCAGCCGTTGGTCCAGTCCAGCCCGGTGTAGGCGAAGGCGAGGTCACCGGCCTCGTTGGGCAAGCCGTGAATCATGATGCTGCCGCCGGGATCCAGACCCCAGGCCTGGGCGAGTTCCCGGTCTCTGGGGCTGGGGTAGGAGATGTGAATGGACTTGTAGAAGTCACTGTTTTCATTGCGCCAGTCAAGTTGGTAGTCCCCCTCGGGTGTGCGTTGATCGCCCTCATACAGCTTATGGCCTTCAGGGTTCTCGCCGAGGGAAATCCGGTAGCTGCGCACCACTTCATCGTCATCCATCAGGAAAAGCCTGCGCTCGCTCTTGCGCACCAGAACCTTGTTTATGGTCTGGGAGGTGCTAGGTGAGGCTTTGTCCTCGGGCATGCGGGTGTCCGCGCGCGCCAGCAGTTCTGTCGCGGATGCACTGGTCAGCGGCAGCAAAAGGCCGGCTGTCAGGATTAACAAACTGAGGTAGTTGCGGACCGTCATGGGCTTAACTTACTAATGATTAATGTGAGTATGGCACAGTTTATAGCATAGCCGGGCGCGGAGATGTGAAGTGGTTTTGTTAACTTTTTGGGTAATCCATTAACCGCCTCTGCCGCCCTGCGAGCTGTCCATCTTCAGGCCGACCTTGGTGACGCGGTCGGCGTCGGTTGCGCGGGCAACCAGGGTGACCGGGCCCAGAATGACCTTGTCACCGACCACCGGGTGGCCCTTGGTGCGCCGGGCGAAACACTCCGCCAGTGACAGTTCCGGCGGCAGTTCGTCGAACTCGATACCGTACACCTGTTCCACGTCGCCCAACAACGCGTCGCCGTTGAGGACAAAGTCGCCAAAGAACGCTCGTTCCGCAAGGTGTTTGGGCGCCTGACGGCCACTGAGCGCCTTGCCCAGCTCGGACAGCGCCGCCGGTGTCGCGAACATGGCGATAACATCGCCGCTGGACACCTCCATTTCCGGGCTGGGCTGGTGACAGACCCGCTTGCGGAAGACACCGGCAATGGCGGTGTTTGAGGGCAGGCGCAGTTGCCCGAGCGGGCGCGGTGTTTTCCAGTTTTCACCTCGCAAGGGGAACAGCATCAATTCGTGGTCGCCGGTGGCTGGCACGTCCAGGGGCAGGCGGCGATAAGGGTCTTCGCCGGCAGGAACTTCCAGCCCCAGTTTTCGCGCCAGCGGCGCCATGGTCGTACCCTGGACAATCAACGACACCAGTACAATGAAGAAGGCGGCGTGGAAAATCAGCTGGGCATCGGGCAGATCGGCAATGATCGGAAACAGCGCGAGCACAATAGGCACGGCTCCGCGCAGCCCCACCCAGCTGATAAAGCCCAGTTCGCGGCGATTGAAAGCGAACGGCCACAAAGTGATGAGCACGGTCAGGGGACGTATCACGAAGATCAGTGCCAGCGCCAGAATCAGGCCGCCACCGGCCAGCCGCCACAGGTCGCTGGGCGTGACCAGTAACCCCAGGATCAGGAACAGGCTGATCTGCGACAGCCACGCCAGGCCATCGTGCACCTGCAGGATCATCGGCATCATTCGTACCGGGCGATTACCGATGACCACGCCGGTCAGGTAGATGGCGAGGAAGCCGCTGCCGCCAATGGCATTGGTGCCGGAAAACACGGCAATCCCCGCTGCTGCCACCAGCAAGGGATACAGCGAGGGGGTCAGGCGTATGCGGTTGGCCAGTTCCACCACCACATAGCCGCCGAACAATCCGGCCGCGCCGCCGATGCCAAACTGTTTGATCAGCATGATGAGTCCGGTCCAGCCTTCGCCCTGGCCTTCGCTGGCAATCATGGTGACCAGCATCAGGGTCAGGAAAATCGCCATCGGATCGTTGCTGCCGGATTCGATCTCCAGGGTGGCGCTGACACGTTCGTTCAGATGCAGTCCCCGGCCCTGCAACAGCGAAAACACGGCAGCGGCATCGGTGGAGGAAATGATGGCGCCAATCAGCAACGCGGTGAGCCAGTGCAGATCGAACACCCACCAGGCCACCAGACCGGCGCCGGCGGCCGTGAGAAAAACGCCCGCGGTGGCCAGCATCAATGCGGGCCTGAGTCCGACGCGGAAGGTTTCCGCGCGGGTGCGCATGCCGCCGTCCAGCAGAATCACGCCCAGCGCCAGGTTGGCGATCACGAAGGCGAGTTCGAAGTCGTCGAAATCAATACCCCCGGGGCCATCCTCACCCATCATCATGCCGACGATCAGGAAAATCAGCAGCACAGGCATGCCCACCCGGCTGGATAGCGGGCTGAGTACAATGCTGATCACCAGCATCAGAGCGCCAATCAGGGTGAACGTGGGGTCCATCGGGTCTCCATTTGTCAGTGTTACAGCATATCAGGGCCGGTGCGCGGGCGGTGACCGTATTTCCGGCCCGGAGGGCTTGCCGGTCGATGGCATGTCGGCTTATATTGCCGGTGCAACACGGGTTTTGCGGGTGTAGTTCAATGGTAGAACGGCAGCTTCCCAAGCTGCATACGAGGGTTCGATTCCCTTCACCCGCTCCATCGAGTGCCCGCCCCCGTCGTTCAGTGCAGTTTCAGTCGCGGATGCATGGCACGGCTGATTCTGTCCATCAGCCAGATGATGCCGGTGCGGAGAAAACCGTGCAGAGCCACCTGATGCATGCGGTACAGAGAGACGTAGAACAGCCTTGCCACCCTGCCCTCGATATACATGCTGCGCCCGGACAGATTACCCATCAGGTTGCCCACCGTGGTGTAACGGCTGAAATTGATCAATGAGCCGTGATCGTTGTAGACAAACGGCACGGCGTCCTTGCCTTCGAGGCGATGGCACAGGGTTTTGAACAGGGCGGCCGCCTGCTGGTGTGCGGCCTGTGCTCGCGGCGGTACGGGTTTGTCGGTGTCCGGTTGCGGGCAGGCGGCGCAGTCGCCAAAGGCGTAAACGTTGGCATCCAGCGTGGTTTGCAGGGTTTGCTCCACCATCAGCTGATTGCCTTTGTTGACCTCCAGGCCATCCAGCTCGGCCAGGAACGCCGGCGCCTTGATGCCGGCGGCCCAGATGGTCATTTCCGACGGCAGCTCGGTGCCGTCTTTCATCACCACGCTGTCTGAACGGATTTCGCTGACCGGCTGGCCGGTGAGCACTTGCACGTGCTGTCGCTCCAGTTCGCGGGTGGCGGCTGCCGAGAGTCGGCCGGGGAGCGCTGGCAGAATGCGGTCGGCGGCTTCGATCACGGTGATGGACACGTCCGAGGACTGCAGGTGATTCATGCCGTAGACCGGCAGTTCGCGCGACGCCAGGCGCAGCTCGGCGGCCAGTTCAACGCCGGTGGCGCCAGCGCCGATAATGTTGATGTTCAGCGCGCGCCGGGTACCTTGCAGCGCCTCATGATTCTTGCGCAAGAAGGCATTGAGCATCAGGTTGTGGAAGCGCCGGGCCTGTTTCAGGCTGTCCAGAAACAGGCAATGGGCCTGGGCACCGGGCGTGCCGAAGTCGTTGGCGGTGCTGCCCACGGCAATCACCAGGGTGTCGTAGCTTATCCGGCGCTCAGGAACCACCTCGTCGCCGTCCTCATCATGGAAGGCGGCGATAGTCAGTTGTTTGGCCTCGCGGTCCAGCCCGCTCATTCGACCCAGCTGAAACTCGTAGTGGTGCTTACGGGCGTGGGCGCGGTAATTGATCTCATTGGCGCTGGCATCAAGGGAGCCGGAGGCCACCTCGTGGAGCAGGGGTTTCCAGACGTGGGTCAGCCCCGCATCCACAAGCGTGATGCGGGCTCTTTTCTTGCGGCCGAGTTTGTTGCCAAGGCTGGTGACCAGTTCCAGACCGCCGGCGCCACCGCCGACCACCACGATATGATGAAGGTTGTCCATAACAATCAGACCTTTAAGTGAAGAGAGCCAAGCGCTCTCGGCAAAAAGCGCTTGGCTGTCCTCACTGGGTGTCAGGCATCACAGGGCGTGAAGTCAGGAGCTTAATAGTAACGTTGGCAGCGCGACGGAGACAATTCTGCAGATCCGCCATCGCCCCTGACAGAAGTCGACAATCAGTGGTGAACGCGATACCCATCGAGAATGGCGGCCATGTCATCACCAAGATGTTGCATGGCCTGGGGAGCGAGATGGCGCTCACCCATTGCGCGCAGGCCCATAATCTGTGCCTGGAACAGACGCGCGAGCCTTTCACAGTCAGCAGTGGGGACCAGTTCTCCCCGTTGCCTGGCCTGATTGAGAAGGTCAGTGAGGGAACGTTCAATCGCTGCAAGAATGCTGTTGGCCTGGTCTGCCAGCAGGCTGTGGGTGTTGCTGGCTTCCAGCAGTGTTTTGACAATCATGCAGGCCCGCGACGGCGACTGGATGTCCGGGCGGCAGCTGCCCGCAATGTTGCGCAGGTAATCCTGAAGACCGTCGACAATCGAGTCATAGCGGGCAAGGTGGGCCGCCATCTCACGACCGCCCTGTTCGGCGTAGCTGGCCAGCGCTTCGGTAAACAATCCGTCTTTGCTGCCGAAGGTGGCGTAAATGCTGCCTGGCCGCATATCGAGTGCCCGCTCAATCTGCTTCATCGAGCTGCCGTGGTAGCCTTTTTCCCAGAACAGTCCAACGGCTTTATCAAGAGCGGTTTTACGGTCATAGCGTGCTTGTCTTGCCATACAACGATCTACCAATGCCATCTGTTGAATAACTGCTCAATTCTAACTTGAATGGTCGCTCAATAACAGATAGTCTGGCGTTGAGATTGAACGAACGCTCAACAGTGGAGGTAGTGATGTCAGACTTTCCAATGCATGACACGGATTCTGCACCCGAGAAATCCAAACCGTTGCTGGAGAATTCCCTCAAGGGGTTTGGCATGATCCCCGGACTGCACGCCGTGATGGCGGAGGCGCCAGGCGCGCTGGAGGCCTACCAGAAGTTGCATCAGCTGGTGCTGGACAGCAGCTTCGATAACGACGAGAAAACCGTAGTATGGCAGACCATCAATGTGGAAAACGCGTGCCACTATTGCGTGCCTGCTCACACCGGTATCGCCAAAATGATGGAGGTGTCGGACGACGTCATCGATGCACTGCGGGAGGAATCGCCGTTGCCGAACGACAAGCTTGAGGCATTGCGGACCTTTACCCTCGCCGTGATGCGCAAGGACGGTAACGTCAGCAAGGCGGATCTGGACGCCTTTTACGACGCCGGTTACAAACATCGGCAGGTGCTGGAAGTGATTCTGGTATTGTCCCAGAAAACCCTCAGCAACTATATCAACCACATCGCCGAGACCCCGATCGACGAGCCCTTCAAGAAGTTCGAGTGGAAAAAGGCGCAATAGGCGCTGCGCAGACCCGGGTTGTGCGGGCTTCAGGCCCGCACTTTACGTCCTGCCGTAAGCATCCTCAGAGGCGGATGACCTTTCCCATCAGCCGGCGCCAGTCAATGGGCAGCCGTTGTTCCAGATCGACCAGAAGCGGGTCCCGCGCGGACACCGACTCGAAGTGTTCTTTGCTGGCGTAAATCACGGTGTTGTTACTTTTACTTCTGAACATCAGTATCACCCGGAAGTGCTGCTTCAGTTGCCGGAAATAGGGGCCTTCCGGGTCCGGGGTGCGGTGATAATTCAGCACCAGCCAGCCCTCGCTCGCCAGTACCCGGGCGCACTCATCCACAAACTGCCTCTGTGCCTGGGCCGGGCTCATCCGGTCGGCGGTGTAGAGATCGCCCAGAATCATGTCCGTGCTGGCTTGCGGTAACTTCCCCAGCGCATCGCGGGCATCGGCAATGGTCACCGTGAGGCGGTCGCTGTCCGGCAGGTCGAAGAATTCCCGCGCAGTATCCAGCACGGCCTGGCGCAGCTCCACGGCGTGTATCCGGCATTGCGGGTACAAATGGTGAAAGGCGCTGGCCATAACCCCACCCCCCAGTCCCAGAATGGTGACATGGCGGGGGTTGGCAAAAACCGCCGGTAACAACATCGCACGATTGTATTCGTGAACCGGAAGGTGCGGGTAACGACGGTCGATCTTGCTCTGTTCAAACGCGGAGTTGAAGGTCAGCACCCGGTGTTTGCGATAGTCGATGACCAGAATGCTGCCGAGGGCATCCCGGGTGTGATGGACGATATCGCCTTTACCGAACATGCGGGTTACTGCTTCGATGCGCTGAGCAGGTTCCTGACGTTGTCCGTTTGCGCCAGCGATAGCGCGGTGTCGCCCTGGTGGTTGCGGGCGTCGCGCTCGGCACCCTTGTCGAGCAGCAACCGGACCGTCTCCGGGTGGCCGTTGCGGCTGGCCAGCATCAGCAGGGTGTCGCCGTCGCTGGTGCGCAGGTTCACCGGTACGCCGGCATCCAGCATCACACTGAGCGGGCCGGCCCCGCCATTGCGGGCGAGATCGAAAATACCCTGGGCAAAGGCCACGGCGTCCTCATCCTTCTGGCTGGCGGGTTGTTGCGGCTGGCCGGGTTTATGGTTCATCTGGGCTCCGTGGTCAGGTTGGTGGATTGTGTGTTAAAACCCTATTATCACAGAACAGGCTTATTCCAGACACAGTCAAAGAGCCAGAGGTCAACGATCAACAGGAGGCAACGCCGTGAAACTAGAGGTTCGAGGTATCGAGGAAGGCCAACCGGTTGCGGAGAAGTTCGCCTTCGGGGTCTACAGCGAAGAAGACCACATGAGTTTCGGGCCCAACCGTAACCCCGAGGTGGTCTGGAGCGAAGCCCCGGAGGGCACCAGAAGCTTCGTGGTGATGATGTTCGACCCGGACGTGCCCAGTGTGGCGGACGACGTGAACCAGGAAGGCAAAACAGTGTCTCGCGAGGTGCCGCGGGTGGATTTCTTTCACTGGTTGCTGGTGGATGTTCCTGCCGGTATCAGCCGCATTCCCGAGGGCGAAGACAGTGACGGAGTCAGTCCCAAGGGCAAGAATCCCGGCCCGGGTCCCATCGGTCTCCGTGGAGTGAACAACTACACCCAGTTCCTCGCTGGCAACCCGGATATGGCCGGCACCTATGCCGGTTACGACGGTCCGTGCCCGCCCTGGAACGATGAAATCATCCACCACTACCATTTTGAAGTGCATGCGCTGGATGTGGACAGCCTGGGTCTCGAGGGCGAGTTTGACGGCAACGACGTGCGTGAGGCCATGGCCGGGCATGTGCTGGCGAGTACCCGGGTGACCGGTACCTATACCCTGAATCCGGACCTTCGTTAATTTGCCCGGTCATCAAACTGTCGTCTGATCGTCACCTGCCGGTCACCCTCCTTTGAGAGGGTGGCATCATCCGAACTGGTTGAAGGGCGGGAGACGACATGCGCAACTACCGGAGCGTTTTCATTTCCGATGTGCACCTGGGCACGGCGGATTGCCAGGCAGACTACCTGCTGGACTTCCTCACCCGGGTTCGCTGCGACACGCTCTATCTGGTCGGCGATATTGTTGATCTGATCGCCATGCAGCGACGCGTCCACTTTCCTGAATCCCATCAGGCTGTGGTGCATAAACTCATTGACCTGGCGGCCAACGGCACGCGCGTCGTCTACATTCCCGGCAACCACGACGATTTCCTGCGCCGTTTCTGCGGCCAGACTCTGGCGGGTATTGAGCTGACGTACAAGGCCGTACATACCACCGCCGATGGTCGCCGATTCATGGTGTGCCACGGCGATCAGTTTGACCAGGTGGTGCGCTGTAGTCCGCTCATGCTGTTGGTAGGGGATCGTGCCCATGGCCTGCTGTTGAGGCTGAACCGGTGGTTCAACGCCTGGCGCCGGCTCAAGGGCAAGCCTTACTGGTCACTGGCGGCCTGGGTGAAAAGTCGCGTTGGCAAGGCCCGCACCTTCATTCGCCGTTTTGAGCTCGCCGCCCTGACCGCCGCTGAACGTGGTCACTATGACGGTTTCATCTGCGGCCATATCCACTCAGCCGGTTTCCTGCGCAGCGAGGAAGGCCTGTACTGCAATGATGGCGATTGGGTGGAGCACTGTACCGCGTTGGTGGAACTGGACAGCGGCCGGCTGGAGCTGCTGCATTGGTCGGAGTCGCCGGTAGTACTGGCGGTGGAACCCGAGGCCCCGCATCCGGATGTGTGCGGGGATGCCCGGCCAGTCATTGATATTCTACCGGCCGGATTCGTCGAGCAGGTGAATCGCCTAGTCGGTTGACACCCTGTCTTCAACCTTCGGACTGTGGAGGCAGGTAGGCGCGTTCCCGCATTCAATGTCGTCACTGCTTACACCCTCGGCGTGGGCGGTTGCACCCATCGCAAAGGCAAGCAGAACGCCGGTCAGAGTCAGAATTCTCATGGTGGTATCCTCCGTGTTGGTGGCGTCCATCCATTGACTTCTCCGCTGGGGAAGTCGAATGAATGGTGTGCGCTTCATTGACACGCGAGAACAGGGACCATTACAGGTCGGAGAAATAATTCGGCGCCTGCCTTTCTCATCGGGGCTCTTTGTCTGTGTAACAAAACGGGACGCAGTCGGTCTGTACCCGGGAAACCTGATCAGATTGACCGCAAAGTGATGGGAGCATGAGGATGAGTGGTTACCGGTCTGTGTCCGTTTTTGTGTTATTTGCCCTTTTTTCTGGCCCGGGTGGGCAGATAGCAACCCCGACCTGTTCAAGAAATATCAGCGCCTGTTAGACGATTACCTGATCGAACAAACTCTACCGGGCGACGGGCTGATATCCGCTTTTGATTACCGGGCCGCACTTGACGACGACGAACTGGAAGAGACGCTGGCGCAGCAGGAGCGTATGTTGATGGAGTTTGATCCCGGGACGATGGATGGGCGCGAGGAATCCGTTGCCTTCTGGATTAACGCCTACAACTATTTCATGCTCGCCCGGATCCTTACCGAACGACCGGATGGCGAACTCGTTTCCTCGGTCTGGGATTACGGCGGCCGGGTGAATCCGTTTGTTGACAGTGTGTTCGAACGGGAGAGCTTTACCATCGGTGGGCGCGACTACAGTCTCAATGAAATAGAGAAAGGCATCCTGCTCGGCGAGGAATACGCCGACAGGGGCTGGAAGGATGCCAGGGTTCATTTCGCGGTGAACTGTGCCTCAGTTGGCTGCCCGCCCCTCCGTAATAAGCTATACACCGCTGATAACCTGGACGACCTGCTGACGGAGAATACCCGCCGGGCGTTCAGCACCGAGCGCCATCTCCGCGTAGACGGCGACTCACTGTATGTCACCGAACTGTTCAAATGGTATGAAGAGGACTTTACCGAAACGGCAGGTTCTGAACGGGCCTTTATTGAACAATGGGCCGATCCCGCTGTGGCAGAACGGGCGACAGAAACCTCGTCGATGAAATTCATCGATTATGACTGGACCCTCAACAGCCCGGAGAATTTTTCCGAGCTCCCGTGATCCTGCGATCCGAAACCGACCACAGCAAAGGCCGCTATTCCGGGAAATGGCGGCCTTTGCTGGCGAGAATCAGTGTGAATGTTTTCATGGCTTGGTACCTCGTGTTCATAGGGGAGTGCGTCGCCTTTCCAATCGATGGCCAGGCCGCGCTTAGGAGATACAGACACTTCGCCGCCGGTTGCGTTACAGATCCCGACAACGGCGAGGGCTTCCAGATGGCGATGAGGGTCCTCAGAGGGCATTTTCAATGCGCTGGGCGCTCCGCCGGCTCATTGTCCTCCTCTTTGGTTGCCCAAGGGCCTGATACCAGTGATTCAATATCTGCAAACAGGGTATCGGCGTCTGTCACCCGTGCCAGCCAGCTCAGGGGAATACCCTGCTCGCCGCCAACGCCATGAAGCGCCGCCATGGCCGGGCCGATGATCCAGGCCCGGCCACAGGAATCGCCGCCACATTGGATATTGGCGCGAACGGCTTCGGTATAGCTGTTGGCATGGCTGAGGATATGAAAGATTACTGGCATGGCTTCGTGCAGATAGCAGGTGCGACCGAAGGTGTCGCCAGCTTTGACCGCATCCAGTGAAGACCCGGACAGGGCATTGTTCAGGCTTTCCCGGTCCGGCGCTTCGGCCCTGGCCGCCTCCAGGGCTTCCGGCATGGTTATGCCCCGGAAAAGCCGGTCCAGAAGCGTCGCCGCGCATTTCGCCCAGGCCACCGCCTCATCGTTGTGATTGGTCATCCGCACGGCGGCTTCGGTAACCGCCATCAGCTCGGTACTGCCGCAATAACGGGCGACCAGTGGTGGCAGTTTGGACACGGCGGGTAGCTGCATGTCATCGGCGCCGCTTTCCGGTAGCAGGTGCTGGTCGATGGTTTCCGCAATGTGAACACCGGCTTCTTGAACGTCAGCTTCATGATAGGTCAGGTCAATGGCCCGGCGAACCGGGTCCGCCAGCTGGTCGCCACTCAGGCGTCGGGTGTAGGGCAACACTTTCTGCACCAGTATTCGCTTCTGCTGTTCAGTCAGATCGGCTTCGGTGGTGGCCAGGGCGTGCTCAATGGCGTTCTGTTCAATGCTGTTCAGGTTATTCAGGGTCACCCGCGTCGGGTTATCCAGAAAACCGCGCCAGTGCCCGCCCGGCCCGAAAAAGCTCCGGAAACGCCGCTGGTAGTCGCGGATATCCAGTCGGCCTTCACTGGCCAGCAGGCTCTCGGTCAGCACCCCGGTGGCCGCGCCGTAGTGGCTGATATCGCCGGAGTGCTTGCCTTCGTGGGCAAAATACCCGAACCCGCCGGTGAAGTAGCTGGCTTTTGGTGGCAGAAATTCGGGTGACTGGCCGCCCACTTCAAGGATGCGCTGGCTGTCGTACAGCCAGTGCAGTCCCAGACAGGCCGCATCAGCGACCCAGCCGCCGGCCAGGGCGGCAATGATGGCGGGTTTTCTGTCATTGGGCAGGTTGCTGGTCATTGGAATCTCCCATCAGTCAGGGGTGGAATGTCAGCGTTTGATGCCTGGCCTCGTTTTCGCGGGGGTGGGTCGAAACGGCTGGATCAGCATCCGGTCCAGGCGCAGATCCTGCACGGTGCGAAAGTCCTCGATGCCGATGGTCATGCCCAGGTGGCCCTTTTCCGGCTGAGCACGATACGTTCCGAACAGCCGATCCCACCAGGGCAGATTGAAGCCGAAGTTGCTGTCGGTCTCGCGTACGATGACCGAATGGTGAACCCGGTGCATGTCGGGGGTCACCACGAACATCCGCAAGTAACGGTCTAGCCGCAACGGCAACCGTACGTTGCCATGATTGAACATGGAGGTGGCATTCAGCAATACCTCAAAGATGATCACCGCCAACGCCGGGGCACCCAGTGCCAGAACGACGCTCACCTTGATGGCCATGGACAGAAGGATCTCGATGGGATGAAAGCGCAGGCCGGTGGTAACGTCGAATTCCAGATCGGCATGGTGCATCCGGTGCAGGCGCCAGAGCCAGGGCAGGGCATGGAACAGCCGGTGCTGGAAATAGATGGCGGCATCCAGCACCAGTACCGATACCATCACCGCAAGCCAGCCAGGCAGTGACACCAGGTTCAGCAACCCCCATCCATTTTCCGAAGCCATCAAGGCAATGCCTACCGCGGCCAGCGGAAACACCAGGCGTACCGCGAGTGTGTCCAGCACAACGATCGACAGGTTGCCTGGCCAGCGACTCCGTCGACCGATCTGCTGTGGCCGGCGTGCGGCAAATACTTCCCACAGGGCCATCACGACCAGCACCGAGAGGAAACAGCCGCCCCGTATCAGCGGTGCATTGGCAAGCAGCGTATCGGTCACGGTGATGCCTCACGTTAATGGACGGGCAGCCCGGCGGCTTTCCACTCGGGGAAACCCTCGTCGAAACGCCGTACCTGATAGCCCAGCTTCCGCAGGCGTTGCACTGCCTCATGGGACAGTACGCAATAGGGGCCACGGCAGTAGGCAACAATCTCCCGATCCCGTGGCAGTTGGTCCAGCATGGACTCAAGCTGCTCCAGCGGAATGTTGATGGCCTCGGGCAGGTGGCCTGCTTCAAATTCGATTTCGGGGCGCACATCCAGCAGGGCCACAGCTCCGGACTTCAGGCCCGCTAGCAGTTCCTCCCGGGAGACGGCTTCCAGGGCGCCATCAGGGTTGTCGTCGGCAAACAGCCGGCTGACCAGGCGTTCCATTTCCGCCAGGTTGGTTTCCGCAACCTCCCGCATCAGGCTCATCAGCGTCACAATCCGCTGGTCGGTGAGCCGGTACAGCATCTGTTTACCCGAACGGGTGGCGGTGACCAGCCCGGCGCGGCGCAGATGCTGAAGGTGCGCCGAGGCGTTTCCCACCGTCAGATCAGCCGCACTGGCGAGAGCATCCACTGAAGCCTCGCCCTGGGCAATGCGCTCCAGCAGCACAAGACGGTGGCCACTGCCCAGGGCCTTGCCAACCTGGGCCAGGGTGTCGAACAGATCCTGTCGGGATGTCATTGCCTTTCGATCTCCATCAAGTACTCGACTTCGGTCGCTTAGCGACGCTATTTGATTCTAACAATCATTCGAATGTTGGCAAGAGGAAGGGCCGGGCAGAAAACCCCGGACGGTTTCTATAATGCGGAGCGGATGGTTAAACGAGTTGCGATCAAGGGCAGTGTGCTGCTGTGTGGAACCTGCATGGATGCCCGGGCATCACCCAAGAGGAAGTGGTTGAAGGCGCCGGTCGCAGCACTATGGATGCATTGGCGCAGGCGACCTTACAGGCCGACAAGGTGCTGGTGTTCTGAACCGGGCTTCTCGTCGGCCAGGTTGATGTGTGTCATCCACCCTGCAGGTGTATGAGGGCACACTGTGCGGGTACTTAACACACAGGAAAGGAAGTCCTTCAATGGCCCGCTCAGATATCCCCAGAACGACGTTCGCGAAACTCAAAGCTCATATCAATGCGCTGGAGGCTCAGGGCGTCGGTGTCACCCCTGACGCTTCCTCCCGGCACTTGCACAATGGTATCGATACGCCACTGCCACCGGCAGACCTGCACGGGGCCTATGTCAATAATCGCCTGCTTCCTACCGAAGGTATCGCTGACCGGCGCGCCTGGATTGTGGGTAGTGGTATCGCCGGCCTGTCCGCCGCTTTCTTTCTGATCCGCGACGGCCATATGCCGGCTGGCAATATCACCTTCCTGGAAGAGCAGGACATTGAGGGCGGCTCCCTTGATGGCGCCGGTAACGCCGACGACGGTTACATCGTGCGCGGTGGCCGGGAAATGGAAATGACCTACCAGAATTTCTGGGATGTGTTCTCGGAGATACCGGCTCTGGAGTTGCCGGAACCTTTCACCGTGCTGGATGAATACCGCATCGTAAACGATGCCGACAAAAACTGGTCAAAGGCACGGTTGCTGGAGAAGCAGGGCCAGATCAAGGACTTTTCGACCATGGAGCTGACCAAGCGCCAGCAGCTGGAAGTGGTCAGGCTGCTGCTGGCGCGCAAGGAGGACCTGGACGACATCACGGTAGAGGACTGGTTCAGCGAGGGATTTCTGAGCAGCAACTTCTACACCTTCTGGCGCACCATGTTTGCCTTCCAGAACTGGCATTCCGTGCTGGAAATGAAGCTCTACATGCACCGTTTCCTGCACCTGATGGACGGGCTTAACGACATGAGCTCGCTGGTCTTTCCGAAATACAATCAATACGATGCTTTCGTGCGCCCGCTGATGAACTGGCTGAAAAACCAGGGCGTTAACATCCAGTACGACACCATTGTCGAAAACCTGGAGATGGAAACCTCGGGTGACACCCGAACGGTCACGGCGATCCAGTGCCATGGCAGCGAGGGGGATAAAACCTTTAACGTCGGCGAGCGCGACCTGGTGTTCATCACCACCGGCTCGATGACCGAAGATACCGCCTATGGCGATGACGACACGGCGCCGGAACTGAAAGAAAACGATAACGCGGGCCCGGGTTCCGGCTGGCAGTTGTGGAAAAACCTCGCGCAGCAATCGGACGTGTTTGGCCGGCCGGAGAAGTTTTGCGGCAACATCCCCGGCTCAACCTGGGAGTCAGTCACCCTGACCTGCAGGCCCTCCCCGCTGATGGACAAGCTCAGGGAGCTGTCGGTCAACGACCCCTATTCCGGATTCACGGCAACGGGGGGAATCATTACCTTTACCGATTCAGCCTGGCTGATGAGTTTTACCTGCAACCGTCAGCCACATTTCCCCGACCAGCCTGATGACGTGATTGTGCTGTGGACTTACGCACTGCTGATGGACAGGCCCGGCGATTACGTCAAAAAGCCGATGCCGGAATGTACCGGCAAAGAGGTGCTGGCGGAGATGTGCTATCACCTGGGGCTGGTTGATCAGCTCGACGAGGTGATGGCCGCCACTAAAACCCGGATTGCGCTGATGCCCTACATCACCGCGCAATTCATGCCACGCGCCAAAGGTGACCGGCCCTGGGTCGTGCCGCAAGGCTGCACCAACCTGGCCTGCATGGGCCAGTTTGTAGAGACCCACAACGATGTGGTGTTTACCCTGGAAAGCTCGGTGCGCACAGCCAGGGTTGGCGTCTACAGCCTCTTGGGTATCAATAAACAGGTGCCGGACATCTATCCGGGTCAGTACGATATCCGCCGGCTGCTGCGGGCGACCCGTACCCTGAACAACGACGAGGCGTTTCTGGGCGAAGGCTTCCTGCGTCGCATTCTCGGCGGCACCTATTTCGAACATATCCTGCCGTTGGGCCCGGATGAGAAGCCTGAAGAGCTGAGCCGGCCGGGATTGTTCGAGCAGCAGGTGCAGGCGCTTCGGGGCCTTGTCGAAGACAACCACACACTGGAAGAGGCCAGGGACTGGGTTCAGGGTGTATTGAGCAAGTTGCGAGGGCGTCGCTGAGCCGCCGGCATCATGTGAAATCGTCAGTTTTTCTTTTCGCGTTCAGGGCCTGGGCCACCTGCTCATCAATGCGGTGGACCAGTTCCGGGTTCGGTTTGCCAGAGGAGTGGGCCTGGATAAGATCGGTGCTGGCGCGAAGGTCGCCGATAAACGAGCGGCAGTCCCTGCACATCATCAGGTGCATTTTTACCGACAGCTTCTGTGCTGTGCCCAGCTCGTCATCAATGTAGTCACTGGCGATCCTGGCCAGATCCCGGCACATCAGCATTCGCCCGTCTCCTGAAAGGTTTCCACCATAAGAAATATCTTCTGCCTGGCACGGTGTATAAGTACACGAAGGTTAGAGGCACTGACATCCAGAATGTTACACACATCATCGGATTTATGCTGATGGGCTTCGTAAAGCACCAGGGCGGATCGCTGTGTTTCCGGAAGTCTGGCCAGATGCTGATCGAGACAGTCACTCAGGGCACCGTTTTCCATGAGTGATTCGGCATCCTCATCGAATCGCAGGCTCGGCGGCGTTGCCCAGCGGCCGTTAGGGCGAAATCGGTTGGCCAGTTCCGGATCCAGGGTTTCGGAAAAGTCAGTGTGGACTTCCCGTTTGTGTTTTCTGAGGTGGTTTTTGGCCCGGTTAGCCACAATCCGGTGTAACCAGGTTTTCAGGCCCGACCGGCCTTCAAAATTCTGAATGGCATCGATGACGGTCACCCAGCAATCCTGTACGGTCTCTTCGGCTGAAGTATTGTCGAGGTAATATCTGGCCACAGCCATCATACCGGGCGTATAGAGCCGGACGGCCTTCTGGAAATCGGCTTCGTTTCCGGATTTCAGGCCCTGAATCAGGATATCTTCTTCAAACTGATGCGTTGCGGTTTCCATTCCGTATACCCCCCGGGATACCTGCGTTAGAGCGTTGTTATAAAGATGTTATTGGACTTCCAGAACCGGCTGGACAAAGGTATGTCCATGCTTGACATGATTAGTTCCGATATAAATGAGCAATCATTCAAAAAAATTAGACGCAAGCCGGTGTAACATCCAGCGTTCGGCCGTGTCTTTCTGGGCAACCGATTTTTTTCTTAACTGATGGAATCTGACATGAACTCGAAAAAGCTCATTCTCCTGGTCGCTATCGGTGTTGTCGTTGCACTGTTCATCGGCTTCGGCGGCCCGGAATTACTGACGTTGGAAAACCTGCAGAAGCATCAGTCTTCCATTGAGCAATGGATCAGCCAGAACCTGTTGGTGGCAGTCCTCGGCTTTGCTGCCATCTATGTGGTTGTCACTGCGCTGTCACTTCCTGGTGCCGCCATTATGACTCTGGCCGGCGGCGCCTTCTTCGGCAATATTTACGGTTTGATTGCGGTGTCGGTGGCGTCAACTATTGGTGCCTCTCTCGCGTTTCTGGTGGCGAGATTTCTTATGCGCGACGCCCTGCGAAGAAGATACGCGGAAACCGTCGCCAAAATGGATCGCGGCATCAAAAAAGACGGTGCCTTTTACCTGGCGACCCTGAGGTTGGTGCCGGTGTTTCCGTTCTTCCTGATCAACCTGGCCATGGGCCTCACCGCCATGAAACTGCGCACCTACGCCCTGGTGAGCTGGCTGGCGATGCTGCCGGGCACCTTCGTATACGTCAACGCGGGCACCCAACTGGGCCAGATCCAGTCCACCGGCGATATCCTCTCCGCGCAGTTGCTGCTGTCTTTTGCCCTGCTCGGGATTTTCCCGCTGATCGCCAAATTTGTGGTGGGCATGATCCGACGCCGCAAGGTTTACGCCGGCTGGAAGAAGCCGGAACACTTTGATTACAACCTGCTGGTCATCGGCGGCGGGTCGGCAGGGCTGGTGTCCTCCTACATTGCCGCCGCGGTCAAAGCCAAAGTGGGCCTGATCGAAAAGCACAAAATGGGCGGCGACTGCCTGAACACCGGTTGTGTGCCCTCCAAAGCGCTGATTCGCAGTGCCAAGGCGGCGGATACCATGCGCCATGGCAACCGTTACGGCCTCGAATCGGTGCCGGTGAAAGGTTCGTTCAAAAACATCATGAACCGCGTGCAGGAGGTGGTGGCCAAGGTCGAGCCCCACGACTCCCCCGAGCGTTACCGCAACCTGGGTGTGGATTGCATCTTTGGTGAGGCCAGTTTCGTATCTCCCTGGGAACTGGAAGTAAAACATAACGACGGTCGCACCGAGCGGCTGACCGCGCGCAGCATCGTGGTGGCCACCGGTGGCAAGCCGGCCATGCCACCGATTCCGGGGTTGCAGGACATGAACCCCCTGAACTCGGACAACCTGTGGCAGTTGCAGGACCAGCCGCAGCGGCTGCTGGTGCTGGGTGGTGGTCCCATCGGGTCGGAGCTCGCCCATGCCTTTGTGCGCCTGGGCAGCCAGGTAATTCAGGTGGAAATGGGCGATCGCCTGCTGGCGAAAGAAGACGACGATGTCTCGGAGCTGATCAGGGCACAGTTCGAGAGAGACGGTATCGATTTGAGGCTGGGCCATGCCGCCAGGGAATTTGCGGTGGAAGACGGCGAGAAGGTGGTCTATTGCGACTATCAGGGCGAACGCGTGCGCATCCCCTTTGACGAGGTACTGGTCGCTGTGGGACGTGCCGCCAACACCACCGGGCTGGGGCTGGAGAACATCGGGGTCGAAACCCTGCCCAACGGCACCGTACCGGTGGAAGAGGACATGAGTATGCGGTTCCCGAACGTATTCGCCTGCGGTGATGTCGCCGGGCCGTATCAGTTCACCCACGCCGCGGCTCATCAGGCCTGGTATGCGGCGGTGAATGGCCTGTTTGGTCAGTTCAAGCGCTTCAAGGTGGATTACCGTGTCATGCCCTGGGTGACCTTCACCTCACCGGAAGTGGCGCGGGTGGGCCTCAGTGAGGCGGAAGCGAAAGCACAGGGTGTCGCCTACGAGGTCACCCGTTACGGCCTGGACGATCTGGATCGGGCCATCGCCGAGAGCGAAGACTACGGCTTCATCAAGGTGCTGACGCCGCCGGGCAAAGACAAGATTCTGGGTGCTGTGGTGGTGGGTTCCCATGCCGGTGAGATTCTGGCGGAATTCACCCTGGCAATGAAGCACGGGCTGGGGCTGAACAAGATACTGGGTACCATTCATCCGTACCCCACCTGGAACGAATCGGCCAAGTACGCCGCGGGCGAATGGAAACGCGACCACGCGCCTGAAGGTATTCTGAAACTGCTGGAGAAGCTGCACGGCTGGCGTCGTGGAAAAAGTCGGAACCCGCAGGAACAACGTAAAGAAATAACAGCAAGCTGAACAAGACCGGGTGCTGGGTGTAACGAAACCGCCGCGCCCGTGTCTGATAACCGACACAATTGAAATATCGAGGAACATCTATGCCCTTGACCGAAACCCGACCGGCTCGCAGTAAGCGCATTCCGGCCGTGGAAGTTCTCGAACCCAGGGCGTTCGACAGCTGGACCCATACCCGCAACGGTGACCCGCGGGGCTACATCGATGCGGACAAGCTGAAAGAGTTGTGGATCCACACCGGCACCGCCTGCAATCTGGCCTGCCCCTTTTGCCTGGAGGGTTCGCACCCGGGCGACGGGCGCATTCCGGGCATGAAGCTCAGTGACGTGAAACCGTTCATTCACGAAGCCATCGACATGGGCGTGGAACAGTTCTCCTTCACCGGCGGCGAGCCGTTTGTGATTCGCGATTTCGTCAACATCCTCGATTACGCCAGCCAGCACCGGCCCTGCTTCGTGCTCACCAACGCCACCGAACCGCTGCTGAAGCGCCGCCATCAGGTACTGCCGCTGCTGGACAACCCCTACCCGATCCACTTCCGCGTCAGCCTGGATTTCCCGGACCGCGCCCGTCACGACAAGGATCGTGGCGAAGGCAGCTTCGACCAGGCGCTGGAAGGCATCCACTGGCTGATCGAACAGGGCTTCAAGGTGTCGATTGCCCGCCAGACCGATCCGGATGAAATACCATCCCGCGTTGAGGGTGCATTCCGTGAGATTTTCCGGGATTGGCATATCCCGGAAAACCTGGCATTTACCGCGTTCCCCGACCTCGGGGCACCGGGTTCGGAGGATGGCAGCCCGGAGATCACCGAAACCTGCATGGAAAAGTACCCGACCCGGGAAGCCCGCTCTCATTTCATGTGCACCTACACGCGCATGCTGGTGAAGAAGGGCGATCAGGTTAGGGTGTATGCCTGCACCCTGGTGGACGATGATCCCCAGTACGACCTGGGCGGCACGCTGGCCCAGAGCATGGAGGAGCGCATCATGCTGCGGCATCACCGGTGCTTTTCCTGTTATCGCTTCGGCGCCAGTTGTTCGGCGCCTGGCTGATTGTTTTGTTTCCGGGTTTGGGGTCGCTGTGATCCGGGCTCGGAGTTTCGGCTGTTGGGGTTGGGGAGACCCTCCAAAACGAGAACCAGTGGCTTCTCTGACTGTTTTGGAGGGTCTCCCCAACCCCAACAGCCTTGATCTGACTGACGTGAGATGACCGACGGCTATTTCCAAAGGTGGGGGCCGGCCAGGAGGGGATAGGTATCCAAAACATTAAAAGAAGCCACGCTTCTCCGTTTTGGATACCTATCCCCTCCTGGCCGGCCTGCCCCCAAACCAAAAAATAACGAACCGGAAACGAACAATGAACTTTACTGAAGCCTCCCTGTTCTGGGGATTTTTGCTGGTCTACGGCGTACTCATGTATGTGCTGTCGCCGAAGAGCAAGAACGCCAACTCGTTCTACAAAGGGGCGGACGATCACGGCAACCCGGTGGGTCAGTGGTCACTGACTGCCAGTATCTTCATCAGCTGGATCTTCGCCAAGTCCGTCACCAACGCCGCCAACCTCGGTGCCGCCTATGGTGTGGTGGGCGGATTGGCGTATGCCAGTTACTGGTTGTCCATCCCCGTGGCGGGTTATGTGATCTACCTGATCCGTACCCAGACCGGCGCCCGCAGCCTGCAGGATTTTCTGACCTCCCGGTTTGGCCGGCTCGCCAGTCTGGCGTTTGCGGCGGCCATCCTGATCCGGCTGTACAACGAAGTCTGGAGCAACACCGCAGTAGTGGGCGGTTACTTCGGGCTGCCCGGAGAGTGGGAGTACTACTCCGCGGCGATGCTGTTCACCGTGTTTACCCTGGCCTACAGCCTCAAGGGCGGACTGCGATCGTCGATTTTCACCGATGTCATTCAGGCGTTCGTGTTTGTGTTTTTCGTCGGGGCGGTGTTGTTCCTGATCATTCCCGCCAACGACACCAGCGCGCTGCTGACCAATGGCGAATTCAGACTCAACGCCGGCTTTGATCTGCTGCTGGTGGCCTTGCTGCAGCTGTTCAGCTACCCCTTCCATGACCCGGTGTTGACGGATCGGGGCTTCGTGAACAAAGAAAAGACCATGCTCAAGAGCTTTGTGGTGGCGGGTCTGCTGGGCTTCGTCGCGGTCTTTATCTTCAGCCTGGTGGGCGTGCATGCCCGGCTTAATGGCATTGAGGCCATGGGTAATGCGCCGGCGGCGGTGGGGCAGTCCCTCGGGCTGGCGGCCCTGTTCTTCATGAGCGTGGTGATGATGACATCGGCCGGCTCCACCCTCGATTCCACCTTTACCTCGCTGGCGAAATCCCTGGCCGTGGATCTGCCCCGGCTGGCCCGTCGGGCGTCGGACAAATTGCCGAGTATGCGTGTCGGTGCGGTCGTGATGGTTGTGTTTGCGTTTCTTGGCAACCTGCCGATGTTCGCCGGTACGGACATCCTCGCAGCCACTACCATTTCCGGCACCATGGTGATGGGGTTGGCGCCGGTGTTTCTGTTCTATGGTTTTACCCGCTGGTCGCCCTGGAGTTTCCATCTCAGCTTCTGGACGGGCCTGGCGCTGGGGGTGTTGCTGGCGGCCGGTCTGATTCCCTCAAGCTGGGCGATTGGCGATGGTGCCTACGCCATGCTGCTGGGCGTTAACGCCTACGGCTTCCTGATCTGCACCGCAGGCTTCTTCCTGCCCCTGCTGCTGCGGCGACTGGCCGGGCGTACGCTGGCCGCTGGCGAGGCCTGAGGCGTGCTCATGACGGAAGGCCGCAGCTGTCCATTGGCGTACCGGTACGATCCAGGGGCACTTGGTAACCAACCGGAGCCGGTGTTCGAGGACGTGTTGTATGTGATCGGCGGGCTGTACGGCAACCCGTTTGCCCTGGACGAGATTGAAGACATGGCCCGTGCCGAGGAGCGGCAGGGCCATCGGGTGAAGCTGGTTTTCAATGGTGATTTCAACTGGTTCAATGCCAGTGACGCGCTATTCCGCCAGATCAACAACCGGGTGCTGGACCACACCGTCAGCCTCGGCAATGTGGATTACGAGCTGGCCAATCCGAGTCCGGGTGCCGGTTGCGGATGCGCCTATCCGGCGTTTGTTGATCAGGGGGTGGTTGAGCGCTCCAATCGGATGATGGAGCGGTTGCAGGCCACCGCTGGCGAGCATCCGGACATTCTGAAGCGTCTGTCGCTGTTGCCGCGGTATCGGTGTCTTATATTTGGAGGCCTAAAGGTTTTGGTGCTCCACGGTGACCCGGAGTCTCTGGCGGGTTGGGGGCTTGCCCATGAATCCTTTGCCGCCGGCAACGAAGCTGCGCTGGCGGGCTGGTTCGGCGCAACGGACGCTGATCTGATGGTCTCCACCCATACCTGCCTGCCAGTATTGTGGCAGGGGCTGGTAGGCGGGCGCTCCCGGATGGTGGCCAATAATGGTTCGGCCGGCATGGGCAACCTGTCTTCAGACCCTCGTGGCCTGATCACTCGCATCGGTTTTACAAGCCCCGTGGCTGAGCCTGTGGCTGGTATCGAGAGTCGTGGTTTGAAGGTGACGCTGATGCCGGTGGCGTTCGATTTTCAGGGCTGGATGCAGGAGTTTGACCGGCTGTGGAGACCGGGCTCGGCGGCAGCCGTTTCCTACCGCGATCGTCTGCTTACAGGAACCACCCTGACACCGGAGCACATCGTTTTTCCTTCGGGTTCTTAACCAATTTGTCACTGGCGATTGCTTTAATACGGTCTATTCTTAAAGGGCAGACTAGGTGCCCGTGTTGTCTGCTGTGCAGCCCCAACTTGAATTATATTTTGTGGTCTATATAATTTAACCCTAACTTTTTGACGCGAAATGATCACACTATGACATCAGAAGGATCGAATACCACCGCCATCACCCTCCGCACACCGGTCAAGGATGATGGCTACAGGCTTCACCAGCTGGTGGCGGAATGCCCTCCACTGGACCCCAACTCGATTTACTGCAACCTGTTGCAGTGCAGCCACTTTGCCGACACCGGCGTGGCCGCGGAGAAGGACGGCGATCTGGTCGGCTTTATCTCCGGATACATCCCTCCCCAACAGCCCGACACCGTGTTTGTGTGGCAGGTGGCAGTGCACGAGAAAGGTCGTGGACAGGGCCTGGCCAAGCGTATGCTGAAAGAGATCGTGGCTCGTGACGCGTGCAGCAAGGTGACGCATCTGGAAACCACCATCACCGAGGACAACGAAGCCTCCTGGGCGCTGTTCCGTTCGTTCGCGCGTGATCTGGGGGCGGAGCTCACCTACCACGAGCACTTCGAGAAAGAGACCCATTTCGGCGGCAAACACGATTCCGAATTCCTGCTGCGCATCGGGCCTTTCACCAAGCCAGTCTGAGAGCCTGTAAACGACACAGGCACATCTGACCGCTATCTGGACGAGCCGGCAGGCTGCTGAGGTAAGTCTGCCAGAACGGCTCTAACCAACGTGTGGCTGGCTGATCGCGACCGAACCCGATGGGCAGGCCCACAGACACCTCGAACCTGACATGCTAAGAGGCAAGACCATGGAACTTTTCAAGTCGACCGAATCTGAAGTACGCGTTTATTCCCGCGCCTTTCCGGTGATTTTTAACCGCGCCAAGAACGCGCATCTGTACACCGAAGACGGCAAGGAATACCTGGATTTCCTCGCCGGTGCCGGTTCCCTGAACTACGGCCACAACAACGACATTCTCAAGAAAGCGCTCCTCGAATACATCGAAGCCGACGGAGTGAGCCAGGGCCTGGATATGTTCACCACGGCCAAGCACGACTTCATCGAGTCCTACAAGAAGTACATCCTGGATCCCCGCGGCCTGAACTACAAAATGCAGTTCACCGGCCCCACCGGTACCAACTGCGTGGAAGCGGCGATGAAGCTGGCGCGCAAGGTCAAAGGCCGTAACGGCATCATCTCGTTCACCAACGGTTTCCACGGGGTGACCATGGGCGCCGTTGCGGCGACCGGTAACAAGCACCACCGTGGTGGTGTGGGTACGCCGCTGGGCAACGTCGATTTCATGTTCTACGACGGCTACCTCGGCGACGACGTCGACAGCCTGGCCATCATGGACAAGCTGCTGAGTGACGGGTCTTCCGGTTTCGAACTGCCGGCGGCCGTGATCGTGGAAGCGGTGCAGGGCGAAGGCGGTCTCAATGCCTGCCGTGCCGAGTGGCTCAAAGGCCTGTCCGAGCTGTGCAAGAAGCACGACATTCTGCTGATTCTCGACGACATCCAGGCCGGCAACGGCCGCACCGGCGAGTTCTTCAGTTTCGAGTTTGCCGGCATCAAGCCGGACATCGTCACCGTGTCCAAGTCCCTCAGCGGCTACGGTCTGCCGATGGCGCTGGTGCTGTTCAAGCCGGAACTGGACGTCTGGGATCCGGGCGAGCACAACGGCACCTTCCGTGGTAACAACATGGCATTTATCACTGCCAAAACCGCTGTGGAGACTTACTGGAAAGACGATGCGTTTGCCAACGAAGTGAAGGCCAAGACCAAGGTACTGGGCGATGCCCTGCAAGCGATTTGCGACAAGTACCCCGGTGAGTTCAAAATGAAGGGACGTGGTTTGATGCGTGGGATTGAAGCCACACACGCGGACATCACTGGCGCGATTACCAAGCGTGCCTTCGAGCATGGTCTGATCATTGAAACCAGTGGTCCGAATGACGAAGTCATCAAGTGTCTGATGCCGCTGACCACCAGCGAAGCGGACCTGAACAAAGGCGCCGCGCTGCTGGCGAAAAGTGTGGATGAAATCATGCAGGAAGGGATCAGCGAGGCGTCGTAAGACGCCCTCTCATCCGGACATTCATTCTGCAGGATAGCGAAGACAACACTATGACGACTCAATTACATACCGTAGAGAAGATCGGCGGCACCTCGATGACCAATTACGAGGCCGTTCGCGACAACATCATCATCGGCGGGCGCAGCAAAGAAGACCTGTACCAGCGCATTTTCGTGGTTTCTGCCTACGGTGGTGTCACCAACGAGTTGCTGGAACACAAGAAAACCGGCGAGCCGGGCGTGTACGCGCTGTTTGCCGATGCCGAATCCGACTGGGCCTGGGGCGATGACCTCACCAAACTGGTGAAGTTCCTCACCGACATCAACGGTGAGCTGTTCGAGGACCCGATGCTGAAACAGCAGGCCGATCAGTTCATCACGGATCGCATCGAGGGTGTGCGGGGTTGCCTGATCGACCTGCAGCGCCTGTGCTCCTACGGCCAGTTCCAGCTTGAAGAGCATCTGCTGACCGTGCGGGAAATGCTGGCCGGCATCGGTGAGGCTCACAGCGCGTTCAATACCGCACTGAAGCTGCAGCAGGAAGGCATTAACGCCCGTTTCGTGGACCTGACCGGCTGGCGTGACAACGAGTTGCTGCCGCTGGACCAGAAGCTGAAGCAGGCGTTCGACGCCGTCGACCTGACCCGTGAGCTGCCGATTGTCACCGGTTACGCCCAGTGCAAGGAAGGCCTGATGCGGACGTTCGACCGCGGCTACAGTGAAATGACCTTCAGCCGGGTGGCGGTGATCACCGAGGCCCGCGAAGCGATCATTCACAAGGAATATCACCTCAGTTCCGCCGACCCCAACATTGTCGGCGCCGACAAGGTGGTGCCGCTGGGTCGCACCAACTACGACGTGGCGGACCAGCTGGCCAACCTGGGTATGGAGGCCATTCACCCCCGCGCCGGTAAGGGCCTGCGCCAGAACGAGATCCCGTTGCGGGTGATGAACACCTTCGAGCCCGAGCACACCGGCACCCTGATCACCGGCGACTACGTCAGTGAGAAGCCCCAGGTGGAAATCATCGCCGGCGCCAAGGGCGTGTTCGCGGTGGAAGTGTTCGATCAGGACATGCAGGGCGAGCCGGGTTCGGATCGCCGCATTCTGGATGTGCTGAGCCGTTTCAAGGTGCGCTTCATGTCCAAGGACACCAACGCCAACACCATTACCCACTACATTGGCAGCACGCTGAAGCACGTCAAGCGGGTGGTCAAGGCGCTCAAGGAAGAGTTCCCCAATGCGGAAATCAACACCCGCAAGGTAGCCGTGGTGTCCGCCATTGGCAGCGATATGAAGGTGCCGGGCATTCTCGCCCGGTCCGTCAAGGCGCTGGCCGACGAGGAAATCAGCGTGCTGGCGTTGCATCAGTGTATGCGCCAGGTGGATATCCAGTTCGTGGTGGATGAGGACGACTATGAGAAGGCCATCGTGGCACTGCACGGCGCCCTGATCGAACCTCACAACCACGAGTACGCTATCGTCGCGGCCTGAGCCGCGATCCCGTAATTGCCCCGGTGGAACCGGTCGCTTCACCGTGGGTGATGGAGGTCGTCTTGCCTCCCGATCGGAACGCCCGGCGGGCTTGCCCGCCGGGCGTGACCGGTCCCTTTCCTGCGCCGCTTTCCGCACTCTCCGTAGTTGTCCTTATCCCTGCTCCCGGCCGCCAGACCGGGGAATCCACGCCCTGACGCGGAGCGTATCTCTAGTACATTCGTAACCGGTACCATAGCCATGAGCAGATCTGAGAGGCTGGGACCGTCCCCGACCATGTCCCCGAACGGCGAAACGGATTCCCTGGTTGGGCTGTACTTCAGGGATGCGTCCCGCTACGAACTGTTGGGAGAAAAGGGCGAGCGCCGGCTAGTGCGTCAACTGACCCGGTGTTACCGGGTGATCGCCCGGGAACTGGCGCTGCCGCAGGACACGCCGCAAACCTATCGGGAGATCGTCGGCAGTCTGGGCGACGCCTGTGCCTTCTCGGCCCGCTGCCGGCGTGCTTACCATCTGGCCCGGGCCTGTCGCAGTAAACTGGTGGAAAGCAATCTGCGACTGGCGGTGCACATTGCCCGCCGCTATGGCCAGCACGGTATCCCCATGGCGGACCTGATTCAGGACGCGAATGTGGGGCTGATCAAGGCGGTCGAGCGTTTCGATCCGACCAAAGGTTTCCGCTTTTCCACCTACGCCTATTGGTGGATCAGCGAGGAGGTCAAACGCTGCCTGCAGCGTGGTACACGGCTGGTGCACACTCCGGAAAACGTGGTGGATGAAATCCGGCAGTTGCGCAAAGTGTCCATGCAGTTGCACCAGAGCCTGGGGCGGGCGCCCCTGCAGAGTGAGCTGGCAAGAGAGATGGAGGCGTCTCCGTCACGAATCGGCGAGCTCAGAGCACTGGCGAGCCGGGAAGTCTCGGTGGATTCGCCGGTGTCCGACAGCACCGGCATCACACTGGGAGACAGCCTCAGCGCCGGTGAGCAGATGGCGCCGGAACATTTCATGGACCAGAGGGATCGCACCAGGTATCTGACAGACATTCTCAGCCAGCTTACCGAACGTGAGCAGGCGGTGCTCTCCCGGCGTTTCGGGTTGGGCCTGCCGGAGCCGGAAACGCTGCAGATTATCTCCGACGATCTGGGCATCAGTCGCGAGCGGGTGCGTCAGATTGAAAAGGGTGCCATCCGCAAGCTGCAGGCCAGCCTTGGCGTCGAACCGTTCAGTGCGCCATGACAAACCAGGCGCCTGCGGCCACCTGACAGCCCAGTACAACGGAGGTCAGGCCCAGCCTGAGTCGCAGATACCAGGCGGGCCAATACCCCCGCATCCAGCGGGCATCGACCACATACAGCGCCAGGTAAGCGGTGGTGTAAAGTGCGATCTGCCAGCGTGTGGTCAGCAGCAGGCCGGCACCTGCGGTGACGAAAAACACCTGACTGAGCAGCATGGTGACCAGCGGAGAGAGTGGGTAGCAGCGGTTCTCCAGCTGCATGGCGATGGGCCAGTAAACCCCGGCCATAAAGGCGAGAATGCCGGCGCTGTAAAGGTAGAACCAACCGATAACGGCAACACTGTGGGCCGGCATGAAGAAGAGGCAGGCGATAGCCCCCAGAAACGGAACCAGCCCCAGCAGCCCAACCAGAATAGCCAGTCTCGCAACAGCAATCACGATCCCCGCCCCTGCACCCGGATTCTCATGGGCTCGATTGAGGCAGGCTCCATGCCCACCATTTCATGGTAGGCCGAGGGATGCACCACGTCGGTTCTGGCGACATTCACCCCGGCCAGAGCATCCTGGATCTGCCAGCTGCTGCGAAACAGCCGTGTCTGCCCGTTATTGTCTGACAGGATCAGTAACTGGTCGCCAATACGGAGTCGAGCCATGTACTGCTGACCCTCAATGGAAATGATCTCCAGCAGATCAATGCTGGTGTGACTGCTGTTGACGAGTTGATCGAACGTTATTCTCACCGTGGTGCTCCGGGTGTGAAGTGATACCGAAGGGTTTACGAGCACCCGGAGCAATGAGATCAATCCGCCAGTCTGCGGCAAACCTCGTGTTGAGGGCAGTCCACCAGATGATCGTTGACCATGCCGGTGGCCTGCATGAAGGCATAAACGATGGTGGGGCCGACAAAGTTGAACCCGGCTTTTTTCAGGGCCTGGGACATGGCTTTTGCCTCGGGCGTGGTGACCGGTACGTCGGCGAAGGCCTGCCAGCGGTTCTGAATCGGTTTGCCATCCACGAAGGCCCAGAGAAACTCGCTGAAATTATGGCCGTTTTCCTTCAGCGCGAGGAAGCTGCGGGCATTACGGATAATGGAAAGGACTTTCAGGCGGTTACGGATAATGCCGGGATTGTCCAGCAGTTCCAACACCTTACGCTCATCGTAGCGGGCGATTTGCTGTGGATTGAAGTGGTCGTAGGCCTCGCGGTAGCCCTGCTGTTTGCGCAGGATGGTGATCCAGCTCAGCCCGGCCTGCTGGCCATCGAGGCAGAGTTTCTCGAACAGCGCGTGTTCGTTGTATTCCGGGCGTCCCCAGACGGTGTCGTGGTAGTGAACATAGAGCGGATCGGTGCCGCACCAGGGGCAACGATTGGTGTCGTCCATCAGGCCTCCTCGCGATGAGTGGTGGCGGGAATCACGGCGTGGTGCCAGGTCAGCGTCAGGGGGTCACACTGCGGCCGCGGTTTGTCCAGATCAAGGCTGACCGGGATCTCGTGCAGCAGGTAACCCTGTGGCAGAACGAATCGCTCGTGATGGTAGACCAGGGTAACCCGGAATCCCGCTATGGTGCCGCTGGCGGCCTGCCAACCGGATTCGCGCCGATCACCGAGCAAACGGAAGTCCGGACACACCTCCAGAGTCTGCAGATTGCCGGCAATGCCCCGGCCGGTCGCTTTCAGCCAGGCCTCTTTGAGTGTCCAGACTCTCAGGAAATCCTGCTGGCAATCCCGGGCCAGCAGCCATTCCTGCTCGGCCGGCGTGAACCAGCGCCGCACCACTTTCTGCCATTGCGGGCGCCGGTTCAGGGGCTCGATATCCAGCCCGAGGCCGGGCTGCGCACTGACCGCGCAGGCGGCGAGTCGGTGGCTGTGGCTCAGTGACAGAAACCAGCCCTGCGGCCGGGCGGAGGCGGTGGGGCGCCCGGCCACCGGCGAGCAGTCTGTCGCAGCGCAGGCGGCGCTGCTGGCAATTGCCTGGCGCAGCAGCCAGCGGCTGCTCAGGTATTCCCGCCGTCTCGGGCCGGAGAACTGCGCGACGGTCCGCCGCTCGTAATCGGTGAGCCAGGCCGGGGATGGTAAACCGGTGGTCTCCGGCTCCCGGCACAGCCAGATGGTCGGCGCGCTGTCAGGGTTGCAGTCGCTGGATGTGCCAGCCATCGGCTTCCCTTACATATTCGAAGCGGTCGTGGAGACGGCTGGGGCGGCCCTGCCAGAACTCGATCCGTTGCGGCACCACCCGGTAGCCGCCCCAGAAGCTGGGCAAAGGTACCTCGCCGTTACCGAATTTCTGTTTTATTTCCGCCACTTTCTGTTCGAGCATCCCGCGGGAAGTGATCACCCTGCTCTGCTCCGACACCCAGGCGCCAATCTGGCTACCTCTGGGGCGCGACGCGAAATAGCGCAGGGATTCGGCTTTGCTGACCCGCTCCACCGCTCCCTGGATACGCACCTGCCGGTTCAGCCCGATCCATGGAAACAGCAGGGCGGCCTGCGGGTTCTGTTCCAGTTCACGGGCCTTGCGGCTGCCGTAGTTGGTGTAGAACACAAAGCCGTGGTCATCGAAATACTTCAACAGCACCGTGCGCAAATCCGGCATCGCATCGTGGCCGGCTGTGGCCAGCGACATGGCGTTTGGCTCCAGGATGCCGGCTTCCCGCGCATGCTCGAACCAGGCGTGAAACTGGCGGACCGGATTGTCATCCAGCGCGTCACGATCGAGGCCTTCGCTCTCGAAATCCCGTCGCATGTCACTGATATCCATCTGGCGAATCCTGTCGTTAAGGGCGAATCTTCGGTTATATTGAAAGCATCACCTTGATACGGTGGTCTATTCTTTCAGGATTGGCGAGTGATGGAAACCAGCGAACAGCAATCAGGGAGCGTGGGCGTGGCCAAGACAAAAACGGCAAAACCGGTTTACCGGAAAATCTGGTTCTGGCTGGTCGTGCTGGTGGTGCTGTACGCGCTGGCGGGCTTTCTGCTGCTGCCCTGGTGGCTGGAGCGCATGCTGCCGCAGCAACTGGAACAGCGGATGGGCTGGCAGGCCCAGATTGAGGATATCCGCACCAACCCGTTTCGCCTGAGCGTTGATGCCAGGGCGCTGACCGCCGATGACCCAAGCGGCGAGAAAGTGTTGGGGTTTGACCGGTTGTACGTCAATGTCGGTTTCCTGAGGTTGTTCACCGGCGTTATAGAATTGCAGTCCATCGAGCTTGAAGAGCCGTTTATCCGTGTCGATCTGCTGGAGGATTACAGCGTCAATTTCGCCCGGGACTGGCAGCAGGCCAACCGGGATCAGCCTGCTGACGACTCCACGGACGACTCATCGTCCCCTCCCAGCCTTTATTTCGAGGCGTTGACGGTTTCCGGTGGTGAGCTGCTGTTCCGCGATTTCAGTCAGTCCGAAGCGGCCACCTTCAGCATCGAACCGCTGGATCTGAGGCTGAACGACCTGGCCACCTGGCAACGGGAAGATGACCAGAGCAGTTATTACCTGCAGGCCGCCCTCGGTGACCAGACCATTGAATGGGAGGGCGAGCTCAGTATCAACCCGGTGTATTCCCGGGGCAACCTGCGTATTGCCGATCTCGACCACGCTACCGTCAGGCATTTTATCAAGCCTTATGTGCCCTACGATCTCCGGGGCGGCAACGCGACCCTCAGCACCGATTACGAACTGCGTTCGTCAGACCAGCTCTTCCTGACCACGTCCGCGGGCGTGCTGGAACTGGAGAACCTGGAACTGTCGCCGGACGCAGAGCGCGAAGAGGCGGCCCTGACAACCGGCCGCATGGCGGTGGACGAGATCCGCTTCGGGCTGTCCCGTCGAACCGCCGAGGTTGGCGTGGTTACCGTCGAGGCGCTGGATCTGGCGGTGGAACGTGACGCCGCCGGAGATATCGACTGGCTGCTGCCGTGGCAGTCCGGTGACCAGGATACCGATGACGCCAGCGACCCGGATTCAGACGCCGGCGGTCAGCCGTTTCAATGGTCGGTGGCCGGGGTGGAAATATCGGACAGTCGCATTCGGTGGCGCGATCAGCAGCCGGAGGTGCCGGTCGAGGTGGAGGCCGGCGACCTGTCCCTGACTCTTGGGCGGCTGAGTGAGGAACTCGAGGAGCCGGTGGATTATCGCCTGCAGGCCTCCCTCACGGAGGAAGGCTCGCTGGGACTGCAGGGGCAGGTGACGCCCCGGCCCTTTACCCTGGAGGCGGGCGTCAACGGCTCCACCATTGATCTTGCGGTGTTTGGCCCCTATATCCGGCAACTGGCGAATCTCGAGGTGCGCAGCGGTCGCCTGACGCTGGACGGCAATCTCGATCTGGACGGTCAGCAGGATCCGCTGACGGGAACATTTAATGGCACCGGTGAGCTGACTGCCCTGGATGTGACGCTTCCGGGATCCGATGAACCACTGATCGACTGGCAGACTCTGCGGCTGGAACCGGTGGCCTACAATGTCCACCCTGCCCGCCTCGAGATTGGCACGGTCACCCTCAGCGAACCATCGATCAACGTCGTGCGTGAAAACGACGGGCTGCACAACCTTGAGCGCATTATCCGGGCGTCGGACGACAACGATGACAGCGGCGCGTCAGAGGCCAGCTCCGACGGGGACAACAACGCTGAGCCCGACTTCATTTTCCGTATCGAGCAGTTCCTGCTGGAAAACGGCGAGGTGTCTTACACCGACCGTGCCCTCGAGCCTGCGTTCACCACCACCGTGGAGTCGCTCAAGGGCACGGTCAGTGGCATTGCCAACGTGACGCCGCAACAGGGCAAGGTGTCGGTGAGTGGACTGGTCAACGGCAGCTCTGAGCTTAACCTCGAGGGCTCCCTCGGTACCCTGGGAACGGATGACGTCAGTCAACTCACGCTCGCCATGAAAGGTGCGTCCCTGCCCAGACTGTCCCCCTACTTCGGCCGATATCTGGGCTACGGCGTCGACAGCGGCAAACTGGACGTGGATATGAATTACGAGATCACCGGCAGCCGTATCGACGCCTCCAATCTGATTGTGATGGACCGGCTGGAACTGGGGCAGCAGGTAACCAGTGAGGAGGCGGTTAACGTGCCAGTCCGGCTGGGACTGGCGCTGTTGCGAGATAGTGAGGGCATTATCGAAATCAATCTTCCCATCAGCGGTGATCTTGATGATCCCGATTTCAGTGTGGGGAAGGTCGTGATGCGCGCTTTTGTCAACGTCCTCAGCAAGGCGGCCAGCTCGCCGTTCAGTGTCCTGGGGTCCGTAGCCGAACTGGCGGGGCTGTCCGGAGAACAGCTCAGTGAAATTCGGTTCCTGGCCGGCAAGGTGGAGCTGGCAGAGGGCGAGCGCGACAAGCTTGATGCCCTTGCCGGAGCACTGAGGGAGCGTCCGGCGCTGCTGCTCAATATTCGCGGGAGCGTAGCGCCGGAAGCCGACGGTCTGGCCCTGTTACGACAACGGCTGACCGAGCAGCGCGGGGGCAGCCTGTCCGACGACGAGTGGGCGCAGGCCCGGGAGGCGTACCTCGCCGGCGACCGCTCGCTGCCGCCGGAAGCCCTGGGTAACCTGGCGTCATCCCGGGGCACCTGGTTACGGCAGCAGCTGCTTGAAGACTACGGGGTTGATTCCGGTCAGCTGTTTTTGCGGGATCCCGAGCGTGACGCCAAGGCCGATGACCAGGGCCTGGTGGCGGTGCGCTTTGCGCTGGATGCCCGCTAGCGGGTCAGGGTTGATAGGGAAAACCGGTCAGGAATCCCGGAGGCAGCTGCAACCCCCACTTCTCCACCAGCATCCGGTAGGTGCCGTTTCTCATCAACGGCTCCAGCAGCCCGATCATGTCTTTGGCGTTCACCGGGCCATCCTTGCGGGTGATGATGGTCAGGCGGTACACCTGATCCGGTTCGTCGGAAATCAGAAAGGCGTTCCAGTCCTGGGGATTGCGTTCCAGATGTTGCTGCAGGTAGGACCGGCTGACGATAGCCACTTCGGCCACCGAGGGCCGGTCGGCCTTGATCAGATTGATGTTGCGCCGGTGACTGTCGGAGAATTCGATATCGAAGCGTTTTGTCAGTTCGGCGGCCTCAATCTCGAAATCGGCGAAGCCGTAATGGTAGCCGGAGATAGCCACAATTCGTCGCTCACTGAGGTCGTCGAAAAAACTCAGGTCGCGATCGGGCTTTTTGAGCGCCAGATAGAGCTCTTCATCGGTCAGTATCGGCATGGTGGCGTCGTAATCGTGCCCGTGCCAGCCCCATTCCGGACTCTCGAAGAAAATCACATCGTAGAGGCCAGCGTCGAAATCCAGGTAGCGTCGTTTGGGGGAGGTGTGGATAACCTTGAAGCGCACGTGCGGGTTGGCTTCGTCCAGGTGTTTCAGGGTGTCGGCCAACAAGCCCTCCACCCGGTTGTCCGGCCCAATGCCGGCGATAGGGGGGAAATTGTAAACCCCCACCTTGATCTCGGTCACGTCGTCCGCAGCAGCGAGGCTGGCCAAGGCGAGTGCGAGGACGAGAACGATGTGCCTGAATCCGTTAACGATTGACAAGGGGCATTCCCGCAGGTTGAAAGACTGAGCGTCCGTTCAGATTAACACCAGGGGATTCCGGTCAGAAAGGGCCAAATTATAAACTTATGCAAAAACGGAGTGTTCTAACGTGAGCCGTCCCCTGAGTCATTTTTTTGCCTACGTCTCCCGACTGCGCTGGATCAAGCGCTGGGGGCTGATGCGTAACGCCATCGAGGAGAACGTGGCCACCCACTCCTGGGAGGTGGCGACCCTCGCCCACGCACTGGCGTTGATCCGCAATCGTCATTTTGGCGGCACGGTAAACGCCGACCGGATTGCCGCAGCGGCGCTGTACCACGACGCCACAGAGGTGATCACCGGTGATTTGCCAACGCCGGTCAAATACCACTCGCGGGTGATGCGGGAGGCGTTCGGGGATATCGAGCACAAGGCCGAGGCGGAGTTGCTGGCGTTATTGCCGGCGGACCTGCGGGAGGATTTCGCGCCCTATGTGCGCGAGTCGCAGCTGTCGGCGGAAGAGAAGGAACTGATCAAGGCGGCGGACCGGTTATCGGCGCTGCTGAAATGCGAAGCCGAGATGCGGGCCGGTAACACCGAGTTTGAACCGGCCGCCGAGCAGATTGCGCGGCGGCTGGAACAGGATGGGCTGGCGGAGGTTGCCTACTTCATGGAGGTGTTTGCCCCCGGTTACCGGCAACCTCTGGACAATCTTCTGGGCTGAGCCGGCCTGATCACCAGCGATCAGGCGCCGCCGGATGCCACCATGCCGCCGCGCAAACCGTCACGTTGCGCCGACTGGCGGACAATGTCCTCCGGGCTGCCGGCCAGTTCGCGGAACATGCCCATGGAACCGAGCAGCGCCGAGGACTCGTAGGGCACGAACACCCGTTCGCCGTCCTTGGCCATGTTCGGCAGCACCTTGATGTAGCTCTGGCCGAGCAGGTAGCCGATAACGGTTTGCTTGTTCTGCTCGGTTTCGCCCATGGCGCTCAGCACCAGGCGGATGGATTCCTGCTCACCCTGGGCGCGCAGAATGGCCGATTCCTTGTCGCCCTGGGCGTTGAGGATGGCGGATTCACGCTGGCCCTGGGCCATGGCAATGGCGGCGGACTTCTCGCCCTCGGCCTCGGTGACCGTGGCCCGGCGCTTACGCTCGGCGGCCATCTGCAGGCGCATGGCCTCTTCCACTTCCTCCGGCATGCTGATGTCCTGCACTTCCACGCGGGTCAGTTTGACCCCCCACTTGGAGGCCGCCTCTTCCATTTCCGCCTGGATGGCGTTGTTCACTTCGCTGCGCGATTCGAACAGCTTGTCCAGCTCCATCTTGCCCACCACCGAGCGCAGGGTGGTTTTCGCCAGCACTTCGACGGCCTGGCTCATGTTGGCCACCTCGTAGACGGCGCGGCGAGGGTCGATGATCTGGTAATACAGCGCCCCGTTGATGTTCACGGTGACGTTGTCGGTGGTCACCACCGGCTGACCGGGAAAGTCCATGACGGTCTCGCGGCGGTCGATGCGGGTCTCAAAGCTGCTGCTGGGATGGTATTCGTCGCCGATGCGCACATAGCGGGTCATGGTGATGGCCCGCGGACGCTCGATGAACGGAATGATGATGTTGACACCGCTTTCCAGAACCCGGTTAAAGGACCCCAGCCGCTCAATCACCATCACTTCGGACTGGCGCACAATAACCAGGCCTTTGGCAATAATCGAGACGCCGATAACAACCAGAACGAGACTGATGACCAGGCCCGGTGAGAGAAATGCTTCCATACGTTTTACTCCGTGGGTTTGACGCTGTGAACAACGGCGGTGGTGCCGTCGAATTTTTCGAAAATGACTTCCGTGCCGGCGGCCAGCTCTTTGTTGGCGCCGTCACTGGTGCGAACGCGGTAGAAGTCGCCGTTGATCTTGATGCCCACGGCGCCGTCGAAGTCACGGCGTTCGCAGTGATAGCGGCGGCCCTGTTCCACGCCGGTGCCGGTGGTGCCATAGGCCACGCCTTTGGGCGAGAAGCGGGGGCGGAGCCAGCGAATGGCGACGGGCACGAGGATGCCCGAGAACACACCCATGCCTACCAGTTGCCACTCGAAGGGAACGCCGAGAAATGCCAGCAATGCCGTCAAGGCCGCGGCCACGCCCAGTGCCAGCAGTACCAGCACACCGGAGGTCAACTCCGCCAGGCTCAGGACCAGGGCAAGAATCAGCCAGAAATGCGTGATACTCCATTCCATACAAGCGGTGTCCGTCAGTGATTGGTTGGAAAAGCCGCCGCGATTGTAGCACGCCGGTCCGGGTTGGCCTGAGTGCCCGCTGTGACAAACCTCTTATGCCATGGCGTGAATATGAACAGCTGCTAGAGTATTTATTCTAAACAGCACACTGAAAAAAACCACAAGAGGCAATGGCCATGAAAGATCTGAAAAACAAGGTTGCGGTAGTAACCGGCGCGGGCTCCGGTATTGGCCGTTCGCTGGCGAAATCCCTGGCCGCCCGCGGCTGCCGCCTGGCGCTGTCTGACGTCAATGAAACCGGTCTGGCGGAAACCGTCAGCGAACTCGGCGGCGCTGATGTCAAAACCTACAAACTGGATGTATCGGATCGCGATGCCATCTACGCCCACGCCGAACAGGTCGCGAAGGACTTTGGCCAGGTCAATCTGGTGATCAACAACGCCGGTGTGGCCCTGTCGGCCACCGTCAGCGAGATGAGCGATGACGACTTCAAATGGGTCATGGACATCGATTTCTGGGGCGTTGCCCATGGTACCCGCGCGTTTCTGCCGCATCTGATTGCGTCCGGCGACGGTCACGTGGTGAATGTTTCCAGTGTGTTTGGCCTGATCGGCGTGCCCAAGCAAAGCGCCTACAACGCGGCCAAGTTCGCGGTGCGTGGCTTTACGGAAGCCCTGCGCCAGGAAATGAAGCTGGAAAATCAGCCGGTGGCGGTCAGCTGCGTCCATCCTGGTGGCATCCGCACCAACATCGCCAATGCGGCACGCATGGGCAAGTCTGAAAACGCCGACGCGCAACGCAAGGGCTTCGACAAGCTGGCCATGACCACCCCTGACAAGGCGGCGGAAATCATCGTCAAAGGCATCCTCAAGGACGAATCCCGCATTCTGGTCGGCCCCGATGCCTGGGGTATTGACGCCATCAACCGCCTGCTGGGCTCGGCCTATCAGCCGCTGGTTGAGCGATTCTCCCGCAAAAACCTGTACGTCTGATCCGGAGCAGCGTTGTCAGCGGGTTTTCGCGTGGTGGGGCCCGCTGTACATTTTACATACAGGTTAATCGTTCTATACTGGCTGTGGATCTAGGGAAAGAGACAGCATGAACACACCACAAGATACCGACCTGGGAGCGACGCTGGAACGCAGTCGCTCAGGCCTTCGCGATAATCACCGCCGCTCACTGATGCGGCTTCTGTTCCTGATCACCGGCGCATCGCTGGGGGTGTTTGCCTGCCTGCAGGCGCTCAACGGCTTCTGGTGGGTGGCGTTCAGTGAGCTCTGCGCCAGTGTGTTGCTGTTTGTCGGCGTGTTCCGTCTGCGCACCAGTCCACATCTGCAACGCTGGATATACGGCTACCTGATTACCCTGTTTGCCTTCTTTCTGGCCATCATGGTGTTGCCTGACGCTTCGGTATCGGCGTTTGTCTGGGTGCTGATGATGCCGGTGCTGGCTTATCTGTTGCTGGGCAAACGCGAGGGGCTGATTCTCAGCGCCCCCTTCATGCTGGTGGGCGCCGGCATTTATTTTATTCATCTGGGGCAGGTGGACAGTGCCTACCTGGTGATCGATCTGCTCAATATGGTGCTGTGTGCGGCACTGATGCTGGCCTTTATCCACCTGTACGAAGTCCGTCGTGAGGAGGCCGAGCAGCGGCTGGTGGAGATGGCGCAAACCGATTTCCTGACCGGGCTGGCGAATCGCAGCAGCTTCCAGAGCACGCTGGGCCGGACCATCGCCGAGTGCGACCGCAGTGGCAGCGGGTTTGCGCTTGTGATCATGGATATCGATCACTTCAAGGTGGTCAACGACACCCTCGGCCATGATGCCGGGGACCATGTGCTCAGGGATATTGCCGAGCGCCTGTCAGAGCGGTTGCGCGGCACCGATTTCGTTGCGCGCCTGGGCGGTGAGGAGTTCGGACTCATCCTGCGGGACGTCAAGTCGCCGGCGGCCTATGAATTGATGGACGAGTTGCGCCAGCGCATTGCCGAGCGCGAGCTGGTATACGGCGAGGTCCGTATCCGGGTAACGGCGTCCTTCGGCATTGCCCAGTGGCCCGAACACGGGCGCCACGCCGATACCCTTTTCCGAGTTGCCGACCGGTGCCTTTACAGCGGTAAAAGCGCCGGCCGGAACCGGGTTGCCAGACCGGTTACTGCAGGGTCCGGCGGTTACCCTTCTGATATTGCGGCGCAATGTGCTCGTTGATCTCCTGCTTGAAGCGAGCGATCAGTTCGCTGTTGTCGTGATCCCAGGGGTGAAAGCCCGGCTTGAAGTATTCCAGCCAGGTCGGAATCAGGCTGGAGAAAGTGCCGTCCTTGCCCCACATGCGCCACATGCTCCTGGCGGTGTCCTTCAGTGAGAAATTGCTGCGATCGTTCAGCACCATCCGGGTGGTAAAGTAACTGGCCACCACGCCCAGCGCGGCGGTACTGAAGGCCAGATAGAACGCCCGCTCGGCATAGGTGCCGCCGACTTCCTGGAACACATCGTAGGTCACCGCCTTGTGCTCGGTTTCCTCGATGGCGTGCCACATCCACAGTGGGCGCATGCTCTCGTGCATGTCTTCGCGCACGTCGCTGCGCTCCAGCAACATATCCGCCATCATCGCGGTCAGGTGTTCGAGGCCGCAGGTAATGGCCAGCTGGTGGCGCCTCGGCAGCTTCCTGCTGATGCTCAGGATCACGTCCAGGTGTTTTTCCAGCTCCTCCACCGGCATACCACGATCGCGCACATGCTGGTTCATGGCATCGTGTTCCAGCGAGTGCATGGCCTCCTGGCCAATAAAGCCGCGAACTTCAGCTTTCAGCTTGGGGTCGGTGATCTGGTCACGGTAGTAGCGCACCGAATCCACAAAGAACTGTTCGCCCTGAGGAAACAATACCGACAGCGCATTCATGGTATGGCTCAACAGATGGCTGTTGTTCAGCCAGTACTGCGGCACCTGCTCACCGAATTCAAAACCCATACGCTGGGGTTTGATGGACACATTGTCCGGGGTATTGGAAACCGGTGCTCTGGACTCTGCGGTTTTTGTTCTCAGCATGTTCACACTCCTCTGCGATTGAACGCTTTGGCTGATGTCATGGCTTCAGTGTGGGCAGGTCAACGAGGCGTTTGAAGGCGAGAACGGGACGTCCATCGTTCAGGTTGGGACAGTTGATGGCGTGAGGAGGGGTGTTTCCATTGACTATTCTGACGGCGTCACAGGTGCCCCCAGCCCCAGTGTTGCCCGGGGCAGCTTCTGTTAGCATCAGGTTATCGATCCCCTCACCCCCACAAGGACAAGCTATGGCAACCACCGGCCCGGATAAAGAACGGCAAATGCTGGGTTTTTTCCTGGTGCCTGGTGTGTACATGCGGGTGCTGGCGGAGACCGTGCGACAGCTCGGTCATAATGACCGGGTCCTGTACGAGGGCCTGAGCTTCACCCCGCAGGATCTCAAGGCCAACGACAGCCGGGTGTTTGTCACCGACGCCATCCTGATGGCCCAGCGGGCACTGGACCTGGCCGGTCGGGACGGACTCAGCTTCGCGCTGGCGCGGGAACTGCGACTGACCATTCACGGCACTCTGGGCTTTGCCGCCCTGACCAGCCCGACCTTTGCCGGTGCTCTGGACTCGGTTCGCCGTTACCTGCAGCTGCGGGCGCCGTTTCTGAGCATGAGCCAGTCCGAGGCGGGGGATAACGTGCTGGTGCAGCTGCGCACCGAATTCGACGTACCCGGGCTGTACCCGTTCCTGGCCGAAACCGTGAGCGCCACCCTGATCCTGCTGACCGAGCAGCTGCTGGACCGCGAAGACGCCGAGAAGCGGGGCTTTGCCCTCACCGACGGCAAACTGCCGGGCGTGGCGGTGCACCTGAGCAGCCCGGAGCCGGATTATTACACCCGCTTCGCCGCTCAGTTGCCGGTGCGCTTCGAGTACGGCAAGCCGGAGGAAATGATGGTGTTTCCGAAGGAACTGCTGAATGTGCGCATGCGGCTGGCGGATGCCGAGGCTTCGCGCATGGCCCGTGACCAGTGCGAGTTCGAGCTGCAGAAGGCGCTGAAGGACCAGGGGGACATTACCCTGGCGATTCGCAACATGTTGCGGATGATGCCGGGGCCGCTGCCATCGCTGGAAGACATGGCGGAACGGTTCTGCGTGTCGTCACGGACGCTGAAGCGGCGGCTGGCGGAGAAGGACACGTCCTACCGGGAAATTGTCGAGCTGGTGCTGAAAGACCGCGCCATTCAGTTATTGCGGTATACCAACCAGTCGGTGAGCGAGATCGCCTACGAGCTGGGCTATGCGGACCTGTCCAATTTCAGCCGCGCGTTCCGCAAGTGGACCGGCAAGTCGGCCAGCGAGTTCCGCGAGGACGGTCCGGATCCGGCTCCGGAGCTTGGGCCCTAAGTCAGGAGTTCCGGCTCTTCGGGCCTTTGGCTTGGGAGCGTGGTCGCAGGGTGGTAGTTTATTTTTTATGAGAAAAAGAACTCGCTGCGCTCAGACACCTTTGTTCTCAGAAAAAATAAACTACCACCCCACGCCCTAGTGACCCAGATGAGGGCCGTCCTGATTAATGATTTCTTGCCTTTTTTCCTTTGTTTTTACCGACTATGCCTTCATTGTTCGTCGGACGGGGGGTTGGATTATTTTTCCCGCCAGGAAAAAGATGTCTGAGCGCAGCGAGTTGTTTTTCCCAAGGGAAAAATAATCCAACCCCCCGGCCACACTCCAAATTACCAGGCTAGGTCAGAACCGGAACCCAGCATCAAAGCCATAAGGAAACCACCATGGAAGCCAGACCAGACACCCACAGCAAACTCTTCGGCTACCTGCTCTGGATCTTCGGATTCCTCGGAGCCCATCGTTTTTACTATGGCAAACCCATCACCGGCACCATCTGGTTCTTTACCCTGGGCTTGCTGTTCATCGGCTGGATTATCGACCTGTTCCTGATACCGGCCATGGACCGGGAGGCGGATCTGCGGTTCCGGGAAGGTGAGGTCAGCTACAACATCGGCTGGCTGCTGCTGACCTTCACCGGGGTGTTCGGTCTGCACCGGATGTACATGGGCAAGTGGATCACCGGCATTATCTACCTGCTGACCGGCGGGTTGTTCCTGGTCGGTGTGCTGTACGACTTCTGGACGCTGAACGGACAGATTTCCGAGCGCAACCAGGAAGTGAAATTCAGCTGATTCCCCCGGCCACTTCCAGCTCCGCCAGGCCCTCTTCCAGGTAGTCCAGCATCCGCTGCAGACTGGGGAGGGTGCGGCGGCAGCCGATCAGCCCGAATTCGACCTGGTCGCGGTAGCTGGTCAGGGTCATGTTCAGGGCCAGGCGGTCCATGGCGATGGAGACCGGGTATATGCCTTCCATTCTGGCGCCGTTCCAGTAGCGCTCCTCTGCCGGGCCCGGCACGTTGGAGATCACCACGTTGAAGGTCTGCCATTTCGGCGCCATGCCGGTGAGCAGGTTGAACGCAGCGGGCGCCAGGGTCAGCGCGGTGTAGTTGAGGATTTCCTCGGGCGACATACTGGCGTAGCGGTCCTTGGCCATCTTCACGTCGTGGTGGATGTGCATCAGGCGGTCGGCTGGGTCGCTCAGATGGGTGCCGAGAGACGCCAGGATGATGCCCACCTGGTTGCCTTCCTCACTGTCGTCCCGGCGCAGGGAGACCGGCACCATGGCAATCAACGGTTGTTCCGGCAGGGCGTCGCGGTTCATCAGGTAGGTGCGCAGGGCGCTGGCGCACATGGCCATGACCACGTCGTTGACCGTCACGCCGTAGGCCTGGCATACGGCACGGATGCGCTTCAGACAGTAGGATTCGGCGGCAAAGCGGCGCGAGCCGGTGATTTTCTGGTTCAGCAGGCTGCGCGGCGCGTGGAATATGGATTTGTACGCCGGATCCTTGCGGGCCTGATTGAGGGTTTTAAGCAGTTCCCGGGCGACGGTGGGCACGGTGCCCAGCTGTTTGCCGGATTCGCCGATCAGGTGGCCGAGGGTGCCCCACAATGACGGCCGGCCGTCGTCCGCCCCTTCCTGCCTGGCTCTGGGTGGCAGTGCCCAGATGGGCGGCATGTCGCGCTCGCCAGGGTCTGCGGACAGCATTCGCTGGGCCATGCGCATGGCCGACACGCCGTCCACCAGGGAGTGGTGCACCTTGGTGTACACCGCAAACTGGCGGTCCCGCAGACCCTCGATCAGGTGAAATTCCCACAAGGGACGCTCGCGGTCCATCAGGTGGGAATGTTCCGCCGATACAAAGCTCAGCAATTCGCGGACGCGCCCGGGTGTCGGCAACGCTTCAAACCGGAAGTGGTGTTCCAGGTCCAGATGCTCGTCATGGACCCACACCGGCTGGCTGAAACGACTGTCCAGCCGACGATCAAAGGGCGGGGTCACGTTGGAGTGGTTGCGCAGTGCTTCCGCCAGTTGCGCGACGTAATCATCCGGCGCGTCGTCCGGAAACGAGAACAGCTGCAGGCCGCCCACGTGCATGGGTTGCTGGCGTTTCTCCAGCCAGAGGAACAGTTGGTCGGCAGGGCTGAGGGGTTTCACAATCCATCCTTGTGCAGAGCAATCCGGTGATAGTAACCCACACAGCCGCTGTCGCAATTGACTTTTCTGCAGTGCCGCCCGGGAACCGGGGTCAGGTCTGAATCGATGGACCCTCCGTAGTTTTTAGTCCAGTTTAGGTCAAAAGCTCATATAAAACGCCAGGAGGCTCAGACGTGCCAAAGGTTCCCCGGGGATTTACCTTTTCTTCACGGATGTCAGCACTGACGATGCTGGTCATCGTCATGGCCGGCCAGGCCGCAGCCCAGGAGCGTCCCCGGGTCCAGCTGGAAGCGGTTGAAGAGACGGACATCCTGCAGGAGGTGCGACTGAACGGCACCGCAAACTCGCTGCGATCCGCGCGCTTATCGGCCGCGGTTTCGGGGTTGGTGGACGATGTGAACGTGGAAACCGGAACCCGGGTCAGCGAGGGTGACGTGCTGATCGGTCTGGACGATGAACTGGCCGAGTACCAGCGGGCCGCCGCCACGGCGGAGGCGGAAGAGGCTCAGGCCCGCCTGACCGAAGCGCAGCGACGGCTGCAGGAGGCGCGATCGGTCGGTGCCGGTCGTAATATCGCCGCCACAGAAGTCAGTGCCCGGGAAAGCGAAGTGGCCGAGGCCAGAGCGGCGCTGTCACGGTTGCAGGCCGAACGCGACCGGATAAGCGCCACTCTGCGCCGGCACCGGATCGAGGCACCGTTTGCCGGGGTGGTCAGCCACCGTGAAAGCGAACTGGGCGAATGGGTGACGCCCGGTGATGAGCTGCTGCGTCTGGTGGATATCGACAACCTCCGTCTGGATTTTCAGGTGCCCCAGAGTTATTACACCCGGATCACCGAGGCCGCCACGTTGCGCGTGCACAACGAAGAAGGCGGGGTGACCGCAGCCATCGAATCCCTGGTGCCGGTGGGCGACCCGCAAGCGCGAACCTTTCTGCTGCGTGCGACAGGCCCGGAAGAGCTCAGGGTGCTTCCAGGCATGGCGGTGACGGCCACGTTGAGAGTTGCCAGTGGCGAGCGCGGGCTGACGGTGCCGCGTGACGCCATCAATCGGTATCCCGAGGGCAGAACCACGGTATGGATCGCCGACGCAGCCGGAGAGAGCGTGTACACCGTTCGTGAGAAACGCGTGACCACCGGTGCGGCCTTTGAGGGGCGCATTGAGATCAGCGATGGGCTCAAGGGTGGCGAGCGTGTGGTGGTGCGCGGTAATGAATCCCTCAGCGATGGTATCGAAGTGCGCCTGGCTGAGCGGGAGGCCAACTGATGTTTGCCGGTGTCATTCGCCACGGCACGCTGGTGGCGGTGGTCACCCTGATCATTGCCATTCTCGGGGCCGCGGCCGCGCTGCGGATTCCGGTGCAGATGATTCCGGATCTGGAAGTGCGCACGGTGACGGTGGAAACCAGCTGGCCGGGCGCCACGCCCCAGGACATCGAGAAGGAAATCCTCATCGAGCAGGAACGTTACCTGCGCAACGTGCCGAACCTGAGCCGGATGATGGCCACGGCCTCCAGCGGCGCCTCCGAGATCGAGCTGGAGTTTCCCTTCGGCGTCGACATCACCGAAACCCTTATCCAGATCAACAACGCCCTCAGCCAGGTGCCGGATTACCCACGCAATGTGGACGAGCCGCGCATTGTGGCGGCCTCATTCTCGGCCAACGCCTTCATGTATTTCCGGGTCTCCACGCTGGAGGGCAACCCCCGTGAGCTGGACATCGAGCTGATGCAGGATTTCGTGGAGGACCGGGTGCGGCCACGGATGGAAAGCGTGGCGGGGGTCTCGGAAGTGTCGGTCGATGGCGGCGCCGAGCGCCAGATGCAGATCATCGTCGACGAAGCCCGCCTGGCCCAGCGCGGACTCAGCCTGGTGGATCTGCGCGATGCCATCACCGCCCGCAATCAGGACATCTCCGGCGGCGAAATCGATTCCGGCAAGCGCCGTTACCTGCTGCGCACCGTCGGGCGGTTCGAGGACAGCGACGAGCTGGAGCAACTGGTGGTTGCCCGCAGCGGCGACAGTGTGGTGCGGCTGGGCGACGTGGCGCGGGTGCAGCAGGGGCGGTCGCGGATACGCGAGCTGTCGATCATCAATGGCCAGCGGGTGATCGGCCTGCAGGTGCGGCGGGAAAGCGGCTCCAACGTCATCGACATCAAGCGCGCAATGATGGAAGAGGTGGACGCCATCAACGAGGAGGTTCTGAATCCTGCCGGCATGGAGCTGGGTCTGACCGCGGACGATGCCCGTTACGTGGAGGCTTCGGTCGCCAATGTTTGGACCAACCTGGGCATTGGTGCGGTGTTCGCCACCCTGGTGATGTTCCTGTTTCTGCGCTCGTCACGGGCCACCTTTGCCGGGGTGGTGGGTATCCCCCTGTGTGCCATAGCCGCCTTCATCGGCCTGTTAATCACGGGGCGCACCATCAACGTCATCTCTCTGGCCGGCATCGCCTTTGCCATCGGCATGACCGTGGACAACAGCATCGTGGTGCTGGAGAACATCGAGCGCCACCGGCGCCTGGGGCTGGACCGGTTCGAGTCCGCGCTCAAAGGCGTGCAGGAGGTCTGGCCGGCGGTCCTGGCCTCCACCATGACCACCATTCTGGTGTTTCTGCCCATCCTGTTTATTCAGGAAGAGGCCGGGCAGCTCTATTCCGATGTCGCCATTGCCATCTCCGCGGCGATCATGGCCTCCATGCTGGTGGCCGTCACGGTGATACCCGCCCTCTGTGCGCGGCTGAATTTCGGTAACCGCAAGGTGATGACCGATGAATATGGCAACGCGGTATCCGGCCGCTGGGCGGCGGGCATCATGTCGGCGGTCAGCTGGCTGGCGGCTACGCCGTTGCGGCGGATTGTAGTGATTTTCGCCACCGCCGGACTGAGTCTGTGGGTGATTCTGGTGCTGACCCCGCCGGCGGAATACCTGCCGGAGGGTGAGGAACCGAAAACCTTTGCCGCCATGAGTGCGCCACCGGGGTACAACCTGGACGAAATGCAGGCCATCGCGAAGCAGGTCGAGGACCATTTTCTGCCCCATGTGAATGCCGATGGTGACGCCTACGCCGCCGGCGACACCCGGGTGCCGCCCATGGCCTATCTGAACATGCAGGTCAGCACCGAGCGCGTGCGCATCATTGCCGAAACCCTCAACCCCCGCCATATCGAAGCGCTGATGGACGAGCTCACCCGTTTCTACGAGCAGTTTCCCGGCATGCGGGCGTTCGCCGCCAAGGGTTCGATCATCTCCAGCAACGATGGCGGTACCCGCAGCATCAACCTGGACGTGTCCGGGCCGGACCTGGTCTCAGTGTACAAGGCTGCCAACGCCATCTACGCCCGTGCCGAGGAAATTTTCGACAACCCGAGGATCCAGAGCCAGCCATCAACCCTGTCACTGGCCCAGCCGCTGATCCAGATCCGCCCGGACTGGGACCGCGCCGCGGAACTGGGCCTGGGTACTGAAGCCATCGGCTTCACCGTGTCGTCCCTCACCGAGGGCGCCTACGTGGACGATTTCTTCCTGGACGACGACAAGATCGACATCTACCTCTACGGCAGCGACGGCCGCAACCCGCAACTGAGCAACCTGCCGGATGTTATGGTGCACACGCCCCAGGGCGCCACCTTGCCGCTCTCCAGCCTGGCGGAAGTGGAAGAAACCGTGGACACCAGCACCGTGCGCCGGGTGGATGGCCGCCGCACGGTGACCCTGAACGTGATTCCCCCCGGGGACGTGCCGCTGGAGGCCGGTGTTGAGAGGGTGAGAACCGAGCTGTTGGAGACGATGCGGGAGAGCGGTGACCTGCCGGCCAACGTCAATGTCGACATCTCCGGTGCCAGCGACCAGCTCAACGCCACCCGCGATGCGCTGACCGGCAACTTCCTGATCGCCATTGCCATTGTGTACCTGTTGCTGGTGGCCATCTTCGCCCACTGGGGCTTCCCGCTGCTGATCATGACCGCCATTCCGCTGGGGGTTGCCGGTGGTATCGTCGGGCTGGCGCTGATGAATCTGGTGGGCGGGCTGCTGCCGCTGATCGGCCTGCTGCCCCTGAGTCAGCCCTTCGACATGATCACCATGCTGGGCTTCCTGATCCTGATGGGCACGGTGGTGAACAATCCGATCCTGATCGTCGATCAGGCCCGCCAGAATCTGCGCCACAAGGGGGTCACGGTGGCGGACGCGGTCACCGCCGCGGTCCGCACTCGCCTGCGTCCGGTGGCGATGACCACGCTGACCACCATTTGCGGTCTCTCACCCCTGGTGTTCCTGCCCGGTGAAGGCACCGAACTCTACCGCGGCGTAGGCGCCATCGTCCTGTTTGGCCTTATGGGAGCTGCGACGGTAACCTTGACGTTCTTACCGGCGTTGACGGTTTTTGTGTTGCAGTGGCGGGAGCGGCGTTCTTCCGCTTCTGAGTCTGGTTAGCGGCCTTTCGGACTTGGGAGCTGCCGCCGCTCCGGAGGTCGGTATATTTTTCTTCTGGAAAAAGAACTCGCTTCGCTCAGACACCTTTTTCCTGACAGAAAAACATCCCCACCTCCGAATCGGCTCGTTTCCACTGCCAATGGGCCGCGTTCAGGCAGCGGCGGTTTCCCTTTGACTGGCAGGCACTTCCAGGCGGATCTGATCACCGTCCAATAGTACTGGATAGGTTTTGATGTTGACCGTTTCGTCTTCCAGGCACTGGCCGGTGATCAGGCTGAAGTGTTGTTTATACAACGGGGACGCCACCACCGGTTCGCCCTTGATGTCGCCGGTGATACCCCGGGCGAGGACGTTTGACCCGCTGAACGGATCGGTGTGGCTGACAGCAAACAACGCCGGCAGCCGGTGCGGCAGGTAAAACACCGCGACTGGGCCGTCTTTGGTCCAGACAGCAACGCCGGACTCCGGCACCAGATCCTCCACCTTACAAACGCAATCCCAAGTAGTACGAGCTTTCATAAACAGTCTCCAACGTATCTTTTGATATCTCTGTACGGTCACGCGAGTGAGGGGTATGGGGGGTGTTTTTCTGTCAGGAAAAAGGTGTCTGAGCGAAGCGAGTTCTTTTTCCAGAAGAAAAATACCCCCCGTGCCCCTCGCTCATCCCCTCAACCAGCAGGCTACAAAACAGCCTCAGACTCCAACACCGGCCGCCGCTGATCCCGCTCCGTGGTCCACTGCTGCACCGGATCGGTCTTCTCAGGGGCGTTGACGAACTCACGGAACCGCTTGCGCTTCTCCGGGTCTTCCACCGCGGTCTTCCACTCGCACTGGTAGGTTCCCACCAGGCCTTCCATGTGTTCCTCCAGCTCCTTGCCCAGCCCCAGGCTGTCTTCCAGCACCACCTGTTTGAGGTAATCCAGGCCGCCCTCCAGGTTCTCCATCCACACACTGGTGCGCTGGAGCCGGTCCGCGGTGCGCACGTAGAACATCAGCACCCGGTCGATGGTGCGGATCAGCGCCTCGTCAGACAGATCGGTGGCGAACAGATCGGCGTGGCGTGGGCGCATGCCGCCGTTGCCGCAGACGTACAGGTTCCAGCCGTTTTCGGTGGCGATCACGCCGATGTCCTTGCTCTGGGCCTCGGCGCATTCGCGGGTGCAGCCGGAGACCGCCATTTTTACCTTGTGGGGCGCCCGCAGGCCCTTGTAGCGGTTCTCGAGGAAGATCGCCATGCCCACGCTGTCCTGCACGCCGTAGCGGCACCAGGTGCTGCCGACGCAGGATTTCACCGTGCGCAGGGACTTGCCGTAGGCGTGGCCGGTCTCGAAGCCGGCGGCGATGAGTTTTTCCCAGATCGCCGGCAGCTCGCTCAGGGTGGCGCCGAACAGGTCGACCCGCTGGCCGCCGGTGATCTTGGTGTACAGGTTGTATTCCTTGGCCACTTCGCCCAACACGATGAGCTTGTCCGGGGTGATTTCCCCGCCGGGGATACGCGGCACGATGGAGTAGGTGCCGTTTTTCTGCATGTTGGCCATGAAGGTGTCGTTGGTGTCCTGCAGTGGCACGTGGTCGGTGGCCAGGATGTGCTCGTTCCAGCAGGTGGCGAGGATGGACGCCACTGTGGGCTTGCAGATGTCACAGCCGTGGCCCTTGCCGTGGTCACGGATCAGGGTGTGGAAGGTGCGGATGCCGTTCACCTTCACCAGGTGGAACAGTTCCTGGCGACTGTACGGAAAGTGCTCGCACAGGTCCTTGCTGACCTCCACGCCGCGTTTTTCAAGTTCACTGTCCACCACGTTTTTCAGCAGCGCGGCGCAGCCGCCACAGCCGGTGCTGGCGCGGGTTTCGCCCTTCACGCTGGCGAGATCGCTGCAGCCGGCGTCAATGGCGCCACAGATGTCGCCCTTGGTGACGTTGTGGCAGGAACAGATGGAGGCGGTTTCCGGCAGCGCGTCCGGGCCCAGCGCCGGGGCGCCGCCCTGGCTCTCCGGCAGGATCAGGGTTTCCGGGTTGTCCGGCAGGGTGATGTCGTTGAGGGCATACTGCAGCAGGGTGTCGTAGTGGCTGTTGTCGCCCACCAGGATGGCACCGAGCAGGGTTTTGCCGTCCTCGCTGATCACCATGCGGCGGTAATGGCCAACTTGCTCGTCGTTGAAGCGGATGTTGCGGGCGCCCGGGGTCTGGGCATGGGCATCGCCAATGGAGCCCACATCCACCCCCAGCAGCTTGAGCTTGGTACTCATGTCGGCGCCGGTAAAGGCGGCGTCACGGTCACCGTTGAGGGCGGCGGCCAGGGTGCGGGCCATGGTGTAACCGGGGGCCACCAGGCCGAAGATCTTCTCGCTCCACAGCGCGCATTCACCGATGGCATGAACGTGGGGGTCGGAGGTGGTGCACTGATCGTTGATCACGATGCCGCCGCGCTCGCCAATGGTCAGGCCACAGGCGCGCGCCAGGGTGTCCTGGGGGCGGATGCCGGCGGAGAACACGATCAGGTCGGTTTCCAGATGGCTGTCGTCGCTGAAGTTCATGCGCAGGCGGGCATTCTCGCCGTCGACAATCTCGGTGGTGGCTTTCTCGGTGTGCACCTGCACGCCCAGCTCCTCGATTTTGCGCCTGAGCAGGGCGCCGCCGTCGGCATCGAGCTGCACCGGCATCAGGCGTGGCGCGAACTCCACCACGTGGGCGTCCACCCCCAGACTCTTGAGGGCATTCGCCGCCTCCAGCCCGAGCAGGCCGCCGCCCACCACCACGCCGGTGTTGACCCCGTCGGCACTGGCACGGATGCGGTCAAGGTCTTCCAGGGTGCGGTACACCAGGCAGTGGGGATGCTCGTTGCCCTTGATCGGCGGCACGAAGGGGTAGGAGCCGGTGGCCAGCACCAGTTCGTCATAGCCATAGTCACCCATGGGAGTGGTGACGGTCTGGTTTTCGCGGTCAATGGCGGTGACCTGCTCGCCCAGGTGCAGGTCGATGTGGTTCTCGGCGTACCATTCCGCGGTGCCCATGGCCAGGTCGGCGTGGGTGGAACCGCCGAAATACTCGGACAGGTGCACGCGGTCGTAGGCCAGCAGCTTTTCCTCACCGAAGACCTTGATGTCAAAGCGCTCGGCGGCCGCGGTGGCGGTCAGCTGCTCCAGGAAATGGTGGCCTACCATGCCGTTACCGATCACGATCAGGGTGTGCTTGCTCATGGGTATTCCTCTCTCTTGCATCGGCGCCATCACGCGGCGTCGCAGTAGGGTTTGCCGAAGGCCAGGTGGGCCCGGTAAGGGCTGATGTCATCGGCTTGCTGGATGCGTTCGCTGTACCACGGGCCGTCGCTGGTTTCGCCGAACAGCACCGCGCCGGTCAGGCGCTGGTCGCGGACCAGCAGGCGGCAATAGTGTCGGGTTTCATGGTCCTGCCAGATCACCGATTCGGTGTCGCCGTCCGGCTGGGTCTGGCCGCAGGAAAATATGGGAATGCCGCTGATTTTCAGGCGGGTGGCGATCACCGCGGGCTTGAATGTGGCGGTGCTGGCGTTGTCACACAGCACCTGTGCCAGTACCTCGGCCTGCTGATAGCCGGGCTCCACCAGGCCGAAGGTCTGCTCGCCCACCTGGCAGCATTCGCCGAGGGCAAAAATCGCCGGGTCGCTGGTTTGCAGCCGGGCATCGACGGCAATGGCGCGGTCGCAGTTCAGGCCGGCGGAATCGGCCAGCGCGATGTTGGGGGTGATGCCGGCGGCAATCACCACCAGATCGGTGCTGATCAGGGTTTCGTCGTCCAGTTGCACCGCGCGCACCGAGTCCCGCCCCAGCAGCGCCGCCGGCGATGTGCGGGTGCGGATGGTCAGCCCGCGCTCGGTCAGCGCCGTTTCCAGCAGGGCGCCCCCGGTGGGGTCCAGCTGGCGGTTGAGCAGATGGTTGCTGCGATGCAGCACGGTCACGGCCATGCCACGGCTACGCAGCCCTTCGGCGGCTTCCAGACCGAGAAAGCCGCCACCGATAACCACCGCGCGACGGTGGCGCTGGCTGATATCAATGAGTTTGCGGGTGTCACGCAGGTCGCGAAAGCCCACCACGCCTTCCAGGTCCTCACCGTCAATGCCGAGGCGGGCGGACCGTGAGCCGGTGGCGATCACCAGGCGCGAGTAGCTCTGGACCCGTCCGCTGGCGGTGACGACCGTTCTGGTGTCGCGATCGATCGCGGTCACCGGATCACCCTGATGGACGGTGATGTTGTGACGGTGATACCAGTCGGGCGGCTGCAGGCACAGGCTGTGTTCACTGGCGTCGCCGGCCAGCAGTGCCGACAGCTGAATGCGGTTGTAGGCCGGGCAGGCTTCGCCGTTGAACACCACGATGCGTCTGAACGGCTGGCGCGGTTGCGCCACCAGTCGCTCCAGCAGGCGTTGCGCCACCATGCCGTGGCCGCAGATAACCAGGGTGTTCACGGACGGGGTGTTCAAAGAGTTGTGCCCTGCGGTGGTCATGTTCGCTGTCCTTTCCCGGCGTGATTTCAGCCCAACAAAAAAAGCCGGAGCATCTCCTCCCCGAAGGGACTCGATGGTCCGGCGCCAATGCCAACAACAATGATCTGATGGTCCGGCCAATCCGTAGCCGGGACATTCTTCCCTGCTTTTCTTACTGCTAACTCTGTGCCAGTTTTACGAACTCAATATAAACAACAGGTTAGGCGTTCTCTTCCGCAGGCTGGGCCTGGGGCGTGCGCCCGGACGGGGCGGTGTGCACCGTGACGGTGCTGGTGGCCGCGTCGGTTTCGTCGGCGGCGCTATCGGCGCCGGCTGGGTCCCGGGCCGGCGTGTGTTTGGCGGGAAAGCTCTGCTTTTCATACAGGAACGACAACACCGCCTGGCGGTAGTGCACGTAGTCCGGATGATCCGCCAGCGCTACCCGGTTGCGGGGCCGGGGCAGCTCGATGTGCAGCTCCTCACCGACGGTGGCCGCGGGACCGTTGGTCATCATCACGATGCGGTCGGACAACAGCACCGCCTCATCCACGTCGTGGGTAATCATGATCACCGTGCTGTTCAGATCCTGCTGGATCTCCATCAGCGAGTCCTGCAGGTGTGCGCGGGTCAGTGCATCCAGCGCGCCGAACGGTTCGTCCATCAGCAGCACACGGGGCTTCATCGCCAGTGCCCGGGCAATGCCCACCCGTTGCGCCATGCCACCGGAAATCTCGCCGGGACGCTTGTCCAGGGCGTGCCCCATGTTCACCAGGTTCAGGTTGTGCAGTATCCAGTCGCGGCGCTCGGCCTTGCTCATGGACTTGCGGAACACCTGTTGCACTGCCAGCTCGACGTTCTGGTACACCGTCAGCCAGGGCATCAGTGAATGGTTCTGGAATACCACCGCGCGCTCCGGCCCCGGGGTGTTGACCTCATGGCCGTCCAGCACACAGCCGCCACGGGTGGCCTGCAGCAGCCCGGCGACGATATTCAGTACCGTGGATTTACCGCAACCGGAATGCCCGATCAGGGACACAAACTCCCCTTTGCGGATCTTCAGGTCCACGTTCTCCAGCGCGATGAACGGCCCGCCGGGGGTGTCGAAGGCCATTTGAACGTTGGTTAATTCGAGATGGGGCTTGCTCATAGCTGTTTCCTCAACTGACATTATTCGTTCCAGGCCACTTTTTTCTGCACCAGCAGCATGATCCGGTCCAGCAGAAAGCCGATAAAGCCGATGGCCAGCACCGCCACCATGATCCGGCTCAGGGACTGGCTGCTGCCGTTCTGGAACTCATCCCAGACAAATTTGCCCAGCCCCGGGCTCTGGGCCAGCATTTCGGCGGCGATCAGTACCATCCAGGCGATACCCAGCGACACCCGCAGGCCGGTGAAAATCATCGGAATCGACGACGGCAGCACCACCCGGCGCACGTGGGTCCAGAACGACAGCTGCAACACCTTCGCAACATTCAGCAGGTCGGGATTGACCGCCGCCACGCCCACGCTGGTATTGATCAGGGTGGGCCACAGGCTGCACAGGGTGACCGTGATCATCGAGGTCAGGAACGACTTCTGGAACATCGGGTCATCGCTGACGTAGGTGGCGGACACCACCATGGTCACCAGCGGCAGCCAGGCCAGTGGCGACACCGGTTTGAATATCTGGATCAGCGGATTGACGGCCGCCGAAAAATGCCGGTTCAGGCCGATGATGATGCCCAGCGGCACGGCGATCAGGGTGGCCAGCACAAAGCCGGCCAGCACGGTACCCAGGCTGGTGACGATCTGATCAAAAAACGTCGGGGCACCGGGATAGGAGCGTATCCGCACCTCGGCATCGGGGTTGTCCGCCAGAATGCGTTCGTTGCGCTGCTCCTGCATGGTGACGAATTTTGCGGCCCGGTCCCGCTGATCACTGTGCTCCTGCCACAGTTGGCCGGACTGCTCCAGCACCTGGGCCGGCCCCGGGAACGCCCCGAGGGAGGTCTGCACCTGAGGCGCCGTAAAATGCCAGAACCCCAGGAACAGCAAGATCCCGATGGCCGGTAACAGCAGCTGGCGGGCGGCGCTGGCCAGGTTGCGTGCGGTCAGCTGGTCGCTGATGGCCCGCAGCCAGAGTTGGGCCTGAGCCAGCGGGCGGGTCTGATTGAGTGTCGTCATGTGATGTCTCCTGACCCCCGGACTCAGGGGGTGTCTGAACCTTTCAGCCCGATCTCGAAGCTGTCGATGTAGGCGTTCGGCGTTTTCGGGGTGAATGCCACGCCGTCGATCAGCTCACCCTGGTAGGGGCGGGTGAAATTCTCGCCCTCGAGGTCCGGGAAGTCCTCAGCACTGAGGGTGCCGTCGGCGATCAGTGAGCGGGCCGCCTCGGCGTAGATGTCGGCGCGGTATACCTTGGCGGCGGTCTCCATGTACCAGTCATCCGACTTGGGCTCCGGAATCTGGCCCCAGCGGCGCATCTGGCTGAGATACCAGATGGCGTCCGACGGATACGGGTAGGTGGCAAAGTGACGGAAGAACACGTTGAAGTCCGGTACCTCACGCACGTCGCCTTTCTCATATTCGAAGGTGCCGGTCATGGAGTTGGCGATGACTTCCTCGTCGGCGCCCACGTAGCTGGAACGGGCCAGGATTTTCACCGCTTCCGCACGGTTGGCGTTGTCATTCTCGTCGAGCCAGTGGGCTGCGCGGATCAGGGCTCGTAGCAGACGCAAGTGGGTATTGGGGTACTGCTCGGCCCAGTCTTCGGTCACACCGAACACCTTTTCCGGGTTGTTGGGCCAGATCTCGTAGTCGGTGATCACCGGCACGCCGATGCCTTTGAACACCGCCTGCTGATTCCACGGCTCGCCCACGCAATAGCCCTGAATGGTGCCGGCTTCCATGGTGGCCGGCATCTGCGGCGGCGGTGTAACCGAGAGGTGCACATCCGCCTCCAGCGTTCCGCTGGTATCGCCGCGCTGGGGGGCATAGAAGCCGGGGTTCAGACCACCGGCGGCCAGCCAGTAACGCAGCTCGTAATTGTGGGTGGAGACCGGGAATACCATGCCCATGCGAAACCGCTCGCCGTTGTCACGGTACTGTTCGATCACCGGCTTGAGGGCAGCGGCGCTGATGGGGTGGGCCGGCTGGCCGTCGGCGTTATCGTCGATGTGCGGGCGCATTTGCTCCCACACATCGTTGGAGACGGTGATGCCGTTGCCGTTCAGGTCCATGCTGAAGGCGGTGATGATGTCGGCCTGGGTGCCGTAGCCGATGGTTGCGCCCAGGGGCTGACCCGCCAGCATGTGGGCGCCGTCGAGGGAGCCGGTGACCACACCATCCAGCAACACTTTCCAGTTGGCCTGGGCTTCCAGCTCCACAAACAGGCCTTCATCCATGAAGAAGCCCTGCTCCCACGCGATGGCCAGTGGCGCCATATCCGTGAGTTTGATAAAGCCCAGCTTCAGGTCCGGTTTTTCGGCCGGTCCGATCTCGGCCTGGACGGTCGTTGCGCCGGCCAGAAGCAGGGTGGTGGCGGTCAATACTCTGAATATCCTTGGTCCGGATGTCATCGGTGTCTCCTGACGTTTTTTCAGCCCCAAAAAAAACGCCTGCTGCCCTGGAAAGGGAAGCAGGCGCCTGTGCCTGGGAGTTCAAGTTGTGATCAAGGTTTTGGTCGTTGCCTGACTCAGACGTTGCAGGCCCTGTGCCAGTTTTTTATCGCAATGAAATTAAAGGGAATTTTGTTTTGAGGGCCGGGCAACAGCATGGCAAGCACGAGGTTTCGGAGCGATTTTGGTGCGTCAGGCCTCATTTGCGGGCAGCGGCGACGCAGGCCCGTCGGACGGCCAGTCGTGACGCTGATCACCCAGCAGATAGTCGCCGGCAACGTTCACCGGTCCGAACTGCCCGCTGAGGGTGAACGGGCGGTGATGCTGGCCCTCGGTCTTGCTGTCGATCACCGGCGTGTCGATGCCCAGCGAGGCGGCCGCGTCGCGGAAAATATCGGGCCGGACAATGCGCCGCAGTGCCTGGCTGTCGAGGGTGTCCAGTTGCCGGTGGGCAATCAGACGGGTGGCCAGCCAGTGGGCCTGTGACAGCCATGGGAAATTCGCGGAATGACGGAAGAAATGCTGATGCAGCCCGGGATGAAACGGGCTGCGGCCATCGGAATGCAATGGGAATTGCTCACCGATGTTGCGATCAAAATACTCGCCCAGGGAGTCCGGCCGGGAGAGGACGCGGGCCAGCATGGCGTGGTTGTCGGGGCGGTCAAGCCAGCGGCAGGCTGCCAGCAAGGCACGGATCAGGTGGTGATGCATTTCCTGGTGCTGCTCGGCCCAGTCGCTGCGAACCCCAATCACCTTCTCCGGGGCGTTCTGCCAGATCTGATGACCGGAGTGCAGGATGTGCCCGAGCCGGCGGCGCTCCAGCACGCTGTTCCAGGGTTCGCCGACACAACAGCCCTCGATCGCGCCGCTTTGCAGTGCATCCATCATCTGGACCGGTGACACCGGGATGATGTGAAAATCCTGTCCGTTAACGGCCCCGCCGGAATCCAGCCAGTCCCGCAACTGCAGGTCGTGGCTGGACCAGGGCGCGACCGAGGCCAGCCGCACTGGCTGCTGACGCTCCCGCGCTAAGGCAACCAGCGCCCGAGCGGTGTCGATGGGCTTGAGCAGATTGGTGCCGGTCTGCAGGATCTGGTCAAACAGACGGTTGCCCAGGGTAATGCCGTTGCCATTGCGGCTCAGCACCATGCCGGTGGTGATCGGTACCTGTGGCCGATCGGCGGCGAGCGACATGCTCAGGGGCATGGGGGCGAGCATCTGTCCGCCCTCCAGCAGGCCGAAGCTGACCTTGTCCCGCAACGAGGCCCAGGAGCTCTCCCGCACCAGTTCCACCCGCAGCCCCTCGGCATCAAACAGCCCGAGTTCCTGCGCCATGATCAGCGGAGCGCTGTCCAGCAAGGGTACGAAACCCAGCCTCAGGTGAAAGCTGGTGCGTGGGCTTATGGGGGTGGGATTGACCATGACAGCGCGGTTACCTCGTCAGCCTCAGGAGGCCTGGCGGATGGCGACGTTGTCGGCCGGTTCGCCGATCAGCGCGATGATACGCCTGGCCATATCGGACAGCCGCTCGCTGTGGTCCATGGCGGTAGAACGCAGGATCTGGAAGGCGGTGTCTTCGTCACAGCCTTCCCGCTTCATGATCAGCCCTTTGGCGCGCTCAATGATCTTGCGGTCTTCCAGGGCATTGCGGGTCTGGGCCAGTTCTGTGCGCAGTGCCTGGAACGATTCGAACTGGGCAATGGCAGAGTCGATGATCGAGCGCACGCTGTCCGGCCTGACGCCATCCACCACGTAGGCGCTGACGCCGGCGCGAACCGCGGCCTGAATGGTGGCGCGATCGCCGGGTTGATCGGCGAAGAACACGATCGGCCGCGGGGCGTGGTCGTTCAGGGTGCTCATGTTTTCCAGGGTGTCGCGGTCCGGCGATTCCATATCAATGATCACCATGTCCGGCTGGTCCCGCGCCACCGCGGCGGTCAGGCCGGTGGCATTGGGGCGCTGGCGAATGACTTCGTGGCCACTGTGGGTTAGCGCCGCACACACCTGGCTGGCGCGTTCCGGATTGTTGTCGATCAGGAGTATGCGTAGGGACTCTGATGACTGCATGATGGTTCCTCAAGTTCTCTTTGCGTATGACAGCAACACAGCAATATGTCTGCCACAGATCGCGAAAACCGTTAAAACAGAGGTTTAGATGCCTTTTTATGGCGTACCGGGCAGGGCCGGATGCGGCGGATGTGCATCGCGCTTGTGCGCCGTTGGCGTGCGGTGCACCAGAATGTTGCGACAATGCCTCGGCCGGGCAGTGACCCGGGCGGCCGGTTTGACGGATTTACAGGGCTTTCCGGGCTTTGGCCCCTGATTTGCTACATTCAAGTCATCGCGAGAACCATTTCTGACGTTCTGACCATACACCGAGTTGGAATAACCCCTGACACAGGCAACGAAGCCCGTCATGTCCCCGGCCGTGAATACGCCCGGGACGTGCCGGGCTTTTTTGTTGCCGTCTGATAGCCGGAGCGCCCATGCCGACGTCGATCCATGATCAACCAACGCCGATCAACACCACCTGCCCCTACTGCGGGGTTGGCTGCGGCGTGTTGGCAACGGCTGATCCGGCGCCCACGGTCACCGGCGATGCCGAGCATCCGGCCAATCAGGGCCGGCTGTGTGTGAAAGGCGCCAGTCTTGGCGAGACCCTGGGCGATCATGACCGGCTGCTCACCCCCAGGGTGGGAGGCGCTGAGGTGTCATGGCCGGCCGCCCTGGAGGCTGTCGCGTCGGCCATCCGGGCGGCCACAGAAACCCATGGCCCGTCGTCCGTGGCGTTTTACCTGTCCGGCCAGTTGCTGACGGAAGATTATTACGTGGCCAACAAGCTGGCCAAAGGCTTTATCGGCACTCCCCACGTCGACACCAATTCCCGTCTGTGCATGTCGTCGGCGGTTGCCGCCCACAAACGCGCGTTCGGGGGCGACCTGGTGCCGGCCTGTTATGAGGATCTGGAACTGGCCGACCTGCTGGTGCTGACCGGCAGCAACGCCGCCTGGGCGCACCCGGTGCTCTACCAGCGCATGAAAGCGTCAGCCCGTCCCGGGCGCAAAGTAGTGGTGATCGATCCCCGCCAGACCGCCACCACCGAGCTGGCGGACCTTCATCTGGCCCTGCGACCGGGTACCGATACGATTCTGTTCAACGGCCTGCTGGTGTGGCTGGCGGCTACCGGTGAACTGGATCAGGCCTACGTGGCACAGCACTGTGCCGGCTTTCACGAGGCGCTCGCTGCCGCCACGGTGGCGGCGCCCAGTGTGGCGGCGGTGGCGCAGGCGTGTGATCTGCCGGTGGCGGATGTGGAAACCTTCTACCACTGGTTCGCGGCGGAGCAGCGTACGGTCACGGCGTTCTCCCAGGGCGTCAACCAGTCGGTGGCGGGCACCGACAAATGCAACGCCATCATCAATTGCCATCTGGCCACCGGGCGGGTGGGAAAACCCGGTGCCAGCCCGTTTTCCCTGACCGGCCAGCCCAACGCCATGGGCGGCCGTGAGGTGGGTGGTCTGGCCAACACCCTCGCCGCCCATATGGATTACGACACCCCCGGCGCGAAAGCCCGGGTTGCCCGCTTCTGGCAGTGTGAGGCGGTGGCCGACGGGCCCGGGCTGAAGGCGGTGGATCTGTTTGATGCCGTCGAGCGGGGCGAGATCAAGGTGCTGTGGGTGATGGCCACCAATCCGGCGGTGAGCCTGCCCGAGTCCGACCGGATTCGCCAGGCACTCAAGCGCTGCCCGACGGTGATCGTGTCCGACTGTGCCGCGCACACCGATACCCTGGACTGTGCCGAAATTGCCTTGCCGGCCGCCGGCTGGGGCGAGAAAGACGGCACCGTGACCAATTCCGAGCGCCGTATTTCCCGCCAGCGCCGTTTCCTGCCACTGGCCGGCCAGGCCCGGCCGGACTGGTGGATCGTCTCCGCGGTGGCGGGGCGGCTGGGGTACGGCGACCGCTTCGACTATCAGGGCCCGGCGGACATTTTCCGTGAACACGCCGGGCTCTCGGGGTTCGAGAACCCGGGCCGCCGCGTGTTCGATATTTCCGGGCTGGCAACGTTGAGTAATGAAGCCTACGACACGCTGTCGCCGACCCAGTGGCCGGTGCCGGCCGCCGGCACCCGCTCGCCCCGACGGCTGTTTGGCGATGGCCGGTTTGCGACCGAAGACGGTCGTGCCCGCTTTGTTCCGGTGCAGTCGATTCTGCCGTCACAACAGCCCTGTGATAGCTATCCGATGATCGTGAACACCGGCCGTATCCGCGATCAATGGCACACCATGACCCGCACCGCCCGCGCCCCGCGGTTGCTGGCCCACCGTGCCGAACCGTTCATTGACGTGCACCCGGACAATGCCCGTGAGCTGGGGTTGGCCAGTGGCGCACTGGCGGAACTGGAGGGCGAGCGCGGGCGCTTTCTGGGGCGGGTCAATATCCACGTTGGTCAGCGTGCCGGCGAGGTGTTTGTGCCCATCCACTGGAACCGCCAGTTTTCCGGAGACGCGGTGGCCACCGTACTGACTGACGGCGTGGTGGATCCGGTGTCCGGCCAGCCCGAGGCCAAACATGGCCGCGCCCGGCTGCGGCCATGGCGAGCGCGCTGGCATGCCCGCCTGCTGGTGCGGGAAAACCGACCCCGGCGCTGGCGTGCCGATTACTGGACACAACAGCCATTGGCTGGCTGCACCAGTTGGTGGCTGGCCGGCAAAGCGCCGGTGGACTGGCCGGTGGACGGTCGCGACTGGCTCGGTGGGCCGCCGCAACTGGTGATGCAGGACAGTCGCCAGGGGCGCTTCCGCGCTGCGCGACTGGTGGATGGCAGGCTTGAGGCGGTGTTGCTGGTGGAGCGTGATCCTGCGCTGTTACCGGCGGTGGACTGGTTGGCCGGAGTGTTCGCCGAGGAAGAGATCAGCACCACTATCCGCCGGCAGTTGCTGGCGGCCCGCGCGGTGGATAGCGAGGATATTGGCGCGCTGGTGTGCAGCTGCTACCAGGTGGGCGAAAAACAGATCGAACGGGCCATCGCCGAGGGTGCCGGCAGCGTGGAAACACTGGGTGCGAAACTGCAGTGCGGCACGGGCTGCGGCTCCTGTCTGCCGGAACTCAAAGCGTTGATAGCGGATAGCGGCAAGGTGGCTCAGGACGCCGGCGCCGGGTCTGCCCTGCTGAGCAGCGACACCGGTACCCGGTAGCGCAAGCCCCGGGACGGGCCGGTGCCCTCCACGGTGCAGGTCTTGCGGTTGACGCGGATAATGTCACCCCGGTGCCGGCGGCGCCCGCTGCCAAACTGAACACGGTCCCCCACCTGCCAGTTGGCCGCCAGATGCCTCGGGTGAGGGTTTTCAAAGCGCTGATGGGGCAGCTCGATGCCCGCCTGCGCCGCCTGCCGCTGCAGGTAATCCCGCGCCGCCTCCGCGCCACCACTGGCGTGCAACTGGTCCAGAATCTCGTAGAAGTGCCGGTTGTGAACCGAGCCGCGGAAGCGTTTGCCGGCGCTGTGCTGCAGCAGATGGGCAAACTCGTGGCAGCAGGTGTGCGCCAGCAGGTTCAGGGTGGTCAGTTCACCCCCGAAGTATCCCCGCTGCTGAATTTCACGTCCGGACAGCCAGCCGGCGGCGGAGTGGGCCTCATGTTTGGCCGCGATCATGCGCGCGCCGTAGGTGATCTGGTGCTGTTTGCGCTGCGGGTCGAAGCGATGATAGGTGGCCTGACCGGAGCCGACGCGGCAATGCAGGGAGCTGCGGGCGGATTGCTGCCGGATCCAGGGCTCCGCCGGTGCCCAGAGAATCTCGCGGGTGGTGTCGCACATCAGGGTGCCGATGGCACGTGCGGTGGTCTGTTCAGCCATGGTGTATTCGCTGCAACCTGAAAGGTTCTGAAAGTGACGTGTGCAGCGTTGATAATACCGCCAGATTGCAGCGGGGTAAAAATAACAACGGCCAGCGAAGGCTGGCCGTTGGTCTGGCAACGTCCGGAAGCGATTACGCTTCGAACGGGGAACGCCAGTCGTCGGCACCGGAAGTACCGGCAACGGCGTGCTCCCAGGTAACCTTGCGGTAAGCCACGGAGACTTCCACCAGTTGGGTGAACTCGGCCTTGGCCGGATCCTGGCAGTGGGGCATCTTGCAGTCGATGTTGATGATGGTGGCATCTTCCAGGATGGTGGAGAAGAAATGCTCCTGCTTGCCTTCAACAGACGTGCGGTACCACTTCATTTCCACTTTCGGCAGCATTTCACCGGACGCCAGGGCGTTGTACATCAGCGGGGTGGCTTTGTTCAGGGCCGCGGTGAACTTGAACGGCTTGTGAACGCGCTGACCCGCCGGCTGGCCGGATTGCGGGTCAGTAGGCACGGTAACAACGTGGCTGAATTCCTGAACCAGTACTTCGTCTTCGTGACCTTCAACGTAGATGTTGCCGACGGAATCGGACGTGAATGCACCTGCGGTGATGTTTCCCTGGGTCTGGCCTTCGATGCTGATATAACAAGGAGTTGGCATAGTCTGCTCCATGACGTGTGAGTGAGTAGTGTCCCCGGGCTCTTCCCTGGACGGCCATAGAGGTTACAAGAGCTGTGCCACTTCCATAAATTCCCTTAAAAACAGCTGGGTAGTGAGTTTTTTGGCCGGTTGTTGCCATGGTCGAGGCAAGTCATTGCTCTTGGGCGGGCGAGAGTTTGCTGGCGGGGCAATAAATCGCCCGCATGGCCGGGCGCGGTCAGCGTAATGCGAGAGCGCCCAGCAGTGCCAGCAGCAACAACGCTGACAGTCCCTGCCAGAATGCCAGCGGATGGCGTTCGATCAGCGGCGCCCGGTGCCGGCTGCGCCAGTCCGGGTTGGGGTGGCGCAGGTCGAACAGGAACTCGGACAGCGCGGAATGGCGCTTGTGGTGCTCCGGATGCACCGCCCGTTCAATGGCGTCGTCCACCCAGGCGGGCACGTCATGGCGATAGAGCCGGACCGGCCGGTAGGCCAGTCTGTGAAGCTGGCGGCGATCGGACAGCTTCGGCACCTCGGCCTCGTAGGGTAGCCGACCGGTCAGCATCTGGTAGGCAATAACGCCGAGGGAAAACAGATCGGCGGCCCAGGTGCCAGGCTCACCGAGAAAGGTTTCCGGCGCGCTGTAGAGAGCGGCACCGCGAGGGTGTGGGGAGTCCTCACCACCGCTGATTTCCTGCAGCCCGGCCACCCGCGTGGCGCCGAAGTCGATCAGCCTCACCTGGCCGTGAGCGTCGAGCAGTACGTTCTCCGGTTTCAGATCCTGATGCACCATTTCCAGCCGGTGGAACGCCCGCAGGCCTTTGCCGATCTGATCGATCACATCCCGTATCCGGTTCAGATCCGGCGCCGGATTATCCAGCATCCATTGCCGCAGGGTGGTGCCCTCGACGAACTCGGTGGCCAGGTACAGGCAAGTTGGCCGGCGTGGCGAGGCGAAAGGACGAACGACGTGGGGACTACGAATCCGTTCGGCAATCCACTGCTCGGTCAGAAATTGCTCCAGATACAGTGGGTGCTCGCGCAGCTCCATCGCCGGTACTTTCAGCGCCACCAGGCGCTGGCTGGCTTCATCCAGGGCCTGGTAGACGTGGCTGCGGCTGCTGGCGTGGATCTGACGCAGAATCCGGTAACCGTCGAGGGTCTGGCCCGGCGACAGCTCCGGGGCGAACGGAAGCTCGCGCAGTTGCCGGTGCAGCTCGCTGCTGTCGCGCTCATCGGGGAGGGCGTCCACACGGATGATCTGGGCGGTGAGGTTGTCCTCGCTGCCCTGATCCAGCGCCCGGATTGCCAGGGTCTTTGCGGCGGCGGAGAGGTCATGGCCGGCGTCCCGGATAATAGCGGCGATGACCGGTTCACTCAGGTGTTCGTGAATGCCGTCGGTGGTCAGCAGAAAGGTGTCCCCCACCTGGAGGGGCACGCTCAGGTAGTCGATGTCCAGCTGATGGCCGATCCCCAGCGCGCGGGTCAGGCAGCTTTCCTCCGCTGACAGCCAGAGCCGGTGATCGGTGGTCAGCTGCTCCAGACTCCCGGCATGAACCCGATAGATGCGGGCGTCACCGATGTGGAACAGATGAGCGGTGGCGGATTTCAGTACCATAGCGCTGAGGGTGCAGACATAGCCCCGGTCCCGGTCGTAGCGGTACTGGCTTTGCCGGGTCTGCGCGTGCAGCCAGGCATTGGTTGCTCGCAATACCCGCTGCGCCGACTGTTTGACCGACCAGCTGTCGGGCGTCGAAAAGTAGTCACTGAGGAACCCTGCGACCGCGGATTCACTGGCGACCTGACTGACATTGCTGGAGCTGACCCCGTCCGCGATGGCCACCGCAATGCCCTTGCTGCGAAGCTGGTGGTTGCGGGGGATCAGCAGACCATGAAAGTCCTGATTCACCGGTTTCCGGCCAGCCTCGGAGTGCTGACCGGTGGTGATTGACAGTGTGTCCGTCATCGCTGGCCCATCAGCTGGCGTGAACCACCCGCTTGGGCGCGGTGCGGACGTGGGTGGCGTAGAGCGTGAGCCCGGTGAACGAGAGGCCGCCCACCAGGTTGCCCAGCACGGTGGGGATCTCGTTCCAGACGAAGTAGTCCATCACCGAGAACTCACCACCCATCATGATGGCAAACGGGAACAGGAACATGTTGACGATGGAGTGCTCGAAGCCCATGAAAAAGAACAGCATGATCGGCATCCACATGGCCAGCACCTTGCCGGGCACGGTGGTGGAAATCATCGCGCCGACCACGCCCATGGACACCATCCAGTTGCACAGCATGCCGCGCAGGAAGATGGTCAGCCAGCCAGCGACGCCGTACTCGGCGTAACCCAGGGTCCGCTCCTTGCCGACACTGGCTATCTTGTCACCCACCGCGCCGGGGTCCGTGTTGAACCCGTAGGTGAACACAAAGCCCATAATCACGGCCACCGTCAGTGCGCCCCCGAAGTTACCAAGGAACACCCAGCCCCAGTTCCGCAGGATGGCTTTCGGCGTGACCCCCGGGCGTTTGTCCAGCAACGCCAGGGGTGTGAGCATGAACACGCCGGTCAGCAGGTCAAAGCCCATCAGGTAGAGCATGCAGAAGCCGACGGGAAACAGCATGGCGCCAATCAGCGGACTGCCGGTCTGAACCGCGACCGTGATAGCGAAGACCGCCGCCAGGGCGAGGATGGCGCCTGCCATGAAGGCGCGGATCAGCACGTCGCGGGTGGCCATGTAAATTTTCGACTCACCGGCGTCGACCATCTTGGTGGTGAATTCGGAGGGCAGTATGTAGGACATGGGATTTTCCTCTGGCACAAAAAAAGGCGTCGCTTCGTGATCTGGCTGGGCAGATACGAGGCAGACGCCGTTGTCTGGGTTATCGGGTGGTCTGGGCGCGGATCGGGTTGGATCCGGTTACGTCCAGAGCTGCAGCAGAGATTGTGCCAATTCTGAAAGGCTTCCTTGAAAGCCTTTTATATCAGCCAGATGGGGTGTCGAGGCAGACGTAATCCGCGGTAGCCTGCGGCGATTGTGCCCCGATCCGGTGCGCATGGTCGGGGTGTGGTACAACTCAGCGCAGGCTGAAGCGAACTGGCAGGGCGTAGCGGAAGCTGTTGCCGGCCATGGATTCGGGCACCTCCGGCAGCGGCGCCGCCTCTTCCAGCATCGCAATGGCGGCGTCGTCCAGCAGGTCATGACCGGAGGATTTCCGCAAAGAATGGTCGATGAGGGTGCCGTCGCGGCTGAACTCGAAGACAATCACCGGGGCGCCCTGCTGGCCGAGGCGCCGGGCCCGCCGGGGGTATTCGTAGAACTGACTGAGGTGCCGGCTCAGCCTGGTCAGGTAGTCGTCAACATTGGCGGAGTCACCGGCACTGAGCTCTATCTGCTGACTGGCGTTGGCGTCTTCCGTTTCCTGCTCGGCGGGCTCGTCCGCCCTTTGCGGGGCTTCGGGCAGATCCACTTCGTCAACGGGTTCCGCCACCGGCTCTTTCACGGGCTCAGGTTCCGGTTCCGGCGTTGGGTCGGGTGTCGGTTCAGGTTCAGGCTCTGGTTCAGGTTCAGGTTCAGGTTCAGGTTCAGGCTCTGGTTCGGGCTCTGGTTCGGGCTCCGGCTCCGCAGGTACTTCTTCGGGTTCGGACTCGGCCGATTCGTTCCGGGGTGCACCGGCGAGGGAAATCTTCATGGCGGGTGCCGAGTTGACGGCTGCCTCTCCCAGTGGTTGCAGGGTAGGCACGCGCGCCGGTGCCGCGAGCACCACCGCAGCAGCGGTGATCAACACCGACAGTAGCAGGAATACACCTCTCACCTTGCTGCCCGGCGTCATGGTTGCGAGGGCTCCGTGAGTAACATCACCACGTCGTAGCCGTTGTCTTCCAGCAATTGAAACAGGTTCTCGAGGTCCGCCATGGACACCTCCTCGCCGGCGGCGATGCGCAGTGGTCTGCTGTCGTCGGGTGCGGGCAGCCGGGAGGGCAACGTCTCGCGCGTGACGGTGTCACCGCCAATGCGCCATTGCTGATCAGCGGCGACCACCAGATCGGCTTCCAGCGACTGCTGCTGATCAGACCGGGCCGCTGCCGGCAGATCGGGCAGCGGCGTATCGGCCAGTTGTCCGGCGACGATGAAGAACATCAGCAACAGAAACACCAGATTGATCAGCGGCAACAGGGCGTCTTCCACCCGCTCCATCAGGGACTTTCCCGAGGTGGCGGGCGCCGGCACCAGCTCAGTCATGGCCGGCTCCCGGGCGTGCCGCTGCGTTTCCACTGCGCGCTGATGTCACTGCTGTTGAGGGTGCTCAGGGTACGGGTGAAATCACCCAGTGGCGTGTCCTCGGCGGTACTGACATTCACCTCACGGATGGTCCGCTCCTGCAACCGGGTTTTCAGCTCCGACAGGGAGTGAACCGTGCCCTCCCATTCCACGGATCCATCAGCCAGAACCCTTACCTCGGGAACCGGCTCTCCGGTGCTCGGGCTGGTATTGCTGGTCTGGTTCGCCAGCTCCAGGTGATTGACCGGTAGCAGCCGGCTGGTGAGCATGAAGAACACCAGCAGGATGAACACCACGTCGATCAGCGGCGTAATGCGGATGGGGATGGGACGGCTGGGCCGGGGTTCAACCAGTTGCATGGGCAAGCCGGCTCCGGGTTTCGCTGCTGTCGCCGATCCGGGGTGCGCCCGTCTGCGGGTTTTGGGCCGGCTGCCGGGTGGCGTCGCCATTGTTCACAGCAGCACTCTCCCCATCACCCCCGGGCTCCACCGTGAGAACACTGACCAGGGCTCCGTTGATGGTTTTGTGAATGCGGCGCAGACGGAACTCGATCCAGGCGGCCAGTGCGGCAAAGGGGATGGCCACCACCAGCCCGGCGGCGGTGGTGGTCAGTGCTTCGTAGATACCACCACTGAGTTGGGTGGCATTGGCGCGGCCTTCGGCGGCGGCCATGGCACTGAACGCCTCCATCATGCCCAGAACCGTGCCCAGCAGGCCCAGCAACGGCGCCAGTGCGGCAATGACTTCAATGATTTTCAGCGGCGCCTCGAACGGCTCCAGCGCTTTCTGTGCGTCATGGGCCGCGGCTTCCCTTACCTGCCGGGCATTGCGACCAGCCAGCTGGCTTTCCATAGTGGCAATCACAAGATGATGCAGAGGATTCAGTCGCGACCAGAATATCTGTTGCTGCCGAAGCTGTTTCGGGGCCTGATCCGACGGTTTTTGTTGCCAAAAGGTAATCGCTTTTTTAAGTTTGGCGCTCAGTCGTGGCGAAAAAAAGGTGCCGAACAGCATCAGATAGACAAAAGTGACTGTACCTGCGACCGCGAGTGCGAGCAGTACCACCATCACCGGACCACCCATCTCAAGCAGCTGGCTGAGCGGTGTTGCAAGGGACTGCGAAGTACTGGTGAGTGGCATATCAGACATGGAGACGCCTCGGTCCTGAAAAAATAGATCTAAATAATAACGATTATCACTAAAGTTTCAAGTCCGTAACCTGAGGTTGCCGGGGCTCTCTGTTAAAATGCCGACACGTGCGAATTACCCCGATATTCTTATACTAACCTGTGTCTAATAACCTGATTCATCGCAGGGTGCCCTGTCACTGTCTGCCCGGAGTAACGCTGTTGTGCTGATCAAACGCTGGTTTGGCAGTCTAGTAAACCGAGCCGTCGCCTTCGTTATTCTGGCTATAGTGTTATCTGCGGTTGTGGTGACGGTTGCCGGCACGGTCATGAGCCGTGGGGAACTGGAGGCCCAGGCCGCGGCCGAGGTGGAGACCATTGCCCGGCTGGTGGCGGATAATCTGGATGAGAAACTGGCCCAGCGGCGGGAGATCCTGTCCCACATCGCCAAGGGCATGACCATGAGCAGCGACGTCCTGTCGGTGCGGGCCAACCTTCTGATCCGTCGTGAAGTGGCTCTCAGGCACATGTTCAACGCCTTCTACCTGATTGATGCAGACGGTCAGGTGCTCGCGGAATACCCCGAAGAGTTTGCCCAGACCGGCCTCGATGTGAGCCAGCGCGAGTATTTCCGGACCACCAGCCAGCAACTGACGCCGGTCATCAGCCAGCCTTTCCGGGCGTTTCATCAGAACCAGCCGGCAATCATGATTACGGCACCGATCTTTGATCACAAGGGCCGCTTTATCGGGCTGATCGGTGGCGCCACCCTGCTGAGTGAGAACAATCTCATGGAGGAGGTGAATAACGTCCGTATTGGCCAATCCGGCTATCTCAGCGTGTTCACCCGGGGCGGCATCACCCTTGCCCACGGACGTGGCGGCCGCGTGCTGGAAGCGGTGCGCGCTGACAGCGACTCCATGCAGGAGGCCATGGCGGGCTTTGAGGGGGTGATCCAGTCCAGCAACGCCGAGGGCGAGAATAGCATCAAGGCGGTGCGCCAGTTGTCCCAGGTGCCGTGGTTCGTGGTGGCGGCGTGGCCGTCGCGGGAAGCCCACATGCCCGCCGGGCGGCTGGTGGACAACCTGTTATGGGTGCTGCTGGCGGTCATGGCCCTGCTGGTGCCGCTGGCGTTTGTAATGTTCCAGCGCCTGATGGCCCCGATGAAGACGCTCGGTCGTCAGATTACCGAGCGGCATCTGGGGGTCAGAACCGAACCGGTGGCCGTCTCCGGAGTGCGGGAGATCCGCCAGGTGGCGGAAACTTTCAATACGGTGATGGATGAGCGCGATGAAGTGCTGGCATCGATGGCGGAGCGCGAGGCGTTTTTCCGTTCACTGACCCAGAGTGCGCCGATCGGCATCGTGCAGACCGACGTGCTTGGTCGCATCGAATTCGTTAACCCCGCTTTCGAGGCGATCACCGGTCAGGAGGCCTCAACGCTGCTGCACAAGTACCTCATATCAGGGGTCTATGGAGAGGACCGGCCGGGCATCATTGAGCAGTGGTATGCCGCCCTGCAAAACCACACGGTGTTCCGCGGCCAATTGCGGTTGCAGGGTCCCAACGAGGGCGAAGTGATCTGGGCCGACGTCATGACGTCGGCCATTGAAACCCCCGAAAAATCCCTCGGCACCATCACCGTGGTGCGGGACATCACCCGGGAACTCCGGGTCGAGGAAGCCCTGCGCGAAGAGCAGCAACGGGCCGACAGTATTCTCGCCGTGCTGCAGGAGGGGGTGCTGATGGTCGATACCGGAGGCCTTATTCGTTATGCCAACGGTGCCGCGTGCGCGTTTATCGGCAACGGCGAGAATTGTGAAGGCAACAACTTCTTTGAGCGGGTGACGATCGAGGATGGTAACCGGCAATGGCAGGCGAAAGATTTTCTCGCCGGGGAGGAATTCGAGAACCTGTACGTGACGCTCCGCAATCATCGCAGTCAGCTCTTCGATATTGATCTCACCATGCTGCACCTGCGCAAAGGGCATGAAAACGAGCGTCTGGTGTTCGTGTTGCGTGATGACAGTGAGCGCCGTCGCCAGGAGGAGCGGCTGTCGTGGGAGGCCACGCACGACAGCCTGACCCAGCTGATGAATCGTCGCGCTTTCAACGCCTCGCTGGTGAAGTGCCTTGGTCAGGCCGGAAACCACCAGGCCGAGAGCGTGTTGATGCTGATTGACCTGGACTATTTCAAGCCAGTCAACGATGAGGGCGGGCACCTGCTGGGCGATGACCTGCTGCGACGGCTGGCGGATCTGTTCAAGGAGTCCGTGCGCCAGTCCGACACCGTGGCCCGGTTAGGCGGTGATGAATTCGGTATTATCCTGCCGGCGTGTGGGCTGCAGCGGGCGGAGAAACTGGCAGAGCGAATTCGTGCCGCGGTTCAGGACCTGCGACTCGAACACGACGGCAAAGCCTACGGGGTGACCACCAGTATCGGTCTGACGGCGTTGTCTACCGGTGATTCAGGGTCGCGAGAGGTTATGGCCCGGGCCGACGAGGGCTGCTACATCGCCAAGGCGCAGGGCCGCAACAAGGTGGTTGTGGTCGACGCGCCCGAGGGCTGACCGCATCAGGCGCTGAGCGATGCGATCGCCTGCCACAGCAGGCGCAGCGCCAGCACCGTCAGCAGCAGATTGAAGGCCTGGCTGAACCGGCGGTTGCTGATGGTTCTGAGCAGGTGCAGGCCGATCCAGGTGCCGGCAAAGCCGCAGGCAATCATGCCGAGAATGAACGGCAGCCATTCCCGGAACACGAAGCCGGTAACACCGAATACAAGGGCTTTGGGCGCGTGTTGCAGACACATGACGGTGGCGAAGGTCGCCACGGTGGTGAACCGGTCGGTGTGCATCTGTTTGATAAACGCGGCCACCAGGGGGCCGGTGGCGCCGACAAACAGGCTGATAAAACTGGTCACCGCAGAAGCGGTAAACACACCGACCGGGCCGAACGCACCCTTCGGCAGGCTGGGTCCCCAGCACAGATACAGTACGAACAGCGCAATCGTCAGTTGCCAGAGATGCGCCGGTAGGTCCACCAGTAGCCACGCCCCGAGTGTGGCGCCTGCCAGTACCCCCGGTGCGAACGCGGCAATGGTTTTCCAGTCGGTGTGGCGCCAGGTCAGCACCGCCCGGCCGCTGTTGGAACCCAGCTGGATCATGCCGTGGACCGGGATGATGGCGGCAGGTGGCACCCACATGGCCATCAGAACCAGCAGCAGCACCCCGCCACCAGCGCCCAGGCTGGCGGTGATCATTGACGTGACGGCCGACGCCACCAGCAGAAAGACCGCAACGGTAAGGGACAGGGTTTCCGGAATCAGCGTCAGGTCCAAGGCTCAGCCCCGCCGGTCACTGGCAAAACCCGGCACCGCTAAGGGTGGGCCTCCTGCACAGGGCTTCGGTGGCCAGCTGCACATCGGCGACGTAGTACAGCGAGGCCAGTCCGAACCGGTCTCTTCCCAGATTATGGAAAATCATGCCGAACGCGATGTCGCCGGCGGTGAAGCTGTCGTGGTTCTCGGCAAAGTAGGCGGCCGCCTTGCCCAGTACTTCATCCTCCATCAGCGCCTGCACCCGACCCGCGCCGCCGTGGTAGGCCTGAACCAGCAGCAGGGTAAACAGCCGGTCCTGCTTGTCCTGTGGCAGGTGGCCGAAACGTTCATCAAAGACGGGGCGCAGGTTGCGGGCGTTCTGGTTCATCAACCGAAGCGCGCAGTCGATCTGGGCCAGGCGATGCCAGTAGTTGGCGGGCTGAATGCGGCAATCGTTGAGGGCTGAGGGTGATAGCTGCAGGATGCCGCGGGCATCGGCGCGGGAGTGGGCGCGCTGCTGGCCGCCGCTCTCGATCAGCACCTGCCCGCCCAGATAGCGGGGCAGTTCCGGCGGTAAGTCCAGCCGCTGCTGCTCCGCCCTTGTGCTGTATACGTATAACAGCGCGTCGTGCAGCGTTCCGGGGGTATCGGCAGAGGCAAAGTCCAGATCGTCCCAGGCACCCCACACCCGGTCGGCCGGCTCTGCGCCCAGGTAGCGTGCCATGGCCTCGTCAAGGTTGACGTGGGGCTGGTCGCAGGCCAATGCAAACGGGTAGCCGGTGGTCTCCGGGCTGCCCTTCGCCCAGGCGTCCGCCCGGCCGCTGGACGCCAGCCTTGCCCGGGTATCGTTCAATCGCTTCTGGGTGTCTTCGCGGCTGTCACCATCGTTGATGTAGCCGAGAAACTGCCCCCGCATGTCGTAAAGAATGTGGCGTTCGCTGTCGCTGCAGTAACCGGTTTCCTTCAGTACCCAGCGCCGGATGGTGGTGATGTTCTCGTAAACACCCTGGCTGACCCAATAGGGTGAACCGCGGACAACGTCTTTCCAGTCGTCAACCGGTTCGCTGGCGTTGCTTGCCCTGACAAAGGTGGCCAGCACCAGCAGCGGGAAAAACAGGACAACCCGCCGGCAGCTATTGAGTCTTGTGTTCATAAGCGTTATACCCATGATTCGCCAGAGAACAGAATAACAAATGGAAGCAATGATGAAGCAATCCGAATATCTCCGATACGATGCCGTTGCGCTGGCTGACCTGATTCGCCGGGGGGATGTTTCGTCCCGGGACGTGTGTGAGGCGGCCATTGAGCGGGCAAACCGGGTCAACGGCAGTCTCAACGCTATCTGCTATCCCCAGTTTTCCGTCGCCCTCGAGCAGCCCCACCCCCGCGACGCAGCGTTTTCCGGCGTACCCCTGCTGCTCAAAGACCTTGCCCAGGAACAGGAGGGACACCCCTGTACCTATGGCAGCCGCGGGCTCAGGAACAATATCGCACCGAGAAACTCGGAGTTCGTGCGCCGGGCCCTGGACGGCGGTCTGGTGATTCTTGGGCGCACGGCGACACCGGAATTTGGCCTCAAGGCGGTGACTGAATCCCGGCTCTGGGGCCCGACGCGCAACCCCTGGGACACCCGCCTGACCCCCGGCGGCTCCAGTGGCGGCTCCGGTGCCGCGGTGGCCGCCGGTATCGTGCCCATGGCCGGTGCCAATGATGGCGGCGGCTCAATCCGCATTCCGGCTGCCTATAACGGGCTGTTCGGGCTCAAGCCGTCCCGCGGCCGTATCTCCTCGGGTCCGTTCGTGGGCGAGGCCTGGACCGGGGCGTCCACCGATCATGTTGTCAGCCGCACGGTTCGTGACAGTGCCGCCATGCTCGATGTGCTGGCAGGGCCGGCGTCCGGTGATCCGTTCGTGATTCCGGCACCGGCAGAACCTTTTGCCCAGCTGATGCAGAAAACCCCGGGGCCGCTGCGAATCGGCATGTTTACCTCATCACCCTACCACACCGACGTTGCCCCGGAATGTGTCGAAGCCGTGGAAGAGACGGCGAGAATACTGGAAAACCTTGGCCATCATGTGGAATACGCCCGCCCGGAATTCGACGGCATGGCGCTGGCCCGTTGTTACCTCGGACTGTACTTCGGCGAAGTTTCGGCGTTAATGGACAAGGCCAGGACCGATCTCGGGGCCAAGGAGGAGGATTTCGAACTCGATACCCGGCTGCTCGGTATGCTGGGGCACACCATGCCGCTGCCGGAGTACGTCAGCCGGCGTCAGCAATGGAACGAGTTTGCCCGGGCGCTGGGGGCTTACTTCAGCCGGTTCGACCTGTATCTGTGCCCCACTACCGGGCAGATGCCCGCGCACATCGGTGAGCTGGACACCCCGGCGCATCTGCAGTTTGCCGCCCGGCTGTTGCTGACCCTGAAAGCCGGCAAGCTGGTGCACAAGACCGGCCAGGTGGATCAGATGGCGCTGGAAAGTCTGGCGCGTACCCCGTTTACCCAGCTCGCCAACCTGACCGGCACACCGGCCATGTCGGTGCCCACGCACTGGACCTCTGCCGGTCTGCCGGTGGGCGTACAGTTTGGCGGTGCGCACGGCAGTGAAGGCACGCTGTTGCAGCTGGCGGCACAACTGGAGGAGGCCAGCCCCTGGTTCTCCCGTTACGAGCGCCTCGAACAGGATATTGGCTGACGCGGGATGGCAGTGCGCGGGGTTGATGTTGCGATTGGTGATCCGACATCGCTAACGTCACGTTTATCTTTAGGGCCGGAACAGGCTATGCTGTAACACAGGAGGGCGCCTGCCTTCCTGACAGACCCTGATGGCATCGAGGAGGCGAGCGTATTATGAACCAACCGATGGCAATCGACGAACTGGTATCTGTAGCACAGGCCGAGGCCATGGGGGAGCTTGATGCCCCGATGATGGCGATAGTCCTGTCCAGCGAACAAAGCTACGACTTGCCCATCAATTCCCTTGAAACCGATGCCGACAAGGCCCGCTGGGGGTTGATCCTCCGCGCTGCCCGCGAGCATGTGGAAGCAGATGCCGTGGCGGTACTCTATCCCGCCTGGACCACCATCCGTCACAAAAAACCTGAAAAAGAGGCCGTGGAAGCGGCGGATGACAGGCCCGAAGACAGCGGCGAGGAAGCCGAGCCTTCAGGACCAATCGATACCCTGTTTGTGCAGTTGCACACCCGGGATCACGTCTACTGGCGGGGCTTTGAGCAGATCCGTGATCCCAAGCACCAGCGCATCATCGGGTTCCGGCGCATCAAGGCGCTGTCCACCGACTACCGGCGCGAAGAAGCGCCATCGGTCGCCGCGTGGCTGAGCACCCTGTTCGAGCCGTTACCGGACGAAGGAGAAGAAACGGACGTCGATCGCGAACTGGCGGATCTGCTGGAAGAACCCGAAGTGAGTGCAGCGCTCTACCCCCGGCAGATGCGCGCGTTGCACTGACGCTGCCTGAAGCGAACGCGATAGGGAGAACGCCCGACGATCGAAAGATCGTCGGGCGTTCTTGTCTGCGGCAGCGGGACGCTAGATAGCGGTTGCCCGCTCCGCCACCCAGTAGAGACTGAGGGCGCCCACCATCAGTAGCATGGCCGGCACGGCTGCGCGCTCGTAGACCCGGAACCGGCCGCAGAGAAACAGCGCCGGGAACAGAATCACCAGCAATCCCAGCTGCCCCAGCTCCACGCCCAGATTGAAGCCCGCCAAGGCGACCACGGTCTGGGAAACACCGGATGTCAGATCTCCCAGCACACTGGCGAAGCCAAAGCCATGAATCAGTCCGAATCCGAACGCCAGTTTCCAGGTTTTTCGGCCCAGGATCGGCCAGAACACGTTCAATGCAGCAACCGCGATGGACAGGGCAATGATCGTCTCCACCCAGGCAATGGGCAGCGTAACGATGTCCAGCGCGGCCAACGCCAGAGTGATGGAGTGCGCCACGGTAAACGCGGTGACGACACCCGCCAGTTCCAGCAGACGGGCGCGCAATTGGTAACCTTGCCCGGATTGCAAGGGAGCCCGGCGGGTTTTCAGCGGCAGAGTGGCGGGCAGCATCAGCACCAGCAGAAACAGGATATGGTCGAGGCCAATCAGCAGGTGGACAACCCCTTCGTAGAGAAAGGTGCCGAACAGCTGCAGCGTGGCCCCAAGGGGGCTGCCCGGGTTGCTCAGGGCCATTGTCCGGTCGTCCGGGGCGAGCACGTCCAGACGCTCCCCCTGAGCATCGGTGACGCTTACGAGGCTGCGGTGCAAAGGATCCTGCTCGAACAACAGGTGGTATTCCAGCGACGCCGGAGGCCGGTTGTCCGGGCACGCTACCTGGTAGCGTGCCGCGGCATAGGGGCCGTCGCTGTGACGGGACAGGCCCCACTGTTCGCCAACCAGCTGACAGCGGCCGCTGGCGTTGCTGACGGTCAGGCCCTGATCGACCAGGCCGGTGATGGCGCCCCGGCGGTCGCGCACTTCGGCGCCGCTGAGCTGCCCGTCGCCATTACCATCCAGCGGTAATACCAGGGCCAGGTCCCTCAACGCCAGATCAATGCGCAGCTGTGACTGGCTCAGGTCCAGGTAGATAAAACTGTCGCTGGCTTTGTGGGCCCAGGCTGCCAGGGGAAGAGCCATGAGCAGGGCGAGGCCAGCGATGAGTCGGTGGCGAACAGTCGGCTTCATGACCCTACCTCCGGATAACGGGCGTCGTTCTGGTTGTAACGGTTCAGCCAGGATCGGACCTCGGTCACCACGGCGTTGTCACCGGCCGCTATCGCGGCACGCAGCAGCAGGCGGGTATCCAGTGGTTCGCGCTGGTCCTGCCAGTTGCTCCGGGCGTAGGTCAGCGCGGTATCGGTGTCACCCTCGATGTCCAGGGCATAGCGGGCGAGATCCCGTTGGTGCAGCAGGTTGCCGCGCCAGCGGGCTTCACAGAAGCGTTCTTCCAGACGGGCGGCGAGGCGGTCGGCATCGGCATGATCAAGCCGTTTCATGGCGATGGCACGGATAACTGCGAGGGAGTCGACCTGTTCGAACCCATCGGTCAGCGCCATCACACTGCGGGTATCGCCCTGCACCAGCAGCCAGTCGGCCAGCTGGGTTCGGGTGTAGAGGTCATCCGGCGCCAGCGTAAGCACGCGACGCCAGTGTTGCCCGGCGTCCGGCTTGCCAAGTTGGGCCGCAATGTCGGCCAGGGTGCCTTCGGCCCACACCAGACTGGTGGTATCACTGGCCGACGAGCGCTTTTTCAGGGCCTGCAGTGATTCATAGGCGGTGTCCGGATGGCCAGTGCGCGCTTCCAGCTGAGCCATACAACTGGCGGCCATCAGCCCGGGCAACGCTGTGGCCAGGCGCTCGCACTGAGCCCGGGCCGCAGAGTATCGGCCCTGGACCAGTTCCAGGTTGGCCAGCGTCAGCCGGGCCTGGGTTACCTGTGCTTGATGGCTCGATTGTTCGATGACCCGTGTCAGTTGCTCGCGGGCGCGCTCAAATCGATGCAGGCTCTGGTCCAGAGTGGCGCTGAGGATGCGCAGACGGTCGGTCATCCGATCTTCAGGCCAGCGGTCGAGAAGGGCCTGGGCATAACCCAGGTAACGGGGGTCACCGAGGGCGCGGGCACGTTCCAGATAGGCCTGTGCCCGGCCTGCGGCGGCGCTGGCGTTCTCTGGCGGGGTGTCCGGGGTCCGGGAGCCGGTTGGCAATGTGATCAGTATTTCCTGGTCGGCAAAGTCGGTTTCAATCGCGGTGGGCGTAGCCAGTGCAGTTTCCACGGTCAGGGCGGTGACCAGTGCTGCGATGGAAAAAGCCCTGCGCCGAAGCGCAGGGCGAAAGGCCGCCAGCCGGGGATCGGAGACAGACTGACGGCGGAGCCCACCGGCATTAAAACAGGTCGTCGAACGCCTGCTCGTTGTCCTGGTCATTGAAGCTGAACTCCACCTGGTTGATGTTGACTGCGTCGCGGTCGTCCTCGGTATTGTCGATTTCAGTTTTCACGAACGTGGTGAAATCGACCGCCAGGTCCGGCGCCCGGTTGCGGCTGGAACTGTCGGAACAGCCGGCCAATACCAGCGCGGCGACCAGGGTAATTCCTGTACGGAATGTCATGGTCTTCCTCCCTTAAATGCTATTGGGTGAGCCGGCGATGGGCGTCGCGAGGTATGGGAAAACCTCCTGAAGTTCAGTCGGGTCGAGCTGAACGCCGTCGGTCAGCGGCGCATCCTTGTTCGGCGCATCTGCTGTCAGGGCGCCCATGACCACTCGAAGAGCAATATCGACAGTGTCATCCACCGGGCGACGGCCGTTGGGGAAGCCGGCGTTGTCCATGCCCAGAACGCCCAGGTCGTTCTGGGCACCCGCCGCTGTCGCCGGAATGCTGGGGTTAAGCCTCAGCATCTCCGAGGCGGTTACCCCCTCGGGGCCATTCACGTCTGGTACGCCGGTCAGGAAAGCGGTCACCAGATCGTTTCTCGGTGTTGCTGGCGCTTCAGCGGTGCCGGCGAACAGGATTTCCAGCAAGGCCGGCAGGGTCGGGTTGGTCACGTAGGTGGCAAACTGGCCGTCGTCCTTGGGTTCGCTGGCGTTAAAGCGATCCTTGTCCTTGAGGCCGATAACTACCTCGTTAACCAGCGGCATGCCCAGCCGTGAGACCTGGGTGAAGGCCCCGCCCTCTACGGTCGCGCCTTTGCCGTTCGCGGCGGGTGCCGGGTTCAGCACGCGGGCCTGGCGCACGCTGGCGGTGGTCCAGCCGCCAATCACCGGATCGCCGGAGGCGGTCTGGGCACTGCCGGTCAGACAGGTGGTCGGCACCTCGAGGGCAAAGGACGTGGTGTTCTTGTCCGCCAGATCCCCGGCGCCCTCGCCGTCGCGCGCACCCAGCGGGTTGGTGTTCACCAGGTCGAAGATCTCGCCCAGGTTAACGGCAAAGGCTTCTTTGCGCTGGCCCACAAATACCTTGCCCTCGGTGCTGCACCCCGGAATGGCAATGTCGAAGATATGCTGGTTGGCATAGGCTTCGTAGTCGGCGAACGACTTGCCGCCAATATTGTCCAGTGGCTTGGCAAAGGTTTCCATGCCGGTGGTGGCGTTGGTGGCGCTCTGGCGCGCACCGGTGCGGCGGTCGCCGCGAATAACCGTCACCGTGTATTCCTGACGCATCTGGACGTTGGCGTTGTCCGTGGCATCACCAATGTTTTTCAGGGGTACGGACACCATCTCGCCGCCGATGTCGAGCTGGATGTCGTTCATCACATCCTGCATCTGGAACTGGAAAGTGATGTCTTCCCGGGCGTTGCCGGAGTTATCGACATGGATCTCGTAGATGGCGTCTTCGTCCAGATCGAAGTAGTTCGGGCCGCCATAGGCGTCCTGAAGTGGCAGGTAGTTGGCGATCAGGGTAACGAAGCTGTCCCTGCCGCTCTCGTAGCTGCGGAACATGTAAAAATCGGTGCCGTCCACCTTGGGCACTTCGGTGATGAACGGTGCTTCCCGGTGACTGGAGGCGGATGCCGTCCCTGCGGCCAGACAGATTCCGGCGATCGCAAGGGCGAGGCCGGAGCGTTTTATTGCTGTGTTCATTCCGTTTTCCTCATTCGATGTTGGGTGTGGCCTCTGGAGAAACGGATTGGCTGACAGAAAAGATGCAGGGTTTGAAGCAAAAAAATTCCGGGTGAGCTTTCTTCGTTGCCGGTGCAACTCGATTGGTATTCACCACGTAGTGATAACAGGAGTGTCAAAAGCGGAAGAGGAAGAGAAAAACAATGACAACCAGTGACCCGGACCAGGAGGAACTGATCAAGCTGCTTGTGTCGATTGCCCGGAGCGATCGCCAAGCCTTTCAGGCGTTGTACCACAGGATTTCCGCCCGGATGTTCGGGTTGTGTCTCAAATTGGCGGGCCAGCAGGAACTGGCCGAAGAAGCGCTGCAGGATGCCTTCGTCCAGATCTGGCACCACGCCGGGGAATACCACCGTGACCGGGGTTCGCCACTGAGCTGGATGTTGACCCTCGCGCGGTATCGCACGCTTGATCTGATGCGCTCGCGGGCGGTCCGTCGGACCAGCGGTGAAGAACACCTGGAACACCTGGAGGACCAGCGTGGCGGACCTCTTGATGCATCGTTGCGCAGTGCGGGTGCGGCGCAGTTGACCGGTTGTCTCGACGAGCTGAGTGATGTGCAGCGGGACAGTATCCTGCTGTCCTACTACCGGGGCTTCACCCACGATGAACTGGCGCAGGCCTTGAGTTCCCCGGTCGGCAGCGTCAAAAGCTGGATTCGCCGGGGACTTATGGCATTGAAGAGGTGTCTCGAGCGATGAGGAAAACGCCGCAACGAATAGAGAGCCTGGCGGCCGAATACGTGCTTGGGTCCCTGAAGGGCAAGGCAAGACAAAGGTTTGAACGCTGGATGATGGAGTCCGGACGGGCCCGGCGGGAAGTCTGGTACTGGGAAGAAAAGCTCGGCCGGTTGAGCGATCAGGTGCCGGAGCGTGCGCCGCCCAGCTCGGTCTGGCGCGGGATCGAGCGGCGGCTTTGGCCGCCAGCGCAGGCGGCGGCCAGGACGACGAAGACCGCGAGGCTCTGGCCTGCCTGGAGCCTGCTTGCCACGGCGGCTGCTCTGGTGCTGGCGGTGATGTTGGTCCAGCAGCCCACATCAGAGCAGGCGTTCCGGCTCTCCGGTGCGGTTGTGCAGGCCGATGCCAGTGACCCGCTGTGGCTGGTCAGTGAGTCCGGCGGTGACAACCGTCTGCGACTGCGCTCTGTGGCGGCGACGTCGGCCGCGGCCGGCAAGGATTACGAATTATGGATCGTACCGGACAATGGCAATCCGTTGTCCCTGGGCGTGATGCCGGTCGGGGATGTGCATCAGGTAGAACTGACGGACGAAGCCCGTGAAACCCTGAGCCGGAGCCGCACCCTGGCCATCAGCCTGGAGCCGCAGGGTGGCTCTCCAACCGGGGCACCCACCGGTCCGATCTTGCACGTGACCAGGCTTTACCAGCTGTGATGCTGCGGCCTGGGGTCAGCTGGAAGCGAGCAGCGTAATGCACAACTGGGCGTTCTGGACGAAATGTCCGAACGCCGTCAGTTGCTCCTCCGACGGCACATAGTCGCCGGCGGCGTTGTCCGCGTAGAACAGACCCACCAGTCGCCCCTTTGCCGTCAGCGGCCCGATCAGTGCCGGTACCTTGCCGAGCCAGCGGTCGTAGGGTACGCCCTCCTCAACCGGGCGAGGCTGGTAGATGCAGCAGCTGGCGTGGGGGAGCAGGCGTCCCAGCGGGCCGGTGCCGTCTTTGGCAATCACGAAATCTTCCCGCCAGGTCTCGGTGCCGCGGCCACCGACTTTGCGGGGAATCAGGTTGTGGCCGGATTTATCGCCCATCAGCAGGGCCACCCGCTGCATGCCGATGGCCCGGTGGATGCCCTCAATCACCAGCTGGCACACCTCGTTGAGGTCCGGCTTTTCGGTCAGGCTGACCGTCAGGTCCCGCAGGATCTGTAATTGCAGGGTCGGATCCATATCCGGTGCACGACCCGTCTGACTGCCGCTGCCGTCCTGGCTGCCCGGCATCAGGGCGGTGACCTGGGGAATGCCGAGGGAAACGGCGACTTTTGCGGCTTCCTGCGCGTTGACCTTGAGCTGATCGCGCACCGCCGCCGGTGTCTCATTGATGTCTTTGCCGAGTTGCTCCAGCACCTTGTCGATCTCGGCGCCACGCCAGCCTTTCTCGGACAGGGCGGCCATTTCCACCGAGTGACGCACCAGGCTCGCGGCCATGGAGTTGGCCTGCCCCGGAGCCACCACGTCCTTGATGAACGGACCCAGGGACCAGGCGTCTACCAGGCCGCGGGTGATCTCGGTGAAGGTGGTATGCAGTACCGCTTTCTGGGCGTCGACCGGCGGTTCCTCGAGCCGCAGGCGCTGTTCCAGCTCGCGGGCCTGTTCGGTTTCGCACGACCAGAACGCCAGCTCACCGATGTTCATCAGCAACGCGCCGATAAACACCTCTTCCAGCGCGTGGTCATTGCGTTTGGGCATCAGGCAGCGGGCCTGCACCGCCGAGTGAATGGCGCGGGCCAGGCATTTCAGCAGATGTGGACGATCATTGCGCTGCAGCAGCGAGTCGACCAGCAGTGAGGAAATCGCCATGGATTTCACCGAATCGAAACCGATCAGCGTAATGGCCCGGCTGACGGTGCTGACCTGGGTGCGGGTCTGGTTGTAGAACACCGTATTGGACAGCCGCAACACCTGGGAGGTCAGCTGGGCGTCGTTGAGAATAACGTTGGCCAGTTCGTTGACCGTGCTGTTGGTGCTGTCGGTCAGCTCGTTGATGCGTTTCAGGGTGTTGGCCAATACCGGCAGTTCTACCTTGCTGAGGTAGGTTACCCACGCCTGGGTGGAGGTCATCCTTGCGGGCGAATTATCGTTGTTTGTGGTCACTCTGTTCGGGATCTCTCTGTCGCGCGCCTCGGGATTGAAAAGGTTCTTCTGATTGATGAGTTTAGCGCAGGGCTTCGGCGCCTGTCAGGTAACAAAACGTGTACGGGGATCTGCCAAGCGTGCAGATTCGGGTTTGGCCGGTGAATGGGCTATAATCGCCGGTTTTTAACGCCGCACTCCGAAAGTGTCGGCAAGGCGCTGACAAGGCTGATCCGTGATTGTATTTGACCAGGTCCAGAAGTCGTACCAGGTAGGCGGGCGGGCGATCCCTGCGTTGCATCCTACCAGTATGACCATTGAAACCGGCGAGGTGTTTGGCATCGTCGGTCACTCGGGCGCGGGGAAATCCACCCTGGTTCGCCTGATTAACCTGCTGGAGCCGCCCACCGGCGGCCGTATTCTTGTAGATGATGAAAACATCACCGACTACAACGCCGCCGAGCTGCGGGCGTTCCGTCGCAAGGTCGGGATGATTTTCCAGCATTTCAATCTGCTGTCGTCCAAGACGGTGGCCGACAACATCGCCTTCCCGATGAAGCTGGCCGGGATCTACTCCCGCACCGAAATCCGTGACCGGGTGGCAGAACTGCTGGCACGGGTCAGCCTGACCGATCACGCCAACAAGTACCCGTCGCAGCTGTCCGGTGGCCAGAAACAGCGGGTGGGCATTGCCCGCGCCCTGGCCTGCCGCCCCACCATCCTGCTGTGTGACGAAGCCACCAGTGCCCTCGATCCGCAGACCACCCAGTCGGTGTTGCGGCTGCTGGCAGACATCAACCGCGAACTGGGGCTGACCATTGTGCTGATTACCCACGAAATGGACGTGGTTCGCCGGGTCTGTGATCGGGTGGCGGTCATGGATGCCGGCGAGGTGGTCGAGATGGGCGCGGTCAGTGATGTGTTTCTGCATCCGCAACATCCCACTACGCGGGATTTTGTGTTTGAAAGCGAGAATATTGACCGGGACGAAATGCAGGAAGACCTGCAGAAGGCCGATGGTCGTATCCTGCGGTTGACGTTCCGCGGCGAATCCACGTACAAGCCGCTGCTGGGCAGCGTGGCGCGGCAATCCGGGGTGGATTTCAGCATCCTGTCCGGGCGCATTGATCACATCAAGGACACGCCCTACGGCCAGCTGACCCTCTCCCTGGTGGGCGGGGATCTGGACGTGGCGATGAAAGCACTGGAAGCGGCGGACGTTCACGTGGAGGTGGTGCGCTGATGGAGGCTTTACTGAGTAACGTCGATTGGTCGGAAATCGGCATCGCCAGCTGGGACACCCTGGTGATGGTAGGCATGTCCCTGCTGTTCAGCGTGCTGATCGGGTTGCCGATCGGCGTGTTGCTGTTTCTGTTCGGCAAGCGGCAGTTGCTGGAGCAGCCGGTGGCTTATGCGGTGCTGTCATTCGTGGTGAACGTACTGCGTTCGGTGCCGTTCATTATTCTCCTGATTGTGATGATTCCGTTTACGGTGATGCTGATCGGGACCTCCCTGGGGGTTGCCGGCGCTATCCCGCCACTGGTGGCGGGCGGCGCTCCCTTCTTCGCGCGGTTGGTCGAGACGTCCTTGCGGGAAGTGGATCGGGGCATCATCGAGGCGACTCAGGCCATGGGCGCCAACGTGCGGCAGATCATATTCGGTGCCTTGCTGCCAGAGGCGCTTCCGGGCATTATCGCCGGCATTACGGTGACGGCGATCACGCTGGTGTCCTATGCCGCCATGTCCGGCGTCATCGGTGGCGGTGGTCTCGGTGACCTGGCCATCCGTTTCGGTTATCAACGCTTCCAGACCGACGTGATGGTGATTACCGTGGCGCTGTTGGTGATTTTTGTGCAGCTGCTGCAGATGGCGGGCGACCGTCTCGTTCTGTATTTCAGCCGTAAGTAATTCAATCAGGAGTATCGACTTATGAATCTGAAGAAAACGTTCGTGGCACTGGCTGCCGCAGCAACTTTCTCATCGGTGGCTTCCGCGGAAACCCTCTCTGTGGCAGCGACGCCGGTGCCCCACGCCGAAATTCTGGAATTCGTAAAACCGCAGCTGGCGGAACAGGGCATCGAACTGGACGTCAAAGTGTTCACCGATTACGTCCAGCCGAACATCCAGGTGGATCAGAAGCGGATGGATGCGAACTTCTTCCAGCATCAGCCCTATCTGGATGAGTTCAACGACGGCCGGGGTACCGACCTGGTCACCGTCACCGGTGTTCACGTGGAGCCGTTCGGTGCCTATTCCAGCAAGATCGATTCGCTGGATGAGCTGAAAGAAGGTGGTGTGGTGGCGATCCCCAACGATCCCACCAACGGTGGTCGTGCCCTGTTGTTGTTGCAGAAAGCCGGCCTGATTACCCTGAAGGACGAAAGCAAGATCACCGCGACGCCGCGGGACATTGCCGATAACCCGAAAGATCTGGACTTCAAGGAACTGGAAGCCGCCACCCTGCCACGTATTCTGGGCCAGGTGGATATCGCCCTGATCAACACCAACTACGCGCTGGAAGCGGGTCTGAACCCGTCCGAAGACGCGCTGGCGATCGAGGGTTCCGAATCGCCCTACGTGAACATTCTGGTTGCCCGTCCGGACAACAAGGACAGCGAGGCCATGCAGAAGCTGTCGGCCGCGCTGAAGTCTGACGCGGTGAAGGAGTTCATCATGGAGAAGTATGAAGGTGCTGTCGTTCCTGCCTTCTGATCCTCCCTGAGTCCGAAAAGGCCGGGTTCCGTTGGAACCCGGCCTTTTTTGTTTGGCGCTTGGCTGAAATGACGGTGCCGGTGTCAACCATGTCATAGAGCCCTGCTGTTTATTCGGTGTACAAGTGTTCGCGAATGTAATAACAACAATCGCAAGGAACATGACGATGACACAGACCGCCTCTCTCCGGGCCTGGCCCCGCCTGCTTGCCCCGCTTTTGCTCCTGTCTTTCTTTGGTCTGGCGTTACCTGCCCAGGCCGGCTGGTTCGGTACTGGCAAGGACGCCAGGGACACCAATCCCGGTAAAACCCGCCCGGTCATCTTTGTCGGTAATAACTGGGAAGGCACCATCGATGTCATCGATGCGCAGACCTACGACAAGGTCGGGCGTATCAACGGTATTCCCGACAAGCGCCAACGGATGACCGACATTCTTTTCAACCCGGTGCGACTGGTGTTTTTCCAGGCCGTGCGCCTGTTCATCGGCGAGGGTAACGACCAGTACGTAGACGACATGTACAGCACCCCGGACGGCCGCCTGCTGGTGGTGTCCCGCCCCAGTTTTGCCGACGTGGTGGGCATTGAGGTTGCCAGTGGCGATATTGCCTGGCGCTTCGAGGTGGACGGTTACCGTTCTGACCACATGGCGCTGTCGCCGGACGGTACCCGGGTGGCGGTGTCTGCTTCTACCGGCAATGTGGTGCATGTGCTGGATGTAGACAGCGGCGAGGAGGTCGGCCGTTTCCCGACCGGTAATTCGCCCCATGAAAACGTCTATTCCGAGGACGGTGAACGCATCTACCACGCCAGTATCGGCTACGTGTTCACGCCGCTGGACCAGAATCTGATGGAGTTCACCAAGGGCGAGCGGCTGTTCCAGGTAGTGGACGCGGAAAGCCTGGAAATCATCAAGCGCTTTGACCTCAAGGACAAGCTCGAGGCGGCTGGTTACAGTGACCTGAGCCCGGCCATCCGACCTATGGCCCACACCCCGGACGAGCGGTTCTTCTACTTCCAGCTGTCCTTCCTGCATGGCTTTATCGAGTACGACATGGAGGAGGACCGGGTGACCCGTGTGGCCGAACTGCCCAATCTGATTCCCGATACGCCGCGGGAGCTTTATATCAACGATTCCGCCCACCATGGCATCGCCATGAACGGGGAGGGCGACACCCTGTGCGTGGCCGGAACCATGAGTGATTACGTCGCCATTGTGGATCGCGAGACCTTCAGTCACCAGATTCTTACCGGTCTGGGGGAGAAGCCCTACTGGGTCACCACCAACGAAGCGGGAGACCGGTGTTACATCTCCTGGAGTGGCACGGACCAGATGTCGATTATCGATATTGCCAGCGCCAGCGAAATAGCCCGGGTGGATGTGGGCGATCACCCGCAACGGATCCGGGAAGGCCGGGTTCCCGGGAGCTGGTAACAAAAAAGCCGGGCAGATGCCCGGCTTTTTCATTTCAGCTGGCGTGATAACTCAGTCGCCACTCCAGTTGGACCTCGGGTCCGGGGTCATCCGCAGGTAGGATTTCACCGCCTTGTAGCCCTTCGGGAAGCGTTGTTTGATTTCGTCCTCGTCCTGCAGGGACGGCACGATGACCACATCGCCGCCACGCTCCCAGTTGCCCGGGGTCGCAACCTTGTGTTCATCGGTGAGCTGCAGGGAGTCGATGACCCGCAGCACCTCGTTGAAGTTACGTCCGGTGCTGGCCGGGTAGGTGATGATCAGGCGGATCTTCTTGTTCGGATCAATCACGAACAGCGAACGCACCGTCAGGGTGTCGTTGGCGTTGGGGTGAATCATGTCATACAGATCCGATACCTTGCGGTCATGATCGGCGATGATGGGGAAGTTCACCGAGCAGCCCTGGGTTTCGTTGATGTCCTTGATCCACTCGTTGTGCGAGTCCACCGGGTCCACGCTGAGGGCGATGGCCTTGACGTTACGCTTGGCGAATTCATCTTTCAGTTTCGCCGTCAGCCCCAGTTCGGTGGTGCATACAGGGGTGAAATCAGCAGGATGCGAGAACAGCACGCCCCAGCCGTCGCCGAGCCATTCATGGAAGCGGATCGTGCCTTCGCTGGAATCCTGCTCGAAGTCCGGGGCGGTATCTCCAAGACGTAAACTCATGGTGCTCTCTCCTTTGCGTTGGTTTAGCATGCCTATACGATACTCTGTGGAGACGGATGAGGTGAATACAAGGGGCCTGATCCACCTCATCCGCCGGCTCAGCGGCTGACGCCGAGAGCTTTCTCTTTTTCGAAGTGTTCCCGGGTGAGCCTGAACACGACCGGGCTGAGCAACAGCAAGGCGATCAGGTTCGGCAATGCCATCATGGCGTTGAGCGTGTCGGCCACGAGCCAGATGAAGCCCAGGTTGATGGTGGCACCCACCGGAATGGCGAGAATCCACAGTACCCGGTAGGGCACAATCGCTTTCACCCCGAACAGGAACTCAACACAGCGTTCGCCGTAGAACGACCAGCCGAGAATGGTGGTGAACGCGAAGATCGCCAGGGCGATCGCCACCACGTAGTTGCCAAACCCGGGCAGGCCACCTTCAAACGCCAGCGAAGTCAGTGCCGCGCCGGTTTCACCGGAGGTCCAGGCGCCGGAGGTGATGATCACCAGCCCGGTAATGCTGCACACAATGATGGTGTCAATGAAGGTGCCGAGCATGGCCACCATGCCCTGATTGATCGGGTTTCTGGTCTGCGCGGCGGCGTGGGCAATGGGGGCGGAACCCAGACCGGCCTCGTTGGAGAAGATGCCGCGGGCGACACCGAAGCGAATTGCCGCCCAGACCGCTGCACCGGCAAATCCGCCTTCCGCGGCCACCGGGCTGAAGGCGTGGGTGAACACCAGCGCAAAGGCATTGGGAATCTGGTCCGCATTGATCGCCAGTGCAATCAGGCCAACGAATACGTAGGAAATGGCCATCAGCGGGACCAGAGCACTGGCCACATGGCCGATCCGGCGAATGCCGCCAATCAGCACCATGCCGACGAGAATCATCAGGATCAGACCGGTCAGCCAGGTGGGCATGTTGAAATTGGCTTGCAGCACGTCGGCCACAGAGTTGGCCTGAACGGTATTGCCGATGCCGAAACCGGCAATGGCGGCAAAGATCGCGAACACCACGCCCAGCCACGCCCATTTTTTACCGAGGCCGTTGCGGATGTAATACATCGGACCACCGACGTGGGCACCGCGTTCGTCCACCTCGCGGAAACGAACCGCCAGCACCGCTTCGGAGTATTTGGTGGCCATACCGACCAGAGCGGTCAACCACATCCAGAACAGCGCGCCGGGCCCGCCGAGAAACACCGCCGTGGCAACCCCGGCAATATTACCGGTGCCGACGGTGGCGGAGAGCGCGGTCATCAGGGCCTGAAACGGCGGGATTTCACCCTCGCTTTCAGCGCCGGAGGCGGAACGGCCTTTCCACATCAGCCGGAAACCGGCGCCGAGTTTGAGGATCGGCATCAGTTTCAGGCCAAGGCTGAGGAAAAGCCCCACGCCGAGAATCATCACCAGCATGGGGGGGCCCCAAACCAGTCCGTTTACCGTACCTATAAAGTTTTCAATGGCTTCCATGGGAGCTCCCTGAATTCTGCCAAAGGGGTTGTTATCATTCACTACCCTTATAAGGGTATAACTGATTGAGTTTAGTCAGATATTTTGATCTGTAAACCGTTTGCGGCGGGAATTTGCCGGGCCAGCGGTCCGGGATGTCAGCAGAGAGATTGGATTTGCGGTAATTTGCGATACTGTAGGGTGTCAGATACCCATCATCACCCGCGAGGAATTCCATGCCCCAGACCGCTTTTTCCACAACGGCGCCGGACGCCGGAAACCCGGATGCCAGCAACGTGGCGAGCCGCTTTGTGGAGGCCAACGGCCTGTCCTTCTGCGTTGAAACCCGGGGCAATCCCGAGGGCGAGCCGGTGTTGTTCATCATGGGGCTGGGCGCCCAGATGACCCTCTGGCCGGAGGCCTTGCTGGATCGGTATGCCGATGAGGGTTACCACGTGATCCGTTTTGACAACCGCGACATTGGGCTGTCGTCGCGTCTGAAAGACCGGCTGGAAGGCCACCCGGTGGCAATGATGGCCCGCTCCCGCGTGGGGCTGCCGATCCCGGCGCCCTACACCTTGCGGGATATGGCGGCGGATGCGATCGGTGTTCTCGATGCCCTGGGGTTGCCGAGCGCGCATCTGGTGGGCGTGTCGATGGGCGGCATGATCAGCCAGGTGGTCGCCTCACTGTGGCCGGAACGGGTGCGCAGCGCAACGCTCATCATGACCTCCACCAACAGCCCGCGGCTGCCGATGCCCCGGGCGAAACTGGTGTGGCGGCTGGCCGGTATCGGCGCCAAAGGTCACGACGAAGCCTCGGTGGTGGCCCGTTCCCTGGATTTCTGGAAAGTCATCCAGAGCCCGGCTTTTCCGCCGGCGGAGGAGGAGGTGCGGGCGCGGCTCACGCGGGATTACCGGCGCAGCTATCACCCCGCAGGTATTCTGCGTCAGACCCGTGCCATTCTGGCCACCGGCAGCCTGGCGTCGCTGAGCCGTCGCATCCGCGTGCCGACGGCCATCATTCATGGCGCTGCCGATCCGCTGGTGCGTCCGGTGGCCGCTGAACAACTGAAATACCTGATCCCCCACGCCCGCGTCGAGCTGATCGAAGGTATGGGGCACGATCTGCCGGAGCCGCTGCTGGAGCGGTTTGTGGATATCAGTCTGTCGGCGGCGCGGGCGCCGGCCTGAGGTGGAAACTGATCCGGGTCAGGTAATGGTGAATAACCGGCCGTCACGGTTTTCATTTCCCGGCTCATTGCCTATGTTTATAGGAGAACACGTCGGTTCCGGCACGATACCCGGATAGCTAACCGGTAGGGAGATTTGCCCATGCGTTCATTGAAAGCGTCAGATGTCATGTGGAACCACATCGAACCCATCCGCTGTGGTACGCCGCTAACCCGGGTGGTGAAAATACTGCTGCAGAATCACGTCAGCGGACTGCCGGTGGTGGATGATCACCGCAAGGTCATTGGCTTCGTTTCCGAACAGGACTGCATTCACGCCCTGCTGGTCAGCAGCTACCATTGTGAGGGCGACCCCATTGTGGAGGATGTGATGTTCCGCGATCCGGTGACCATCTCGCCGGAATTGGCGATGGTGGATCTGGCCCAGAATCTCGGCGCCGGCAAGCCCAAGGTGTTTCCGGTGGTGGATCATGGCCGGCTGATTGGCATAGTGACACGCACAGCGATTCTGGCGGAACTGGCCAGATCCGGTTGTGGCATCGAACTTCCCAAGTACGCTACGGCGGAAGACTGACGAGCGTTCAAACTGAACCGAGGACACCATGGAACTGCTATCCACCAATGCCTGTTTCGACGGCGAACACCGTCGTTACCGCCACACGTCGGCAGCTCTGGGCTGTGACATGGAGTTTGCCGTATTTCTGCCGCCGGTCGCCGTCGGTCGCCAGCCACGTCCGGTGCCGTTGCTGTACTGGTTGTCGGGGCTGACCTGTACCGATCAGAATTTCATGCAGAAGGCCGGCGCCCTCAAGCATGCCGCCCGGCTCGGGTTAGCCATTGTGTGCCCGGATACCAGCCCCCGTGGGCTCGGATTGCCGGGCGAGGACGACAGCTACGATTTCGGCAGCGGTGCCGGTTTCTACGTCAATGCGATCGAGCAACCCTGGGCCCCGCACTACCGGATGTACGATTACGTCACCAAGGAACTGCCGCAACTGGTCGAAGCCGAGTTGCCGGTGACCGACCAGCGCGCCGTCAGTGGCCATTCCATGGGTGGACACGGCGCGCTGATCTGTGCCCTGAAAAACCCGGGGCGGTATGCCTCGGTCTCTGCGTTCGCGCCGATAGCCAACCCGACCGAGTGTCCCTGGGGGCAAAAAGCGTTCAGTGGCTATCTGGGGGGTGACCGCAGCCGCTGGGAAGAATGGGATGCCACGCTGCTGATTCCTACGGCGCGTGAAAGGCTGCCCCTGCTGATTGATCAGGGCACCGCGGACGAATTTCTGGAGACTCAGCTGAACCCGGAAGCGCTCGCTGATGCCTGTGAGAAGATGCATCATCATATCAACCTGCGGATGCACCGGGGCTACGATCACAGCTACTTCTTTATTGCGTCGTTTATCGACGACCATCTGGACCATCACGCGTCGGCACTGGGCCTGCGCTAGCGAAACCCCCAGAGCAGGCTGAAGTCCATGGAGGGCATGACTTCAGGTTGCTCCACCGCCTCGATGGCGAACTCCGGTTCACTGCAGTCCCGCTCGAAGGTGCCGCTGTAGCGATTACCCCGGGGACCGATGATCGCTTTGACGAACGGCCCGCGGTGGCGCACTGGCCGGCGGGCAACCACCCCGACTTCATTGTTGCTCAGGCGCACCAGGGTGCCCGGGGGGTAGTCCGTGAGAATTGCCAGCAAGGCGCGGGGAATGGCCGGGCGGAACTTACCATCGGCAAGGTGAGTGATAAGTTTACGGGCATCGGTAATGTTCATCCGCTCGCGGTAGGCCCGCTTGGTGATCATCGCGACGTAGCGTTCTGCCATTGCCAGGATTTCCGCCTCCGCACGAATTTCGTTTCCGCTCAGACCTTTCGGGTATCCCGAGCCGTCCGACTGCTCGTGGTGCTGGGCAATAACCTCGAACAACGACTTGTTGCGGATACCGGCCGCGTGGAGCGCCTGCATGCTCCTTTGCGGATGTTTGCGGATCACGGCGCGCTGTTCGTCGTTGAGAATCCTGCGGGAGGCATTGAGTTGGTCCGCCACCGGCACCAGGGCCAGGTTGGCCACCAGAGCTGCACTGGTGAGAAGGCTGGTGCGCGCCTTGTCCAGGCCAAAGGTCTGGCCGATGGTGTGGCAGAGAATGCCGTAGAACAGAATCTGCTCGTGAATGGTGGGCTCGATGGAGTACAGGTGAACCAGGGCCAGGCTGGCATCCGGGGACTCATCGCAGGTGTGTTCGATCATCCGCGTCAGACCCAGCAGGCGCTTGAAGGCATTTTCCTCGCCGGCGGTGATCGCCTTGAGAGTGGATTCAAGGGTCTGAAGGAGAATCGGGTATTCCGCAAAGGGATTTAGTTGCCGGCTGTCATTGGGCACATCGTCCTGGGCGCGTTCGATGACCCGTGGCTGGAACAATCCACGATCGAAAAGCTGTTCCAGTTGCATGTTGCTCTGAATCACGTAGCCCTGGCGCAGCAACACGGTGCCGTCGGCGTCATAGACGGTCCAGGGCAGGGGTTTCCCCACCACCAGCGCGCCCGGTGCGATACGAACAAGATTCAACAAGTACGATTTCCCAGAATGTTGTTTTTAGAATGCCTGATTCTAACTCTGAATCCGGGTTCAACTCCAGAAACGCACGGAACTGACCACCGGGGCAGATGCTGTTCCCGGGACCTGGGATATTCCCCTAAAATCCTCAAATGTCCGTTAATTGGATCACAAAAACCCCATTGGGTCATGTTTTGTAAAATTTCGTACGGCTATAGCGAACGCTCAAGTTACTTGCGCTATGCTAGGTTGCGAATGATGCTAAGGTCTGGTGTCGTAACAGACGTCATACCTTTTTGGCCCGTAATAACAAGCAACAACCGGACACCACATGTTCTACCGTCTGAAAACCGATTTTCGGTTATCCATCATTACCTTGCTTGGCGTCAGCGCGATTCTGGGCATCAGCCCGTTCGCCATTCTGCGGTTCCTGCAGGGCAATGTGGTGGCAGGCATCGTGGACACAGCGATTCTGCTTGGCATCACCGGCACGCTGGCCTACGCCTGGATGACGGGCGATACCCGTCGCAGCGGTCTGTTCCTTGCCGTGATCTGCTGCACGGGTGCCGTGGTGGTCGGGGCGGTTGTTGGTGAGCCCGGGCTGTTCTGGCTTTACCCCTGCCTGGTTACCTCGTTCTTCCTCACCGGCCCGAAAACAGCCACCTTTATCAACGTTGCGGCGGTGGTGGCGCTGATGGTTCACGGTGTGGCCTTCAGTTCGGATCTGCAGATGTGGTCCTTTGCCGCCACAGCGTTTGTGGTCAGTGCCTGCGCCTATGTGTTTGCCTACAGGAACGCCGATCAGCGCCGGCGGCTGGAGCACCTTGCCACCATCGATCCCCTCACCGGCGTCAAGAACCGTCGTTCCATGGACGAGGAGCTGCAGCTGGCGGTCTACAGCGCGGAGCGCAACCGGGCGCCCTACGGTCTGGCGCTGCTGGATATCGATCACTTCAAGCGCATCAACGACACCTATGGTCACGGGGTCGGCGATCAGGTGCTGTCCGAACTGGTGGCGATGATCGAGCAGAACACCCGCAAGACGGATCAGCTCTTCCGCTACGGTGGCGAGGAGTTTGTGCTGTTGTTGCTAGGCGTGGATGCCACCGGATTGCGAGCGGTGGTGCACAATCTGCAGCAGGTACTGCGCAAGTACATGAACTCCCCGGGTGGGCCGGTGACGGTGTCGTTCGGCGTGGCCAGTCTGCAGCCGGACGACACCGTGGATACCTGGCTGGATCGGGCCGATGCGGCGCTTTACCGGGCTAAGGAAACCGGTCGTGACAAGATTGTGTTCTCGGACCAGGGCGACACTCCGGTGGCCGTCACCGGCGTTGCCTGACCCTCAGTCACGGCTGCGGTGAGGGGCAGGGGCATACAGAAACAGCCGCAGTCCCAGCAGGATACTGGCGGAGGCCAGCCCGCCGGTCAGTCCGACCCAGAACCCCGCCGCCCCCATTGCCGGCAGCAGCCAGTCGGTAAAGGTCAGCGCATACCCCAGGGGCAGCCCCACGACCCAGAATGAAAACAGCATGATCAGCATGGGAATGCTGGTGTCTTTGTACCCTCGCAAGGCACTGATGCAGGTCACCTGAATCACGTCGGCAATCTGGAAGAACGCCGCAAACACCAGCAGGCTCACCGTCACCTCCCGCACCGCCGCATCGCTGGAATAAAGCGCGGCAATCCCTTCCGCAAAGACGAACAGCAGGGTGGCGAACACCAGGGCCACGGCGGAGGCGAGAAGCAGCGAGCTCCGGGAAATCAGCCTGGCGGTGTCCGGGGCGCCGGCGCCGATCAGGAAACTCACCCGCAGGGTCAGCGCCATGCCGATACTCAGGGGCAGCATGAACAGCAGGGACACCACGTTGAGGGCGATCTGGTGCCCCGCGACCACCACCGGTCCCAGCGGGGCAAGAAACAGCGCAATGACCGCGAACATGCTGGCTTCCACAAAAATGGTGAAGCCGATGGGAATGCCGATTTTCAGGACGTAACGAATGCCGGCAAGGTCGGGCTTTGCCCAGTCCGCCAACAGGTGAAAGCGGCGATACACCGCACTGCGGTTGAGGTACACCAGCAGTGCGATGGCTGCGGTGCCGTTGGACAGTGAGGTGGCCCAGCCGCACCCCACGCCGCCCATGGCCGGCAGGCCGAGCTTGCCGTAAATGAAAATGTAGTTCAGCGGCAGGTTGATCAGCGTACTCAGGACCGAAAACGCCATGATCACGCGGGTGTGCCCGAGTCCGTCGGTCAGCCCCCGCAGCGAGGTCATCAGCAGCATGGCGGGCACGCCCCAGGCAAACGCATCCAGGTAGCCCTGGGCAATGCCGGCGGTATAGGGATCCAGCCTGAACATGCCGAGCACCGGCTGCACATGGGTCAGCAGCAGGATCATGATCACCGACCCCGCCGCGGCAATGTAGAGTCCCTGCCAGGTGGCCGGCATGATCTTTTCAGTGGTGCGGGCACCGTTATAGCCGGAAATGATGGGTTGCAGGGCGCTGAGCACACCCATGAAAAACAGGAACAGGGGCATCCACAGGCTACTGCCGATGCCGACGGCCGCGAGGTCCTCGGCACTGGCGTGGCCGGCCATCACGGTATCGATCACGCCGTTGGCCATCTGCGCCACCTGGGCGATCAGGATGGGGCCGCCGAGAATGGCGAGGGTTTTCCATTCCGTCAGGGTGCGCGTTATCAGAGGTTCGCGGCTTGCCGGTAATGGCTGGTGGATGTCGTCCATGGGCGAAAGGCTGCCTTGCAGAAGGTGAATGGCATAAACGCCGGTGAAGGGCCGCATCTTAACCGATCATCGCCCCCGCCGGCATTGCGCTTTTCCGTTATGGGTCGGTGGCGTGATTGGCTGTACAGGCTGCGGAGCGAGGCGGTAAAGTGCCGCTCTTTGCATCGAATGGCATGGGCATTATGGGTCTTCTGGTTTTTGTTACCGTTCTCTGGGCGTTCTCTTTCAGTCTGATCGGCGAATTTCTGGCCGGTCAGGTAGACAGCGATTTTGCGGTGCTCACACGCGTACTGCTGGCGGCGCTGGTGTTTCTTCCCTTCACCCGCTGGCGCGGCGTGGCCTCCGGCCAGAAGCTGGGCATACTGGTCACCGGCATGTTGCAGTTCGGTATCACCTATCTGTGCCTGTACCGGTCCTTCAGTTATCTGACCGTGCCGGAAGTGCTACTGTTCACTGTTTTTACCCCGCTGTACGTCACCCTGATTGATGATGCGCTGTATCGCCGTTTCTCCCCCATAGCGCTGGTGGCAGCGGCCGTTGCCACTCTGGGAGCAGGCATCATCCGCTATGATGGACTCAGTCAGGATTTCATCACCGGGTTTCTGTTGCTGCAGGTGGCCAATTTCACCTTTGCGGCCGGTCAGGTGGGTTACAAGCACGTGATGCGTCATTTCCCGTCGGATGTGCCGGCGTTTCGCACCTTCGGGTATTTTTTCGTCGGGGCGCTGATCATTGCTTTGCCGTCGTTCCTGATCTTTGGCGACGCCAGCCGCTTGCCCACCACCGGATTGCAGTGGGGCATCCTGGCCTGGCTCGGCCTGGCAGCCTCCGGGGTCGGGTTGTTCCTGTGGAATCGCGGCGCCTGCCATGTGGATGCCGGTACCCTGGCGATCATGAACAATGCCCTGGTGCCCGCGGGCCTGCTGGTCAACCTGCTGATCTGGAACCGCGACGCGGATCTGTTGCGCCTGGCGGTGGGTGGGGCTGTCATTGGCGCCTCGCTGTGGCTGAACGCCCGTTTTCATCCGCGCGCTCACCTTGGCGCTACGTAAAGTTACCAGATCGCATTCAGGTTGACCGGTTATCGGCCGATAACCGGTCAACCTGTTGCTGAAGCTACAAACGACGGACCCAGTTATGAGAAAAAATCTTCCGGTTACCCAGCGGGAAGTGCGAATGCGTGACGACGGTCGGCTGATTACCACGACCGATCTCAAGGGCGTGATCACCTACTGCAACAACGAATTTGTCGAAATCAGCGGCTTCAGCCGTGATGAGCTGCTGGGAGAAGCCCACAACATTATCCGTCATCCGGATATGCCACAGGCCGTGTTCAAGGAAATGTGGGCGTATCTGAAAGCCGGCAAGTCGTGGATGGGGGTGGTCAAGAACCGCGCCAAAACCGGTGATCATTACTGGGTGAGTGCCTATGTCACGCCGATTCTTGAGGGCGGACGGATGGTCGGCTATGAATCGGTGCGGGTGGCGCCAACCCGCGAGCAGGTCAGCCGCGCGGAGCGCCTTTACCGGCAGATCAGCGCCGGCAAGCCGGCCCTCAGCTGGCGAAGCCGGCTGGGCTCGGTGGCTAAATCCGGCTGGCCGTTTGCGCTGTCCCTGGCGCTGAGCCTGGCGGCTCTTGGCATTGGTGAACCGGCACTGGCTATGGGGCTGGTTGTGATCAGTCACCTGGCGGCGGCCGGGCTGGTGCTGAGGTCTGTCACCGGCCGGCTTCAGCGCGTTCTGGCGCTGCGGCCGGACGCCTTCCACGATCCTGTGGTGGCGCGCACCTACAGCGACGAAAGCGGCCTGTTTTCCGAAGTGTCCATGCTGCTGGTCAGCGAGGAAGCCCGCATTCGCACCGCGCTGGCGCGGATTGACGATCAGGCGGAACTGCTCTACGAGCAGGCGCGGGCCTCTCACGGCTACATCAGCGAGGGCGCCAGTGCCATTGCCCGACAGCGTGCCGAAACCGACCAGACTGCCTCGGCGATCAATGAGATGACGGCCTCGATTCAGGAAGTGGCAGAAACGGTCACCACCAATGCCCGCGATGCGGAAGAGGCCAACCGCTTTGCTGCCACCGGAAGTGAGCGCAGTGCTGAGGCCCTGGATGCGATCGAGCAGCTGGTGACCCGTGTGAACGGCATTGGTACGGCCATTGGCAAGCTGGGTGAATCGACCAACAGCATCGGTGCCGCTGCCAAGCTGATTTCCGATATCGCCGAGCAGACCAATCTGCTGGCGCTCAACGCCGCTATTGAGGCTGCGCGGGCGGGCGAGCAGGGGCGCGGGTTTGCGGTGGTGGCGGATGAAGTCCGTACCCTGGCAAGCCGGACCCGCGAGTCTACGGTGAAAATCCAGGAGGTTATCGACGACTTCCGGGAACAGGTCGAGCAGGCCGTCAGCGCAACCCGCGAGGGTGAGGCCATGGCCGGCCAGGGCCTGGCGAAAGTCCGCGAGGCAGAAACGTCACTGGGGGATATCGTGTCGGCGATCCAGAACATCTCGGACAGCTTTATCAGCATGTCCGCGGCGTTCGAGGAGCAGAGCCAGGTCTCTGACGAGATCAACCGCCAGATTGTGAACATTGCCGAATTGGCCGACCACAGCACCGAGCAGGCAAGCTCGGCGCGGGACAGCAGCACCCGCCTGAGTGACATGTCCCATGGTCTGAAAGACCTGATTTCCCGTTTTGTCAGCAAAAACAGCTAGGTAACGATAGACGTCGGGTCTCCCGGGATGGAGGTCCGACGGTTAACTGGCATCCCCCCGCCACTACTGGCAAAATTCCGCCCCAATTGCTGCCGCAACTGCGCCAGCAACGCCTGTTTTATAACGATTCATCAGCCAATAAGCACAGGATGAAAACATGACTGACAATAACCCGGCCGTGCCTCAGCGTGGCATGTGGTCCTCGCGGCTGGCCTTTATTCTGGCGGCAACCGGCTCCGCCGTTGGCCTTGGTAATATCTGGAAATTTCCCTATGTCACTGGTGAGAACGGCGGCGGTGCCTTCGTGCTGGTGTATTTGTTGTGTATCGCCATCATCGGTATTCCCATCATGATGGCGGAGGTGTTCATCGGCCGGAACGGTCGCCATAACCCGATCGCCAGCTTCCGCCTGGTGGCGGAGCGCAACCTGGCATCGCCGGCCTGGCGCCTGTCTGCCATCGTGGGCGTTCTGGCGGCCTTCGTCATTCTGTCGTTCTACTCGGTTATTGGTGGCTGGGCGGCGTCCTACATCGGCCACGCCGCCAGTGGTGACTTTACCGGCCAGAATGCCGACGCCATCGGCGCCATTTTCGGTGATCTGCTGGCCAGCCCCGGCGTGTTGCTCGCCTGGCACACGCTGTTCATGGCGCTGATCATCGTGGTTGTGGCCCGTGGTCTGAAGTCGGGCCTGGAGCGTGCGGTCAACATTCTGATGCCGGCCTTGTTCGTGCTGCTGCTGATCGCAGTCGGCTACGCCGCCACCACTGACGGGTTCGGGCAGGCGGTGAGCTTCCTGTTTACGCCCGACTTCAGTGCGTTGACCGTTAACGGGGTATTGATCGCCCTCGGCCACGCCTTCTTCACCCTCAGCCTGGGTATGGCCATCATGATGGCCTATGGCTCCTACCTCAGCCGCGATGTGTCCATCGGCCGCACGGCCGTGACGGTTTCCATTATGGACACCGTGGTGGCTCTGCTGGCGGGTCTGGCGATTTTCCCCGTGGTGTTCGCCAACGGTCTGGAAGCAGGCGCCGGCCCGGGGCTGATTTTCCAGACGCTGCCGCTGGCCTTCGGTCAGATGCCTATGGGCAGCCTGTTTGGTGCGCTGTTCTTCATTCTGCTGCTGTTCGCGGCCTGGACGTCCGGTATCTCCCTGCTGGAGCCGGTGGTTGAGTGGGTGGAAGAGAAACTGTCCATGGGGCGCGCCGGCAGCGCGGTTCTGGTGGGCGGTGCCTGCTGGCTGCTGGGGATTGCCTCGATCCTGTCGCTGAATGAGTGGTCGGGCTTTGCGCCGCTGGGTATGTTCGAGCGTTTCGAAGGCAAAACCATCTTCGATCTGCTGGACTTCTTCACGGCGAACGTCATGCTGCCGCTGTCGGGTCTGCTGACGGCCGTGTTTGTGGGCTGGTTCGTCGCCAAAGAGTCCCTGAAGAGCGACCTGGCGCTGGAGGGCGGAGCATTCACCCTCTGGTACAACCTGATCCGCTTCGTCACGCCGATTGCGGTTGCCATCGTGTTTGTCTACAACCTGATGGCCTGAAAAAAGGGGCAGGCCGCGAGGCCTGCCCCTTTTTCTTTCCGCTCGTATCGTCGTTCAGTGCGGGATTCAGAATTCGTCGTCTGATTCGGTCACTGACCTCAGTGTGTCCATGTGAGGGCGAACGGCCTGCTTGTCGGCCTCGGGCGCATTGCGGGCGCTCTCCATTGCTGATGTCGCTCCGCCCATCATCGCGCGCATCTGTTCCTTCTGCGCTTCACTCATGTTCGGGTTGTTGTTGATCTGGTCCATGGCAGCGGCCATCTCCCGGGCCATTTCTGGGTGCTGGTCTTCCATTTCAATGGCCATCCAGGCCTGGAATACCCGGTCGCCGGTGGCGCCCCACTCCTCCATGGAGTCAAAACCATGGTCCTCAACGATGTCTTCCATACGGTCGTAGGCTTCATGGCCCCGCATCTTGTCCACCGAGTCGGAAAAAATGGACGAGAAATCGGGCATCTCCGAGCCATCGTCGGCATCCGGTAACTCCTGGTTGAGCTCATCGAAATCCTGCTCGAGGGTTTCGGCGTCTTGCAGGGTGCTGATAAAGGCCCGGACTCTCTCATCAGTGAGACTGTCGGCAGCGCTGGCGAGCGAGAACAGCAGGGTGCAAACAAAGGTGAGGCAAAGTGAGAGTGCGTGTTTCATGGATTCCCTCCGGAAATGGAATGCCCCCGAATCCTTGTGTCGGGGGCTTGTCTATAAAATAGACGCTTTATCACGAAACGCGCAACCTGCTCAGCCAGGCAGGAAGCCGGACTGGCTCAGAAGAACAGATCCGGCAGGTAGGTGGCGATCTCCGGGAATATCATGATCAGCGCCAGGCCAACGATCTCCACAATCACGAAGGGAATGATCGACTTGTAGATGTCCTTCATGGTGATACCCGGCGGTACCACACCTTTGAGATAGAACAGGTTGAATCCGAAAGGCGGCGTCATGTAGCCGATTTCCATATTGATCACAAACAGAATGCCGAACCAGATCGGATCAAAGCCCAGGGACTCCACGATCGGCATGAACACCGGCAGGGTGATCAGCATGATGCCCACAGGATCCAGCACCATCGCCAGGAAGAAGGTGATCACCATCATCGAGATGATAATGCCCCAGGGACCGCCCGGAATGTGGGCCATCAACCCTTCGATCAGTTCCTGTGCGCCCATGCTCTGGTAGGCCGCACTGAAGGCGTGGGCGGCGAACAGGATCCACATGATCATGCCGGTCAGCTTGAAGGTGCGAATCGCCGCCTCCTGCAGAATGGCCCATTTGAACTGCCCATACACTGCTGCGGAAATCAGCGCGCCCAGTACGCCCATGGCCGCCGCTTCCGTGGGTGTGGTGATGCCGCCGATAATGGAGCCCAGTACCATCACTACCACACCAATGGGCAGCAGTACGGCCCGCAGGGCGCGGAGTTTTTCTGGCCAGGTGCCGCGTTCCTCTTTCGGCAACGCCGGCGCCAGGTGGGGCTGCAGGTGACTGCGCACCAGGATGTAGATGGCGGTCAGCACCATTAACAGGATGCCCGGCATGATGCCGGCGGCGAACATCTTGCCGACGGACACACCGGTGATCAGCGCGTAGAGAATCATCAGGATGCTGGGCGGAATCAGGATGCCCCAGCCGCCACCGGTGTTGATCACGCCCAGTGCCATGCTCTTGTCGTAGCCGCGCTCAAGCATCGACGGCAGGGCAATGGTGCCCATGGCCACCACGGCAGCACCACTGATGCCGACCATGGCGGCGAACACGGCACAGATGCCCAGGGTGCCGATGGCCAGGCCTCCTTTCAGTCCCCCGCACCAAAGATGCATCATGCGGTAGAGATCCTTGGCGACCCCGGTTCGCTCCAGGATCATCGCCATGAACACGAACAGTGGAATGGCCACCAGGGTAAAGCTTTCCATGGTGCCCCAGATCTGGGAGGCCACCATGTAGAAGGAGTCAAACCCCCAGGTGAAATACAGGAAAACGACCGAGACACCACCGAGCACGAACGCCAGCGGCAGGCCGAGGATCAGGAAGAACAGCAGGGAGCCGAAAAACAGCAGGGTCAGGGCTTCAATACTCACAGCGCTTCTCCTTCTTCATTCTGTTTTTCGGGGGTGTAGTAACTGAGGTTGAAGGCCACTGCGATGTCTTCCAGTAATTTAACGATGCCCTGCAGTACCAGGAGGCCGGTGCCCAGGGGAATGGCGGCCTTGACCGGCCAGATTGGCGGGTTCCAGGCGGAATAGGAGGTTTCCCAGCTGGCGATGGATTCGCTTGCCATTTCATAGCCGAAATACAGCAGCGCCAGGGTAAAGATAAAGAAGACAACGGAGGTCACTATGTCGAGCACCGCCTGGCCCCGCGGTGACAGGTGCGAATGCAGCAGGTCCACATTGACGTGGCCCCGGTGCGCCATGATGTAACCGCCCGACATCACCGCGTAGATACCGAACAGCATCTGGGTGAGTTCGTTGGTCCACACGGTCGGTGAGTTGAACAGGTAGCGGAACGCCACTTCCATGATCAGAAAGAGGAACATGGCGAAAACAATCAGGGCTATCCCGCGCCCGATAACATCGTTGAGACGGGTGACCCCTCTCATGAATGCAGTCAGCACACCCATGGCATTCTCCGGGAAACGGTAAATGGATCAGAAAAGCCGGGCCAGAATGTCTGGCCCGGCTTCGGTCAGCGCGGGAACCTTAGAGGTAGCCCAGCTCGGTCAGGTAGTCTTTCAGCATATCCAGCGCCTTCTTGGCGTTGTCGCCGCGCTTGCCTTCTTCGTCCCAGAGGCTCTGGGCTGTCTTGGTCAGGCGTTCCTGCACGTCATCCGGCAGCGTGTTCACTTCCACGCCCTGCTCCTCAATGGCCTTGGCCAGGGTGGTCCGCTCCTTGTACTGGTACTCGTTGGTGCGCACCCAGAACTGCTCATCCAGCGCCTGCTTGACGATTTTCTGCATGTCTTCGGGCAGCTTGTCGAGGGCCTTCTGGCTGACGATGATCACGTCGGTACCGGCGATGTTCAGAGCTGGCTGCACGTGATACTTGGCCACTTCATACAGCCCCATGCTGAACGCGCCCTGGGAGGCACCCCAGTGGGCACCGTCGACAATGCCGGAGTCCAGCGCGGAATAGAGTTCACTGCCCGGAATGTAGGAGGCTGCGGCGCCCGCTTCGGTAAGGAAGGTCTGCAGCGCGCCGGACGAACGGATCTTCAGCTTGGTGAAGTCCTCCCAGCTATTGACCGGCTCCTTGATGACCATTTCGGTGGGATAGACCTTGTCGGTGGCCCAGTAAACGCCGTGCTCCGCCGCTTCGTCACGAAGCATCTGCTCGAAGCCCAGGCCCTGGTGGAAATAGGCGGCTTCCCAGACGTTGCGGAACGCGAAGGGCAGGCCAGAGGCAATGCCCGCCAGTGAAATCTTGTCCTGGGCGTAGGATGGCGAAATGGTGCCCATCTCGAGGATTCCGCGGCTCACCGCGTTGAATGTTTCCTTGGCTTTGAACAGCGAGCCGGCTTCGTACAATTTCAGTTTGAGGCGACCGTCGGTACGCTCTTCAAGCACCTTCTGCAGTCGAACCAGGCTGTCTTCATAGGAGCTGCTGGAGCCCGGCCAGTGGGACTGAACCTTCCAGGTGTGGGTTTTCTCGGCGGCCACCGGCGCACTGGCCAGAGCTGCGGTCAGGCCCAGGGTCAGGGCCGAGGCATAAACGGTAAGGGTTTTTCTGGCGGTAGTTAGCATCTTCATTGCTGGACCTCGATCATTATTGTGTTAGGCGTCCCGTTTGCAGTTTCGCACTGCAGAACTTGTGACTGCAGAATGAATCCTTGTATCTGAATCTATCACACACTTTGCGTTTTGCAATAGGATGGAAGTGGATATTCTGTTACCGATCTTCAGACCATAGGGGTAAGTATAGTGATTATCAGTCACCGCGGGGCCGGACATGTCCATCTCGTCATCTCCCGCACCGATAAGAAAAATGCCCTCACCCGGGCCATGTATCAGCAGTTGTCGGAAGAAATCCATCGGGCGGCCGCCGACACCGGCGTAAATGCCATTGTCCTCAGTGGCGAGGGGGGCGTATTCACCGCCGGTAACGATCTGGATGACTTCCGCGCGCGGGCCACGGACGAGAACCCGCAACCGTCGGCCGGACTGGCGTTTATCGAAACCCTGATGGAGTGCGACATTCCGGTCATTGCGGCGGTGGAGGGGCTGGCCATCGGCATTGGTACCACTCTGCTGTTGCATTGCGATGCCGTGGTGGCGGGGCGTTCTGCCCGTTTCAAGACCGCGTTTGTGGACCTCGGCCTGGTGCCGGAGGCGGCTTCCACGGTGACCATGCCGTTGCACCTGGGCGCCCGCCGCAGCGCGGATCTGTTGCTGATGGGCGACACGCTCGACGGTGAGGAAGCCCGCGAATGTGGTCTGGTCAGTCGCACGGTGACGGATGGTCAGGCGGTCACCCAGGCGCTGGCTCAGGCCGAGCGGCTGGCGGACAAACCCCGGGACGCGCTGATCGCCAGCAAGCGGCTGATCAAGGCACCCTGGCGAGAGATGATCAGGGAGGCACTGGAGCGTGAGCGCCCGGTGTTCGGTGAGCGCCTGCGCTCCGCGGATTGTCGGGCTGCGCTGGCGCGTATGGGCAAGCGCTAGATCAGCGCCAGTAGGGCGCCCGCAGCTCCCGTTTCAACACCTTGCCGATGGTGGAGCGGGGCAGCTCCGGGCGGAACTCGATGGCCGCCAGACGCTGGGTTTTACCCAGCTGGCCGTTGGCCCATTCCAGCAGTTCCGCGTCGCTTTCTTCGCACTCCGGGTTGCGCACCACCAGTGCCAGCGGCGTTTCCCCCCACTGCTCACTGGGAATGCCGATGACCGCCACGTCCGCAACCGCCGGGTGCGACAGCAGAACCTTCTCCAGATCCACCGCGTAGATATTGAAGCCTCCGGAGATGATCATGTCCTTGCGGCGGTCGAGAATGTACACGAAGCCGTCCTCGTCGACCCGGCCCATATCGCCGCTGCGATAGAACACCAGGGCGTCCGCGCTGCTCCACAGCATCTCCCGGGTCTGGTCATCGCGATTGACGTAACCGCGCATCATGGAAATGGCGCGGCCGACAATCTCACCGGTTTCTCCCCGTGGCAGCTCGTTACCCTGCTCGTCGATCACCCGCACCTCGGCGCCCTCGGTCGGTACCCCGACGGAGTCCCATTTGCCGGGGTGGGCGGCGCAGTCAAGGCTGGTGGAAATGCCACCCTCGGTCAGGCCATAGACCTCGCGGATATTACCGGGCCAGCGCGCCATCGCTTCGCGGATAACGTCGGCGCGCAGAGGCGCACTGGTGCACAGTTTGAGCTGAAACGACGACAGGTCGAAACGATCGAATTCCGGCTCCGCCAGAATCCGCTGGTACTGCACCGGCACCAGCATGGCGTGGGTGGCACGGTGGTGTTCGGCCAGTTCCAGAAAGCGCCGGGCGTCGAATCTGGCCATCAGGATCAGCGTGCCGCCGTTGAACAGGGTGGGCAGCACCGACACCAGCGTGGTGTTGGAATACAGCGGTGTCGACACCAGGTTCACCGCGTTGCCGTCCAGCCCGAAGCGGCTCAGGCGGACCATCTGGCGCTGGCGAAAGCGGTAATCGTGGAGGATGCCCTTGGGGGTGCCGGTGGTGCCGGAGCTGTAGATGATGTTGAACGGATGGTCCAGGCTCACTTGTGCCGGCCGGGCCTCGCCACCGGTGCGGCCGAGCCACTGGCCCAGATTGTCCAGGGCCCCGTCCGCGGTATCCAGACCGATGCACCCGGCCGGGGTAAGGTGATCCAGCCCATCCGCCATGGCGTCCAGCAGTGGCCGATTCTTTTCCGAAACAAACAGAAAGCGGGCGGCGCAATCGTTGATCATCAGCGCCAGGCTGTCCTCACTGGCCATGCCCGAGAGCGGGACCACGCAGCCACCGGCTACCAGGGTGCCCAGATACACCGCGACCGCCTCAATGCGGTTTTCTGACAGCAGCGCCACGGTGTCGCCCGCCTCCAGCCCCCCGGCGCGGAGCCGGTTGGCAATGCGGTTGGCGAGGGTCACCAGTTCGCGCCAACTGACGCTGCCCCGCTCATCCACCAGCGCGGCCTGGTGCGGGCGTTCGGCAGCCAGATACTGAATGCGCTGGCCAATGGCCTCCATGGTTTCGTCCGGGTCCACGGGTGCGTGCACGGGCATTTGCATCAAGCTTTCCATTTTTCGGCCTCTCGGTGTTATTGTGTTTTATCTAGTGAAATTACCTTCCGTTTATATTGACTCAAAACCGGAAGGCGTGACAAATTACGGTCAAGTTGCATTTGTGACGACGCGAATAAACCACAACAAGGAGCATCGGCATGGGGCGTTTCGACAACCGGGCAGCCATTGTTACCGGCGCCGGCAGCGGTATAGGCAGGGCCACCGCGGTACGGCTGGCCCGCGAAGGCGCGCGGGTGATGATGGTGGATCGCTCGGAACCCGGCCTGCTGGATACCGAAAGCCTGCTGCCCGAGGGGGCTCAAACCCTGCGGCGAATTGCCGATGTGGCCGATGAAGCCCAGGTGAAAGCGTTGGTGGACGAAGCCGTCGAGACCTTCGGCAAGGTCGACGTGCTCTGTAATATCGCCGGCATCGCCAGCACCGGCCATGGCCATCCGCCGATTACCGGTAATGACCGGGAAGAATGGGAGAAAGTGCTGGCGGTCAATCTGATCGGCACCATGTTATTCATCAAGCACGTGGCGCCCCACATGCAGGCCCGCAAGCTGGGCTCCATTGTGAACACGGCGTCCGTGGCGGGTCTTCGTTCCGGCGCCGGTGGCAACGCCTACAGCGCGTCCAAGGCCGCGGTGATCAACCTCACCATGACCGCCGCCTGCGATCTCGGAAATGACAACGTGCGGGTGAACGCGGTGTGTCCGGGGCTGGTGGAAACCGGCATGACCCAGGCTGTGTTCGATTACGCCCGCGCCCATGAAAAGGCCCACAAGCTGGGCTCCCGCTGTGAGTTGCGCCGCTACGGCGCACCGGAAGAAATCGCCGCGGCGATCCTGTTTCTGGCCAGCGACGATGCCAGTTACATCACCGGTCAGGCCCTGCCGGTGGACGGCGGCAATACCGCTTCTCTTAACCTGCCGGGGATGAAAGTGTAATGAGTGAGCAAGAACCACTGTTTACCCATGGCGAAGACCTGCCGGGCTTTCACAGCCTGCTGGGGTATCGCCAGGTGTCCTGGGACGAGAACGAAGCGGTGCTCGAGCTGGCGCTGCAGCCCCGGCATCTGAACCTGGGCGGCGTGATCCACGGCGGTGTGCTCACCTCCCTGCTGGACATTGCGCTGGCCCAGGCCGGCACCCATTGCCCTTACCCCGGTCGCATGCGCAAGGCGATCACCCTGTCACTGACCACCACCTTCACCGGTCAGTGTTCCGGCGGCACCATCCGGGTCACCGGTCGCAAACGGGCGGGCGGCACCCGGATTTTCAACAGCAGCGGCGAAGTTCACGACGATCAGGGCAACCTGCTGGCCATCGCCGAAGGCACCTTTCGTATCCGTTCCGGCAGTGATAAGCCGGAAGGCGTGCCGATCTGATCCTTCAGACAACCACAGATACGCCGGTGCAGACCATCGGCCACTGACGATCAACCAACGAGGTACCGGACATGTTTGAGCTGTCTGATAAAGCCAGGAAACTGCAGACGCAACTCCACGAATTCATGGATGCGCACATCTATCCCAATGAACACAAGCACCATGAACAGGTCGAGCAGGCGGAGAACCGCTGGGCTCCGGTACCGATCATCGAGGAGCTGAAGGTCAAGGCGAAAGCCGCCGGCCTGTGGAACCTGTTCCTGCCGGAGAGCGAGTTCGGCGCCGGGCTGACCAACTACGAATACGCCCACCTGTGCGAAGTCATGGGGCGCTCGGCGATGGCGCCGGAAGTGTTCAACTGCTCGGCGCCGGACACCGGCAACATGGAAACCATTGCCCGCTACGGGAATAAAGAGCAGCAGGACAAGTGGCTGAAGCCCTTGCTGGCCGGCGAGATCCGCTCCTGTTTCTCGATGACCGAGCCCGATGTGGCGTCGTCCGATGCCACCAACATTGCCTGCGAGATCCGCCGCGAGGGTGACGAGTACGTGATCAACGGTCGCAAGTGGTGGTCCTCCGGTGCCATGACCACTACCTCGAAGATCGCCATCGTGATGGGTAAGACCAACCCCGCCGCGGAAAAGCACCAGCAGCAGTCGATGATTCTGGTGCCGCTGGACACCCCGGGGGTGAAAATGATCCGCCCGCTGACGGTGTTCGGCTACGACCACGCCCCCCATGGCCATGCCGAAATCCATTACGACAACGTGCGGGTGCCAGTCGACAACATTCTGCTGGGCGAGGGCCGTGGCTTCGAGATTGCCCAGGGCCGCCTCGGGCCGGGCCGTATTCACCATTGCATGCGCACCATCGGTGTCGCCGAGCGCGCATTGGAGCTGATGTGCAAGCGCGCCAACGACCGCGAGGCCTTTGGCAAGCCGTTGTCCAGTTTTGATTCCATCCGCAAGGACATCGCCCGCAGCCGCATCGAGATCGAGCAGGCGCGGCTGATGACGCTGAAGGCGGCCCACATGATGGACACCGTCGGCAACAAGGTGGCCCGTCAGGAGATCGCGATGATCAAGGTGATCGCCCCGAGCATGGCGCTGAACGTGCTGGACCGTGCCATTCAGGTACACGGTGGCGCCGGCGTATCCCAGGACACCTTCCTCGCCGAAGCCTGGGCCAAGGTGCGGACCCTGCGGCTGGCGGACGGGCCGGATGAGGTGCATCTGGATTCCGTGGCCAAGATTGAGCTTCGCCAGTATCGCTGATTATTGTCGGCCCGCTTTGCCGGGTGCATGAACGAACGGGGAACCACCTGCCGGGACACGCCGTGAATACGTCCTTGTAGGCTTGGGCAAAACATCCATGTTTTGCACAGTCCCGGCAGGTGGTTCCCCGTTCGTTCCCCAAGCATTGAGCACGAGGATCGAATAATGACTAATCCACTTTTTGATATGACCGGAAAGGTCGCTCTGATCACCGGTTCCACCAAGGGCATCGGCCGTTCCATTGCCGAGGAAATGGCCCGCCTGGGCGCCAAAGTGGTGATCTCCAGCCGCAAGGCCGACGCCTGTGAACAGGTCGCCAACGAGCTGAAACAACAGGGCTATGAAGCCATCGCCATTCCCTGCCACGTCGGCAAGAAAGAAGACCTGAAGAACCTGGTGGATAAAACCAACGAAGCCTGGGGCGCGATTGATGTGCTGGTGTGCAACGCCGCCACCAACCCGGTGTACGGCACCACCGCCGAAATGACCGACGACGCCTGGGACAAGATTATGGATACCAACGTCAAAGGCACGTTCTGGCTGACCAACATGGTTTTGCCGCAGATGGCCGAAAAAGGCGAAGGCGCGGTTGTTCTCCTGTCCAGTATTGCCGGCATCCGTGGCAACACAACCATTGGCACTTATGGTGTTTCCAAAGCTGCCGAAGCCGCATTGGCGAGAAACCTGGCTGTGGAATGGGGTCCAAAAGGCATCCGTGTGAACAGCATCGCCCCCGGCCTGATCAAAACTGATTTCGCCAAGGCTCTGTGGGAAGACCCGGTGCGCGTGAAACGCGCTGAAGACAAAACCCCGCTGCGCAGAATTGGTGACCCGGTAGACATCGCCGGCCTGGCCGTTTTCCTGTCCACCAAGGCCAGTGCTTACGTCACGGGGCAGGTCATTGTGGCCGACGGTGGTGAAACTATCTGCTAAGGGTTGCCCTTAGTGGTGGGGGAGGCCGACAGGTGGGGGTGCCTTTGTTCCGGGAAAAAGAACTCGCTTCGCTCAGACACCTTTGTTCCCTGCACAAAGGCACCCCCACCCGCCGGCTACCAGACTTTTGTGCCGGCTTTGAAGGTACAAGATTACAAAAGGCATGAACGAATAATGAGTATGACCCCAGATCTGGTGGATGTTCTGCCAGCCCACAAGTTTGATGAAGCCGGTCTCCTGCAATGGCTCCAGAATGCGCTGCCGGATTTGGGTAGCCGCGTGGAGGTCAGACAGTTTCAGGGCGGGCAGTCCAACCCTACGTTTCTACTGGAAACCGACAGTGGTCGATACGTACTGCGCAAAAAGCCGCCCGGGAAAACCCTGCCGTCAGCTCATATGGTTGAACGAGAATTCAAAGTTATGCGCGCGCTGTGCGAGCACACCGATGTTCCTGTTCCGATAACCCGGGCCTTGTGTGAAGACAGCAGTGTCATTGGTACGCCGTTCTATGTGATGGACTATATGGAAGGTCGCATTGTCAGCCATCCGGCGCTGCGGGCACTGGATCGTTCGGAGCGGATGCCGGCCCACCTGTCGGCCATTGATACTCTGGCGGCATTGCACTCGGTGGACGTGAACGCGATCGGGCTGGGCGATTACGGTCGCCCCGAAGGCTACGTTGCGCGGCAGGTGTCCCGCTGGACCAAGCAGTACCTGGCGTCGAAAACCGATGACATGCCAGCCATGGATAAACTCATGGACTGGTTGCCGAAGAACCTGCCGTCCACCGACGAGTGCGCCATTGCCCATGGCGATTACCGCTTTGGCAACCTGATGTTGGCCCCGGACAAGCCGGAAGTGATCGCCATCCTGGACTGGGAGCTGTCGACCCTTGGGCACCCGCTGGCGGACCTGGCCTATTACTGCCTGCCTTACCACCTGCCGTCTGATATGGAAGGCATGCGCGGGCTGCAGGGCGAAGACCTGGAAGCCCTTGGCATTCCCGATGAGCAGGAAACCATCACCCGATACTGTCAGCAAACGGGTCGTGACGGCATTGCTGACTGGCATGTGTTTCTGGCGTTTTCGCTGTTTCGACTGGCCGCCATTGTGCAGGGCGTTTACAAGCGGGCGCTGGATGGCAATGCCGCCAATGCCGATGCGCTGCAGGTGGGCAAGCGGGCCAGTCTGCTGGCGGAGGCCGGCTGGCGGGTTGCCTGTGAGGGGGAGCGGTCATGAACGAGCCCATGGTTCAACGCATTCTGATCACCAACGACGACGGCATCAATGCGCCGGGCCTGAAGGTGCTGGAGCAGATTGCCCGTAACCTGGCCGAGGAAGTCTGGGTGGTGGCGCCGGAGCACGACCGCAGCGGTGCGGGGCAGAGTATCTCCATTCACGATCCGTTGCGGGTGTATGAGCAGGGCGACCGTCGCTATGCGGTGTCCGGCACGCCGGCGGACTGCGTGCTCTATTCACTGGCGCAGTGGTTCGGGGAAACCCCGCCGGATCTGGTGCTGTCCGGGGTGAACTGTGGCGCCAATATCAGCGACTCGGTGCAGTATTCCGGCACCGTGGGTGCGGTGCTCAGTGCCGAACACATGGGCATACCGGCCATCGCGCTGAGCCAGGCCTTTCTCAGCCGTGAGGGCGTGGACTGGTCGCCGGTGTCGGCGTTCGGAGAGGCCGTGGTGCGCCAGTTGTGGCAGCCGGGGCAAAACCGTGCCTGGAACGTCAATTTCCCGGCCTGCGAGGCAGCCGCTATTACCCGGGCAAGACTGTGCAAGCAGTCCAACGGCTCGATACAGCGCGCTCGCCTGCTGGCGGGCCAGGATGCCCGCAGCCTGCCCTACTGGTGGCTGGGGTTTGATCGCAGCTCGCGCCATATCGTGGCACCTGATGAAGACGTCAGCGTTCTGCGGGACAAGGCCGTCGCCATCACACCATTGCGCCACCGGGACCCTCTGCCCGGCGGTACCGACGTTTTTGATCTGACCGCGACAGCGGCTCAATGAACCGAATAAGGGGATCACAACAATGACATTTACACGCCATTACGCCGTCTGGCCGAAAGAACTGCCCAAGAGCATGGCGCTGCCCCAGACCAGCGTGTTTACCAATCTGGAGATTTCCGCGCGGCGTTATCCGGACCGTACCGCGATCATTTTCTACGACGCGCCGATGACTTACAGCCGTCTGTTCAGCGAAGTCGAGGCCATGGCTGGCTACCTGCAGGCGCAGGGTGTGGCCAAAGGCGACCGGGTGCTGCTGTACATGCAGAACTCGCCCCAGTATGTCATTGCCTACTACGCCATCCTGCGCGCCGACGCGGTGGTGATTCCGATCAACCCGATGAACCGGGCGGCTGAACTGGAGCACTACGTCGCCGATACCGGCGCCAGTGTCTGCCTGGCGGGGCAGGAACTCACCGGCTTTATCGCGCCGTTGCTGGAAACCACCGATCTCAACCACATGGTCGTCGCGTCCTACAGCACCTATATCAGCCCGGACACCGACCTTGATCTGCCCGCGGAAGTTGCCGCCCCGGCCTGGTCCGAGGAGATCGCCGGCGTGGTCAGCTGGGAGCAGGCGCTGGCGGCGGCCCACGCCCCGTCGGCCCACACCGCCGGGCCGGACGATCTGGCGGTGATTCCCTACAGCTCCGGCACCACCGGCGCGCCCAAGGGTTGCATGCACACCCATCGCAGCGTGATGGCCACCGCCGTGCATCGGGCGTTCTGGAACCTGAGCACCGCCAACACCGTGCAGCTGGCCACCCTGCCGTTCTTCCACGTCACCGGCATGACCGGCTCGATGAACAGCCCCATCTACAGTGGCTCCACCACCGTCATCATGACCCGCTGGGACCGCACCACCGCGGCGCGGCTGATCGAGCGCTATCAGGTCACCGGCTGGACCAACATCGTCACCATGGCGGTGGATTTCCTGTCGAACCCGGACATTGGCCAGTACGACCTGACCAGCCTCAACACCATCGGCGGCGGTGGCGCGGCCATGCCGGAAGCGGTCGCGGCCAAGCTCAAGACCATGACCGGGCTGGACTATATCGAGGGCTACGGTCTGTCGGAAACCATGGCGGCCACCCACATCAACCCGTCCGATCATCCCAAGCCCCAGTGCCTGGGTATTCCGGTGTTCGATGTAGACAGTCGCATCATCGATGTGGAAACCCTGGAAGAGAAGGGCCCGAACGAAGTGGGTGAGATCGTCTCCCATGGTCCTCAGGTCACCCGGGGCTACTGGAACCGCCCGGCGGAAACCGACGCGGCCTTCGTGGAGCTTGAGGGCAAGCGATTCTTCCGCACCGGGGACCTGGCCTACTACGACGAAGAGGGGTACTTCTTCATGGTGGATCGCGTCAAGCGGATGATCAACGCCTCGGGTTTCAAGGTCTGGCCTTCGGAAGTGGAAGGGCTGATGTACCGGCATCCGGCGATTCACGAGGTGTGCATTATTTCCTCGCCACACCCCAAACGCGGCGAAACCGTGAAGGCCTGCATCGTGCTCACCCCCGAAGCCGCCGTCAGCACCACGGAAGCGGACATCGTCAACTGGTGCAAGGAACAGATGGCCGCCTACAAGGTGCCTGAAATCATTGAATTCGTGGATGAACTGCCGAAATCCCCCACCGGGAAGCTGATGTGGCGCGCGCTGCAGGAAGAGGAGTGGAAAGCCAAAGCCTGAGCTGATTTTTAATATCATGATTTCGCACAGCGGAAGTGCATTCTAAATATTGACAGTCGAGACGTTCAGTGTAATTGTTTCATTACGCCAATGCAGGGCCGCCTGGCTCTGCTCGAAATACCGCATAAAACTCGCGACAACAACAAACCAGCGGAGGGGCACTTGAACCTTTTCTTCCAGCAAATCATCAACGGGTTAACCCTGGGGAGTATCTACGGTCTCGTAGCCCTGGGTCTGACCCTGGTCTACGGCATACTGCACATTCCCAACTTCGCCCACGGCGCGCTGTATATGGTCGGCGCGTTCATGTCCTACTTTTTCATGGTGGACCTGGGCGCCCATTACTGGGTGGCCATGGCCGGCTCTGCCGCGGTGGTCGCCATTCTGGCGGTACTGTGTGAGCGCCTGGTGTTCCATCCGCTGCGCAACTCGCCACCGATCCACGACAAGATCGCCGCCATCGGCATCCTGCTGTTTCTGGAAGCGGTGGTGCAGATGTTCTGGGGCTCGGATTTCCGCCGCATGTCCTCGCCGTACAGCGGTATTCTCAATTTCGACGGGCTGATCATTCCCGAGCAGCGGCTGCTGATCATTGCCGGTGCCTTCGTGCTGGTGGTGGCGCTGCAGCTGTTCCTGCGCAAGACCATGACCGGGGCGACGATCATCGCCATGGCCCAGAGCCGTGACGGTGCCTTCCTGGTGGGTATCGACGCTAACCGCGTGGCGATGATGACGTTTGCCATTTCCGGGGTGCTGGCCGCCTTCGCCGCCACCCTCTATGCGCCCATCAACCTGGTGTACCCGGCGATGGGCCACCTGGTGATCATGAAAGCGTTTGTCATCATCATTCTCGGCGGCATGGGCAGCATCCCCGGCGCCATAGTCGGGGGCATGATCATCGGCTTTGCCGAGGCACTCGGCGGGTTCTACATCTCCACTGACTATAAGGACATCATCGCCTTCGGCCTGCTGGTGCTGATCCTGTCCGTTCGTCCACAAGGCCTGTTCGCGAAGGGGGCGCACTGATCATGGTTAAACTCGCATCTATGCTGATGACGCCAACCGCCAGGTACGTGATGCTGGCGTTTGCGGTGCTGTTTCCGTTTTTTGCGGCCAACGAGTATCAGGTCTACGTGATGGCCACCGCCTTCGTCTGGGCCATTGCGGTTTATGGCCTGAACATCATCACCGGTTTCTGCGGCCAGCTGAACCTGGCTCACGGCGGCTTCTTCGCCATTGGAGCCTACACGCTCGGCCTGCTGACTGCCGATTATGGCTGGAGCTTCTGGCCGGCGTTTTTGGCGGCACTGGTAATGACGGCAGTACTCGGTTTTCTGGTGGGCATCGTCTCGCTGCGCCTGAAAGAGCACTACTTTGCCATCTTCACCCTGTGCGTGGGCTTTATCATCTACCTGCTGATCGACAAGTGGGAAGAGCTGACCCACGGCGCCATTGGCGTGCGTGACATTGCCGCACCCTACGGCTTCGGCGTGGTGGATTTCACCGACACCACTCCGTTCTACTATCTGGTGCTGGCGTTCCTGGTGCTGGCCATCTGGTTCATGGGGCGGCTGTCGAAATCCCTGCTGGGGCGCACCTTCATTGCCATTCGCAACGGTGACGAGCTGGCGCAGTCGCTCGGCATCAACCTGATGCGCAACAAGATTCTGGCGTTCGTGCTGTCCACCACCTACGCCGGGCTGGCGGGCGCGCTCTATGCGGGCATGGTGCGCTTCATCGGACCCGACGAAGCCAACATCAACCACACCTTCGACATGATCACCTACCTGCTGGTGGGCGGTATCGGCACCATCATGGGGCCGCTGCTGGGCACCGTGGGCATTGTCTGGATTACCCAGTCTCTGCAGTTCCTGGAGGAGTACCGGATGATTATTTTCGGACCGTTGCTGGTGCTGCTGGTGATCTTCTTCCCGCGGGGCATAGCCGGGTCTTTCCTGACCTGGATGCATCACAAGTCCCAGGCCCTGAGCCCGGCCAGAAAACGCCGGGACAGCAAGGTCAGCACGGCACAGACACGGGAGGCAGAGAGCAATGCTTAAGGTAGAACATCTGACCAGAATGTTTGGCGGCCTGGCGGCGGTGAATGACGTCTCGGTGGAATTCGAGACTGGCAAGATCAACGCCATCATCGGCCCCAACGGTGCCGGCAAGAGCACCTTCTTCAACCTGATCTCGGGCCTGCACCAGCCCACCGCCGGTCGCATCCTGCTGGACGGCGTCGACGTCACCACCCTGCCCAGCGATCAGGTGGCGCGACTGGGCGTGGGCAGAACCTTCCAGACCACCAACCTGTTCGAGCAGGCCACGGTGCTGGATAACCTGATTGTCGGCCATCGCCTGCGGACCCGATCCGGCCTGTGGGACGTGCTGATCAACAGCAAACGCCTGCAGCGGGAGGAGAAAGCCGCACGGGACAAGGCCATGGAGGCGCTGGAGTTTGTGGGTCTCGGCCACGTGGCCGGACAGTTCATTGCCGACATCACCCAGGAAGAGCGCAAGCGCGTGGCCTTCGCGCTGGCGCTGGCCACCGATCCCAAGATCGTGCTGCTGGATGAGCCGGCCGCCGGCGTGAATCCGGAAGAAACCGTCGGCTTCGCCGCACTGATGCGCAAGATGGTGGATGAGAAAGGTCTGACGGTGTGCCTGATCGAACACAAGATGGACATGATCATGAGCCTGGCGGACAAGATCATGGTGCTGGACCACGGCGAGAAGATCGCCGAAGGCACTCCGGAAGAGGTGCGCAACAATCCGGTGGTGATCGAAGCCTACCTGGGAGGTGACGAAGATGCTGCAGCTTGATCATGTGGACGTCTGCTACGGCAGCTTCAAGGCCCTGACCGATATCTCCATGACCGTGGATACCGGGGAACTGGTGGTGCTGCTGGGGGCCAACGGCGCTGGTAAGACCAGCCTGTTCAACGCCATCAGCGGCCTGGTGAAACCCACCGCAGGCGACATTCGTTTCGAGGACAGGCACCTCAACGGCATGAAGGCCAGCGCCATTGTCAGCAGTGGCGTGGTGCAGTGTGCCGAAGGCCGCAAACTGTTCCCGCAGATGAGCGTGATGCAGAACCTGATGATGGGGGCCTACGTGCACCGCCGTGACCGTCAGGGCAACAGGCGGCGGCTGAACGAGGTGCTGGAACTGTTCCCGATCCTTGCGGACAAGGCCAGCGAGCCGGCCGGCTCACTGTCCGGCGGCCAGCAGCAAATGGTTGCCATCGGCCGCGCACTGATGAGCCGGCCGCGGCTGCTGATGCTGGATGAACCCTCCCTCGGCCTGGCGCCGCTGGTGGTGCGGCAGATGTTTGAAACCATCAAACACATCAACAGCCTTGGCACCACGGTGCTGCTGGCCGAACAGAATGCCTTTGCGGCGCTGAAGATCGCTCACCGTGCCTACGTCATGGAAAACGGCCGCCTGGTGATGGAAGGCGACCGCGACACCATGCTCGGTAACGAGGAAGTCCGTAAAGCCTACATCGGGGCCTGAGGCCTCCAATAAAACATTCAGTGACACGCACAACCACCAGGAGACAACAATGAAAATAGCCAAGACACTGGGCCAGGCTGTCGCCGCGGCGACCCTCGGCATGAGCCTGTCCGCCGGCGCGATGGCCGGTGAAGTGAACATCGGTTTTACCGGTCCTCTGAGCGGTGGCGCCGCCCTGTACGGCGAGAACACCCTGTCCGGACTGCGGATGGCGGTGGAGGAAATCAATGAAGCCGGTGGCTTCGATCTGAACGGCGAGAAAACCACCGTCAACCTGGTTTCCCTCGATGACCGCTACTCGCCCTCCCAGGCCGCCACCAACGCCAAACGCCTGAAACAGGAGTCGGACGTGTCGGCGGTGTTCGTGCCGCATTCCGGTGGAATTTTTGCGCTCCAGGATTTCAACGAGAAAGATGACTTCCTGGTGATGGCGTATTCCAGTGTGCCCAGCATAACGGAAAAGGGTAACCGCCTGACCCTGCGCATTCCGCCCACCTTCGATGGCTATGTGAAAGCGTTTACCGACTACGCGCTTGAGCATCAGGGCCAGAAGCTCGGCATGGGTGGAGCCACCCACGAGTACGCCAAGATCTGGTCGTCTCTGGTCAAGAAAGAGTGGGCCGACAAGGGTGGTGAGGTTGTGGCCGATAACGCCATGGACTACAACAAGTCCGCCGACTTCTACACAGGCGTCAGCCGCATTATCTCCGAGGGCCCCGACGTGATGTTTGTTGGCGGCGCCTCCGAACCCACTGGCCTGGTGGTGCAGCAAGCTCGCCAGATGGGCTATCAGGGCGGCTTTATCGTCATGGATCAGGCCAAGATTGACGAAGTGGCAGAAGTCGCTGGCGGCCTCGAGATGATGGAAGGCGCCATCGGGGTGGTGCCGCTGAGCGTGTATGAAACCGCCGCCGCGAAAGACTTCATCGAGCGTTACAAGGCCGAGTACGACAAGATGCCCGGCTCCGAAGCGGCTTACAACTACCTGGCGCTGCATGCGCTGGTCGAGGCCATGGACGAGACTGACTCCACCGATCCGAAAACCCTGCGCGGCGCCATCGGTGATGCGCTGAAATCGATGGATTCGAGCAAAAATCCCTACGCCGTCACCGAAGTGACCGACAACGGCGGGTTCGTTACCGAAACCACCCTGGCGGTGGTGAAGGATGGCGAGATTGTCCGGGAGACCATCGACTGATCGGGACGCTTGTTCCCGCCACATTAAAAAAGGGGCCTGCGGGCCCCTTTTTTCAGCTCAGAGAACAGGCGATCTAGGCCACATACATCACCAGATTCTCCGCCACGCAGGCGGGTTTGTCCTCACCCTGAATCTCCACCGTGGTTTTATAGGTAGCCAGCGTGCGCTGGTCGTCCACTCGGGTCACTTCAACCAGTTCCATTTTACTGCGGATGGCTGAGCCGGACTTCACCGCGGCCGGAAAGCGCAGCTTGTTCATGCCGTAATTGATGCTGGCGCTGGTGCCCTGCACATTGATTACTGCCTGATTCAGCAGTGGAATCAGCGACACCGTGAGAAAGCCGTGCGCCACCGGACTCTTCCAGGGTGCCTCCCGCTTTGCCCGCTCCACGTCCACGTGAATCCACTGGTGATCGCCCGTGGCATCGGCAAACGCCTGAATCATCTCCTGGCTGATGGTCTTCCAGGGGCTGTGACCGATCAGGGTGTCTGTATGCTTATCCAATTCCTTCAGTGCAACTGACAACATGGGTGAATCCTCACATCATTGGTTCCGATCGGGCGCAGCCTTACACCGCGTAACCCGGGTTCTTGCTATCGAGCAGCCGAACCAGGGCCGGCCAGGTCAGGGCCGCCGCACGACCCAGCGACTGTGACTGATCCGCGGTGGTCCGGATTGCCTGCTCCGACGGCAGGTAGGTCGGCCCACAGCTCTGGGCCTTGACCTGAATCTCGCAGGCCTTCATCAGGAAGTACAGATAGGTAAAGGTCTCCGGTACATCCTTGCCCGCGGTCAGCACCCCGTGATTGCGCAGCAGCATCATCGACTTATCGCCCAGATCGTTGATCAGCCGCTCGCGCTCATCCAGGTTCAGCGCCACGCCCTCGTAATCGTGGTAGCTCAGATGATTGAGGCACAGCATGGCGGTCTGGCTCAGGGGCAGCAGGCCATCCCGGTGGGCGGACACCGCCACGCCATCGGGGGCGTGCAGGTGCATGACTGCGCCGGCATCTTCCCGGCCCATGTGTACGGCGCTGTGAATGGTAAAGCCGGCCGGGTTGACCCGGCTGACGCCACCGGACTCCACGATCTGACCGTCCTGGTCCACCTTCACCAGCGACGAGGCCGTAATTTCATGGAACAGCAGGCCGTAAGGATTGATCAGGAAGTGGTGATCGGGGCCCGGCACCCGGGCGGACAGATGGGTGAACACCAGATCGTCCCAGCCAAAGAGTGCCACCAGACGGTAGGCTGCGGCCAGCTCGGTGCGAACCTTCCATTCGGCTGTTTTCAGATCCTGTGGTGTTGACGGAGCGTTTGTGGTCATGGTGATGTCCTCAACTTACCGGAAAAACGTGGTGTGCCGTGGTCGGCATAAAAAAGGGGGTAGCTGACGCCACCCCCGCAAAAAGACCCCTGACTGGAAATCGGGGTCTCAGGCTCACAAGTCCGAAGCCTCTTAGCTGGCCTCAAGCAGGGCGGCGTAACGTTCGAGATGCACATCGTCGTCGCCGAGCTGGTGGTTGATGCCGATCAGGCGCTTGGCGTAATGGGCGAAGTTGTACTCCCAGGTCATACCGATGCCGCCGTGCATCTGGATACCGCTCTCTGAAATGAACTGCCCGGCCCGGCCGATGATGTTCTTGGCACCGGCCAATACACGACGACGCTCGTCGCTCTGTTCGCTGTCCGCTACGCTGGCGGCCAGAATGGTCATGGAGCGGGCCTGCTCCAGTTCCGACATCATGTCCACCATGCGGTGCTGGAGAACCTGGAATTTGCCGATGGGCACGCCGAACTGCTTACGCTGCTTCAGGTAGTCCAGGGTCAGTTCGTTGGCCATCTCGATCACGCCCACGGCTTCGGCGCACAGGGCTGCGATGGCGCGGCCGGCCTGGTATTCGATCACTGCGCCGGCGTTGCCGTCCTCGCCCAGCAGTGCCTCGTCGCCGACCTGGACGTTGTTCAGGGTGATGTCACAGCCCCTGGCGCCGTCGATGGTCGGGTAGGTGCGGCGCTCCACACCGGCGGTCTCGGGGTTGAGGGCGAACAGGCTGATACCGTCGGCATCCCGGCTGTCGCCGGAGGTGCGGGCGGATACCAGGATCAGGTCCGCGCAATGACCGCCGATCACCACGGCTTTACGACCGTTCAGCACATAGCCCTCGCCGTTCTTCTCGGCCCGGGTTTCCACATTGTTCAGGTCGTAGAAGCTCTGGGGCTCCTGCAGGCCTACCGCGGCCTTGAGTTCGCCGCTGGCGATGCCGGCCAGCCAGTTTTCTTTCTGGCTGTCGTTACCGGCCTGGCAAATCAGGCCACCGGCGAACACCACCGACTGCAGGTATGGCTCCAGGCACAGGCCGCGGCCCAACTCCGCCATCACCGACTGCACTTCCACGCCGCCCCCGCCGAAGCCGCCCAGTTCCTCGGAAAAGGGTACCGCGGTCAGGCCCAGCTCACTGAGCTGCCGCCAGAAGTCGGCGCTGAAGCCCAGCTCGGTTTCACTGAACTCCAGACGTTTTTCAAAACTGTACTCACCGCGTACCAGACGGGCCACGGTGTCCTGCAGCATCTGCTGCTCTTCGTTGAGTCGGAAATCCATGGTCGCCTCCTTAAAGCCCGAGAATCATTTTCGACACGATGTTTTTCTGGATCTCGTTGGATCCGCCGAAAATCGACAGCTTGCGGTTGTTGAAGTACTGGGCGGAGAGCGGCGCGGCGTTTTCGTCCGACAGGAACTCGCCGTGGTAATCCAGATCCAGCTCTTCCTCCACAAACGGCAGCGCGTAGGGTCCGATCGCGCGGCGTGCGAGATCGTTGATGGCCTGGCGAATCTCGGTCCCTTTCACTTTCAGCATCGAGCTTTCCGCGCCCGGTACGCCGCCACCTTCCACCGAGGCGATGATGCGCAGGTTACTGATGGCCGCTGCGGTCAGATCAATTTCCACCTTGGCAATGCGCTGGCTGAAGGACGGGTCCTGGATCAGCGGTTTGCCGTTCTTCAGGCGGCGGCTGGCCAGTTGTTTGAGGTGCGCAAGCGCCGCCTTGGACATACCGATGCCGGCCAGCCCCGTGCGTTCGTAAGTGAGCAGAAACTTGGCGTAGGTCCAGCCCTTGTCTTCCTCGCCGACGAGGTTTTCCACCGGGACTTTCACGTCCTCGAAAAACACTTCATTGACTTCGTGTTCGCCATCCAGAGTGATGATCGGACGCACGGTAATGCCCGGGGTGTCCATATCGATCAGCAGGAAGGAGATGCCTTCCTGGTTCTTGACCTCGGTGTTGGTGCGCACCAGGCAGAAAATCATGTTGGCGTGCTGACCCAGTGTGGTCCAGGTCTTCTGGCCGTTGACGATGTAATGGTCGCCGTCACGCACTGCGCGGGTCTTGAGAGAGGCCAGGTCGGAGCCGGCGCCGGGCTCGGAATAACCCTGGCACCACCAGTCCTCGCCACTGAGGATGCGCGGCAGGTAGGTCTGCTTCTGTTCTTCGCTACCGAATTTGATGATCACCGGCGCCACCATGTTCACCCCGAACGGGATGGAGCGGGGCACGCCGTAACGGCAGGACTCTTCGTCCCAGATGTGTTTCTGCACCGGCGTCCATTTCACGCCGCCGTATTCTTCCGGCCAGTGCGTGGCGTACCAGCCCTGCTTGCACAGAATCTGCTGCCACCGCTGATGGTCCTCTTTGGACAGGCGGCGGAAGCCTTTCACTTTGGCGGCGATGTCCGCCGGCAGCTTTTCATCCAGGAACGCCCGCACCTCGTCACGGAAGGCGAGTTCCTCAGCCGTGTAGTTCATATTCATCGGATAGACCTCGTCAATGCATTACAGCGAAAATATATACCGCATAGCAGAATTACTCAATGATCAGTCAAAGGTTGCTGCGCTGTCAATGATAGTGAAACAAGAAAACACAGAGTAATTACGACTTTCATCAAAATTTGGTTTCAAAGCCTTGTTGATTGATTTTCACTCGTCTATATTCGGTAACCCGGAATCGGGTACTGCTTAGCGGAATTAAAATTCATATAAATACCGCAGAGCGAAATTGAAGTGCGAATCGTGCATTTCTTCACCATTCACCAGGCCCGTGACCTGCGTTTGCATAACAACGACACATTCAATCAACGCCTTCGAAGAGGTCTGACATGACAAAAACAACATCTGTTCACCCACGTCCATTGGCGCGGGCGGTCGCTGTTGCCAGCCTCCCGCTGTTTGCCCTGGGGTCCACAGTGGCATCGGCACAAAGTGATGAATTGCAGGAGCTGCGGGATCGCATCCAGAAACTGGAAGCGCAGCAGGCGGCACAGGAAACCGGAACCGCGCCGGAACCCGCGGCTGAAAATGATTACCTGACCCGTGACGGTGCGGGTTTCCGCATCGGCGACACCACCATGACCATCGGCGGCTTTATCAAAGCCGACGTACTGGCTGGCTCCAACGGCAATGGCTGGTCCAACGGCTACTCTATCGGCCTGCCGCGCACGCTGGCAGGGGCAGCGAAAAACGGCGAGAGCGACTGGAAAACCGGCTTCAGCGCCCGTGAAAGTCGCCTCAGCCTCGGTACCAAAACTCTCGATGTGGCCGGCCACGATCTGACCACCTATCTGGAAGTGGACTTCAACCAGGGCGCCGATGCACCGGGCAATGAGATCGTCTCCAACAGCTACGCGCCGCGCCTGCGCCAGGCCTATGGCTCCTGGAATGGCTGGGATTTCGGTCAGACCCACACCACGTTTACGGATCTGGCGGCGCTGCCGGAAATTCTTGATCAGGGTAAGCAGGCGGCCTTCATTTACCTGCGCCAGCCGATGATCCGTTACAACGCGGCCGTGCCGGGTGGCAAGCTGATGGTCGCGCTGGAGAACCCCGAAGACGGATTCGGCGACAACTCCTACGACGACCAGTCCTACCCGGACCTGGTGGCCCGGTATCAGGTTCGCAACGACTTCGGCATCTATTCCATTGCCGGTCTGGTGCGCGGTCTGGAAGACGACGCCGCCGACGAAACCAAGGTCGCCGGTGCGGTGTCCCTGAGTGCCCGCATTCCCACCGTCGGTCGTGATGATCTGCGCCTGCAGTACAGCTACGGTGCGCTTGGTCGGTATATTGGTCTGTTTACTTACCCGGACACCGATCTGGTGGAGCAGGCCGGTGGTGAGGTCGATCCCATCGACACCTTCGGGGCCACGGCTGCGTATCGTCATTTCTGGAGCCGGAACTGGCGCAGTAACCTGACGGTCTCTCACTCTGAGATTGCCAGCGATCTTGAGGCCCCGGCGGCGCCGAGTGGTAACGGCACCCTGAGCTATTTCGACTCGGCCACCTCGGTGCATGCCAACCTGCTGTGGTCCGCCAGCCCGAAACTGACCCTGGGTGTTGAATACGCGTACTGGGACTTCAGTGAGATCGGCACTGGCAGCCGTCACCAGTATGAACAGGTCATGGGCTCCGCCACGCTGAAGTTCTGATCGCCACCTGACGCTATTGCATCCTTGCCCCGGAGTGTTCCCCCGCTCCGGGGCTTTTTTATGGGCACAAAAAAAGCAGAGCCGGAGCCCTGCTTTTTCCTTTTTCTCAGCGGGATCAGCTGAAAGCCTGAATCCCGGTCTGGCCACGGCCCAGGATCAGGGCGTGAACATCGTGCGTACCTTCGTATGTATTCACCGCTTCCAGATTCATTACATGACGGATGACATGGTATTCGTCGGAAATGCCGTTGCCACCGTGCATGTCACGGGCCACCCGGGCGATGTCCAGAGCCTTGCCGCAGTTGTTGCGCTTGAGCATGGAGATGGCGTCCGTTGAATAGTCTCCGGCGTCCATCATCCGTGCCAGTTGCAGGGCGCCCTGAAGGCCCAGAGTGATTTCGGTCTGCATATCCGCCAGCTTTTTCTGGATCAGCTGGTTGGCCGCCAGCGGCTTGCCGAACTGCTTGCGCTCGAGGGTGTAATTCAGTGCGGCGTGCCAGCAGAACTCGGCGGCGCCGAGGGAGCCCCAGCTGATACCGAAGCGTGCCTTGTTCAGGCAGCTGAACGGCCCCTTCAGGCCTTCCACGTCCAGCTTGTTCTCGTCCGGGACAAAGACCTCGTCCATAAAGATGGAGCCGGTCTCGGACGCCCGCAGCGAGAACTTGCCTTCAATCTTTGGCGTTTCCAGGCCCTTGGCGCCTTCGCGTTCGATCACGAAACCGGTGATCTTGCCGTCGAGTTTGCCCCAGACCACGCACACGTCGGCAATGGGGGAGTTGGTGATCCAGGTCTTGGAGCCGCTGACCAGATAACCGCCGTCGACTTTCTTGGCGCGGGTTTCCATGTTGCCCGGGTCCGAACCATGGTTGGGCTCGGTCAGGCCAAAGCAGCCGACCAGCTCGCCGGACGCCAGCTTGGGCAGGATGCGCTTCTTCAGCGCTTCCTGGCCGAAGGCGTGAATCGGGTGAATAACCAGTGACGACTGGACACTCAGTGCCGAGCGGTACGCCGAGTCCACCCGCTCCACTTCGCGGGCAATCAGGCCGTAGCACACGTGGTTCAGGCCCGGACCGCCGTATTCTTCCGGCAAGGTGGCGCCGAGCATGCCGAGCTCGCCCATGTCGGTGAAGATGGAGCGATCAAATTTCTCATTGCGGTTGGCGTCGGTGATGCCGGGCATCAGGCGCTGGTCGCAGAAGGAACGGATGCTGTCCCGAACCTGACGCTCGGTTTCATCCAGTTGCTTGTCCAGTTGCAGCAGGTCATCCCAGGGTGTGGAAGCCATGGTGTGTCTCCTCAGAAAATTAGTCGGTTGCTCGTTCAATAACAGCGGCAATGCCCTGGCCCACGCCAATGCACATGCTGATCAATGCGTAACGACCGCCACTGCGCTCAAGCTGGCGCGTGGCGGTCAGTGCGATCCGTGCGCCGGAGGCCCCCAACGGATGGCCGACAGCAATGGCGCCGCCGTTGGGGTTCAGCCGGGAATCGGTCGGGTCTATGCCCAGTTTGGTGGTGCAGCCGAGCACCTGGGCGGCGAACGCCTCGTTGATCTCGATTACGTCCATATCGTTGATGCCGAGGCCCGCGCGGGCGAGGGCTTTCTCGCTGGCCGGTACCGGGCCATAACCCATCACCCGGGGCGGCACCCCGGCGATGGCGGCGGAGACGATGCGGGCGCGGGGACGGATGCCGGCGCGCTCGCCCGCTTCACGGGAGCCGATGATCAGCGCTGCCGCGCCGTCGTTGATACCGGACGCGTTACCGGCGGTGACCACGCCGCCTTCGAACAGCGGCCGCAGGCCAGCCAGCGCTTCGGCGGTGGACTGGGGGCGTGGGTGCTCATCGCTGCTCACGCTCACCGGTGGTTTCTTGCGGCCCTGGGGCACGTCAATCGCCAGTATCTCTTCCTTATAGAAACCATCGTTCAGGGCAGCGTCGTAACGGGCCTGGCTCTGCGCGGCGAACGCGTCCACGGCGTCGCGGCTGAGGTTCAGTTCCCGCGCAATGTTGTCGGCGGTTTCGGGCATGGTGTCTGCGCCGAATACCGTCTCAATGCGGGGGTTGGGGAAGCGTGCACCAATGGTGCTGTCGAAGGCGCGGAAATCGCGGCTGAACGGGCTTTCGCTTTTGGCCATCACAAACGGGGCGCGGCTCATGCTTTCGGCGCCGCCGGCCACAAACAGCTCGCCTTCGCCACAGCGGATAGCCCGGGAGGCGTCGATGATAGCGGCCAGGCCGGAGCCACAAAGCCGGTTGACCGTCAGGCCGCCCGTTTCCACGGGAAGGCCGGCCATCAGGCCTGCGTGGCGCGCCAGGTTGCGGGCGTCTTCGCCGGCCTGATTGGTGCAGCCGGCAATCACGTCTTCGTACAGTTCCGGGGCAAATGCATTGCGCTCGACCAGGGCCTGAATGACACCGGCCAGCAGGTCATCCGGACGCACTTTCGCCAGTGCCCCGGCGTGTCGACCGAAGGGGGTTCTCAACCCATCGTAGATAAATGCGCTCATGGCATCTCCCGTTTCATCAGCAGACAAGTTCCTATTGTGGTCCTCCTTCTATAAGGAAGAAAGGTTCCGGGCTTGTCTTGTCATTAATGTTGATATAGTTTCGTATAGCGGAATTAAGTTTTGTATATCGAGGATTAAAGACTAATCCGGGTCTGTGTGAAATGCAACCGATACCATCATCGAGGGTCGTGAATCTTATATGAGCCGTATTCTGGTTCCTGTTGCTGTCGTGCTGGAGCTTGTGGCGTTGTGCCTGGCCAACCCCTGGCTCAGTGCGCTGTCCGGCGTGCTGTTCGTGCTGTATTTCCTGACGGTGCTGGCGCGGCTGCAGGCCTATTCCCGCTACCTGTTCCTGATCTCGGCGGTCTTGGTGGGTGCCCTTGCGCTGGCCGGCCAGTTGAATGCGGAGGAACTGATGCGGGCTGCGTCCAATGCCGCCTTCTACGCCACCTTTCTGGGCAGCCTGGGCATGATGCAGTGCCTGGTGCGGCGGCTGGAAGTGCTGCAACGCATCCACGATGTGCTGCTGGGCGGGCGCCCGGCGTTGCTGTACCCGAAATACGCGGTGGTCAGCTGCGGTATTGCCTCGGTGCTGAGCTTCGGGGTAATGAACCTGCTCTGCGGCACCCTGGCCGATACCCTGCGGGAGCGCGGCATCACCGGCGCTTCCCGCCTGCGCTGGTTGCGCAGTGTGCTGATCAGCACACTGCGGGGGTTTGCCCTGGTACCGTTGGTTGCTCCTACCAGCGTGGCGGTAGCTATTATCACGCGCGAGGTGCCATCCCTGAGCTGGTCGCAACTGCTGCCCTACGGTATCGGAGGTGCGGTACTGCTGGTGCTGGTGGGCTGGCTGCTGGAGCACAAGCGCTTCCGGCTGGTCAGCGGTGAGCGGCAGGCGCTGGAGCACTGGCCGGCCGGCAGTGGCCAGTTGGCGCTGCTGGTCACGGTCATTTTTGCGGGCATGGCGTTGCTGGTGCAGTCATCCGGCCTGAAAGTCTCGGTGGCGGCAATGCTCACCGTGCCGGTGGTCACCTTCCTTTATATGTGGTGGCACGACCGGTCGCTGCCGGGCGTAGTGCGGGAGTCGGTGGACAACGTGCTGGGCATGAGCAATGAGATGTCTATCTTTGCCGGCTCCGCAGGCCTCGGTGTCGCGCTGGTGGCCGTGATTCCGGCGGACGCCCTGGCGGGGCTGGCCTCCGGGGAGCTGGGAGTCTTCCTGCTGGCGGCCTGCGGTTTGCTGATGATGCCTATGCTGTCGGCCATCGGCATCATTCCGATTACCGTGTTGAGCGTGCAGGCCGGGCTGATGCCGCAACTGGTGGCGGAGGGGGTGAGCCCGTTGCCCATTGCCGTCGCCCTGGTGATTGGGTTCTCGCTGGCGATGATGCTGTCGCCGTTCGGTCCGGCGGTCATGTTGCTGTCGCGGTTCGGTCAGGTATCGCGCTGGGTGGTGGCGTTTCGCTGGAACGGGCTGTTCGTGCTGTTGTCCATCCCGCTGTTGCTGATGCTGCTGTGGGGCATGTTCGCGTTTGCGCCGGCCACCGGGTGACCGGCGCAAGGTGCCGGTGGTCAGTAGCCGCGGCTGGTGTCGACGATACCGGTGATGGACTGGCCATTGTGGTGGGCGCGGATCTTTCCGGTGATCTGCTCCAGGGTGGCATCCCGCAAAGTGCGAGCGGAGATGTGCGGTGTGATGGTGATCTCCGGGCGCTGCCAGAACGGGTGATCCGCCGGCAACGGCTCCTGCCGGAACACATCCAACGCCGCTCGCGCCACCTGGCCTTCATCGATGGCCTGCAGCAGGTCCGCTTCCACCAGATGTTCGCCACGACCGACGTTAATCACCACGGCGCCGGGCATCAGCTGGCGGAACAGCTGGTGACTGAGGATGTCGCGGGTTTCCCCGGTCAGCGGCAGGGTGTTCACCAGTACACGGGTTGAGCTGAGAAAGTCGGGGAGCGCGTCCGCCCCGGCGAAGGTGCTCACCTTCTCCAGGTGGTGTTCACTGCGCGCCCAGCCATTGACCCGGTAATCCAGATCGGCGAGCGTGCGCGCCACCCGCTTGCCAATGTGACCCAACCCCATGATGCCCACCGGCCATTCGCTGCGCTTGATCGGCCGGTGGATTTTCCAGACGTTTTGCCGTTGCTGCTCACGGTAGGTTTCCATGCCGCGGCTGGCTTCCAGCAACTGGTGCAGCACGTATTCCGCCATCTGCACCGACATGCCCGCATCTTCCAGGCGCACCACCGGCAGCCCGGCGGGCAGGTTGGGCACCGCCAGCAGACCATCAATGCCGGCACCGAGGTTGAACACGGCTTTCAGCTTCGTTTCCCGCTCGAACAGTGCCGCCGGCGGCTGCCAGACGATGGCGTAATCGGCATCCACCGCCGGGCCGTTGGCGTCCCACACGAAAACCTCGGCCTCCGGCAGCAGTTCCTTGATGGGTACAGTCCAGCGCTCCGGCTTGGGGTCTCCGGCTACAAACAGAACCTTCATGTGCTCTCCCGGGATCGTCAGATGGATAAAAAATCTCTATAATGTTCCGCTTTGCAGAATAATATACCGAATTAGATTCGTAAACCCGGGTCGGTGTGCCGCAGAGCTGGGTCAACAATGAAACATAAAGGAAGAGTGTTTCATGTTTGGCACGACTTTTGATTCTTTTCAGTACACTTTGTGGTACTTGATACTTGCAGCTATTAAAATAGCGCAACTTTTCTTCTATCTGACCAAGTTCCCAGCACTGCGGGCTTAGCGGATCAGGCAATGCTGTTGGAGGATGCCCCACGATGACAAAAGCACAAACCCCTTCCCCGGAACTGTTGGCGGCGTCCGGTGATGGTGAACCGGTGAAGCCGGAAAAAGACCGCAAGTTCGTAGAGGCGCTGTCCCGCGGTCTCGACGTGCTTCGTGCCTTCAGCCAGGGCTCGGTCATACTGGGCAACCAGGACATTGCGCGCCTGACCGGCCTGCCGAAACCTACGGTCTCGCGAATGACCTACACCCTGACCAAGCTGGGCTACCTCAGCTACAACCCGCAGCTGGAAAAGTACCAGCTCAGCTCCGGCGTGCTGGCTCTGGGTTACGCCTACGTGTCCAACCTCAAGGTGCGCCAGCTGGCCAAGCCCTACATGGACGAGTTCGCCCGCCAGACCAACATGTCCGTCGGCCTGACCTGCCGCGACCGCCTGCACATGATCTACGTGGAAAACCGGCTGCCACCGGAAGCGTCCCTGCTGAGGATGGACATCGGTCTGAAGCTGCCCATGGCCACCACCTCCGCGGGCCGCGCCTATTACTGCGCGATCTCCGAAAAAGGCCGCAAGGTGATCGACGACGCCATGGAAGCAAAGTATGGCGATGCCTGGCCGGAGAAGCAGGAAGGGTTGCAGCGGGCCATGGAAGACTACAAACAGTACGGTTTCTGCCTGTCTGTCGGGGAATGGGATCGCAACATCAATTCCGCGGGCGTCCCCATTCATCTGCAGGATGGCACCATCATGGCGCTGACCTGTGCGGCCCCTTCCTATCTGGTGCCGGCTGAAAAGCTGCGTGAGTCCATCGCTCACCAGCTGGCCATGCTGGCCAGCGATATCGAATCGCTTGGCGTCTGATTTTGTTTCGGAGTAAGCCACTGGCGGGCAGGGCGCTCCGAAACACGCTGTAAATACGTCCCTGTACGCTCGGCTCCGCCATCCATGGCTCCGCACGGTTTCGGAGCGCCCTGCCCGCCAGTGGCCCAAAAGTCTGCGTAAAACCTCAAGATTCGTCTTGGGGTTTTTTTGTGCCTGCACTTTAATTGATGGTTGAAACCCGCCGTAAACTTGTATTAAATCGTTCTTATGTTTCGCTTGTTAAAACTACATTCCATATAAGGCGAGGAGAAATTATGTCTGAGGTCGTAACCTATAACCGCGAAGGCGCCGTTGGCGTGATCACCGTGAACTACCCACCGGTGAACGCCCTCAGCCACGGGGTTCGTTCCGGCCTGGTGGCTGCGCTGGAGCTGGGCCAGAAAGACGCCGACGCCAAGGTGCTGTTGCTGGTGTGCGCAGGCCGAACCTTTATTGCCGGTGCCGACATCCGCGAATTCGGCAAACCCATGCAGGAGCCGGGACTGCCCGCGGTGATTGAACAGTACGAAAACAGCGCCAAGCCGATCGTGGCCGCCATTCATGGCACCGCGCTGGGCGGTGGGCTGGAAACCGCACTGGGCTGCCATTACCGGGTGGCCCTGAGTAGCGCCAAAGTAGGCCTGCCAGAGGTCAAGCTGGGATTGCTGCCGGGCGCCGGTGGTACCCAAAGGCTGCCACGCCTGACTGGTGCCCAGAAGGCGCTGGAAATGATCACCACCGGTGATTTCGTCGGGGCCAAAGAGGCGCTCGCACTGGGCATTGTCGACGCTGTGGAAGACGGCAGCGATATCAAGGCGGTTGGTCTGGCTTACGCACAGAAAGTCGCCGACGAAAACAAGCCAGTGCGTCGTGTGCGGGATCGCACCGATAAAATCGACACCGACAAGGGCAGTGATGTATTCGAACAATTCCGTGCCGGCCTGCAGAAAAAAGCCCGTGGTCTGTTCTCGCCGTTTAAGTGCGTGGACGCCGTGGAAGCGGCCTTCAATCTGCCGTTTGACGACGGCATGAAGCGTGAGCGTGAGCTGTTTACCGAGTGCATGGAGTCGCCACAGCGCGCCGGGCTGGTTCATGCCTTCTTCGCCGAGCGCGAAGTCTCCAAGGTCAAAGGGCTGACCAAAGACACGCCGGTTCGCGAGATTAACAGGGTGGGTGTGATCGGTGCCGGCACCATGGGTGGTGGCATTGCCATGAACTTCGCCAATGCCGGCATCCCGGTGACCATCGCGGAAGTGAAACAGGAAGCGCTGGACAAGGGTCTGGCGGTGATTCGCAGAAACTATGAAAACACCGCGAAGAAGGGCCGCATCACCGAAGCCCAGGTTGAGGGGCGCATGAGTCTGATCAGCGGCACCCTGACCTACGACGATTTCAGCGATGTCGACCTGGTGATCGAGGCGGTGTTCGAGAGCATGGATCTGAAGAAGACCATCTTCGGCCAACTGGACAAAGCCTGTAAGCCGGGCGCGATCCTGGCGTCCAACACCTCGACGCTGAGCATTGACGACATTGCCGCGGCCACCAGCCGGCCGCAGGATGTGATCGGGCTGCACTTCTTTAGCCCGGCCAACGTGATGAAGCTGCTGGAAATCGTGCGCGGCGAGAAGACCTCGGACGAGGTGAAGGCCACCGCCATGGCGCTGGCGAAGAAGATCCGCAAGGTGGGTGTGATGGTCGGCAACTGCTATGGCTTTGTCGGCAACCGCATGCTGCACAAGCGGGGTGCCGAGGCCATGGCGCTGGTCAATGAAGGGGCCAGCCCGCAGCAGGTGGACAAGGTGCTGACGGATCTGGGCTTCCCCATGGGGCAGTTTGCCATGTCGGATCTGGCCGGTATCGATATCGGTTACAGCATTCGGCAGGAACGCCGCAAGGCCGGGGAAGATGTGCCGGCCAGCTGGATGGACAAGCTGGCGGAGCAGGGTCGCCTCGGGCAGAAAACCCAGGCCGGCGTGTACAAATACGAGGAAGGTAACCGCAAGCCGGTTCCCGATCCGCAGGTGGATCAGATCATTGCCGAATTCCGTCAGGAGCAGGGCATCACGCCGCGGGAGATCTCCGACCAGGAGATTCTGGAGCGGTGCATGTACGTGATGATCAATGAGGGCGCGAAGATTCTGGAAGAAGGCATCGCCGACCGGTCGCTGGATATCGACATTACCTGGATCTACGGCTATGGCTTCCCGGCTTATCGCGGTGGCCCGATGTTCTGGGCGGATCAGGTTGGACTTGGGTCCATCTTGGCTTCCGTGAAGAACTTCCACGACACCATCGGTGGAGAACAATGGAAGCCGGCCGGGTTGCTGGAGAAGCTGGTCGCTGAGGGCCGCAAGTTCGGCGACCTCTGATTTCAGTTCTGGGGGCTGGTCCCGGGGTGGGGTGCCTTTTCTTCTGGGAAAAATAACTCGCTGCGCTCAGACATCTTTTTCCCGGCAGAAAAGGCACCCCACCCCGGGACCGACCGTACTGTTGAGGTTTGATCCCTTCGGGCCCGTAGGTCGGATTAGCGAAGCGTAATCCGACAATACTGTCGAAACGCTCACCCTGGTGTCGGATTACGGCTTTGCCTAATCCGACCTACCTGTACACCGATTATGAAGGACACTGTTATGTCTGATGCCGTTATTGTTTCCACCGCCCGCACCGGTCTGGGTAAATCCTACCGGGGTGCTCTGAACAACACCCACTCCGTGGATCTGGCCGGTCATGTGATTCAGCACGCGGTTGAGCGTGCGGGCATTGATCCGTCGATTGTCGAGGACGTGATCCTTGGTGCCACTTTCCATGAAGGCGCCCAGGGCAAGAATATCGCTCGCCTGGCGGCGATTCGTGCTGGTCTGCCGGTGACGACCGCTGGTCTGTCCATCAACCGGTTCTGCAGTTCTGGCCTTCAGTCCATTGCCATTGCCGCCCAGCGGGTGGTGTCGGAGAAAGTGCCGGCGATGGTGGCCGGGGGTGTCGAATCCATTTCCATGGTGCAGAACGACAAACTCAACAGCTTCCACGCCACCAACGACTGGCTGATGAAGAACAAGCCGGAGCTGTACCTGGCGATGATCGAAACCGCCGATATTGTAGCTCAGCGTTATGGCGTCAGCCGTGAGTCCCAGGACGAGTACGCGCTGATCTCCCAGCAGCGCACGGCGGCGGCCCAGGAAGCCGGTAAATTCGACGATGAAATCGTGCCGTTTGACGCCACCATGATGGTGAAAGACAAGGAAACCGGTGAGGTCAGCCACAAAGACGTGACCCTGACCCGCGACGAGTGCAACCGCCCGAACACCACGCTGGAGGGCCTGCAGGGGCTGAATCCGGTGCGCGGGGACAACCAGTTCGTGACCGCCGGCAACGCGTCCCAGCTGTCGGACGGGGCGTCGGTGTGTACGGTGATGAACAGCACCTACGCCGAGAAGCACAACATCGAACCCATGGGGATTTTCCGTGGTTTTGCGGTCGCCGGTTGTGAGCCGGATGAGATGGGCATCGGCCCGGTGTTCGCCATTCCACGCCTGCTCGAGCGCACTGGTCTGACGATGGATGACATCGACCTGTGGGAGCTGAACGAGGCCTTTGCATCCCAGGTAGTTTACTGCCGTGATCGTCTGGGTATCCCCATGGAAAAACTGAACGTCAACGGCGGCTCCATTGCTGTCGGTCACCCCTACGGTGTCACCGGTTCCCGTCTGACCGGCCATGCCTTGATTGAAGGCAAACGCCGTGGCGCTAAATATGTGGTCGTCACCATGTGCATCGGCGGTGGACAAGGCGCGGCTGGCCTGTTTGAAGTGGTTTAAGCCTTCTGGTTGCGGGGCTGGGCGCGAGGTGGGGTGTCTTTTCTTCTGGGAAAAACAACTCGCTTCGCTCAGACATCTTTTTCCCGGCAGAAAAGACACCCCACCTCGCACCCGATTGGACTATACAGTGAGCCCCTTTTCACCATGTAGGTCGGATGAGGCGCAGCCGTAATCCGACAAGAGCCGTTACGGGTTATCGGGAGTGTAAGGCTATGCAACAAAAAATCATCAACCTTCAGGACCTTGCGTTCCAACTCTTTGAGTTGCACGAAGTTGAGCAGGTACTGAACTACGAGCGCTACTCCGAGCACAACCGTGAAACCCTGCAGGCGGCACTGGACCTGTCGTTGAAAGTAGCCGCTGAGGAATTCGCCCCCCACGCGCGACTGGTTGACGAGGAAGAACCCCGGTTCGAGAACGGCCGGGTGACGATGCGCCCGGAAGTCAAAAAAGCTCTGGACGTATTGCGGGACACCGGCCTGATGGCCGCCGGTCAGGACTTTGAGCGTGGCGGCATGCAGCTGCCTGCCGCCGTGGCCCAGATGTGCGTGGGCATGCTCAAAGGCGCCAACGTGGGCACTCAGGGCTACGCCGGCCTGACCATTGCCGCAGCGAATCTGATCAAGGCCCAGGGCAGCGAACAGCAGCAGACCCAATACGCCGAGCCGATGATGGCCGGTCGCTTCTTCGGCACCATGTGCCTGACCGAACCCCACGCCGGTTCCTCCCTGGGCGACCTGCGCACCCGCGCCGAACCCCAGGACGATGGCAGTTATCGCCTGTTCGGCAACAAGATCTACATTTCCGGTGGCGACCACGAACTGAGCGAGAACATTATCCATATGGTGCTCGCGCGGTTACCCGATGCGCCGGCCGGGGTGAAAGGCATCTCGCTGTTTATCGTACCCAAGATCCTGGTGAACGAAGACGGCAGTCTGGGTGATCGCAATGACGTCGCGCTGGCGGGGCTGATTCACAAGATGGGCTACCGCGGCACCACCTCCACCATGCTCAATTTTGGTGAGAAGGACGGCGCCGTCGGCTATCTGGTGGGTGAGGCCAATCACGGTCTGGCCGCCATGTTCCACATGATGAACGAAGCCCGCATCGGTGTCGGCCTGGGCTCGGTAATGCTGGGGTATACCGGTTACCTGCACGCCCTGGAGTACGCCCGCGAGCGCAAACAGGGCCGACCGGTGGGAGAAAAAGACCCCAACACGCCGCAGGTGCCGCTGATCCGCCACGCCGACATCCGCCGCATGCTGCTGACCCAGAAAGCCTATGTGGAAGGTGGTCTGGCCCTGTGCCTGCAGGGGGCAATGCTGGTGGACGAGAAAAAGCACGCGGCCACCGACAGCGGGCGCCAAATCGCCGCGGGTCTGCTTGATCTGCTGACCCCGATCATCAAATCCTGGCCCTCCCAGTTCTGCCTGGAAGCCAACAGCCTGGCGATTCAGGTGCACGGTGGCTATGGCTACACCCGCGAGTACCCGGTGGAGCAGTTCTATCGCGACAACCGCCTGAACCCGATTCACGAAGGCACCCACGGCATCCAGGGCCTCGACCTGCTGGGCCGTAAAGTGACCATGGCCGGTGGCAAGTTCTTCCAGGAACTGATGACTCGTATCGATGCGACCATCGCGGAAGCCCGCAGTAATGAACGCCTGATGCCCTGCGCGGACCAACTGGAGCGGGCGGTGAGAGCCATAGCGGAGGCGACGGCCGCCATCAACGTCGAGAAAGCCAGCGGCCACGTGGAAAAAGCCCTGGCCAACGCCTCGCTCTATCTCGAGGCCTTCGGTCACACCGTCGTCGGCTGGCTCTGGTTGAGACAAGCTATCAAGGCCATTGCCGGGCAGGAAGGGCAAGGTGAGCAGACAGCGGATTTCTACGAGGGTAAGGTGAAAGCCTGTGAATATTTTGCCAGGTACGAATTGCCGAAGGTGGTCAGCTTGGCGGAGTTGCTGGGGGCAGTGGACACCACAGCGTTGGCCATTAAAGATTCAGAGTTTTGACGCAGATTTATTGTCGGATTACGCCTGCGGCTAATCCGACCTACGGTCGAACGGCTGCTCATGTAGGTCGGATTAGCGAAGCGTAATCCGACAGGTTTCTAAATTGTCAGATCAGTCGCGGGGTGGGGTACCTTTTCTGGCGGGAAAAAGATGTCTGAGCGCAGCGAGTTATTTTTCCCATAAGAAAAGATACCCCACGTCGCGGCCAGCCCCCTAACAAAAAGGCCAAGATAACCAAGGAGCCAGACGAAATGGACAGAAAGGCAAAGGCAGTCGTCTGCCGCGAATGGGGCCAACCCGTTCAGGTAGAAACCATAACCGTGGCAGGCCCCAGGCGGGACGAGATCACCATCAAGATCGGCGCCTGCGGTGTCTGCCACAGCGACCACTCCGCCACCACCGGCAAGATCCCGTACCCCGCGCCCCTGGTGCTCGGCCACGAAGCCGCCGGCGTGGTGATCGAAGTGGGTGAGGGCGTTACCGCCTTCAAGGAAGGCGACCACGTGGTCAGCACCTTCATCTCCATGTGCGGCAAATGCCGCCAGTGCGTCCGCGGCCGCCCGGTGCTCTGCGAAAACGCCCGCAAAGCCATGTTTACCCTGCCGGATGGCAGCGTGCGTACCAAAGACGCCAACGGCGAAGACCTGAACGTGTTCGGCGCCTGCGGTGTGATGGCCGAATACGCCACCATGCACGTCGATAACTGCGTCAAGGTGGACGACACCGTTCCCATGCAGAACGCCGCCCTGGTCGGCTGCGCGGTGATGACCGGCGTCGGCGCGGTGTTCAACACCGCGAAGGTGGAGCCGGGTTCCCGCACCGCCGTGTTCGGCATCGGCGGCGTCGGCCTCAACGCCATTCAGGGCTGTGTCACCGCCGGCGCGGAAATGATCGTGGCGGTGGACAACAACGAGAAAAAACTGCAGATGGCGCGGGACTTCGGCGCTACCCACACCGTCAACATCAGCGAGGTGGAAGACGCCGCCAAAGCCGTGAAAAAACTCACCGGCGGCGTCGATTACGCCTTCGAATGCGTGGGCGCTGGTACCGTGGTGGAGCAGGCCTACAAGTGCCTGGGCCGGGGGGGCACCGCCGTTGTGGTGGGCGTCTCCGACCCGAAAGACAAAACCTCGATCACCACCCTGACCCTGCCCGCGGACGAGCGCGTCCTCAAAGGCAGCTGGCTGGGATCCGCCCGTCCACAGTACGATTTCCCGCGTATTCTGGGCTTGTACAAGGCCGGCAAACTCAAACTCGACGAACTGGTCACCCGCACCTACACCATCGATGACGCCCCTCAGGCGTTCGAGGACATGCTCGCCGGCAAGAACGCCCGTGGCGTTATCGTTTTCGATTGAACAGGCGCCGCACAAGCCAAGTGATCAGACAAAGGAGTGACGACATGAACAACCTGAGCAAGAACTACATCAACGGCGAATGGGTCAACTGGAGCGGCGATACCATCGACGTCCACGAAGCCGGCACCGGGGAGGTGATCGCCAAAGTCCCGGCCTCTGGTCGTGAACAGATGGAGCAGGCCATCGCTGCCGCCGATGCCGCCTTCGAAAGCTGGTCCGAAAGCACACTGGAGCAGCGCCTGAAGGTACTGGAACAACTGCACGCCGGCCTGAAAGAACGCGCCGGTGATATCGCCGAAACCGTGTGCCGCGAAGTGGGTATGCCGATCAAACTGGCCACCGGCATCCAGGCCGGTCTGCCGGCGACCGTGACCAAAACCTACCTGAAACTGCTGCCGGACTTTCCGTTCACCGAACAGTGCGGCAACTCGGAAGTGCAGTACGCGCCGGTGGGCGTGGTGGGTTGCATTACCCCCTGGAATTACCCGCTGCACCAGGTGATCCTGAAAATCGTTCCGGCCATTGCCGCCGGTTGCACCGTGGTCCTCAAGCCCGCGGAGATTGCGCCCCAGAGTGCTTACATCCTGGCGGAAATTCTCGACGGCACGGACCTGCCCAAGGGCGTGTTCAACCTGGTGTGCGGCGAAGGTCAGACCGTGGGCGACACCCTGATCAAACACCCGGATGTGCGCATGGTGTCCTTCACCGGCTCCACCCGCACCGGCAACCTGATCGCCCACGCCGCGGCCGATGACTTCAAGCGCATTGCCCTGGAAATGGGCGGCAAATCCGCCTCGGTGATCCTGCCGGACGCCGACCTGGGGGCCGCGGTGAAAGGCACCGTCAACAACTGCCTGCTGAATTCCGGTCAGACCTGCACCGCGCTGACCCGGATGCTGGTGCCGGCGGACCGCCACGACGAGGCCTGCGAGCTGGCGGCCGCCGCGGTCGCGAAAATGACCCCGGGCAACCCGCTGGAAGAAACCACCCGTCTCGGCCCGCTGGCTTCCGCGCAACAGCGCGACAAGGTGGTCGACTACATCAAGCTTGGCATTGAAGAAGGCCACACCCTGGTCGCGGGCGGCCCGGAAGCGCCGGAAGGCTGTGATCAGGGCTACTTCGTGAAGGCCACCGTGTTCGGTAACGTCAAACCGGGCAGTCGTCTTGAGCAGGAAGAAATCTTCGGACCGGTGTTGTGTGTGATTCCCTACCAGGATGAAGCCGACGCCATCCGCATCGCCAACGGCACCCAGTACGGCCTGTCCGGCGCGGTGTGGTCAGCGGATGCCGACAAGGCGAAGAAGGTCGCCAGCCAGCTGCGCACCGGCCAGGTGTTCGTCAACGGCGGTGACTTCAATCCCATGGCGCCGTTCGGCGGCTTTGGTCATTCCGGCATTGGCCGGGAGTTCGGCAAATGGGGGCTGGAGGAGTTTCTGGAGGTGCGGTCTTTGCAGTTGTGATGGGCCGATAGCTGGGTGTCGGATTACGCTTCGCTAATCCGACCTACGGTGAAATGGCCAATGTAGGTCGGATTAGCGTGTAGGTCGGATTAGGCGGCAGCCGTAATCCGACAGCGTCACTCGGAAGCCCGGCCGGTCACGGGGTGGGGGTACCTTTTCTGCCGGGAAAAAGATGTCTGAGCGCAGCGAGTTATTTTTCCCAGAGGAAAAGGTACCCCCGCCGCGGGACCAGCCCCCCAGGCTCGGAATTTCGGCTCAGGCCTTACCGCCCAGCAGAATCCGCACCGCGGTGCAGGCATCCTCCAGCTCCTCATCCCGCGGCTCACGGCCGTTGATGATGTCGCTGTACAGGCAGGATTCGGCCAGCCGCACCATGAAGTAGGACAGGCTGTTGATATTGAGGGGCGGATTGATATGCCCGGAGGCAACCTGATCCCGGAGCGTGCGGGTATTGGCCTCCACGGTACGACTGTGAATGGTGGACTGGGAAGACGTCAGGATCTTCAGCGCGTATTCCGGATCTTCATGGATAAACCGGCGCAGAGGTTCGGAGTGAAGCAAGGTGGAATTGATGTGGCGGTAGACTCCGACGACAAAGTCGACGCCTTGCCCGGGCGTTTTGCTTAACGCTTCCAGCCGCAGGGGCTCGTACAGAGACCAGAGCACTTCGCCCAGCAACAGCTCCTTGTTACCGACCCAGCGGAACAGCGTGGCCCGCCCGATGTTCAGCTCCGCCGACAGCGAAGCGAGATGGATGCGTTCGCCTTTGAGCCACAGGCTGCGCGCGCGCCGGAAGGCATCGGCCGGTGTGGCTCTTGTTGTTTTTTCTGTCACTGCAACCTCATTTTGATAACTCATTTCATTCTAACGACAAAACAGGAAACCCGCTATGAAGACCAGAATCACCGAATTGTTTGGTATCCGCCACCCGATCATCCAGGGTGGCATGCACCACGTCGGCTACGCGGAACTGGCGGCCGCTGTGTCCAACGCCGGTGGGCTGGGCATTATTACCGGGCTGACACAGCCTACTCCGGAAGACCTGTCCAGGGAAATTGCCCGTTGCCACGAGATGACCGATCAGCCCTTCGGCGTCAATCTCACCTTTCTGCCGTCCTTCAAGGCACCGCCGTACCCGGAATACATCCAGGCCATTATTGACGGTGGCGTGAAAGTGGTGGAAACCGCCGGTCGCAGCCCGGAGCAATACATGCCACAGCTCAAGGCGGCGGGCATCCGGGTGATCCACAAATGCACCTCGGTGCGTCATGCCCTGAAGGCGGAAAGCATTGGCTGTGATGCGGTCAGTGTGGACGGCTTCGAGTGTGGCGGCCATCCGGGGGAAGACGACATTCCCAACTTCATCCTGCTGCCCCGCGCGGCCGAAGAGCTGAAGATTCCATTCGTTGCCTCCGGCGGCATGGCCGACGGTCGCAGCCTGGTGGCGGCCATGGCGCTGGGGGCCGAGGGCATGAACATGGGCACGCGCTTTCTGGCGACCACCGATGCGCCGATCCACGACAACGTCAAACAGGCCATCGTCGAGGCCGACGAGCTGCAGACGCGGCTGATCATGCGCAATCTTCGCAATACCGAGCGGGTGATGAAGAACGCCGCGGTGGAGGAAATCATCCGCATCGAGCGGGAAAAGGGCGAGGCCGAAACCATCGACGACATCCGGCACCTGGTGACCGGTGCCAAAGGCCGGCTGGTATTGCAGGAAGGCAAGATGGATGAAGCCGCCTGGAGCTGTGGCATGGTGGCCGGGCTGATCCACGATATCCCCAGCTGTGAGGAGCTGATCGGCCGGATCATGGATGAGGCTGACAATCTGATCCGCCAACGCCTGATGGGCTCGCTCGACGACTGAAAGTCCTTCGGCCACCGGGTGATCGGGCCACCGTTATGGGTTCGTAAATAACTTGAGACATCTTCGTGATTTTACGGTCACACACTCAAGACTGGCATCCCATGAACGGAGACAAAGCAATGAAACGTACATTGACCTGCGGCCTGATTGCCCTGGTGGTCGCCCTGGCAGGGGCGGGCGTCAGCGCAACAGAGCGTGAGCAAAACGCCTCGGCCCACGCGCCGGACGATCCGGGACTGGCCGTGGCCACCTTCGCCGGAGGATGTTTCTGGTGTGTGGAAGAGGCCTACGAGGAGAAGGTGCCGGGTGTGGTTGAGGCGGTGTCCGGCTACAGTGGCGGCGAGGAGAAAGACCCGACCTACCAGCAGGTGGCCGGTGGCCGCACCGGTCACACCGAGGCGGTGCAGGTTTACTATGACCCTGACAAAATCACCTACGAGGGGTTGTTGCAGGCGTTGTGGCGTACGGCCAACCCCACCGATGCCGACGGCCAGTATGTGGATCGTGGCCAGCAGTACCGGCCCGCGATTTTCTACCACAACGAGCAGCAGAAGCGGGCGGCGGAAGCCTCGGTGAAAGCGCTGGAAGAATCCGGGCGCTATGACGACCCCGTGGTGATTGGAATTGTGCCCTTCGACACCTTCTACGAGGCCGAGGAATACCATCAGGATTATTACCAAAAGAATCCGCTGCGCTACAAGTTCTACACCTTCAACTCGGGCCGCTACCAGTTTATCGAGGAAGTGTGGGGCGAGGATGAGACCGTGGATTACGCCCGCTACCGTCCGGACGCCAGTGGTCGTGAAGAACAGGCTAGTCGCGACAAAGCTGCCATGCCTTCCGGCCAGCAGAGTGGCTTCAACCCGGACACCTTTGAAAAGCCGGACGATAAGACCCTGAAAGCAATGCTCTCAGAGGAGCAGTACCACATTACCCAGGAAGACGGCACCGAACCGGCGTTCAGGAATGACTACTTTGATGAGAAGCGGCCGGGCATCTATGTGGATGTGGTGTCGGGCGAACCGCTGTTTTCGTCACGGGACAAGTACGAGTCCGGCACCGGCTGGCCCAGCTTTACCCGGCCGATCAGCGACGACATGGTGGTGGAAAAAGAGGACAGGAAATTCTTCATGGTCCGTACCGAAATCCGCAGCCGTTACGCCGATTCCCACCTCGGGCATGTATTTGATGATGGCCCCGCGCCCACCGGGCTGCGTTACTGCATGAATTCCGCGGCGCTGCGGTTCATCCCGCTGGAGCAGATGGAAGAAGCCGGATATGGCCGTTATGTCAGCGAGGTAGAGGCCGACAACGAGGCCCCGGTGGCCGCGTCACAGCCATAAATCGCTGACCGCGGTGTCGCGGCCGAAATGGTGGACGATCTGCGCCTGCAGCAGTTCCGCGGTGGCGATGGCATCGATCAGGGCGTTGTGGGCGGCATAGTGGGGCAGGCCATAACGCTGGCGGCTGTCGGCCAGGCGGATTGACACCGGCTGCTTGCCCCGGAATTTCTGCCACCGGGTCGGATTGCGGTCGGGGTGCAGGTGCGCCTCGATCGCCATGGTATCAATGACCGGAAAGCGGATGCCCTCGCCCAGCCGCCATTGCATGGCAACATTGAAAAACGGCCGCTCGATGCTGCGGTAATGCACCACCACAATTCGACCCGCCATCGCTGCCAGCACCTCATCGAGAATGTCATCCAGATCCGGCGCCTTATCGATATCGGTGTGGGTGATGCCGTGAATGGTGATGGAGGTCTGGTGTAGCGGCAACTGGGGCCGCACCACCCAGTGCCGGCCTTCCCCGAGCTGGATGCTGTCAAGGGAGAAAGGCACCAGCCCGACGCTGACGATGGAGTGCTGGTCCGGATCCAGCCCGGTGGTCTCGAAATCCAGCGCCACCATGGGCGCATCCGCAATGGGCGTGTCGGGGGTGACACAGCCCGCCCGGTAATAATCCTGCAGACGGGCATCGCGGGCGCTTTCGGCCAGTTTGTGGAGTTCGTCGTGCCAGTTCTTGGTGGTGGTGGCGAACTCAGACATGCCGGCTGACCTGGGCGGTGTAGCGGAACTTCAGGAATTTCTGGGCGTTGCTGACCACCTGGAAAGCGTCCTTGAGATGGCTGCGCTCGAACGGCGACAGGTCCTCCGGCCGCACGTTGTTGTCCGGTTCACGCCCGGCTTCAATGGCCAGCGCCTGGTGGCGGATGCGCACGATGGAGATGAACTCCAGGGCGTCCCGCAGGTTGCCGACGCCGTCCTCGGGGATCAGTTTGGTGTCGCCGATGGCCTTGAGGCGATCAAACGAATTCTGCGCGCGGGAGCCACTCGCCAGCGCGTGCACCCGGATCAGATCCGACAGCGGTGCCGTACCCCGCCGTTTGAGGTTGAAGGTCTTGTTGTGCTTGCCGTCTTCTTCCATCACGAAGGTGCGGAAAAAACCCAGCGGCGGGGTCCGGTTCAGGGCGTTGCGGGCCAGCAGGGCGAGGAAGCGCTGGCTGTTGCTGGCCTGTTCGGACACCAGCGTTTTCAGCTGTTCGGCAAACTCGTTCTCGCCGTAAATGCCGTCCAGATCAAAGAAGATGTTGCTGTTCAGCAGGGCTTCCGCCCGCGGGTTCTGGATCCAGTCGGTAAAGTATTCCTTCCAGACCTTCAGCGGCTGCCGCCATTTTTCATTGGTGGCCATGATGTCGCCGGTGCAGTAGGTATAGCCGCAGGCGTCCAGGCCATCGCTGACGAATTTCGCCAGCGCCAGGAAGTAGGCGTCGTGCTCTTCCGGCACGAAGCTGTCGTCGAGGATCAGGGCGTTGTCCTGGTCGGTCACCACCAGTTGCTCGTCCCGCGCCATGGAGCCCAGCGCCATGAAGCAGTAGGGCACCGGCGGTGGCCCCAGTTTCTCCTCTCCCAGGGCCAGCAGGCGCTGGGTGAAGCTGCGACCGATCCCCGCCATGGCGCTGCCGATCATGTGGGAGTTGGCATCTTCGTTCACCATGCGCACGAAACTGTCGCGCACATCGCGGCTGATCTTTTTCAGGCCCTTGATATCGTTCTGACGGTAGATGTTGCCCACCAGATACAGGCTGCTCTGGCTCTCGTACTTGACGATGTCGGCGAGGGCGATGACACCCCGTACTTCACCATTATCCATCACCGGAAGATGGTGCACGTTGTTGTGCAGCATGGTGAGCATGGCTTCGAAAATGAAGCTTTGCGCCTTGGTGGTGATCAGCCCCGAGCTCATGATGTCACTGACCGGGGTTTCCGACGGCAGGGCTTCGGTGACCGCGCGGGTGCGCAGGTCGCGGTCGGTGATGATGCCTTTCAGCTTCGGCCGCTCGCCTTCCTCATCCATCAGCAGCAGCGCCGATACCCCCTGCTCGGTCATGATCCGTGCCGCTTCCTGCAGGCGCACGGTGCAGGGCGCCGACACCGGCTCCCGGGAAATCAGCCGGGTCACCCTTGAGGTCATCAGCTCGTTGGACTTCTCCCGGCGGGAGAGCGCGGACCGCAGCCGGCTGCGGTCCTCGATTTCCACAAAGTCGGCGAAGTTCTCGTCGTTTTCCCACAGGTGCTGGAAGATCTGGTCCGGAATGCGGTAGACCAGACAGTCCTCGATGGCCTTGGCCGGAAAGCGCACGGTCTTGCCCATCAGCAGGCCGAACTGGCCGAAGATTTCGCCTTCGGTGATGCGGTTGTACAGCTCGCCGGAGCGGCGGTAGATCTCCACCGCCCCGCTGCGAATGTAGAACAGCCAGTTGTTGCGCTGGCCGAATTCCAGAATCTCGGTGCCTGCCCGGAAATAGGCGATCTCGATGGTGGCCACCACTCTGTCGAGCATCTCCTCCGGCAGCTCGTCAAACGGCGCGTGCTGTGCCAGATGATTGCGGATGTCGATCAGTTCTGCCTGCATGAAATCTCCCTGAAAGGCCGGCGGGGTGTGGTGTTCTCACGGAGCAATATAGCAGTGGCAGCGGCCGAGGGCCACGAACGGCGGGCGAGAAACCGGGGCCGCCGCAAGGCGCGGCGACCCAGGTTGGCTCAGTTCAGTGACTGGAAAATACTGCCGTTGCCGCAGGCATCGCCATTGGCGTAGTCGTTGCTCACCACGTTGTTGATCCAGTAGCTGATCAGCTCCACGCCCTCGGTGTGGGTGACACTGCGGGCGATGGGCGGCATGCGCCGTTGCGGATCGGCGCTGTCTTCCACGCGGCAGGTCAGGATCGAACTGTCGGCATCCCCCGGCACCACAATGTGCTGGCGGCCGCAGGACCCGCCGCCGGTGGCCGTGGGTTTCTTGCAGATGCCGTAACCGGCGTCCAGTTCGCGGTAGTGGTCCAGGTAATACCCGGTGTTGGAGGCAGCGCCGCGGTCGTTGTGGCAATGCTGGCAGTTCACTTCCAGATAGGCTCGCAGGCGGGCTTCCACATCGGCATCGGAGCCGGCGGGTTCGCCGCTGTCGCCGGCCAGATTCCAGTGGGGCAGGCGCTCGAGGTTGGTGGCAATGCCGCGGCCGTCAATCTGCAGCTCCGGCACATTGGTGAGAATGCCCTGTTCCTGCCAGTACCGGAGCTGATTGACCCGCGGGAAACCGCCCTGTCCGCGGGTGCCCATGAAGGCCGATTCCGGGGCGTAGGCGCGGTTCAGGTTGCGGGGTTTCGGGCCAATGGGCGCACTGCCGGATTCCACATCGTCGTTGCTGTGGCAGGTGATGCACTGGTTGGCGTTGGGCACCGCGTAGTTGTCGGTACTGCCGGCCATCAACTCTCCGGTAATCTCATCCTGATAGTGCCAGCTCACCGCGCGGGTGCCGCCACCCAGCGCCAGTTTCGCCACCGGCTGGCCGTCGCTGTCTTCCTCCCAGATGTAGCTGGGGCCGTCCCAGAACGCCTTGCCACTCTCACTGACCCGCTTGATCAGCAGGCGGGTTTCCACCAGCTCTTCGGTGCCCGTGCTTTCATCGGTAAAGGCAAAGGTCTTGGCGATCACCGTACCGGTGGGGAAGTGGATGGTGCCGTTGACGTTGCTGCCGCCCTGGCCATCCACGTATACCGCCTTGGTGCCCGGCGGCACGAAGGCCACCCGGTATTTGGTGGCGTAGTCGGAGAACAGTTTGCTGTTGAGCACGAAGGGCACGCCGCCGTCGTTGGGGGTGCTGCGGGGGTCGTGGGCATCGGCAAACAGGTTGTACTGGTCCAGCGTCGGGCAATTTACGCCCAGCGCCTCCCGGTTGACGCTGCCGGGCTTGCCACCCTGGCTGCAGAGGCGGTTGACGAATTCCTCGCTGGGGGCCGGGTCAACGGTGCCGCTGGGCTCGAACGGCGGAATCTCCACCCTGGGCAACGGCGACAACACCTTGCCGAAGCGGGCCTGGCAATCGTGCACCGACTGGTCGGTGTCGGCCACCACGCCGGTGAGGCCTTCCAGCACCGACTGCAGGCCCTCCAGGCTGAGAATGCTGCTGTCCTGCTCGGCGGCGGCGAGCACCAGTTCCAGCCCCTGGGTGCCGTGGAAGTTCATGTAGGCCTGGCTGTCGTCCGCCAGGTCGTTGTCATGGAAGCACGAGCCCCATTGCGGCAACTTGCGCTGGCCATTGGCGTCGAATTTGTAGGCGTTGTAGTGGCAGGCCGGGTTCGGGTGCTCGTTGGTGTGGATGGGCTTGCCGTTGGCATCCGCCGGCACCGGGTCACCGTTGGCGTCCACCGGGTAGGGGCAGTCCGTGTCCAGCTCATCCAGCAGGCCGTCCCAGATGATGTGGGCACCCTTGCCGGGGTTGGTGAGGTTCTTCAGGCCGATCAGGGTGGGCAGTATGGTCTCCACCTCGCCCTCCAGCAGCACTTTCTCGAAGTTGGGCGGTGGCAAGTCGTAGCCGGAATTGCGCATCACGTTGTTGTGGATGTGGAAGCCTTCGGTGTAGGGATCCAGTTTCTTGTCCGAGGTTTTGTTCTTGCCGTCGATCAGCTCGTAGCTGGTGTAGATGACCGCGGCGGTGCTGTGATCCTCGAAGGTGTTGTTGAATACCTCGATGTTGTCGTAGCCGAGGGTGATCAGGCCGGTACCCCGGGGCACCGCAGACACCAGGCCACTGTGGGCAAAGTTGTAGGTGTTGTTGTTGCGGGCCACGTTGTCGAGCATCACCGAGGTGTCGCCGTACTGGGTGATGTTTTCCAGATCGTAGATCAGGAAACCCCCGGTGTTGCACTCCGCGAGATTGCTGTCGTATTCCCCGCCCTGAACGTTCTCGATCTCGAACCCCATGACGTTATACAGCGCGCGACTGTTGCGGATGATGGCGGTGTTGGTCTGGCCCACATAAATGCCGGCGTCGGAGGCACCGATGGATTCGGAGTTATCCACCAGAATGTTCTCTGACTCCACCGGGTAGATGCCATAGCGCCCGCTGGCGGAGCTGGGAATGTAATCCGGGGTGGGGTCACCCTCGTTGAACGGCGGGTTGGTGCACTGCACCTGCAGGCGCTCGCTGTAGTTGCTGGCGGTGATCGGCTCGCCGCCTCCGGACCAGATGGCGCGCACGTTCAGCAAGGTGCCCCACTTCACCCCCTTGAGTTTGAAAGCGTCGCCCGGCGAGTCCGCAATGGTCAGGTCCTGCACGGTGATGCCGCGCACGTTGAGGGCTTCCAGGCCGGTGACGTTGTCGCTGTCGCGGAACGACAGTACCGTGCTGTCCTTGCCGCAGCCCTTGATCAGCACGTCTTCGGTGGCCTGGATCAACAGGCCGTGATTCAGTTCAATGAAGCCGCAGCCGAAGGCGAGGGTGTCGCCGGGGCGCAGCTGGATCATGGCGTTGACCATGTCGTGGGTGGCGTCCGGCCCGGCTTCGACCCGGAAGGTGCGCCCGTCGCTGAACCGCTCGACCTGGTCGCCGGCGACGTTGTTGTTGCCGGCACCGTCGCTGGCCGCCGCGGAATCCGACGAGCCGCCGCTGCCGCCGAAACAGCCGGACAGCAACAGCGTGGCCGCAGCCAGGGGAATCATGGTGGAGCGCCAGGCGATGCTCTGGTGCTGTGCTTTTTTGGAGGTCATGGCTCTGTCCTTGTTTTTTGTTGTTGTTACAGCGGTGCGCGTTCAATCCGTTCCCACATCCGCAGATAGGCCTCGGCGGAGGTGAACAGCTGGTTGATGGCGTCATCAATCTGTTCGGGATCGGCGTCGCTGTTGCGGATCATGTCCTCGATCTGATCCGGGTAAAGGCCGTAATGGGCAACACCACGGCCATCGTAGAGGCTGAACGCGCGGTCGCCGGTGCGTTGCACGTCGAAGCGGACCCGGCCGTCGATGGAGGTGAACGGGTACAGGCCGGCTTCGTCCTCGGTGGTGCCGGGATTGGACGCCAACTGGGCAATGCCGTTGACGTCAGACGCAAAGCCGGCACCGCCGAACGGTCCCACCATGAAGTCGTCGTTGCGGGGGCGGTTGCCGTCGCGGGTCAGTTTGCGCACCCAGTCTTCACGGGTGCCGCCGAACGAGGCGGTGATGCCACCCTGGGCGGCAATGCGGTCGCGCAGTGCTTCGGTGCCGCCCCAGCTGCCGTGGCTGTTGATCACCGGGTAATCCAGCGGTTTTGTGATCTCCAGAATCCGTGCCGCGGCCTTGCGGCTGATGTGGTCGGTTTCGATCATCATCTTGCGGCGCACCAGTTCCTCGATCAGGAAGTCGCCGAGATCGCTCAGGCCACGGCGGTTACACAGCTGGTCGGTGCCACGACGGGGGTCGAGTGCGGCCATTTCCTCCGGGGTTTCCGGGAAGCGCTCGCCCAGGTAATCCAGCTGGAACAGCAGCTGGTCGAACAGGCCGAACGGCTGCAGGTCGGCGTTCTGGTCCGGCTCACCGCCGGTGTATTCGACGTTGTCCGGGCACTGCTCGAATTCCACGGTGTGGCCGGTTTCCAGCATGTTGCCGGCGTAGAGCACTGGCCCGATACCGATGCCGGTGGACAGATCCGGCAGGTGGCCGCCAAAGGCGTTGTCGAACTTGTGCACCGGGAAGATGTTGCGCACCCCCAGCTGGTAGAACTGGTCCAGCCGTTCCACGATCTCCTCCCGGCTGCATTCCGCGACACCCAGGAACTCGCCGCACTTGAACACTTTCGACATCTCGATGCCGAGCACCACCGCCAGTTTGCCGTCATCGATGACCTCGCGGGCGCTGGCCGGGCTGGTGACAATCTGGAACCAGCCTTCGCCCGGGCCGCCGTGCTGGGCATCAATGTAGTCCTGCATCTCGTACATGCGCTGGATCTGCAGCAGGATGGATTCCATCGGGTCGCAGTCGTTCTCTTTCTGCGGGTTGATGCGGCAGAGAATCTCGTTATGCACCAGATGGTTGACCAGGATCTTCATGCCCGCCAGGTGGGCCCGTTCCATCCAGCGGTAATAACTCTGGTGGTGCTGCAGGGAGTTGAAGCGGGGCCAGTCATTGAACGTGGGCCAGCCCTGGGTGTCGTGCAGGCCGATACCGCTGGTAGCCAGCTCCACAAAGCCGGTGGCCCCCCAGGGGCCATGCACCGCCTCGCAGTCGTGGAGGGCATGGGTAACGCCGAAGCGGTGGAAGGGGGCGCCGTAGTTGACCCGACCGCCGATGAATTCGTAGGCGGAAATGTGGGAATGGGTGTCAACGAAGCCGAACACGTCGTCCTTGTCGATGCCCTTCACCTTGCGGAAGCGGTCCACCTCTTTGAGGTAGATGGCCGGCCCCTGTGCATCCAGCATCTCGGCGTTCAGTTCCGCCTCCGGATAGGCGTCACAGCCGGAGGCCTCGGCCAGGCGGAAGCTGGCGGATTCATCCACGGCAGACGGTGACACCAGCGCCAGCCCGTCTTCCCGTGCTGACAGCATCAGCCCGGTAACGTCCGAGGCCAGGGTGTACATCTGCTCCTGGCCCTGACGTTGCAGTTGCCAGACTGCCAGATCGCTGGGCGCATTCACCATCGCCAGTGCGGGGTTCACGGTAGTGTCGCCGATCTGATCACCGGTAAACTCCAGGCTTTCACCGATGGCGCGAAGCGCGTCACCCAGCGGCGACACGGGGTCGAGTACCAGGTTGGTGGTGTCGCCAAGGCCGGCAACCAGGTAACTGATCTCGCCGACAAAATTACCGGCGTCATCGAGGAATTCGCCCGCCGGATCGCTGATGCCCAGCAGCTCGAAGCGGCCGGTTTCGCCGCTGTTGCGCTGGTAACCGGACATCATCAGATAAGCCCCGAGCCGGGTCGGGCGCATGCGGAAGGCGGTGGCCTGGCTGGCTTCGGTGGTGACCGAGTACTGGCCGGTTTGCGGGTCGGCGGTCAGGAAATTGCCCTGTGCCTGCAGGGTGTAGCAACCGTTGGCAAAACTGTAGCGGTCAATGGTGGCTGGTTGTCTGGCCGCGGTTTCGGTTTCCGCGGCCACAGCCGAATTGTCTGAGGAGGAAGGTGGCTGGTCGGTGTCGTCGTTGTCGCCCCCGGAGCCGCCGCCACATCCTGTGAGCAAAAGCATGCCGGACAGAGCCCAGGCCAGGCTGGCGGGCCATTTGTTGTTATTCATGGTGACCTCGTGATCGTCATTTGCACCGGCTGTGCGGTGCCTTGTTGTTGTTTTTGGCGGTTGGTCGGCTCTGAGGTGTCGAGCCTAACGTGACAGGTTGTAGCATAAAGAAAAAGTGTGACGGGCATCACATCGGGCCATTTTTTGATCAACGGCGGTTTGACGGATTTCATTGACCACTTTGCCGGGTGTTGCTAGCCTTGCCCCACTTTTTTCAGGTGTCCGTCGCAAAGCGCGACGGGTGAAACGGGAAATCGGTGCACTCCGGCCCCCAGCCAGAGTTATTCCGATGCTGCCCCCGCAACGGTAAGCAGGTAAACGGCAATCTGATGCGCCACTGTGCCTCTGGCATGGGAAGGTGATTGCCCGGGAGTCTCACGCTCCACCTGCAAGCCCGGAGACCGGCCTGGAAAAACACCCGGAGTTGCGGTGGGCGGCTCAGGTGGGCGAATCCCAGCGCTGTTCCGGCTCTCCCGTTTGCCTGCCTGTATTGCTCTCTCCGCGACCATAATCAACAACCTCGTGCGGGTGCGCGCGGTGTGCGGAGCAGTAGAAGATGACAGCAAAATCCCCCTTTCCTGCCTTGCTGGCAGGCGCCTCAGTGATAGCCTTGCCCTCCCTGACCCTGGCCCAGAGCGACAGCGAATCGGAAACCCTCGATCCCATCGTGGTCACCGCGACCCTGGGCCCGAGAACCGCTGGTGAGAGCCTGTCTTCGGTGACCGTGGTGGATGAAGATGACATCCGTCGTCAGCAACCGAAAGAATTCCGTGAACTGATTGAGTCCCAGCCGGGTGTGACCGTGTCCGGCAATGGTTCCTTCGGCAAACAGACTGGCGTACTGATGCGCGGTCACGCCTCGGACGCCACCGTGCTCCTGGTGGATGGCGTGCGTATTCGTTCTGCCACGGTGGGCGGTCCGGCCTGGCAATACCTGCCACCGCAATTGCTGAACCGCGTAGAGATTGTGCGCGGCAGCCGCAGCAGCCTGTACGGTGCGGATGCGGTGGGTGGCGTGGTGCAGGCGTTTACGCTGCCGCGTGCCCAGGGCAACCGCGGCTGGGTGGAAGCCGGTGCCGGCAACTTTGACAGCCAGCAATACGGGGCGGGGTTCACCTCCGTGACCGATCAGACCAGTGTGAGCGTGGGCGCCAACCAATTCCGCACCGACGGTGCCCCGGTGGTTGAGGGCGGTTCGGACAAGGGTTATGACAACACCTCCGGCGTCGCCAGCGCCCGCCACGAATTCGATAACGGGGTGCGGGCCGGGTTCAGTTTCCTCAGCGCCGAAGGCAATACCGAATACGAGGGTGGAGAAGAGGATTTCCGCTTCCAGACCGCCGGCGTCAATCTGGAGGTGCCGGTCACCAGCCACTGGCGCACCTCGCTGCACCTGGCCGACGCCCGCGATGAACTGGACGACATCAGTGCCTTTCCCGGCACCTTCAACACCCGCACCCGCAGCTCGCGGCTGGAGAACTGGCTGACCGCCGGCACCCACGAATTCGTGCTCGGCGCCGAATACCTGGTGGACAAGGTAGAAAGCACCACCCCTTACGATGAGAGCAGCCGCTCCAACGAAGCCTATTTCAGCCAGGCGCTGCTGAATTTTGGCCGTACCGATGTGCACCTGAGCCTGCGCAGTGACGACAACGAAGCCTACGGCAAGGAAGAAACCTGGGGCGCCGGTGCGGGCTACAAGTTCGACCGTAACCACCGTGTGCGCGCCAGTGCCGGCACCTCGTTCAAGGCACCGTCGTTCAATGACCTGTATTTCCCGGATTTCGGTAACCCCGACCTGGAGCCGGAAGAAGCCACCAGTTACGAAGCCGGCCTTGAAGGCCGCTACACGCAGTGGTTCTGGGACCTGGCAGTGTACCAGAGTGATGTTGAAGACCTTTCCCTGCCGTCCCAGGATCAGGCGGGCAGCGTACCGGAGGCCCGCTTGCGGGGCGTGGAGCTGAGCAGTGGCTGGGAGCACGATGGCTGGAGCCTGAAAGCGGCGGCCGCCGTGGGGGATTTCGAAAACAAGGAAACCGATCGCCAGCTTGCCCGCCGGGCCGAGCGTACCCTGCGTGTGGATCTGGACAAGCAGGTGGGAACCTGGAGTTTCGGAACCACCGTCCGGGCGGAAAGCCACCGTTACGAAGACATCTATGACGGCGTGCTGATGGACACGGTGCGGGAGCGCATCGCCGGCTACGGAGTCTGGGACCTGCGGGCGAGCAAAACCCTGGCGCCGGGCTGGCAGGCGTCGCTGACCGTGGATAACGTGCTGGATAACGAATACGCTACGGCAAAGCGTTTCGACAACGCCGACTTTATTGCCGCCGGGCGCACGGCCTTCCTGTCAGTGCGCTATGACTTTGTCCGTTAACCATTGAGGATGCCGGCTTGATCCGACGTGATTTTTTCACACCGTGGGTGGTGAGGTGGGCGGCCTTGCCCCTCCTCCTGCTGGCGCTGGCCGGTCCGGCCGCCGCAGACTGTGTGGAAGATGACCGGGACAGGACCGTCTGCCTGGAGCGGCCGGCCGAGACAATAATTTCGCTGTCGCCGGGGGCCACCGAATTACTGTTCTCCGCCGGTGCCGGCGAGCAGGTCAAAGCGGTCAGTGCCTGGAGCGACTACCCGTCGGAAGCCGCTGACCTGCCGCAAGTGGGCGACAGCAACCGGCTGGACCTGGAAGCGATTGTGTCGTTACAGCCGGATCTGGTGGTGGCCTGGGTGGATGGCAATTCCGCCACCCAGCTGGAGAAAATCGAGGACCTGGGGGTTCCGGTGTTCTGGCTGCAGCCGCGGACCTTTGAAAACATCGCCGGTGCGGTGGAGCGATTGGCGAAGCTCAGCGGACACGATGACATTGGCGCCGCCCGCGCCGGGGATTTTCTCTCCGGCATTGCGCGGCTGCATGCCCGTTATCGCGGTGCCAAACCGGTACGGGTTTTCTATCAGGTGTGGCATGAGCCGTTAATGACCATCAACGATGACGAACTGATCGGCCGCGCCATCCGCCTGTGTGGGGGGCGCAACGTTTTTGGCGAGCTGCCGCGGCTGGTTCCCCGCATCAGTGTTGAAGCGGTTCTGGAAGCCAACCCTGAGGCCATAATCAGTGGTGGTGAAGGCCGCGACGACCGCCGCTGGCTGGACCAGTGGCGGCAGTACCCGGAACTCACGGCTGTGGCGCGGGACAATCTCTATCTGGTGCCGCCCTCGCTGATCCAGCGCCCCACCTTGCGGATGCTCGAAGGCACCGAACAGTTGTGCCAGACCCTGGAGCGGGCCCGTGCGCGGTTATAGCCGGCCGCTGTCGATACTCGGCGTTTTCGGCCTGCTGTGCATCGCCCTGTCGGTGAGCATTGGCAGTGCCTCCGTGTCGCTGGCAGACACCTTCGCCGTGCTGACGGGCAGCGGCACGCCCCTGCAACAGACCCTGGTACTGGACCTGCGATTGCCGCGCACCCTCAGTGCGTTTGCCACCGGCGGATTGCTGGCGGTGGCCGGTGCCCTGATGCAGGTGCTGTTGAGAAATCCGCTGGCGGACCCTTACATTCTCGGGCTGTCCGGCGGCGCGGCGGTCGGAGCTTTGCTGGCCATGCTGGCGGGATTCGCCGGGATCCTGGTTTCTGGCTCGGCCTTCGCCGGTGCATTGCTGGCCACTTTGCTGGTGTTTGGCCTGGCCCATGGAACCGGCAGCTGGACCCCCTCGCGCCTGTTGCTGACCGGCGTGGTGGTGGCCGCGGGGTGGGGCGCCATCATCACCCTGATTCTCGCCATGAGCCCGGCCCGGGAGTTGCCAGGTATGCTGTACTGGTTGATGGGTGACCTGTCCCATGCGGGTACCCCGACCGCCGCTCTGATATTGCTGGTGCTGGTGTGCGCGCTGGTGTTCCCGCTCGGGCGGAGCCTGAACGTGCTGGCCCGGGGGCCATTGCAGGCTGCGGCGCTGGGGGTTTCAGTGCGACCACTGGAGTGGCTGATTTATGTGCTGGCCAGTGTGCTGACCGCCGCTGCGGTGTCCATGGCGGGCAGCATCGGGTTTGTGGGCCTGGTGGTGCCCCACATGCTGCGACTGGTGCTGGGCAATGACCAGCGGCTGATTCTACCGGCCTGTGCCCTCGCTGGCGGCAGTTTGCTGGTGCTGGCCGACAGCCTGGCGCGAGTGGCCATTGCACCGGAGCAATTGCCGGTAGGCGTGATCACGGCGTTGCTGGGCGTGCCCACCTTCCTTTACCTACTGTACCGGAGCCGCTGATGCCAGGCCTGAGCACCGAGCAGCTGATCATTGATATCCCCGGCCGGCCGGATGGCACACCGCTGAACCTGAAAGTGGAGGCGGGCGAGGTCTGGGGCGTGCTGGGGCCGAACGGCGTGGGCAAGACCACACTGCTGCACACTCTGGCCGGGTTGCGAACGCCCCGCAAAGGCGATGTACGCCTGGACAGCACGGCCCTTGCCGAACTGGGTCGGCGAACCATTGCCCGCAAACTCGGCGTGGTGTTTCAGGATCAGCCGGACGGCTTTCCCGCCACCGTGCTGGAAACCGCACTGGTCGGTCGCCACCCCTGGCTGTCACCGTGGCAGATGGAAACCGCTGAAGACGAGTGCATGGCCCGCCAGGCTCTGGCAAGACTCGGCGTTGATCACCTGAGCGAACGCTTGGTGAACACCCTCTCCGGCGGCGAGCGCCAGCGGGTGGCGATTGCCACCGTGCTGGCACAGGCGCCAGACACCTGGCTGCTGGACGAACCCACCAACCACCTGGACCTGCACCATCAGGTCCAGGTGCTGCAGCTGCTGAGCGAGCAGGCGCAGTGCGGGCGCTCGATTTTCATGTGCCTGCATGACCTGAATCTGGCCGCCCGCTGGTGCGATCACCTGTTGCTGCTCTATCCCAGCGGAGAAGCCTGCTGGGGCACAACCGAAACAATGCTGGTTCCGTCTGCGCTGGAGCGCCTTTACGGCCAGAAGCTGATCACGGTGGAAGCCGACGGCGCGCCGGTGTTTGTGCCGGTCAGGGGTTGAGTACAAGGTTTCAGCGTTACTTCAGTCTGGCCCCCAGCCGGTTCGCCCCCAGTTGCAATAGGTTTTTCGGTGCGATAGGCCAGATGCCGAGCGCGGATGCCCCCCCGGAAACGGTCGATGAAACGAGTGGGCACGGCAGGCAGTGGAATTGGTATATCGTCCATGAATACAAACGCTCCTGATAGCTGTATATACATACAGTTTAAGTGCCGCATACTGGCCTGGCAACAGGAAAAATGATCATGGCGACCATGAACTCGGGCGATTTATGGGGAATCGTTAATTCCTTAATTAAATCAATAAACTGCAATAGAGCGTTGGAGTGTTGATAGTCGTCATGGTGATCGTTTTTATTTGGGAGCGCGATCAGGAAATTGGTCGGAAGTTGTTGACCTGAAGGGGTTTTCTACCTGGTTTTGGGGGGGTGTTGAATTGAGATATGAGTCAGGGGCAAAGTGATCATTGGGACTCATATACTAATGTTAAGTCAATGGGGCAGATGAGCATCTGGAATTTCGATCTTGATCAAGAGTTGGATCTCTCTTCGAAGAATGCTCTTGATCAAAAACTGGATGAACTGTTTCAGCGTGAAGAGCCCGGAACTTACGCGGTGGTAGTGCACAATGACCCGATTAATGGCGTCGACTTTGTGACCAGGGTAATAAAAGAGGTTTTTGGTTACAGTACGAGCAAAGCGATTTGGCTAATGTTGAAGGCTAACTTTACCGGAAAGAGTCGACTCTGGAGCGGGTCTTACAAGAAAGCATGTGAAAAAATGCAATTGATGGTTTCGTTTGGTCCTGACCCAAACCTGCTTCATAAAGGCGCTGAGGCACTCCGAGTCACCCTTGAGAGTCAGGAGTAATCACTTAACTATTCGCGTCACTCGGACGCACTAAAGTGCGCCGGTGCGCTGCGCGTTAGGCATAAAGGTAAATGGTTTAACGTTTTTATGAGCACCTTAGAGCGTTTTCTTGAAATTTCTGGAGTTTCCGAGGAGGAGGCTCTGTCAGCAATCATTGCGGCCGTCTCGCCGCCTCAATTAGGACCTCTCAGGCAAAACTGGACGCGGCAGCCTCAGTTCGGCAACTCCGCGCCTGAAACGGCTGTGTTGCGTGAGCTTTTTGATGCGGCAGACTTCCGCTGCGAGCAATGCGGGAGTCAACTTCGATTAGGCCTTGATCACCGAAACTCTGATGGAGCGGATCATCGCCGTGAAAACCTTGACGTTCTTTGTTTTTCCTGTAATCGGGCTAAAGGCAGAGGCGGAAGCGAGAGAAACATTCATCATGGAAGAAGGTTGGTGTCCGCCATCATCGAACTGTATGACGAGACTGGCAGGTTCCCCACAAACAAAGAGATCAAGAACCATTCCGGTTTGACTTATGTGGGTAGATCGGAGCTGGTGGCATACCTAAAAAAGCGGATCAGTGAAGAAGAGCAGAGGAAAAAGTTTGTGCCTAACTAGGCGCGTCACACGTACGCGCGATGCGCGCCGGCGCGCTCAAACGTTGGACGTCCGGACATGAGAGCTTCTACATTTATATTCGCGGCCAGCCCTCCTTGAGGCTGAATGAGATAAGGTAGGAGGTGCATCATGAGGAAAGAACAGATGTACCCTGGCAGCTGCTTCTGCGGTGCAGTTCAGTTAACGGTGTCTGGCGATCCCGCCGCCATGGGCTATTGCCACTGTGAATCGTGCCGGCACTGGTCAGCCGGGCCAGTAAATGCTTTCACTCTGTGGAAACCTGAGTCAGTGACAATCACTCAGGGTGCCGACAATATCGGGACTTACGCGAAGACTTCACAAAGCCATCGAAAATGGTGCAAAACGTGCGGAGGGCATGTTCTAACTGAGCACCCTTCGATGGGGTTGACTGATGTGTACGCTGCGGTGATACCCAGCTTCCCATTTAAAGCTGAAGTTCATGTGCATTACCAGGAAGCTGTGTTGCGTATCCACGATGGCATCACGAAGTTGAAAGATGTGCCTGAGGAAATGGGTGGCTCCGGAGAGAGTATGACTGAGTAGCATCGAGAAACTGAAATATCGGAGCGCCCAACAAGGCCATGAAGCCGATGCCGCAAAGCGGCGCGGCTTATGGCAGGCGTTGGGCGCGGTGAGGGTCGTGTTAATGGTGTTGACCAAATTGGTCGGAGTTGCGGCCTTTGTTCTGATCTCGAGCTGCACCTACGGTCCAGAGGAGGAGCGTGCGTATATTGAAAATGTTGCAGTAAGGCCAGAATCCTTTCAGTTTGCAGTAGCGGTGCATTATGTGCGATTCCGCCCTGCAACTGGCATTAACGCATTTCCCAATGGAGGGATACCGCAGTATCTGGAACAGACTGCCTTAGTTTACCTTGTTGATGTATCTACTGATGAGAATGTGGAGATCGCCCGAATCCCAGCACCTGAGCCGTTGAAAACAAGTTTCAGTGCCCACTTGACCGGTTGGAAGGGAGAGCGGGTATATATTCAGTTGTCGGGTTGCCCGGGCGCTGAATGCTACGGCGACCTCTTACAGTTTCGCCATTATGAACTGAGTGCCGAGGCGGCGCCTCGAAGAATTGAATCTCGCCCTGAGGATATAGACCGCCCGCCCGGGATGCTGTCGCGTACGTCAGGAGAAGAGATATATATGAGAGTCAGCGCCGGTTCACGAGTCATTAGTGTACGCACGGATGATTCGGAGCCTTTCATTGATCATTACATGATTGAGGACTCTGGCGAGCTGGTGCAAGCTGCGCCCAACCAATAGTTCCAGTTTGTTCCGGGCCTGCAGGCCCTCCACCGGATGCCCTTTTTCGCTTCGCTACAAGGGCACTGCTGAACAAAAGCGTTGATATGACTCCATGAATAGATCATGAATGCAGCAGAGTTTATTGTTTACTACGTATTAGTGGTGTCAGCGATTTTTTTGCTGATCGCGTTGGTGCGTTTCTCACAGTTAAAACCACTGTTCAGGGCCAGGAAAACCCCTGCATTGATTGAGCAAAATCATCGGGCAGCTCTGGACCAGTTGGCACGACTGGGCATCAGAATTGAAGGGGAGGGGCCTCTTCACTTTATTGCTCCTCCGCCTTACACCCCCGATGAAGAACTGGTGGTTGGTGCCGAAATGGAAGTTTGGGTTTCGGATGAACTCCCTGGAGTGGTCTTGAATACCAAGCCCACCTTTCTGACACTGTTGGCTCGCTCATTGATTCCAGCGTTCTTTGTTGCGTTCATTCTTCTGGCGCCTATTTTGTTCATTCTTAGGGGTAAATTCGGGGCTGTGTGACAAATGCAGGCGCGGCAACGCCCTTTATATTTCGCCTTCGGTTCCATTCCATGGGCGCGCACGCTGCAAGCGTTAAACACTTATGACATCAGCTCAGAAAGTAATCGTTAAAAACTGGATGTGCGCAGGCTTTTTCTTGCTGGTCTTGGCATCAACTTTTTTGCTGCCCTCGGAGCATAGATTGTCCGCTGGCCTTGCAAGCGGTTTTGTTCTGGTGCTGATGCTTGCTGTTAACCCTGATCTGCGACAGTGGAGCGGGTATGGGCGAGGTCTACGTCTTGGCGAATATTTGCAACAGCACGGCATTATGCAGCTGTGGGTGGTAGGCTTTTGCGTCCTTGCTCTACCAGCTCTCATTTATCAGATTTATAATTCAGGTGGCGATGCTTGGGGATTGTATGCGCTCTGTTTCGCCCTTTGGATCGGCCCGGTAGTTGTTACATCGGAGATTGAAAGGTATCGGTCTGCGGGCCCGGGGCGTTTTAACCAGTAGCGGCACACGGACCCGCTGACGCGTGCCGGTGCGCTTCGCGTTAAGTTCGAGGGAGCCTATGCAAGACACTGCTTCGGGATTCGTCAGCACGCTGGAGTCGCTTGCCCAAGCTCTTGTTGTTGCTTCAGTGTTGTGGATACTTTTTCTGATTGTGGCTTGGCCCTTCATTACAGTATCGAGACTTGTTTTTTACGTAGCTTCCCTTGGGACTATCAAGCCGACGTATCGACAATCCCTAGAGCACCAGGGGATCGTTGGTTTGGCATTTCTCATTTTTGTGCCGCTTCTTTTCTATGTGCACATCGTTTACGGGGCAAGGCTCTATGGCAATCAGTCAGGTTGAATGCAACCAGTCAATTAAGTTCGTTCCGGGCCTACGGCCCTCCACTCAATCAAAGACCTTGAAGAAAAAGTAGATCGGCTGTCCTTGCTTTGCCATGCGTTATTTGAAGAGTTAGAGCGGGCGACAGGCTTTTCGGAAGCCAGGCTCAAAGAGAAAATGACGCAAACCGATCTCCGGGATGGCAGGGAGGAAGGTAAATATGACCCTGTCATGGGAGCCGATTGCCCGGACTGCGGGCGGCAAGTTAAGAAAACACGACGAAGTTGCTTTTGGTGTGAGGCAAGTCTTCTGCCATTAATCAGTAGTGATACCGGAGCTGGGCGATAAGCAAAGCGTCATCCGTGACTTTGTAAACTATTCGGTGTTCTTCGTTGATCCGGCGAGACCAATACCCGGCGAGGCTGTGTTTGAGGGGCTCTGGTTTGCCAACACCTTCGAACGGTTCTCGCTTGGTCTCTTTGATCAGCTTGTTGATTCGGTTAAGAATCTTTTTGTCGGTTTTCTGCCAGTACAGATAGTCTTCCCAGGCGTTCTCAGAGAAGATGAATTTCATTCAAGAAGTTCCTTTTCTTGACCACCCCCTTGTTCCAGCTCGGCAACGGATTCCAGCAAACGCCGTGCGTTTTTTGGCGCGCGCAGAAGGTATGCAGTTTCTTGCAGCGCTTCGTAGTCCTCCAGGGAGATCATTACCACGGACGGCGACTTGCTCCGGGTGATGATCACAGGGGAATGGTCTTCACAGACCTGCTCCATGGTTTTTGCTAGATTGGTTCTAGCGGCTGTGTAACTAATGGCATCCATAAGGTTGCTCCTGTACAGGATGTTGTTCATGGTCAGGATAGCGTACGCCAATGGATTTAACAATCGGCTGCACAGCGACCGATTTTCCGCCGCTTTGCGGCTCCGAACCGGCGCATGCTGGCTGGCGTTAAAGGACTCACTTAGTTATCAGCGTGCTCCTAATCGAGATAAACCCGCGAAACAGTAAACCCCTTAATTTGAGCCGGTAACAGAGGCCATAGCGTTTTGTCCGGAGTCCGGCCAAACAGTCCATTGTCTTGATAAAGGCAATTACTGGAACATGGAGGTAATTAAGTGGCATTTGGTGACCCAGGAAAACTGGTTGATTTTGTGTTCTCTGCGCGGCGTTGGACTCCTGACAGCGTTGTTTGGCGCAAATCGAAGTGGGCGCTCATCCTGAGCTATCTGGTAATTCTTGCCGGATTCTTGGTCATGGGCTGGGTTTTGTGGATCAAGGGGGTTTCAGGCGGGGCAGTCTGGGTCGTAAGCGGGATAAGTGTCATCCTGATAGTTTCGGTTGTTTGGACTCTGCGTGAGGACAGAGGTCTGGTGTTCCATCGGGTACCACGCACAATTGAGTTGGTTGGACGGAGTTGGGGAAGCGAGCAGGGCCGACAATTCAAATTGTCAGGTGAACTTCGGGTTCTGCGTCCCTCGACGAGGGCTACCAATGTTCTGCTGGAGTTACGGACCGACGATGAATTTTCCTTGCGCTGCTTTTTCGGCTTCCATGCATTTGGCGCATTAGGTAAAGGTCAAACACAGAGATTGGTTAATTTGGGAGATACCTTGGAGTCAATGACTGAAGGGCGTCTGCGATTTGTCTGTCGCGATCCCGACGCCTGAAGGATTTATTGGACTGGTCTTGTTACCAAATTTTGGCCGGCTTCAAATACGCCGAAGAAATTCGGTGTGTGCCAGGCCGTGAGCGCAGTTTTATGAGGCCACTTTTGGGATGAGCCTGTAGGGAGGAATATGAAACATTTTCTGTTGGCTTCTACTTTTGTTCTGTCAGCATGCTCTGAGCCACCAGCAGACTGTGATAGCGGTTTTGCCCAAAAGGTTGGCGATGCGGTTTCGTCAGGGGATATTTCCAGCGTTCTCGATATGTATTACATGGAGGGCGTCGACGAGTTCACGCGTGATTCTGTAAAACGAAGCATTGAGCGAAACTTCGGAAAAACCGTTGCTGGCACTGAAATTGTCGACTTCCCGGAAGACGGTTTGACTGAATACGAGATGAACGGCGTGCGCTACAAAATTAACCTTAACCCCGAGAAAGAGCTCATCATTCGTTTCGCAGACGAGACCGACGGTGAGGGTGGCGTCCATCAAAGTTCGATGAGCCTGCCGTTGGGTAAATTTGAGGGTCGTTGTTACATTGCGACGGCAGCGAAAGTCTCGGGTTGAATTTAACCAGGTGGTCAACGGGGCGCCTGCTACGCTGCGCTCCGTAGGCGCCCGTTACCACAGCGTTAAATGCCCGTAGCCAGGTCCAGAGCTCCAGCAATCTGGTCTCTAAAATGCGAGAGTGAGCCAACAGGGCTTTTGAGGTGCTTTTCTGCCACGGACGAAATTTGTGGGGCCAACAGCAGAAGTTCCTGGTCGGCAAAGCTGATTTCCGGCGTGAGACCTTGCATCGCTTGGCCACCAAAGGCGGAGCGATTTCCCAAAGGGATGACGAGGCGAGTTGCCAGTTCGCTCAGCAGGCTGCTCTGAATATCAACAAGGTAAGGGTAGTGCGCTTTGCTGGTTTTGCTGGGGTTGGGGTACACATCGAACTGTGCCATCAAAACTCCCTGAATTCGTCGCCGAAGCATCCATGTTGTTCGACAAAGTCATTGTAACTTTCTATCGCAGCTCGATTTTTTTCAACCCATTGTTCTGCTTCGCGTTTGGAGAGCTCCTCTCTCAGGGCTCGCTCCAGGGTAGCCGACAAGTTAATGTTCAGTTCACGGGTCTTACGAAGCAGATCGCTATTGATTGAGAGATTCGCCGCTTTTTTGGGTGCGCTTTCGTTGTAGAGTTCGGCCATTGGAGCCTCCACGTGGCTGCTTAATGCGTAACCTCAGTTTATGCGCACGGTTATGCGCACGGTTATGCGCATTCAAGCATTCAACCATTGGCTGTTGTCGGACGCACCTACGCTGGCGCTCCGGTGCGCCGACGCGTTTGTGTTCGATACCGAACAGAACGCAAAGTACTTTCGAGAGATCTTGATCTTATCGAGTGATCGTTACCCGGCGTCGGTTTGGTGGTCCGGCTTTGAGTGATCTATCAGGGAGGGCTGCACAATGAAACGAATGATGCACGTTTTGCTTCTGGTTGCCGTGGTTAGCGGACTGACCGCCTGTGGGACGTTCCGGGAGCCGACCTACGGAGAGCAGATTCAGGATGAAGGCGCAGCGATGAGCGTGGTGGGCGAACAGTGGTCCAAAGGCGAGGCGCTGGTACAGAAGGGTGAAAAACGCATCAGGGATGGTCAGGAACGGATTCGTGATGGTGAGCGCATGGTGGAAGAGGGTCGTCAGATGACCCGCGACGGCACCGAGCTGATGCGCGATTCCAAGCTTCGCTACGAGCAGGGGGGTGGGGACTCCGCCTACTGATCCGTTCCTGAACACACAGATGTGCCCGCCTGGCGCTCAAGAATGGCCAGTGCATCCTCGAGCCGTCCGATTCCACTGAGGCCACCGCTCTCTGCAAAGCTGGCGGCGGCCGCCAGCTTGGGCCCCATGGAACCGGCGGGCAGATTGAGTGTGCGAGCTTCATCGAGTGTCAGTTCAGAAACCGGCGCGGCGGAGTCTTTGCCGAAATCGCGGTAGATCGCATCCACGTCAGTGAGCAGCAGCAAGGCGTCGGCGCCGAGCTGGCGGGCCAGCAGCGCGCTGGCGGCGTCTTTGTCGATCACCGCTTCCACGCCGATCATGCTGCCATCCTCCCGCCGAAGAATGGGGATGCCGCCGCCCCCGGCACAGATCACCACTACGCCCTGTTCCAACAGCAGTTGCAGCACCCGCAAGTCGGGAATCTCCAGGGGCTTGGGCGACGGCACCACCCGCCGCCACTTGTCGCCGTCCTGGGCTATGTGCCAGCCGGCGGCTTTGGCGCGGGTTTCGGCCTCTTCCCGGTCATACACCGGCCCGACGAATTTCGTGGGTTTGCTGAAGGCGGGGTCGTCTTTGTCCACCAACACCTGAGTCAGCAGGGTGGCGACCGGGCGGTCGTGGCCCAGGGCATTCTCCAGTTCCTGTTCGATGATGTAGCCGATCATGCCTTCGGTTTCTGCACCCAGCACGTCCAGTGGATAGGCTTCGTCCGGCTTGTAGGCCGCGCCCTGCAGCGCCAGCAGGCCCACCTGCGGACCGTTGCCATGGGTGATCACCAGCTGATGACCGGCGCGGAGGATGCCGGCCAGTGATTCGGCGGCAATTTTCACGTTGGCGCGCTGGGCCTCGGCGGTCAGTGGCTCGCCACGACGTAACAGGGCGTTGCCACCCAGGGCTGCAACTACCAGCATGTGAGCGTCTCCCTGTCAGCTTCCGAGTGTGGCCACGAGTACGGCCTTGATGGTGTGCATGCGGTTCTCCGCCTGGTCGAACACGATGGAGGCGGGGCTTTCGAACACCTCCTCGGTGACTTCCATGGCGCTGATGCCGAACTCGGCCTGAATCTCCTTGCCGACGGTGGTTTCGGTGTTGTGAAACGCCGGCAGGCAGTGCATGAACCGCGCGCGGGGGTTGCCGGTTTTCTCCATCAGGGCGGCGTTCACCTGATAGGGCTGTAACAGGTTGATGCGCTCCGCCCACTTTTCCTTGGGTTCGCCCATGGACACCCACACGTCGGTGTAGACAAAGTCCACGCCCGCCACGGCGGCATCGATGTCTTCGGTGATCATGATCCGCGCGCCGGTGTCGGCGGCAATGGCGCGGGCTTCCTGCTGGATGGCGTCGCTGGGCCAGCAGGCTTCCGGGGCGCACAGGCGCACGTCCATGCCCATCTTGGCGCCACCGATCAGCAGGCTGTCGCCCATGTTGTTGGCGGCGTCGCCGATGAATACAAAGGCCACGTCCCGCAGGGGCTTTTCCACGTTTTCCTGCATGGTGAGGAAGTCGGCCAGTATTTGGGTGGGGTGAAACTCGTTGGTCAGCCCGTTGTAGACCGGCACGCCGGCGTACTGCGCCAGCTCTTCCACCACCGCCTGGCCAAAGCCCCGGTATTCGATGGCGTCGTACACGCGGCCCAGCACCCGCGCGGTGTCCTTCACCGATTCCTTGTGGCCTATGTGGGTGCCTGTCGGCCCCAGATAGGTGACCCGGGCGCCCTGGTCAAACGCTGCTACTTCAAAGCCGACGCGGGTGCGGGTGGAGTTCTTCTCGAAGATCAGGGCGATGTCCTTGCCTTGCAGTTGTGGCACTTCGGTGCCGGCGTATTTGGCGGTTTTCAGGTCGGCGGACAGTTTTAGCAGAAAGCCGATTTCCCGCGGGGTGAAATCCCGCAGGGTGAGAAAGTGCCGGTTCTTGAGATTGAAAGCCATGGCGGTGCTCCTTGCCTGTCAGATGGCGTCTCTTATGGTGGGGCAGCTCATGCAGCGGCCGCCGCCGCGGCCGCGCCCCAGTTCGGCGCCGGGAATGGCCAGCACTTCGATGCCGGCGGCTTCCAGAGCGGCGTTGGTGTCGTCGTTGCGGTCGTAGCCGATGACCACACCCGGGCTCAGTGCCAGCACGTTGTTGCCGTCGTTCCATTGTTCCCGCTCGCGCTCGGCGGGAGTGTCACCGCCGGTGGCGACGACCTCCAGCGAGGGGTAGCCCAGGACCTCCGCCACCACGTCGAACAACGGCCGCGGGTCCTGCTGGAACGACAGGTGTTTGTCGCCCTTGCCGGGGCGCAGGTCGTAGCACACCATTTCGTCGGCAACTTCCTTGAAACTGGTCACCACATTGCCACCGCAGAAGGTGAACACGGTGTCCAGATGCATGGCGGAGCGGGTTTTGGGGATCTGGCAGGCGATCACCCGCTCGGCGGTGCCGTTGCTGAACAGGGCCCTGGCGAGCTGGCCGATGGCCTGGGGAGAGGAGCGCTCGCCCATGCCCACCAGCACGGTGCCATTGCCCACCGGCATGATGTCGCCCCCTTCGAGCGTGGCCAGAGCGTGGTCCGTGAGGGGGTCGCCCCAATGCACGTTCACTTTGCCGGCGAAGGTCGGGTGGAACCGGTAGATCGCGCTCATCAGCAGGGTTTCCGGTTTGCGTGCGGCCCAGTACATGGGGTTGAGGGTGACACCACCATAGATCCAGGCGCTGTTGTCGCGGGTAAACAGGAAGTTGGGCAGTGGCGGCAGCACAAACCCGTGTGGCCCCAGATGGTTACCGAACAGGCCGGTCGGGTTGAAGGGCAGGTCGCCCACTTCCAGCCCGCCGATCAGGAACTCGGCCAGGGTCTGTCCCGGCAGCTCGTCCATCCAGGCGCGGAGGTCCGAGACCATGCCCACGCCGATGTGGTTCCAGGTAATGCGGTTGTCCAGAATCCAGGCCCGTGCCTCGGGAAGATCCAGGGTCTCGGCCAGCAGCTCGTTGACGTCCAGCACGTCGACGCCGCGGGCGCGCATGATACCGGCGAACACGTCGTGGTCTTTCTGGGCCTGCTTGACCCAGAACACGTCGTCAAACAGCAGTGCGTCGCAGTTGGAGGGCGTCAGCCGCCGATGGGCCAGCCCCGGGCGGCAGACAATCACTTGCCGCAGGGTGCCGGTTTCGGAGTGAACACCAAGAGTAGGTTCCGTCATGTCGCAGCTTCCTGTGCTCTGGATTATAAGAACGCGCCGATGCTGATCACCACCGTGATAAAGACGGTGAGAATCAGCAGCAGTGGCCAGATAAAGACCAGCCAGCGGTCGTAGGACACGCGGCCGATGGCCAGACCACCCACCACCACGGCAAAGGTCGGATTGATCAGGTTGACCAGTCCGTTGGCGGACTGGAACGCGGTGACCACCAGGTCGCGACCCACGTTGGCAAAATCCGCCAGTGGCGCAAGGATCGGCATGGAAAGCACGGCCAGTCCGGAAGAGGAGGGCACGAAGAAGCTCATGCCCACTTCGATCCAGAACATCAGGTTGATAAACGCCAGTTCGGGCAGGCCTCCGAGGGTGGTTTCGGCACTGTGGAGGATGGTGTCGGCGATCATGCCCTGTTCCATGATCACCACGATGCCGCGGGCCAGCCCCACGACCAGGGCCACCCCGAGCAGGTCGCGGGCGCCGTCAACAAAGCTGCTGGTCAGCTTCTTCTCGCCCAGCCGGGCGATGACGCCAATCACGATGGCAGAACCAAAGAAGAGCGCGCCCATTCTGGCCATCCACCAGCCCTGTGTTGAAACGCCCCAGATCATCACGATGAAGGTCAGCGTGAAAATGACGAGCGCAATTTTCTGGGTGCCGGTGAGCTCGAAATCTTCCAGCTCATCATGACTCTTGAGGAAAAGCTTGCGGTGGGCGTCCCTCTGCTTGGCCACCACGGAGCGGGACGGATCCGCCTTGACCCGGTGGGCATAGCGCATCACGTAGGCCGCGCAGATAATCAGACCACCCACCAGCAGCACAAATCGCAGCACGATGCCGTCGGTAAAGGGGATATCGGCGGCGTTGGACGCAATGACGGTTGCAAAGGGGTTGATGGTCGACCCCAGTACACCAATGCCGGCGCCCACCAGGATGATGGCAACCCCGGTAACGGCGTCGTACCCGGCCGAGATAATCACCGGAATCAGAATGGCGTAGAACGCCAGGGTCTCCTCGGCCATACCGTAGGTGGTGCCGCCGAGGGCGAACAGTGTCATCAGGATCGGGATCATCCAGATCTCGCGGCCCTCCAGCCGGTGCATGGCGCTGCGGATACCGGTGTCGATGGCGCCGGTGGCGTTCATCACGCCCAGGAACCCGCCGAGAAAAAGGATGAACAGGGCCACGTCAATGGCGTTGGCGGCATAGCTGTCCGGGTCGTAGAAGCCTGCGGTAGGCGCCAGCATCACCTCCACAAAGCCCTGGGGGTTCGGGTCGACGGTCTGATAGGTGCCCGGCACCGCCACTTCCCGACCTACCTCTTCGTTCATCGAGCGTTCGTACTGCCCTGCTGGAATGATCCAGGTGAGTGCTGCAATCAGAATGATCAGCAGAAAAAGAATGGTGTACGCTGTCGGAAATCGTGTTGCCAGGTCTTCTTCCGGGTTCGATGAGGGGAGTTTTTCATCAGTCACGTAGCGTCTCCTGTCCATAGCGGCTTGCTGATGGGGCAATCCTTCCCCGCAAGTATGGACGCCATTGGCTGAACGTAAAGTGATCAGTGTCAAGTCGGATGAGGGTTTCGGGAGACGCTTGCAGAAACGTTTTCAGTCGCGGATACGTTGGCTACCAATACGGCCGGCAGCTGCTAAGCTTCATGATAATTGTCTCTTAAAAGGGCAATCATCATGTACGAACGCGCAAAGGATTTGTTGCACCATTTCGAACAGCTGCCGTTGATCAATGAAGCCCTCGACCGGCATTACGCCAAGCGCTTTGCCAGCGCAACGAATGCCAACCTGTTTCGTGGGGTTTACCCGGATTTTGCCGCGGCTGCGGCGGATGCGCCTGCCGGTAAACCGATCGGCTATGATAACGAAGCCCCGGCCTCAGCCGAGATGTACCGGTTCCGCATGGCGGCTATCTCCCCGTGTGATTACCCGGTGGCGTTCTGGCTCAACAGGCTGATGCAGCCGGGCCAGCGTCTGCTGGATTTTGGCGGTCATGTGGGGGTTCTTTATTACGCGCTCTCGCGCTATCTCAGTTTCCCGGATGGCTTCGAGTGGCAGATCTACGACGTGCCTGCGGTCATCCGCGCCGCCCGGGAGTTCGCGCGCGCCGGAAACTCGCCCGCCAGCCTGACGTTCTGTGACGATCTGAAGCAGGCTTCCGCCAGTGACTGGGTGTTGTTCTCCGGTTCTTTGCAGTATGTGGAAGACTCCTTAAGCAGCCTCATCGGCCGGCTTCCTTCCCGCCCGACCTACGTGCTGATCAACATGCTGCCGGTTCACCCCGGCAAAAGCTTCGTGACCCTTCAGAACATCGGTACGGCTTTCTGCCCTTACAAGGTCTACAGCGCCGATGAGCTGGCAGGCGAAGTCGACAGGCTGCACGGTGAAGTGGTGGATCAGTGGAAAAACGCCGATAAGGCGTGCTCTATACCGTTTCACGCGGACCATTCCCTGGATTATTACTGCGGACAGCTCATACGCTTGCCGGCGATGCAGTAACTCCCCCCGCTATGGTCGCGGCCTGGTTTGTCGTACTCTACACTGATGCTAGAGGGGGCAAGGAGCCGCGAACCGGAGGGGGTCAGGTCGTTCTATGCACGATAAGCAGTCTGTGGACGGGCCGGTGGACCGGTCGCCGGCGTTTTTCAATAAGCTGACGGCCAGCCTGCCGGGAGTCATTTTCACCTATTGGCTGAGTGCGGACGGGCGCGAACACTGTTATCCCTACGTCAGCGATCAGGTCAGGCGCCTGTTCGGAATAGAGCCGGCCGCGCTTCAGGCCAACGCGGACGCGATCTTTGCCATCATTCACCCGGAAGATGCCGGCGGCGTTCGCGACAGTATCGAGGAGTCCGCGGCGAATCTGACTCCGTGGAAATACCGTGCCCGGCTGCGGGTGCCATCCGGCGAATACCAGTGGTTTGAAGCCCATTCCGAGGCAGAGCGGCAGGGCGATGGCAGTACCCTCTGGTTCGGACAGTTCCATAACATCCAGCACTACAAGACGATGGAGCAGGTGCTGCGGGACAGCGAGGCGGAGTTTTCCTTCCAGGCCGGATTCCAGCGGCTCATTGCGCGACTTTCCACCGAGTTTATCAACCTGCGTTTCGGCACCATTGACGAGTGCATCGGCGAACTGCTCCGGGCCATCGGCGAGTTCTTCGCTGTTGACCGTTCCTATCTCTACGATTTCTCCGATGAATACCTGACCATGACCAACACCCATGAGTGGGTGCGTCCCGGCGTGCCGCCGCTCATTGACACGCAGCAGGCGGTACCGATCACGGATTTTCGCTGGTGGCATGAGCAGATTGGCGGCATGGTCCATCACAACCGGGTGGTGTTCATTCCGGACGTGGCCCAACTGCCCGCAGAGGCCGGCGAGGAGAAAGCGTTGCTGGAGCAGCAGGGGGTAAGCTCCATGTTCTGCGTACCGGTGAAAGTGCGTGGCCGGGTGACTGGGTTCTTCGGTGTGGATTCGCTGCGTCAACGTTGCTGGCGGGAGGATCAGGCCGATCTGCTGATCATCGTTTCCGGGTTATTGTCCGGCGCGCTGGAGCGTCATCGCCTGGAGCAGGAGCTGCTGAACCAGTCGATCCGGGACCCGCTGACCGGCCTGCACAACCGTCGCTATCTGATGCCGCGGCTTTACGAAATGCTCGGCAGGGCAGCCCGGGATCAGGAAGCGTTCGCCGTGGCGATGTTCGACATTGACCATTTCAAGCGCATCAACGACTCGCTGGGTCACCTGGGTGGGGACTTCGTGCTGACGGAGTTCGCCCGCCTGCTGGAGATGCAGACCCGTGCGACGGACGTGGTGGCCCGGTTTGGCGGGGAGGAGTTCGTGGTCGCCTTTGTGCTGGATGAGGCTGACGAGGTCTCCAGCCTGGTCGGGCGAATCCTGCAGGCGGTGCGCAGTCATGAGTTTATCTTCGAGGGGCTGCCGATTGATGTCACCGCCAGTGCGGGCATAGCGGGGATTGCGGACCTGCCGGCGGTGCCCTCCACCCCCGACCCGGTGATCGGCAAAGCGGATCATCATCTGTATCTGGCCAAACAGGCGGGCCGGGATTGCTTTGTCGATGCATCAGGAACATTCCGCATATAGGAAAAGATAATTTCACCTCATATTCACAAAAGGTATATCCTTATATCTAAATTACCGTATCTTCGGTGGAGGTGAAGCCATGACCAATCCAGTCGTTCAGCATTTTTTTGATGAACCAACCAATACCTTCAGTTACGTTGTCCGTGACCCGGACAGCAGTGCCTGTGCAATCATTGACTCGGTTCTGGATTTTGACTATGCCGCCGGGCGCACCGACGTGCGTTCCGCGGACGAGATCATTGCCTACATCCGCCGCGAAGGCCTGACGGTGGAGTGGATTCTGGAAACCCACGTACACGCCGACCATCTGTCAGCGGCGCCGTATCTGCATGACAAGCTCGGTGGCCGCACCGGCATTGGCGCGCACATCGTCGAGGTCCAGAACATATTCGGTAAGGCCTTCAACGCCGGTACCGAGTTTGTCCGCGACGGCAGCCAGTTCGGCCGGCTTTTCAACGAGGGCGACCAGGTGGAGATCGGCAATCTGAAGGTGCGGGTGTTGCACACGCCCGGCCATACGCCGGCCTGCCTGACCTACGTGATCGGGGACGCCGCGTTTGTGGGCGATACCCTGTTCATGCCCGACTACGGCACCGCCCGCTGTGATTTTCCTGGCGGGGATGCGCGCACCCTGTACCGGTCCATCCAGAAGGTGCTGGCGCTGCCGCCGGAAACCCGTATTTTCCTGTGCCACGACTACAAGGCCCCGGATCGGGAAACCTATCAGCACCTGACCACCGTGGCGGAACAGCGCCGCGAGAATGTGCACGTGCACGAGGGGATCTCGGAGGAGGAGTTCGTGAGAATGCGTACCGAGCGGGATGCCACCCTCGACATGCCGCGCCTGATTCTGCCATCGGTGCAGGTCAATATGCGGGCGGGCCACATGCCGCCGGCCGAGGACAACGGCCAGGTCTATCTCAAAGTCCCGCTCAACCTGTTCTGAGTCGCCAATGAACCTGAAACGTTACCTCCCGGTACTGCAATGGCTGCCGGGGTATCGCCGGGAACACGCCGCCAGTGATCTGATCGCCGCCGTGATCGTCACCATCATGTTGATTCCCCAGTCACTGGCCTATGCCCTGCTGGCCGGGTTGCCGGCGCAGGTGGGGCTTTATGCCAGCATCATGCCGCTGGTGCTGTATGCGGTGTTTGGCACCAGTCGCACCCTGTCGGTAGGGCCGGTGGCGGTGGTGGCGCTGATGACCGCGGCCGCGCTGGCGCCTGTTGCCGAGCCCGGCAGCGCGGAATATCTGGCCGGCGCGGTGTTGCTGGCGGTGATGTCGGGACTGATGCTGACAGCGATGGGCTTGTTGAAACTGGGGTTTCTGGCGAACTTTCTCAGTCATCCGGTGATTTCCGGCTTCATCACTGCCTCGGGCATTGTGATTGCCGCCAGTCAGCTCAAGCATATTCTTGGCATTGATGCCACGGGGCACAATCTGCTGGAAATTGCCGGATCGCTGGCCGGGAACCTGGGCAACCTGCATTGGCCTACCCTGATGATTGGCGGCGGAGCCCTGCTGTTCCTGCTGTTCGCGAGGTCCCGCCTCAAGCCTCTGCTGATTCGCGTCGGATCGGGGCCGAGGGCGGCGGATATTGTGACCAAGACCGCGCCCATTCTGGCGGTGCTGGTGACCACACTGGTTGCCTGGGGAATGGGGCTGGACGCCAGGGGCGTGCAGTTGGTGGGCGAGGTGCCCGCCGGGCTGCCGGAGCTGACGATGCCGCCACTGGAAGTGTCGGTCTGGAAGCAGCTTGCCGTTGGTGCGTTGCTGATCAGCGTGGTGGGGTTTGTGGAATCCGTGTCCGTGGGGCAGACCCTGGCGGCAAAACGGCGCCAGCGCATTGATCCGGACCAGGAACTGATCGGTCTCGGAGCGGCCAATCTCGGCGCCGGCTTTTCCGGCGGCATGCCGGTGACCGGCGGGTTTTCCCGCTCTGTGGTGAATTTTGACGCCGGGGCGCAAACCCCCGCGGCGGGGGCTTATACTGCCGTTGGTATTGCGCTGGCGACGCTGGTACTTACGCCGGCCATTGCCTGGCTGCCGACGGCGACACTGGCAGCCACCATCATTGTGGCGGTGGCCACACTGATTGATTTCCCTGCGCTGGTACGCACCTGGCGCTATTCCCGTACGGATTTCGGGGCCATGCTGGCCACCATTGTGCTGACCCTCGTGCACAGTGTGGAGGCCGGCATTGTTGCCGGAGTCGGGCTGTCGATCGGCCTGTTCCTGTTCCGCACCAGTCGTCCCCACAGCGCGGTGGTGGGCCGGGTGCCGGGCACCGAGCATTTCCGCAACATCCAGCGCCATCAGGTGGAAACCAGCCAGCATGTGACGTTTTTGCGGGTGGATGAAAGTCTCTACTTTGCCAACGCCCGTTTCCTGGAGGAGACGGTGATGGATCTGGTCACCCGGCAGCCCGATCTGAAAGACCTGGTGCTGGTCTGCCCGGCGGTCAACCTGATCGACGCCTCGGCACTGGAAAGTCTGGAAGCCATCAACGAGCGTATGACCGATGCCGGGGTGCGTCTGCACCTGTCGGAAGTGAAGGGGCCGGTGATGGATCGGCTCAGGAATACCCAGTTGCTCAGCCATCTGGGCGGCCGGGTATTTCTCAGCACATTTGAGGCCTGGCGGACGCTGGTGCTGCCTCCGGAGGTGCCGGTCAGCAGCGCGCGCTGATACACTGGGTGCCCGGTAGCAGAGGGTGAACCATTCATGGGCATGACGGATAATTTACTGTCCACCGCTCAGCTGATCGTGACCGCCCTGTTGTTCCTCGGGATTCTGGTGGCGGCGGTTCGTCAGGTGGACTGGCAGGCGCTGCGCAAGGATGACGCCCTGCAGCACTCCTTCTTCGGGGCAGCCGTCGTGCTCGGGTTCCTCTGGCAACTGAGGGCCGGGCTGTCACCGGGGTTGTCGATTCACATCTTCGGTATGACCGTGATCACCCTGATGCTCGGGTGGGGGCTGGCGGTGCTGGCGGGACTGCTGGCGCTGGTTATCACCGTTATTACCGGGCGGGAACCGTTGACGATGTTCGCTGCCAACGGCCTGGTCACGGTGATGGTGCCGGCGCTGATCAGCCACGCCATCATGCTCTGGGAGCGCCGCCGAAACTTCCGCAATTTCTTCGCCTATATCTTTTTCTGTGGCTTTTTCGGGGCCGGTATTGCGGTGGCGTGCGCCGGATTGGTCATGTGCCTGATGCTGTGGTCCGCAGGCGTGTATGAATTCCGCGAGCTGGTCCATGAATACATCCGCTACCTGCCGCTGATCATGCTGCCGGAAGGCTTTGTAAACGGGACCTTTGTGACCGGGCTGATGGTGTTTCACCCCGACCGGCTGACCACGCTGGATCAGCGTCGTTACCGCTGAATGACGCTGACCGCTCGTTTCCCCGGCAGGTCCATGTCGTTTTCGTCCAGGCTCTGCCATTGCCGGGTCCAGTCGAGAACCTCCCGCCCCGGCATCGGGCGGGCGATGCCGTAGCCCTGAACGGTATCGCAGCCCATGCGCTGAAGGGCCCGGGCATGCGCCAGGGTTTCCACCCCTTCGGCCAGCACCGGGTGCGCAAAGCGCTGGGCCAGAAATATCACGCTTTCCACGATTGCCCGGTCACTGGCGTTGTCCAGCATGTTGAACACAAAACTCTGATCGATCTTGATCAGGTCCACCGGCAGTGTGCGCAGGTAGCTCAGTGAGGAGAAACCGGTGCCGAAGTCGTCAAGTGCGACCTGCAGGCCCAGAGCACGGCACCGGCTGAGTACGTTGCTGGCGCGCTTGGTGTCTTCCAGGGCGGTGGTCTCAAGTACCTCCAGCGTAATCAGGCCCGGATCGAGATCGGGGTGGCTTTGCAGATAGGTCTCGAGAAAATCCCCAAAACTGCGGTCCATCAGATGCTGGGCGCTGATGTTGATGCTCACGCCAAGCTCGGCGCCGGCTTCCCGCCACAGGTTCAGTTGGTGGATGGCTTCCTTGACCACCCACTGCCCCAGCGGTATCTCGAGATGGCTGTTCTCCACGGCCGGCAAAAACTCCCCCGGCGCGATCAGGCCGCGTTCCGGGTGGTTCCAGCGGATCAGGGCTTCGAATCCGGTGGCGGCATAGTCTGAAAGGCGAACCTGGGGCTGGAAATAGAGCTCGAACTCATTGTTTTCGAGCGCCCGCGCAATCGCCGTCAGCTGATCCCGGCGTACTTTCCGGTGCACCTCCAGCGAGGGATCGAAAAAATGGAACTGGTTGCGGCCCTTTTCTTTGGCCGAGTACATCGCCTGATCGGCATGGCGAACCAGCCCTTCGGCGTCGGCGTCGTCGTCCGGGTAGCGGGTAATGCCGAGACTGGCGGTGAGGTTGAGGGCTTCCTCCCCCAGGGTGAGCGGCGAACTCACGGTTTCCAGAATACGCCGATACACGTGGTCGCTCGGATCGCTCTGCAACAGCAGGACGAATTCGTCGCCACCGATACGGGCGACGGTGTCACCCCGTCTCAGGCTGCGGGTAAGGCGCTCTGCCAGGGTTTTCAGGGCCTGGTCGCCGGCGTCGTGGCCGAGCCGCTCGTTGATGGTCTTGAAGCCGTCAAGATCCAGGTAGCAGACGGATAGCGGCCGATGCTGGCGGTCGGCGTGTGCCCGTGCCGACCGGATGCGTTCATCAAGCAGCTGGCGGTTGGGCAGGCCGGTCAATTCGTCGTAGTTGGCCGCGCGGTCCAGTTCCTTGGCGTGGTTCTTCAGTTCGGTGATGTCGGTGAACGACGCCACGTGGTAGAACTGTCCGGGTTCGTCGAGGTGCACCCGGCTGATTGACAGCAACTCCGCGTATTCCTCGCCGTTTTTGCGGCGGTTCCAGATCTCACCGCGCCAGTGGCCGGTCTGGTCGATGGCGTGCCACATGTCGCGATAATACGCTGCGGTATGGCGCCCGGAGCTCAGAATGGCCGGGTTGAGCCCGAGTATCTCACTCTGGCTGTAGCCGGTAATGCGGGAGAAGGCCGGGTTAACGTCCAGAATGCGGTTGCAGCGGTCGGAAATCATGATGGCTTCGTGGCTGCGGTCGAACACGCTGGCGGCTATTCGCAGCCCCCGTTCGCTGTTCTTGCGATCGGAAATATTGCTCTGGATCACGATGAAACCGGGTTTGACGCCCTGTTCGGCCCCGATGGGAAAACAGAAGGTGTGCACCCAGTACGGTGTGCCGTCGTGGGTATACTGCAGCAGGTCTTCCTCAAACGCCTCATTCAGGAAGAGCTTGCGCCTGCACCGCGTCACCGTCTCCTGGTCCGTGTGCGCACCGAACAGCACCTCGCCGAAACGTCGCCCCCTGATCTGCTCAAGTGTCAGGCCGTTGTGCTGTTCAAAACTTGAGTTGACCCAGTCAAAACACCCGCCCTCATCAATAATGATGACCATATTGGGGGTATGGGTGGCCAGTAACGCGAGCCTGGGATCATGGCCATCGGGTGTGGTCCGGTCGGCATCAGACATGGTGGAGTTGGTGCTCTTGATAAATGTCGCATAGGGCTGTGTGAGCGGCCGATGTTACCCGAACCGGACCCGGCAGACATCCGTAGTTGGCCCCATGGCCCCCGGCTTTTGATTTGCGTCAGTTCCGCCAGCGCGAATGCTTCTGAAGTTTTCGCTGCAGGGTTCGCCGATGCATATTGAGCGCGCGGGCAGTGGCTGAGACGTTGCCTTCGTGTTCATTCAGTACACGCTGGATGTGTTCCCACTCCATTTCTTCAACGGATGGGGGTTCCGTACGCAGGCCGGGCGTCTCCGCGGGGGACTCAAAGGCAGCCATCAGCTGTCCCACGGTGACCGGTTTGCACAGGTAATTCACCGCACCCCGGCGTATGGCATCGACCGCGGTGGCAATGCTGCCGTAACCGGTGAGCACCAGCACCTCCAGTTCCGGGGCATGGAGCAGCAGCTCCGGGAGCAGCTGCAGGCCGCTTTCGCCGGCCAGATTCAGGTCGAGTATGCAGCGCCGGGGTCGCGCCTCGTCCAGCCGGGCCAGGGCCTGAGCACCGTTGATGGCGACCTCGGAGTCAATGCCGTGGCGGGCGAGAGAGCGCTGCAGAACACTCAGAAAGGCTTCGTCATCGTCGATCAGCAACCAGCGCATTTCAGTGCCCATTCGCCGCCTCCGGTAACTCGATGATCATCGTGGTGCCCTGGTCTGAGGCATGGGCACGAAGCTGGCCACCGAAACGCTGAATGGTGGCGTTGGACAGAAACAGGCCGACCCCCAGACCGTTCGATGAGGAAACGATATCGCGGCCCGGCTCCTGTTGGTGCGGGGTTCCGAAGCCCTCGCCCCGATCTTCCACCACCAGTTCCAGCATCTGCTGGTCGGATGAGCGGGCACGGACCGATACCCATGAGGGGCTGGCGGTAAGCGCATTGGCCAACAGATTGAGGACCGCCTGATCGAGTGTCGCGTCCACGGTGACGCAGCCATCGGGCCAGGGCAGTTGCCAGTGTACGGGCGCGGCCGGCCACAGCAGGGTGGCTGACTCCCGCAGACGGTTGAGCCAGTCGCTGACGGTCAGGGTCTGGGTCTGGTCCGCCCGGGCCTGGCTGGCGGCGGCGGACAGTTGCTGCAGGTGCCCTGCACACAGTGCCAGCTGCTGTTCCAGTGTCTGCAGGTCCTGTTGGCGTGCGGCGGGGTCGTTGCCGTGCTTGAGTTCCTCAACCAGCAGACTCATGGTGTTCAGCGGAGTGCCCAGCCGATGGGCCGCCGCCGCCGCAGAGAGGCCCAGGGCGATAATCTGTTCATCCCGTAACCGTCGCTCGCGGGCATCGGCCAGCGTCGCCTGCTGCTGTCGGAACCGGCGGGCCAGGCTGCCAACGACGATTAGCAGGATGGCGGCGGTAACCGCAAAGGTAACCCACATGCCGACCAGGTGAAGCTGGGCCAGATTGCTGCCGTGGTGATCGCGCATGACCGGCGAATGCCAGAGCACCAGCACGGTGTACACCAGAATGCCGCACAGGGTGAGAACAATGCTCTGGCGCAGGGGCACCAGAATGATGGCGACAGCAATGGGCAGCAGCAGTAACGAGGTCAGCGGGTTGGTGTAGCCGCCGGTGAGGAACAGCCAGCCACCGATCAGCAGCAGGTCCAGAGCCAGAGACAGGCTGACCGGCGCGGGCCTGGCCGGCGGCCGGCGGGTCAGCCAGAGCCAGCCCAGCGTGGCCATCACCGCGTACAGCAGGCAGAGGATGACGGCCTCGCCGCGGTACGCCAGGGTAATCACCGTTTCCGCCACCGCCAGGGCGATCAACTGGATCGCCACAATGGTCAGCCGCATACCGAGCAGATAGCGCGCTGCCTGTTGAAAACCGGTCTGTGAGTGGGTTAGCCATTCCATGGAGGGCATTCTACCAGTGTCCATCCGGGTACGGTGGGGAAAAGCGCATCGCATTGTCGGGGGTCAATCCGGGAAGTAACAAATCAATTGTTGCCGGACCACATCGGCCGTGAACTGGAGGGGTCGGGTGGTCAGGTCATGCAGCCGCAGCGCCCGGTGAGCGGCCGGGACCGATGCCGGAGTGCCGGCAGGTGGCGGCAAACGCCAGGGGTGATACTGGCAATGGTGGCTGTCCGGGAACAGTGCGGCGTAGGCAATGCCGGTTTCCACCAGATCCTGGAAAAAGTGCGAGCCATAGGACAGGTCCGGTACCATCTGACCGGATTTTTCCGCCACCTCCACCAGCGCTGCCACGCCGGCGATGTCCGGGAAACGCACCGGCACCCCCAGGTCGGGGCTGCTGGTGCCCCAGCGTCCCGGGCCAATCAGCAGCGTGGAATCCTCACTGGCGCGAACCAGCTCACCGACCAGGCGGGCCACTTCATAGCGTTCGCTGGTGCTGAGTCCGGCGTACACAGACGCATCGACACGGAGCACGCGCTGGATGGTCAGGTTGACGTTTCCGCCCATGAAGTTACCTTCGGTGCGGAACAGAATCCGTTCCTCCGGCACCGTATCGGGGACGTGCACCGGCCCCGTTTCCCCCACGGTGGCCAGGGGCCGGCACTGCACCAGATTGAAGGACGGATCGCCCGCTTCGTCCAGATGCAGGGTGAATTCCACATCCACCGGATGCCGGTAGCCGGCTTCCAGGGTTTGCAGCAGGCTGGAAAGCCGTTCGATGAAAGGTCCGTGTTGCACCAGCGGCCGGAACGTCAGGCGCCAGACCGGCCCGTTCAGCCCGATTTGTTCGGCGCGCGTGGTGGCCGCCCGGTCCACTTCCGCCAGATGCGCCATGGGCAGGTCGTGGGTGACCTCCAGCAGCTGGCTGAGGGGGCGGGTATCCAGCGTGCCATCCTCGAGATCCAGCAGGTCCACCAGGTGCTGGGAGAAGCGGTAGGATTCATCGGGGTTGCGGAAAGGCTGCCGCGTGGGCTGATCCAGCGCCATCACACAGGCATGGTCGCCGTCGATCCGGTCCACCGCGCGGGTGCCCAGCCCCATGACCATTCGCACCATGCCCGCTTTCGGGTCCATGGTGCTGTCCCAGGCAAAGGTGTTGCGGGAGACACCCACCCCGGCGGCATCCGGCAGGTAGTAGCGGCCATGGAAGCGGCCATTGACCCGCTGGATCAGCAGGGCCATGGGCTCTTCCCGCTGGTCCAGCCCCCGTTGTTTGCGGTAGTGCAGGGCATCTTCACTCATCGATGAGGCGTACACCTGGCGGATGGCATCTTCCAGCGCCGCCAGCCGTTGCTCCGGCGCGCCCTGATTGACCAGAAACACGCTCTCGTATTTCCCGGCAAAGGCGTTGCCGAAGCCGTCCTCCTGCAGGCTCGATGACCGCACCAGAATGGGGTACTGGCCGTAATGATCCAGCAACCGCGCCAGCTCGGTACGGATTTCATCGGGGAACACGCCGGCAACGATGCCTGCGCGCAGTGCCGGCGCTTCGGTCAGGTAACCGGCTGCTGAGCGCTGGCGCATGATCGCCGGCCACAATCCGTTGTGTACCAGAAACGCATAATAGGCGTCGGTGCCGAGATAACTGGAGTCGTGGGGTTCCAGATATTGCTGCCACAGTTCCGGAGCTTCCTTCAGCAGCAGATTGCGGGCAATCAGCATCCCGGTGGCCTTGCCGCCGATGTAACCGCTGCCCACCAGCCGGCTGCGGATGCCCAGCAGGTCTTCCAGTGACAGGTAGCGCCGGGCCAGTGCCAGGATCTGTGGCTCCCGGCTGATCAACACCTGCAACACCTGTTCCTGCAGGTCGGCGATGCTGGCCTCGTCCTGTTCGGACAGTGCCCGGCTGGCGTCCTGAAACAGGCGATCCCAGTAATCCAGCAACGGCTGACGGTGCAGGTGTTCCAGTTCCAGGCCGGCCTGCAGCCGGGTTGCGTCACTGCTGTCGGTGATCGGCCGGAACTGGCCGTCCTGCTCCCGATGGGGCAGGAACATGGTGGGCGATTGCCGGCGCCAGGCCTTGATCGGGTGAATCTGTACGTTGTCGCCGTGGCGGTGCACGTCGATCATCACCTGGGTGGTCTCGCGGATGCGATCCAGGGTCATGCGGGAATGACGGTCCGGATACAGGGCAAACCAGGCCACCGTGTCCAGTTCAAACAGGAACGGGCAAACCACCCGGAAAAAGTTGCCCACCATGGCGTCGGTGGCCCAGGCATTGAGCAGTTCGCTGAGGCTGTCGCACACGTAAAAGGCGCCCCGGCCATGCTGTTCGATCAGATGCCATACCCGGCTGGTGAAGCTCTCGAAGCCGCCAAGGGCGTCGATTTCGATGGTGCGGACAGCAGGATGCCGGTCAATGATGGCGGGATGGTCGCCGAAGCGGAGATAAATGATCTGGCGGCCGGCAGCGGCGGCGGCGTCCAGAAAGGGGTGTACGAACCGGCGATAGTCATCGAGATCCGACACACGCCAGACCACATTATCGCCGATTCGCAGGCCATCCAGAACCTCATCCAGCCCCGCCAGCCCGGTGGAGACCCGGTCGTCAGCAGGGCGAGATGCGTCGCGGCTCATAAGTGGATCAGATCACGCCCATGGCGGTCATTGCCCGGGCCACCCGGAGGAAACCGTTAACGTTGGCGCCGAGCACGTAATTGCCCTCAGAGCCGAACTCGGCCGCGGTGTCATAACAGTTCTTGTGGATATCGATCATGATTTCCTCAAGGCGCTTCTGGGTGTAGTCAAAGCTCCAGGAGTCGCGGCTGGCGTTCTGCTGCATCTCCAGGGCGGAGGTGGCGACACCGCCGGCATTCGCGGCCTTGCCGGGGCCATAGGCCAGCCTGGCGCTCTGGAAGATTTCGATACCTTCCGGCGTGGTCGGCATGTTGGCGCCTTCGGCGACCGCAATACAGCCGTTCTCAACGAGCATCCGGGCGTCTTTGCCATTGAGCTCGTTCTGGGTGGCGCAGGGCAGGGCCACGTCGCAGGGCACGGTCCAGATGTTGCCACCGGCCACGTATTTCGCATCTTTGTGGAACTCAGTGTAGGCACTGATGCGGCGACGCTCCACTTCCTTGATGCGTTTCAGTGCCTGCAGGTCGATGCCTTTCTCATCCACGATCATGCCCTGGGAGTCGGAGCAGGCGATAACCCTGGCACCCAGCTCGTGGGCCTTTTCGATGGCGTAGATCGCCACGTTGCCGGAGCCGGAAACCACCACGGTTTTGCCTTCCAGAGAGTCGCCCCGGGCCTTGAGCATTTCATGGGTAAAGAACACCGTGCCGTAGCCGGTCGCTTCGGTGCGGGCGCGGCTGCCGCCCCATTCCAGGCCTTTGCCGGTAAACACGCCGGATTCGTAGCGGTTGGTGATGCGCTTGTACTGGCCGAACAGATAGCCGATTTCGCGGCCACCAACGCCGATATCGCCAGCCGGCACGTCGGTGTATTCGCCCAGGTGGCGATACAGTTCGGTCATCAGGCTCTGGCAGAAACGCATGATTTCGTCATCGGACCGGCCCTTGGGGTCGAAGTCGCTGCCGCCCTTGCCGCCGCCGATGGGCAGGCCGGTCAGGGCGTTCTTGAAGATCTGCTCAAAGCCGAGGAACTTGATGATGCCGAGATAGACCGATGGGTGGAAACGCATGCCACCCTTGTAGGGCCCCAGAGCGCTGTTGAACTCGACGCGGAAGGCGCGGTTGATATGGATTTCGCCGCTGTCGTCCTGCCAGGGCACCCGGAAGATGATCTGCCGTTCCGGTTCACAGATGCGCTGGATGATTTTCTTGTCGGCAAATTCCGGGTACTTGACCAGAACAGGCCCGAGGGTTTCCAGAACCTCATGCACAGCCTGATGGAATTCGCTTTCACCGGGATTGCGGTGCAATACGTCCTGGAAAATCGGTTCCAGTTTTTCGTCGAGTTTTACGGTCATGTCAGTCAGGGCCTCGGAGTGCGAGTGGTGAGTCGTCGCAGAAGAACGTCTGCACAATAAAAGGGCAATGATTGCACCACAAGGATGCGCAAGATGGCAAGCACGTTCCTCCAACCGTGTCGCCCTCTGTCGGGGTACCTCCGAGGAGGTGCGGCATTGTGTCTCAAGCCGCGGTGGGCGCAGCGTCGTAAAATTCTGCCCATCAAACTGCTTCATCTTAAAACTGACGTGCTTACAAGGATCTCTTCCAGATGCGTACCAGACACCTGGCTCGTTGTATTGGCCTTAGCCTGGCCAGTTGTGCCATCACCCCGTTTGTTCAGGCAGAGGCAGGCCAGGCGGACCCGCTGCTGATCAGGGTTACCGAGGGGCGTTCAGCGGAGATCGCGCGGCTGAACGAGGCGGCGATGACGCCTGAGCCTGTGGCACGCTTGTCTGCCGACCCGTCAGTGTCGCTATCACGCATGGGGGGGCGGGGCCTGGAACCGGTGGTCCGCGGTCAGAGTCAGGAACGTGTGGACGTGCTTCTGGATGGTATTCGGGTCGAAGGGGCATGCCCCAATCGCATGGACCCGCCCACCAGCCGGCTCAGTGCAGCGCTGGCCCCGATGCTGGAAGTGCGCACCAGCAACCGGACCCTGCGCTGGGGGCCCATCACCGGCGGGCAGGTGATTGCCACCACGGCCGCACCGGTCTTCAATGGCGCCGACACCACTGGCCACCTGACCGTGGGCGGCGCTGACAACGGCAACGGCAGGCTGATCAACGGCAGTGCCGCTGTGGGTGGTGATCGTGCCTGGCTGAGAGTGGCGGGCGGCTACGATGAAGCCGACGATTATGAGGACGGTGACGGTAACGAGGTCCGCAGTGCCTACAAGAACTCGGAAGCACGGATGGATGCGGCCTGGAAAGCGGAAAATGGCTTCTATGTCAGGGGCCTGGTAAACCGTCAGGAAGAGCGGGACGTGAAATACGCCGGCGCTGGTATGGACGCGCCGGAAACCGACACGGACATCCAGCGCCTGGAACTGGGGGCCCCGGTAGCCAGCGGCGAATGGAACCTGCTGGCCTGGCAGGCGGAGGTGGACCATATCATGGACAACTTCAGTCTCCGTGACGCCCCGATGAATATGCTCACCGCATCCGAGACCGAAACCAGGGGCCTGCGGCTGACCCTGGATCAGAGTCCCGACGCCCGCACCGACTGGGCGGTTGGCGCCGACGTTGAAACCAACAACTGGCACGCCGAACGGTTCGGCGGTGCCCGTCTCGATACCCTGACTTCGGTGCTCTGGCCGGATGTGGACAGGGATCGGTTCGGTGTCTTCGCCGAGCGCTTCTACCGGCTGACACCCACCCTGCAGCTGGGTGGTGGCGTTCGCTATGACCGCGTGGAAATGGAGGCGGCAGCCGCTGACAAGGTGTTCGGCAGTGGCATGATGGCGCTGTCAGCGGCGGATGCCTATCAGACTGTCTATGGCACCACGAGCACTGACGTGGCCGATGACAATGTCAGTGGTTTTATCAGCAGTGACTGGCGTTTCTCGTCCATCCAGTCGTTGGTCATCACGGCCAGCCACAGCGTCCGCAGCCCGGGGGTGACCGAACGATACATCGCCAGCTGGAACGCCATGGATCCGTCGCGGCGCTGGGTCGGCAATCCCGATCTGGAGACCGAAACCCACCACAAGCTGGAACTGGCATTGCCGGGCCGCAGCAACGGCTGGCACTGGCGCCCGGCGGTATGGGTGGATCAGGTTGATGATTTTGTCCTCCGCACCCGCAACGAGGACCAGGTCAGTGTCTATCGCAACATCGACGCCCGCCTGCTGGGGGTGGAAGGTCAGGTTGGCTGGAGTAATGGCACCTGGACTGCGGACAGCCGCCTGGCATCGGTTCGCGGTGAAAACCGGGACGACAACCAGTCGCTGCCGCAGATTCCGCCGGTGCAGTTCACCCAGACCCTGGGCTGGCAGCGCAGGGGCCATGCGGTGGAGGCGGAGTGGGTGCTGGCGCGTCGGCAGGACCGTGTTGATCTGGCGTCCGGCCAGGATGCCGGCACTTCGCCGGGCTACGGTGTCTTCAATGTTTCCGGCAGCCACCCGCTGGCAGAATACCTGAGCCTGAGCTGGGCCGTGGTGAACCTGTTCGATAACACCTGGGCGCCCCACGTCAGTCGCGCCAATACTGATCCGTTTAATCCGGAGGCCGTAAGAGTTAATGAACCTGGCCGGACATTGCGTGCTGCACTGACAGCCAGGTGGTAGGACCTTACATGGCGGTTGCCCGCGTCTTTCAGTCAGCGGGTGACATTGTGCCCCGGGTGGAGCCCACTCTTCACCCGGGGCTTTTTTGTCCGGGCTCAATGTAAGACCGGCGCCTCCCTGTTAAACTATCCAAAGTAAACAGAATAACCTTATAACCATACTGTGAGATTGCCATGGGTCATTGCGGTCGCCTGTTCGCCCTCCTGCTGGTCATGGTGCCGGCGCAGGCAGCAGCACAACCTGCCTTTGAGACCGTTGTGCGTGAGTCCTTCCATGAAACCATTCACCTGGACGGGGTCATAGAAGCGGTCCAGCAGAGCACCGTTTCTGCGCAAACCAGCGGTACCGTCCAGACCTTGCCGTTCGATATTGATGATTCAGTCGCCGCCGGGGACCTGATCGTCAAGCTGGAAGACAGTGAACAGCGCTCGCGGCTGCGCCAGGCTGAAGCCGGGCTGGAAGAGGCGGAAGCGTCGCTTTCCGACGCACGGCAGCGCTTTGAGCGTATCGAGGCGGTGCATGGGCGTGGTCTGGTGTCCCGTCAGGAGTTTGATCAGGCGCGCAACAACCTGGCCGCCGCCCGGGCGCGGGTCGAGCGCGCCCGTGGGTCGGTATCCGAAGCGCGGGAACAACTGTCCTATACCCGGGTGGAAGCGCCTTACGGTGGCATCCTCACCGAGCGCCATGTGGAAGTGGGGGAGTCCGTGAGTCCGGGGCAGCCGCTGCTCAGCGGATTGTCCCTGGAACAGCTCCGGGTCGTGGTGGATCTGCCCCAGAAGTACGCGGATCTGGCGCGCACCGACCGGAAGGCGCGGGTGACCCTGGCCGATGGCAGGGTTCTTGAAACCGGAGAGATGACCTTTTACCCCTACGCCAACCCGCAAACCCACACCTTCCGTCTGCGCATGCGCCTGAGTGAACCTGACGGTTCGTTGTTTCCCGGCATGCTGGTGAAAGTGGGCGTGCCGGTGGCCAGTCGCGAGGCGCTCTGGGTGCCAGCCAGCAGCCTGATCCGGCGCAGCGAACTGAGGGCCGTGTTTGTGCTGGATGATCAGGATCGGCCGCGGCTGCGACAGGTGCGTACCGGGGTCAGAGACAACGGCCGGCTTGAGATTCTGGCAGGACTCAGTGAGGGCGAGCGGGTGGTAACCAACCCGTCCGGGCTGGTCGGTAGTGACCGCCTTGGACCGGTCGCCAGGCCGGGCACGGAGGCGAATCCGTGAGCCGGGATCTACCACCCGTCGGGCCATCCGGGGCCATTGCCCGGGTTTTCCAGAACAATCACCTCACGCCCCTGCTGGCCATTCTGGCGATCATTCTTGGCGTGCTGGCGGTGGTGGTCACGCCGAAAGAGGAAGAGCCCCAGATCGACGTCACCATGGCCGATATCATGGTGGCGTTTCCCGGCGCCAGCACCCGCGAGGTGGAAAGCGCCATCGCCACGCCCGCCGAACAGGTGATGAGCGAGATCGAAGGCGTGGAGCATGTCTATTCCGTGTCTCGTCAGGGTCAGGCGGTGATTACGGTCCAGTTCGAAGTGGGTATCCCGCGCCAGGAAGCCCTGGTGCGGCTCTACAATCAGGTGTATTCGAATCAGGATTGGCTGCCTGCCAACCTTGGTGCAAGCCAGCCGGTGATCAAACCCAAAGGCATCGATGATGTTCCGGTCACGACCCTGACGCTCTACGATCCGGCCAATGGTCACACCGGCGAGGAACTCACCCGCCTGGCGCATATGCTGGAAGTGGCCCTGAAACGGGTCCCGGGCACCCGGGATGTCTTCACCACCGGCGGCATTCCGGATCGGGTTGATGTCCATTTTGATCCGGCCTTGCTGGCGGGCTTCAACCTGACCGTCGACGATATCCGCAACGCCCTGTCCGCGGCCAACACCAGCAGCCAGGAAGCCAGGGTAACCCGGGACAACCTGTCCATACCGGTGCAGGCCGGCACCCTGCTGGAAACGGTGGGTGACGTGCGCCGGCTGGTGGTGGGAATGCACAATGGCGCGGCGGTTTACCTGGAAGATGTGGCCGGGATCAGTCGTGGTGGCACGGTGCCGGACCAGAGCGTGATGACCGGTTTCGGGCCGGCCCATGCTGACGACAAAGCAGGCCAGCCGGGGGAGGTTTACCCGGCCGTCACCCTGGCGATCGCCAAGAAACCCGGTGAAAACGCCGTCGATATCACCACCGCCATCGAGGAACGGCTGGCACAATTGCGCAACCGGGCGTTGCCGGATGATGTGGAGGTACTGGTTACCCGCGACTATGGCGTCACCGCCTCCCAGAAAGCCCGCAAACTGATCACCGACCTGATTTCCGCCACCCTCTGCGTGGTGTTGCTGGTGCTGGCGGCCATGGGCTGGCGCCAGGCTCTGATTGTGGGCCTGGCGGTGCTGATCACCCTGTTGCTGACCCTGGTATTTTCCTGGGCCTGGGGGTTCACCCTCAACCGGGTCTCGCTGTTCGCGCTGATTTTCTCCATCGGCATCCTGGTGGACGACGGCATTGTGATCACCGAGAACATCAACCGCCGGATCCAGAATTCCCGGCAAGCAGTGAAGGACATCATTCCCGTCGCGGTGGACGAGGTGGGCACACCCACCATCATGGCGAGCCTGACCATCATGGCGGCGCTGATTCCCATGGCGTTTGTCAGTGGTCTCATGGGCCCCTACATGAGCCCGATTCCCATCAATGCCTCGGCGGGCATGGTGTTGTCCCAGATCGTGGCCTTTGTGGTGGCACCCTGGCTGGCTTTCCGGTTGCTGAAACACAAGAAAGGGGAGCTGGCTGCCGAAGCCGATGAGGCCTCCAATTCAGCCGACGGCGTCAGCCCGTTCTCGCTGCGAATATTCCGTACGGTGCTGGGCCCGTTCCTGGGCGATCATCCGTGGCGCCGTCGTCTGCTGGCACTGGGTGTGGTGGCTCTGACGCTCGTGGCCAGCTCTTTGCCGGTGTTCCAGGCCGTCATTCTGAAAATGCTGCCGTTCGACAACAAGTCCGAGCTGCAGGTGGTGGTGGATATGCCCGAGCGCACCCCGATGGAACAGACCCAGCGGGTGCTGACAGAGATGGGGAGCTACCTGGAGACGGTCGAGGAGGTGGCCAACTGGCAGACCTACGCAGGTACTGCCTCCCCGATCAACTTTAACGGTCTGGTGCGCCAGTATTACCTGCGGGGCGACCCTTACCATGGCGATATCCAGATCAACCTGAGCCACGAGCAGAACCGGGAGCGCCAGTCCCACGACATCGCCCAGTCTTTGCGGGCACCGCTGACGGAGATCGGCGAACAATACGGGGCCAGCGTGAAAATCGTGGAGGTGCCTCCCGGACCACCGGTGCTGTCTCCGGTGGTGGCCGAGATTTATGCGGTGGATGAATCACGCCGGGCCGAGCTGGCCCGAAGCGTGGCGGAGGGGATGATACAGATAGACGGGCTGGTGGATATCGACACCACCCTCGAAGCGCCCACCAGGCAATGGGAAGTGGTGGTGGACCGCGACCGGGCGGCGCGGCTGGGCGTGTCCCAGGCGCAAGTGGTCGATGCATTGCAGACCGCCCTGGGTGGTGCAGGCGTCAGCTTCCTGCACGACGAGCACGCCAAGTACCCGGTGCCAATTCGGGTGATCCTGGGCGAGGGGGACAAGGCCCAGCCATCGGTGCTGCTGTCCCTCAACGTGCGCAGCCGTGATGGCAACCTGGTGCCGTTGGCCAGCATTGCCGATGTGCGGGAAGCGGACTGGATGGGGGCGATCTATCACAAGGATCTGCTGCCGGTCACCTACGTGACAGCGGATATGGCCGGGGAGACCGATTCACCCCTGTATGGCATGTTTGCCATGGTGGACCGCCTGAAGCAGCAGGAAGGTGCCCCGGAGCAATATTTTATTGACCAGCCACCCTTGCCGGAGAAAGGCACCCTCAAATGGGACGGTGAGTGGCAGATTACCTACGAAACCTTCCGGGACATGGGCGCCGCCTACAGTGTGGGTGTGTTCATGATTTTCGTGCTGCTGGTGGCGCAGTTCCGTTCCTATATTCTGCCATTGGTGATCATGGCGCCGATTCCGCTGACCCTGATCGGCATCCTGCCGGGGCATGCCCTGCTGGGTCGGGAATTCACCGCTACCAGCATGATCGGTATGATTGCCCTGGCCGGCATCATCGTGCGCAATTCCATCCTGCTGGTGGTGTTTATCCGGCAACTGATCGAGGAAGGCGTGGAACTGGATGAAGCGGTGGTTCTGGCGGGCGCGGTACGGATCAAACCCATCGCGCTGACGGCCATTTCGGCGATGGTGGGTGCTTACTTCATTCTGAACGATCCGATCTTTAACGGCCTGGCAATATCGCTGGTCTTTGGCCTGGCCATGTCCACCCTGCTGACCGTACTGGTGGTGCCTCTGCTGTACTACACTCTGGCACGTTGCAAGTGGGTCTAGCGGGTTGGCCAGTAGCGCTGCATTTCGACGAACAGGAACGAGGCGCTCCAGGTAATCAGTACCAGACCAGTCAGGGCTTCTATACCGGTCAGAAACCGGAGAACCCCCAGCGCCTCGATGTCGCCATAACCGAGGGTGGTGAAAGTTGTGAACGAAAAGTAGGCGCAGTCCAGAATGCTGCCGCTGAAATTACCGGAAAGTTCGCCCCAGGCCTCAGCGTGGTGCATCAGGTAAAAGGCCGTGGCAAAGATCCATACCTGCAGGGTGTGGGTGGCGAGGATGCCCAGGACGCCGGTGATCAGGCGGAAATGGTGACTCTGGCGCATCCTGGCCAGCAGACCACTCAGGCGGAGCAGTGCCTCGTTGTGGATGACCACCACCACGGTCACGATCAACGCATTGATAAGCGTCGCATTGATAAGATCCACCTGCTCTGTTAATGCCAAGGGTGTCGTTCTCCGCTGATGGCTGGGGGCAATGTTTCCCTGAACGTGATGCAAACGAGGGATATGCCCGATCCGAAAGGCGTTGCTGATTGTATAGTAGATTGATTTGAACAGCCCAAGTGGCCTTATTCACCTTAGCTGGCCAGTATGTAATGTCCAAAAGACTCATTCCAGTATTGATTATAGCGGTCGGAATCGCCGGCTTCCTGTTCCTCAAGATGACCCGGCCGGAGCCGGAACAGGTCAGTGCCAGCGAACGCAGCTGGCGTGTCGAAGTGCAGGTGGTTGAGCCGGCTACCCACACACCGGTGCTGCCCCTGTATGGTGAAGTGCTGGCGCCGGAACAACTGACCGTGACTGCCACGCTGGCCGGCCGTATCGGTGAACGCCCGGTCACGGAAGGGCAGCGTGTGGCTGAGGGCGATCTGCTGGTGGCACTGGACGACGCCGACATCCAGCCGGCGCTTGCGCAGGCCGAGGCCCAGGTGGCGGATCTTCAGGCGCAGATCCGCTCGGAGCAGGTGCGGTTCCGTAATGACACGGCGGCACTGACCAGCGAGCAGGCCATACTTGATAATGCACGCCGCCAGCTTGAACGCACACGATCACTGGTCAATCGTAATCTTGCCTCCCGCGAGGCGCTGGAAGCATCCACCGATACCGCAGCGCGGGCGGAGCTTACGGTGAACAGCCGGCAACGGGCCATCGACGAACATCCCGCCCGCCTGCAGAGCCTGAACGCGAAGCTGGCTCAGGCCGAAGCCAACCTCGAAGGCATCCGGCGGGACGCCAGCCGGGCGCGAATGGCCGCCCCTTTTGACGGTATCGTGACCGACATCCAGGCGGCCCGGGGCGATCAGGTCAGCCGCAACGAACCGTTGTTGTCACTGTATCCTGTCGACGGTCTCGAACTGAGGGCGCGGGTACCGGACGTGTTCCGCGCGGAGTTGCTGGACGCCCTGGCGCGAGGCGACACGCTGACAGCGACCAGCACTGACGGGGCGTACCGGTTCCGGCTGGCGCGTTTCGCCGGCACCAGCGATGCGTCGGGCACCGACGCCATTCTGGAACTGGAAGGGGAACCCCGGGGCATCCGGCCCGGCGCCCTGATGCCGGTGACCCTCGAACGCGCTGGCCGCGACAACACGGTGGTGATCCCGTTCAGCGCCCTCTACGGCGCGGACAGTGTGTACCTGCTGACCGCTGACGGCCGTATGGAGCGGGCGACCGTCGAGCGTATCGGCGAAGCCACCGGTCGCAATGGCGAACGCCGCTTGCTGGTGTCCGGCGATGCCCTGATTTCCGGCGCCCGCCTGATTACCACCCATCTGCCCAATGCGGTCACCGGTCTCAAGGTGGACGTGGCCGGCTCCGGAGCCCCGGAACAATGAGGCGGAAACGGGGCATTATCGGCTTTTTTGTTCATCACCGGGTTGCCGCCAATCTGGTGATGCTGGTGATGCTGCTCGGCGGTGTGCTCGCCCTGACCCGGATGAATATCCAGTTCTTTCCCACCTTTGCCCTCGACGTTGTCAGCGTCCGCGTGGTCTGGAGTGGCGCTTCCGCCGAAGACGTTGAGCAGGGTATTACCAACCCGCTGGAACAACGCCTGCGCAGTGTCGATGGGCTGAAAAAGATGACGTCGACATCCGCCCAGGGGGTCTCGTCCATCACGCTCGAGTTCCAGGAGGACAGCAACCCGATCCAGGCCCTGGACGACGTGCGCCAGCAGGTGGATGAGTTCACCAACCTGCCCGCCGAGGCGGAGGAACCCCAGGTAACCCGGTTGGAACGCTACGAGCCCGTGGCCCGGCTACTGGTGGTTGGTGATGTGGATCGCCGCGAGTTACGGCAGCTCGCCTACCGCTTCGAGGATGAACTGCTGCAGCGGGGCATTGACCGGGTGTCCATTCGCGGTTTGCCGGAACAGCAGATCAGTATTGAGGTGCCGATCGAGCGTCTGGAAACCCTGGGGCTGTCGCTGGACCAGATCGCCGAGCGAGTGGCTGCCATTTCCAGGGATCTGCCGGCTGGCATGATGGCGCAGCAGGACGCCACCCGTGAACTGCGGGCGGTGGAACAACGGCGGAGTCCGCAGGCTTTCGAGGATATTGCCGTGCTCAGCGGCGAGCGCACTCAGCTGAAACTGGGAGATATTGCCATCATCCGTCAGGAAGCCCGTGAGAACCAGGCAACGCTGACGCGGGATGGCAGGCCGGCGGTGGAGCTGCAGCTGCAGCGCGCAGAAAATGGTAATTCGCTGGCAGCGGCAAAGGTCCTGGAGACCTGGCTGGCGGACACCCGGCCGGTGTTGCCACCGACAGTGGAACTGGAGGTTTACGATGAGACCTGGCAGCTGCTGGACGATCGTATCTCGCTGTTGGTGAATAACGGTCTTGGCGGTCTGGTGCTGGTGATTTGCCTGCTTTACCTGTTCCTGCCCGGGCGGGTGGCGGTATGGGTGGCCATCGGAATTCCCACGGCGTTTCTGGCAGCTCTGGCCGTGCTGTGGCTGATTGGTGGTTCCATCAACATGATTTCGCTGTTTGCCCTGATCATGGCACTGGGGGTCATCGTTGATGATGCGATCGTGGTGGGTGAGGATGCCGATGCCCATGCCCGCATGGGGGAGGCCTCCATTTACGCCTCCGAAGGGGCGGCCAAACGCATGGTCTGGCCGGTGCTGGCCTCCTCGCTGACAACGGTGGCGGCGTTTATGCCCCTGCTGGTGGTGGGCGGTGTGATTGGCAACATCCTCGGTGACATTCCCCTGGTGATGATCTGCGTGCTGGTGGCCTCGTTGCTGGAATGTTTCATCGTTCTGCCCGCTCACCTGCGGCACGCGTTTGTTCCCCGCCGGAAGAAAGCCACGGACCCGCAAGCAGGTGAGGTGAAGCGGCCGGGCGCAATTGCGCGCTTGCGGCAGGGTTTCGAGCAGTGGTTCGATCGGTTCCGCAACGGCAAATTTCGCCGGTTTTCCCGCTACAGTCTGGAACACCGCGGGGCCACGGTGGCCGGGGCGGTGGCACTCGCCATCGTCACGGTGGGGTTGCTCGCAGGTGGCCGGCTCGGGTTCAATTTTTTCCCGACCCCCGAACCCTCGGTGTTTTATGCCAACGCCAGTTTCGTTGCCGGTACCAATCGCGAGACGGTGGATGGCTTTCTGGCCGATATGCAGCGCAGCCTCAATGAAACTGAGGAGGCCCTTGGTGGCGACCTGATCCTGCACGCGGTGACCACGCGTGGCAGTACCCTGGGTGCCGAAGGCGCCTCCCGTGCCGGAGACGAACTGGGATCGATGATGGTGGAGCTGGTGCCTTCGGACCGGCGGGATGTACGCAATCCCGATTTCATCACCGAGTGGCGTGACCGGCTGACGCTGCCGGCGGGGCTGGATTCCCTGAACATCTCCGAGCGCCAGTCAGGTCCGCCCGGCCGCGACATCAACGTGCGGCTGACGGGGGAGAGTGCGACCGATCTCAAGCGGGCGGCCGAGTCGCTGGCGGAATCGGTGCGCAGCCTGCCGGGCGTACTGGATGTGGAAGACGATATGCCCTGGGGCCGGGAACAGCTGGTGTACCAGGTCAGCACTTACGGAGAGGCACTGGGGCTGACCACCACGGATCTCGGGCAACAGTTACGGGCGGCCTATGACGGGCGCATCGCCCAGATCTATCAGGACGGCCGCGACGAGGTCGAGGTGCGGGTTCAGCTACCGCGGACCCAGCGCGAGAGCATGGCCTCGCTGGCGAACATGACGGTGCGGGTTCCCGATGGTCGCTTCGTACCTCTGACCCAGGTGATGAACCTGGACCACCGCCAGGGTTTCGAGGCTCTGCGCCACGCCGATGGCGAGCTGGCCGTGGAGGTCACGGCGTCTCTGAATACCCGCATCAGCACCGCGGATCAGGTGCTGGGGAATCTGGCCGATAATGTGCTGCCGCAACTGGTGCGGGACTACAACCTGCGCTACAGCTTTGAAGGGCGCTCGGCGGACCAGCGGGAAACCATGGCCGATATGAGAACCGGACTGATCATTGGTCTGGGGCTGATGTATGTGGTGCTGGCGTGGGTGTTCGCCTCCTGGAGCCTGCCGCTGATCGTCATGGCGATCATCCCCTTTGCGCTGGTCGGTGCCTTGCTGGGCCACTGGCTGATGGGGCTGCAGCTGACCATTCTGTCGTTGTTCGGGCTGTTTGGCCTTTCGGGCATTGTGGTTAACAACGCAATCATTCTGGTGGCATTCTACGGGGAGGCCCGCAAAAAGGGACTGGGGATCAATGACGCACTGAACGAGGCGGCGGTTCAGCGGGTACGCGCGGTGCTGCTGACGTCCCTGACCACCATCGGCGGGCTGCTGCCGCTGTTGTTTGAAACCTCCCTGCAGGCCCAGTTCCTGATTCCCATGGCGACGTCCATTGCATTCGGCCTGGGTCTGTCCACACTGTTGGTGTTGCTGGTGACGCCCGCGCTCCTGTCGTATCTGGAACAGTTCCGCGAATGGCGCGCGGAACGGCGCGGAGAAACCGCCGAACCCATAGGATAAAAGGCCGTGTCGATGACTGCGCCCGTCATTGAAGTAACCGATCTGAGCAAACGCTTCGCCGGTGCCGGCGACACCGTGACGGTGCTGTCGGATCTGTCGTTCAATCTGCCCGCCGGTGGGTCCATGGCCCTCACCGGCCGCTCGGGCTCCGGCAAGAGCACGTTGCTGAATCTGCTGTGCGGCCTGGAGGCGCCGGACAGGGGCAATCTGCAGGTGTTCGGGGAGTGCTTTGCCGCCGGAGGCCGTTCGCCGCAAGAAATCCGTGAGCGTTGGGCCCGGCTGCGCCGCCGCGCCATCGGCGTGGTGTTTCAGGAGGCCAACCTGATGCCGGCGCTGACAGTGCTGGATAATGTGCGCTTTCGCGCCGCACTGGCGGACCAGCCGGTGGGTCCGGCCGTCGATTGGCTGGCACGCCTCGGGATTGCTGACCTGGCGGACCGGTACCCGGACCAGGTATCCGGCGGGCAACGCCAGCGCGCGGCCCTGGCCATGGTGTTTGCCATGAATCCGGGGCTGATCCTGGCCGATGAACCCACCGGCAGTCTGGATCACCACACCGCGGATGAAGTGGCCGATTGCCTGTTCAGCCTGCAGCACAGCACCGGCTGCGGCTTGATTCTGGCCACGCACGACCCGGCGTTGGCGGGACGCTGCCAGTACCAGCTGGATCTGGGCCACGATCAGCCGCGGCTTGCCCCGACGTCCAGCTCGCCTTCTTCTGTCGCCCGGTCATGAATCTGTTTGCGGCTCAGTTCAGCCACTACCGACGTCACCCGCTGCAGCTGCTGGCGTTGGCGTTGATGATTGTGCTGGCGACCACGCTGTGGACTGGTGTGAATCACCTGACTGAACGCGCCCGCGCCAGCCTTGCCCAGAGTGAACAGGCAGTCGCCGGTCAGCAGCAGATCGTCAGCGACGATGGCCAGGCGCTGACGGTACGGGATTTCGCCGCGCTGCGCCGTGCGGGGCATTGTGTCATGCCGTGGCTGGAGGTGCAGCGGCCAGCGCCCGACGGCCGGGTGATCGGCGTCGATCCGTTCTCCGCGGCCTGTTTCGGCGACGGGGCGCCGGGCCAGGCTGGCAGTGCGGCGCTGAACGGTGACCCTTTTCTGGATATCAGCGAGGCGGCCGCGCTGTCAGCACAAGGGTACACGAGCGTGCTGTCCTTGCTGGTACCGGCCAATGTGGCTGCGGCCGGGCTTCCATCGGGGTACCGCCTCAAGCCGTTCTCCCTGGGGCCGGCCACCGGGGAGCTGGGCGAGAGCTTTCTGCTGAACCTCGACGCGCTGGCAGTGCTGGTGCTGCTGATTACCGCTCTGCTGGTGCGCAGCGTTTATCAGCTGGGGCTGGCGCAGCGGCGCGAGAGTTTTGCGTTGCTGGAACGTTTTGGTGTCCCAGCCAGCCGGGTCAGGCGCTTGTTGCTGGCAGAGATGGTTGCCATGGCGGCAATCTGTGTGGTGCCGGGCATCTGGTTCGGACGATGGCTGGCGGAGATGCTGGGTAGCGGGTTTGGCCAGGCGCTGGAAGGGCTGTTCGATATGCCCGTGTATGCGGTGGATGACGGCGGGTTTACCCTGCCCGCCCTGGTCATGGGCGCGGTGGTATTGGTGGCCTGTTTCACTGACCGGCGGATGCTGTCGAAAGTGCCCGGGGTAGCCACATTCAGGCCCTCACTCTGGTTGGTTGTCCTGCTCTTCGGGGTGGCGCTGGTATCCCGGGCCCCGAATCTGGGCTGGCTGTTTACCGGCCTCGCCCTGGTGTTTGTGGCGGTGGGACTGTTAACGCCCGGCCTGTTGTCCGGTGCCCTGCAACGGTGGGCCGCCCGGGCAGAGGGTCTGGCGCAGTGGCGGCGGGGGGAGCTGGCGGTGCTCTTCCGCCGCCTGGCGCTGCCGGTTGTGGCACTGCAGTTTGCCGTGGCCATGGTGCTGGCGGTACAGGCGCTGGTGACCACCTTTGAAGACACCTTTGACGCGTGGCTGGCGCAGCGGCTGGAGGCGGAGTTCTATGTCGAAGTGCCCGACGACGCCACGGCGTCAGACGGGGTCGCTTACCTGCAGGGGCTGTCCGGGGTGGGTGACTGGCATCTTGTCCAGCGGGGAAGCGCGGAGCTGGTCACAGCTGACTCCGGGCCGGAGGTCGACCTGTTCGCCATTTCCCCGGTCGGCCGGCTGCTCACTGGCTGGCCCCTGCTGGAGGCGGCAACGGGTGCCTGGGACCGGCTGGCGTCCGGCGAGGGGGTGATGGTCAACGAGCAACTTGCACGCAGGCAGGGCTACCGGCCGGGGGACCTTATCGCCTTTAACCTCGGCAATCGCACCCTGGAGTTTCCGGTGCTCGGTGTGTATGCAGATTACGGCCGCCCTGCCGGAGAGGTCCTGGTCGCCGGGCAGGTTTTGCCCGACGCGTTCCGGCCGCGTTTTGAAAGCTTTTCCCTGAATCCGGGCACGCTGGCGATGGCGGACATCAAGCAGGGTCTGGCCTCTGTCTGGCATAGCGGCAGCCCCACGGTTCGGGATAACAGCAGTATTCGCGCTCTGGCATCGGGGGTATTCGACCAGACCTTTTTGCTGACCCGCGCCATCACCATGCTCACACTGATCCTGGCCGGGGCGTCACTGTTGATCATGGGGTGGGTGTTTTTCTCCTCCCGGGCCTGGTATTACCGGTTGCTGTCGGTCTGGGGCCTGTCCCGGCGGGAAGTGACCGCTCAGTTGCGGTGGCTGGCGTTGTCGCTGACCGGCACTGTGGCTGTGGTGGCCCTGCCTCTGGGGGTGTGGCTGACCTGGGTGCTGGTTGCCCGCATCAACCCGCTGGCGTTTGGCTGGTCACTGCCGATGGCGGTATACCCGCGGTTCTGGCTGGAAATGCTGGGGCTGTGCCTGGTGATTGGCGTCGCTATCGCGACCCTGATGCGGCGACAACTTCGTGGCCAGGTGCCGGCGCCAGCCATGGCCCATGTGGCCGGCGGAGGTGAGCGATGACGCCGTCTTGCCGCCCGATCCGGCTGTTGTGGGTGGTTCTTGCCCTGGCCCTGGCGGCCTGCGCGGAAGCCCCGGATTCCTCCGGTTTTGCCGGGCTGGGGGAGTCGGCGAATGACGACGACTTCAGTCAGCCTGCGCCGGGGGACCGTCTGCGCTTTCCGGACGATTTCGGGCCGCACCCGCGGCATCGTATTGAGTGGTGGTATCTGACCGCTAACCTCACCACCGCTCAGGGTGAACCACTGGGGCTGCAGTGGACCCAGTTCCGTCAGGCTATGGTCGCCCGTGATCCCGCGGCGCCGGCACCGGCTGCCGAAAACTGGCCGCTGGAGGCAGGCTGGATGGCCCATGCCGCGGTATCGTTTCGGCAGCAGCACTGGTTCGCCGAAAAACTGGCCCGGGGCGATACCGGTCAGGCCGAGGCGAGGGCGGACCCTTTCGAAATCTGGCTGGACGACTGGCACCTGCACACTGCAGACAGCGGTGCCTGGCGACTTCAGGTCAGTGGTGAGGGCTGGGCCTACGATCTGCAGTTAACACCTCAGGGCGAACCGGTCGCCCACGGCAACCAAGGCTTCAGTGCCAAATCCGCGAGCGGCGAGGGATCGATGTACTTCAGCCTGGTGGATCTGGCTATCAAGGGAGAGGTGACGCTCGACGGAGAAACCCACCGGGTGTCCGGGCAGGGCTGGTTTGATCGCGAGTGGAGCAGCCAGTTTCTGAAAGCCGGGCAGCAGGGCTGGGACTGGTTTGCGCTGCATCTGGCGTCCGGCGCCAAGCTGATGGCGTTCCGCTTGCGTGAAGAGGGTGGGGGCTATTTATCCGGCACCTGGATCACGGCGGATCGCGAGGTGATTGCGCTGGGGCCGGAGGCCTTCCGCCTGGAGGTCGAGGAACACCGCTCCACCGCCGAGGGTGAGGTGCCGGTGCGGTGGCGAATCCAGGTCCCGGGGCAGGGTGCGGACCTCACGGTCACGGCCCCGCCGGGGCGCTACTGGAATGACGGCCTGTTCCGCTATTGGGAAAGCCCGGTCAGCGTCAGCGGTAGCCATCAGGGCGCGGGCTACATGGAACTGACCGGGTATTAGCCGGCAGGCGTCAGTCGAGGGAGGTGGCGCCGATCTTGTGGATGCTCACGTCGGCACCGTTGAATTCTTCCTCTTCGGTCAGACGCAGTCCGGAGATGGCGCGAACGATGCCGTATACAATCAGGCCCCCGACAAAGGCCACCGCCACACCGGCCACGGAGCCGATGATCTGGGACATCAGGCTGACACCGCCAAGACCGCCCAGGGCCTGCTGGCCAAAGATGCCCGCCGCGATCGCGCCCCACACACCACACACCCCGTGCAGCGGCCACACACCGAGGACGTCGTCCAGGCGCTCGATCTTCGCCTGGGCCCATTCGAACAGGTAAACAAACACAGCGCCGGCCACACCGCCGGTGATCAGGGCGCCCACCGGGTGCATCAGGTCGGAGCCGGCGCACACCGCCACCAGGCCGGCCAGTGGGCCGTTGTGGATAAAGCCGGGGTCCTTGCGACCCACCAGCATGGCCACCAGCACGCCGCCCACCATCGCCATCAGGCTGTTGACAGCGACCAGGCCGCTGATGCCATCGAGGGTTTGCGCCGACATCACGTTAAAGCCGAACCAGCCCACGGTCAGGATCCAGGCACCGAGTGCCAGGAACGGAATGTTGGAGGGCGCAAAAGCCACCACCCGGCCGTTGCGGTAGCGCCCATTTCGGGCACCGAGCAGCAGAACCGCCGCCAGGGCGATCCAGCCACCCACCGCGTGCACCACAACAGAGCCGGCGAAGTCATGGAACCCTGCACCAAACTGGCTCTCCAGCCACGCCTGAAAGCCGTAGTTGCCATTCCAGATCATGCCTTCGAAGAACGGGTACACAAAGGCCACGATCAGCGCGGAGGCGATCAGCATCGGGTAGAACTTCGCCCGCTCCGCAATGCCGCCGGACACGATGGCGGGGATGGCCGCTGCAAAGGTCATCAGGAAGAAGAACTTGACCAGATCATAGCCGTTGGCGGCGGTCAGTTCGGCGGCGCTCGCCATGAAGTGACTGCCGTAGGCGATGTAGTAGCCGACGAAAAAGTAAGCGACGGCGGAAACGCCGAAGTCGGTCATGATCTTGACCAGGGCGTTGACCTGGTTCTTGTGGCGTACGGTGCCTACTTCCAGGAAGGCAAAGCCGGCGTGCATGGCCAGCACCATAATGGCGCCAATCAGAATGAACAGCGTGTTGGCGCTTTCGGTCAGGGTGTGTACTGCACTCGTGATGTCCACGGGTTTTTTCTCCTGATGAGTCGGTTGGTTGCCGCTTGAGGGCAGCGTGTGCATGAATGGAGTGCATGCCAAGCAAGAGGTGTTCCAAAATAATGCATTTCAAGAGCGGAAAGGCGGTTGCAGGATTAAACGGTGCTGGCAGAAAGGTCGGTAGGCCCGAAAACGCACCTCTTGAGTGCGCTATGGGTGCTTGCGCACCAAAATGGATTGGTTGCTCACCAGTTCAACGTATCGCCTGAGCTGCTGTCAGACTCGACGCCAGGGGAAAGTTCTTTGCCTTCGGCTTCGGAGCGTATCAGCTCCCTCAGCCGGATTTCCTGCTCCTGCATGGGCTCGGAGAGATCGATGATGATTTCCACTCGCCGGTTTTTGGCCCGGTTTTCTGTTGAGGTGTTCGGCACCCTTGGCTCTGTATCGGCGAGGCCTGTCACGGCGATGCGGGCGGGCTCCACGTAATCCTGTGCCAGCAGCACATTGGCAACGGCCGCTGCCCTGGCTGCCGAGAGGTCCCAGTTGCTGTAGAAACGCTCCGTGCGAATGGGAACATTATCGGTGTGACCCTCAATCGTCAGTTTTCCGGGAATGTCCGTGAGGATCTCTGCCATGTCCAGCAGCAGGCCTTCGAACTCCCAGGTCAGTTGAGCAGAGCCGGACGGAAACGAGCCATTTTCCTCCACGCGGATCACGATACGGCGCTGGTCCCGGCTGACATTGATACGACCATCGAGAATGGCGGGTTCCAGCACTTGCAGCATCTGATCCATGGTCTCCTGCATCCGGTCTTCAATCGCCGCCTCCACTGCGAGGTCCGTCGGGCTTTTCAGGGTCTGGAGTTCCGGTTCCTGGTCGGTTGTGGTCTGTTGGACTTCATCCAGTACGGTCGGCTCGGGCGGTGCGGGGGAGAACGTGTCGAAAATTGGGCTGGTGCCCTGAGGAATTTCCAGCGCGGGTACCTCGCGCTGGACGCCAAACGCCTTGGAGAGCTCACCTGCGATCTGCTTGAATTTCTGGGCATCGATTTCCGAGAAAGAGAGCAGCAGGACGAAGAAGCACATCAGGAGGGACATCAGGTCAGCAAAAGTGACGACCCAGGCCGGAATGCCTGGCTTTTCCTCTTCCGGCAGTTCTTCCATGGCTATGCGCTCCCGGATTCCGCGGCTCTTTCGCGTTCTTTGGGTGGCAGGTAGCTGGAGAGCATCTGCTCGATAATCCGCGGGTTGGTGCCTTCCCGAATGGCCACCAGAGCGTCAGTGTAGAGTGATTGCAGGCGTGCCTCTTCCGTCATGCGCAGGGCCAGTTTGTCTGCGATTGGGGTGGCAATCATTGTCGCAATCATGGCGCCGTACAGCGTGGTCAGCAGTGCTACGGCCATGGCTGGGCCGATGGACTTGGGGTCTTCCATGTTGGACAGCATCTGAACCAGGCCAATCAGCGTACCGATCATGCCCATGGCGGGCGCAACGTCGGCCATGGCGGTAAACACCTTGGCGCCTGACCGGTTATGGTCCAGTGTCATCAGGCGCTCCTTGTTCAGGATCTGCTTTATGGTGTCGCCATCCTGACCGTCCACCAGCATCTGGATGCCCTGACCCAGGAAGGCACTGCTCGTCTCCCGTCCTTCCAGACCAAGAACGCCCTCTTTGCGAGCAACATTACTGATGTCCACCAGCTCTTCAATACTGGATTGGGTTCCGGGCAGCTTGAATTTGAACGCTCTTGCGGCGGCTCTGAAGGCGCCGAAAAACTGGGCAAAGCTGAATTTGGCGAGCACCACCAGCAATGTACCAACCACCACGATGAGCAGAGATGCCGGATTGACAAAAACCGCTGGCGAGACACCGATAATGACGGCAGAGGCAATCAGCAGTAAGGCGCCGACCAGACCAATAAGAGTGGCGAAATCCACGATGACTCCAGAGCGGTTGGAAGGGGTACAAAGACGGGGCAGGGGATTGAGACTACTCCCCGGCCAGAACTTAATCAATTCGTCGGTCGCGAATCTGTGACCTCTTTCTGCTGCTCCCTCCAGGCGGCGTAGCGGAACAGATCCGTTTCAACGAGTTTCAGACACAAAGCAACCACACCAGCGTCATCAAGGAAACCAATGCCGATGAGCAGGTCAGGAATGAGGTCCAAAGGATTCAGAACATACACCAGCGCCCCGGCGATCGCCGCAATGCTTCTCCAGGGCACGTCACGATAGTTGCCACTCCAGTAATCCCGGATCATGTCAAACATCAGCTTGATGTCCGACTTGAAACGGTTGAGCTTACCGCTGCCTTTTACCTTGTCTTCGATGGCGCGTTGTTTGGCCAGCAGCGCTTCAAGATTCTCGGGGCGAATCTTTTTGGCCTCAGCGGTCAGCTGACGTTCCGCTTTCCTTTCATTGAAGACTGCCATGATGTTGAGTCCCTGTTAGTTGAATGTTGATACCCGTTTGACTAATTGCAGTTATCGTACAATACTCATTTTACCAACGCGGGCACTGCATTTGCCGGTTGGGTTGAAGTGTCTTTTGGCTGTAGACCTTAAGCTTCCGTCAAGCTCTTAACCGCTGCCTGCAAAGGCAGCGGTTTTTTTGAAAATACAGAATAAACCTGCCTATACTACAAATAAGATGCTGCGCAAATACCCGTAAACAGAGCCGTCAGCTCGGCTCCCCGCGGCTACTACCCACTACCTACTCCCAAGTCGGGAGCTCAGTCGGTCTTACAGCGCGCACCAGGTACCCTCGGTATTGAGGCTAGCAAGGGTGTAATCAAGCCGCAAAGCGGCGTTGAGCAGCTCGCGTCAGTCAGCCCGGGGTCCAAAAAATAACGATCGTCCTAACGATGGGGACACCGCATGTCGGATACTGTGATCACCGCAAACATTGATCGTCACCTCAAAGTACGCAAGTCAGACTCATCCGGTGAACTCGACGCGGTCAAAGAAGGTATCTTCGACGCCAGGGGCGCCACTTTTCCGGATTTGCAGGGCGTTGAGACCATTGCCAGCGAATTGGCGACGGCGGAATTCCAGAAACTGGCGTCCAGGCTTGCGCACATCGTCCTCAATGGACAGCGAATTCTTATCGTTGGCAAAGCGTCATCCGAAGTGATTCTGAGTGCCGCCTGTTTTCAGCGTGGCATTCAGTTGCTCGCTCAGGCAATGGGGCGCACCAGAGACGTGGTGACAACCTCCCGGGGCGATCTCGGGGCCTGGCGGTCCGGCGCTGAGGTAAACGTGGTGCTGGGCTCCCTCGAGTCGCAGGCCGATTCCCTGGTCCGCGATCACACCGGCCAGCAGGCTCCGGATCTGATTCTGTTGCTGAACCCGGCCGGAGGCGTGTCCAGTCGTATCGGGGACATGCTTGACGCTGCCGGTAACAACGTCTCAGTTGCAGGTGTTTCGACGCTGTCTGGCTGTAACGATGATGCTTCGGATCAGCTGAACGTTTCGCCTGTTTCCGGTGGTGGCTCTCACAAGCATTACACTCTGTGTTGTGTTCTTCATTTTCTGCTGTTGAGGGTGCGTGATGAGGTTTCTCAATCCATTGCATCCCACCCCCGGAATCAGGCGCTGGTGGCGCAATTGCAATCCTCGGGACTGGAGACCAACGTAGCCCTGGCCGGGTTGTCGGTGATCATGGACGATATGCCCATGACTGCGCCGATGCGGCTGATGGTTCGATCCGGCCTTGAACAGATTAACCGAGGATGGTCTCTTCCAGCCCGGACTGCGCACTCCCGGGGGTTGCTGAGCTACGGCCTGAGGTCACTTCTTACCGAGAGCGGCGCCGATTATCCGTTTACGTCGAGAGAGGTCGCTCTGTGTCTCGCGCCGTTTTTCCAGGTGATGGCTCAGGCAGGCGATTGCCGGACCCTGATCGAATGCTTGCTGACCAACGATCGCAAAGTGGCAAACGACAAAAGCGCGAAAGCCGCGCTCCTGGCCTCAAAAGCGGACTTTCCGAGCTTTCGCGGCAGCAGTGACGTAATTCCCACGCTGACTGAGCTGGGCGAAGACTGGGGTGATGCCTGTGACATCCTGTACAGCCTGAGAACCGAGAGAAATGACTCACTGTCGGAGGCGCTGTTGCCTGTGGTCGCAGGGCAAAACTGCAGCCAGCTGGGCGGGGTCTATTTGCTGGTATCGTCGAAAACCGAAGAAGCTGGGCGGGTTTATTGCTATCTGAGATCCAGAAACATTCACCTTGCCGATGCATTGGTCGCCCTATCGTTCGCATCCGGCTTGATGAACCACAAGCCTGAGTGGCAGGCCGACACGCTTTATGCCTCGATCGAGCTGGATGAAGCCGGGCTTGCCGAGTTCGAGTCATCGCTCCGGAGCTATCTTGAAAAGGTGTCCCGCGAGCATACCGGACTCGGTGAGTTGGGCGAAAATGATGGCCCTTTGGGTAGAAAGCAGCGAGTGTTTGCCCTGGCGCACTGGATAGAGAAGCAGCCGTGGGGCAAGGGTTTCCCCGAGCCTGTCTTCGCGCAGGATTTCCGGGTGGTCAAAGTTCTTACCCATATGGATTCCCATCAGTATATTCTGGTGGATGACATGTCCAGCGACACTCACTGTGGCGAAGGCTTTACCTTGTTATGGCGCGACAGTGTGAGTGGCAACGTGCCCACCATCCGGCAGGACCAGGTAATTCGTGTTCGTTACAGGCTGCTGGTGGAGCGGGACAAAAATGCCAATGATATTTTCGGTTTGGTGGATACGTTGAGAGAAGTAGGCGACCAATAAGATGGCGAATCTGGGGCTGTCCGTAAACTGGCTGGCGCTGTTAATGTTGGCGCTCATCCTGATACTCGCGGTGGCGGCGCTCTGGGCGATTTTTTCGAAAGCATCCGTTGCGGAGTCCCAGTCGATATCCATTCTGGAACGGAATCGCCAGCTTTCCCGCCAGATTCAGGTAGCCAATCTTGATCTGGTGCAGATATTCAATGCGGTTCATGTGCCCTTGTTCGTGGTGCAGAAAACGCCGTTTTCCGTCCGATCGCTCAACAGTGCCTGTGTGGAATTTCTGGGGGAGAGCTCGGAAGGGGCGGCGCAGAAAAAGCTCGAGCGACTTCTGGCTCGGGACGATCAAGCGTCTGGAGAGCTGGTTAACCTCAGGCGCTTGCTGCGTGAGGGAGTGTCGTCACCCATTGATGTTGAAGATTCTATTCTGGCGCATTCCCGGCAAGGTGGTGATGCCTCATCATTGGCTGTAACAGTCAGCCTGAGGCCGGTCCGAAGTGCTTTCGGTCAGGGCTACATCGTTTCCCTTGGTGACAAGCCAGGAACCGGTGATCAGGAAAAGTTACTCCGTGAATACTACCAGCTGGTGGATTTTGCCTTGACGGAGCAGAAGCTTCCCGAGGCTTTGCATGCGGTCATGCAGCTCTGTAAGAGCGTTACCGCGACTGACGCCTCCATCGCGATCAGCATCTTTGACGATGAGACGGATTGTCTGCACTACGTCGTCGAACCGGAGAAGCTGAGCGAATTGTCCCTGAGCACAATCAACCGCGCCAAGATCGTGTTCGGAAACGGCATTCACGCGACGGCTGCCGTGCTCAAGAAGGAAGTGTTCTCGGATTTTCAGGGGCCCGAAAACATGGCAACCGATGAAATGCTGAGTGCACTGAAGTCCAGTGGTGTCACTCGCTGGACCGCTCTGCCGATCCTGGGTATCAATGATGAGCTCCTCGGTACGCTGGACTTCTTTCATTTCGATCATGACACAGATGCGCGGATCGACTTTGAGAAGCTGGCCACCCCATTTCACCTGGCGAGTGCCACCATTGAGCGGCACCAGTCTCTGCAGGCGCTGCGGGAGAACGCCCGGTTCGAGGGATTTTTGCGGTTCTTCAATCAACAGTTAATGACCACGCCACATCAACCAGATGACAGCACATTTGTTGATGCCGTCAGTAAAATCGTCTCGTTCATGCAGATCCCTGCCGCCAGTCTTCGATGCTGGATGTTGAACGAAAAAGAAGATGTCTACCGTCCTGTGGGCAGTGCTGCCCAGGGGCCCGTTATTGCCTGTCCCATATTGGAAGGCGAGAAGGTCCGGCGCTGGTTGGCAAGCGATGAGCTGCTTGTTCACAAGTCGGAATTTGAGGCATCGTTGGAAGCCGAGTACCAGTGCCTGCATCTGAGTACCGATCACAGAATGGCCCGCCTGATGGAGCTGCACAAAGACAGCGATGAGACACAGCAGAGCCTGACCCAGCAATTTCTGGTGTTCCCGTTGTCCGCAGACCAGACCCTCGAGGGATTTCTTGTTTTCAATCCCCGGGAGTACCGTTTGGACAGAAAGCTGAATCTACTGTCCACAATAGCCCCGATCATGGCTAGTGCTTTGGGGCGGCACCGGCTGATTGAAAGTCTCATGCACAAAGCACTTCACGATCGTCTGACCGGGCTGTTCAACCGCAATAAAATCGAAGAAGCCCTGCAGCATGAGCTGGAGCGCAGCCAGCGTTATGACAACCCGCTGTCGCTGATCCTTTTCGATATAGATCACTTCAAGCTGATCAACGACAACTTTGGCCATGATGTGGGGGATCGGGTATTAACCGACATGTCGGAACTGGTGCGGCAGAAACTTCGGGCCGCAGACCTGATTGGTCGTTGGGGGGGCGAGGAATTCATCATCATCCTGACCGAGACTCCGCTCGATAAGGCGATTGGTGTTGCCAATACCATTCGTCGGGACGTGGGTGCCTACAATTTCGGCCTGGGTGAGCCGGTTACCGTTAGCATGGGGGTCGCGGAGCATGCCTCGGGCGACACCCGAGATTCGATGATCAAGCGAGCGGATGTAGCGTTGTATGAAGCCAAGAACAGCGGCAGGAACAACGTAGTGCCCAGCGTCAATCGTGCATTTCGGGACTGACGAACGATACGCGTGTGGAGGGTGGAATCACCATAATCTCGTCCTGAAGAATGGCGTCCAGGTTGAAAACGGTCACGAATTTTGAAATGCCGAATTTGGTGACTGCATCGTACGCGATGGCATTCAGCCTGCAGTAGGGCTCTTCCTTGATCAGCCTGTCCAGCAGGTGCATATGGGCCGATGGCTTGCGCGGAAACGACTCTCTCGCCAGGCACTCCTCATCCAGCCACCGATTCCAGTGCCGGTTGATGTCGTCGAGTATCTCCTTGTTGGCCCTGGTGGGTAGGTTGAGAAAGCGGCAGTGGTCAAAACCCTCAAGGGTTTGCTTGTTGGTGTCCCAGTCGCCAATGTCAATTTTCACGTCTGCGAAGCACACCCCGACATTCTCACTGGCGCTCCTGCGGATTGCTGCGCCGATCAGGCTGCCGGGGCCTTTGTGGCCGTACAGCAGGGTGACGCCTGACTTCGGCAATATCAGGTCCGGTTTCTGAAAATAATCCGGTTGGCTGATTACGATATCCGAGGGCTGGGAATCACCTTCGAAAAAGAAAAACGTTTTCGCCCCGATTACCGACACAGCCCGTACCTTTTACGCAACTTAATGCTCCTTACGAATGCTCTTTTAAATCGACGTCCGAGAGCATTTCGTCAATGTGCAAATGGGCCAATATTACCATCGAAACCAAATGCGGAAAACGTGTAAGATTCCTGTCAGTTTAAACCGCTTTCAGAGATTATAAAAATGTCGGTATCACACAAAAGTGAATTGATTTACCCCAGTAAGCCAATCTGTGGTGAAAATTTGCAGTATCTGAAAGTCATGCTTGAGAGTGTGCTTGGTGGCGACGAAGTTCGGGATCTGGATCTTGCCATGCTGATGAACGTACCCGTCAATCGCCTCAGTCAGCTCAAGCGTGCGAAGTCGTCGATCGATGTGCTGGGAAACGTGAGCGCAGACACCGACATCAGTGACGGCGACGATCAAACCGCAAGCGAACTGCCGAGCTTGCGGCCAAGTCAGGCCATTCTGATACGTCTTTTGCTGAAGTACCCTCATTACGGACAGCTGATGCTGCGCCCGTCCAATCCGGAAATGTTCAGTCTGGTTGCGCGGTTTATTCCGTTCGAGGAGCCGGGGGTGGACGGCAGTGACGTGATGCCCAAGAAGAGCGGTTTTGCGCCGTTGTTCGGGCGGTCCTACATTTCTTCTTACAAAATGCTGGCAGAAGAGGGAGCTGGCTCTGCCAACAGCAGTTTGCCGGTAACCCGCCTGCAAATGCTGGTGGCGGGCAAGTTCGGCGAACTGTTTCTGGCGTTGCTGCTTCGTTACGCAGAAACTGCCGGGGTAGATGTTCAGCCGGACATCCGCAAAATTGAGTCTACCGGTTGGGGCACCTTGCGAGAGCAGGATTCGTTGACGGCCTGGATGCCGGATGCGACCTATCAGGCGTTCTCCGCAGAGCTTCACGCACAGTGGGGTGACTGGTTCCGGAACCACTACCTCCGTGTACTGGAGGATGAAGCGGTCTCGAGGGACCTGGACCCCGAAAAAGCGTTGCGTCAAGGCAACTGGACCAACAATGAGCCGGTCTCCGATGCCGTGTTCAGGGCGTATTCCCGCAAAACCCAGCCCATTCTGGGGAATAATGAAAGCCTGTTCTCGCTGTTCCGGGAAAGTTTTGAGCTGACCAGCGCGGAGGCATACTGGACCCTTGGTATCCAGGTTAAAGCGTTCTATCGCTTCCGCCAGCGGGCGAACCAGCGTATTTCCGCGCCCACCTCCATTCTGATCCGCTACCTCTTCCGGTACCCGGAAGACATCGCCATATTCGTTCGCAGCCCGGAGAAGGGCAGCGACATCCTGGCGCGCATCCAGCGCGAAGACCCGGGCTTCCGGCTCAGTCAGTTGGGCCCGTTGTTCGGTGCGTCACGAGTCATGAGCTACGGCTTTGCCAACGACGACTTGCCCTGCCCGTTTTTTGCGCGGCGCCTGGCCAGTATTTTTCGCCAGCGGTCTGACATGGGTGAGCCCATTTATCAACGCATGCGCGCATGTGTCGAAGATGAGTTGTCCGCTCGCGGCCTGGACCCCATCAAGTTCTGGCGAGACGGCCGCTGGCATAAGTAGCCCAACCGGCACTTTCGGCCAATTGAAGCGGTAATGATAATCATGCAACATCACGAAAAACGCCGTTTAGGCCTGATCTGCATGGTTTTCACGAAAGTTGACATTTCGTTGCGTTATGTCGCTTGTTTGGACAAGAACTTAGGGGGTATCTTGTTGGATGAGAGCTAGATCACATAATAATTATCGAATAATACCATAAAAATTACACACCTTTACAAGCGACCGATGCTAATATCAAGTGAGAGTAAGGTTCTGGAGGGTTCCAGGATCAGGCACTCGGACCAACAAACAAAGGGTAGGCATACAATGAGCTTGCAAACCATGCGACAAAAATTCGGTTCTATCGCGAGTCCCAACCGGCAGAAAGGCGCTTCCGCACTCGAGTATCTGGTGTTGGCGGCGGCAATTGTTTTCATCATCGGCCTGGCGCTGACCAATGATGATATTCAAACCACAATTCAAGGCGCATTCGAGGGAGTGTTTGAAGATGCAAGCAATGCCGCTGATGACGCGGGCGGTGCCGATTAATAATAAGCATGCGCTTATATGAGTCCACCTGGCCCCGCCTTTGGAGTCGAGGTCGGGGAGGAGATTCTGTAGCGGGTGACTGGGTGAAGATCATGGTGCCATATCCAAACGTAAACACGATCGGGCGTAGCAGGGGCGCCGTCGCGCTGGAATTCCTGCTGGTCTTTCCTTTGATTGTGGCCATGGTCTACGGCTCGGCGGCCTACGGTGTGCTCTTCTTTCAGAAATTTCAGCTCCAGAAGGCTGTGGATCGTGCGGCCTCCTCGGTGATGTCGCTCGACCGCAGTCAGTTCGGAGAAAACACCGGGCAACAGGCGGTTTCCCGGGCGTCCGAGGCGCTGGAATTCCTGATGTCCGAGTTGCCGGCCTCCCTGGTGTCACGCTCTGGCGAGCGAGGCTGCAGCGAAGAGGGCACGGGCGGCGTCTCGCTCGTCCAGTGCCGGGTGGTAGCAAACGGACAGGAGTCCCCGTTCGTGCCACAGCTGCAATTCGGATTCCTGGGAGAGTTCCCACCGTTACCGGACACCATTGAAGTCCGGTCTGCGGTGGCATTCTGATTTTGCTCGGCTTTGCTCAAGGATGAGGTGTTTATGTCAGGCAGCCCGAAACCATACCTTCGTAAGTACGGGATGAAGCCACTATGAAGTCTCGTTTTGTTTATTTTATCCCTTCTCTGCTCATGGCTGCGCTGGCTATTGCCCTGGCGTTGTTCGGGTTGATGAAATACGACGCCGCCGAAGAGGCGCAGAAAGCGCTGTCTACCGGGTCGGAATCCGGAAGCACCGCGCCCGAGGCCGAGCCGGCACCGGTTTTCCGATATGTGGTGGCCGTTCAGCCAATCGAAGCGGGAGACACGCTGTCTGCCGAGAGTTTTATCGAAATTGAAACTGCCTCACCCATCGAGGGCGCCATCGCGGTTGCCGATGTGCCTTACGATCTGACCATCGAGACGTCTCTGGAGCCCGGTGAGCTGCTAACCGCTCAGACTCTGGAAAAGCAAAGCCTGATCCGTCAGATCGTACCTGACGGCCATACTGCCATCGCCCTTGAGATGAGCGGTGTGGCCAGCATCGGCGGCTTGTTGAAGCCAGGAGACTTTGTGGATGTGGTGGCCTCATTCAAAGGCCGCACAGATGGCGAGCCGTCGTCGAAAACGTTGCTGAAATCCATCGAGGTGTTGGCGGTGCAGGGCGAAACCACGGCGGGATCTGCCTCTTCCGATGACGAGCGCCGGCGCAACAGCACGATGGTGCTGGCGGTGCCCGAAGAGGAGGTCAGAGCGCTGGTACTGGCATCAAGAGAGGCGCAACTGAATTTCACCGCCGTGAAGCGCTCGCCCGTGGTGGTCGCGGACTCCGAGGCTGATAAACCGGAAGCGGCCGAGGAAGAAACGGCCATTTTCCTGTCTGACCTGATACCAGAAGCGCCCCGTGCGCCCCAGAGAAACGCAACCGTTGAACGTCCGCCTGAAGATCCGGGACGCAAGGTGCAGGTGTTTGAAGGCTCCGAAGCAAGGAATGTTTATGTCCAGTAAGCGAGGAATGCACCGGTTGATCACAACAGCAAGCCAGGTTCTGGTGTTGCTGTTTCTTGCAGGTAGCGTTGCGGCCCAGCAGCAGGAGGCCGTCCTGGAAATGGGGCCCGGCGAGCAGCGCGCACTGAATTTCCCGAGTGAGCTGAGCAAAGTGGCCACATCTGACCCGGATATTGTCAGGGTCACGGCCTCGGGCGATTCAGAGGTGTTGGTCACCGCCCAGGCCAGTGGCACCGCAACGCTCAGCATCTGGCTGGAAGGCGACGACGAGCCGCGGGTGTCCAGCGTGGTCGTCAGCTCGACTCGTGGTGAGAAGTCACCGCTCGCCATGCAAGTGCAGACCGACATACGTATTGTGGAAGTCAATCGCAGTGAGCTGAACACGCTGGGGCTCTACTACGCCAAGCTGTTCAACGGTGGTAACAGCAGCGTTGGTATTGCGCCTCCCGGTGGCGGCGGGTTCCGCGGCTTCGGGTCGCCGTCCGACCCGGCTGCCGGCATTTCCAGTGAAGGCTTCAACCTGTTCAGTTTTGGCAGCAGTTCGCTCAGCATTATTAATGCGCTTGAATCCGGCGGGTTCGCCTATACCCTGGCGGAGCCGTCACTGGTCAGCCTGAGTGGGCAAAGCGCCACATTTCTGTCGGGCGGAGAATTTCCGATCCCCACCCAGTCGAGTAACAACGGCACGCAAATTGAATTCAAGGAATTTGGCGTGAGTCTGTCGTTGACCCCCACCGTCGTCGCAGATGACCAGATCATTCTCAAGGTGGCTCCGGAAGTCAGCGAGCTGGATTTCACTGCGGGTGTTGCCACATCCGGGGTCGCGGTGCCCGGCCTGAGAATTCGCCGCACCGAGACAACCGTCTCCATGGCGCCCGGCGAAACGTTCATCATCAGCGGGCTGGTCAGTCGATCCACACTGAACAACAGCGATCGTCTGCCCGGGCTTGGCAATATTCCCATTCTCGGCGCGCTGTTCCGCTCCGACCGGGTATCAACTGAGGAGAAGGAGCTGATCATGGTAGTCACGCCCCGAATCGTCAGCCCTCAGAAAAAAATGCCCGATTCCGTCAAGCGTTTCGGTATGGAATACGAGAACAGCAGCACGGACTGGCCGGACATGTTCATGGGAACACGAAAAGCTGGTGAGCCCATTGAACATGGATTGAGTTGGTAGGGAGTACCATACATGAACGAATCCCTTGTCTGTGTAGCTGACGACATTGGTGTAAGGGTCTGGCTGGAACGTTCCCTCGACAGCGAGTGGACCGTTGAATCCGTCAGTTCCTCGGATCTTTCACGGGTAAGCCGTCTGGTCAAGGCGATGGGTGCGCCCGTGGTATTGGTCGCTGTTGAGGAAGACAATCCGGAGCGGGCCATCAAGACCTTTGCCGCCATCCGCAAGGTCTGCGAATCGGCCGAACTGATCGCCATCGCCAAGCGCATCTCCCAGGATATGCTGCTCAAAATCATGCGCGCTGGGGCCAGGGATTGCCTGATCACCGGTGTCGATACGGAATCAGCCCCCGAACGCATACGCCGGGTGATTGAGGCAGCCGACAAAAAGCCAACCCCGGCGGAGGGTGGCCGGTCGCGCCGCAACATTACCCTGGTGACCTCGGTGAGTGCTGTCGCCGATACCCGTTTTTTTTGCCAGAACTTTGTCAGCGAAATCAATCGTGCACTGCCAGACAAGCAGGTTCTGGCAATCGACTCCCTGTCTCGCGGCGAGAGAACCTTCTATTTCGACAACCTGAATCGCCTGACCCTTGATGAAATGGTAAAGCGTCAAGACTCGATTGATCGCTCTTTCGTGGAAGCCGCCCTTGGCGAGTACTCGAAAGGGTTGCGCCTGCTCTCGGGCGGGCTCGACCGGGGCGAGTTGGATGGCGACGCGGGCGCCGACCTGTTCATCACCCTTACTCAGCTTGGCGAGCTGTTCGACGAAGTGATCGTGCGCGTCGACCACGACCTGGCCGAGGTATGGTTGTCAGCCATTGGCGCCAACGTCAGCCGCCTGTATGTGGTCATGCATCCGGTGGTCGACCAGGTGCAGGAAGCCGAGGCGTTTTTCGAGAAAGTTAATGAGTGGTTGCCGGCAGAGTGCCGCAAATGCCTGATCGTTGATGGGTACGAGCGGCGGGCGAAGCTGTCGATCGACGACATCGAAAAGACCGCGGGTGTGGATTGCGATCTGGTGTTGCCCATGGAGTGGCGCCACCGCCTCGACTCGATCAATGCCGGCGTGCCTCTTGGCATGCTGCCCAGCCGCTCCGGATACCACAAAAAACTGAGTGGCTACGTTCGTTCAACGTTCTCGTCAAAGTCACCCTCAAGACACCGTTTTGGTTTTTTGGGCCGGAAGTAGCACCCAGGGGTAAAGCGTGGCGACTCGAATTGACGAAGACTACCAGCAACTCAAAAAGAGCGTTCATATCTACCTGATTGAGCGGCTCGATGAGGAAGGTGTGGAAGTCGAAAAAGCGACTCGCGAGTCGCTCCAGGCGTTCGTGCAAACGGCCGTGGGCCAGTACATTTCCAACCACCGGATTCCGCTGGCCACGCCGGATCAGACCATGCTGGCCCGGGAAACCCTCGATGAAATTGTCGGTTTCGGTCCGCTTGAGCCTCTGCTTGCGGATGATCAGATCAACGACATCCTGGTGAACGGCGCCCATGTGGTGTTCATTGAAGTCGCCGGCGTGCTGCAGAAAGTACAGACCCGTTTCATCGACGACGAGCACGTTGTCAGAATCATTCGCAGAATCCTGGCACCGCTTGGGCGCCGTATCGACGAGAGCAGCCCGATGGTGGATGCCCGGCTGCCAGACGGTTCCCGTGTCAACGCCATCGTGCCCCCGATCGCCCTCGACGGACCTTCCCTCAGTATCCGGAAATTCAGCAACAAGCACCTGTCTGCTACGGATCTTGTCAACAGCGGAGCGATGACCTCCGAATGCCTGGATCTGCTGGTTTCGGTGGTCGAGGGCCGGCGCAACCTGTTGGTCAGTGGCGGCACCGGTACCGGTAAAACCACCATTCTCAACATGCTCAGCCAGTACATACCCAAAGATGAGCGTGTGGTCACCATTGAGGACTCCGCAGAGCTGCAACTGAACCACCCGCACATCGTTCGCCTTGAAACCCGCCCGGCCAACACCGAAGGTTCCGGCAAGGTGACCGCGCGGGATCTGATTGTAAACGCACTGCGGATGCGCCCGGACCGGGTCATTGTGGGTGAGGTGCGCTCCGGTGAAATCATAGAATTGCTGCAGGCGATGAACACCGGACACGAGGGCTCCATGAGCACCATCCACTCCAACTCGGCAAAAGATGCGTTGGTGCGGATCGAAACCCTGCTGGCGGTCAATGGTTACGATGCCGGTGAGCGGGCCATCGGACGGCTGATCGGATCGTCACTGGACATTATCGTTCAGCTCAGCCGCCTGCCCAACGGTCGCCGTCTGATCAGCGAGGTGGTTGCGCTGAAACCCACCATGACTGACCCGTATCGGATGGAGTCGCTGTACCGCTCGCCGGATCTTGACTTCTCGCCCACCGCCGAGGAGCCAGTATGAGCGTTCAGCTGATTCTGTTGCTATCGATGATAGTGGGCTTTTCTGCGTTGATCCTGGTGGTGCTCCAGGGGCTCTGGAGCCAGGTCAGTGCCTCCCGGACGATGACAGGGCGAGTGCGGCGCCGGTTGCGGTCTGATGTGTCCGACCAGCGCGGAGACGATGAAAAAGTCGACATGGGCCCGCTGGAGAAAACGCTGATCAGAGCGGGCTTTACCATGTCTCCCGGCAAAGCCATCAGCCTGGTGATTCTGGCCCTCGCCCTGGTGGTGGCCGTGGCCATTGCCCGGGGCGTGATTGAGGGCCTGATCGGCCTGTTTTTCGTGGTGTCCGCAGGCATTACCTGGTGGCGCGTGAAGTTCGAGAAGCTCCGTCGTCAGATACTGGAAGAAATGCCGGTTATTCTGGATTCGTTACTGCGCTCAATCACGGCCGGGCGGTCTACCGAGCAGGGTTTGCTGGCAGCGTTCGGAGACGCCTCGCCGGTGTTCGAACCGCTGTTGTTCCGGCTGCGCGGTGCCATAAAGCAGGGGCGCGATTACACCTCCCTGTTCGAGGGGTTTGCCACCATGTACCGGGTGCCTGCGCTGACCCAGCTGGCCATTGCGCTGCGCACCACCAGCCGGTTCGGTTCCTCCATCAGGCCAGTGCTGCAGGAAGTGACCAAGGCCATACGCTCCCAGCAGGAACTGCGGCGGGAGTTTATGGCGGCAACGGCGGAAACCCGCTTCACCGCGGTGGTGTTTGCCGTGTTACCGCCCGGGCTGGCGGCGTACATGGTCATACTCAATGAAGAATTTTCTGCGGTGTTGCTCAACACGGACACCGGGCACACGTTGCTGATGATTGCCGGCTTCCTGCAGGTGCTGGGCAGCCTGCTGATCTGGAACCTGATCCGGGGGGTGGGCCGTGGTTGAGATGATTTTTGCGGCCGCGCTGATCCTGGGGCTGTTGTCGCTGCTTGTTGGCATTCTTGGCGCGCCGTCCTGGTCATTGGGCGCCCGCATCAATGCCCGGCTGACGCGCCAGCGCCTTGCGACGGATGACCCTGATGGCGATTCCGCCCTGGCGGATCTGGTGTTCTGGCTGGTCAATCGGCCACTGTTTGCCGGAGACTACAAAGAGTTGGAGCCGGCCCTGGAAACCGCCGGGCGAAGCCCTTACCGATCACGGCAGTATTATCTCATCGCTTGCTGGGTCTTTCCTGCCTGCGTCACCGTGGCTGCATTTTTCTTCTTCAGTGTGGTAGCAGCGGTGATCACAACGCTTGTTGCCTTTTATCTGCCGCGTCGGGCGATTCGAACCTCTGGCGCCCTGTCCGAGAAACAGCAGAACCGGGAAGCCATCGAACTGTGCCACATGACGCGGATGCTGCTTGAAGCGGGCCTGTCGCCGGAGCGAAGCCTCAAGCTGGTGTCTGCTCAGGCGCGGGACCTTATGCCCCATCTGATCCACCGGGTTGACCGGTTCAACCGTGTGATCGAAAGCGGGGCCGATCGCACGGTAGCGCTGGACGAACTGGGGCGGAACCGGAACATCACCGTACTGCGAAGCTACGTCACCCTCATGAAGCAAAGCGGCACCCTCGGTTCCCGGGTGGCCGGCAGCCTTGATCAGATCATCGAGGAGGCCCAGCACGAGGAGCGCAGCAAGCTGAAAGAAGAGACCAACAGGATCGGCGCCCGCATGACCATCATCATGATGGTCTGCATGCTGCCGGCTCTGTTCATGCTCATCGGGGGGCCCGCGGTGCTCTCGATTCTGGATACGCTACAAAACTAAACAGGCGCCATCGACGATGTCAGTGAAGGAAAACGCTATGAAATCTAACGGTCGAACGGAACATCCGGTCAAGACGCTGCCCTGTGTTCTGGTGGCAATGACCCTGATGACGGCAGGCTGTGCGTCCACCGATGTGGCCGAGCAGGAAACCACCAGCCAGCGGCCGCTCAACGACCCCATCTATACCGTGGGCTGCTCAACAACGGTGCAGCCCGAGCATCGGGTTGAGCTGGATCTCATCGACTCGCTGATGAGCGACAGAGAGTACTACGCCGCGCTGGCGCAACTGGAATCGCTGTCATTCGATACGCAGCATCACTGGCTGCGCTGGGCCCAGTTGCTGGCGCAGGTGGAGCAGGTTGAAGACTCCGCCGATGCCTTCAGGGCCATCGCTGCAACTTGCGACTCGTACGAGTCGTATCATGGGCTGGGTGTGGTATACGTTAAGCAGGGCAAGATTACAGACGCGATTGACGTGCTTGCACGGGCAAAAGACATGTCGCCAGCGGTGCCCGAGATCCGCAACGACTATGGCTACGCGCTGATGGTGGGTGGACATTACGGGCGCGCGGCGTTCGAGCTCCGCACGGCCTATGAGCTGTCCAAGGGCAAGGCCGCGGTGCGGCAGAACATGATCGCTGCCTATTATCTGAACGGCGGTGAAGCAGCGCTGAATGACCTGAAAAAAGCGGTGCGCCTGAAAGAGGCAGATGTCTCTGCCGGAAAGCAAGTGGCTAAAAACATCCTGGGAGGCCGGCCATGAAGATGATCGCAGCAAGCGTGGCAGTGGCGATGTCTGTGATGGGCAGCGCTTCGGTATACGCACAGAGTGCGGAGTCGAGCGAGGAGCAACTCGGCGGAATGATGGGGCTATCCTTTCAGAAAGACGCCAGAAGCAATGTGGCAAAAATCCTTGATGAGCAGGCATCGCAGCCGGCTGAGGGTGGCGAACTCAGCCAGGCAATCTATGTGAAGACACTGGAACGCGTCGAGGAAACGTTCTCGCGCCCGATTCCGGACAGCATCAACGAGTCAACGCGTGATGACGATTAACAGGCGCGCTCAGCGCGGGGTGTTGATTGCACTCACCCCCATCCTGTTAACCCTCATCTTCGTGTTACTGACGCTGATACTGGATGGGTCACGCCTGCTGTCGGTGCAATCATCGATGCAAGCGCAGGTCAATGCCGCGGCCACCGCCGCTGCGGATGCCGCGCAATCCTGCAATGGTCCCACCGGCGATATCGATGAGATGCGGGCCCGGGCTCTGGCGGCGGCCCGTGCGGAGGGGTTCAATGGCAATGACGACGACCTTCTGGTCAGCGCCGGCCTGCTCGGGCCGCGTGCGGATGATCCGCAAGCGCTGCGCTTTCTGCCCAAAGACCCGGTCAGTGAAATACGCCAGACCAACTCGGCCCTGGTCTCCTATACCCGTTCTGAGCCGCTGTCCCGCTTGCTGCCCCAGAGTCTGTTTGACCCGGTCCAGCTGTCGGTCAATGCCGCAGCCAGAAAAGAGGTCGTCGCCACGCTGAGCGCTGCCGGCTCCACCGCTGAAGTTAAGGGCGGCCTGCTCGGCGGCCTGATTGGCGATCTCACCGGGGTGCCGGGGTATTCGCTGGATGCCACCAGCCTGCAAAGCCTGGAATCCACGGTGGTGGGTGTTGGCGACCTGCTGGACAGCGCCGGCGTGGCCGATCTCGCCGATCTGGTGGATGAGCCACTGATTGATGTGCTCGAAGCCGTCCGGGACTCGCTGGGTGGCGTTGCCACACCCGCTGGCGGCCTGGTCGACGACCTGACTGCCGCCGTCGGCGTCAGCGGGTTGAACGGCAGCGCGGTTTTCGATGTGGTGGGCGACGCCACGGTGTCGGATGACAGCTCGTTCCCGTTGTATGATCTGGTCACCAGTGTGGTCCTGAACAGCGTGCGCGCGGCGAACCAGAGCGCCATGGGGTTGTTGTCATTGCAACTCGACACCACCGATTCCACGGTGATCAGCAGCCTGGTGTCTACCCTTGATCTGTTGGGTGATGTGGACGTTACCCTCGACATCATTGTGGATGAGCCACCTCGCATCGTGTTCGGCCCCGCCCGCCAGGATGAAAATGGCGAATGGCTGACAAAAGTCCGCAGTGCAGATATCAGTATCCAGGCCGGTGTTGAAGTGACGCTTGACACCGATGTGATTGAAAACCTGGTGGGCGCGTTGTCCCTTGGTCTGATCAACGTGACGGTACTGGACAGCATCAGCATTCCGCTGGCGATCCAGGTCGGCGGCGGTGAGGCTGAGTTGATTGCCGCCGACTGTGCCCGGGGTGACAGCAACACGGTCAACATGGATTTCGCAACCCAGAGCAGCGTGGTCGAGATCGAAACAGGCACCATCGACTCGTCCACGGGTGCCGTTGTTCCGGGGTCGTTGGAGCTGAACCTCCTCGAGCTCGATCCGCCTCTCGCTCCGCCGGTGATTGCCTGCGTCAGCGGTGACCTGGGTGTTGCGCTGCCGGCGCAGGAAATGTTCCAGGATATTCAGTCCTACAGTTTGCATTGTCCCGAGGGTGAGTGTTCGGAGGCCACAGTATCTGAAGGTTCAACCGGCGATCTGCAGGGTTTGTCCGTCAGCCTGAACAACATCGCACTCGACTGTAACCAGGGTGGCCTCACGGGCCTTCTGGGTGGGTTGCTCACGCCCCTGACCGGTATCCTCGGGGGGGTGGCAGAAACCGTGGTCGAGGAAGTGACCGGCACTGTGCTGGGCGGGGTGGTGTCGCCCCTGCTGTCGTCCCTGGGTGCCGATCTCGGCGGCGTATCGGTGAAGGTCATTGGCGCCAGCCAGCAAAGAACCCAGCTTATCGAAAACGTTCAGTTGTGATTCATATGGACATGATGGCATCGCTCGGAGTGGTTGGATGGCTGGCGGTGGTCAGCGTTCTTGCCGCCCTCGGGCTTACCGTAGCGCTGACGCTGATTCGCCGCAAAATGCGGCGGATTCAGCTGTTACACGAACAAGAGCGGAATCTGGCGTCACGGCAGCTGCAGTCCGCCACGTCTGACACGCGGGCGCTGCTGAACCAGACGTCGCAGATCATCCTGGTGTTCGAGCGCCACGCGCCCATTCTTCTGTTCGCCAACCAACAGGCCCTTGAGGCCTTTGGCAAAGAAACCACCGCCGAGCTGATGGATCAGTTTATTTCCCGCCCGGATTCCTGGCTCTCGGCCCCTCACAGGCTGATCGATTTCGAGGACTGGCTGCAGAAAGCGCGGGTGATCGGCACCGAACGCAGGGAATGGTGCTTCAGGACCGGTGAGGATGACCACCTCTGGGTGGAGGCAACTGTCAGCAACACCGCCTTTGAAGGGCGCCCGGCGCGATTGTTTGCCGCAAACAACATCCATGACATTAAAACCAACCAGATAGCCGAACACCTGCGGAACCGTTCGCTGGTGGGTATCATGTCAGGCCGCCCACTCGACACCGTGCTGGATACGCTGTCGAAGCTTGCCGAGGTGGTTATCGGTCACGCGCATTGCGTCATCACACTGTACGACGAGCAAAGCGCCACCTTGCGGCCGTCCGGCTCTTCGCCGTTTGTAAAAGCGTTTCACCAGTTGTTCCCCACGATCATGTCTCGCTACGGTGCGACGTCCATCGGCTCTACGGCGTACATCGGTGGCCGGGTCATCTGTGAAAACCTCAAGACCGATCATCGCTGGCAGGGTTATGGCTCGCTGGTTTCAGAGCTGGGGATGGCGTCGTCCTGGTCCGAGGTCATCAACGGCAGAGACAATAACCTCCTCGGTGTGATGACTCTGTTCTTCGACAAAGTAAAACACCCGACCGAGCAGGAAATTGCCGAATTCTCCTCCGTTGTGTCTCTCGCCAGCCTCGCCATTGAGCGCCACACCTGGCAGGTGTCGCTGGAAGCTACGTTGTCTTACGAGCGCTTTATTCGCAGTATCGGCGTGCGTCTGGCGGGGGTTACCTCAGACAACCTCAGAGATGACCTGGAGAGCATTCTGCAGCTGGTGAAAAGCCAGCATGAGCTGGGCGGCATTACCCTGTGGGAGCGCCCGTTACAGGAAGACGGTTTTCGCCCCATTGCGTCTACCCTGGCCGGCGCGGATCTCACCGCACCCGGCCTGACGTTCACCGTCGATGAACTGAAAGACAACCTCGGTGACAACGCTACCAGCGGCTATGTGATGCCATCGGACAGCCTCCATCAGGTGTGCGCTCGCGGTCAGGAAAAGCGCCCGGTGCTTGCTGTGCCGTTGATGGTGGATCAGCAGACCCTGCTGGGGGTGCTGACGGTTCAGCCACGCTATTTCTATGTTGCCAAGGCAACCATCGATTACCTGGTTATGATCGGGTCAATGTTGTCCACCAGTATGATGAACATGCGCCTGTTGAGTTCGCTGTCACAATCTGTGGAACGTGAAAAAGGTGCGCGCGAGAAGCTGGAGGGCGAGCTGTCTGTTGCCCGGGATATTCAGATGTCGATGGTGCCGCTGCAGGGGGAGTTCCGGGAAACCTACAAGGACTGGACCATAGAGGCCCTGCTCAAGCCCGCTAGGGCAGTCGGGGGCGATTTCTACGACGTCATCCGCTGCGACAACGGCAAGTTGCTGCTGGTGGTGGGTGACGTGTCAGACAAGGGCGTGCCTGCTGCGCTCTTCATGGCCAAAACCATCTCACTCATCAATTACCTTAGCAAGGCGGAAGAATCCAACCTCGAGCGCATCATTACCAAGCTGAACACCGAGCTGTGTGATAACAACGACTCCTGCATGTTCGTGACCGCCGTTTTCGCCTTGCTGGACCTGGCCAGCGGCGAGATGGAATTTGTGAACGCCGGCCACACCGCGCCGATGCTGGTGGAGCCGTTCATGACCCCACAACTGATTACCGGGATATCCGGGCCGCCCCTGGGGCTCTATGAGGAAAGCCAGTTCGAGTCGGATTACGTAAAAATAGCAGCTGGCGCCAGCCTGACGTTGTACAGTGATGGCGTGACCGAATCGTTCAACGCCGCACAGCAGGAATTCGGTGACGAGAGGCTGGTCAGTGTTGGTTATCGGGCCAATGAGAAAGGCAACAGCTTCCTGACCACCCTCAGGCGTGAAATAGAGCAGTTTTCCGGCTATGCTCCACAATCAGATGACATTACAATAATGACCATACAGCATCATTCCGGGGCGTTATGATTTTTACCGTTCACCCAAATGATTCCGTCAGTGACGTTCTTGGCGTCACCACCACGGCGTTGAATGGACTGCCGGATGAGGTGACCCACGAATGCCTGACCATTGTTGACGAGTTCATGGCCAACATGACCCATCATGTATACCCCCACGCGGAGGACATGGACTGGACGTTAAAACTGGACAAAACGGCATCTGGTGTAACAATGAAGTTCAGGTACGCGGGAGAAAAGTTCGACCCGTTCGAAGCCGCAAAAGCGGTGCCCGACCGACCGATTGAACAACGCAATATCGGGGGGCTGGGCTTGGTGCTGATATCCTCATTAAGCGACGAACAGCACTACCACCACCACGACGGAATGAATGAGTGGACCATCAAAAAGAATTTCTAGAACAATGCAGGGAAGACATTCATGTCATTAACCATTGATCACCTCCAGAGTACCGCTGAAACCGTCAGCCTGGCCCTACAGGGCGCGCTGGACAGCGAAACCGCACCGCAGTTGGACACCACGTTGTCGAAGCTGATGACGCCGGAAACCAAAGTGGTGGCCATCAACATGGGTGGAGTCACTTTTATCAGCTCCGCCGGCCTGCGTGTGATCTTCAAGACACTGAAGCAGATGAAAGCGCGTGGTGGTCAGGTGAGCATGTCCCAGATGTCCAAGGGCGTGCGAAAAGTGTTTGAAATTGTAAAAGTGATGCCGGACCTGACGATCTTCGCCAGCCAGGCTGAAATGGACGAATATCTGACGGAAATACAGCGTCGCGAATACTGAGTTAACGGCTGTAAGGGATTGTGTGAAATGGCCATAGTACTAGACGGTACCCTCGCAATTCAGCGGGATGAACAACAAAACATCAGCAACATTGTCTGGTTCCTTTACGGGCTGCCCCAGGCCAGCGCCGCACCGGAAAGTGTTGTGTTTCTCGGTGAATCCTTTGGCCAGGGTTCGCCGCAGATGATTTCCTTTGATCTGGACGGTGAAGAATACGTGGTATACGCGGATTGGGAAGCGGTTCCTGACCCGGAGAATGCGACGGAAGTCAGCAAGTTCTACCAGACCTACGGATATATCCTGATTTCCGCATTGCAGGAAGATGATACTGTCGCGGCCAACAGCAGCAAAGTGGAGTGGCTGTTGCCTGTTCAGTATTATAGTGACTATGTGACAATGGTCAAAGAGTTGGCACGGGCAGTTTGATACAATGGATTTGTAAATACTGACGAAAGGCGGACAAAATCATGCAAGCTAATTATGATGAACGCTACATTAATGAAATCAAGGCCATGGCTTCCGAGGGAATGGAGCTTCGCCTGTTGAGTGCGCGAACACTGAGGTCGCTCGACAAGTCCCTGGTTTCAGCGCGAGCGCCAGGCATGAATAGCGCTGCCGAGCGCACAATCATGACACTGTGCGTCGATTCACTGGCTGTCTCCAGCCACAACTCCCGGGCATTGTATTCCCGAGACGAAGGCATGATTGGTGTGCCCAGATCTGCGGTCACGCCGGGTAACATCAAGGGCCGGATCAAGAGCTAGTCCAGCCAGCCGGTTGCTCAGCGCGGCTTGTACTGGGTTGGGCAGTAGCCCCGGATAACGTTCGGGTTTCGAAGGCCGGCGTGTTTCGTCGCACGCCCGCTTACCCGCGCCCGCCACAGCCTGAAGCTTCGCGGCTTCAGACGCTTTCGCATCAGCTTTATCACCTCCGGCTCCCCAAGGCCAAACTGCTGCTCTATTGCCTCAAAAGGCGTTCTGTCTTCCCAGGCCATTTCAATGATCCTCGACTCCTCATCATCTGCAAAGTGCAACTTTTTTAACCTCCCTTGCGTACCCCGATTGACAGGCAAATACGAGCGACATGTCTAAAAAGACGTGTTACCCATGCACACAGCACTAAAACCGGATGCAACACAGTTGTAATTTTCATTGTTTTGCAATGTTCACGTTGGAATATAGTGGTTAATACGATATATTCGACGTGAAAAATTGTTAACGTATGAATCCCATGCGGTCCTTCAACGCCTTGGCACAGTAAGGCTGGCCAAGCGTTTCATTGACCTGACACGGAGTAGTTGGGATCCCCTTCTTGAACTCCTCCGAATACCGTCAATGCCAGCCTGATACACCCAAACAACGGCGGGTGGGGCGGTAGCGTGTCCAAAGCACCAGGAAGATGCCAATGATCAAGAAAATCCCAGCAAGTGTGTGTTTGGCCTGGTGCGTGTCGCCGGCGATGGCTTCATCTACTGTCGATCTGGCCTTTCCCGGTTACAGCGGCTTGCTGAATGTGCCCTCGGCGTTTGTGCTCAAGCACGGCCAGGGCGATTTTCAGGTGTCTGATCAGGCGATCGTTCGGGGTGAGTACGGCTACTACAAGAATTTTTCCGGTGGTGTTGGTCTCTACGATCACATAGAAGTGGGTGGTCGCATTGCCTGGGCGGAAACCCAATCGAACTGTTTCCGGACCGGTTGTGGCGGTATTCGTGATCTTTCAATCAACGCCAAAGCCCGCATTCCTTTTATTCCGGACGACTGGTTCAGTGTTGCGCTGGGCGTGCAGGACCTCGGTGGAGAGGTCAACTTCTTCGATGCCACGTACGGGGTGGTCGGCCGCCGGTTTGGCCCCGTTGAACTGAACCTTGGCTATGGTCAGATCGACACCGCCAGAGTTCAACCCGGGCCGCGATACCTCGACGGCGTTTTCGGTGGGGCCGTTTACCGGCCTACCGAATGGCTACAACTGATCGGGGAATACGATGGTGTCGATACCCGCGCCGGCATTGGCGTGAGCACCCCTGAGGACTGGCTGCCTGCAGGCATGAGAGTCAAAACCAAGGTGTTGGCCTACGACCGCGGAGATACCGCCAGTGATCGTCACTTTGTTTCCATTGGGCTATCGATACCCTTTGGTGAGTTGAGAAAGCCTTCGGAGCCGAAGACGGCTGTGCTGCGTGCACGCAATGACGTTGAGCCGGCACAGGGCTCAGCCTCGAAGAGCGACCCGGTTGTGGCCAGGCAAGTGGGTCAAGCTCTCGCGTCTGCAGGCTATGAGCGCGTGCGCACGATCAGCGAAGGCGATACGTTGCGCATTGAAGCTGAAAATAACGTGTACAACCGGAACGAGCGAGACGCCCTCCACGATATAGCACAGCGGGTTCGTGACGATGCTGGCGAACATGCCAGAGTCAATCTGACACTGCTGAATCAGGGCCTGCCCATCCTCGAGCAGGAGATAGCTCTGGGGGATGCGGCTGAAAGCAGTGGTGAAAGCTACGTGGCACAGGCGTGGTCAAAGCGCACGTTGTTTAACCCGCAGCCGGACCCGGAATGGGATTTCGAAGGCGGGTCCGGACCGGCCTGGCGCCCACGACTGACATTGGCGCCGTCTATCAGCTCGGGTGTGGCAACGGAATACGGTGTGTGGGATGCTTCGGTCGGCATTCTGAGCGAACTGTCGACAAACCTGTGGCCCGGCGCACTGGCCTCGGTCAGCTACAACACCGAAGTCGCTCGCAGCGACGATTTTGAACCTGGCGGAGTATTTTACGAAGATCGCCAGCGAAATGGCCTTATTGAGGCGGAAGTGCAGCAGGCATTCAAACTGCATCCGCAAGTTCTTGCAGTGATTCACGGCGGTCGCTATGCGCGCAATTTCCATGGTGCCCTTGGCGAGGCGGTGTGGGTGAGTGGTCGTGGTGACCACGTGGTGGGGGTTGTCGGTGGCCAGTTTGTAGACGACCGCAACAGCGATAACGAGCGCTACCAGAGTCTGCTGAGATACACCTACTACAATTCCTCGCTGGATCTGCAACTTAAAGCCTGGGCAGGGCGATTCTTTGAAGAAGACGACGGGTTCAGGCTGGAGTCCCGTATCTGGTTTGGCGACAACGCCCTGATACTGGGATACAGAAACACTAACGCGGAATTCCTGAGTCTGGGCTGGTCTATGCCGCTGACGCCGAGAAAAGATCATCAGTTCAAGTATCTGCAAGTGCGCGGCGATGTGGATTGGTCCTACCAGGTACAAACAAGAATAAATGAAGATACCAACGACACAGCATTCGGCGGTGCCGCCGTTGTTGAGTCTGCCAACCCCATTGATCAGCTTTACCTGAATCGTGGCCGGTTCTTTGACTGAGCTGACACGAACATGATGAGCCAGCGAGCGGTTTTCCGAGTTGTATCGTTGGCGCATCAGGTCGAATGACAGATGTAACTCACCTGTGATTCAACAAAAGCGATGATGTTTCTTAACAAAATCGCATTATCGAACTACCCTTTATATGCTGGCAAAAACTGAGAGGGCTTGTAATGAAAAACCTGAGTAAAAAAGTAACGGGATACAAACTGGTAGCCGTATGTGCTGCTCTGTCTGGCGTAATGCTCACCGGGTGCAGCTCTTCCAGCTCATCCGGCAGTGACGACCCTGATGGCGCAGCCGCAGGCCTGGCCTTTGACGGCTACCTGCGTAATGCCCTGGTATGTGTCGACGAAAACCTGAATAAAGAGTGTGATGACTCTGAGCCGCAGACCACCACTGGTGAGGGCGGTGAATTCGAACTGACCGGCCTGACCGATGAGCAACTGCTGTTGCCGCTGGTGATGGAAGCCACCGGAGACACCATCGACGAAGACGACCCCACCGCTTCTGTCGATACAGCGCTGAAGTTCCTGGCGCCGTCAGGCAGCGAGACCATCAGTGGTTTCTCAACCATCATTCAGATCCTGGTTGAGCGTAAGATTGCTGAAGCACGTGACGCCGGTGAAACTGTTCCCAGCCTCGCGGATCTGAAAGCGGAAGCATCCGCCGAACTGGCTGCCGAGCTGGGCATTCCCAATGCCGACTTGACCGCGTTTGACCCGATCGCGATCAAGAATAATGAAAACGCGTCTGAAGCACAGCGTCGCGCTGCGGCGAAAGCCCACCTGGTCAACCAGGTTCTGAGCCAGCAGATCATTACCTTGCGGCCGTTGGCTGAAAGCATTTCTATGGGCAGCAACAACCGTGCTGCGTTCGGTGCCGTCATCAGCAAGCTGAGTGTAAGTGACCTTCGTGCGGCAGTTGAAAAGGACTTCCCCGACACTACCGGGCTGCCAGAGCTTATCAATGCGATAGCGGATCAGGTTGTAAGCGAAACGCAGCCGGAAACTCCGACCGCTCAGGAGATCCAGGAACAAGCTGAGATTGACGAAGAAGCCGCTGAAGAAATCGTTGACCAGGTAGGTGTGGAGCAGGAGCCCACGGGTGGTACCGGCGCAACCGGTGGTACCGGTGGTACTGGCACCAGCTGATATCGGTTGACTGAGTCAGGGGCGGCATGGCGCGTTTAACGCCACTGCCGCCCTGCACATGCCAAGCCATGTGCGTGAATAACGTAATTGCCTCGTCTTGAGGCAATTACCCAGCTTTTCCCCGGCATGATAACATCCCCTTCGATTCCGCTTCCCGCAAACGGCCATTCTTATTAATGCGTAAGAAACACATGACAAAGAACGCACGGCTATTCACTGTGACACTCTCATTGCTCGCTCTCTCCGGCTGCGCGTCGTATCCCGGCGGAGTGAAACCGGAGGCCAGCTTTCAGACCTGGGCTTCCAGAGCAGAGACAGTGACCTACCTGCCGAAAGACGCAGGCCCGAAACTTGAAAAAGCCGGTGTAGGCGAATCAATAAGCCTGGGTGATACGCCCTGGGGGAAAACCACCACCCTGAGCGTCAACGAACGTTACTTTGCAGCCTCTGGCAAAAAATGCCTGCGAGCTGTGGTGAACGTCCCGTCTGATCAGAGTCTTCCGGTGAACGTTTGCCGTCACAACAATGATCTTTGGGGCGCCACAAAATCGATCAGGGCAGCCGCTCCGAGTGGAGATGCCCAATGAATCGATCAATTTTTTCCCGCATGCTGGCGACCACCGGGTTTCTGGCCGGCATGCTGTTTTCAACTCTGGCGCTCAGCCAGAGCTTCGGAGATATCCCCGAAAGTCAGCGCGAGCGCTTTGCACCGCAAATAGAGCAACTGCAGCAGAGCGGTTCGCTTTCATCATCTGGCTCGGGTAGCTCCAGTGACAACCAGCCGCCGTCCAACACCAACTGGCAAACCGCGTCCACCTACGGCCCGGTTCTGACTGATGAAGAGCGCGAAGAGGTCGAGCCGTTCGGCGCCAGTCTGTTTAGCGGTGGTTTCCGTGGCCTGCGTTCTGACGGCCTGAATCCCGATTACCGTGTTCTGCCCGGTGATCAGGTCACACTTCGTATCTGGGGTGCGGTCGATGTTGATCAGGTGATGCCTGTAGACGCCCAGGGCAATATCTTTATCCCCGCAGTCGGCCCCGTTCAGGTCAAAGGCGTAAGCCACAGTCAGCTTGATGCCGTTGTTCGCCAGGCCGTTCAGGAGGTGTACCCGAACAACGTTAACGTGTACACCAACCTTCAGGGCGTCCAGCCAGTGGCCGTGTTTGTAACCGGCTTTGTGGAAAAGCCCGGGCGCTACGCCGGTGTGCCCAGCGACTCCATTCTGTACCTGCTGGACCAGGCCTCGGGTGTTGATAAAGACCTTGGCAGCTATCGCAAGATTCGCCTGCTCCGCAACGGTGAGACCATAGCCCGTCTCGACCTTTACGAGTTTTTGCGAACCGGAGTGCTGAATCACCCCCAATTGCAGGAAGGCGACACGGTGCTGGTGGAGTCTCGCGGCCCGTCGGTACTGGTATCCGGTGATGTCGGGCGGCCCTATTACTATGAGCTCCTCAAAGAGGAGCTGAACGGCGAAAATCTGGTTGAGTTTGTACAACTGAAGTCCGGTGTGTCACATGTGCTGGTCAGAGGGAACCGTCGGAGCGGGCCGTTTTTCGAGTACCAGCCTCTGGACGCCTTTGATCAGACAGAATTGTCCAGTGGCGACGACATCGTGTTCCTGGCCGACCAACGTCAGGATGAAATTGTTGTGCAGCTTGAAGGGGCGTACCTAGGCAGCTCCTATTTTGTGCTCCCGAAGGGCACAACATTGCATGAATTACTCAATGGCGTTGCCATTGATCCGGAAGAAACCGCCTACGAGAGCATTTCCATCCGCCGAGAGAGCGTTGCCGAGCAGCAGAGTAAAGCCCTTGAAGACAGCTTGAGGCGTCTTGAAACCACCTATCTGGGCGCGTCATCCTCTACCGCAGAAGAATCCGCTATCCGCATTCAGGAAGCCGAACTGATCAGTGAGTTTGTTCAGCGCGCGCGGGAAGTGGAGCCCAATGGCCGGCTGGTGGTCGCCAACGAAGGTGAGCTGGTAGACGTCCGCCTGCAAGATAAAGATGTCATCACGCTGCCCCAGCGTACCGATGCGGTGCAGGTGTCCGGCGAAGTCTACATCCCCCAGTCGGTGGTGTTTGTGCCGGGCAAAAACGCACTCGATTACATTGAAGGCGCCGGCGGGTTCAGTCAGCATGCGAATGAAGACCATATCCTGGTGGCGCGCCAGAACGGTGAGGTGCGCCGTGCCACCGACGTACCACTTCTGCCTGGCGACCAGATACTGGTGATGCCTAAGGTGGAAACCAAGAACCTGCAGATTGCAACGGCCGTTACCCAGATTCTGTTCCAGATTGCCGTTGCCACCAAAGTCGCCCTGGATATTTAAGCAGCCTTTGTGAGCATCATCGCCCCGAGAAGCCATTGGCGAATCACAGCACATGTCTGGCATGCCCTGTTTCTAAGGGAAGCGGTGGCGCGTATCAGTGCCGATCGCATTGCCTGGCTGTGGCTACTGGCCGAACCGATTGCCCATGTAACCCTACTGGTCTGGGTTCGTACGCTGATCGGCCGTATTCGCATAGTGCCCGGGGCGGAATTTATTCCCTGGCTGGTGGTTGGTATTACCCTGTTTATCATGTTCCGTAACCAGATGACCCGCGGCATGGAGGCCATCAATGCCAACCGGGGGTTGTTTGCCTACCGCCAGGTGCACCCGGTGGACACGGTTCTGGTGCGAGGCGCTCTTGAGGGCATCCTGAGTACCACTGTAATGATCCTGATGGTGATTGGCTTCACCCTGCTCGGCCAGAATCTGATTCCTCACCACCCGCTGGGAGTGTTGAATATCTGGGTGAGTGTCTGGCTGCTTGGAACCGGCGTGGCTCTGGTGTTTTCGGTCATGGTGACCACCCTGCCGGAAAGCGCGAAGTTTGTAAGAATGATCATGTTCCCGTTGTATTTCCTGTCGGGCATCATGCTTCCGGTGCAGTATTTTCCCCATGACCTGCAGCAATACCTGCTCTATAACCCGATGTTGCATGCTGTCGAGCTGATTCGCATGGGGTTCTTTGAGAGCTACCGGGCCGTAGAAGGGGTTAACCACCTGTACCTTCACTGGTGGGTATGGGGCAGTCTGTGCCTGGGCCTGCTGTCGCATATTCGCTTCAAGATACGGTTGATGGCGCAATGATCGAGGTCCGCAACCTGAGCAAGCGTTACCACGGCCCGTTCGGCGGGGACTGGGTATTGAAGGATGTTAACTTTATCATTCCCGATAACGTCAGTGTCGGCCTGCTGGGGCGAAACGGCGCTGGCAAATCCACCCTGCTCAGAATCATCGGCGGCATGGACACGCCCGACAAGGGCAGTGTTCGCCACAACTGCCGAATTTCCTGGCCCATTGGGCTGGGTGGCGGCTTTCAGGGCTCCATGACTGGCCGCCAGAACGTCAAGTTCGTGGCCCGCATTCAGGGCGGCGGAAACCGCATTCCCGAGATCATCGAGGAAGTACAGGCCTTCGCCGAAATCGGAAAGGCCTTTGACCAGCCAGTCAAAACCTATTCCTCGGGCATGCGCAGCCGCCTCGCTTTTGGTTTGTCACTGGCGTTCAATTTCGACGTTTACCTGTCGGACGAAGCCACCGCCGTCGGCGATGTCGCATTCCGCGAAAAAGCCAAGAAAGCCTTCCAGGATCGTGTCGGCCAAGCCAGCATCATCATGGTGTCCCACCAGATAGGTATATTGAAAGATCTGTGCCAGGCCGGCCTGTGGATCAACAACGGTTCCGCCATCTGGTTTGACGACATCAAAGACGCCATCAAAAGCTACCACGAGAGCATCGGTAAATGATCCGCTTTTTCAAACGCAATCCCTTCTGGCTTATCGCCCTGGCTGCCGTTCTTGGCGCCGTGATTTACTGGGGATTCGTCGCCACAGACCGCTACGTGTCGCGGGCTCATGTGGTACTGCAAACGCCCGAAATCATGCCTACCGGTCTGAACGTGTCATCGCTGCTGTCGGGAACCAGTGGTTCCGGCGATTTGTTGCTGCTCAAGGACCACCTGGAATCCGTGCACATGTTGCGCACCCTGCAAAACAGAATTGACTTGCGCGGCCATTACAGCAGCCCGCAGATTGATCTGTTCGCACGCCTCGAACAGGAAGAGGCGCCCATGGAAAAGTTCCACGATTACATGAAAAGCCGCATCAGTATTGTGTTTGACGACTATGCCAGCCTGTTGAAAATCGAAGTGCAGGCGTACACCCCGGAAATGGCACAGGCCATCACCCAGGCTCTGCTGGATGAGGGTGAAAAACACATGAACGAAATGGGCCAGCGGCTGGCGGAAGAGCAAGTGTTCTTTATCGACAAACAGGTCGATGAACTCGAGGAGCGCCTGTTCACGGCCCGCGATGAACTGCTGGCCTATCAGAACGAATATGGCCTGGTGTCTCCGACCCAGACGGTGGAAGCGATTTTCGAGACTGTTTCCCGGCTGGAAGGCGAGCTGGCTCTTCTCAAGGCCCGCACAACGGCACAGAGATCCTTCCAGAGTGAGGGCTCGCCCGAGATCCGCCGCCTGAAAGCAGAGGCCAGCGCGTTGGAGCAACAGATCGAAATCGAAAAACGCAAAATGACCCAGGAAAGTGGCGATGCGCTGAACCGGGTGTCTGCGGAGTACCAGACACTGGAGCTACGGGCACAGTTCGCGCTGGACCTGTATTCCAACGCACTGACAACGTTGGAGTCTACCCGGGTGGAAGCAGCACGGAAGCTGAAACAGATCTCCATCCTGGAATACCCGACGCTGGCGGAATATTCAACGCGACCAGATCGGCTCTACAACATCACAGTGTTTGCCATTTTTGCCGCCCTGTTTGCCGCCATTGCTCAACTCATTACCACCGTGATTCGGGATCATCGGGATTAGAACGACGCCTGCACGGATGAATAACTGGTACAACAGGGCCCGGGCTCTTGGCATTAACCCCCACGCCCCGATTTACGCCATTGGATTCCGTTCGCACTGGCGTAAATACGTCAAACGCTTTTTTCACGGCAGCGAACTGATCTTTGTCAGTCACGGGTGCCGGGTGGCGCCCGGGCATGTGGCGCTGATCTGGGGCAACAGACCGGCGCCGGGGTTACCGGCGAACGCCAGGCTGCTGCGTCTTGAAGACGGTTTCCTGCGGTCTGTGGGCCTGGGCTCGCAGTTTGCCCAGCCGCTGTCATGGGTGGTCGACGGCCAGGGGCTGTACTTCGACGCAACCGGCCCGTCAGACCTTGAAACCATGCTCAACGAGCGCGTGTTCACCGCCCGCGAATGCCAGCGCGCGCAGCGCCTGGTTGAACAGATCAACACCACCCGTATCAGCAAATACAACACGCCTGGGCAACCGTGGAAACGTCCCACAGGCCCGCAGCAAGTTTTTCTGATCGTGGGGCAGGTTGAAACTGACGCGTCCATCGCGTTCGGCTCAACCGGCGTGGCCACCAACCTGGCACTTGTCAGGGCGGTCAGAGCCAGCCACCCCACCGCCTGGCTGGTGTACAAGCCCCACCCGGATGTGGTGGCGGGCGCCAGGGCAGAGGGCGAGAGCGAGAGCCAGATTCCTCAGCACTGCAACGAGGTGGTGACCAACGCATCGCTTTCCGACCTGTTGGACGCGTGTGATGAAGTGCACGTAAACACCTCCCTGACAGGATTCGAGGCACTGATCCGAAACAAACCCGTGGTCTGCCACGGCCTTCCATTCTATGCCGGCTGGGGCCTGACCACGGACAAAAGCCAATGCCACCGCCGGCAACGAACGGTCTCGTTACCGGAGCTGGTGGCAGCCACGTTGATTGAATACCCCCTGTATATCAGCCGAACAACCGGCACTCACACGACCCCTGAAAACACGCTGGAAGAGTTACAGCAATGGCGAGAACAGTCGGCGACATGGCTCGAACGTTTTCAGAACCAGTGCGGAAAATTGACCAGGAGCCTGGCCAATGTCCTGATCGGCAAGCGCTGATCAGCCGCCCCGCGTTCTCCTCGAACGAACCCCAACAGCAGCACCGGATTGCGATGGTCGGGAACCTGGCAGAAACGCTGCTCGGTTTCCGGGGTGAGCTGATCAAGGACATGGTGCGCGCAGGGCACCAGGTATTCGCGTTCGCCACCAACTTCAGCCCGAAAACCGAGCAGGCCATTCTGGCCATGGGGGCCATCCCCGTGACGTATCGCATGGGGCGGTTGAACACCAACCCCGTGGCCGACCTGCTCAGCACCTGGCAACTATACCGCCTGTTTAAAAACTACCGTATTTCGCTCACTTTCTGTTTTTTCACCAAGCCGTCCATCTGGGGCACCCTGGCGGGCCGTATGGCGGGTGTACCAATACGCGTGGCCAAAATTGAGGGTATGGGGCGGGTGTTCACCACCGGCCCCGGGGAATCCGGTCTGAAACAGCGCCTGTTGCAGGGCATCATGCGTGTTTTGTTCCGCTTCAGTTTGCCGTGCGCACATCACCTGCTGGTGCTGAACCGTGATGATCAGCAGGACCTGAAAAATCTGGGTATCAACAAGCCCGCCCCCACGCTGATCGGTGGCATTGGCGTTTGCCTGAACCAGTATTTTTACATTCCGCCCGTTGCCAGCCCGGTGCGATTTATTTTTGTGGGGCGGCTTATGCGGGAAAAAGGCATCCGCTATTTTCTGGATGCGGCGCGCTCCCTGAAAAGCCGGTATCCCGATGTGGAATTCGTTGTGCTCGGCGCACCGGATGAAAAGCACGGCATCAGCAAACAGGAAATGAAACAGCTGGCGGCCGATAACATCATTACCTACCCGGGCGCCGTGGATAACGTGGTGCCCTGGCTCGCGCAGAGCAGCGTATTCGTGCTGCCCAGCTACTACAGAGAGGGCGTGCCCCGTAGCACCCAGGAAGCCCTGGCTATGGGCCGCCCGGTGATAACCACCGACATGCCCGGTTGCCGCGAAACCGTCAAACACGAGATCAACGGGTATCTGGTTCAGCCCCACAACCAGCACGAGCTGGAAGAAGCCATGCTAAAGCTGATCCGCAATCCGGAGCTCATCGCGCCCATGGGCGAGGCCAGCTACCGGCTGGCGCAGGAGCGTTTCAACGTACGCAAAATCAACACCCGAATTCTGACCATTCTCGGGCTTGCAACCGCAGAGCAGGTCGCTAAACAGAAAACTGGAACTTCAGTACCATGCCAAAAACTTTCCTGATCACCGGCGGAGCCGGATTTATCGGCTCGGCCGTTGTGCGTGAACTGATCCACAACACCGATCACCGCGTGATCAACGTGGACAAGCTCACCTACGCCGGCAACCTGGAATCCCTGGAAACCGTAGCCAACAACCCGCGCTATACCTCCATCCAGGCTGACATTTGTGATGCTTTGGCCATGCAACAGGCCCTCACCGCCCATCAGCCAGACATCGTTATGCACCTGGCCGCCGAAAGCCACGTAGACCGCTCCATCGACGGCCCAGCCGCCTTCATGGAAACCAATATCATCGGTACCTATACCCTGCTGGAAGCCGCAAAGAACTACTGGCGAAGCCTGAAAGAAACCAACACCGCGAAAGCCGAAGCCTTCCGCTTCCACCACATCAGCACCGACGAAGTCTACGGCGACCTGGAAAGTCCTGAAGGCCTATTCACCGAACAAACCTCCTACGCCCCAAGCAGCCCGTACTCCGCCAGCAAAGCCAGCTCCGACCACCTCGTTCGCGCTTGGCAACGCACCTACGGCCTGCCCACGCTGGTTACCAACTGCAGCAACAACTACGGCCCGTACCATTTCCCGGAAAAACTGATCCCGCTGGTGATCCTTAATGCCCTGGCCGGCAAACCCCTGCCAGTCTATGGTGACGGCAGCCAGATCCGTGACTGGCTCTACGTGGAAGACCATGCCCGCGCCCTCATCCTGGTGGCACAGAATGGCGGAATAGGGGAGACCTACAACATTGGCGGCCATAACGAAAAACAGAACATCGAAGTGGTCCAGACCATTTGCGACATCCTCCAGCAACTGGTCCCCAAAGACACCAGCTATCGTGACCAGATCACCTTCGTAGCCGACCGACCCGGCCACGACCTGCGCTATGCCATAGACGCCGGCAAAATCGAACAGGACCTGGGCTGGACACCCCGGGAAACCTTCGAAACCGGCCTGCTCAAGACCGTACAGTGGTACCTCGACAATGAAACCTGGTGGAAGCGGGTACAAGACGGCAGCTACCAGGGCGAGCGATTGGGAGTGAGCGCATGAACATCCTACTCCTGGGAAAAACCGGCCAGGTAGGGTTTGAGCTCCACCGAACCCTGGCTCCCCTCGGCGCCATCACCGCCCCAGACAGACAAGAACTGGATCTGATGAACCCCCAGGCCGTGGCCGATTACCTGGACCAACACCACCCGGACCTGATCGTAAACGCCGCCGCCTGGACCGCCGTAGACGCTGCCGAAGAACACACCGAAGCCGCCCAGCGGCTGAACGCCGGCCTGCCCGAACAACTGGCAAAATACAGCGCAGAGCAGGGTGCCTTTCTGGTGCACTACAGCAGCGACTACGTCTACCCCGGCAGCGGCACTGAACCCTGGCAGGAAACCGGCGCCACCGGCCCGTTAAGCACCTATGGCCAAACCAAACTTGAAGGCGACCAGGCCATCCAGGGCTGCGGTGCGGAACACCTTATTTTTCGCACCAGTTGGGTCTACAGCGCCCGTGGTGACAACTTCATGAAAACCATGCTGCGCCTGGCCGGAAGCAAAACCGAACTGAACATAGTGGCAGATCAGATTGGCGCCCCCACACCGGCACGATTGATTGCCGAAATAACCGCCCTGGCCATTCGCAGCAATATACCTGGTGGCGTGTACCACCTGGCTCCCAGAGGAGAAACCAGCTGGCAGTGCTTCGCGCAGGAAATCTTCCGCCAGGCGCAACAAGCTGGCGAACAACTGAGCATGGGCCCCGAAAACGCCCACCCCATCCCCACCAGCGACTACCCCACACCGGCAAAGCGCCCGCTGAACTCAAGGATGGACCTGAGCAAACTCGAAAATGCCCTCAATATTCAGTTACCGGACTGGCAAAGCCAGCTGGCGCTGACGTTGGGTGAATACCTCGAACAGAAATGATGTCGTGGCAAATAAAGAGCGGAGCAACACCCGAATGACCCTGACCCTGGGCACAACCCCCCACAGTAATTGGCAAACCCTGATTCCCATACTGGAAGCCTTGGGCTGTGCCGCCAGTGACCAAAACAGCCCCGAACACTGGTACCTGGCAGAAGATGTGGAGCCTGAAGGCCCGCTATTGCTCGCATACACGCGGCCCGAGCACGCCCTGGCCACTGCCATGGAGGAGGGCTTGGCACCCAGCGTGGCATTGCAGCAATGGACAGAACACGCCCAGGCACTGGTAACCCTGTTCAAAGCCAACCGCCACCAGGCCGTAATGATTGATATAACCAGGGCACAACAGCACCCGGAACAGGCCGCCACTACCCTGGCCAGCCACTGGCAGTTGGAAGTAGCCCCGCCAGTAAATACCCTGAACAACACTACCGGGCCAGCCAACCCTTATTACCAGTTGGTCGCTACCTTCGCGGTGCAACAGGACAAAAGCATCCAGCCCTTACTGGCGCAACTGGAAGCCTGTACATTACCGCTGACCGAAGACGAGCCGGAGTGCGAATCAATCCAGGATCCAGACACCCTTTACACCGGGCTGCGAGCGACATGGCAGGAACTGGAGAATGGCAAACAGCTCAAAAAGAACGAGCAACAAATACAGGCCGACTGTGAGCGAGCCTGGATGGCCCGCGCCCAAACCCAGCAACAGCTGCACCAGGCCCAGAGCCAGCTGAATGAGCTTCAGGAAGAGAACACCAAACTGCAGCAAATCAACGGCGATCTGCAAAAAACACACTCCGAATTTCAGCAAAGCAACGCAGAAGAAGAGAGCCAGCTACTGCTTGAACAACTACACCTGGTACAGGAAGAGCTCGAACGGCATGTACTTGCCGGTAAAGACACCGAGAAAACCCTGGCGACCCTGAAAATTAAGCTCGAACAAGCCGAAAAGCAGGCCAAAGAAACCGATAAACAACGGGCCCAGGCTGAACAGGCCAAGACAAAAGCGGAACAGGAACTAAAGGCAATAAAAGCCGAGCAGAAAACACTGCAGAAGCAGTATCAGACCCTGGAAAATGAGCGGAAAACGCTTCAGGAAACTTTGAAGAAAGACCAGGCCACCCTGAAAAAAGAACAAACCGCCCATACTAAAACCAAGGCGGAAAAAGCGACCCAGGAAAACCAGCTGCAAGCCCTGAAAACCGCCAACAAAGACCAGACCAGCCAGTTGGAAAACCTCACAGAAGAAAACCAACTGGTGCTGGAACAACTGCACCTGGTACAGGAAGAGCTGGAAAACAAATTCCTGCAAGCCAAAGACCAGGAACAAACACTGGCAATGGTGCAAACCAAGCTCGAGCAGACAGAAAATCAGCTACAGCAAAGAACCGATCAACAGGCAGCCAGCCAAAAAGAAGCCGAACTGCTGCAACGCCGCCTGCACAAACTGCGTGAAACCATGGAAAGCCTGGAACACAGCAACCGCGCCCTCAATGGCAACCTGGCGGAACTGAAGAACCAACTGGCCGCTGCCAAAAAACACCGGGCGGACTGGGAACATAAATACCTGCAAGCTGAACGCAATGGCACCCTGGCTCTGGCATCGGCCAACCGCCGAATTACCGAACTCAGCTCAGAGTTGAACAAGGTAACCAACAGCCGCAGCTGGAAGCTGACCAACCCTGCCACCGCTTACAGCAAAAAAGCCAAAAAAGCGGCAGAAGAAAAGCTTGAACAGCAAACAGCCGAAATCAAAAACTCCGGTCTGTTTGACGAAACCTGGTACCTGGAACAATACCAGGATGTAGCCGAAGCGGGCTTGAACCCCATAGAACACTACCTGAAAGCCGGTGCATACGAAGGCCGCAATCCCAGCGAAACCTTTGATACCGCCTGGTACCTTAGCTATTACAGTGACGTCACCGAAAGCGGCCTGAATCCCCTGGTTCATTACATTCGCTTTGGACTTGAAGAAGAGCGTGCCCCACGCCCCGGTGCCTTGGTGTCCCTACCCGCACCGGAAGCGAAAAATACTGGCGAACAGCAATAAGATTCCACTAAAAACGGCAAACCAACATTATGCACACCATCCTCCACATCGGCGCAGGCGCGGCCAACGAACTAGCCCAATGGCTGGAAACCGGAGCAAAGCGCGTTGTGCTGGTTGAGCCCAACCCGATTCTGGCGGAGCAACTGCGCCAGCGTACGGCCGATATGCCGGAAGTGACTGTGGTGGAAGCGGCGGTAACCACCAATACGGCTAACAATCATCTTCAGGAATACAACCTACTGGAAGCCAGCAGCCTGCACCCCGCCACCGGTCTGAAAACCCTGTTTCCCGGTCTGAAAACCACCGCTACCCATGCCGTGACCACCATCAGCCCGGAACAACTGTTGGCACAACACGGAGTGGAAGCGGGTGAAGCGGCACTACTGGTTATACAGGCCCCGGGTGAAGAGCACGCCATTATTCAGGCGCTGATAAAAGCCAACCGGCTGAAACAGTTCAGCGATCTGAGCATCAGAACAAACCCGGAACCCTATTACCAGGGCAGCGTAGCCGCCGCACAAATTTTGCAGGACTTGGCTGAATACGGTTACGAGATCAAACAGGAAAATCAGCAAGACCCGGATTGGCCAACCTGGCACTTGGCCCGCAACCCGCTGAAAGACCAGATCGACACCCTGCGAACTGAAAACGATGCGCTGAAGGAGCAATTAGCAGAATCTGAAGAATACTACAAAGAGGCCAGGCAACGTCATAAAGAGGCTGAGGAAGCCAAGGAAGCTGCAGAGCAGAAGGTCGTATCCGCCATGCAAGAGGCCGAGCAACTCCATATCTGCCTCAAGGAGTGGGAAGCACAACACCAGCAAGTTAGAGACGAACACCAAAATGAGCTGAAAGCCAAAAACGCCCGTCTGGAAGAACTGGAAGTCAGCCTGAACCAACACCAAGAGCAGATACAACAAGGCAAACGGCGGCAAGCCGAAACCGAAAAAAAACTGGAACAGCATAAAGCTGAAGCTGCTCAGGAGCTCAGTGAAATCGAAAAGCGCCTGCTGGAAACGGAACAAAAACTTAATCACGCCGAAAATGCTTTCAGCGCCAAGGCACAGGCTGAACAACAAGTTCGAAAACAGTTGGAACAGTTACGACAACAACTGTCAGAAAAAGATCACCATATTTCTGAGCTCGAGAAACACCGGGCAGAGTCAGAACAGCAATTGATTCAGCAACACCAGGCAAAATACCTGCAAGTCGAAGAAAAGCACCAGAACGAACTGAAAGCTAAAAACATCCGCTTAGACGAACTGGAGCTCCAGCTGAAACAATATGAAGGCTTGATAGAGAAAAACAAACAACAGCAAGAAACTAGAAAGCTCGTAGAGCAAAAACTGGAAGAAGAGCTTCAACAAAAGCAAGTCATTGAGCAGCAATTGCAGGAAGAAAAGCGGCGTCATCAGGAAACCCAAAAATCCCTGGAAGATAATAAACTGTGGTTCCAGAAACGTAAGCAACAAGCTGAGCAGTTACAAGCAGAATTGGCAGATCTGAAACAGAAGAACGACCACCTGGAAAAAGAACTCATCAAAGTGGAAACAAAGCTGGAAGAGCGGGAAACAGCTGATACCCGCTTCAATCAGCTAGAGGAAAAGCTTTCAGGCTTTGGCAACAGCTTCAATAATCAACTTGATAAAAAGTTGATTAATGCTGCGAAACAGATTGAAAACACCCTTGGGCTTCAGAGCTACCTCAGTACGGGAGAGCTACCACTCAGCTACCACGGTTGGCCAATCAGCCCGGACCTAGCGCTATACCTCACAGAAAAACTCGAAACCGAAAACTACGATCTGGTGATCGAGTTTGGTTCCGGCACCTCGACGGTGCTTTTTGCTAAAGTGATGATGAAAAAAATGCTCAGGCAACGAGTAGCCGGGAGCCAAAAGCGCCTTAGCAATCAAAAGAGCAACAGTCAAAACCAAGAGTGGATTGAAGAGGCTCTGTTACCGGACAGTGCTGACCTGCCGAAGCGGGTGCTTACCTTTGAACACAACAAAGACTACCACGAACAAACTGCGGGAATGCTACGCCAAGCTGGGCTTGATCAGGTCGTAAATTTAGTGTTTGCGCCTTTGGTAGATTACAACTATCAGGGCGAGAATTACCTTTATTACGACTGTGACAAAGAGCTAAGAAAAGTTGCAGAGCTTTATCAGGGTAGGGAACCAAGAATATTGGTGCTTGTGGATGGACCGCCAGGTGCGACGGGGCCGAATGCCAGGTTCCCGGCCTTACCGAAACTTCTAAATTATCTTTCGACGGCAACTTTCGAAGTGATACTGGATGACTACAACCGCAAGGAAGAAAAGGCAATCGCAGAAAAATGGATTGAATTGATAAAAAAAAGATCGGCCAGTTATACCGAGACCAAGATACCGCTTGAAAAAGGGGCGGTCAGTATATCCATCGGTGTATCGGCTAATTAATGGCGAAAATGTTAACTTATCGAAACTTGGAGTAAGTGGTGAGTAAGGATTTCAACCTGTTGAAGGAAGCAAACAAAGCTTTCAGAGGGAAACAGTATGAGAAAGCTCTGGAATTGTATGAGCAGGCTTCTCACCTTTACGGTAGACACATCGTAGGGCTCAATATTAAAACGTGTCTCAAGCATTTGGGGCGTGATGAGCCTAAGCGCCCAGCGCTTGATGCCATTACGAGGCTACTGCTCACCAATGCGGAAAAAATTAAGCTTAGCGATGGAGATAAAAAAGCTGCTATTGCTCATTACGAAAAATTGAAGGCTAAAAAGTCGGAACCATTGCCCGTGAAAGCGGTAAACCCGATTCCAGCCGATTGGCCTATGGAGCTAGAACTTGCCCCTCTGCCTGATGGTCCGAACGACTATGAATGGTATGTAACTTATCGTTACCACGCTACCGAGGCTGTCTCCTCAGAGCAATCAGAAGAAATTCCGGGGCTCAGTATTGTTGTCCCCACTTTTAACCGGCATCGGATACTCGATATTACGCTTGCGTGTCTTACTCATCAGAAAACTGAATATCGGTTTGAGGTAATCGTGGCGGATGACGGCAGCGAAGAGGATCTGACCCCCATAGTTCGAAAGTACGAAGACAAACTTGATATAAAATATGTGCGTCAGAAAGACTATGGTTACCAACTGTGTGCCGTGCGAAACCTCGGTCTTCGAACAGCTAGATACGAATTCGTCTCTATTCTCGATTGCGATATGGCACCCGGAAACGACTGGGTACAATCCTACCTGGAAGAGCTACTCAAATGTGATGATATAGCACTGATTGGCCCACGTAAATACGTGGACACTCACGACATAACACCGGCACAGGTGTTGGGAAATGGCAAGTTGGTGGCAGGCCTTCCTGAGGTAAGAACCAACAGTGAACTGGGTAACACCAAAAAAGACGAAATATCTGTAGACTGGCGTCTGGAGCATTTCAAGAAAACCGAAGACCTGCGCTTGTGCGATAGTCCGTTTCGGTATTTCTCTGGCGGTAATGTGGCCTTCTCAAAAAAATGGCTACGAAAAGTTGGCTGGTTTGATGAGGAGTTCACACACTGGGGTGGTGAGGACAACGAGTTTGGCTACCGATTGTTTCGTGCGGGTTGCTTCTTCAAAGCCGTACACGGCGGGATGGCCTACCACCAGGAGCCACCAGGACGGGAGAACGAGACAGATCGAGCCGCTGGTAAGGCAATTACCATCAAGATCGTTCAGGAAAAAGTTCCTTATTTTTACCGGAAACTGGTACCAATACAAGAAGCACGTATCCATCGGGTGCCGCTGGTATCTATCTATATACCTGCCTATAACTGCGAAGATTCCATAAAACGATGTGTAGATAGCGCGCTGGATCAAACTGTGACAGATCTCGAAGTCTGTATCTGCGATGATGGTTCCACCGACAATACCCTGAAGTTGCTCATGGATAACTATGCTGACCATCCTAGGGTAAGGTTTGTATCAACTCCCAATGCCGGGATTGGTGCTGCCTCTAACAATGCGGTCAGACTTTGTCGGGGCTTCTATATTGGGCAATTGGATTCCGACGATTATCTGGAACCCGATGCAGTCGAAAACTGCCTAAAAGAGTTCTTGAAAGACCGAACTCTTGCCTGTGTTTACACGGGTAATCGGAATGTTGATCCCGAAGGTAAGCTTATAGCTGTAGGATATAACTGGCCAGAATACTCTAGGGAAAAGTTGACTTGTTCGATGATATGCCACCACTTCAGAATGTTCACTGTTAGAGCTTGGAATCTAACCGAAGGGTTTGATGAGAAAATAGCTAATGCCGTAGATTATGATATCTACTTGAAGTTGAGTGAAGTCGGAATGTTTAAGCACTTGAATTGTATTTCCTATAATAGGGTTTTGCATGGAAATAATACGTCGATAAAGAAGCTAGGCCAGCAGAAAATTAACCACTTTTCTGTAGTGAATAGTTCTCTTAAAAGGCAAGGAGCAAAGAAATGGATTTATGAACCTGCCAATGAAAAGGATAAGCATTGTCGGCAATATTTGTTTTCATTTCGTAATTATTGATAATCTTATTTTTCAATTTTTGCCTATTTCTTGAGGTTTTCTGTTTTATGAGATGCGTTGCTTTGACAATGTCACGAGGAGATGCCCATCGCTTGAGTGACTGGCTAAAATATCATGTGTCTATTGGGTTTAATGAGTTTTATATAATTCTCGATAACCCAATTGATGATAGTGAAGATGTTATTTTAAACTTTGCTAAAAAGAATGACGTTTTAGTTAATGTTGAGGTTTTGCCTCCTAGTGGTTGCTATTTCGATGGGGTGTCAAGTTATGATAGATGGCAGTTGGTCAAAAAGTGGAGGGTTGATAATGCGGAGGAAATAAGAAAAACGGGGCTTCCAATAGTTGACCCACTTTCTTGGCGACAGTACCAGAACTTTCCAAGAATCTTAGAATCTTATTCTAAAAGCAATGAAATTGGTTGGTTGGCTTTGTTTGACGTAGATGAGTATATCGTAATACAGGATGGGGGTAGTTTGGAGGAATTGATTAATTCAGTGAACTCTCCGCGTATAAGGCTGTTAAATTTTAACGTGGACATGCAGGGCTGGGATGGTGTAAGTCCAGTTAGAGAGAGGAAAAGTCGTTGGTCAAGAGAGGGTGTGAAGTCATACGGGAAAGGGTGGGAGAATCGAGTTAAATCGATAGTTCGTTTTGACTGCTTGATGCCTCTCGTTTCGGTCCATAGTATCTCTAAAGGACCATTTGTAATCATCGATCATGAGGTGGCAAGGTTGCATCATTACAAATTTCCAGTTCAGGATATTGATATATCGTATTCTGTAGTAGATGAGACGATTTAAGGTTTTTATGATAATTAATGATAGGGATGGTTGGATTTTTTTACATAATCCAAAATGTGCGGGGTCGACTGTAAGAAAGGCTCTGATGAAACATGAGACTAGAAATAACTTCTATTGGTTTTTTGGAGAGCTTGACGGTTCAAAAATAGATAAAGCTCATATGCCGTTGATGATACTTCGGCGATACTCTCCAATAGATTTTGAGCTGCTTCGGCATTACAAAGTTTTTGGTTTTGTTAGGAACCCATACTCAAGATCTATATCTGCTTATAATGAAACCCATCAAAGCGTTTATAAGGAGTTTGTAAGTGGGAGCATGAGTATTGATGAGTATAGAGAAAATGTAAATAATTTTATATGCAAAATAAGCGACAGGGTTTTGAACGGCCTTAATTTTGAATATCGGCACTTTGTTAAGCAAGTGGATATGTTCTATTTTAATGGTAAATGTTTTGCGGATCATATTGTAAACATTGAGAATATTGAAAGTCAATCGTCGCGATTTTTTATGATTGGTGGAGGGGTGGAAAATCTCCCCGATATATTAAAGAGTAGAGAGAATGATAAAAGAATTGGTGCTGGATTCGAAGAAGTATTAGATGATAGCGCCATAAGCGTAATTAATAGAATTTATAGGGACGATTTTTTTGTTTTTGGCTATAAAATGATCTGAATCTATTGGCCGTAAAAGTTTTTATTTGCGCTTTTAAGGTTTTCGTTTAATTATTTAATGTAGGGGTCATGGAATTAACTGTCTGCGGCAATGGCTAAGTCGGCCTCTCCAATGCCATGCTCTTGGCCTAGCAACACGAAGTGGTCGCTTTGGATATCGATTCCCAAAAGGTTCAGCTGCTGAATGATTGGATTAGCCTCATTGAAATTGCGGAAATCAATCAGTTCCTGTTCGAAAAAGAGCTGAACTTCACAGCCACGTTGGACAAGCAGAAGGCCTATTTGAGGGTGGATTTTGTGATTATCGCCACCCCCACAGATTACGATCCAGAGACCAACCACTTTAACACCCGCACTGTGGAATCGGTTATCCAGGATGTCATGGCCATTAACCCGAAGGCGGTCATGGTGATTAAATCCACAGTTCCGGTCGGTTTTACTCGCGAAGCCTGCGAGCGGTTCAGCACCAATAACCTGCTGTTCTCACCGGAATTCCTTCGGGAAGGCAAAGCACTGTACGACAACCTGTATTCTTCTCGGATCATTGTCGGTGAGCGCTCTGTGCGAGCGCAGCAGTTCGCTGATTTGCTGCAGGAGGGGGCCATAAAGAAAGATGTACCCATGCTGTTTGTAGACAGTACGGAGGCGGAAGCCATCAAGCTCTTCTCTAACACCTATCTGGCCATGCGGGTAGCCTACTTCAATGAGCTGGACACCTATGCCGAAACTCTGGACTTACCCCGGTGCAGTAGACACTCTTAGCCTATGATTGGACTGGATACGAAGCAGATCATTGATGGGGTAGGGCTGGACCCACGCATTGGCAACCACTACAACAACCCGTCCTTCGGTTACGGTGGCTATTGCTTGCCCAAAGACACCAAGCAGCTGCTGGCCAACTATGAGGATGTACCCAACAATCTGATACAGGCCATTGTAGAAGCCAGCCGCACCCGCAAGGATTTTGTGGCCGATGCAATACTGCGCCGCAGCCCTCAGGTGGTGGGCGTGTACCGCCTGATCATGAAAACTGGCTCCGACAACTTTCGCGCCAGCGCCATGCAGGGCGTGATGAAGCGCATAAAGGCCAAGGGTGTTGAGGTTATCGTGTATGAGCCGGTGCTGGAGGAAGACGAGTTCTACCATTCCCGGGTTGTGAAGGATTTTGAAGCGTTCAAGCAAGAAGCCGATGTAATCCTGGCCAACCGAATGGGTGCGGAGCTGGAGGATGTTCGGGGAAAGGTTTACACGAGGGATCTGTTCGGTAGCGACTGATTGACTTGGCAACGGCAAGCAGCTCGCGAATCAGATGCCGTGCCCACTTCGGATTCCAGATTGCTCACGGCCATTAGTCACCACGTAGATTGCCTGCCGCCCTGTAGATCAGATTAGCGAAGTGGAATCCGGCAAAACAATATATCTAGCCACTCTGGCACTACCAATGGCAATAAGTTAATGCACAATCTGGAAACCTGGTTCGACCCCCAATGGTACCTACAGCAATATCCGGATGTAGCCCGTGCGGGTTTAGACCCTCTCAAGCATTACCTGAACAACGGCATCGAAGAAGGCCGCTTGCCTAGCTTGTTGCAGGCGCTGGCATGGGAGACCACCTTGTGGGAGCAAACAGCCCCGTCCGATGAGTGCCTGCAGGCTCTGAACGAACTGCACATAAGCACCAATCCGGTGGAGGCTTCCTACGCTGCTTTTGCCCTCGGCCGCTGGCATGCCGGGCAGGGGCAGTGGCTGAAAGCCGCCAGTGCATTGGCGGTGCGTTCACAGATCAGTCCCCGGTTACCGGCCCACAACGGCGCGGAATTGCTGGAAGTGGAGGCGCTGACTCGCAGTGGCCAATTGGCCATGGCCTGGGAAAAACTGGGACAGTTGCGGCATACGGCTCCAGAGTTTCTGGACAGTTTTCTGGCTACTGCCAACCTGCTGTCGGCTTGTGCGGAACAGTTTGATGATGCTCCGGAAACGGTAAAGCAGGCTTGGCAAGTTCAGCGTCTGGGTTGGATTAACTTGATGTGGCAACAGGCCGGGCTGGATGTGATTCAGCCAGCACAGCCGGAACGTTCGTTATCCCTGGACAACCTGGCACCTGCAGGCCCGCTTTCTGGGGCAGAGGTGTTTGTGCAGGATGCCGGAACACCGCTGGTGTCAGTGATTGTACCGGCCTACAACGCTGAGTTGGGGCTGGAGACCGCCTTAAGGAGTCTGGCAGAGCAAACACTGGCGAATGCTTTCCCGGGAGCAGTGGAAGTGATCGTTGTCGATGATGCTTCTACCGACCACACTGCAGATATTGCCGAAGCCTTTGCTGCCAGCACTCCCGGATTTCGCGTGCTGCGCCAACCTGAGAACGCGGGTGCCTACGCGGCCCGTAACCGCGCTCTGGCTGAAGCCCGGGGCCAGTGCCTGACCGTGCACGATGCGGATGACTGGTCTCACCCCCGTAAGCTGGAAATTCAATGGCGGGGGCTGCAGGACAATCCTCAGTGGATGGCCTGTAATTCCCACTGGGTCCGTTGCGATTCGCAGATGGTGTTCAGCCGCTGGCGCATGGAGGAGAGTTGGATTTACCGAAACACCTCGTCATTGATGTTCCGGCGAGTGGTATTTGAACGGCTGGGTTACTGGGACCAGGTACGGGTGGAGGCAGACACCGAATTCTATTACCGTATTCGCACGGCCTTCGGCCCTGGTTCCACCGGGGAAGTACTGCCCGGTATCCCTCTGGCATTTGGTAGAGTAGTGCCAACGGCGCTTACGGTGATGTCAGCGACCCATCTGGCAACCCAGTATGCGGGGGTAAGGGCCGATTACCGGAAGGCGGCGTTCGAGTGGCATGCCACTGCGGACGGTGAGTTATATCTGCCCAGACAACCGGAACAGAGACCATTTCCGGCACCGGTTGCTATACTGCCGTGAATTAATTTTGCCACGAAAGCCACGAAGCCCACGAAAAGAATAGAAAATTTCAGTGTGTTTTGTGGCGAAAAAACAAGCAACCTGAATCAGGATATAAGCGTGTCAGAAGTAAACCCAAAACAACGTCTGGAGCAGCTGAAGCGTGAACTCCAGGAAAAGAAAGCATCTCTTGAAAGGGGCTACAACGAAGTCGCCAGGCTGACCGATCAGTTGCAGAAAGATCAATCCCAGGTAGATACCCTGGAAAAGAGTGTGAAGGCTCTACAGGAACAGGTGGCGGCTCAGGCTCCGGAAGCCAGGGCGGCGGCTGAACCGATTGAGCTGACGCCGGAACAGCGCGAGAACAACCGTAAGCATATTGATCTGATTGCCCAGAGCGACCTGTTCGATGCCGAGTGGTACCTGGAAACCTACCCGGACGTGGCAAAAGCGGACAAGTTTTCCAAAGAGCCGGCGGCTCACTACACCCTGTTCGGTGGCTTTGAAGGCCGCAACCCCTGCCCGGAGTTCAACTCGGCGTTTTACATCGCAACCAACGCAGATGTCGCCAAAGCGAAAGTTAATCCGCTGGCCCACTACCTGCGCTTTGGCCGGGATGAAGGGCGGGCCTTTGCGCCGCCTGTGGATGGTGAATGAGCCTGGCCCCCGAGCAAAAGGCGCTGTTGCAACAACTTCGGCTGTTTAACGCTGAGTGGTACCTGGCAACGAATGAGGATGTTCGCGCCAGTGGCGCCGACCCCTGGCAACATTTTCTGGATTACGGTCTGCAGGAAGGTCGGCAGCCCGGCCCGGGTTTTGACCCGGAACAGTACCTGAGTGCCAATCCGGATTTGCGTGAAAGTGACGCGCTCCCCCTCGCGCACTATTTACGCGCTGGGCATCGTGAGGGCCGCCCGTTAACGCCGGAAGAGCGGGCGTTCAGGCAGCAGTCCGCATCGCGCTGGCCGGAGGCGCCCGTGCCGGATAATCTGCCTGACTGGTATGGCGCCCGCCCGGGGCCCGCGCCGGATGGGGTGTTTCGGGTGCTCTATGTGCTGTCTGTGCAATCCGGCGGTACCCCGCAAACCAATCAGGATCTCATGCTGGCCCTGGGTAATCGGGCCGATGTTCAGGTGGAATGTTTTGTATTGCGCTGCACCGGGCCGTTCATGGTGTTGTACCTGTTCAGCCAGGGCATTTATGTGGCACTGGAGCGACATCGTCTGGATCAGCCGCTACAGGCATTTCCCCACAGCCTGGACAGTTATGACCAGGTGGCCCGGCAATGGCTGGCTGACTACGGGATTCAGCTGGTGCATGTGCGCCACTCTGCCTGGCAAAGCCTGGGGCTAATGGATATGGCCAGCGAGCTGGACATTCCCGTGGTGTATTCCTTTCACGATTACTACGCGGCGTGCCCTTCCGTAAAGCTGTTGGATGAACATCAGAGGTTTTGTGGTGGCCGTTGCACCTATAGCCGGGGGGAGTGCCATCAGGAATTGTGGCCGGACAGCGAGGTATTGCCGCTCAAGCATGAGTCGATATACCGCTGGCAAAGCCAGTTCGCTGGAGCTTTGGCTTTGTGCGCCGGTTTTGTCTCAACGGTTTCAACAGTGCGGGATATTATGCTGGACGTGTTCCCGGCGCTGACGGACAAGTCCTTTGCCATTATCCCCCACGGCCGGGATTTTGAGGCGTTGACTGATCTGGCGGTACCGCCCGAAGAGGGTCAGCCACTGCGGGTGCTGGTGCCTGGGCATATAGCCCGCTCCAAAGGCGCCGATATCCTGCTGCAATTGGCCGCAATGCCGGAGTTGCAGTACGTGCAGTGGCATATTCTGGGTACGCTGATGCTTGATAACCTGCCGGGCAAGCACACGGATTTGCCGACCAATATTATTGAACACGGTGAGTACCAGAGGGCTGAGTTTCAGGGTCATGTAGACCGGATTCGGCCACATGTGGGTGCGGTATTGTCCATCTGGCCGGAAACCTGGTGCCATACCCTCACCGAGCTTTGGGCTGCTGGCCTGCCGGTGGTGGGCTTTGATACGGGCGCTGTGGGCGAACGCCTGAAAAAAACCGGCGCCGGCTGGACTGCAGAAACCATTACGCCCCGGGCCATGGCCCAAACCGTTCTGCAGGCCAGCAAGCCTGAAGCCTGGCAGCAAACGCACCGGAATGTAATGGATTGGCAGAAAACCGGGCAGCGAAGTTGCGCCCAAATGGCTGAAGACTACTGGACATTGTACAAAAACATCGTCAGGGAAAAACAATGAAAGGAATTATCCTGGCCGGAGGCTCCGGCACGCGGTTGCACCCCATCACCCACGGCGTGTCAAAACAGCTTCTGCCCATTTACGACAAGCCGATGATCTACTACCCCATTTCGGTGCTCATGCTGGCCGGTATCCGGGACATACTGATCATCTCCACCCCCGGTGATCTGCCTCAGTACCAACAGTTACTGGGTAACGGTAAACAGTTTGGCATCGAATTCAGCTATGCGGAGCAGCCCAGCCCGGATGGTCTCGCCCAGGCGTTTATCATTGGCGAGGAGTTTATCGGCAGTGATTCTGTGTGCCTGGTTCTGGGTGACAATATTTTTCACGGCCAGCACTTCTCCGACCAGCTCAAACGGGCCGTTGCCAAGCCCCACGGCGCCACGGTATTCGGTTACATGGTGAAAGACCCGGAACGCTTTGGCGTGGTGGAATTTGATGAGCAGGGCACGGCGCTTTCCATCGAAGAAAAACCAAAGCAGCCGAAGTCTGATTATGCCGTTACCGGTTTGTACTTCTACGACAATGATGTTGTCGAAATCGCCAAAAACGTGGAGCCCTCCGCCCGCGGTGAGCTGGAAATTACCTGCGTGAACAATGCCTACCTTGAACGCGGCGACCTCCACGTAGAGCGCCTGGGTCGTGGTTTCGCCTGGCTGGATACCGGTACGCACGATAGCTTGTTGGAAGCGGCGCAGTATGTGCAAACCATTGAGCGGCGCCAGGGGTTGAAAGTGGCTTGTTTGGAGGAGATTGCGTGGAATCAGGGGTGGGTAAGTGGCGAACATCTGAGCCAAAGGGCTGACCTGCTGAAAAAGACCAGTTACGGAGAGTACCTCCTGCGGTTGTTGAGGGTTTACGGTGGTCGAGAATAAGTAGGTTGGTAAGCAATATTAAAATGCTCTTCGATTGAGATTCTCTATGAGTGCTAAGTCTTTCGTTCTAGGTATCGGATGCCAGAAAGGTGGGACCAGCTGGTTGCACGACTATCTTGATAACCACCACCAGACAGATATGGGGTTCCAAAAGGAGTATCACGTTTTTGATGCACTCTACGTGCAGGGCTGTGATGCTGTCTATCATCGTATTTTGAGAATAGCAAGAGAAGGCTTGAATAATGATAAGTTCTTGTCTTCGGAGAAGGGGAAAAATATATTAAAGCGTCTTGATTTTTATAGAGACGTTTCAAATTACTTTGATTATTTTGATTACTTGGCTTTGAGGGTCGATGCTGTAAAAGTTGTTGGCGACATCACGCCTTCTTATTCTGCCCTTCCTGTCCGTGCGTTCACTCAGATCAAAGAGCATTTGGCTGTTCGTGGGTTTACACCCCGTATTGTTTTCTTGACGCGGGATCCGGTAGAGCGTTGTTGGTCGGCAGCACGAATGGCAAGACGGGATGCTCAGGCCCGTAACCCTGGAGGCTCTCCCGGTCTTTCAGAAAGCGAAGAGGTTGCTCAATATTTCCTTACGGGGCGTTGTGAGGTTCGAACCCGATATGATCATACTCATAAAAGGGTTTGCTCGGTTTTTGATGACGATAATGTCCTAAGTTTTTTATACGAAGAACTTTTTTCTGACGAGGCCTTGTCAGAGATTACTCGATTTCTTGGTATAGAGTTCATGCCAGGGGATTTTGACAATAAAGTAAATACGTCAGAGAAATTCTCGGAGCTTGATGAAGACCTGAAGTGTCGCATAGCTAATCACTATTCAGATGTCTATCGGTGGGCTGAAAGGCAATTCGGCCGTGAAAGGATATTAAAGGCTTGGCCAAATGCGCATTACGTGATTGGCTGAAGTGTTGGGTGCAGTCGTGCAGCTTTTTCGTGCTCCTATGAATCCCTGTTCTTCAAATATATCAAGGATAAAGCTATGACCCCTTACTCGAAACTTGGAGACAGCGCTTTCTGGAAAAAAGCTGTTGCCTCAAAGGCTATGTTTGATATTGAAGGGCTGTGGAACCCTCGTTTCAGGATTACACCCAAGGATAAAGTAGTGACGTTTGGCTCATGCTTTGCGCAACATATTGGCAGAGCATTGGCTAAACGCGGCTATAACTGGCACAAAACGGAGTTGCCCCCGGTAGGGCTTAACGAAGAGGGTAGGGCACGCTATAACTACGATGTGTTCTCTTGTCGCACGGGCAATATCTACACCACTTCATTGCTGCGGCAGTGGTCGGAGTGGGCTCTTGGTAACTCGGTTGCGCCTGAAGAGGTGTGGAGGTCAGGCGATCGGTTCTTTGATCCGTTTCGCCCCCGTATTGAACCCGAAGGGTTTTCCTCGCCTGAAGAGGTGGAATTTCTAAGGCAGACCACTCTTTCAGCTTTTCGCCAGTGTATTGAAGAGGCAGATTACTTTGTTTTTACGCTGGGGTTGACAGAAAGTTGGTTCAACAAAGTGGGGTATGAGTACCCCATGTGCCCAGGTACGGTAGCTGGTGAGTTTTCTGCAGATCAGCACCGGTTTATGAACCAGCAGTTTGGTGAGGTGCAGAGCAATTTGGCTAAGGCCATTGAAATGATGAGAGGGGTGAACCCTGATTTACGGTTCATTCTTACTGTATCTCCGGTGCCATTAACGGCGACCAATTCAGGTAACCATGTCTTGGTCGCAACAATGCATTCAAAATCCATTCTTAGGGCTGTTGCGGGCCAGTTGGCATCAAACCGACCGTACATTGATTATTTCCCGTCTTATGAAATTATTAACAGTCCAGTGTTCCGTGGAGGCTTTTTTGAGCCGAACCAGCGGAGTGTAAATCCTTATGGTGTCAACTTTGTAATGGACCAGTTTTTCCGCTGCCAGGAAAAGAAGTTTGGGGCAACCAACGTAAAACTTAGAAGTGGTAGCACAAAAGAGGAAGTGGCTGAGCCGACGGACAAGCACTGTGAGGAAGCGCTGCTGGAGGCATTTGTAAATGACTAAGTTATTGGTGGTAGGGAATAGCCACTTGGCGTCTTTTAAGAACGCATATCAGGACAGCAGTGGTGTGTTTTCTGATGTGGACGCAACGTTTGTGCCGCTTAATTTTGTGTCAAAGAAATGGTTAAGATTTGATTTAAACCAATCCTTTAGGAAATTTCGCGTCTCCGTGCCGGGCCAACCGGTAAGAAATGTAGATTTTACTGGTGAGGTGTGCCCGGTCCACTTGATATTTGTCGGAAGAGGTCTTTTTGGTGATGGCATTGTGCGTTGTCATGGCTCTTTAACCCATCAGAATACGCCACAAATGCCTCAATGTTATGTAAGAAAGTCTGTTGGGTCAGACGGTGGGAGTCACCTGTCTATTGCGTGCCTTCGTCATATCTATGAGGTGGATGTGCGGAGGCGATTGACTGACTTTCAGGCGGTGGCTTCTTCTTCGCATTTCGAGTCGGTTCATTGGGTTGCTTCTCCAGATATGACGCTAAGGGCTGCGTTAGCCCGATTCGGCCAAGAGGTAATCGACGACAATTTGTATGCGTTTCATCGGGATATTTATTTTGAAGCCTATAAGGAAGTAGAGAAGGAGTTTGATGGGATGCACGATAGAGTCTTGCTGCATCCTGATAGCTTTCTGGACCAGAGTGGTTTTACTGATACTCGCTTTTCTTTAAAGGCCCGGCCGGCCGAAGACATACATGTGTCGCCGGAATTTTTTGTTCCGACGCTGAATGTGTTGGGGCACCGATTGCGGGGTGTGAGTTCCCATCAAGAGACAGTTAGCCACCGATAGGGAACATTGAATGCGAGTTGTTCTTCATATAGGCGCACCGAAAACGGGCACGTCTGCCATTCAGTACTTTCTTAATACCAACAGAGACCGGTTGCAAAAATACGGTATTTTTTATCCTCCCCATTCATCGGACAGCAATCGTATTTCCGGCGGGCATGGTGCTTTATTGTCGGGTACATCCGCTGACTCTCTGGATGACAGCCGCGCCTGCGCTCAGCGCTGGTTGGATGATGCCCTGGCGCAGAAATGTCATACCTTGCTGTTATCGTCTGAGAGTTTTTACACAGGCTGGAAGGTTCTTCCGGGCTTGTTCGAAGGGCACGATCTACAGGTCCTGGCTTATGCAAGGGATCCAGTAGAGCTTCTTGTGTCTAACCATAATCAGTCCATTAAGCGCCACTTCGGTACGGAATCGCTGCAGGACTTTCTCAGGAGGTCCTTGGCCTCTGAAAATCGTGGAGTCAACGGCGATATTTTCTTTGATTGGGGTCAGGCCGTGGGTACGAATCGCATGCGTGTTCTGCCCTATTATCGACCGGCCTTCCCGAAGGAAAGGATAGAGTTGGGTTTCTTGGCGGCACTGGGAATGGTTCAAAATGCCATCAGGAAATTTCAGCTGCCACCGAACCTGATCAATACAAGTTATACCCTGGAAGCACTGGAGCTGAAGCGTTTGCTGAATCCGGTGCTGAACCCGGAAGACAGGGACGGTTGCCACCAGATCGATCTGTTTCTTCAGCACTATTCGGATCAGCGGAACCGGGGTAGGCAGAGCTCCAGGAAAATACCGGTAACCGATGACGTGTTGGGGCAGCTTTACGAAAAATTCCAGGCGACCAATCACAGGTTGCTGGATCAATTGGTGTCGCAGGCTCCTGACGGGTTTCTGCAGCAAGCGGGTAATTTTGAACCTGGCCACACGGCCCGGACAGCCTCTGTGTGTGAGCTGTATGAAGTATTAAGGAAGGAGCACCCCGTGCTGACAGGCAATCTTGAAGCGCGGGTTTCTGAGCGCCTTCAGAGAGCACATCCGTCTTTTAGCCTCTACAAACTGGCGAGCGTCATGGGTTTGCCATTTAACGAGCCGGGAACCTTATCTGATCTGAATGACAGGATGATGTCTGTCTTCAGGGCTCCGAAGTCCCAGGCGGCGGACTACCTGAGGGAGTTGGCCCTGATGCTGTTACAGAAAGGGATGACGCAAGAAGCACACAATGTGATGAAGGAAGCGAAAAAACTGAGGCCTCGGGGCAAGGTGATCGATCGTCTCCTGACCAATATCGAAGAGATAAACAAGTAGCGTGTTTACGACTGAGAATAGGAACGGCATGTTTAGAAAGTTAGGGAAATTATTTGGCAATCGGGCGTCTTATAAACGGCCCGTCTCAGTGTCGGCGTGCGATTGTACGTTAGTTCCCCTGCAGGGATTAACGCCATTGAACAGTGCGGCTTCGGTGGGTTGGCAGGCTCATAGTGACGACCCCCAGTTTTTTATAACCCCGAAACATCCGGAAATATTAAGCCAGGCAGGCTGGTTGATTATTGAATACCAGTTTGATTGCGATGAACCAACAACTCACCAAGTGTATCTTAACCGTGGCAAAGGTTATGAGACGGATCTGGTCGTGACCAAAGAGGGTGTAAACGGCGGCCCGGTGATGGTTGTTTTGCGCTCCCCGGGCGATTTGGCGGGGTTGCGACTCGATCCTGCAATGAGTGAGGTAAGTTTCAGGATTGATAACGTGAAATTGCGATGGGTTGCGGACCTTCCCCGAGGGTTCAGTGACGATGCCCCCTGGCTGTCCCATTATTTTGCCATGGAAGCCGGTGAGGCTGGCTGTCACTTCCTGCCGGTAAACCAGGTGCGGCGCATTATAGACGGCGCGTTTCACTGGCATGCCGAGGGGAATGACCCCTATTTCACGGTTATGCATGGCGGCAAGAATATTCAGCTTGTTCGGGGCTGGTATCAATGCAGGGTGCATTTGGCATTCCCGAGGAAACGACAACTGGCGCGATTTTATTTTGACGCCGGTAATGGCTTTAATGAAAAGGATTCGCTGGTGCTGCTGGTGAGCAATGACGAACTCCACGAAAGGTTGGTGTTCCTGCCTGACGGTGCCCGCGCGATTCGTTTCGATCCTCAGGAGAAGTCCGGCCCTTTTCGTGTAGATGGTGTTTCCTTTACGCCGACTGATGAGGCATCGGCCGTTGATGAAGCAGTAAGGCGTATCCAGGATTCTGTCGACGGGTTTGGAGGCGTTACGTCAGAGGCTGTGGTCAGTGAACTGTCTGAACGCGCCGAAAAGCTGGGTGAGACCTTTCACGAACGCCTGAATGCTGTGTATCAGGAAAGCTTTATTGAGCCACCGGGTACCCTGGAGTATGAGGAATGGATTCAGGACGTGGAACTACCCTCGCTGCCCAGTGATGAAGCGGTTGCTGACATGCTGGCCCGGACATGCGATTGGCCTCTCATTTCAGTTATTGTTCCTGTCTACAATACCGACGAGCCGCTGTTACGACGTTGCCTGGAGTCGGTCTTGGCCCAGTCGTATGCGAATTGGGAGCTGTGTATAGCGGACGATGCCTCACCGGAGGCCCATGTGGCTGAGGTTTTAAAAGAGTACGAGGCGTGTGATTCCCGCATTCGAGTGGTATACCGGTCAGAAAATGGTCACATCTCCGAGGCCTCAAACAGTGCGCTGGAAATCGCTAAAGGTGATTATGTCGCATTACTGGATCACGATGACGAGCTCGCGGAGCATGCACTCCTTTACGTCGCTGAAGCTATTCACGAATCTGCCAACGCCGCTGTTCTGTACTCCGATGAGGATAAGATCGATACGGCGGGCCGGCGATTTGATCCCCACTTCAAGAGTAAATGGAACCCGGATCTTTTCTTCTCCCAAAACTACGTTTCCCATCTGGGGGTTTACAGGACAGCGTTGCTGAAAAAAATAGGCGGCTTCAGGAAAGGGCTGGAAGGCAGTCAGGATCAGGATTTACTGCTGCGTTGCCTGCCTTATGTCGATAAATCCCAGATTATCCACATTCCCCGTGTTTTGTACCATTGGCGCTCGGTTGAGGGTTCCACTGCCATGTCTGCCGGCGAAAAGTGCTATACCTCAGCTGCCGGACTTAAGGCGCTGGCCGATTATTTTGCAGAGCACGGGCCAGCCGGTACTGAAGTAATGGATGGACTGGTTCCTAACACTTATCGTGTGAAATGGCCTGTTCCAGAGCCGGAGCCATTGGTGAGCCTGTTGATTCCAACAAGGGACCGGAAAGATCTCACAGAGGTTGCGGTCAGGAGTATTTTGGATAAAACTACTTATCAGAATTACGAATTATTAATCCTGGACAACGGTAGTGTTGAGAAGGAAACGCTGAAGTTCTTTGAGGAGATACAGCGTGAAGAAAGCCGGGTCAAGGTGCTTGAGTATGACTACCCATTCAACTACTCGGCGATCAACAACTACGGTGTGAAGCATTCCCAGGGAAGCATCATTGGGCTGATTAATAACGATATAGAAGTGATAAGCCCCGGGTGGCTCACCGAAATGGTGGCCCAGGCTTGCCGGCAGGAGATTGGTTGCGTGGGAGCCAAGTTGTACTACAGCAACGACACAGTTCAGCATGCCGGTGTCATTCTTGGCTTGGGTGGCGTTGCGGGCCATTCCCACAAATATTCCGAAAGACATCAACCAGGGTACTTTCACCGGCTGATGTTGCCCCAGAACCTTTCCGCAGTAACTGCAGCTTGCCTGTTGGTCCGAAAGGACCTTTATGAGGCTGTTGATGGACTGGATGAAACCAACCTTACCATCGCCTTCAACGATGTTGATTTTTGTCTCAAGGTAGCCAGTGCCGGGTACCGGAATATCTGGTCGCCTTATGCTGAGCTCTACCATCACGAATCAGTGAGCCGGGGCCAGGAAGATTCTCCTGAAAAAATTCGCCGTTTTCAGCGGGAGCTTAAGTATATGCGAGAGCGTTGGGGCGATTACCTGGATGCTGATCCCTATTACAACCAGAACCTTACCCGCGACCGGGAAGATTTTTCGATTGGACGCTAAATGATTGAGAGCTTGATAAATAAGGGAGTGCTGGTCATTGGTGGAAGCCAAGGCAAGCCCCAGTCTACAAAACGCATAGTTGTTGTGGGTACAGCCCGCGGTGGAACATCAATGGTTGCAGGAGCGTTACATCACCTGGGTGTTTTCATGGGAGACATGGCAGTTGCTCCTGTATTTGAGGATACTCGATTGTCGGAGGCGTTTGAGGCTGGGCCGGTCCCGAACATTGGTGCCATTGCTGAAGAATATGACCGGGCACATAGGTGCTGGGGGTGGAAGCGTCCGTCGGCGATTAAATACCTAGATCTAGTTGATCACGAACTGAATCAACCAAGGTATGTTTTCATTTTCAAGGATGTATTTTCGATTGCGAATCGTAACTCCATCTCCATGCATACTGAAATCTTGTCAGGAATAAAAAGCGCATGTGCTCAGTATTCAGAAGTTGCAAATTTCCTGGAGAGTAGGTCTCCCCACGCACTCCTGGTTTCTTACGATAAAGCTCTTTCTGATCCTGATGGGTTTGTCAGGGCATTGTGTCAGTTTGCGGATGTTGAAGTAAGCGACGAAGAGAAAGAGGCGGCAGTTAATTTTATCCAGCCGAATCCAGAGCAGTATTTGGATATGTCTCGCGCTTCCAAATCACAAGGTTTTGTTGATCATTGTGATCGCTTTGTTGTTAAGGGCTGGGCGCGTTATCTATATAAGGATGATTCGGCAAGCATTGAGATTGTTGTGGATGGTGTGAAAGTCGGTGAGTGTGTAGCAAGTATACACCGGCCTGATCTGCAGCAGCATTTTAATAAGGATTGTGCTTTTGAATTCCGGTTCCCCTCACCTTTGTCTGCGGGATCAAATGTTCAGGTCCGGGTTGAGAATGAAATATACGAGCTCAAGAATTCACCTTGGCTTATAGATTAATTGATAGCGTGAAAAATATATGATGCGTAACTTTTATATCCATATTGGGTGCGGCAAGACGGGATCATCCGCTCTCCAGGTTTGGCTCTGGAATAATAACGAAAATTTGGAGGCGGCTGGTTTTAAATATCCGGTCTTTGGCAGAGCAAAGGTTGATGATTATGAAATAACCAGTGGCAATGGCGTTTTTCTAATAAGTGAACTGGAGAAAGGACGAATTCGAGAGTTTTTTGGCAAGTTTTTGCAAGAAAGCAAGGGGGATATCATATTCTCTTCTGAGGCTTTCCAGTCTGTTGATAATATTAAGCTGAAAGAGCTGGGTGATGTAGTTGCAGAGTTTGGCTTCAAACCCATAATTGTGGCGTATGTGCGAGACGTCTATGATATTTCTTACTCATCTTACGTTCAGCAAGTAAAGCGTCATAGATTGAGTGAAAGCTTTAAGAGTTTCTGTTTGGCGCGAAATACCCTGCAACAGTTTTCGGTTGTCCGGAGATACTGCTCTCTATTTGACGATGTTAGGTTAATACATTACGAGACTGCGATGGTGTCCGGGATCGACCTGGCTTTCCAGAAGGCCGTAGGGTTCTCTATTGATGAGAGGATCTCAAAGAAAAAGGTTAATCGCTCGTTGTCCGTATTGGAAGTTGAAATAATGCGGATTTTTAATGAGGTTTCTAGTGGTCTTCAGCTTCCAGAGCGAGTCGGTGCACGTGTTTCTGATGCATTAATTGCGTCGTCTCCTGAGAAGTCGACAGGTGTCTATTATGATGACTCGGTATATCGTCACTTGGAAGAAATAACCAAAGAAGATTTGGTGTTTGTTAATAATCGACTTCCGGAGGGTGAGGTTAGGGTATTCACTCCTGAGGGTAAGAATATTGTGCGTTCACTTCCCGATATTGAGCTCGATGTGATTGATACAGTAAAGAGTGTTTTTCAGGTTATGGGCCGCCTTTTGAATCAGGAACATTCTTTGCCTGAGCAGGAATCCAGCAATGGGCTGCCGGGAATATTACAGTTCCTGCTTAAAGAAGCGACCAAGCGTGAAGCATCCACTCCGGAGGAGGCACTGCAATTATTACGAGCAGCCAGAGTGTTTCGGAAGAATGGCCCAGTTGTTAATGAGCGCATTAGGAAATGTGAAGAGAAAGTACGTGATGTGAAATAAGCTGTAAATAAACAGAACCGCCGTCAACGAAAAAAAGAATAGAAGGAGAATTGCCATGGCTTACGTTGAACAAGAGGGAGCGCTTTCCCTAAAGCTGGTAGACAATGTTTACACCGTAGAGGCTTCGTCTGGAGATGTGGCGCTCGTCCGTCCGAACGGCGTGGCGTTTGAAGAAAGCAGCAACTATGAGTTTACGCACGCGGAACCGGCTGCCGACGGTGGTTTTGTGGCGGTCATGCGCTTCAGCGATGGCCTGGTCAGTCTGCGTTGGTTCGATGCCAGCGGCACTATGGTGGACTGGACCGGTAAGGCCGAGGGCGATACCTATCTGGATCGTGAGTCGGAGCTGAACCTGGATATCAACGGCGATGGCGTGATTGAGCCGGCAGCGACCCCGGAGCAGGTGGTGGAATCGGACGGCGCGGCCACTCTGAAGGTGGTTGACGGTGTGTATGTGGCAAATGATGGGTCAGGGGATGTCACCTTGGCTCGTGCGAACGGCGTGGCGTTTGAAGAAAGCAGCAACTATGAGTTTACGCACGCGGAACCGGCTGCCGACGGTGGTTTTGTGGCGGTCATGCGCTTCAGCGATGGCCTGGTCAGTCTGCGTTGGTTCGATGCCAGCGGCACTATGGTGGACTGGACCGGTAAGGCCGAGGGCGATACCTATCTGGATCGTGAGTCGGAGCTGAACCTGGATATCAACGGCGATGGCGTGATTGAGCCGGCAGCGACCCCGGAGCAGGTGGTGGAATCGGACGGCGCGGCCACTCTGAAGGTGGTTGACGGTGTGTATGTGGCAAATGATGGGTCAGGGGATGTCACCTTGGCTCGTGCGAACGGCGTGGCGTTTGAAGAAAGCAGCAACTATGAGTTTACGCACGCGGAACCGGCTGCCGACGGTGGTTTTGTGGCGGTCATGCGCTTCAGCGATGGCCTGGTCAGTCTGCGTTGGTTCGATGCCAGCGGCACTATGGTGGACTGGACCGGTAAGGCCGAGGGCGATACCTATCTGGATCGTGAGTCGGAGCTGAACCTGGATATCAACGGCGATGGCGTGATTGAGCCGGCAGCGACCCCGGAGCAGGTGGTGGAATCGGACGGCGCGGCCACTCTGAAGGTGGTTGACGGTGTGTATGTGGTAAATGACGGTGCGGGCGATGTGACGCTGGCTCGTCCGAATGGCGTGGCGTTCGAAGCAAGTGATACTTACGAATTTACCCATGCGGAGCCCGCCGCTGAGGGTGGTTATGTTGCGGTTATGCAGTTCAGCGATGGTCTGGTCAGCCTGCGTTGGTTCGATTCGACTGGGCTGCTGACGGACTGGACCGGCAAAGCTGCTTTGGACACTTACATCGAACGCGAAGCCGAAATCGGCATCGACCTCAATGGTGACGGCGTCCTCTCTGAGCCTGCACCAGAAGGAGAGGTCATCGATACAGACGGCGATGCCACTCTGACGCTTACTGCGGACGGCTACACCTTGACCATTGGTGACGTGACAGTGCCGGTGGTAAACGATTCCGGTACCCAGGTTACCCCGACCGATGACTTTGAGATGGTCAACCTTGTGCGTCAGGATTGGGGTGGTGGTGATATCGAGTACCTGGCCGTTGGTAAGCACCTGAGCTCAAATGAATATGAAGTGTTCATTTTTGACGGCGAGGCCAATTTCCTCGAGGTCGTCGGGCCAATGCCTGAAAACGTGCTTCTTGGCTATGAGCTTGCAGACGGTGTGGACTTCACGGGCGATGGTGTGATCGGCCGTGGTGATGCTGCCCAGAGTGGCGTCACCAGCGAGCTTTCAGGGCACTGGAGCAACGAGGGCGCAATCTTCGGTACGGCTGGCGGCGATGACATTGTGGTCGGAGATGTCCGCGCACCGGGAACGGATAGCAGGGAAGCCTGGGTTGATATCTTCGGCGGTGAGGGAGATGACATCCTGGTGGGTGGTGAAGGCGAGAACTTCTTTATTGGCGGGGCTGGTAACGACACCTTTATCGCCAACGAAGACTCCGATGAAGCCCAGGAAGCCGTTTACCTGTCTCATGGGAACGGTGCGACAACCGCCCCACAAGCGCGTATGGAGAACGGAGACGTCATCGTCTATGACGATACCGGTGATTTGTATCGCGTTAATCTCTCCGGGGACTTTGGTACCGTCACCGATCTCTCGACGGCCGATGGCGTCGACGAGGGCACCGATACCATGGTGGGAATTCAGTCAGTCTATGTACTGACGGATCAAGGTGAAATCGGCATCCAGTATGATTCTGAGTCCGGCACCTATGTGTTTAACTCCTCCGCTGACGAGTTTATCGAAATCGAGCAGGACGAATGGGGCATGGGTGGTGAGATCCACGGTACCAATGCCTCTGAGACCATTGATGTTTCCCAGCGCGAGGAATTCTCTGAATTTGGTGCCGAAGACTGGATCGATATTGAAGGTAAGGATGGTGATGACATCCTGATCGGCCACGACGGTGAAAACTGGATCGAAGGCGGTCGCGGCGATGACTTAATCGATGGCGGCGCCGGCTGGGACACGGCCGGTTACGAGGTGTTCGATCTCAACGACTATTCCGCCTTCCTGGATTATGTGGATAACGGCGATGGTTCGCTGACCGTTACCAAGAATGGTACAGGTATTTTTGATGTGGTTCTGAATCTGGACGGTACCGGCACGGTGACCGATCTGCGTTCAGGTCCGGAAAACCTGGGTACCGACACGCTGACTAATATTGAGGCGGTCACGTTTGAAGGTACGGTGGATTGGATGGAGATTACCGTGGATGACAGTGGTGCATACGCTGTCACCGGGACCAAGTACGCCGACTTCAACTCCGATGAAGGCTACATTGATGGTACCCAGTTTGCGGATACCCTGGAGGTGTCTGCGGAGCACGGCTTTGATCCGAATGATGAGTTCTCCCACGTCAGCCTTTGGGGCGGTGGCGGTGATGACATCATGACAGGTCATGCCGGCAATAACTGGTTTGAGGGTGGTGCCGGAAATGACACGATTGATGGCGGTGATACAAATCCCAATAGCTGGAACTCTGCCGGCTACTATTCGCTGTCTTATTCGGCTTTTGACCGTTTCTGGGACAGCGAAGACGGCCTGTATGCCTTTGATTTCCGAGAGGAAGCGGACGGCAGCCTGACGGTGTTCGTCAACGACCAGGATCTGTACAACATCAGCCTGGAAGGTCAGGGCTGGGTGAATGACCTCTGGGCAGAGGACGGCGATACGGGTAACGACACTCTGGTTAATATTAATCAGATCGAGATCGATACATCTGTCGGGAACATGTCCATTTCCTATGATCCGGAGTTCGGCTACGACGTCTGGGGTTATTACCGGGATACGGTGTACGCGGAAGGCTGGGGCGATGGTAGTGGCGCCATCTATGGCAGCAGCAAGGATGATGTTGTCAATGCCGCGGACTTTGACGAGGTGGATGCTTCCCGGAGCGATACCTATATCGACTTTTATTCCAGTGAAGGCGATGACGTCATGACCGGCCACGCTGGCAGCAACTCATTCTATACAGAGGCCGGTGACGGTAACGACACCATGAACGGCGGTGATGGCTATGACAGTGTCAGCTATTCCAGCTATGACGAATGGGCCTTCGATCAGTTCACCAGCGACGGACGCTGGGACGCCGGTATTCGGGACAACGGTGGTAACAGCTTTACCCTGTTCGTCGATGGGGTGGACTTGTATGAAGTACTGTTTGATACGGATTACAACGCTACGGTGACCGACCTCTGGATGGATGATGGTGACACCGGTGTTGATCAGTTGACGGGTATCGAGGATATCTACTTTGATAGCCCGGTTGGCTGGGGCGGCTTCACGATTGATCCGGAATTCGGCATTGATTTCTACTTCGACGACAATCAGCCCGATGTGGAAGTGAACCCGGATGGTTCCGCGCGCATTGTCGGAACGGATAATGATGATGATCTCATCGTAGCCGATTTCACCGAGCTGGATCAGAGTGCTTCCAACACCATTGATGTTGAGGGCGGGTACGGCAGCGACTACATCCAAGGTCATGCGGGTAATAACACCATGATCGGCGGTGATGGCGATGACGTGCTCGACGGCCTGGATGGTTGGGACACGGCTGTATATCTGTCCGAGGACTGGAATAACTACGATGACAGCACCGGCGATCCGCTCGCTCCGGCACCGACTTATACAGTGAATGGTACCGAAGTGTGGATTGGCACGGAGGACATGGGCGATCTGTACCGGGTTGAGTTGGATGGCGAGCTTGCTATCGACTCTGTGGGCGACACCGAAGCCGACGCCTCGACGGCTCTGTCCGCCGGAAGTGCAGTCCGTTCAGCCTTTGAAACTGCGGATGATCGCGATGTGTTCGAAGTAACGCTTGAAGCGGGTCAGACTTATGTCGTTCGATCCTCGGCAGATTACACCGATGGTGAAGGTGCCGAGCCCTGGGTGGATGGTATTAGCGATGCTGCCGGGAACGGGGCTTCAGGAAACTGGTATGAGGATTGGGACGACAATGGACGTTTCATCGAGTTCACGCCAGACACCTCCGGTCAGTATTTCGTGGCGGTCCGAAGTGACTTCGGTGAAACGGGTGATTACTCTCTGGAAGTATTGCCGCAAGGAACCGACACACCTGCGGAGACTGTCCACGTACCATCTGACTTCCAGCAGGCGATCATTGTTGAGGATCTTCAGTGGGATGCCTGGATGGAGGGTACCGATGCCGTGATGAACACTGAACAGCTCCACTTCGAGATTACCGGTAACGGTTTCGAGTCCGCGGTCGATATCGAACAGACCGACACCGGCTACGACATCGTCGTAAACGGCGTCAAGCAGGAGGAAGTGTCTATGGTTGCCTGATCCAGGCAATACATTGGTGCTTTAGTAAGCAGCCCCGGCTGGCAGGCCGGGGCTGCTTTTTGACGGTTTAAAATGGATATCCCATGCAAGAGAAGTCACAGGTAAACCTCATCAAAGAGGTGTTTCCCCTTTGTAAACGCTCCTTCTGGTTTGTGGTGGTATTCAGTTTCTGCATCAACCTGTTAATGATTGTGCCTGCCATCTATATGTTGCAGGTGTACGACAGGGTTATTACCAGTGGCAGTTACAATACGTTGATTGTGCTGACACTGATAATGACCTTTTTGATGGTTTCCATGGGGGGGCTGGAATGGGTCCGGTCGCGGATTCTTATTCAGCTCGGTGGTCGCATTGACCGTCTGCTGGCCTCCCGTCTGTTTAACGCGGGTTTTATCAACAAACTACGGGCTGCGCCCAACAGCGGCGCCCAGGGGCTTCAGGATCTGTACGGCCTGAAGAATTTTGTCACTGGCAACGGTTTGTTTGCCTTCCTCGACTTTCCCTGGTTGCCGGTGTATCTGGCCATCATGTTTGCGTTTCATCCTCTTTATGGGTGGCTGGGTGTGGGCGCTGCGGTGGTCTTGCTGGCGATGGCGTTCGTTAATGAATACCTGACCAATCCGCTTCTGCAGGAGGCCAGCAAGAAGTCGGTTGGTGTTCATCAATTGCTCTCACGAAACTTCCAGAACGCTGAGGCCGTGCATGCCATGGGGATGTTGGGAAACGTCCGTGCCAAGTGGCAGCCTCAGCACGAGGAGGTGCAGGCGCTGCAATCCAGGGCGAGTGTCCGCTCCGCCGCTTTTACCACCTCATCGCGGAATATTCGTATGCTGGTTCAATCTCTGATTCTGGGGTTGGGTGGGTACCTTGTGTTGCAGCAGGAGATTTCGCCGGGTGTGATGATTGCCGGTTCGATTCTATTGGGTCGCGCTCTGGCACCGATTGATCAGTTGATCGGTGCCTGGCGGGGCTTTAGCGCCGCTCGTAGTCAGTACTATCGGATTACCGATCTACTCAATGAAGTGCCTGAAGAGCCGGATCGAATGAATTTGCCGGCCCCGAAGGGGAATGTATCTTTTGAGCAGGTGTTTGTCGCTGCGCCGGGTGGAAAGGAACCGGTACTGCGAAACGTCCAGCTGGACATCCGTGCTGGGGAGGTGGTGGCGGTTATTGGTCCCAGCGCTTCGGGAAAATCAACCCTGGCCAGAGCTGCTCTGGGGATATGGCCTGCTGGAAAAGGTTGTGTGCGCTTGGATGGGGCGGACATCACCCATTGGGACAGAGAGCAGTTGGGCCGCTTTATCGGTTACGTTCCCCAGGATGTGGAGCTTTTTGACGGTACGGTGCGGGATAATATTGCCCGCTTTGGTGAGGTGGATTCGGAGGCGGTCATCGAAGCGGCCCGTCTTGCCGGGGTTCATGATCTGATTCTGAGGCTTCCTGAGGGGTACGACACGGTGATCGGCCAGAGCGGAGGCATTCTTTCCGGCGGCCAGCGTCAGCGGGTTGCGCTGGCTCGCGCTCTGTATCAGACACCGTCACTGGTTGTTCTGGATGAACCCAATTCGAACCTGGATGATGCCGGGGAGCGTGATCTGGCAAGGGCCATCGGCGAGCTTAAGTCCAGGGGGGTAACGGTATTGGTCATTACCCACAGGATGTCGATACTCTCAGCCGTTGATAAGATCCTGGTCCTGGTTGAGGGGCAGGTGCGAGATTTTGGTGGCAGAGCTGAGGTGTTGGCAGCCATGAACAAGGCTGCCCGTCCTGCGCCGGTGCCGGTAAAGAAAGTGGCAGGAAAGCCGGCGCAAGAGGCAGGCCAATGATAGGAAAACAGGCATTAGACCAGCCCAACGCTCAGCCGGATGAGGCATTAACAAGTGATCGCCGCTTCCGCGTGATTGGGGCATGCATTGTGGCCTTGGTATTTCTGGTATTCGGTGTCTGGTCTGCCTGGGCTCAGCTGGATAGTGCCGCGCTTGCCCAGGGCCTGATAAAGGTTGAAGGGAACCGTAAGCAGGTTCAGCACTACGAAGGCGGTATCGTCGATACGATCCTGGTGCAAGAAGGGCAGCGTGTAGAGCAGGGGGATTTTCTGATGAGGCTTGACGACACTCAGGCCAGAGCGGAGCAGCAGATTCTCACTGGAAAACTGATGACCGCCAAGGCCGAAGAAGCCCGATTCCTGGCAGAGCTGCGAGGAGATGAGATGCCTCAGTTCCCGGAGATCTTACAGGGGGATGGGCGAGGCGCCGAAGCCCGTGAGGCTTCGCTGGAACACTTTATGGCTCGCAGGGAAGCCCGCCTGGGGGAAGTGGAGGTTCTTGAACAGCAAATTGAGCAGCTGAAGTTGCAGGCTAGCGGGTTAAAGGAGCTGGTGGAGGCGAAAAAGCGACTGGTGACGTCCTTTGATGAGGAAATTGCCCAGTACGATTCGCTGTTTGCCAAGGGATTGGCAAACAACCTCCGTATTCGTGAACTGCAGCGTCAGCGGGATGAGTATCTGGGTGAAATTGCCGAACAGCGTTCCGAGATCGCCAGCACGAATGTCCGGGTAACCGAGGCTGGGCTCAAGGTTATCCAGATTGAGCGAAATGCCAAAACCGAGGCTGCCAATGAGCTCTCCCGCATTAAGTCGGAGATTTACGATTTTGAAGAGCGGCTTTATGTGGTGGATGACCGAATTCGTAAAGCCAGTATTCGTGCGCCGGTGGATGGTCTGGTGATGGGGCTTTCCGTGTATACAGTAGGTGGTGTAATTCGCCCGGGCGATGTCTTGATGGAGGTGGTGCCGGGCAGTGCCAACCTGGTGGTGGAGGCCAAGATTGCGACTTCGGATATTGATTCGGTTGCTGTCGGCATGGAGGCGGACCTGCGCTTTCCTGGCTTTAACACGGCGCAGACCCCTATTGTCCGAGGGCAGTTGATGGATGTGTCAGCAGACAGTTTTGTGAATGAGGAAGATGGAACGGCTTTCTACGTGGGTAAATTGATGGCTGATCCGGAATCTTTGAAGCAGCAGTTGGGGCATTTCCAGCTCGTGCCAGGCATGCCTGTTGAGGTGGTTATCAAAACCGGCTCCCGGACATTATTCGAATACTTGGCCAAGCCCGCAATGAACATGCTGGAAACTTCGTTGCTGGAGCATTAAGGTGCGCTCACTCTTTTATGCTTCGATGAAGGTTCAATGACTCGTTATCTCCCGCTTTTTGTTCGCCGCTGGCTTCATTGGCTGCTGAACTTCACGCCGTTGGTTCGTGAGCCGGCTCGTCGATTGATTCCCAGGTTGGATCTTGAGCGATCCGGGGCCGGTGAATACGACTGGAGAGCTACAGGGGCTGACCCACAATTTGTGTGGCGAAAGGGGCTGCCAGCACCGGGCTGGTATATGCTTGAGGTCGTCCTTCTCCATAATCAGCCGCTGGCAGGCATGCGTGTCTACTTTCACAGTGGTAACGGTTATACGGACGATGGGAGTTTTTACCTGCCCTTGAAGGCCGGACGTCTGACCAAGCGCCTTTGTTTTATTCCGCCAGGGATTAAAGCCATCCGTATTGATCCGATGGAAAGTGCTGGCGAGTTTTCTTTTGGGCATCTGCGTTTTGCCAGAGTGACGACTGCCATGGCCGTTGATCGGTTGGCCCGTCGCCTCAGGAATATGCATTACCACTGGCGGGAAACGCCCCTTGAGCAGGTGATGCCGCAATTGCGGCAAGAGGCCGAAAGCGCCAGAAGCGACTGGCTGGTATTGGCGGCCAAGTACTACGAAGAAACCTTCGCAAGAATGGCAATGGCCTGGAGCTATCCTGAGTGGATTGCCCGAAATCCCCCCCACGTTCCAGAGACGATGAGAACCAACCGCAAGTGCCTGGCATTCGTTGCCGTTGTTCTGGTGCATGATGAGGCGTCGTTGGAGTTGGTCAAGCGTACGTATGCGTCAATCGATGCGCAGGATTATCCGGCGCTCCGGTTAACGTTTCTGTTGAGTGATGGAGTTTCTGCGCAGCTTGTTGACTGGTTGTCCGGCGCTGCTGACCAGGATGCACGCGTTGAGGTAAAGCCAATCGGCGAGTTAGCTCGCTCAGGTGATGCCATACGTGATTGCGCTCAGATGTATCCGGAGCATTGGGTTACCGTCATGGAGCCTGGAGATGCTCTTTCAGCGGATGCTTTTTGGTGGGTGGCGGATGAAGTTCTGAAGAATCCGGGCGTGGCTCTTGTGTATTCCGATGAAGATTGCCTGGATGCCGGCGGTGGCCGGTTCGGGCCTAGCTTCCGACCGGACTGGAACCCGGATTTGCTTTGTTCCCGCAATTATACGGGGAAAGCGGTCTGGGTTCGGGCTGCGGAACTGATCGGGGTGGAATCGCTCGCTGGGATTGGCTTGGCTGCCCAAAGATATAATTGGGTTGTGCGGTTGGGGCTTGCCCGGAAGTTGCCCGTTATTCACGTTCCCCGAGTGCTTTACCATGGCGCTGCGGATGGTTGCCCCGGCCAGCAAGACCTGGCTGAATGCCACCAGATACTGGCTGCCTGGTTGCGGGAGCAGTCGCCGGGGATTAGCGCTGATGTCGTTGAGGAGGCGGGTGGTTTCCGGGTCTGTCATGTCTTGCCGGACACACCTCCTCTGGTGAGCCTTTTGATCCCGACCAGGAATGGTGTTGATATTCTGCAGCCTTGTGTAGATGCCATTCTGAGTAGAACGGATTATCCGGAGCTTGAAGTGATCATTCTTGATAATCAGACGGACTGCCCGCGAACGCTCCGGTATATGCAGTCTGTTACCCGGGATAGCCGGGTACGAGTGTTGACTTGGGACCATCCATTCAATTACTCCGCGATTAACAATTTTGGGGCCACCCAGGCACGCGGTGACATCATTGGCCTCATAAACAACGATATTGAACCGATTAACCGCGACTGGCTGCGGGAGATGGTCAGCCATGCGATGCGTCCCGAGGTCGGGTGCGTCGGCGCTAAACTGTATTATTCCAACGATACCATTCAGCATGCTGGGGTGATTCTGGGAATCGGCGGTGTGGCCGGCCATTCCCACAAGTACCTGGAGCGGGATGCCCGTGGCTATGAAAGCCGTTTGAAGCTCGTGCAGAATCTTTCTGCTGTCACTGGCGCCTGCCTGTTATTACGTAAGGCCGTGTTTGATGAAGTGGGCGGCCTCGAAGAGGCGAATCTTGCGGTGGCTTTTAATGATGTGGATCTTTGTCTACGGGTTCGGGAAGCAGGCTACCGCAATGTCTGGACGCCCTACGCAGAAGCTTACCACCATGAATCCGTCTCGCGAGGGGCCGATGACACTCCGGAGAAGCGAGAGCGTGCTGACCGTGAAGCCGTTTACATGAGGGAGCGGTGGGGGAATGAACTTGATAATGATCCGGCTTACAACCCGAACCTTACGCTCATCCACGAGGATTTCTCACTTCGATGATTATCAACTGAATTAAGAGGTAGAGCATGGACTATCAATCTCTGGCGATTCCCGATGTTGTATTGCTGACCCCCAAAGTCTTCGGCGACGAGCGTGGTTTCTTTATGGAAACCTTCCGCCAGAGCGAATTCGAAAAACACTGCGGCCAGTACACTTTCGTTCAGGACAACCACAGTAAATCCGCCAGGGGCATTCTGCGTGGTTTGCACTATCAGTTGGACAACCCCCAGGGCAAGTTGGTGCGTGTTACCCGCGGGGAGGTGTTTGATGTGGCCGTGGATCTACGCAAGAGCTCGCCCACGTTTGGTCAGTGGGTAGGCGCTATGCTTAGCGAAGAGAACAAGCAGATGCTGTGGGTGCCGCCGGGCTTTGCTCATGCCTTTTACGTGATCAGCGATGAAGCGGAGTTTCAGTACAAGTGCACGGATTACTATGCGCCGGGCGATGAGTACTCCATTCGCTGGAACGACCCGGAGCTGGCTATCGAGTGGCCATTGAACGGAGACGCTCCGCGGGTGTCGGAAAAAGACGGTAACGGTCTTCTGTTCCGGGACGCCCCCTGTTTTGACTGACTATCCGAGGCTTGGCTGGCCGTGCCGCTGACCTGCATCGTCCACCAGAACGACAATCCCTCCACGGATTTTTTTATCCGGCCGCTGGTGAGCGGGGAAGGCGAGGTGGTTCAGTACCATACCTTTGCAAGTCTGCCCGCGCCGACTGACCTCCCGGGGGCCACGGTGATATTCGTCCGGTATGTGCCGTCTGCCTGGAAGGCCTTGCTGAAGCGTTACCCAGCCCAGCGGGTGGTGTTGTTGATGGACGACGATCTGTTTGACTGGCGGGCGTTCCGGGGCATGCCCTGGCATTACCAGCGTAAGTTGTTTCGGTTGGCCTGGCGGCACCAGGGTTGGTTGAAGGCGATTGGCGCCGAGCTTTGGGTGTCGTCGCCCTGGTTGGCGCAGAAGTATGCCGATTGGAATCCCTCCGTTCTCGAGCCGAATAATCCACATGGCATGGCCGCCGAGTTTTCCGATCCGGCGATGAAAACCATTTTCTATCACGGCTCTGCCTCGCATCGTGGCGAACTGGAATGGCTGGCGCCGGTGGTGGAGCGGGTGTTGGCCGCCCGCAGCGATGTGTGCTTCGAAGTGATTGGCGATCGAACAGTGCGGGACCGCTTCGCGCACCTGGCGGGTGTGCAGGTGGTTCACCCCATGAGTTGGCCTGCATACAAGGCATTTATTCAGCGCCCGGGCCGAACCATTGGCCTCGCGCCGTTACTGGATACCCCCTTTAACGCGGCGCGAGCCCCCACTAAGTTCTACGATATCACCGCCGCCGGTGCGGTAGGCGTCTACGCGGATACGCCGGTCTACCGGCGGTTGGTTGAGCATCGCAGGAACGGTCTGTTGCTGCCGATGGGCTCCCAGGAGGCCTGGGCGGAGGCGATGCTGGAACTGCTCGAGGAACCGGGCAAGAGAAAAGCGATGTTGCCGCAACATCCAGAACGAACAGAAGAACCCTGTGCCAGATAACACCTTCTACCTCACCACATCCCCGGCGCTGCACTCGCTCGAGAGCCTTGAGACTTTCGCGGAAGCACCGGTCAAGCGCTGCCGCCGGGGGCTTCCGGTCAAGAACGCAAGCGCCATGCTGGCCTGGGGCCGGAAGCCTTCGGCGGCGAAGGCGGAGGCCGCGGCGCAAAAGCTGGGGTTGCCGGTGATTCGGCTGGAAGACGGCTTTCTTCGTTCTGTGGAGCCCGGGGCGGAACATCCGCCGTTGTCGTTAATCTGGGATGAGGAAGGCGTTTATTACGATGCCAGCCAGCCCTGTCGGCTGGATCGGTTGCTGGCTCAACCTCTGTCCATGGATCAGCGTTCACGGGCCGGGGCGCTGGTTCGGGCCTGGCGGGCAGGGCGGGTGTCCAAGTACAACCATGCCCGGGAACGGCGTGTGTCGCACCTGGAGCCTTTTGTGCTGGTGGTGGACCAGACCTTCGCGGATGCCTCCGTGGCATTTGGCCAGGCGGATGCCCGTAGTTTCCAGCTCATGCTCAGTGCCGCATTGGAGCGCTATCCGAATCACACTGTGGTGGTGAAAACCCACCCGGATGTGGTGGCTGGGCGCAAATCAGGTTATTTGACGGATGCCGCGGAAGCTGCCCATGAACGGGTGCATTGGATGGTGGAGGATGCCCACGCACCTTCGCTTCTGGACCGGGCATCGGCCGTGTTTTGCGTCACCTCACAAATGGGGTTTGAGGCGCTGTTGTGGGGCAAGCCGGTGCATGTATTCGGTATGCCGTTCTACGCTGGGCGGGGGTTGACGGAAGACGCGCTGCCGCCGCCACGCCACCGGTCGCCGGCGGATTTTCTGCAATTGGTTCACGCCAGTTTGATTGACTACCCAAGGTATGTGAACCCGGAAACCGGGCGCCGCTGCCAGGTCGAGGAGGCGCTGCAGTGGCTGGCGTTGCAGCGCCAGCAGCGCGAGCGCTTCCCGGAAATGCTGTATACCCCGCGTGTGCCAGTGTGGAAGCGTAAAGCCCTGAATCGGTTTGTGGCGGGCAGCGTGCTGGTGGATGAGCGCAAAGCGCGTGTGCCTGAGGGCGCAACCCGCATTGTGTGGGGGCTGGCCGCCGCCGCTGAACCGGTGGTCCGGGTGGAAGATGGCTTTATTCGCTCGGTGGGCCTGGGTGGGGATCTGGTTCAGCCGTTATCCTGGGTTCTGGATGACGTTGGCATGTATTACGATGCCACGCGGCCGTCCCGCCTCGAGCATATGCTGCAGCGCGGTGGCTTTGAGCCTGCGGTGTTGGAACGAGCTGCGGATTTGATTCGCACGCTGGCGGTGTCCGGCACCACGAAATACAACACCGGCCTGCGCACCTGGCAGCGGCCCGAAGGCAAAACCGACGTGCTGCTGGTGCCGGGGCAGGTGGAATCCGATGCCTCGATTCGTTATGGCGCGGTGGAGCTTCGATCAAACATCGACTTGCTGGCGCGGGTGCGCAGGGATCACCCCGACGCCTGGATCGTTTATAAACCGCATCCGGATGTGATTGCTGGCCTGCGCCTGAAAGGTGAGCGTGAGGGCCAGTGTTTTGATTTTTGTGATGAAGTGGTGGCGGACCAGGACATGGCGCATATGCTTGCGCAGGTCGATGGAGTGCACACGCTCACCTCGCTCTCCGGTTTCGAGGCACTGATCCGCGGCCGCCCGGTAACCTGCTACGGCCAGCCTTTCTATGCGGGTTGGGGCCTGACCACGGACATCTACCCGTGTGGTCGCCGCACTCGCAAGATCTCCGTGGAAGAGCTGGTGGCTGGGGCGCTGATCCGGTACCCCACCTACGTCAGCCAGGTTACCGGCCAGTTCACCACGGTGGAGCGGGTCATTGAAGAGCTGGTCGCCCAGCGTCGGGCCCGGCCTGCCGGTGATCGTTTGCTGACCCGGCTGTCGCGCAAGTTGCGCACAGCCTGGGCACATTGAGCTGGCGCGGCCGTTATTCTGAACTCTGATGGATGTGCTATGACCTACTACGATGTTTTTAACGGGGATGCGGACGGTATCTGTGCGCTGCTGCAGTTGCGGCTCGCCGAGCCGCGGCAGGCGACCCTGATCACCGGGGTGAAACGCGATATCAGCCTGGCCAGGCGAGTACCAACCAACGAGGCCGCCGCGGTGACCATTCTGGATATCAGCCTGGACAAGAATAGGGCTTCGGTGGATGCGCTGCTGGCTGCCGGCAGTTCAGTGTTCTATGTAGACCACCATTTCCCTGGCGAGAGCCTGCCGGAGGCAGTCGGGTTCACGGCCATCATTGATACCCAGCCTGCCACCTGCACCAGTTTGCTGGTGGATCAGTACCTGCAAGGCCGCTTTCACAACTGGGCCATTGCGGCGGCCTTTGGCGATAACCTGAATGCGGTGGCCGCGGCGTTGTCACAAGCGGCCGGCCACACCCCACAACAAACGGAGGCATTAAAAACTCTGGGGGTGTGTATCAATTACAACGGCTACGGCAGTTCGGTTGAGGATTTGCATTTTCACCCGGCTGAGCTGTTCCAACAGCTGCTTGCATTCGCTGATCCCCTGGATCTGATCGCGTCTGAACCGGCGGCCTGGGTAAAGCTCAGGAACGGTTACGAGGCCGATATGGCCCGGGGTCTGGCCGCCCCGGTGCTGAGTGAAAACGCCTCCTCACTGGTGGTGAAACTTCCCGATGAACCCTGGGCCCGCCGGGTGAGTGGCGTGCTGGGTAACGAATTGGCCAACCGCAACCCGGACAAGGCCTGCGCCATCGTGACCGAACAGGCCGATGGCAGCTACCTGGTGAGCATTCGTGCCCCTTTGAACAACCGCACCGGTGCCGATGAGCTGGCGCGCCGGTTTCCCACCGGCGGTGGCCGCAAGGCGGCAGCGGGTATCAACCATCTGCCGGGCGGGCAGCTGAACGAATTTCTGGATACGATCGCCAGTTTCTGGCGCTAAAGGATAATCATGGCACTGACACCCCCCAAGAAAACCCACCTCAAACAACTTGAGGCGGAATCCATGCACATCATTCGTGAGGTGGCCGCCGAGTTCGACAATCCGGTGATGCTGTACTCCATTGGCAAAGACTCTGCGGTGATGTTGCATCTGGCGATGAAGGCTTTTGCGCCGGGTAAGCCGCCGTTCCCGTTGATGCACGTGGACACCACCTGGAAGTTCCGCGAAATGATCGAGTTCCGGGACAGGCTGACGGAAAAGCTGGGCCTCAAGCTGATTGTGCACACCAATCAGGAAGGTGTGGAGCAGGGCATTGGCCCGTTCACCCATGGCAGTGCCAAGCATACGGATGTGATGAAAACCCAGGCGTTGAAGCAGGCGCTGGACAAGCACGGTTTTGATGCTGCTTTTGGCGGCGCGCGCCGGGATGAAGAAAAGTCCCGCGCCAAGGAGCGGGTGTATTCCTTCCGCGACAGGTTTCACCGTTGGGACCCCAAGAACCAGCGCCCGGAGTTGTGGAATCTGTATAACGGCAAGGTCAACAAAGGCGAGAGCATTCGTGTGTTCCCGCTGTCGAACTGGACCGAGCTGGATATCTGGCAATACATCTTCCTGGAAAACATCGACCTGGTGCCGCTGTACTACGCCGCTGCGCGGCCAGTGGTGGAGCGGGATGGCACCCTGATCATGGTGGACGACGAGCGGATGCCGCTGGCGCCGGGCGAGACGCCGGAGATGAAAATGGTGCGTTTCCGTACCCTGGGCTGCTATCCGCTGACCGGTGCAGTGGAATCCGAGGCGGCGACCCTGCCGGAAATTATCCAGGAGATGCTGCTCACCAAAACTTCCGAGCGCCAGGGGCGGGTGATCGACCACGACGCGTCAGCCTCGATGGAACAGAAAAAACGCGAAGGGTATTTCTAAGGAGTTGTTATGTCACACGCATCGGTTTTGATTGAAGAAGACATCCTCGCGTATCTGGACCAGCACGAGAACAAGGACCTGCTGCGGTTCCTGACCTGTGGCAGCGTCGACGATGGTAAATCCACCCTGATCGGCCGCCTGCTGTTCGATTCCAAACTGATTTTTGAGGACCACCTGGCGGCACTGCATAAAGACAACGAGCGCCAGGGCAACGCCGGTGAGGCGCTGGATCTGGCGTTGCTGGTAGACGGCCTGGCGTCCGAGCGCGAGCAGGGCATCACCATCGATGTGGCCTATCGCTACTTTTCCACAGACAAGCGCAAGTTCATCATCGGGGATTGCCCGGGCCACGAGCAGTACACCCGCAATATGGCCACTGGCGCCTCCACGTGTGATCTGGCCGTGGTGATGATCGATGCCCGCAAGGGCGTGTTGACCCAGTCCCGTCGCCACAGTTTCATTGTCAGCCTGCTGGGGCTGAAGCACATCGTGGTGGCCATTAATAAAATGGATCTGGTGGACTTCAGCGAGGATCGTTTTAATGAAATTCGGGCAGACTACGAGACGCTGGCGGCGCAACTGGGCCTGAAAGACGTGCACTACGTGCCCATTTCCGCGTTGAACGGTGATAACGTGGTAAACCGCAGCGAGCACACCCCCTGGTACCGGGGTGAAACCCTGATGAATATTCTGGAACAGGTAGAGGTTCTGGAAGATCAGAACGTGACCGATCTGCGTTTTCCGGTGCAGTTTGTGAATCGTCCGAACCTGGATTTCCGTGGCTACTGCGGCACCGTTGCCAGCGGTGTGGTTAGCAAGGGAGATGAAGTGGCGGTGTTGCCCTCGGGCAGGTGTTCCCGGGTGAAAGGCATTCACACGTACGAGGGTGAAATCGACCGCGCCTGGCCCGGCGACGCAGTTACCCTGACCCTGGAGGACGAAGTGGATGTGTCCCGCGGTGACATGCTGGTGCACACCAGCAATCGTCCGCACATGGGCAACCGGTTTGCCGCTCACATTGTGTGGATGAATGAAAAGGCGCTGCAGCCCGGGCGTGAATACGGCATCAAGATTGGCACTCGCGTCACCAACTGTTATGTAAACCAGGTGCTTGAGGAAATCGATGTCAATACGCTGCAACGCCGGGCGGATGCCGAAGGCGGTCTGGCGCTGAACGCCATAGGTGTGTGTGATGTGGAGCTGTCGGAGCCGGTGGTGGTCGAGGACTATCAGCGCCACCCGGGCACCGGGAGCTTTATACTGATCGATAAGCTCACCAACGTAACCGTAGCGGCAGGCATGGTGGAGCGGCCGCTTGACGGTGCCGGCGCGGTGGCGGTTCGTGAGTACACCGAAGCGGAGCGCAATCTGAACCGGTTTATTCGTGATAACTATCCGGAATGGGGCTGCAAGGCCGTTTGACCCGAACAATAACTCCAGACCAGAAGGAATAGGATCTTGGCTGCAAACATTGTCTGGCACGATCATAAAATTACCCGCGCCGAGCGCTCGGTCAATAAGAACCAGAAGCCCTGCCTGCTGTGGTTTACCGGCTTGAGCGGGTCCGGTAAATCCACCATCGCGAATGCTTTGGACGTGGCCTTGCACAACCGGGGCTATCATACGTTTTTGCTGGACGGCGACAACGTGCGCCATGGCTTGTGTAAGGACCTTGGGTTCTCCGATGAAGACCGGGTGGAGAACATCCGGCGTATTGGTGAGGTGAGCAAGCTGTTTGCGGACGCCGGCCTGATTGTGCTCAGCGCGTTTATTTCGCCGTTTACCAGTGATCGGCGACTGGTGCGCAACCTGTTTCCGGCAGGGGAGTTCATCGAGGTGTTTATGGACACGCCGCTGGACACCTGTGAAGAGCGGGATCCCAAGGGGCTTTACGAGAAAGCGCGGGCTGGGAAGATCAAACACTTTACCGGCATTGACTCGCCCTACGATGCGCCGGAGCACCCGGAGGTGCGCCTCGACACGTCGGTGATGTCGGTCGATCAGTGTGTGGATACGCTGATTGATTACTTGCTGGAGCGCAACCTGATCACGTCCACGCAATGATCAGCCAGGTGTTGATGGTCGGTCGGGGGCGCTGCTGAATCATGGGTTGGGAGGCGATTCTTACTCTGCTCAGCCTTGGCGCGGTGCTGGCCACACTGGTGATCACGCGCATTGCCGCCGATCTGGTGCTGATGTCGGCACTGGCGTTCCTGCTGGTGACCGGTATTCTCGAGCCGGTGCAGGCCCTGGCGGGCTTCGGTAACCCAGGGGTCATTACCATCGCTACGTTGTACGTGGTGGCTGCTGGCCTGAAAGAAACCGGGGCGGTGCAGTGGATTGCCCGCCTGATGCTGGGCCATCCGAAAACGCCCCGGGGGGCGCAGCTTCGCATGATTGCACCCACCGGCATCCTGAGTGGCTTCATGAACAACACCGCGGTGGTGGCCATGTTCATTCCCGCTATTCAGGATTGGGCCCAGCGCCTGGGCATTCCCGCCTCGAAACTTTTACTACCGCTAAGCTACGCCGCCATTCTGGGGGGCACCTGCACCTTGATTGGCACCAGCACCAACCTGGTGGTGGACGGCTTGCTGCAGAGCCAGGTGGGCATTCACCTGGGCTTGTTCGAGCTGGCCTGGGTGGGCGTGCCGTTACTGGTGGTGGGCGGCGCGTACCTGGTGTTGTTTGCCGCGCGTTTTCTGCCGGACCGAGGCGGTGTAACGGAGGAGCTGGAACAGGTTCGCGAATACGGGGTTGAGGTGGAAGTCATGAGCCCCGGGCCGTTGGTGGGGCGAACCATTGCCGAGGCCGGTTTGCGGGCCTTGAATTACGGTTACCTCACCGAAATTGATCGTGGTGGGCGGCTGATTACCGCGGTGGAGCCAGACCGCACCCTGCAGGCGGGAGACAAGCTCTACTTTGTGGGGGCACCGGAATGCGCCAGTGAACTGCGCCGCATTCAGGGCCTGAAGCCTGCCAATGGCAGTGTCCACAAGCTGGATGTGGCAAACCACCAGCGTTGCCTGGTGGAGGTGGTGTTGGGCCCCGAATTTCCGGCATTGGGCAAAACCATTCGCGACAGCCGGTTCCGCACCCGTTTTAATGCGGTGATTCTGTCGCTTTCCCGCGAGGGTAAACGGGTGCCGGGCAAGCTGGGGGATATCACCTTTAAAATGGGGGATACCCTGCTGCTGGAAGCCAGCCATCAGTTTGCCGAGCAGTACCGGTTCCGGCGGGACTTTCTGCTGGTCAGCGCGCTGAACGACTCCACACCCCCGGATTTTCACAAGGCGCCCCGTGCCATGGGCATTCTCGGGCTGATGGTGCTGTTCAGTGCCACCGGCCTGCTCAGTATTATGGAAGCGGCGTTTGTGGCCGCGGGGGGAATGATTGTATCCGGCTGCCTGACGGCCAGCCGGGCCCGCCGCAGTGTCGATTTGCCAGTGTTGGTGGTGATTGCCGCCTCGTTTGCTCTGGGCAACGCGATGACCGAAACCGGCGCCGCCGGCTGGGTGGCTGACGGCCTGCTCGGGTTCGGGCCATTAACGCCCTGGTTGGCGCTGGCGTTGGTGTATTTATTGACTGGCCTGTTTACCGAAGTGATCACCAACAACGCCGCTGCTGTGCTGATGTTCCCGATTGCGCTGGCGGTGTCTGAGCGGCTGGAAGTGAACTTTTTGCCGTTTGCCGTGGCGGTGATGATTGCAGCATCCGCATCCTTTATTACGCCGTTGGGCTATCAGACCAACCTGATGGTCTATGGCCCCGGCCGCTACCAGTTCACCGACTACCTGCGCATTGGCGGGCCTTTGAGTTTGCTGGTGGGTGCTGTGGCCATCGCCCTGATTCCTCTGATCTGGGCGTTCTGAGTGCCGGGGCTACAATCATAGTATGGGATATTGTATTCTGACACAGTGAATCGTCTGTATTCGGTTTCGTGACCAAGCGGACGCTTCACTGGCCGTCGGCTGGATGAGGTTGAGCACCAAGGTCGGAACTCGGTTTTTTTGGTGCTAAGAGCAAAAATATTGGCAATTAGTGCAACTTTTGTTGTGAGAATGCCGTTTAGCATAAACAGATGCATTCGATAAAATGGAGCTCTTGTGAGCATTCTGACGTTTACTTTGGTCCTCACTGCCTCTTTTGCCTGGCTGGCTATGGTCCTGCTCAGGCCGATTGCATTTAAAATGAGGTTGATGGGTGTTCCGGATCAAAGAAAGGTGCACGTCGGTTCTGTGCCGCTGATTGGGGGCCTCAGTGCATTTTGCGGCCTGTTCTCAGCCTGGATGCTTGTGATGCCGGTGGATGCCGGCTATCTGGTATTTTTCTTCTGCTCGTTTGTGCTGGTTCTGATGGGTGCAATTGACGATGCGAGAGAACTCACACCCCGGTTCCGCCTTGGCGCCCAGGTCATGCTCGGCATTTTGCTGATTATGGGTTCGGGTCTCCATTTGAACAGTTTTGGTAATCTTCTTGGGCAGGGGCAGATTCAGTTTGGCGTTCTGGTGGGCTCAGTGGTCACCGTTTCTGCCGTCATTGGCGCAACGAACGCTTTCAACATGATGGATGGGATTGATGGCCTCGCCGGGTCAATGGGGCTTGTGTCTCTCTTGTCGCTGGCCTACCTGTTCAGCTTACGCTCCGGTTTCGAGCTGGAGTTGGCGCTCTCTCTGGGCATCGCGGTTGCGCTGGTGCCCTACCTGGCTGCGAATCTTCAGATTTTCTGGTTCCGCCACAAGATATTCATGGGTGATGCGGGTTCCATCTTTATTGGTTTTGCCATCGTCTGGTTGTTGATCAACGCCACTCAGGCGGAGGCTCCGGCCATGCGACCGGTGACGGCACTATGGATAATCGCCTTGCCATTGATGGACATGGTGTCGGTTATGATCCGGCGGGCCCGCGATGGCCAATCGATGATGGCGGCTGATCGTGAGCACCTGCACCACCGGTTCCTGCGCGCCGGCTTCAGCCAGACTCAGACCTTGGTGTGTATTGTGTTTGCAGCCACATTGCTGGCGGTGGTGGGATTGCTGGGCGAGCTTTACCTGGTGCCGGAGTGGCTGATGTTCGGCGGCTTCCTCGGCATTTTTGCGGTGTACGGGCGTTTGCTGGGCAGCGTGAGCCTGCTCAGAGCCTACATGCCTGGGCCCAAAGCCGCAGAGCGCACGGATCTCTCCTGAAGCGTCTGCCCTTCAGCCCAGCTGGCGCGAGGCCCGAGAGGTCGGCAGCAGGTGCAGTGCACACTGGGCCGGAAGCGGCTTTGACAGGAAATAGCCCTGGCCGTAATCACAACCAAGCCCCTGAAGCAGAGCATGGTGGGCTTCGGTTTCGATGCCCTCGGCGGTGACGGCCAGATTGTAGGTTTTGGCCAGATTGACGATGATGCTGATCAGGGTTCTGCCTTGGTCTGATTCAATATCTTCCATAAAGCTTTTGTCGATCTTCAGTTCGGTAGCCGGTATGAATTTCAGGTAACTCAGGGCAGAGTAGCCGGTACCGAAGTCGTCGATGGCGATGGCAAAGCCGCTTTCCCTGAGAATCCTGAGGTTGGGTGCCACTTGCCCATCGGATTCCATCAGCACCCCCTCGGTAATCTCCAGCACGATCTCTGATGGTTCAACGCCAGCCGCGTCGAGGATGGCAAAGATATTGCCCGTCAGTTCCGGATCGGAAAAATGCCCGGTGGTGATGTTGGTGGCGATAGGCGGGGTAAAGAGCCCCAGGTCTTTGCGCTCGGCAATTAGCTCGCTCACGGTTCTCAGAACATAGAAATCCAGTTGCTGGCCCAGCATTGAGTGCTCGGCAATGGTGACGAACTCCTGGGGGGTGACGCTGCCCAGCAGCGTGTCCTGCCACCTCAGCAACGCCTCAAACCCCACGATGTCACGACTTTTGAAGCAGTACTTGGGTTGCAGGAAGACTTCCAGTTCGTTTTTTTGAATGGCGGATCTCAGTGCCTGCTCTACATCCAGCGTGCGCGTCATCTCGGTGTGAAACTCACGGCTGAAAAATGCGACCGGCTCCTGCCTCGATTTGGCGAGCCGCAGGGCGCACTCGGCAAGATCGGGCAACAATTCAAGATTGTCGGAGTCGAGTGGGCACCGGGCAATGCCGATGTTGGCACTCAGGCTGATTTGCTGGGAGCCGATCTGGAACGGTCGCTCCAGCGCGACCTGGATGTCGTAGGCGCTGGCCAGCAGGTCTTCTTTTTTGCTGGCGTTGATCAGAATGAGAAATTCGTCTCCGGCCGGGCGGCAGTAGCTGTATTGGTTGCCCAGCAAACGGCGCAGCCGGAGCGCGGTGTTGCGCAGGATGTAATCGCCGGTTTCGCGGCCGAACTTCTGATTGATGAGCCCGAAATGCTCAAAATCGAGATGGATAACCGATTGTTTTTTCGACGTTTGCATTCGGTTCCGCAGAAGCGCTGCAAATCCCTCCCGGTTCAGCAGCCCGGTGAGTCGGTCGTATTCCGGTTGATCGTTGTTTTTCGCTGAAAGCCCTGCACTGCCCTGTACCTGAAGCGTGGTCATATCCCTTACCTCCGGCCCTATCCCTACCGCTCCCTGAGATGGCCTCTGTGCGTGTTGACCATGGTGGGCGAACAGCTTTCGCTGAGCCCCGGTTTGCGTCTTTTATAAAAGAATGTCAAATACACATCTATCGACCTTTGAAAATAATATGACATATCATATACTGACGCAAGCTCAAAAAACCTAAAGGAGAGTTAACATGGGTGTTTCACACTGGAAGGGAGTTGTCGCGGTGGCTCTTATGGTGCCGGCGGCAGTTCTTGCCAAAGAAAATTTTCCGCTGAGTTACAGCTCGGTTGGTATTGAAGGCAGCTACGTGGATTCCGGTAATTCCCGGAATAAAGGTGTGGTCAACGACAACCTGGATAACTACGGCGAGCTTGGCCTGAACTTCACTCATCAGTTCAACCCCAATATCAGCATGCTGCTGCAGGGCAGCTACGCAGAGCCCGAAACCCGCAACACTGGCCTTGATGTGGACATGATGCGCTTCTCTCTGGGCGGTCGGGTTCACCCCGGCAAGTTCCGCCTGGGTGGCTGGCGTCCGTTCGGTGGCCTGGGCTACAGCTACACCGATTTTGACGTGGATAGCACCGGCGCTTCCAAGACCGAAGATGCACTGTACCTGGAGGGTGGTTTGCAGCGCATGGTGTCGCAACGGTTTATGGTCGAAGGCGGCATTCGCGCCCGCACCGAGCTTGAAGACGGCTACGTAGACGGCCAGTACTTTGCCGGTGTGGCTTTTCTGTTTGGTCGGGAGTATCCGGCGGCACCCAAGAGCGAAGTGGTGCTGGCAACCAAGAAAGAGCCCAAGGTTGAGCCCCCCAAGGATTCCGACGGCGACGGTGTGATTGACGAACTCGACAAGTGTCCGGATACCCCGCAAGGCGCTCTGGTTGATTCCGACGGTTGCGCCAAGGAGCTGACCAAAGACATTCGCGAGACGCTGTACGTTGAGTTCGAGTTGGACAAAACCGAAGTTCGCGAACAGTTCTACCCGGAAATCAAGAAGTTGGCTGACGTAATGAAGCAGTACCCGAACAGCACCATTCTGCTGGAAGGTCACACCGACAGCACCGGTTCTGCCAGCTACAACCAGGAGCTTTCGAAGAGCCGTGCCAATGCGGTCATGAAGGTTCTGATCAACGAGTTCTCCATCAGCTCTGATCGCATCAACACCACCGGTATGGGCGAATCGCAACCGATTGCGTCTAACAGCAACGCTGAAGGGCGGATGCAGAATCGTCGTGTAGAGGCGATCGTATCTGGCCAATATTCAGAAATTATTAAAAAGTAATACGCGGAGGGCGCAATCATGATGACATCTTCAAAATACTGGGTTCCGCTGGCACTTGTGTCAGCCATAGCGCTCGCCGGATGTGGCGGCGGTGGTGGTGGTGGTCCGGGCGATCCACGGCTCGACGGACCTTCCGATAACGGTGGCAATGGCGATAACGGTGGGAACGGCGGAAACGTTGGCGGCGAACAGGAAACCTTCTGTACGTCTCCGGACACCGTGTTTGAAGTGGCTGAGTTTGTACCGGCAAATGGCGAGCAGGGCGTTGCGACCAACCGCAGCCTGCGTGTGACCTTCAATGCAGAGATCGACGAGGATTCGGTTAATTCCAACACCCTGCCGTTCACCATTGATGGTGCAGCCAACCCGGTTTCAGCCACCTATAACGTGTTGGGCAAGTCGGTCGTGATCAACCCAGACCAGGGCCTGCAGGCAAACACAGACTATCTGGTAACGGCGACCACTGGCCTGCGCGCACTGTGCGACGGTGAGGACGATCTGGTGAAAAGTCTGCCGGAAGACGATTCTGCTGGCTTCATGACCGGTGATCAGACCGACGAGCAGGGTCCGTCAGCGGTGGCATCATCTCCGGAAGACGGAGAAACTCTGGCCCCGACTGATTCGACCATCTTTGTCGAATTTGACGAAGAAATCGATCCGCAGTCGGTAACCGCTGCCAACTTCACGGTGACCGAAGTTGACTCCGGTGAAGCGGTTGACGGTCAGATCAATCCCGTCGGCAACTCCATTGAGTTCGTTCCCGCCAGCACCCTCGACTTCCAGACCTTCTACGAGATTTCGGTAGATACCTCCATTACCGATCTTGCTGGCAATGAGCTGGTTCAGCCAGAAACCTACACCTTCAGAACCGGCGGCCTGGTCGTGTTGCTCGACAACACACTGCTGGCATCGCCACAGGGCGCAATGGCAGACGGTTTTGACAGCGGCATCCTCGTTGACGGCCTGAACACACTGGGCGGCACGTTGTTGTCTGCTCTTGAGTTTGGTGATTCGGAGGATGGTCTGAACAGCGTTGATAATGCGCTGATTTTGCAGATCCCTCTGGTGGAGGATCTGCTTACGGTTCTCTTGACAAGCCTGAGCGCTGGTGAGGCACCGTCTCTGGATGGCTTCGATCCCACTGACTACAGCTCTGCGCTGGTCGCGGTTTGTGATCCCAAATCTGTATCAACGGATGACCCGGTTGCAGATTGTGTCCTTGGTCTCGACCTGGGCCTTGACGTGACTCAGCTTGAGAGCCTTGCTGGGGCCTTCACTGAAGGCAACCCCGAGCAGATTCCAGCGCTGATTCAGGCGATGGCAGAGACTTTTGCTTCCGGCGACTTCAACAATCTGCCGCCAGAGCTCTCTGAGGTTCTCGGTGGTCAGTTGTTCCCCAGAGACGATGGGCTGGGCGTAGAACTCCGTTTGGTTGATGACAGCAGTATCCCGCTGCCGGCTCAAGCTGAAGATGCGCTGCTGACGGTGCTGGATGCCTTCAACGCTATCCCCGTACTGGGTGATCTGCTTGCCATTGATGACGCAAGTTCACTGGTTGACCTTGGCTTGCTGGAAGGTTCTCTGTTGGGGCTTGACCTTGGCGGTCTTGCTGAGCTGGATGTGCTGACCGGTACTGAGACGTTCATCGGTGAGAAAGGCGTGCTTAACCTCGGCGGCTCCCTGTTTGACCTGTTGCTTGAGATGATTCCTGCTCCGGGCGAGCAGCCGGGCACGCCAGGTGAGCTCCCGCTATCTCCTGAAGATCTGCCGCTGATCGGTGACCTGTTGAACATGGAAGGCAATCCGCTGGATCCCGGCAGCCTGGGGCAGTTGGCAGACCTGCTGATGCTTCCGGACGATTTCGAATTTGATCCGGCAACCCTGCCACTGATTGGCGACATTCTGTCGGCGCTGCCAAGCGACTTCCCGGGAGAGTTTCCTGATGGTGGAGCAGACCAGCTGCCGCTGATTGGCGACCTGATCCAGCTGCTGGACCCGTCTAACCTGGGCGATTTCGATGGCGGCGAGCTGACCTCGATCCCGGTACTCGGTGATCTGGTTGAGCAGCTGCTGACGCTCAGCGAAGGTGGAGCGAATCCCGAGGAACTGCCGTTGATCGGAGAGCTGTTCACGCTGTTCCAAGGCGGTGATCTGGGTGGCGACAGCCCGCTGGCCCCGCTGACTGATCTGCTGAACCCGGAACAGCTGACTGATCTGTTCGACCCGGAACAGCTGGCTGACCTGCCGGATCAGCTGGGTGGTATTCCGGTGCTGGGCGACCTGTTGGGCCTGTTCCCAGTACCAGGCTGATACAGGCAGTTCGACCAACAAAAAACCCGCCATCTGGCGGGTTTTTTGTTGCCTTACCGTTTTCGGTGAATCAGTTCTCGACCAGGTCGTTCCAGGTATCCTGCTGCGACGATTCCGCTTCGATGCAGAACGCACAAAGGTCTTTGGGGCAGGTGTCGGGGTCGTGAATCACCATGCCATGGACGACATGTGGCGAATACTGCCGGTCTTCATTGTGCCGCGTGAAGTTGAGGTACGCTGCAAGTGCGTCCAGAGCATCCTGTTCGGTGGGGTAAGGTCCGAGATCGTCTTTTTCACGGGTTCGTGCAAACCAGCCGATGGACGTCTCGACCATCCGCGACGACGCACCGTGGTGTTTGACAGGTTCTTCGTTGTCAGAGACTGCTTCGGCTGTAGGTTCTGGATTTTGCTTTTCCGAAACTTTTTTGTCGCTCAGTCCCTGGCTGTCTTTTGAAAAAAAAGAAAAGAATTTAGCCATGTGACACTCTTCAAAAAGCCACTGTCCGTGGGGATTTATGCAACGGACAGTGGCAAAGGGTGTGAGCGGTGTCGCTCATTGAGCCGGGAAGCTCAGTAAATAATATGAGGTAACTTCGGTGGGTTTTCAAGTCGTACTGTACCCTATATACCAACATTTTCGATGGTGACAGGCCAATCTTGTTGACTGGTTTTCACCGGATATTCCGGCTAATTTTCTACCACCAGGCTTTTCCCCACATTTCGGGGTTGGCCCAGTGGTCGGGGTTATTCCATGCCCGCTTGTGGTTGTAGGTGTTGATGTTGTAGGTGTATAGCGTCTGCTCATTGTCAAGTGTTGCTACTCTGGCGTGCCGGCGAAATCCCAGCCCGATGAAATCAGTGAATGTCCAGCCATTATCGTTTGTCACCAACACGGCGATCTGGTGCGTGCCGTAGTTACGGAGCTGGCCGAGCAGTGCTTCGCCGTCGTCGTGGCTCAGGTGCTCCAGAGTATCGGTAATCAGGGCAAGATCCTGGGTCGACGGCAGTGGAAAGGCGCTGTTGGGCGCACTGGCGTTCAGTGTAGTCAGTGTGGTCCCGTCATGATGCTGGCACCAGCGGTGCCCGAGCTCTTCTGCGATCTGACCACAGGCAACCAGTGTTGACGGCTGGCAGGTGTCAATCAGACGAGCCAGGGTCGCCTGTATTGTGGGAGTTGATTCGGAATTGCTCATGATAAGGGCCAGTCTGCTGCATCCACGGTGTGTAAGCCGACAGGCTGTTCCGCATGTCCGCCCCAGCGGTCCACAAAGGTGGCTGTCGGGTCGTACTGTTGCGTTTGCTTGTCGAGATTGAACTGCCGCAGGCCTCTGAGGTCAGCGCCGACGCCGGCAAGGTACTGCCAGTTGCCGTAATTGCTGGCTACATCATAGTCGATCAGTTGTTCTTCAAACCAGGCCGCGCCGTAGCGCCAGTCCAGACCCAGTTCGTTGATAAAACAGCTGGCCACCAGTTGGCGCCCCCGGTTGCTCATATAGCCGGTTTCCTGCAGCTGGTTCATTGCGGCGTTCACAATGGGGTATTCGGTATTGCCTTCACACCAGGCTTTGAAGCGGTGACCGTAGAAGGTGGCGTGCCGGTGTTTGCGTTGCACGCCATCTCGACGAAACAGGCTGGCGCCGTGTTTCAGCGCGTACCAGTAAAAGTACTCCCGCCACAGCAATTCGAACCAGAGCCAGTAGGTGGATTCGTTTTTCGTTTCCCGTTCCTCATACTCGGTGATGGTGTCGGCAACTTCACGCACCGACAGGCAGCCGTTGGCGAGCCATGGCGAGAATTTGGAGGACGCGTCCCAGCTGTCAAGGGCATTGCGGGTTTCCTTGTAGCTCGCAATGCTGTGGCTGCCGTACAGGAAGCTGTGCAGGCGCTGCAGTCCCGCTTCCTCGCCACCCATGAACTGCAAGGGATGCAGCGGCTCGGCGATGGGCGGGCAGTCCCCGCGGTTATCCTCGGGAAAGCCCGGCGGGGGCGGCAAGGCGGTCAGGGTGCGTATCCGCAACCGCTCGGAGTTGCGATCGCCGGCTTTCTCCACCCGCTTGCGGAACTGCGAGAAGGTATCCGGCAGGTCCTGCAGGGGCATGGGCAGCGAGCCTTCGGTGAACAGGCTCAGGGTTTCGAACTGCTGGAACACCGTCTCCGGGAGGTGCTCCTTGATGGCCTGCCACTGGCCGGCTTCTTCGGTGCCGGGCTGACGCGACCGGATGACCCGCGCCATCCGATGCGCGCGCACCAGCCGCGGAATTTCCTGCTCCGGCTCACCAAAGGCGATGTGCAGTCGCTGCCCCAAGGGCCGCAGGCTGCGCTCCAGCGCCATCAGGCTTTGCCAGAGAAAGCGCCAGCGGTGCTTGCCCATGGCCTTGCTCTGCATCGGGCCAGGCAAGAACCAGCGCGGGTCGACCACGTAGACACACAACAACATGTCGGACCGGGAAGCGGCCAGCAGGGCGGAGTTGTCGTGCAACCGGAGATCCCGGGTAAACCAATAGAGCGTATTCAAGCGTAAACCTGCCGTGTCCGGTTTGTTTCCATACTGTACGTTCACCATTGTATAAGCGATTATGAGCCGGTGAACCCCGATCCCGAATCCCGATCCCGAATCAAAGGAGTCCGCCAGTGATTAAATCCCGTGCCGCAGTGGCGTTTGCCCCCAATAAACCGCTGGAAATTGTGGAGGTGGATGTCGCTCCGCCCCAAAAAGGGGAAGTGCTGGTGCGTATCATCGCCACCGGCGTCTGCCATACCGATGCCTACACCCTGTCCGGTGCCGATTCCGAAGGCAACTTCCCGGCGATTCTGGGGCATGAGGGCGGCGGCATTGTTGAGGCGGTGGGTGAAGGCGTTACCTCCGTAGCCGTGGGTGATCACGTGATTCCCCTCTATACCGCCGAGTGTGGTACGTGCAAATTCTGCACGTCCGGCAAGACCAACCTGTGCGGGTCCGTGCGGGAAACCCAGGGTAAGGGGGTGATGCCGGATGGCACCTCCCGCTTCTCCTACAAAGGCGAGCCCATCTATCACTACATGGGGTGCTCCACCTTTTCCGAGTACACCGTGCTGCCGGAAGTATCCCTGGCGAAAATTCCCAAGGAGGCGCCGCTGGACAAGGTGTGCCTGCTGGGCTGTGGCGTCACCACCGGCATCGGCGCGGTGCTGAACACGGCGAAAGTGGAGGAGGGCGCCACCGTCGCCATCTTCGGTCTCGGTGGCATCGGCCTGGCCGCGATCATTGGCGCTACCATGGCCAAAGCCAGCCGAATCATCGCCATCGACATCAACCCGGGTAAATTCGATATCGCCCGCCAGCTCGGTGCCACCGATGTGGTTAACCCCAGCGATTACGACAAGCCGATTCAGGAAGTGGTCGTGGAGATGACCGATGGCGGTGTTGATTACTCGTTCGAGTGCATCGGTAACGTTAAGGTGATGCGCTCGGCGCTGGAGTGTTGCCACAAGGGCTGGGGGGAATCCATCATCATCGGGGTTGCCGGCGCCGGTGAGGAAATCAGCACCCGCCCGTTCCAGCTGGTCACCGGCCGGGTCTGGAAAGGCTCGGCGTTCGGCGGCGTAAAAGGCCGTACCGAGTTGCCCGGTTATGTGGAAAAGGCCAGGACCGGGGAAATTCCGCTGGATGTGTTTATCACCCATAACATGCCGCTGGAAGACATTAATGAGGCTTTCGAGTTAATGCATGAGGGCAAGAGCATTCGCACGGTGATTCATTTCTGAGGATTTAACGATCCGTCAGCTTGAGCTCAATCCGCCGGTTTTGCTGTAAAGCGTCGGCCGAAGTGCCGTCGGCCACGGGGAAAAACTCCCCGAAACCGGCGGCCACCATCCGCCGCTCCGGCACACCCTGTTCCGAGAGGTAACGCACCACCGCCACCGCCCGGGCGGTGGACAGCTCCCAGTTGGAAGGGAAGCGTGGGGTGTTGATGGGAATCCGGTCCGTGTGGCCGTCGATTCGCAGAATCCAGTCAATATCCTCCGGAATGCGCTCCACCACGTCCAGCAGAACGCCGGCGAGTTTATCCAGTTCACCCTGTCCTTCCTCGCCCAGTTGTGCCGAACCGGAGGCAAACAACAGCTCCGAGGGCAGCAGGAAGCGATCCCCGACCACACGAATGTTCTCGTTCTCCGCCAGAATGCGCCGCAACCGCGCGAAGAATTCCGATTGGTACTGTTCCAGTTCGTTTACCCGTTCCGCGAGCAGAGTATTCAGGCGTCTGCTGACGCCCTCGAGTTCCGCCTCTTTGTCAGCAGTTTCTTGCTCCTGCAGTTCAAGAGCGGCGGCAATCTGTCTGAGCTGGTTTTCCAGTGCGGCAATCTGATTGGATAGTCGCAGGATCATTGCCTGCTGGCTTGCGGAGAGTTCGTCCTGCTCGTCCAGTGCCTGATCCCTCTCCTCGACGGCCTGATTCAGGGCGTTCAGCCGTTCTTGCTGGGCTTCGTTCTCCGCTGTTTTCTGCATCAGCTGGTTGCGGACACTGTCGAAGCGGCTCTGCATTTTCTCACTGCGCTCGAGACTGGCATCCAGCTGGCTCTGGAGCACGGTGTTCCGATCCTCCTCCAGTCCGAGCAGGCGGGAAATGTCATTCAGGCGTTCGTTGAGTCGCGCCAGTTCCAGGTTGCGGTCGGACAGCGTCTGGGACAGGTACAGTTGGCTGACCACGTAGATCATTAGCATGAAGATGATCAACATCAGCAAGGCTGACAGGGCATCCACATACCCGGGCCAGACATTGACGGTGCTGCGGCTGCGGCGCCTGGAGCCAATCACGGCGGGCTACTCGGTCTGTTGCCGTGGATCGTCAACGTAATCCACCAGGTTGGTGACGCTGGTCAGCCACTCTTCCAGGCCGTCGTAGAAGCGGTTCTGGGCATGGCCGGCCTGAAGGTCCATGAAGCCGAGGATCAGTGAGCCGCCAAGGCCCAGCAGGGAAGAGCTGAAGGCGGTGCCCATGCCCTGGAGCGGCGTTTGCAGACCGGCCTGCAAGTCCGCAAAGACGTTGCCGAAATCCTCCTGGTCCATATTGAGGTTGGTGATGACATCGCCTACGGCGTTGATGGTGCCGAGCAAGCCCCAGAAGGTGCCAAGCAGCCCGAGGAAAATCAGCAGGCTGATGAAGTAGCGGGTGATTTCCCGCTGCTCGTCCATTCGCGAGTGGATGCCGTCCAGCACCGTACGCAGGGACAATGTGGACAGGGTGAAGCGATCGCGCTTGAACTCGTCGCCCAGCTGTTTGGCCAGGGGTTTGAGCAGGCGCGGTTCCTGCAACACCGACAGCCCGGCGTTGCCGGTGCGAAACTGGGCGATCCAGCGCAGCTCCGGGAATAGCACGATCACCTGCCGGTAGGTCAGCGCGATGCCGATGATCAGCACGCACAGGATCAGCAGGTTGAAAACCCAGTTGGCCATAAATGCGGTGGTCAGGGGCGCGTGGATAAGAGCACACACCGAAACCACGACGGTCAGGAAGAGTGTCATCCAGAACAGGGTATGTTTGGGGTTGCTCATGGGCACCGCTCGCCAGTTGGGAAGGGTACCAAAGAACATAGCACACCAGCCTATGTTAGCCAGGCGAACAATCCGAACACGCGGGCAGAAAATCACCCGGGGATGAGTTAGGCTGTGGCGACTTCAGCAGCAACAAGAACAGGTAATAATGACTGAGCTCCATGACCAGCCTTTCCGCTTCCGTTTCCGCGTGCGCTACAGTGAGTGTGACGCCCAGAGTGTGGTGTTCAACGCCCGCTATGCGGACTACGTGGACATTGCCGTCAACGAATACATCCGCACCCTGTTCGGAGATTACCAGAACCTGCTGGATCAGGATCTTGATATCCAGGTGGTAAGCCTGACAGTGAACTATCGGGCGCCGGCGCGGTTTGACGACGTACTGGAGGCCAGGGTCAGGGCCGGGCGCCTGGGTAACACCTCGTTTACCCTGCATCTGGAATTTTTCCGGCACGGCGATGGCCAGCTGGTGGCCGAAGCGGACATCACCTACGTGCTGATCCAGCCGTCGAAGATGGCGAAGGCAGGAATTCCCGCTTCATTAAGGGAAAAGCTGGAGGTGGGGGCTCCCGGCGAACTGATCAGTCACGCCGGGGAGTAATGGTTGCAGGGCAGCGTTCAGCTCTCCTGAAGCGCCTGCACCACGGCCTTGGCGGCACCTTCGGAGGAGGCCGGGTTCTGACCGGTGATCAGCTTGCCGTCCACCACAATGTGAGGCGCCCAGTCATCCCCTTTGGAGTAAGTGGCGGTGTTCTCCTTCAGCATGTCCTCCAGCAGGAACGGCACAATGCCCGAGAGGCCAACGGCATCCTCTTCACTGTTGCTGAACCCGGTGACTTCGCGACCGCCTACCAGATTCTGGCCGGGCTTGACCTCCACGTTCTTGAACACCGCCGGGGCATGACACACCGCGCCGATCACTTTGCCCTGGTCGTAGGCGGTTTTGATCAGCTCAATGCTTTTTTCGTTGTTCACCAGATCCCACAGCGGCCCGTGACCACCAGGGTAGAAGATCGCGTCGAACTCGTTCATGTCCACATCCGCCAGCTTTTTGGTGCTGGCGAGGGATTCTTTGGCGTGGGCATCTTCGCGGAAACGGCGGGTGGTTTCCGTCAGCGCTTCCTCCGCCTCGCTGTTCGGATCGATCGGCGGTTGACCGCCTTTGGGCGAGGCGAGCGTGATGTCCGCGCCGGCGTCCTTGAAGACGTAGAAAGGGGCGGTGAATTCTTCAAGCCAGAATCCGGTCTTGTGGCCGGAGTCGCCCATTTGGTCGTGGGAAGTCAGTACCATCAGAACTTTCATAGACGCTGTCCTTGTGATTGATGGATGAATGGGACTTCGTACTTTCGTTGACTGCCTTGGTGTAAAACCTTGTGGTCAGGAAGAGCATTTTCAACCAGCGGATACGGAAAGCGGTCCCGGTCAGATCTCGAAAGGTCTATACTCGGGTCAATCACAACAATAACGAACACCGTGCCTGTGATTCATGGAAGGACGAACAGCTATGCGCGTAACCTTAACGCTGGTGCCGGCACTGATGCTTACGCTGCTTCTGCAGCCGGCGTTGGCAAATAATGATGCCGTAGCCAGCGAGCCGCTGGTGGTCACTGTGGGCGTGAATCACGCGCCACCCTACCGGATTGTAGACGGAAGTGAGAAAACCGGCCTTTACGTGGACATCTTCCGGGAAATCGCCAATCGGCTGGGTTGGCAGCTCCGTTTTCGCCAAGCGCCGTTTCGCCGGGTGCTGCTGATGGCACAACAGGGCGATGTCGACATCATGCTGGGCCCCCTGGAAACCGAAGAGCGCGCTGAGCTGCTGGATTTTGTGGCGCCGGCCTTCCCGCCGGAACGGAGGCTCTTTTTCTACGTCGATGAGGCCCATCGCATCGACCGTTACAGCGATCTGGATGGAAAGCGTATCGGGGTGCTGTCAGGCGCCCACTATTTCCCCAGGTTTGATGCTGATGATCAACTGATCAAGGAAAGTGCTCCTCGCTATGAGAACCTGATGCGTATGTTGGCAAAAGACCGGGTGGATGTGGTGATCGCCCCGGAGCTGGTTGGGTTGTATACCATCCGGGAGCTTGACCTGGCCGTGTCGGTATCCCCATTCTTCGTACCAGGGGAACGCTCCTATATTGCCGTGTCCCGAAACTCTCCGGTGATGGCCTACGCCGATGATATCCGGGCGGCGCTCAAAGCGATCGAACTGGAAGGCATACATGAGGACCTGGTGTTGAAATACCTTGAACAGGCGCAACCGTGACGCCTGACCACAACGACCTCTGGTTTCTGCCTCTCGGAGGCACCGGGGAAATCGGCATGAACCTCAACCTGTACGGTCACGATGACCGGTGGCTGATGGTGGATTGCGGGGTAACCTTTCCCCGGCCCGGTCGGATCGCGGCCGATGGCACCGTGCACCACACCGGCGAGCCGCCGGTGCAGATGGCCGACCCGGAATTCATCGCGGATCGTCGCGACCAGCTGGCCGGATTGATCATCACCCACGCTCATGAGGATCACGTGGGCGCGGTGCCGTACCTGTGGCCGTTATTGCAGTGCCCCATCTACACCAGCCGCTTTACCGCCGAGATTCTCCGCCGCAAGCTGGCGGAGTTCGATATGCTGCACCGGGTGCCCATCATCGTGGTGGACACCGGCGAGCAGCGGCAGATCGGCCCCTTCAATGTGCAATGGTTGGCGCTGACCCACTCGATCCCCGACCCCAATGCATTGATGATCCGCACCCCCCTGGGCAATATCTTCCACAGCGGCGACTGGAAGCTGGATGACCGGCCCCTGGTCGGCCACGGCTACTCTCCGAAAACCTTTACCGACCTGGCAGACGAGGGCGTGGCGGCCATGGTGTGTGATTCCACCAACGCCACCGTAGCGGGCCACTCGGTGTCCGAGGCGGCGCTCCATGACGGGTTGCTGAAGGCTATTCAGGGTGCGGAGGGCCGCGTGGTGGTGACCTGCTTTGGCAGCAATATTGCGCGCCTGCACACCCTGGCGATGATTGCCCGTGAGACCGGGCGCTACATGGGGTTGCTGGGCCGCTCCCTGATCAATATGAGTGGCGCGGCCAAAGCGGCCGGGGTGTGGGATACCGCCGATCAGCTGATCAACACCGCCCATCTTGGCTACCTGCCCCGCCACGAAGTGCTGGCGGTGGCCACCGGCAGCCAGGGCGAACCGCGCACCGCCTTGCGACGCCTGGCCAACGGCAGCCTGCGGGATTTCGAGCTGGAAAGCGGCGATACGGTGATTTTCAGCGCCCGCGCCATTCCCGGCAACGAGGACGCCATCAACGCCCTGATTGACCGGCTCAAGGCCATGGGCGTCACGGTTGTCACGGCGGAAGACGCGGCCCTGCCGATTCATGCTTCCGGCCACCCGGCTCAGGAGGAGCTCGAGGCCATGTACCGCTGGGTGCAGCCGAACGTGGCCATTCCGGTGCATGGGGAGGCCGAACACATGGAAGCTCATGCCGACATTGCCAAAGGCTGTGGCGTGCCGCGCGCCCTGGTCGGGCGTAACGGCGATCTGTTCATGATTCGCCCGGTGCCGGGTATTCGCCGTCAGGTGGTGGAGACCGGTCGGTTGGGGTGGGAGAAGCACGAACTGGTGAGGGTGTACTGAGCAGGGTCATGACGACAAGGCCACTGGCAATGATCGCAACCACAATGGTCGGCCCGGCTGGCAGATCGTAGGCCGCGGACAGTACAAGCCCGCAGGCGTGGCCCGCGAAGCAGGTGGCGACCGCCATATGGCTTGAACGCGCCCGCAGGCAGCCAATCAGCAGTGGCGCGGCAATCAGCGAGGCAAAGACCACGTAGATCCCGGCCTGATTCACGCAGACCGTCACCGCGAGCGCGAACAGGGGAAGAAACAGTGTCTCCTGAATCTTGCCCCTGAGCATTCCCTGCCAGATAACAACCAGCGTCGCGACGATGACCAGGGGGATCAGGCTTGTGCCGGTAACCCACAGCAGGTCGCCGTTGAACGCCGCGTTCAGGCGCTGGGCGCCGTGCGGGTCATCACTTACCACCAGCGTTGCGGTGCAGGCACCCAGAACATAGAGCAGGCCGATCATCGCCTCCCGGTGGCCAGGGGCGCTACGAATCACCCCATACACCAGAGCAACGGCCACCAGCGCAAACGTAAGCGCGGCAACCGGCGCGAGGTGCGACCACCCGGCCGGTAACATCTGTGCGCCGGTAATGGTGCCGAGCGCGGCCCATTGCGCGATCGCCAGGTCGGCAAACACCACGTTCCGCTCCAGTACCCGCTGCCCCAATGGCACCAGTGCCAGCGCCACCAGCAAGCCCGCGGTAATGGGCAGCGCCAGCCATAGCCAGTCAGTCATCGCGGTCAACCGTTTTTGCCTCAGCCAACTGGTGCAGTTCATCCACCAGATAGGACAGCAGGTTCTCGAGGCTGGTGGCCGGCTCGTCGTCCGTAACGGTGCCGGGCAGCACCAGCACCGGAAGGTCGGTGCGGTCGGCCAGCCAGTTCGCCGGGCGGCTGTCCTGGTACAGCGTCACCAGAATCGCGGAAGCATCCGTTAACCCGGGCGCCTGCAGTATGGTGTTAAGGTGAGACGCACTTGGCGGCAGGCCGGGCTTGGGTTCCAGGTCGAACGCGACCTCCACGCCCAGCCAGCGCAGCAGGTAGTCGAAACCCGAGTGCTGCACGCCCACGGTCATGCCCTCCAGATCCCGGGCTTTGGCGCGCCATTGAGCCTTGCGCAGATTCCAGCGCACCTGCCATTGCACAAGCCGTCGCTGAATGTCCACCGCCTGCTCCGGAGCAATGGCCGCGAGCCGATCCGCCAGCGCGCGGGCGATTTCGGGCAGGGCGTCGGGATCCAGGTGTACATGGGGATTTCCCTCCGGATGGACATCGCCCATGCTGCGATCCACATGCTCGTGGGGCTGGTGCAGGGGGACCTGTTCAGCGGCGTAGAACAGCCCCGGACGCCCTGGCTGTATGTTGCGGTTGGCGGCTTTGCGCAGCAGCGAGGGTAGCCAGCCGGCTTCCAGCGACGCCCCGGTACACACGGCAATGTCGGCGTTGCGCATGGCAGCAATCAGGCTGGGGCGGGCTTCGATATAGTGCGGATCCTGAAACGCCGAGGTGGCCACGGTAATGCGCGCTTCCGGGACGAGTACGCCGGCCAGATCAGCCCATTCCGGTTCACAGGCGAAGAGGGTCAGAGCTGCCTGGGCCGGCAAGGATGCCAGCCCAAGCAGCAGTGTCAGCAGCAAACGCTTAGAAACCATGAGCACCGTGCGCTCCGAAGCTCATCACGTATTGCAGCATCACGGTGTTGTCGGCTTTCTCGAACCCGTGGGCTTCCTGATGAGTGTATTGCAGGCGCACCGTCGAGAAGTGCGAGTGGGACCAGGCCAGCATCACGTCGGTTTCTTTCAGTTCCTGGTCGTGGAAGTGATCGCCGTGGGCCTCTTTCAGCTCCACCTCGCCGTAACGGGCACCGGCGGACCACTGAGGGGCGAACTGGTAAACTGCAGAGGCGTACCAGCCCTCGTGAACATCATCCGACCCGGCATGCTCATTGAGGTCGTCCACATGCAGATACTCGCCACTGAGGGTCAGTTGCTGCTCGCGGTTGTTGCCGCCCGGTGCCCATTTCCAGACCAGGTCGGCGATGTAGAGGTTTTCGCCGGTGTAGCCGGCGCCGTGACTGTGGCCGCCGTGATCATGATCGCCGTGGTCATGGTCATCGTGGCCTTCATCATGGTCATCGCCATGCTCACCGTGGACCTGACGGTTGTTCAGGTAGGACAGGCCCGCCTGCCAGCTTTGCGAACGGGAAATGTCTCCGCCAAAGCGCGTGTTGAGGGTATACACGCCGATATCCTCGTCGCCCTCGGACAGCCTGCCGCCGTCAAATGCCTCGGCGCCGATCTGCCAGTAAAACGGCGTTGGCAGCAACAGGTTCAGGCGCAGGCCATCGTCGAAATAATGACTGCCCAGCAGAGCCCGGTAGGCCGCCGGGCGCTCGACAAAGTCGTCCTCGTGCAGGTGGCGGCTGTTCAGGTACCCCACCTGGGACAGGAAGCGGCCGCCGCGCATGCTCAGGTTATATGGCATGCCGGTGGTCTGCAGGAAAGCTTCCTCCAGTTCCAGCTCGGTTTCGCCTTCGTGGTTTTCCAGCACGGCGGTCAGCCTGCCTTCAAACAGGTCGTCGATGGGAGAGGACAGCGACAACTCGGTGTGGCCGAGCCCGAAGCCTTCATCACGATGGGACAGAGCGGTGTGGTTCTGCTTGTAATAGCCGTCCAGGATGACGCTGACATCCGGGTTCAGTTCGTTGGCCTGAATCGCGGTGAACGGCAGGATGGCCAGCGCCAGGGCGCTGGCACGGGTGGTTAACGGTTTCATACGGTTCCTCTGACTGCGGGAAAGGGGTGAATACGGAATCAGGCGTCGTCGCCATGGTCGTGGTCATGGTCGTCATGGGAGTGATCGTTGTCCGGCAAACCCACCCAGACCAGGCCGGACGCGGCGAAATCCAGATCCATGGTGCGAACGATGTCGCCGTCGTGGGTGTCGATTTCGGTGATGGTCCGGTTGTTGGGGTTCAGCAGGTACAGGCGGTCATCCGCGCCGGACGGGGCAATCGCGGGTGAGGCGGCCTCCTCGCCAAGTGGCCCGGTTACCTCAATGCTTGCGGCCAGGGCCCAGTTGTTCTCAGGCTGGAACAGGCGCAGGGTACCGTCGTCGCCCATCACGTAGAACACTTCGCCGTGGGCATCGAAGCCCTGTGCAATGCGGCCAACGCCTTCGCCAAGCACCAGCTCACTGAAGTGGTCAGCGCTGGCTTCGGCATCAATAACGAACAGCTGATCGCCGGCAATACCAACCAGCTCTTCAACATCCGGGTGGCCGGCCAGGGTGCCGATGCGGCTGCCGTCGGGAAGAGCTTCGGGATTGCCGAGTTTGGTGGCCGTATAGGTGTCGCCATGTACATCAATCGCCAGAACACCATCGCTGCAGCCAAACGCCACGACATGGGCGTTGGCGGCTGCGCCGTGGAGTCGCGGGCAGGTCTCGTCGTAACGGGCTTCGAAATCCAGTGAGCCGTCGGTGAATCCGTAACGTTCGATCTGATCGGGCAAAGTGGTATCGGTCACGCCCGCGTCGCGATAGGTGACAAACAGCTTGCCACCCGCCAGCTTGGCGACACCGTGCATGTTGGTGTCGAGCTCAAGCGAAGCCTCGGCGGCTCCGCTGCCCACGGTTTCGTCGGTGAGAAGCGTCACTTTCGAGCTGGCCGCGTCGGACCCATCGAAAAATACGATGCCCCGGTCCTCGCCCAGTGAGTAATGTGTGGGACGGTTGTCGTTCAGTGAGAAATTGAGCATGGTTGGCGTTTCCGCGTAGTCATGCAGGTGATCGCCGTGGTCTTCGGTATAGAGACCACTGTCGATAAAGGACACGAGATCGTCTTCGCGCTGAATGGCCACGACGTAGCGGCTTCCCGGGCTGCTGTTAAGCCTCGGTTCTTCGCCGTCCACATCAAAGGACGCGAGAGTGGCGCCATCATCGATATCGATAACCCGGATGGCGCCGGCATCGGTGTCAAACAACGCCAGGCGTCCGGCTGTGTCGATGTCTGTGTGCTCGTGATCGTGGTCGCTGTCACTCGAGCTACTGCCGCCACACCCGACCATCAGGACGGCTGAGATAGCGATCACCAAGGGGGAGTAGCCAGTAAGGGACGCGCCGCGGCGGGTCTTCGGATTGTGGTGAAAATGCACAGTCAAACTCCTTTTTAATTAATGTTATAACGTTACATAAATAAGCCGGATCAAAGCCAGTCCAGGGCCAGTACCAGTCGCGGGTGCCGGTCCGGCGCCGGTGAGCGGTGCACAAGGCCACGCCCCTCATTGCCCTCCCAGGCCTCCCCTTTGAGCAGGCCGATGGCACCGGTCGCCAGGCGCTCGACGCTGACATCGTCAACCTGCTGGTCCGGCAAAGGACCGGGCCTGTTGCCGCGGATGACCTGCGTTTCCGGCAACCACTCGGTGCCCGTACCCTTGTAGGTGCACAGCAAGCGCACCGGTACCCGGTCCACGTGGAAGCGCGGACACATGGTTCCGCTGAGGATGTGGAGGCGGAGACCAACAGCATCCGGTTCGAACAGGCACCGATACATATCGATCACCTCATTGGCATCGGCAACCCACGCCCCGGCACCATCCAGCTCCAGTGCCCATTGCGGCAGTGCGACGGCGGCGCTGTCACCATCCGCCAGGCTGACGAATCGTTCCAGTTGCCCTGCAGAGGCGGTCAATGCTCTGGCAAATCGGGTGACTCCGGGGCGCAAGCGGCGATTCCATACCGCCAGGTTGACCTCGTCACGAAAGATATCCGTCAGGCACTCGGCCCGGTCGCCCACAATGGCCAGGGGTGTTTTCAGTTCAGTGGGTTGAAGCGTCATGGTCCTGTCCTGTTCGAGGGTGATGGCTTTGGCAAGACATCGGAGCATCGATTTCGGCGTGAATGTTATGTTATAACATAATTAATGTGAACCCCGTCGTTGGCAATTTTGCGTTTCCGCAATGGCAGGACCTGGCCTAGACCTTGGTCGATAGCCGTTCGCTTGCTACCGGTATACTATGTCCGGTCGATCGGATGTATTCAGAATCATGACTTTCTCGGAGGTAGTACCGGTATGGCAATCTGGACCCAAACGCCGAACCTTGAGCAGATGATGAAAGCCAGCCAGAACACGGCGGTTCACCACATGGGCATCGAGTATCTGGAGGTGGGAGACGACTACGTCAAAGGCCGTATGCCGGTGGACGAGCGCACCGTTCAGCCGTTCGGGATACTGCACGGCGGCGCCTCGGTGCTGCTGGCGGAAACCCTCGGCAGCATGGCCGCCAACTGTTGCCTGAAAGACCCGAACACTGTGGCGGTGGGGCTGGACATCAACGCCAACCACATTCGCCCGGTCAGCAAGGGCTGGGTCTACGGCACCGCCAAAGCGCTGCACATCGGCAGTGCCACTCAGGTGTGGGAGATTCGCCTGGAGAACGAGCTGGGCAAGACCACCTGCATTTCGCGGCTGACCATGGCCGTCACCAAGCGGCCATAGCGCCCGCCACGTGTTGCGGGCCGTTAGCGGCCCTGCAGCATGAAGGTTTCGTATTCCAACTGATCAAACTTCCGCGACAGCAGCCACAGGCCGGTCAGCGCCGAGATCAGGGTGGCGCCGGCAAAGCCGTAACCGTAAAACGAGGCCCCCATCTCAATAGTGATCAGCGTCAGCACAATGTTGCTGGCAAAGAACAGCGTACACAGGGTGACGTTGATGCCGCGGGCATCGAGATAGAACAGCACGTTCTGGATCGCCAGTAACAGCAGCTGGATACTGACCGCCACCAGATCGATGTAGAACAGCGGCAGGTACAGTGTGGAGATGCCGATGGCGGTGAGAATCTCCTCCGCCCAGAGGAACAGCAGAATCACCGTCAGCCCCTGCACCTTGAAGATTTCATAGATGCCGTTGCGGGCCACGATTACCATCTGGTCGCGGAAGTGATTGATGCGCGCCAGGGTATCGCCTTCCCGCACGGCGTTGTAGAAACGGTCGTAGGCCTCGGAAAAGTCTGTTTCCATCCGCACCAAAAACACCGCCATGCCGGGAATGATCGACAGGTAGGCCAGGAAAATCGGCAGATCGTAAATCACTGACGCCCTCAGCATCCCGATAATCGGCTGGGACGTGTCCGGATGGAACCAGAAAATCACCTTGTCGGCCCAGACCGCGGCGTTGAACAGCAAGCCGGTGAGGATCAGCGCCGGAAAGATCTGCTTGCGTTGGGTGAAATCGAAACGGATAAACGAATCGCCGGGGTACTGACGGATGATGGTGTAGAAAAAGCTGAAGAACAGCAGGCTGTGGCCGAACAACAGGCCGGTCAGCAGCCCCTCCAGACCGTAGTCGGCGAGGATCAGGGAGCCAACAACCGCGGTGGCGTAACCCAGGGTGAACACCACCACAATGCGGCGGTAGGACTTCATGCTCGACAGGAAGATGGTCACCGGCCACAGGTTACACAGCACCACAAAGTTGGCCAGCATCAGCAAGCGGTACATCACCGACGTGCCCGGCATCAGCCAGATCATGGCCACCACACCCAGCGCCATGGACAACAGCGTGGACACCCAGATCAGTCCCATCAGGTTGGGCAGAATGAGGGCCTGGTGGTTGCTGTACAGCCGGTCGGCCACCCAGCGGGTAAACACGTGCTGGAAGAGCCCCGAGAGCGTGAGGGAAATGGCCATCAGGTAGGTCACGGACACCAGGAACTGCACCACCTCCGTGCCGGATACCGCCACGGACAGGCTGATGATGCCGATCAGCATGACCCCCAGTACCGACAGTACCCAGGGACCGGAGCTGATAATGCCCGCCAGACCATAGGCTTCCAGCAGGTTGAGGAAGCTGTCCCGTTTCAGGATGCGGCGCAATTCAAATCCGATACCAGCCATCAGCGGGGCGCCTCATCCGATGGATTCAGGTGCTGGTCGTAGATGTCGCGATAGGCGTCGAACATGCTGTCCAGGGTGTAATAGCGCTTCACCCGCTCCAGCCCCGCGGTCTGGGCTCTGCGCCAGAGTTCCTGGTCCGAGAGCAGCCGGATCGCCTCGCGGGCGGTGGCTTCGGGATCGGCAATGGGCACCACGGCCCCACTGGGTCCGAGGGCGCGATCCTGGTCGCCACTGCCTTCCAGCAGCTCTCGGCAGGCGCCCACATCGGTGGCCAGGCAGGGCAGGCCTGCGGCATGCGCCTCGAGGATCACCAGCGGCAGGGCCTCGGAAATGGACGTCAGCACCATTAGCCCCAGCTGCGGCAGGATGTCATTGACGTTCTGGAAGCCCAGGAACCTGACCTTGTTATCCAGCCCCAGGCTGCTGGCCAGCTCTTTGCATTCCCGCACGTATTCCGCGTCCTCATCCTCCGGGCCGACGATCCAGCCTTCGGCCTCGGGCATGACTTCGCATACGCTGCGTATGGCGCGAATGAAGGTCTTGATGTCCTTGATCGGCACCACACGGCCCACCAGCCCCAGCACTTTCGGGGTGGCGTATGGGCGCGCCAGGCGGGCGGCGTTGAAGCGGGCCGGGTCAATGCCATTGGGAATGATGCAGGTGCGCGCCTCTTCGGCGCCATCCTGTAGTTGTCGCAGGCGGTTGCCCTGATAGAGTGAGACAATCGGCTGCGCCTGCTGGTAGGCCAGCCGACCAAGGGCCTCGAAGAAGCGAATCCACAGCCGGCGGATGTACCCGAGCTGGTCGTTCAGGGTGCCGCTGACCTCGTCCGTAGGGTCACTGATCCACTGGGCCTGGGACAGGTCGATCTTGCGCTCCTTGGTGTAAATGCCGTGTTCACTGAGGGCATAGGGCAGGCCCCTCTGCTCGCTGGCGATGGCGCCGAGCAGCCCCGCGTATCCGGTGGAAATCGAGTGCAGCATGCGCACCGGCGGCATGGTGCGGGCAATCTCAGCCAGCTGGAACAGGGGCGCGTGCATAATGCGAATGGTCCAGAAGTAGTCGACGAACGACGGCTCGGTACAGAATCGCCGGTAGCTGTCGTCAATCATCTCCCAGCTCTCCTTGCTGTACAGAAAATCTTCCCGGCTGATGCCCTTCTTGTTGCCCAGATCCGCGAACACCTGTTGCAGAACATGGGCCGGCACCGGCGTGCCGGACTTGAACTGCTCGTGCAGTTCCCGCTGCGCCTGGAAAGCCTGCCGATTACCCTTGCTCGGCCGTGGCCGGGTTTCGGCGTGGGTGTCCATCAGGTAGTGACGCTCCAGATGGGTAACGTTCGGTGGCAATTCGTATTGCTGTTTGCCGTAGTGCTCGCGATCGCCGCCCAGAAAAATCAGCGCGAAGGTGTAATCCGGCAGGCCGGTGATGATCTGATGCACCCAGGAAGACACACCACCGCGGATGAACGGGTAGGTGCCCTCCAGCAGCAGTGCGATGTCTGCCTTGGGCGGCGTCTGCCCGTTCGGGCGGTTCATAGCCATGCCTCCATGATAGGCCGGTTTGCCGGATGAATCCGGTTGCGAGGACAGGTAGCCAGACAGTACCGGACCCGCTGGAAATCCCGTTGTAAAAATGCCACCTCCGCCTGGTAAGGCAGGATCACCTCCGCTGGTGCCCCGGAATCCAGCGCGGCGGCGAACGCTGCTTCTGCGGCTTCAACATTGTCCAGTGCCAGCTCGACCCGGCCCAGCAGGCGCCAGTCGTTGTGCTGTGAGCGGCGCTCTGTCAGTTGCAGTAAAAGTTTGCGGGCGTTGTTCAGGTAGTATTGGCGCAGGCTGCCCTGAGCCAGGCCGAGATAGGCCATTTCCCACCAGACCTGGGCAAGTCGGCGGCGCAGCACGACGCTGTCTATATCACTGGCATCAGCCATGGCCGCCTGCAGATCCCGGGCACGTTGTGCCAGAGCTTTTTCTTTCTGCTCGAGCATGGAGTAAGCCAGCAGGCGCACGTCGTCGGTGGGGTCCTTCAGCGCCTCCCGCAAGATCTCGATGCCGGTGCGATCGTCCATTTGCCGGGTCGCCAGCAGTGCTTTCAGACGTTTATCGGGATCCCGTGCTTCCCGCAGCACCTGGCGCAGTCCCCCTTCGCTGTAGATGACCTGTAAATCCATATCCACAGGCTGAAACGGCAGTTCAGGAATGTCCATCTGCTGCCAGGGGATTTCCCGGGTGGATCGCGGGAGATACAGGGCCAGGAGAATGCCGGCGATGACGCCGATACTGCCGAGAAACGGAATGGCAAACTGCAGGGAAAACAGGAACAGGGTGGTGAGCAGCGGCTGCCCGCGGTAGCGTGAAGGCAGCAGCGGCAGTATCACCATTGTCAGTGCCAGGCAGGCCAGGGCGTGGGCCAGCAGATAACCCGACAGTGCGACCTGCATGGGCAGATCGGACGTCAGGCCGGCGATGCCGCCGCTTTCCAGAGCAATGGCGATGAGAATCAGCAAATTGCTGTTCATGGGGCGACTCCGTCCCCGAGGAACCGCTGCAGCCAGTCGTCTGCCTGTTGCCGGTTGCGTACCAGGGCGCTCTGCGGCAGCGCGAGTTGGCTGTGCAGTGGCTCCCCCAGCGTTTCGCGCAGTTCGTCATTCAGCCGCTGCAGGTAGCCGGCGAGTCCAAGCTCATCGGTCAGTGGCATGAGAATAACCACCTGTTGCACCTCAGGGGCATCGGATTCCACCACCACATCCAGCCCGCGCCGGATTTTGCGGATGTGCTCGCTAATGGTGGCAGCCTGGCGGACGTCGTGGAATTCCAGGCCCACCAGCGCCGCGGGCAAGCCGAACTCTTCCGCGTCCCTCCCGGCTCTCGCCAGTTGCAGGCGGAAATGCCGCCACTCCTGACTGGCTTCGGCGGGAACCGCCTGGTGTTCTTGCACCATGTCGGCCATGTGCCCGGCCAGAATGGCCAGTAACCGGAGCGACTTGGGCTGGAAGTTGAAAAACGGCATGGCCTCGATCAGGCATAGGGCGATGGTCCGGTCTTCGGAATCGATCAGCGGAATGGCGGCCAGCAGATCGGTGTTCAGATCGTCCATGTGTTTGCGGTACTCGGTCTGAACCGACACCAGCGTCTGTTCATTCAGCGCGTGAAGCAGTAACGGATCACTGTTCTTGACGGGGCGGAATGCGCCCACGGTGGCAACCGGTGCATCGCCGAGGCGGTTGTTGCTCACCGGGTAAATGGCAGCAATCTGGAGCTGGCCATAGCGCACCAGCAATTGCAGCATCAGGCCTGCGTTTTCCCGGTTCAGCCCGTCAGGGCCGGTGTGCGCGATCTCCGCATACAGACGGCGAAGGGCCTCCCGCAGGCTGCTGGAGCTGCCGGCGAGTTGCTGCTCCAGGCGGTCGTGAGAGACCTTCAGCAGATAGAAATTACGGGTGAATTCCTCCAGCCGTACCTGTCGGTAGCGGTTGCTGGCATTGAGCTTCTCCAGTTGCCGTTCCCAGTGGTCACGGAACTCGCCCGCCACCAGACTCACGGCCATGATGCCAACGGCCCACACGAAGGGGAACTCCGGCCCTGCCGCTTCCTGGCGAAGATACAGCCCAAGACCGCCAATAATCAGAAGGGCTGATACCAGCGCCATGAAGAAGCCATAGCGTAGTCCGACCAGCAACGGAGCCAGCACCGGCCATGGGAAACTGCCGTGAACGTAGAAGGGGTCCTCGGGGCGGTTCCAGGCGCCCATGCCCACGAAAAAGCCGGTCAGCAGCAGCGTTTCCAGCCATTTCAGCAAGCGCGGCACGCCTTCTTTGGCAGACTGTTTCTGGTTCAGCTTCCCGAACAGGTCGTTCATGGGGCCTGATTACCTGTTTCCGGAAACGAGTGGCATGGCGTCCACCAGCTTTTCCAGCACTTTGTGGCCGGCCACGCTCAGACTTTCGCGCCCCCAGCCCGTGCGAGCCGAAGTGCCCGACCAGACCAGTGCGTTGTCCTCCACGCGTCGTACTTCCAGGGTGATGCCAACCGCGGGTTCGCCGTCCAGCCCGCTTTTGTAGCGCCATTCATCCACGGTGCCGGTCAGAATGAAGTCGGCGTCGTCCCGTGCGGCTTCGTCCGTGGCTTCCCGCTGCCGTTGCCGGCTTTCGTAAACCAGAGGATTCTGGCCATCGGGCAGGTAGAGGCTGACCTGGTCAGCTCCATTCGCCCGCAGGATGGCGGACAGTATGCTGGCGGCCTGATCGCCCGCCTGGGGTGTCTGCGACAGGTTGTTCAGTGGCACCACCGCGAACTGGCTGTCTGCCGGGATCGGCTCGCCGTCCTGGCTCTGGATGACGGAACAGCCGGCTAACAGGGCCAGCATGAACCACAGGCTTACATGACGTTTGAGCATGGCGGTCTCCTTTAATGACCAAAATACAGTGTGTACGTGAGTTTCACATCGGTGCGGGCATTACCATCCAGGTTTTCCGACGACCAGCGTCCTGACAATGCCAGTTCGTCATCGCCCAGTACACGCCACCCCAGGCCGGCTTCAAGATTGAAATCCGGCGTTGAGGTGGACAGCACGTAACCGGCGCCCAGACCTAAAAACAGTCGTGGCGACGGTGTACTCCGGAACAGCGCGTGGGGTTCCCCGTGGCTCCAGCGCGAGCGGATACCCAGGCGCTCGTACTCCCGCGAAATCAGGTCCCCGGGATTCAACGGAACCCCGAGGGGCTGGTCCAGTGCGGCCTGGGTCTCCGGGGAAAATGATCCTCGGATGTCGGATTGCTGGTTCCGATAGCTGGTGGAAAGGGTCCAGTCCGGATCCTGGCGAAACAGTGTGTACGTGGCGTTCAGGTCGAGGCCGGTGCCCGTTGCGAGTCCTCGACCGTTCAGTTCATTGACGTCAAACTGCTCGGCCTGTGCGCTCAGGTTGAGCCGTGAGAACGGCGTGTAGCCCAGAGTCAGGTACCCCCTGTCCCGCGAGGTCAACCACCAGGCTTCCGCGGTGTCGGGGGTGCGCTCCCCGAGGCGGTATCCGGCGGTCAGGGTGATCCGGTCGGTGACCGCCCCGCCCACCTCGATGCCGGCGGTGGTGTCGATCTGGTTGAACCGCTCCAGGTGCCCGGCGCTGAGCCACAGGCGCAGGTTGGAGCGGTTGTTTTCCAGCTCCAGCCGGCTTTCGTTATGGCTGTCTGGACGCTGATTCAGCCGTCCGCGCCCGCGGGCCTCAAACTGTTTGCTGGAGAACAGCCAGCGGAAGCGGTCGTGGCTGAACTGGCCAGTGATCTCGCTGCCGCCAACGGTAAAATTCCCCAGGTTCTGATGGTGATACCCCAGCTGCAGCGCCCGGTTGTTATTGTCGACCAGGGGCGCGGGGTCGGGGTAAAGTCGCGCTGTCTCATCAGCGGTCAACAGGCCCTCGGCGGCCAGACTGTTATTCTGATCAAGTGCGAGCTGCGCCAGCGCCTGGCGATAGTCGTCTTCGTCAACATCCAGCGTACCGCTGGCATTCTGGTAACGGGCGATCTCCTTCCAGGCCAGGCGATCGAGGTGTTCGCCGCGATACACCGCCAGGCGGCTGTTGCTGTCGACGGATTCAGGGGCCGATGCCATGCGCCGGGCAACGCGCTGGCGAAGGTCGCTGGCGGTGCCGTGGGCCCCGGTCTGATCCAGGGCGGAGGCCATGGATATCAGCCAGTTGTCGTCGTCTTCGAACAGCGGCAAGCCCTCACGAAACCAGTGCAAAGCTCGTTGGTGCGCCCCCAGTGCGCTGTAGCCATAAGCCAGCACCGGATAAGTGTCCTCGTTCGGGGCTTCTGCCAGGCGCTGCAGGAGGTAGGGCAGTTCGCCGGGCTGGCGATCCGGTTGGCCGAGCAGGAACCATGCCCAGCCGGTCAGTATGTCCTGGTTGTCCGGTGCCAATCCCGCGGCCCGCTGAAATGCCCGGGCGGTGGCAACCGGGTCGCCCCTGTCTTGCATGAGCGAGGCCGTCAGTGCCCAGTACCGGGGCGTGTCCGTTGCTCCCGGGTCTGCTTGCCGCCATTGCGAAAGCGTGACTTCCAGTTGGTCATACTCCTCCAGAACCAGGTGGTATTCGGCTTGTGCAGCCAGATAACGGGGTTCTCCGGTGGCCTCGAAGCGGACATTGCTCAGCGCGATTGCATGCTCGAACTCGCCGAACAGCACGGCCAGGCTGAGCAATCGCTCCTGAGTGAAGCCGTCGTCCGGTATCGGAGCACGCGCCACCGTCGCCCTGTATTCCTCGCGGAGGATGTCCGTCCGTCCCAGCAGTATCGCCAGATCCATGCGCATGCCGGCAGCTTCGGCAGCGAGTTGCGGATCCTCTGGCGTGAACTCCAGGAGCGCCAGTGCGGCATCCGGCTCCCTGATGCGCCAGTACAGATTGGCCAGCTGAAGACGCTCCGCCTCGGTCAGGGTCGGCGATTGTTCGAGCAATTCAATCGCCTCAGGGAAGCGACGGCTGTTGACCAGCAGGTTCAAGTGACGGGCCCTCAGCTCTGTGGCGTCGGGATACCGGGCGAGACCTTCGGTCAGACGACGCTGCGCCGCTTCAAAATCCCCGCTGTTAATCAGGGCATCCGACAACAGCCCATAGTCTTCGGGGGGCAGCCGGTTGGACGCCGCTTCCTCAGCCAGCACAGACGTCAGAATGTCCCACCGGAAGAGACTGCTGGCGAGGGATCTGGTGCGCTGAAAGGCTTCGGTTGCGCCATACTGGGTGTAGAGCGCGCGCCAGGCGTCGAGGGCTTCGCGGGGGCGGTTGTTCCACTCCAGCACCCGGGCGATCCGCTCCCGGTCGGTGCGGTTCAGCTGGCCGTCAATGGCTTGCAAGCGTCTCACGGTATCCAGCGCAGCGCGCAGCTCGCCTTCGCCCAACTGTAGCTGCAACAGCGAACGCTGGGTATCGAGATCAGAGGGCTCCTGCCGGGCTCTCTGCAACAACCACCGGCGATACTGTGGTTCGGCCCCGGCCAGCCGCGCCAGTTCCATGCCCTGTTGCAGTTCGTCGACACTCATTGATGGCGAGGCGAATTCTTCCTCGAACAGTGCGAGTGCTTCAGCGGGATTCCCCGCTGCCAGTTCCAGCCGGATCAGCTCTTTGGTTGCTGCGGTCCGTTCCGATGCTGGCACTTTCGTCAGAATATCGCGCAAGGTGTTTGCCGCCCGAGCGGAATCTCCCGCCGCTTCCTGTCGGTGGGCGATGTCACGGGCGATGGTCAGGCGAGTCGTCTGTTCGCCTGGCACCTGCTGCAGCGTGGAGAGGATGGCCAGGTATTGATCATTCGTCAGCCAGGCATCGGCTGGTGCCAGAAGAGCCAGCATTCGCTCGAGGCTGTAACTCTGGGCCGGGAGCTTCTGGTAGGCCTCGAAGAGGTGTTGCCGAACCCGCTCCCGGTCAGGCCCCGGGGACTCCGCAAACACCTGCCGGGCAAGAATACCGGTGTAGGTGTCAAAGGCGAGTGAGGGGATTGCCTCCTGTTGCATCAGCGGCGCCAGGGTCTGTTCTGCCTTGCGGAGCTGACCGGCCCGGGCGAGCATGGTGCCCAGATTGATGCGCAGCGAGGTGTTGTCCTGATCCGAACGCAACAGCACCTCCAGATAGGCAATGGACAGTCCATCGGGGTCGCCGAGGTAGTTGATATCCTCAAATATTGCCTGCCGGGGAAATAACAGATAGAGCGCTGCCCCTATGAGGGTCGCCATCAGCAGGAGAGCGGGCAGGCTGAAAAATGGTTCCCTGCGTTGCGCCATGGATCAGCGACACTCCAGGGTCAGCCGGTTCACCGCTGTGCTCGTCATGCGCAGTTGCAGATTGCCATCCGTCGGGACGGCGTCAGCCCCCGACGGATTGGTGACGCGACAGCCCTGGCCATTGGCGATGACGGTCTCCAGTGATTGATGCCCTTCCAGGCCAAGCTCCAGTTGCCAGCCTCCGCTGGCGCGGGCGGTGCGCTGCCAGTGGGTAATGACAGCGTTGGCATTGGACAGAAAAGGCCCCTCGGGTCTGGATTCTCTCAGGAAGAGCACCGGGTCGTTGCCACTCAGGTGAACAAAGCGGGCGCCGGCCACATCATGGAAGCCGGCAACTCCACGGCTGCGCTCCAGGTCGGGGAATTGGCCGGTTGCGATGCGAACGGTGCTGGGAGCGCCCAGCCCGCGCCAGTGATAGCCTCCCTCCCGGTTCTGCAGCAGCACCGAATAATATTGAGTCTGAACCCGTCTGGCGTAGTCGCTCAGGTACAGGGGCGTCACCGGTTGGGCCAGTGCGTATCGATAGACTTCTTCCAGAGCATTTAGTGCCTGGGGCTTGGTGCCTGAGTAAAAATGATAATAGATTCCCATCGGCTTGAGGCGGCCGCGGTCTTCCAGTATGCGGAAGGTATCAATTACCGAGCGAAAGCCGTAGAACGGGCCCGTCCACTCGCCGGTGTATACATTTTCATTCATCACCGGCGCGTAAATCTGCAGCTCGTCACCGACCGGTCGGGCGTCTGGCCAGGTGCCGGCGAGCTCGGACGAGTAGGGCAGCGGATGGGTATCGCCTCCGTTCACGTTCAGCAGCCCGGCCTCACGCACCTTCTCAAGTGCTTTCGGACCCGGGCGCGCGTCGCCGGTCCACAAAAACACCGAGACCGGTTTGTCGGCCGGGGCCAGTTTCCGGTTGATGTAGTCCACCGAGCCGGCAATCTCCCGGTCCAGCGAAGCCTGGTAGTCGGGAATGTCCATGAAATAGCCGTAGAGCGTGTTTTCCAGCCGGGGAGCCGGGCCACCCTCGAGTGACTGCCAGAAAAACGGGTGGCTGTAGGAGTGAGACGCTACTTCGACGTTGTCCAGGCGAAGTATGGTCCTGGCGTGGGATTCCGCCTCGTCACTGGCGCGGGGGTAAAGGCCGTCGGGAGACGTTTCCCCCTCGATCACCGAGACGGTATGGGGGATGGTGAAACGCTTCAGTATCTTGTCGGCAATCACCCCGGCACTCAGCGGGCTGCCTGCGAACTCGCCGCGCGAAACCAGACCATCGCCATCAATATGGGCCGTCAGGATGCGCCGCCCTGCTTCGGTGGTGCTATCGATGCCGGGGAGATCGGGGTTGCCAAGGGCTTCACTCAGGAAGTCGAACGGGTCGAAGAGCCAGTAAGCTTCATCATCCGGGCCCAGCTCGAACAGGAAGGGTGCCAGAGCCACGCCTCCGCCTGGGAAGGTGTAGACAGGGTGAAAGTCGCGATCACGGGTATCGGTGGCGGTAAACCAGGTTTTGCCGTCCTCGAGCACCGGGAGTGCCGAGGTTGGTGCTTGCGGCAGGCGCCGACCCTCGAAGGTGGCGACGGATGACGCGAGCTCCGAGAATGTAAGCGGGGTGGCCGGTAAAGACAGGGCGTTGGCGCCCAGAAGCTGGCGGCAGGAAGCCTCGGCTGGTAACAAACCCAGTGACACCACCGGCAGACCGTCTGTCTGCATGCCCCTCAGCCAGCTGCAAACTGAGCTTTTATTGCCCGTGCCTTCCCACCAGAGGATGGCACCAAGGTAGCGATCCATAACCGGTTCGTCGGGCACCGGCTCACGGCTGGAGCGATAATGGGGAACCAGCCCCATGCGCTCCAGAACGATGCCCAGCCGCCGATGGGCGCTGCTCTGGTCCATCCTGCTGGTCGGTAAATCGTGGATCACCAGCACGTGCCGCTTCCGGATGGCCGGTCGGGTGGGGCCCAGGCGGGTAAGGTCAGGATTGGTGACATAAGGCACGAGACCATCGTCGCGCAGTTGGTCCGCCAATTCCGGCGCCCGAGAAGGGTCGTCCACGTAATCAATCGCTATCAGGGGGAGTTCCGGGCGCCGCTCACGCCAGGAAGCAAGCTGCGCGTCCAGCCACTGGCGGTCCCGGGCGGGGATGTCGAAGTATCGCCTCCGGCCCGGATCGTAGCCCGCGCGATAGGATTCGAAGGCCACGCCGTCCACCAGATCATCGACCCTGGCGGTCAGATGAAACCCACGATTGAGTATTATTTTAGCGTCGGGATAACGGGTTCTGATGGATTGGACAAGGCGTTGCTGTCCGGCGGCAAACGCATCGGGGTCCGCTTCGCCGGCCGGTGCCAGCAGGTGACTGTCCAGTGTGTCGAGAAATACCCCACGAAAGCCTCGCTCCATCGCAGTTACGATGATGCGTTCCATAAGAAACCGGCGCACATCGGCATTTCGCAGATCAAGAACGGTACTGCCCCAGGCTGGGTTTTCCCCGATTTTCCACAGGCCATCAAGTTCGGAATAGAGGTGGTGGCTGCGAGCCACTTCCCCCACACTGACGTAGGCCAGCGGCAGCGTATCACCCTCTGCGAGTAGCTGCAGGCGTGCGTCCGAGACCTGATCCTGCTGCAGAACCAGCCAGTCGTAAGCGTACAGCGGGCCTATCGGGGCCTCGTCGCCGTAATAAAAACCGATGTTCCGGGGCTTTCCACTGGCTTCCGAGAAGGGAAAGCAAAGCAGGGCTAAGCACAGTAGCAGGAATGTTGATTGCATCATTTGCGCGATGATAAGGCGCAGGCCACGACATAAGGTCCGCAAAGCGCCCCTGGTTAATGCATGAATGGCTTCGAGTGTAGATAACTCAAAAGTGTACGGCTACGATTAATCTGGTTCCTGTATACGCATGAACGCGCGATTGGTTGCAAAAGCGGGCAGTAAAATTTCCTTTTGTTCTGACAAGGCGCATTGGAGCCTGGTGTCATGGTGCTGAACAACTCGTCGGTTCCGCTCTGGTGGCTGGCACTTGCCGCCGGCCTGATTCCGCTACTCACCATCCACACTACCTTTCTGGTGTCCATACTGGAAGGGCATGTGTCCTTCTGCATCCCCTATTGGGACAGCTGCACGAGCATCAGTCGCACCGGCCGACACGGGACCTCCTATTTCATCTTCAAAGGCACCATGCTGCCGGCGGCGATTCTGGGAATCCTGTTCTGGTGGCTGAACGGCCGCTGGTTGCAGCAACTCGGGGTTTACACCCGGGGCGCTGCCTGGGTGCCCTGGCTGGGGCTGGTGGCCTGTGTTGCGCTGGGTGCTTACACCCTCGCGCTGGGGCACGCCGGTGAGGGCTTCAACCTGATCCGCCGCATCGGGGTGGTGTTGTATTTCGCGCTCACCTTCATCTGCGAACTGCTCGTTAGCGCGGGTTTACGTACCCATCCGCTCTGGCATCGCAGTGGCACGAGGTTGCTGAATCTGTGCCAGCTAACGCTTTGCGTTGGCATACTGTCGGTGATTCTCGACGGTGTGGTGCCGGAGTTCTACGATCGTAAGGACGATGCCTTTGAGTGGATTCTTGCCTTGCTGATTAATGCCCATGCGCTGTGGCTGGCCTGGCTGTGGCGCAAGAGTCGTTTTCGTGTGCGGCTGTGGGCCGGGTAAGGCGGCAGTGATATTGATATACTGAGGCATTCTGAACCCGAGCGAACAGACCGACGCCTGATGACACAGTATTTCCCCCAGGACCTCTGCCCCTGCGGCAGCGAGCAACGTTACGGAGCGTGTTGCCAACGCTTCCATCAGGGCGAAGCGGCCCCGACACCGGAAAGTCTGATGCGGTCACGCTACACGGCATTCGTTATGAACCTGCCTGAATATCTGCAGGCCACCTGGCACCAGAGCACCCGGCCCGGCAGCCTCACGCTTACGGACTCCCCGAAATGGACGTCACTTCAGGTACTGGACACCACAGAGTCTGGCGACAGAGGTACCGTGCATTTCCGGGCAATCTACCGGCTGGCCAGCGGTTGGGGATTCCTCGAGGAAACGTCCGATTTCGTGCGGGCGGAGGGGCGCTGGTTTTACCTGCGTGGCAATACCAGCGAGGGGGCACTACGACCGGGCCGCAACGACCGTTGTCCTTGCGGCAGTGGCAGGAAATACAAGGCCTGTTGCCTGTAACCGGACTTTACTCGAACGATGGGTACTCAGGGCTGGCCACCTCTTTGCCGGCCTCCTGCCACGCATCGAAGCCACCCTCGATCGATTTTACGTGGATGTATCCCATCTCTTTCAGCGCCCTGGCGCTCAGTGCTGCGCGGCCGGACGTCTTGCAGTAACAGACGATATGCATGTCGCGGCTCTCCAGGGCCGGGTCATTGGTGAACTTGAACTCCAGCATGCCGCGGGAAATATTGACGGCGCCGGGAATGTGGCCGGTGCGATATTCGTCGGGGTCGCGCACATCGAGCAGCATATCGGCATTGCGTATGGCCTCGTCGGCCTGGTTCAGGGGCACTTCTTCAATCTCTCTCCTGGCATCGGCAACGAGATCGTGGGCGGTTTTCATAGTGGACCCTCCATGACGCATGAGTGATGTTTGAAGGGTAAGCCATTTGGCGAGCGCGCGTCATCTTCACTGTGCTAGATTGGTGCATCCGGATAATGAGGAAGCTATGAAAAATACCACCCCGGAAGCCACCAAAGGTGTGTTCTACGGTCTCGCGGCGTACAGCATGTGGGGCTGTTTTCCGCTGTACTTCGCGCTGTTTGCCGGGGTGCCGGCCTTCGAGGTGCTCCTGCATCGGGTCATCTGGTCCTGTGTGTTTCTGGCTCTCGTGGTGAGCTTTCTCAGGCGCTGGCCGCCCATCACCGCTGCGCTGGCTCACCCGAAGAAACTGGGTGTGGTGTTCGGTTGTGCGGTGTTTATCGCATTGAACTGGGGCGTCTACATTTACGCCGTCGAGACCCGGCAGGTGCTGCAAGCCAGCCTCGGCTATTTCCTCACCCCTCTGGTGAACGTCGGGCTGGGCATGCTGGTGTTGCGGGAGAGCATCTCGCGGCTGCAGACCGTCGCGGTGGCCCTGGCCACGGTTGCTATTCTCTACCAGCTGTTTCTGCTCGGGGTGGTGCCCTGGATTACCCTGGTGCTGGCTTTCAGTTTCGGCACCTACGGCTTGCTTCGCAAGCAGGTCGAGCTGGACGGCCTCTCCGGGCTGTTTGTGGAAACACTGCTGTTGCTGCCCCTCAGCCTGCTGGCGCTGGTGACGCTGGGTGTTGCCAGCCAATCCCATTTCACCGACGGGCCGGCCCTGACGTTGTTATTGATCTCCAGTGGCATCGTCACCGCCATCCCCTTGCTGGCATTTGCGGGGGCGGCGCGCCGGCTGCGTCTGGCCACTGTCGGCTTTCTGATGTACATCAACCCCACCATCCAGTTCCTGATTGCGCTTTTTGTCTTCCACGAGCCGCTGAGTAACGAGAAGCTGCTCAGTTTCGCGATGATTTGGGTGGCGCTGGGGCTCTATTCCTGGTCGGCGTGGCGTGGACGAGCTTCCTTTTCTAAAGTTGGGGGCCAGAAACAATGAAGCAACTCATCACCGGCTATCACAGGGATGAGGAAAACCACTGGGTTGCCCGGCTGGCCTGTGGCCACAATCAGCATGTGCGCCACACGCCGCCCTGGGTGAATCGGCCCTGGGTGACCACAGTTAAGGGCCGACAATCCATGCTCGGGTTCGAGCTGGACTGCCGGAAGTGTGACGAGCAGGCGCCGGCAGATAGGCGCCCCGGGTTGTAGTGATGGTCGGCACCCCTCTATGCGGAATCACCGGCGCTGCAACGTGTACAGGCGTATTTACGTTCAAAGCGTCTGTCTGCCCAGTTCTCGTAGACCCGTGAGGCGATCCGGAGAATGCCGGGCCATAGCAGCGGCCTGAACAGGAACCCGAAGGGTGTGTGTGACCAGGCACGAACGTTGGCCCGCAGGCCGGTGACCCATTCGCCGGTCCAGGTCATCAGGTGGAGCCGTCTGAGCAGGGCTTCCTGGCTGGGGAGGTTGGCATTGTCGGCCGTTTGTTCATGGATGTCGGCAAATATCAGATGGCCACGCTGGAGTTTGCGCAGGGTGCGGATCTCCCGGGCGCAAAGTGGGCATTGTCCATCGTAGAACAGGGTGTCATACCGGGGCTCCATCGAGTCCTCCAAGGGCCAGAATCTCTCTGCGGGCATCCGCTTTGCGATGATCCAGTGTCTGAATAATATCGGCGAGAGCGGCCGGAAGAACCTCTGGTGCGGCCTTCCGGAACTGCTCCAGCAATCCGATTTGTACATGCAGGTCCTGAAAACGGCCGTACAGCTGTTGCCGTGCCTGGAGGGTTTTCAGGTTGTTTTTCCAGTTCCCCGCATCAAGCTCCATCAGATAGCGAATGCGTTTGAGCTGCTTGCGCAGCCTGTGGATATTCTCGTCTGGCGACGTATGCATCAACTCTGCTGTGCGCCTGTTGAACATCTTTATACGACGTTCCAGGGTCTTCCGGATGTCTCTGGAACTGAGAGTTCCTGCCAGTTTGTGAAACTTTCGGGAGTCGATCAGGTTGAGCCAGTCGTTCATGCTGTCGTGATAGCGTTTGCTGCCAAGGCGCTGCGCGAGTTTTTTGTGTCTGCCGGCGGCTTCTTTCTCGAACCACACCTGCAAGGCCACCAGAATGTCATTGTTCTCGCCGCACAGCTCTGGCAGGTCCTGAAGGAGCACGTGCAGGTCTCGCAACGCCCCGGTGGCATTGGCATGGCGCTTGAGGGTTTTGACGGCTCTCGCCAGCGTTTTGTTGCCGGTGACTTCCTGAACCGATTCGGCGATGGCCCGGCTGCGGCGAATGGCAATGCGATACTGATGCAGGAATTCGTCGTCCAGCCCAAGAATCACGCCTCGTTCCAGCTGTTCCAGGCGCCGTTGCTGGTGATGAAGTGCCGCCGGAATGTCGCTTGCGGAGGTGGCACCCTCGCTCTCGGCTCGCTTTTTCAGTTTGCGCGAGAAGTGGGCATAGCTGAAGTCCGGAGGGGTCAGCAGCGCAGCGAGTTTGCCTTTGCCCTTTTCCAACTGGTGCCAGTGTTTGATGGGTAACCGGATATGGATGAAACTGCCGGTGGGCAACTGCTCCGGAGGTTGTTTCAACAGCCATTGGGCCAGCTCCAGTAGCGCGGGATTGTGCCCGACAAGGGTAATGTCGGCGTCGTCGTCCTGTTGCCGCAACCAGGAAAGCAGGCGCTGGTAGTCGAAGGTGTACAGCTCGCTTCGGGTATGGCGTTGCGCAGCCGGAACGGTATCGGGCCAGATTCCGGCCGCTGTGGCGCAGGCGCGCGCCGCATCGCTGGAGTACACCTGCGCCTCGAAGGCGCCGGCCGCCCGCAAGGCCCTGCCCAGAGGGGCGAGCTGACTTTCACCCCGCGGGTTCAGCGGACGGTCCCGATCGCAGAGGGTGTGGTCCGCCCAGCTGGATTTGGCGTGGCGCACGAGAAACAGCTGCTTCATTGGCCTACCATCAGTCATGATCCTTTAGTCTAACCTCTCCTCAAGACAGTTACGTTACTGCCGATACCCTGTTTACCTGAAAATGCTTCATGCAAGCACTTTATTCAAGAGCGAAGAAGGCGAGCCTGCTGGTCTTCTGAAACGTTGGTTAACATTCTGGAACAGTCCAGCCTGCGCAGTGGGTAGATAATGCGCAACAAGAACGAATCTTTGGGAGCCGGGCACAATGACAATTCTGAACAACTTAACAATTCGAGCGCGTTTGCTGGTGGCGGTCCTTGTACCGGTACTCATTACGGCCGCGACTCTGGCGTGGATCACCGCAAGTCAGATTCAGGCCAATGGCGAGGACGAGCTGGAGCGCCTCGAAAACAGCCTGCTGGAAGCACGGAAGGCCGGACTGAAAAATCTGGTGGATGCCGCCAGGGCGGTGGTCCTGGAGGCGAAGAACGATCCTTCCCTGAGTGAGCAGGAAGCGAAGGACGCCGCAGCGTCGCGGCTGCGCACCATCCGGTTCGACAAAACCAACTATGTGTTCGCCTACACCCGCGACGTCTACAACCTCGCGTACGCGCCCGACCCGTCCAAGGAGGGTCCCACGAACAACCCGACCCTGAAACGGCTGGTGGGGGATCTGTTTGAAGCGGGCGAGGGTGACGGCTTTTACGGCTATGACTGGATGAACCCGGCCTCCGGCAACGAAGAGCCTAAAATGTCCTATTCCACCATTATCGCGGACTGGGACTGGATGATTGGCGCGGGTGTTTATATCACGGACATTCAACGCGAAGTGGCAGCCGCCCGCCAGCAGATTGAGGAAACCATGGCTGCGGCGCTGGGCTTTATCCTGATGGTGACCGCGGTGGTTGTGGTGATTGCCCTGATTATTGGAGTGTTTGTGGGGCGTACCGTGACGGTGCCGTTGAAAAACGTCAGCAACATGATGCAGGAAATTGCCGATGGTGAAGGCGACCTGCGCCAGCGCCTGCCAGATGACGGCAAGGACGAGCTGGCCGAACTGGGCCGTCGCTTCAACGCCTTTGTTATCAAGATCCAGAACACCATTCGCGAAGTGGGATCGACCACCGACCAGGTGGCCTCCGCCGCGGAAGAGCTCAGCCGGGTCGCCAACGAAACCCGCGCCTCGGTGCAGGAGCAGGGCTCGGAAACTGATCAGATTGCTTCGGCGATCAACGAAATGGCGGCAACCATCCAGCAGATCTCCGGCAACGCCAACGAAGTTGAGGGTGCCGCTTCCGATGCCGATCGCATGGCCCGGGATGGTGGCGAAACTGTCGCCAACGCCCAGCAGGCGGTCAACCGGCTGTCCGGCGAGATGGAAGAAAGTGCTCGCAGCATCAATGCGCTCGCGGAAAAATCCGATGACATCCAGAAAGTGCTGGACGTGATACACGCGGTCACCGAGCAAACCAACCTGCTGGCATTGAATGCGGCCATCGAGGCGGCCCGTGCCGGTGAGCATGGCCGAGGGTTCTCCGTGGTTGCCGATGAGGTGCGCCAGCTGGCCAAGCGCAGCGCCGAGTCTGCCGAACAGATTCGCGAGATGATTGGCGGCTTTGTCAGCGAATCGAAGGCCGCGGTGGAACGCATGAACGCCTCGCGCGACCATTCCACGGAAACCGTGGAGCGCATCAACCACGCTACCGGGGCGCTGAGCACCATCGAGAAATCCGTCGGCCAGATCCACGATCAGGTGACCCAGATTGCCACCGCCGCGGAGCAACAGAGCCAGGTGGCCGAGGAGATCAACCAGAACGTGGTGCGCATTGTGGACGCCGCTCAGCGCAGCGATACCGGCGTGACCCAGACCAACGAAGCCAGCCACGAACTGGCGCGTCTGGGCGAGAGCCTTCGCGAACTGGTGGGCCAGTTCAAGGTGTAGGGAGGGTGCGGCGAAAGGAGGAAGACAGACATTGGCGATCCTCCTTTCGCCCGCTATGATGAGAGCCGTCTGTTTTCACCAATATAACAACAGGAACCAATCCCGTTATGTCCCTCCAAACGCTGAAATTCCTGGCTGCGGCCCTGGTGCTGTCGGTAACCAGCACCTCGCTGATGGCCGAGAAGACCTACACCATTCGCCTTGCGGAGACCTGGGGGCCGAACTCTCCGATTCTGGGTGAAACACCCCGCAGCATGGCGGCGATGGCGGAAAAGATGTCCGAGGGTCGTTTGCAGTTCCGTATCGATTCCTCCAACAAGCATAAGGCGCCTTTCGGCATTTTCGACATGGTGCGTCAGGGCCAGTACGACATGGGCCACACGGCGTCCTATTACTATAAAGGCACCATTCCCAATGCCATGTATTTCACCACCGTGCCGTTCGGCATGCTGGCCCAGGAGCAGTATGCCTGGTTCTATTACGGTGGCGGCATGGAGTTGATGGAGAAGGTCTACAAGCCCCACGGCCTGCTGTCGTTTCCCGGCGGCAATACCGGCAACCAAATGGGGGGCTGGTTCCGTGAGGAGATCACCTCCCTGGAGGACCTGCAGGGTCTGAAGATGAGAACCCCCGGCTTTGCCGGCGAGGTGATGTCCGAAATTGGCGTGGCCGTGACCAACATTCCGCCGGGCGAGCTGTATACCGCCCTGGAACGTGGCACCATCGACGCCCTGGAGTGGGTCGGCCCGGCACTGGATCTGCCCATGGGCTTTCATCAGATTGCCGATTATTACTACTCCGGCTGGCAGGAGCCGGGTGCGGAAGTGCAGTTCCTGATCAACCAGAAAACCTGGGACAGCCTGCCGGCAGACCTCCAGGAGATTCTGCGGGTAGCCATGCGCACGGCGGCCTATGACATGTACATCCAGAGCACCCACATGAGTGCGGAGGCCTGGGACCGCATGAAAGAGGATTACCCCAACGTTACCCACAAGACCTTCCCGCCGGAAGTGATCGACGCCCTGCGCGACGCGACCAACAAGCTGCTGGAGCAGGAGGCGGAAAACGACCCGCTGGCTAACGAGATCATCACCTCCCAGCGCGAGTATCTGCAGAAGGTTCGCAAATGGACCAACATTTCTGACAAGGCCTACCTGAACAGCATTGCCACCGACTGATCAGGGAATACCGAAAAAGGGCACGCCGGGTCAGTACAAAAGCCCGGCGTGCCCTTTCTGTTTGCAGTGGATTCTGGAAAAATAGGCCGCTCATCAATAGGGCAGGGCCGATGAAACAGACACTGCTTTCTCTGAAGGGCGTCAGCAAGGTGTTCGGCGACAGAGCCGTACTCGATGCCCTGGATCTCGATATCTACGATGGCGAATTCATCACATTGCTCGGCCCCTCCGGTTGCGGCAAAACCACGCTGCTGCGCCTGATGGCCGGTTTCGAGCAGGCCGACGGCGGCCAGATTCTGCTCGCCGGCGAAGACATCGGTCAGTCGCCCCCCGAGCATCGCCCCCTCAATACCGTTTTTCAGCACTACGCGCTGTTTCCCCACATGACCGTGTTCGACAACGTCGCTTACGGACTGAAGATGGAAAAACGTCCGAAAGACGAAATCCGCGAGCGGGTGGACGACGTGCTGGCGATGGTGCAACTGGGCGATTACGCCCGTCGCAAACCCCATCAGTTATCCGGCGGTCAGCAGCAGCGCGTGGCGATCGCCCGTGCCGTCGTCAAACGACCGCGGTTGTTGCTGCTGGACGAACCCCTGTCCGCCCTCGATTACAAGCTGCGTCGCGCCATGCAGGTGGAGCTGAAACGTCTGCAGCGGGAACTGGGCATTACCTTCGTGTTTGTGACCCACGATCAGGAAGAAGCGTTGTCCATGTCCGACCGGGTGGTGGTGCTCAGAGAGGGTATTGTCCAGCAGCTGGGTACGCCGCGTGAGATCTATGAGCGCCCCGCCAACCTGTTTACCGCGCGCTTTGTCGGCGAAACCAACCTGTTTCCCGGTCGACTGGAGCAGGTAACAGACAGCACCATTACGGTGGACGTGTTCGGTGTGCATCGGACCCTGCGCAAGCCGGATTTTCCGGTAACGGAGGGCCAGGGCGTGAACGTGCTGTTGCGTCCGGAGGATATCCGCGTGCTGGAGCCTGACGCCGACCACGGCTTGCCCGGCAGGGTGGTGGAGCGGAACTACAAGGGCAGCACGCTGGATTCCGTGATTCACCTCACCGACGGTACCGAAGTGCTTGCCAGCGAATTCTTCGACGAAGACGATCCCACCTTTGACTACCGTCTGGGCGAGCCGGTGCGGGTGAGCTGGGTGGATGGCTGGGAATGGCTGCTGCCTTCCGAACCCGACGAAGCCGCCGCGGAGCGCCTGATTGATGCATAGGGTATTCCAGCAACCCTTCAAAACGGCTGTGCTGGTGTTGGTGTGGGGCTGGTTGCTGCTGCTGGTGCTGACTCCCAATCTGCTGGTGGTCGGTGCCAGTGTGATGACTCGCGATGCCGGCAGTTTTCTGGCCTTGCCGTTGAACCTGGACAGCTACCGGCGCCTGTTGGATCCGCTGTATCTCGAAGTCTTCCTGCACTCCCTTTATATGGCGGGGGTCACCACCGTGTTCTGCCTGCTGATCGGCTATCCGTTTGCCTGGGCGCTGTCCCGGGTCGGCAAGCAGCGGCAGACGCTGCTGATCTTTCTGCTGATAGTGCCTTTCTGGACCAACTCTCTGGTGCGTACCTACGCGCTGAAACTGCTGCTGGCCACCAACGGCCTGATCAATAATGCGCTGATGGGCCTCGGCCTCATTGAGGAACCGATGAAGCTGCTCTATACCGAAGGTGCGGTGATCATCGGTCTGGTCTACCTGCTGTTGCCTTTTATGATCCTGCCGCTTTATTCGGTGTTCGAGGATCTTCGCCATGAGCTGCTGATGGCCTCCCACGATCTTGGCGCCGGCAAACTGGCGACCTTTGCCCATGTGATCGTGCCGCTCACCCTGCCAGGGGTACTTGCTGGCGTGATGCTGGTGCTGCTGCCCGCGATGGGGCTGTTCTTCGTGGCGGATATCCTTGGCGGCTCCCGCAACCTGCTGGTTGGCAATGTAATCAAGAATCAGTTTCTGGATGCCCGGGACTGGCCTTTCGGTGCTGCCGCCAGCATCCTCCTGACCATCGCCATGGCGGTGCTGCTGTTTGCGCACCGACTGAGCCGGCGGCGACTCGGCGATCAGGAGCCGGTGAAATGAAACACTGGCTGCCGCGCGCCTATCTCACCACGGTTTATGCATTACTGTACCTGCCCATCCTGGTGCTGGTGGTGTTTTCATTCAACAGTTCGCGCACCGGCTACCGTTGGGGTGGGCTAAGCTTGCAGTGGTATGACTCCCTGTTCAGCAATCACGCCATGGTTCAGGCCATGTGGAATTCCCTGTGGCTGGCGCTGGCGGCGGCAACGGTGTCCACGGTCATCGGCGCACTCACTGCGCTGGCTTTGCACCGGTATCGTTTCCGCGGCAAGCGCATGCTGCGTGGCATGCTGTTCGTGGTGATGATGTCACCGGAGATCGTACTGGCAATATCGTTGCTGGCGCTGTTTCTGCTGGTGGGTCTGCAGTTGGGCTTTGTATCCCTGTTACTGGCCCACGTGACCTTCTGCCTGCCTTTTGTGGTGATCACCGTGATGGCTCGCCTCAGTGGCTTTGACGAGAGCCTGCCCGAAGCCGCGCGTGATCTGGGGGCCAGTGACTTCACCATGACCCGCACCGTACTGATTCCGGTCATCATGCCGGCGTTGCTGGCGGGCTGGCTGCTGGGCTTTACTCTGTCGTTGGACGATGTGGTGGTCAGCACCTTTGTCAGCGGTCCCAGTTATGAAATTCTGCCATTGCGCATCTATTCTATGGTGCGAGTGGGCCTTAAACCCGAGGTGAATGCGCTGGGCACGCTGCTGCTGGTGTTTTCACTGACCATGCTGATGCTTTCCCAATGGATACTGACAAGGAGCAAACGATGAAAAAACTGGCGCTGGCAGGCCTGATTGCCGCCTCCCTGACCGGTTGTAGCGGTCAGGAGGAGTCCGAGGTCCTGAATCTGTACAACTGGTCCGAATACATGCCCCAGGAGGTGCTGGACCGGTTCGAGGAAGAGACCGGGATTCAGGTGGTGTACACCACCTATGACAGCAACGAAGCCATGTACGCGCGCCTCAAGCTGCTGGAAGACGGCGGCGAATACGATCTTGCGGTACCGTCCACCTATTATGTGAATAAAATGCGCAAGGAAGGGCTGCTGGAGAAGATTGACCACAGCAAGCTGGAAGGCTTCGATAACCTGGACCCGGAACTGGTGGACCAGGAGTTCGACGAGGACAATGCCTACAGTGTTCCTTACCTCTGGGGCACCACCGGCCTCGCCTATGATGCCAGTGATCTGGACGGCGAACAGGTCAGCGCCTGGGCCGACCTGTGGAAAGAGGAGTATAAGGGCAAGGTCATGCTGACCAACGATATGCGGGAGGTGTTCCACGTGGGGTTGCGGGTGCTGGGACATTCCGGCAACAGCACCAACCCGGAGGAAATCGAGCAGGCCTACGAAAAACTCGCCGAGTTGATGCCATCGGTGCGGACTTTCAATTCCGACGCACCTCGCATGCCCTACCTTGAAGGGGAAACCGACATTGGCATGATCTGGAACGGCGAAGCGGTGATGGGCAAAGATGACATGCCTTCGCTGGAGTACATCTATCCGGAAGAGGGCATCATTGTCTGGCTCGACAGTTTTGTGATCCCCAAAAATGCCAATAATACAGACGCGGCCCACCAGTTCATCAGCTTCGTGATGCAGCCGGAAATTTCGGCGCTGATCAGCGAAGACATCGGCTACGCCACGCCCAACCTGGCTGCCCGTGAATTGCTGCCGGATGCGGTTGCCAATGACCGCGCCAGCTACCCCACCGCCGAGGACCTCACCAACGCTGAGTTTCAGGAAGACGTGGGAGACGACGCGATGCAGGTCTACACCCGCTACTGGGAACGCCTCAAGTCCGGCCGCTGAGCCGCCACCTGAGTCCGGAAAGCCGGCGTTCGTTGCCGGCTTTTGAGTGTATGCGGTCCGTTAAAGTTTGTCATTGCCGGCGACAATGCAGTGTGAACGCCCCGGGTGACCTATAATCAGGGCAGATCAACCCGGCAGGACGCGCTCAGGATGGACTCTGTTTCTCTTTCGTTAATCAGGCTGGTGTTACTGTCAGCCTGCATGCTGCTGTTTTCCAGCGCGTCGGCGTCGCCGCTGGCCCTGTCGGAAGGCTGGCAGTACCGCTGGGGGGATTCACCGGTTACCGACAATGGTGTGCCGGAGTGGATTCTCGACGATACGGCAACCGATGACTGGCACGCCATCAGTTTTCCTTCCAACCCTCCGAACCGTCAGGGCCGCGAGCATGTGTGGTTTCGCATCACGCTGCCCGATGGCGATTGGCGCGAGCCGGTGTTGTACATCTTCAGTGTCGATCTGATTGTACAGGCGTACCTCGATGGTGAACGGATCTACCAGTATGGCTCTTTTGACGAATCGGGGCGTGGGCGGTTCGAAGGCTGGCCCTGGCACGAGATTGTTCTGCCAGAGGGCTTTGCTGGCAAAACCCTGTATTTCCGGGTGTTCTCCAACTACACCGACATCGGACTCTGGGGTGAAGTGTCGATCATGGACCGGCCGGATCTGCTGCTGTACATCCTGGATAATTCGCTGGAAGCACTGATTATTGCCGGGTTTTCCGCGCTGATCGGATTACTTGCGATTATCTTTGCCGTGCTTCAGACCGAGAAAAAAAGTTTCGGCAGTATCGCGCTGTTCTCCTTTGCCTCCGCCGTCATGCTGGTGGCAGACAGCCAGGCCAGCCAGTTGCTATGGAATGTGCCATTGCTGTGGGATTACCTCTCCGCGGGTTCGTATTTCATGCTGCCGGTTGCCATGGCATTGCTGCTGGAACAGTGGCTCACGGCTCACCGCCCGGGGATTATCAACCTGGTCTGGAAGCTTCACCTGCTATACGTTGCAGCGGCGCTGGGGTTGTCTGCGGTCGGCGCGATTGACCTCTCGTCGACCTTTCCGATTTTTGACACGTTGTTCCTGATTTCGCTGGCCACCATCAGTGTGGTGGTGATTCAGCGTTTCCGGGACCTGATGACGGAACAACGGATCGTCCTGCTCACCTACGGTATCTTCTGTGCGCTGTTGGTGGTGGAGATGGCGGTGGCCCACGGCATACTGCCCTGGGGTCGGGTCCCGGTAAGCTGGGGGACCTTGCTGTTTTCGCTGTCAGTGGTGCTTATTTCCCTGGGTCATTACGCCCGAAACCAGCAGGCATTACACACCCTGAATCTGTCGCTGGAACAGCAGGTTGCCGAACGTACCCGCAAGGCCGAGGCTCTGGTGCGTCGAGAGCAGGCCCGGGTTCGGCTGCTGACCTTTGAAAACGAGAAAAACCGCGTACTGAATGACATCATTGCCGGTCTGCAGGATTGCCTCAGCCTGAGTCAGGCTCTCAACTACCTGGCCCGGGTTATGGCGGACCTGTGCAGTCCCCTTCGCGGTGCCCTGTACCAGCGCATTGACGACGGCAAGGCCTATGAGCGTCTGAACTACTGGGGTTACGCGGGTGACGTGCCGGGGCTGCCGCTGATCCTCGAGACTTCCGGTGGTGTGCCGGATGCAACACCGCTGCCCTCTCGTTACCGGGCGCTGCCGGAAGACGATGCCCACGCCAGGGCGCCTTGGCTTGCGGGTGCCGTGTGTTTCCACATCGATGTTCACTCGGCGAATGAGGGCGTGCAGACCATCGGCCTGTTGCTGGTGGAAGTGCCGGAAAATTTCGCCTCGAAAGGCAACGACTACGGCGCCGCGCGGTTGTTCCATGCGCTGAACCAGGGGCTCGAGCGAATCGGCATTACCCTGTCCAGCATTACCCTGCACGAAGAACTCCAGCGGTACTCCTATGAGGATGCCCTGACCGGACTCAAGAACCGCAGGTATTTTAACCAGTTACTGGAGCATGAAAGTGCGGTGGCAGAGCGCAGCAAGGTGTCGCTGGCTTTGCTGGTGGTCGATATTGACCATTTCAAGCGCTTCAATGACAACCATGGCCATGAAGCGGGCGACAGTGCCCTGAAGACCGTTGCCAAAGTTCTGCAACAGCAGTTCCGGGACAGCGATGTTGTCTGCCGGTTCGGTGGCGAGGAATTCGTGGTCATCATGCCTGGCGCGAAGCTGGCCGGAGCCCGGGAAAAAGCCGAGAACCTCTGCCGTGTGATGCGGGCCACGCCCATTCATCATGACGATCAGAATCTCGGTTTCATTACCCTCTCGGTTGGTGTGGCAGCCTGGCCCGAGTGTACGCGCGACCCTGATGCTCTGCTGGGGCTGGCCGATCGCGCCCTCTACCGGGCCAAGGAAGCCGGCCGGGACCGAATCGAAGGCTGCATTGCGGACCTGCCCGCCAGCCTTGGCTGAGGGCAGGTCGCTGCCATCAGTGCCAGATATCGCTGTCGATCTTTTCGTGCAGTTCCGGGTAATCCCTGGAGCGGAAGTGGGGTACGTCACCCTGCTGGCGCTGCGCCAGGTAATCCCGGGTCAGCTTCACCACGGTGCCGGACAGAAACACAATGGCAATAAGGTTGATGGTTGCCATCAGTCCCATGGAAGCGTCCGCCGTATTGAATACCGTCACCACTGCTTCGTAACCTCCCCAGACCACCATGCCCAGCGCGGCCAGCCGCAGGAGGGTCACGCCGAGGGTGTTGCCGCCCTTCAGATAATAGAGGGCATTTTCCGCGTAGGTGTAGTTGGCCACGATGGAGGTGAACGCAAAGAACAGGATGGCGACGGCAATAAAATAACCACCGAACTCGCCGAGATGGGCTTCCATAGCGTCCTGGGTCAGCTGTGTTCCGGTGACCCCTGAACCCGGTTCCAGCACGCCGGACAACAGGATCATTACGGCGGTGGCGGTGCAGATGATAATGGTATCGACAAACACGCCGAAGGCCTGAACCAGCCCCTGAGAGGAGGGGTGATGCGGAGCGGGGGTGGCGGTCGCGGCGATGTTGGGGGCCGACCCCATACCGGCCTCGTTAGAGAACAGGCCGCGCTTTATACCGTTGAGCATCGCTGCGGTGACCGAGCCGGCCGCGCCGCCGGCTGCCTCCTCGATCCCCAGCGCGCTTTTGACAATCATCATCAGAATGCCCGGCACCTCGGTGATGTTCATCGCCATGATGCCCAGGGCGATCAGCACATAGGCCCCGGCCATGAAGGGCACGACGAATTCGGCGAAGCGGACAATCTTGCGCAACCCGCCAAAAATCACGACGCCGGCAAACACCGCGATGACAATGCCGACCGTCAACTTTTCAAAACCGAAAGCGCCTTGCATGGCATCGGCAATGGAATTGGCCTGCACCGCATTGAACACCAGTCCGAACGAGAGAATCAGGCAGACCGCAAAGATCCCAGCCGCCCAGGGCGCCTTCAGGCCCTTGGCAATGTAGACCGCCGGACCGCCGCGATATTGCCCCTTGCCGTCACGAACCTTGTACAGCTGCGCCAGGGTACTCTCCGCGTAGCCGGTCGCCATGCCCACCAGCGCAACCATCCACATCCAGAAAATGGCACCGGCGCCGCCGAGGTACAGGGCCACGGCAACGCCGGCGAGATTGCCGGTGCCCACCCGGGAAGCGAGACTGGTACACAGGGCCTGGAATGGTGAAATGCCGTGAACGTCACTTTCCCGCGACCCGCGGATAGCTCGGACCATCTCGCCAAAATTGACGAACTGGAGGAAACCCAGGCGAATCGTGAAAAACACACCCACAGCCAGCAGGCCGTACACCAGTACGTAACCCCACAAAACAGAGTTGAGGAAATCGACAATCGCAGTCATGAGAAGGCCTTGTGATTATTCGAATTGAATTGAGGATAGGCCAGAAAGTCTAGCAGGGTGACTGTCGATGGATGTTGCGGATATCCGAAGTTGACCCGGATACCCGCAGGTGGTTTCTAGTGGGCGGGGAAGGCGGTCCAGCCATCCAGCCAGCTGGATTGCAGCCGCGGATTCAGTGCTCCCGCGTAGGTCGCTGACTCGTCAAAGAATTCAGATTTGGGCGGCTCCGCCGGGGTCATTTGCCGCATTTGCACCCGGGTCTGGAAATTGGGGTTTTCCGGGTCCCTGGCAGAGACGTGCAGGGCACTGTCGAGTCGTCGCTGATTGGAATTCTCCGGGGCGGTCAGCCAGCGGCTTTCGTCGAATCCGAAATCATCGTCGGCGGTCCCGGTCTCGTTGGTGCCTTTGCCAAGCTTGCCGGTGTTGGCAATAAGATTGTTGGAAAAACTCAGGCGGCCCGCCTGGACCAGTGAGGCGACTTCATCGCGCAAATCGATCGCTTCAAGACCGTAGCTGTCGATGATCATGTTGTGAAAATGCCCGCCTGTGCCTTCCCGCAGCACCAGGCCGCGGTGGGTCCTGGCGGTCTGTCCGGTGCCGGCCAGGGTTACGTTGTAGAAGACGGGTTCGGAGCGTGGCCGGGCCCGGTGATCGTTACCGTTATTGTCGCCTTCGAAAGCGTTGTCGCCGACATCCGCGTGTTGCTGCACAACGAGGAACTGGACACGGCCGGTCCAGCCCCAGTCCCAGTCGATGCTGTCGTCGGCGGCACCGGTCACCACGATGTTTTTGAGATCGACAGTGCCACCGAACATCTCGATACCATCATCAAGGGCGCGGTGAACCTGCACGTTCCGCACGATGGTGTCGCTGCCACAGCCGCCCATGGTCAGCCCGTTGAGTTCATTGTTCTTGTAGACTTCGAAGCCCGCAAACTCGATGCGGGTATATTCAATAACGCCACAGCTGTGGCGAGCGTCATCACCGCCAAAGCTGCCCCGGGCATCGTTGGCGGCGACGCCTTCAATGGATGCGGAAGGCTGGTTGACCGGCGCCTTGCCAAGAATCACCACGCCGCCCCAATCACCTCGTGAGCGCTGCCCTTCTGCCTGGTTGCTGGTAAACACCACAGGGCTCTCCGGCCGTCCGCGGGAAAACAGCTTGCTGTCTTTGGTGACAATCAGTGCCGAGCCGTAGTCGCCCTTAACGGTAACACCGTTCTCGATGGTGAGCTGGGCGCCCTCGACGAAAACCGGTTGCTCCAGAACGTAGGTTTTGCCTGATTCCCACACGGTATTGGTAATGATGTCTTCGTGAACCCGGATGGTCTGTGGCTCAAAGGCGGTAAAGCCGACCGTGGCCACGGCGGCAGCCACGGCAACTGGGGCCAGCCAGACCAGGTTGCGGCGCAGCCAGGAATGGCGTTTGGCATTGGCTTCAGGTGTTACCGGTTGCTCAGGAGCACTGCCCGGTGTCGCCATCAATGGCGCGCCGGAATCCGCCGCGCGGATCTCCGCAGCGAGGCGCTTCAGTCGGTCGGAACCTGTGGTTTCCACCCGACGCAGAACATCGTTGCGGTAACCGGGTTCCCGTAACAGGTTGTTGAGATGAACGGAGGTGACCGCGGGGCACTCACCCTTATCGACCAGCCGCTTGAGCTGCCAGAGTTTTTCCACCAGCAGTGATGATTGATCCGACATTGATACAGCTCCAGAAAAAATGTCGGATTGTTTTTACCTTTTCAGTATGACGGCTGTGTGACGAGTGTGTGTTGGGTTGTAGAAATTACACCACCAGCACCGGGCATTTGGCGTGCGATGCGACCCGATGCGACACGCTGCCCAGCAGCATGCCGTCTTTGTCACTGTGGGTACCCCGGGTACCCACAACGATCAGATCCGCTTCCTTGTCCTGGGCGAACTTGATGATCACCTTGGATGGGCGGCCGCCCTTCACGAAGCCGCGCACCTTGGTGGCGCCGTGCTCTTTCGCCAGTTCCTTGGCGTGATTGACCACCGTCTTGGCGTAGTCCGAGAGCACCTTGTCGGGGATGTCCAGTTCTACCGGCCGGCCGATAGAGAGTGAGGCTTCAAACAGGCTGTGGTGTTTGTAAACGCAAAGGATGAAGATCTCCGCGTCCGGCATCAGCTTCTGCAGGTCTATGGCTTTGTCCAAAGCCTTCAAAGAGGTTTTGGAGCCATCTACCGCCACTAGAATTCGCTTGAACATCATGGACCTCCTGAGCCTCGTGCGTTCCTTTTTTTAACCGTTAATCCAGATACGCGAGGTCGCGCAGGAACAGTGCAATTTGCGGGAAGGCGATGATCAGCCCGGCGGCTGCCACCAGCATGAAGATGAACGGTGGTGTTCCTCGTATGACTTCCCAGTAAGGTCTCTTGAAAATCGCAATTGCAGTAAAGATGTCACAGCCGAAAGGTGGCGTGGCGGAACCGATGGCAACCTGGAGTGTGATCAGCACCCCCACCAGAACCGGATCCAGCCCGGTGGCCTGGATCGCAGGGGCGAAAATTGGCGTTAACACCAGAATCACAACAATGGGATCGACGAACATACAGGCCACGAAGAAGGCGATACAGATGGCGATCAGCACACCCACCGGCCCGGCATCGTTCACGCCGACGGTTTCAAGAATAGCCTGGGGGATCTGGGCAAACGAGATGATCCAGGAGAAGCCATTGCCCACCGCGACCAGAATGAAGACCACAGCAGTGATCAGGCCGGTGGATTTGGCGATACGGTAAACATCAACCAGTTTCAGCGAGCGAAACACCACAAACTCGAGCAGGAAGGCATAAAGCACGCATACCGCAGCGGCCTCGGTCGGACTGAAAATGCCGCCGTAGATACCGCCCACGATGATAACCGGGAAAAACAGGGGCCAGAGGGCCTCCCGCACTGAGCGTCCACGTTCACGCCAGCTTGCCTTTTCTTCCGTTGGCACATTGTGTTTGTAAGCGTAGAACAGGCAGTACAAAGAGAACATGAACAGGATCATGATGCCCGGCCCGATGCCCGCAATGAACAGCTCGGCGATGGAGGTTTCGGAAATCACCCCGTAGATGATCATGCCGATGCTGGGTGGAATCAGAAACGCAATGTCGCTGGAATTGATGATCAACGCCAGCGAGAAAGGATCGGAATAGCCGGCTTTCAGCAGCTTGGGTCGCAGTGGCGAGCCCACTGCGACCACTGTCGCCTGGGTGGAACCTGATACGGCGCCGAACAGGGTGCAGGAGGTAGCAGTACTGATGGCCAGCCCACCCTTGATGTGGCCAATAAAGGCCATCACCATACTGATGAGCCGATCTGCTGAATGACCGCGAGTCATGATGTCGGCCGCCAGAATAAACATGGGCACTGCAATCAGTGAGGCCGGGCGGATGCCGCCCATCATTTGCTGGATAAAGGTCTGCATCTGACCGAAGCCATCGAACATCATTACGAACCCGACCACCGCAGCTGTAGTCAGGGGGATCATCATCGGGAAGCCCAGCAGTAGTAGCCCGATCATGATCAGCATTAGCGTGGTTGCCATGAGCGTATCCTTCCTTTCTTGTTCTGGTTTTCGGCCAGATCAGACTTCCGATTCAGTATCAGCGTAGCCGTCGACCACACCTGTGGAGAGGTAAACGTCCTTGCTGGTGAAATTCTTGATGGCGGTCAGGAAATACTGAATGCCGGTGATTGCAAAGCCGATAGGAACCCAGACATAAATGATCCAGATCGGCAGGCTGAGCGCAGGAAGGATCCTGCCGCGGCCGTACAACGTTTCGATGTACCCGTAGGAGTGATAGCACAGGAAGAACATCACCACTGAGGTAAAGAGCGCGATGAAGATCATCAGCACCTTGCGCCCCATGGTTGGCAGTACATCGTAGAAGGCCGACATGCGAATGTGGCGCCCGTGCCGTGCGGCGTAACCGATGCCGGCAAAGGTGATCAGAATGATCAGAATGCGGTTGACCTCACCCGAGAAAAACAATCCCGAGCCGAAGACAAAACGGCCGATGACATTTATGCAGGTGTTGAGGGCCATGAGGATCACGCCGGCGGCCAGCATCACGGCTTCTACCTTGGCGATCCATTCATCTATAGTACCCAGGAAACCGGGCAGACCGGATTCGTAGCTGCCGGTGTCGTCTTCAACATCCGGGGACTTTTCGGACATGGTTTGCGCTCCAGAACATGTCGCTCCCGGCGGGTTCAAAGCCCCGACGGGGCGGGGTGGTAAGGCGCCGGCGCACCCGTAGGTCCACCGGCGCTTGCCGTTTTATTCTCCCTGGACGGCTTCCAGGTCAGCCTTGAACTGCTCCAGCAGCTCTTTGCCGCGATCACCGGTCATCTCAACGAACTTTTCTTCTACCTGAGGCGCGCGCTTCCGGAAGGCCTCAATCTGTTCTTCGTCAAGGCGGGTTACGGTGACTTCATCGCTGGCATCTTCAATTTTTGCCAGGGCTTCATCGGCCAGGCCGTCGATATGCTCAAGGATTTCCTCGTAGGCGTAGTCAGCTGCCTCACGAACCAGCTTTTTGTCTTCATCAGAGAGGCCTTCGTAGAAATCCTGGTTGGCCATCATGGCTGTGGTGAACCAGCCGTGTCCGGTGAAGATCAGGTTCGGGGAAACTTCATAGAGACCGCCCGACTCAATCCAGAAGATCGGGTTCTCCTGGCCCTGGATCATGTTGGTCTGCAATGCACCGTACACTTCACCCCAGGGCAACGGGGTGGGGGTGGCGCCGAACGCGTCGTACGTTTCCGAAAGCAGCGGGTTGGTCATGACCCGGATTTTCTTGTTGTTCAGATCTTCCGGCGAGGTTGCTTTCTCGTCGAGGGTAACGACCATTTCACCTTCCGGATACATCTTCAGCAGTTCAAGGCCTTTTTCTGAATACAGCTTCGGGAATTCCTCGTTAATGGCCTTACTCTCATTGAAGAATTCGACCACGGTTTCCATATCGGTCGGGAGAAGGTATGGGATGAAGAAGATCTGGGCTTCCGGGATCAGCGAGCCGGTGAACCCCGGTGACTGGTTGACGAAGTTGAGAATGCCGGCCTGGGTCTGCTCCATGATGTCATCGGATTCGCCCAGTTCACCAAAGCGGAAAACCTGCAGGGTGTGGTCGGAGTTTTCCTCGATGTATTCCTTGAATTTGTAGGCGAAGACGTCCTGAACGTCATCCTCGTATTCTTCGTGGGCGTAGCGCCAGTTCGCGGCGTTGACGGAGTTCGCCGCAGTCATGGCTGCGAAAGCGATCGCGGATACACCGGCCAGTTTTCTGAATTTACTCAAGCTGCTCATCGTGTTGTCTCCGTTTGATTTTTTCGCTGTAATTTATTGTTACATTATTAAAGACTGGCAAAACAAAGCGATTTTCGCAAGAAAATGGCCAATTTAGATTACTGGCCGGTAACGCCTCAAAATGATATGGGAAACACCGTGGCAGTGCGCCTTTGCAGTGCGCGATGGGTTTTTCCTGTGCGTCTTGGATGGCATTGCCGGGACAGGACCCCGCCCCGAAAGCTGGCGGGGTAATGACTGCTGGTTAACCTTTCGGTACCCAGGTGTTACACCACCCTTTGGCGTTGACAAGAACGTCGGAAAACTCCGGATGTCGGCATTTCCCCCAGCCATCGGCCTCCTCGCCCGCCCAGAATGCACAGCCGTCACATTGACTGCCTTCCTGGTACTTCTCATGGTCGGTGGTCGATGCGTCATTGACGTAGTCGAGGGCGTGGCCGTCTTCGGCCTTGGGCATTGCGGCCCGGGCGTCGGGAGCATGGGTGGCGAACTTCGCCAGTGGAATGGCAGCCAACCCGAGGGCGGCGGTGCGCAGGAATACCCGGCGGCTTTTATCAGGATCGCTCATTGGTAACTCCTCTCTCATCACTTGCTCCGGCCAGGGTTGGCCATTCAGCCCGGTCTCTGCTGCTTCGGGTTGCTGTTATCGACGCCGGAGCTATAAAGTTAGGCAGCAGTGACACCCTGTCTGAATTGTTCGTTGTCTCCTTCAGGATGGATGACACGGAACAAACCTGCAAAGTGCGGAGGATAAGCTCATGGGCAAATGGAAAAGCGGCTGGCGCTGGCTGATAGTTACCGGTTGGATGTTGATCGTGGCCGGATGTGTTTCTCAGCCCTCGTCAGAAAATGGTGGTTTGCAGGCGTCGGTGCCGTTGACCAACACTTACTGGAAACTGACCGAAGTGGCGGGCGACCCGGTGCCGGACTCGGGCGCCGCCAGTGAAGCGCACCTGATTCTTCGGGACGACGGGGTCGCCAATGGCTTTAGTGGCTGCAACGCATTTCGTGGCGAATACGAAGTGATCGATAAACGTAATCTGGTGTTCAGCAGCATGGCCAGCACCCGACGGGCATGCCAGCAGGCCGACAACCCGGAGCGGGCGTTGTTCGAGGCAATGGCCAGCACTGCCGGCGTTCAGATGGAGGAGCGTCGTCTGCGTCTGCTGGATGCCGATGGACAGGTGCTGGCGGAATTCGAGGCTACACGCCAGCCCTGACCAGGAACCGGCGGAATTCTTCCACCACCCGTTCCAGGCTGTGTTCAAGGCGATGGCCATCCGCCAGCATGAGAATGGGCAGTTTCTGTTGTTCTGCCAGTGCGATCACGGGCTGGGCCGGCACCACGTCGTCGTCCCAGCCGTGAATCAGCTGAACGTGTTCGGCGCGTATGCTCGGGCTGGATTGCGGGTAGCGGGGCAGTGCCAGCGCCGGTGCCAGCAGGAAACAACCGCGCACCGGTTGTTCGGCGCTGATCTGTGCACACACCCACCCACCCATGCTGGAACCGGCCAGAACGGTGTGCTGCGGGTCGGCTCCGGCCCGTTCCATGGCGTTCCGCATCTGCTTCAGCCGGGTCGAGGGATCCTTGCTGCTACGATGATCCACCGCCTCGGCAGTGATCCCGGGAAAGCTTTCGGCCACCGCTTTCATGGCCTGAATCTTGGTGCTTGCCGGTCCGCTCTCAAGTCCGTGGGAGAGGAATACGTGGGTAATGGTTGCCGCCATGGTTTGGAGGTCATCCTCTGGTGGTGTGTGAGTGGGTCCGTGACCGGGTACGGTCAGGACTGGCTGAGAATATCCAGCGCATGCCGGCGTTTCTCCGGATCGTATACGTCGACAGTGAACATCACTTCGTCCACGTTCACGCTGTCCAGTAGCCGGTCCAGCTGGTCCCTGACCGAGTCCGGGCCGCCGAGTATCTGCAGCCCCAGGAAGTCCCGCACACTGGCTTCTTCACCTGCGTTCCAGAGGCCGGCCATGGTATCTACCGGTGGTTTCATCCACAGCGGCTGGCCACGGAACAGCGCCAGGATGCGCTGGTAGCTGGTGGTGGCCAGCCACCGGGCTTCTTCGTCTGTGTCGGCCGCTATTGCGGGCACCGCCAGCATGGCGTAGGGCGCCTGCAATTGGGCCGAGGGCTGGAAGTGGTCGCGATAGACCTTGAGAGCCTCACGGTAGAGTCGCGGCGCAAAGTGCCCGGCGAACGCATAGGGCAGACCCCGCATGGCAGCAAGCTGGGCGCTGTAGAGGCTGGAACCCAGCAGCCAGATCGGTACATGGGTGCCGGCGCCGGGAATGGCTTTGACCTGCTGGCCGGGCTGTAACGGTCCCAGCAGGGTCTGCAGTCGGGCGACGTCCTCGGGGAACTGCTCGGCGCCCAGGCCTTCCCGCCGCAGCGCCCGGCTGGTGATCGGATCAGTGCCGGGCGCGCGCCCGAGGCCCAGATCGATGCGGCCCGGGTAAAGACTCTCCAGGGTGCCGAACTGTTCGGCAATCACCAACGGCGGATGATTGGGCAGCATCACGCCGCCGGAGCCTACCCGCAGGGATTCGGTTTTGCCGGCAATGTGGCCAATCAGCACCGACGTGGCGGAGCTGCTGATGCCTTCCATGTTGTGGTGTTCGGCCAGCCAGAACCGTTTGAATCCCAGCTGTTCCGCGTGCCGGGCGTAGGCAACGCTGTTGGCCAGGGTGGTGCCGACGGAATCGCCTTCGCGAACGGAAGCCAGTTCCAGCAGCGAAAAGGGCGGGCGTTGTGGCATATCGTGCTCCGGAGACATCGGATCGTCAGGCTAGAGGTCGATCACGATGGGTGGATTCTGGGGTTTGAAGCGACCGGTACAGGTGCTCGCGTTGATGTACCGGCACTGGCCAATCTGCCGTTGGCCATAGCCCTCGTGGATATGGCCGAATATATGGAGCCTCGGGTTGAGGGTTTCAACCGCGGCGGCCAGATCGTCGCAGCCGACGCTCATCGAACCGGTCCCGGTCGGCACTGCATCGAGTATGCCCGCCGGTGGTCCGTGGGTAATCAGAATGTCGGTGTCTGGAGGGATCTGGGCCCAGCGTTCGGCAAGGGCTGCGCCGCGTTCAAGGTTAAACGCCCAGCTGAAAAATACCGGTGTCCACGGGCTGCCCCAGAACCTGAGGCCTTCCAGTTCCAGGCTGGTGTCCTGCAGGTAGTGGGCATGCCGGACCAGCGCCCGGGCCTCCTGTGGTTCGTCCTGGAAACACCAGTCGTGGTTGCCGGCGATCAGAATCTTGTGGCGGTGGGGCTGCTCCGCGAACCAGCTGTCGAGATCTTCGAGTTCGTCGAGGGTGCCCACTCCAAGGCAATCCCCGGAGTGAATCAGAATGTCTCCTGCCGGCACGTCGACCTCTCGGTGCATGCCGTGGGTGTCGGAGATACAGACCAGTCTCATGTTTCGTTATCCGTATGACCATGTGGATGGAGGGCGGACATGGGCCCTGTTTCTACGATAGCATTGCGCTCCCTGAAGTCATCCTGAATTTATCCGGAACACCATGCGTCTGATCCTCAGCCGAAAAGGCTTTGATTCCTCCGCCGGCGGTTGCCCCAGTCCGGTGCTGCCGGATGGCTCCCTGTGCGTGCTGCCGATTCCGGACCCGCAGTCCCGTATCCGTTACGATGAGATCCGGCACGGTCGGCGGCGGCTGGGGAAAGTTGCACGGGATCTTACTTCAGGACGCGTCACTGGCGGCGCGGGCGCCCATCTGGACCCGGATCTGGACGCCGATGCCCTCCCCCGTACAGCAGGCTGGCGCCCGCTGCTGGGGCAGACCGGGTCCGCCCAGGGGCACTTGCGCAATCAGGGCGTCACCCGTGGCGACCTGTTTCTGTTTTTCGGAGTGTTCCGGCGGGCGGAAATCTGGCGGCGTCGCTGGCGGTTTGTACCCGGCTCCCGACCCTTTCATGGCATCTGGGGCTGGCTTCACATCGCAGAGGTTCATGCCGTCGACGGGCTTGCGGCGGACGCCATGCCCTGGGCCCACTACCACCCCCATTGGCATGGCGCAGCGGACCCGGGGAACACGCTCTACATAGCGTCAGAGCGCTTTGCAATGCCGGGTGAGACAGGGCAGTTGCCTGGCAGCGGCGTGTTCCCCTGCTGGCGTGAAGATCTGGTGCTGAGCGACCCGGAAGGCCGCCTGCCGACCCAGTGGCGACTGCCATCGGCGTTTTTTCCATCAGCCGGCAGGCCGCCGCTGAGCTATCACGCCAGACCCGAGCGATGGCGGCTCCAGCCGCCCTACAGCTATCTGCAATGCGCGGCGCGGGGGCAGGAGTTCGTGCTGGATCTGAACGCCTACCCCGAAGTGGCAGCCTGGACGGCTGGGTTGCTCAGAACTGGCCGTGACGCCCGGCGCCATCCCTGAACTTTTTAGCCCCCTCAATGGCCTCCTCGAACACCACGGGATAGCCGGCAGCGCCCTCGGAAACCAGCGCCTGTTGCAGATCCAGGTCCCACTGGCGCAGGGCAGATGCCCGGTCGGCAAGCAGGCAGCGTTGCGGGAAGCCGGCGATATCACGGGCGAGCGTCTGGGCACTTGCCAGTGCGGAGCCTTCACCAACCACGCGGTTGGCCAGCCCCATAGCCAGGGCCTCATCTGCCCCGACCGGACGGCCCGTCAGGATCATGTCCATCGCCCGGCCATGGCCGACGATGCGCGGCAGTCGTACTGTGCCACCATCGATCAGCGGCACGCCCCAGCGCCGGCAGAACACCCCGAACACCGCCGATTCCTCCATCACCCGCAGATCACACATCAGTGCCAGTTCCAGACCGCCGGCAACGGCATAACCGGAAACCGCCGCGATCACCGGCTTGGTCAGCACCATCCGCGTCGGCCCCATGGGGCCGTGGCCGGTGCCGTGGGGATCAATTTCGTTGCGATGCCCGGGATCGTCCATGGCGGCCAGATCGGCGCCGGCACAAAAGTTCCCACCGGCGCCGCAAAGAACCGCTACCTTTAAGGCATGGTTTTCCTCGAATTCCGTGAATGCCCGTCGCAGAGCGCTGGCGGTGGGGCGATCCACCGCGTTGCGTTTGCCGGGCCGGTTGAGGGTGATGGTGAGGATGCCATCATCCACGGCGGTCAGAACGGGGTGGTCGGTCATGGCAGAATCCTCTGGAGAGTCCGGTAGGTCGGATGAATTGGTGCGAAGCCATTCCAGACAAGATAGCAGCTGCTGGTGGCATAACCATTGCTGCAATGCCTGACGAGGGCGTGAAAGAATCGAATCCGCGACAGATTGAGGACAGCGCATGTACCGATACAGCCTGGGCACACAGCTGTGGAAATTTCAGTCACTGGCGGAGCTGATGGCGAAGGCGACGCCTGCCCGCTCCGGTGACCGGCTGGCGGGACTGCTTGGCCGCACCGCGGAGGAACGGGTGGTGGCCCAGATGGCACTGGCGGAGCTGCCCCTGAAAACCTTTCTCAGCGAAGCGCTGGTCCCATACGAGGACGACGAAGTTACGCGTCTGATCCTGGACGATCACGACCGCGACGCGTTCGCTGCGGTGGCTCATCTCACTGTCGGCGACTTCCGCAACTGGCTGTTGAGCGATCAGGCCACCCCCGAGGTGCTGGAGGGTATCCGGTCGGGCATCACCCCTGAAATGGCGGCTGCGGTGTGCAAGATCATGCGCAATCAGGATCTGATTCTGGTGGCGGCGAAATGCCGGGTGACCACCGCGTTCCGCAACTCCATTGGCCTGCCGGGACGGATGTCGACCCGGTTGCAGCCCAATCATCCCACCGATGACATCACCGGTATCGCCGCCAGTATCCTCGATGGCTTGCTGTACGGCAGCGGGGATGCGGTGATCGGCATCAACCCGGCGACCGACAATGTCACCCAGAGCGTTCGTCTGATGCACTTGATGGATGAGGTCATTCGCCGGTACGACATACCCACCCAGTCCTGCGTGCTGACCCACGTTACCAATACCCTGGAGGCGATCGGGCAGGGCGCGCCGGTGGATCTGGTGTTCCAGTCCATCGGCGGCACCGAGGCCACCAACCGCAGTTTCGGTTTCGACCTGGCGATCCTGGCGGAAGCGCAAAGCGCTGCGCTGTCGTTGCAGCGCGGCTCGGTGGGCAACAACGTGATGTACTTTGAAACCGGCCAGGGCAGTGCCCTGTCAGCGAATGCGCACCACGGCGTTGACCAGCAAACCTGCGAGGCCCGGGCCTACGGGGTGGCGCGCAAGTTTGACCCGTTACTGGTGAACACGGTGGTGGGCTTTATTGGTCCGGAATACCTGTACGACGGCCGGGAAATCACCCGCGCCGGCCTGGAGGATCATTTCTGCGGCAAGCTGTTGGGCCTCCCCATGGGCTGTGATATCTGCTACACCAATCACGCCGAGGCCGACCAGAATGACATGGACACCCTGTTGACCCTGCTCGGCGTGGCGGGCTGCAATTTCATCATGGGCATTCCCGGCTCCGACGACATCATGCTGAATTACCAAACCACGTCGTTCCACGATGCGCTCTATCTGCGGCGGGTGCTGAACAAACGCCCGGCACCGGAGTTCGAGCAATGGCTGGCACGGATGGGGATATTCCGTGACAGCGGCGGACAATGGCCGGCTGACACCCTGCCGGAGGCCTTCGGCGCCAGCCTGGCCCGCCTGCCGGAAGGAGATGAGCAATGACCGATTCAACACCGGAACTGGTGACGGATAACCCCTGGCGGCGGCTGCGGGCCCATACCGATGCCCGGATTGGTCTTGGTCGGGCCGGCATCAGCCTGCCCACCCGTGAGTTACTGGCCTTTCAACTGGATCACGCGCGGGCCCGAGACGCGGTGCACCTGCCGCTGGACACCAAGGCGTTGCTCGAAGACTTGGCGAGCCTGTCGGCAGCCCGGGGCCTGCCGCAGCCGCTTCTGCTGCATAGCGAGGCGGCGGACCGGGTCACCTACCTGCAACGCCCGGATCTGGGGCGGCGTCTTGATGCGACATCCTGCAACGTTCTGGATCGCGGCGGGCACACCCACCAAAGCCCGGTGGATCTCGCGTTGGTGGTGGCCGATGGGCTGTCCTCACGGGCGGTACAACAGAATGCGGTGCCATTGCTGCGGGTATTCCTGGCGTTGCCGGAGGTGGCGTCGGCCGGTGGGCAACGGGCTCCTCTGTGTGTGGTGACCCAGGCGCGGGTGGCCATCGGTGACGACATCGCGCAGCGGCTCAATGCCCGTTGTGTGGTGGTGCTGATCGGCGAGCGGCCGGGGTTGAGCTCGCCCGACAGCCTCGGCCTCTATCTGACCTGGGCCCCGCAACCGGGGCTGACCGATGCCAATCGCAACTGCATCTCCAACATCCGTCCGGGCGGCCTGGATGTCGATGAGGCCAGCCGGCGGTTGCTGTATCTGCTGAATGAAGCGCGTCGCCTCAACCTGTCCGGTGTCGGGTTGAAGGATCGATCCGCTCAGGCCGTGATTGAACAGGGGTACGGCAATTTTTTACTGGAACCGCCGTCGGACAGATCAGTGCGCTGAATGCTGTCATCAAACTGTCACGTTTCAGCGGCATGATAAAAACTTCAGGACGATCTGTAGGGTTTTGAAAATCGTGTCTAAGCTTTGACCGGGGACCTCCCCGGTTTTTTTATGCGTGAATGTCGGGAGCCGCAGTATGAAAACAATCGCGTTCTACAGCCTCAAGGGCGGTGTGGGCAAAACGGCGTCGGCGGTGAACATTGCTTACCTTGCCAGTCAGGCCGGCTATTCCACGCTGCTCTGGGATCTGGACCCGCAGGGCGCCTCCAGCTGGTATCTGGCCGGGGCCGACCGCATCAAGGGGCATAAACTATCTGCACTGATGAAGGGAAAAAGCCCGATTGCTGACTTCATTCATGCTAGCCGCTACGAGAACCTTGATTTCATCCCCTCGCACACCAGTTTCCGCAATCTCGACGTCAAGCTGGATCAGAATGACAGCGTCAACCTGATCAAGGAGTGGCTGGCACCGTTGTCGGAGGAAACCAGTCTGGTGGTACTGGATTGTCCGCCATCGCTGTCGCGGCTGTCGGAGCAGGTGCTGAAAGCGGCTGACCGGGTGTTCGTGCCGGTCATTCCCACCTGGTTATCCCTGAACAGCTGGGAGCAACTGCGGGCCTTTGCCAAGGATCACAAACTCAAACCCTCGCGGCTGCGCCCCTTCTACGCCATGGCGGACCGGCGCAAGAGCCTGCATCGGGAACTGATTGATAATCAGGAGCAACATCTGCCGGGTAGCCTGAGGACCATTATCCCCAACGCCAGCGTGGTGGAACGCATGGGTGAACAGGGGGTGCCGGTGGAATTGCTGGCGCCGCACTCGGTTGCCGCCAATGCCTACCGCCGGTTGTGGCGGGAAATCAACGGCCTGCTGTAACGAACCGAAAGAACTGGTTGTGCTGGTGCTCGCGGAGCTCTGACGGCGTTACTGTCGCAGCGCCTTGAGCAGATCCATGCCCATGTTCTCGGCATGGGTTTTCAGCGCCTGTGACGCCTGGCGCGACTGGTAGCGGATCACGTCGGCGATCTCCCGCGCCTGGTCCGGAAGCCGGACCCGCGAAATCAGGGTGACCAGCTCGTTCCAGTCGTTATTGCCGAGCAATTCCGAGCGATTGAGCAGCCTTTCCAGCAGCGCGCCGTGGTCCGCCGCCATCAGGCTGGCAATCAGTTCCTGCCCCTTGCGTGGCAGTCGCCGTGCGAAACGGATCAGCACCCGAATTTGCCCGGTGGAAATGCCTGACGCCACCATGGCCCGCAGAATGAAGTTGTCGGTGAAAACGTCGAGGGTGGTCAGTTCCTGGACTTCCTCGTCCGACATCCTGCCAATCAGGGTAAGTACCAGATCGGCGTGCTCCTGCCGCACCGCGTCGCGGATAAACGATTCCAGGATATCCGCACCCTGTCGCAACCCCACTTTGGCAACGAAGGCCTGCAAATCGCTGTTCATTGCGGCGATCAGGGGCAGGGTATTGGCCATCAGCCCCTCGTCATGGGCGGCCTTCATCAGGCCTTCCAGAACCTGCTCATCCCGTAGTGCCTGCAAATGCACCAGCGAGCGTTGATGGCGTTCCTTGATGGTATCCAGAGAACGCAGGATCGGCCCCCACCAGGCGTGGGCGTTGGCGACATTGATCAGTTCATTGAGCGTGCCCGGGTCACGCTCCACGATCAGGTTGGTGATCCGGCTTTTGATGTCCCGCCCCACCTGGTCGATCACCCAGATCAGGACCGGCCAGATGTCCTGGTTTCCCAGCCCCGAGAGAATGATGCGATTGAGGCGATCGTTGTCAATCAGACGGATGATGTCCCCGAGTTTGTCAGGCTCGTCCATGTAGAAAATGGTGCGCAGCAGGGCGACATCGTCGCTGATCAGTGCCAGCACCTGGCGAATGACCGCCGCGGGCAGCGCGTCCGCCAACTGCCCCGCCCGCACGTATTGCCGTTGCTCAATGAGCGCCACTGCCACGCCGGTCAGCTGCTCGGCGGGGATATGCCTGATCAGCCCTCGCAGCGCCCTTGGGTCTGATATCAGGGTGATCTCGGTGAGGAACGTCACCGGCAGACGCCGGGCAATTTTCCCGACCTTCAGTGCGTCGACAAACGGCAGCGTGCCGGCCGCGACTGTTGCCCCGCATTGCTCTGCCAACGCGGCCGCACGTTTTGTCGGTAACGCACCGACCAGACGGCCAAGGCGGCCGAAAGTGGGGGCTGCAGAGCGGTGCAGCTCATCCAGAATGGCGTCCCGGGTCTGGCGAATCTGGCCGGGTTGGCAGGCATCCGCCAACTCGCGGGTGGGGGCGGGCAGCTCGCCGATCAGGGCCTCGAGTTTTTCGAGCTCGGCGAGGGTCTGCAGTGAGGAAATCGTCATCACGCGTCACCCTCTGCCGTGTCGGGGTTGCCGGTCGCCATGCTGAACACCAGCCGTGATGGCAACGGCAGCCGGAGGCGCGCGGCCGCCAGTTGGGTGGCGATGTCCTGGCGATGGCGGGCCAGGGCGCTGTCGGCTCCGTCGCGGATGGCGCCGGCCAGCTCATCGGGCAGGGTGGCGAGAATGTCGGGCAGGTTCGCAGCAGGTGTCATTGTGAGCCTTTTTTCGTTTGTTCTTGTTAATTTGTTCTTGCAACTTTATTTTAAAAATGTGACATATGTCACGCAAATTGTCAGCAACATAACAACAAGATTGTCAGGCGAGCGCAATGGACAAGCGAAAGCTTACGTCAGCATTACCGGCACCCCTGGTGCCCCGCAGCGGGACTCTTTACCGTCTGCGATCCGTGTTCGGAGAGTTGCCCCCTGTGCAACGGGCGGCGGCGGTTGCCTCCGGGGTCGAGAACCAGCTGCTGCTGGCGCTCCGCAATCGCCTGCAAAGCCTTGATGGCACGCAGTCGCGATCCCTCGATGAAAGCGCCGACACCCTGCCAACCCTGATTGCCGCCGACACCGCTGGCATCCTCCGGGACCTTCACCAGCGTTCGATCTACCAGACCAAAGAATCCGCCACCGAGGACCTGGTGCGCACCATCGTGCAACAACTGGTGCCGGACGAGTTACGGGTGCTGGCGCTGGTGTCCGATGAGGGACCCCATGCCATGTGCCACCTGGACGTGGCCGGCCGCATGGGCAAGCCTGGTTATCGCTTGCGGGGCCATCTTAGCCGGATTGCCCAGGAGTCCGGGCTGATGCTGGCGCAATGGGCACCCCATTACCTCAACCACATGATCCAGCTTGGCCTGTTGGACACCGGACCGGTGGTGAAAACACTGGAACGCAACTACGAGAGCATCGAGAACGGCCTCGCCGTGCGGGCGCTGGCCGCCGATGTGGAGCGTCAGGCCGGCGCGAAGGTGCGGTTTCAGCGTCTATCCTTTTCGATTTCCGATCTGGGCAAAACCCTCTGGACAAAAACCCTCGACTGCCGTGACAGCGACTAGATACCGGCTCTGACGGGCAAACAACAACAACGACTGGAAGTATGTATGGAAGCGGTAGTAAATGACTTCGTGTCAAACCTCTGGCTGTATCTGTCGATGCCGGTGATCAGCGGGGCTGTGGGGTACGTCACCAACGTCATCGCCATCAAGATGATGTTCCAGCCGCTGGAGTTCGTTGGCAAACCGCCCTTCCTCGGGTGGCAGGGCATCATTCCCCGGCGGGCGGCCAAGATGGCGGCGATTTCCGTGGAGACCATCACCACCCATCTGATCACCCAGGAGGAGATTTTCTCCCGCCTCGATGCCGACAAGGTGGCCAGCGCCCTGGAACCGGCACTGAACGGCATGATCGAGGAAATTGTCGATCAGGTGATGCTGGAGTACGAGCCCAGGCTGTGGGAGTCCCTGCCGGAAATGGTAAAACGGCAGATCTACAAGCGCGTCAAACGTGATGCGCCGAAACTGATCAATGACATCATGGCTCAGCTCAAGGTCAACATCTCCCAGATGTACGACCTGGAAGACATGGTGGTGACCAACCTCAGCCGCGACAAGGCCCTGCTGAACAAGATCTTCCAGGAAGTCGGGGCAACGGAGTTCCGCTTCATCGGGCGTTCGGGCCTGTATTTCGGCTTCCTGTTCGGTCTGGTGCAGATGGCGGTGTGGCTGTTTTTCCAGCAGGGCTGGCTGTTGCCGGCGTTCGGCCTGCTGGTGGGCTACGCCACCAACGCCATCGCCCTGCAGATGATCTTCAACCCCAAGGAACTGATGCGCATCGGGCCGTTCAATATCCAGGGTCTGTTCATGAAGCGCCAGAACGAAGTGGCCAGCGACTACGGCCGGCTGGTGTCATCCTACGTGCTGACGCCGGCCAACATCATCGAAGGCATTCTGAAAGGGCCTTATGCCGACAAGGTGTTCGATATGATCGGACGCCACGTCCAGCGTGCGGTTGACGAGCAGACCAATCTGGCCAAGCCGTTCGTGACCTTCGCGGTGGGCACCCAGACTTACCGTGACATGAAAGCCAGTGCGGTGAAGCGGCTGATCCAGCGCTTGCCGGCTACCCTGAAACACATCGAGGACTACGCCGATGAGGCCCTTGATCTTGAACACACCCTCTCGACCCGGCTGCAGAGCCTGAAGCCCTCCGAGTTTGAAGGCATGCTCCGGCCGGCTTTTGAACAGGACGAGTGGATTCTGATTGCCGTCGGGGCGGCGCTGGGTTGCCTGGTGGGGCTGTTCCAGCTGACCTTCATGTTCGGATAACGGCGCTGGCCCCGGGGAAACCGCTATGCCCATACAGATTACGATTCGCAAGACATGGCTGGCCATCGCCGGAACCGCGCTGATTCTGGCGCTGGTGCTGGGTGCCCTGGGCGCCTTCTGGCTGTGGAAAAACGTCGGTGCCGAATTGTTGCTGCGCAACCAGCAGGCCAAGGTGGCGATTCCCGAGCCCATGGCCGTCGGCATCGACATTCTCGACAGCCTCGACATTGAGCTGGATACGGTGCTGTCCACCACAGTGCCGATTGACCAGACCCTGACCCTGCCGATCCGGGATACCCTGAACGTGTCCGTGACCTTTGACAGTGCCGTGCCGATCCGCATGGTGGTGCCGTTGCGCCAGAACATCCAGCTGGACCAGACCATCGCGGTGGATGGCGAGGTGGAGGTCAAAGCCCTGGGCAAATGGTTCGAGTTGCCCCTGCGCGGCGAACTGCCGGTGAAAGCGACCATTCCGCTGGACGAGGAGATCGAGATTGATCAGATGGTCGATCTCAAGTTCACCGCGCCGGCCCAGGTGGCGTTGCTGGACTCCCTGGAGGTGCCATTGAAAGTGGACATTGCCACGGATATCCCGCTGAAAACACGGATGTCGGTGCCTGTGCGCTCCCGCATCAATGCCTACGCCACCATCCTCGAACCGGCGGATGCCCTGCTGGCGGAAATGGATCTGGAACTGCCGATTCGCGAAATCGGCCTGTCCTGGGCACCGAAAGCCGGCCAGGAGTCTGATAGTGGCGAACCGACCGCGGCCGAGCCAGGGATTGAGACCGCGTCGGAGCAGAGTAGTCAATGAGTACCCTGGGGCGCTGGATCCTGTTCGGCTGGCTGTTCCTGCTGATTGTGGTGTTGGGCCTGGCAGGCGGCTTCCTGCTGTACACCCGGGTGGTCATCGGGGTGTCGCTGACCGATCAGTTTGCGTTACTGAAGTTACCGGCGGAACTGCGCGTGGACGCCCACACCGAGCAGATTGCCGAGCTCACCTTATTGGGCCGGGTGGCGGTTAACGTGCCTTTTCGTCACGAAGCCCTGCCGCTGCCACTGAAAGGGCAGTACCGCACCAACCTGGAGCTGGACACCTGGGTGCCCCTGCGGATGGATATCCGCTACCGCGATACGCTGCTGGTGGAGACCGACCTGGATGTGTCGGCCGACACCGGCATGATCTATTCTTGGCTGCCGGAACTGCCGGTCAGGGGCGTATTGCCGGTGCGCTTCGAGTTGCCGGTGGATATTCTGGTGCCGGTGGAGACCATGGTGCGATTGCAGTTCAACGGCCAGGTGCTGGCGGCGATTGATCAGGTGGTCACGCCGTCGGTGGACACCGAACTGGCGACCACACTGGATCTTGACCTCGACATCGAATCGCCGGTGCTGAACCGATTCTCGGCCACCGTGATCCCAAAGGAGCGTTCTGTGCCGATCATCCTCGATGACTCTGTGCTGGAACTGCCGCTGCAGGATCTGGGTTTCTTCCGGGTGGGTGACGATCGCGCCCCCGGCCTTTGAGTGTTTTTGTAAACTGTAGCCTATACTTACAAATCGTTTCCCTAAACATACCCATAGCTACGCTGTTTTCTTGGTGGGCTGACTATACTCAGTGTCAGGGATTGCGCAAATAACACACAGGGGAAGGCACTATGTTTGGCCGCCATCGCATTGCCGAGCTGACGCAAGAGCTTGAGGTTTCCAGGAACGATTACACCAGGATGCGCCAGATCCTCGATGCCATCAGCGCCCAGGTCGGGTACATCGAGTTCAGCCGCTCGGGTGTTGTGGAGGCCGCGAACGACAATCTGCTGGCACTGGTGGGCTATCAACGCGAGGAGGTTGTGGGCAAACATCACCGCGTGCTGTGTGATTCCCGCTATGCCTCCTCCCCCGAGTACCAGCGCTTCTGGCAGGAGCTGGGGCGGGGTATTTCGCAGCAGGGTACGTTTCCCCGCTACACCAAAGACGGTCGCCGGGTCTGGCTGGAGGCCACTTACTTCCCGGTGTTCAATGCCGAGGGTGACCTCTTCAAGGTGATCAAGATCGCCAAGGACGCAACCGCAACGCAGGAGAAAGTGGCGGACGACAACGCCATGCTGGAGGCCATCAACCGGTACATGGCGGTGATCAAGTTCACGCCGGATGGCGAGATTCTGGAAGCCAACGGCAACTTCCTGGCCACCACCGGCTACGCCGAAGACGAGATACTGCACCAGCATCACAAGATGTTCTGTTTTGAAGAGTTTTACCGAGAGAACCCCGACTTCTGGCAACGCCTCGCACGCGGGGAAAGCTTCTCGGGTCAGTTCGAGCGCAGGAACAGGAATGGCCGAAGCATCTGGCTGGAAGCCACCTACAGTCCGGTGCTGGATGGTGATGGCCGGGTCTACAAGGTGATCAAGTTCGCTGCCGATATTACCGCCCGCGTGACCAACGCCCGTGAGGCTGCCGAAGTTGCCGCCTCCACCTCGGAAGAAACCTCCCAGATCGCAGCCGAGGCCAATCGCGCGCTTGCGGTTGCGGTGGAAACGTCCGAGTCAACGCTGGCCAAGGTCTCTAGCGCGGCGGAGGTCAGTCGTGCTCTGGAAACCCAGGCAGAGCAGATCGGCAGCATCGTCAGTACCATCCGTGCCGTGGCAGAGCAGACCAACCTGTTGGCGTTGAACGCGGCTATTGAAGCAGCCCGGGCCGGTGAAATGGGCCGGGGGTTTGCGGTGGTGGCCGATGAGGTCCGTCAACTGGCCGCAAAAACCGCGCACTCGCTGGAGCAGATTTCCACGGTGGTGGGCAAGAACAGCCATTTGATCGAGTCCCTGCGCGCCAGTATGGATGGGGTATCCGATCTGTCCCGGCGCAGCTCCGGTGAGATCTCCGGTGTGGCCAATGGTATCCAGCAGGTTGAAAAAGGCATGACGGAGCTTGCGGCGGTCGTTGCGCGGTTGACGAATGAGGGCTGAGGGCGCGTCGTGATACAAAAAATCCCGGGGCTTGACCCCGGGATTTTCTGAGCTGCTACAGGTAAGCCGAGCGTTACATCATCTCATCGACGCGTTCACGGGTCTCGGGGTTACTGTTGTAGGCAGTGGCAATGCTGTTATAGGTCTGGATTTCGAGGTTTTCATCCTCGATCACTTTGACCATTTCATTGTTGGCTTCCTGCTGGAGTTCCTGGGCCTTGGCCTGATCGTCCGCCGATTCGATCTTTTCCATGTACTCGTCACGGATCTCATTAATACCTTCCTGGGCACTAACGAACTTCTCCAGCTCCTGGTCGTCGAAATTGGTCTGCTGAGCACTTTGCGCATCCTGCATGCCTCCAGAACCACCAGTGCCGCCTTGCTGGTTCTGCTGTTCCTGGGCCAGTGCAGGGCCGGCTGCCAGCAGTGCCATGGATGCCGCCAGTGAAGTCAGAAGCTTGTTCATAAAATCTCTCCTTCGCAGTTGCTTTATTCGGGGCGGAAATTGGAATCGCCCCCAAACACTCGCAAGTACTCCTTCAAACCCTGTGCCAATTTTTTTGATTGCTGCGAAAGACAAAAGAATCTTTATAAAACAATGATTTGTGAATGTTGCGGAGATTAATGGGCGTTAATCGAGACTGTGGCATTTTGCCTCATGAGGCGTAAGAGTGTGGCATCGGGGCAAAACCACCAGCCGGATATCGTCAGTAAGGCGCGCTGGCTTCACCCCGCCAGCGCCTCAATCAACGTGTCGCAGAACGCCTCAAGATCGTCCGGTTTGCGGCTGGTGATGAGACCACCCTCCTGATGCACCTGCTCGTCCACCCAGCGCCCGCCGGCATTATTGATGTCCGTCGCCAGGCTGGGGAATGACGTCAGTGTCTTGCCAGAGACCACCGCCGCCTCAATCAACAGCCAAGGGGCGTGGCAGATGGCGGCGATCGGTTTCCCCTGATCGTGGAACTGCCTCACCAAGGCAACGGCCTGCCTGTCGAGCCTCAGGGCATCGGGATTGGCGACGCCACCGGGCAACACCAGGGCGTGGTATCCATCAACGTCTGTTTGCTTCACCGTTCGATCAACGGGAAACGGGTCAGCCTTATCCAGATGGTGGTAGCCATCGATGTGGCCGGATTCGAGAGAGATCAGCTCAACCGCAGCTCCTGCTTTTTTCAGCCGGTCCCAGGGCTCGGTCAGTTCGATCTGTTCCACGCCGTCGGTGGCCAGAAAGGCCACGGTTTTGCCCGCCAGTTCATTGCTCATGGTTCTACCCTCCGTTGGTCAGTGGTGTAGTCGAGACGGAAGAGCAACTATCCTGCCCACGTTCGAGGTGGGCAGGATGAATGAAACTTAGCCTTTCTGGGCAGTATAGCTTTGAATCAGATTGGCGTAATGGGGCAGGTGCTTGGCCAGGATGCCACCAAAGCCCTCGATGTCATTGCGCCAGTCGCGGTGCAGTTCACAGCCCACATTGAACCAGTTCATCAGCTGGGCGCCGGCCTGCTCCATGCGGCTCCAGGCGGCGTCCCGGGTGGTCAGGTTGAAGGTGCCGGAGGCATCGGTCACCACGAAGACTTCGTAGCCTTCCTCCAGCGCAGACAGGGTCGGGAAGGCCACGCACACATCGGTCACCACCCCGGCAATCAGCAGCTGTTTCTTGCCCGTTGCCTTGACCGCGTTGACAAACTCTTCGTTGTCCCACGCATTGATCTGGCCCGGGCGAGCGAAGTAAGGTGCGTCCGGGAACATCTCCTTCAGTTCCGGTACCATCGGGCCATTCGGACCATCTTCGAAGCTGGTGGTCAGAATGGTCGGAATGTTGAAGAACTTGGCAATGTCCGCCAACGCCAGCACGTTGTTCTTGAAGTCATCCGGCGAGAAATCCCGCACCAGTGACAACAGGCCGGACTGGTGATCGACCATCAGCAGGGCGACATCGTCCTTGTTCAGTCGGTTGTATTTGAACGCCATGGTTATTCTCCTTTTTTACTTCTGTTTTGAGGTGCCTGGCGGAAATCGCCAGGGGCTTGCCAGCGGATTCTGCGGTTACTGTCGCTCCAGTTCGCCAAACCTGCCGTTCTGGAAGTCACGGATGGCTTCCTGAATCTCATCGGCTGTGTTCATCACAAAGGGACCATGCCCCACAACCGGCTCGTTGATGGGTGCGCCACTGAGCACCAGGAGCCGGGCACTGTTGTTGGCCATTAGCTGAATGTCGGTGCCTTGGCGGTCAAAACTGACCAGCTCGGCGTCGCGCAGGACCGTGGTTCCGTTGACCTGAACCGTGCCTTTGAGCACCGCCAGAAAAGCCGTGTCGCCCTCCGGCAAAGCCAGCGAGGTTTCAGCGCCGGCCTCCAGGGTGACATCCCAGAGGTTGAGCGATGTGAAGGTCCGCGCGGGGCCACGGTGGCCCAGATAATCACCTGCGATAACCCGCAACTCGCCATTCAGGTGGTCCAGAGGAACCCGGGGAATATCCTTGTCCAACAGGGTCTGATAGGCCGGCTCGGTATTCTTGTCACGGGCCGGCAGGTTGACCCAGAGCTGGACCATTTCCAGGGCACCGCCGCGCTCGCTGAATGCCGGCGAGTGAAATTCCTCGTGCACGATGCCTGCACCGGCGGTCATCCACTGCACATCGCCCTCACCAATCAGCCCACCACTGCCGGTGGAGTCGCGATGCTCCAGCTCGCCCTGGTAGACCAGGGTGACGGTTTCAAAGCCCTTGTGGGGGTGCTGGCCGACGCCGCGCCGGTGACTTGCCGGCGTGAAGTGCGCCGGTCCGGCGTAGTCGAGCAACAGGAAGGGGCTGATGTTGCCGGCACCCATGCGGTCCCAGGAGAACAGCGAGCGCACCGGAAAACCGTTACCCACCCAGTGACCACGGGGCGGGCTGTAGGTTGCCAGAATCTTTTTCATTGCAAACTCCCATCCAGATCCGTCGGCGCTGTGCCGATGCTATACCTTCAGCATAGATGGGGATCTCTGGTCCGGGTAGGCGGTAAAATCTATACTCTGTGTTCTATTTTCAGGACGATAAACATGCAGGATCTCAACGACCTTTATTACTTTGTGCAGGTGGTCAACCACGGCGGCTTTGCTCCAGCCGGCAGGGCGCTGGGGGTGCCGAAATCCAAGCTGAGCCGGCGGCTGGCGGTATTGGAGGATCGCCTGGATACCCGGCTGGTAAACCGCTCCACTCGGCGATTCACCGTCACCGAACTGGGGCAGGATTACTATCGCCATTGTGTGCCCATGCTGACCGAAGCGGAGGCCGCGCAGGAAGTGATCGACCAGGCCCGGGCAGAGCCCCGGGGAGTGGTGAAGCTGAGTTGTCCGCCGGGGCTGATCTATTTTCACGTGGGTCAGTTGCTGGTGCGGTTTATGGCCGAGTACCCGGAAGTGAAAATCGAAATTGATGCCACCAGCCGCCGCGTCGATGTGCTCAAGGAGGGTCTTGATCTGGCGCTGCGGATTCGCTTCCCGCCCCTGGAAGACAGCGGGCTGACTATGAAAGTGCTGTCAAAGAGTCCGCAATGCCTGATGGCGTCCCGCAACTTTTTCGATCACTGCGCCAAACCGGAAAGCCCCTCGGACCTGGCCAGCCTGCCCAGTCTGGATTTTGAGCAGCCGGACGGGAAACACGTGTGGTGTCTGGACGGCCCGGACAGTGCGGTTGCCCAGGTACACCACTCGCCCAGGCTGGTGACCGACGATGTCTTCACCCTGCGGCAGGCGGCGCTCGAAGGCCTGGGGGTGGTCCGCATGCCCCTGATCGTCGGGGGGCGGGATCTGGTGGAGGGGCGGCTGATCAACGTTCTGCCCGGATGGCAGCCCAGAGGCGGGATTCTGCATGCGGTGTTCCCCTCCCGCCGTGGGTTGTTGCCGGCGGTGAGAGCGCTGCTGGACTACCTGGCCGACTCCATGGACGAAGTGGACTTTTCGATGCTGGAGCCATCGCGGGCGGAAGGGTCTCAGCGAGAGTCAGAAGGCGCCTGAGGCCCTTGATCGACAACCGGGAACCTGTGCTCTATCTTTAATTGAAACGCTCTCAAGCCGATGCAATGGAACTGTTCATGAAAGGCGCCCCTGCTGAACGCTTACCCGTTTTGCTGCTTTCTGGATTGCTGTTGTTGTCCGGTTGTGCCTCTGGTCCGGAGGTAACCCGCATCAGCAAACTACCCGGTGCCTCGGAAGCGCCAGCGAGCTTACTTGTGCTGGCTGTGAGCAACAAAGAGAAGGTCCGTGAGGTGACGGAGCGGGTATTGGTTTCGCGGCTGCAAAAAGCCGGGTACCAGGCTGCATCTTACGGTCCGGCTCCTGAGCTGCCCTGGCAGGATCCGGTGGGCCTTCGTGATAAAGTCAAAGAGAGGTTGAAGTCCAGTCCTGCGGATGGCGTGTTGACCGTTTCTCTCGTGCGCAAGAACAGACAGATCGAGCACGTGCCAAATCAGGTGGTCTTGAACCCGGTTACCGTCAATATGGGCTCGCTTGCCTCAACAACCTATATGGAAACCATCAACATCCCGGCCCATGTTGAAGAAACGACGGAGTACATACTTCGCACAACGTTGTTTGATGTGGATCTGGGGCAGCCCATCTGGCAAATGTACTCCAGCACCGTTGATCCGAGCTCTCTCGATCAGGCATCTGAAAGCTTTGCGCGGGTGGTTGTGCGTGAGCTTGATAATTCTTTTCCCTAAGCCCCCGTTTTGGACTGATTAAGCATTTTTCCCTGCCCCGGGCACTTTCCCGGGTGTCGCTAAGTCGCTGCGCTATATGACAGATTTATGAATCCGGTCTGACGCAGCCGCCCGCAAATATCTGGCTAATTTTTGGCCAATCTCAGTGGTGCCTACTATATTTTCCAGAGTCGTTTTCATTGAATTGCGACTTTTCAGAAGGATTCTGAGCAGGAGGATAAAAGATGCTTATAGGAAGAGCTGTAGCTGCGCTTGTTCTGCTTGGCACCGCCATCGCCACGCCGGCATTCGGGCAGGACCCAAGCCAGAGCACAATCGAGACAAATCAGGCCCTGCAAGCCTACCTCCCCTTTGACGATGAAAGTGATTTTGAGGACGCTCGGCGAGGGTTCATCGCCACACTTGAGGCCGATACCATTACTGGACCGGAAGCGGTGACCGGGCCGGGGGGTGTGGTCTACGACTTCAGGCAGTTCGACTTCCTGAAAGGTGAGGCCCCGGACTCGGCGAACCCAAGCCTGTGGCGCCAGAGTCGGCTGAATGCCATGTCGGGGCTGTTCGAGGTGGTTCCGGGCATCTATCAGGTTCGCGCATTCGACCTCGCCACGATGAGTTTTATTCGCGGTGAAACCGGCTGGATTGTGGTAGATCCGCTCACCGCTAATGAAACCGCGGCCGCTGGGCTGGCACTTCTGCGCGAGCACGTCGAAGACCTTCCGGTTTCCGCTGTCATAATTACCCACAGCCACGCTGATCATTTTGGCGGGGTAAAAGGGGTTATCACGCAGGAAGAGATGGCCGACAACAACATACCGGTGATTGCGCCTGAGGGCTTCTTTGAAGAGGCGGTCAGTGAAAACCTGATAGCGGGTAATACGATGAGCCGCCGTGCGGGGTACATGTACGGCAACCTTCTTGAGAAAGGGGACGAGGGCACGCTCGGTTCCGGGCTTGGTACCACCACGGCGGCCGGCACGTTCACGATTGTCGAGCCGACGATTACGATCGACGAAACGCCGACCGAGCTTGCGGTTGATGGTATCGACATGACGTTCCTGAACACCCCGGGCGCCGAGGCGCCTGCGGAGCTGATGTTCTATATCCATCCCTTCGAAGCCATGATGCAGGCTGAGATCATCAACCATACGATGCACAACCTCTACACACTGCGAGGTGCCAAAGTCCGAAGTGGGGACCTTTTTGCAAAGTATATCCATGACACAATCAACCGCTTCGGGGACAAGGTGGAGGTCAGCCTGGGGAGCCACCATTGGCCGACGTGGGGCAACGAGAGGATTGTGGAGTTCTGGAAAGGGCAGCGTGACACCTATCGCTATATTCACGATGAAGTGCTGCGTCTGGCCAACAAAGGCGAGACCATGCTGGAGATCGCCGAACAGATCAAACTGCCAGTTCGTCTGGCCCGGAATTTTGCTAACCGCGGCTATTACGGCAGCCTGAACCATAACGCGAAGGCGCAGTATCAACTCTATTTCGGCTGGTTCAGTGGCAACCCGTCGGAACTGCATGAATTGCCGCCAGCGGAAGAGGGAGCAAAGTTCATCGAGTACGCCGGAGGTGAGAGTACAGTTCTCGAGAAGGCCCGACAGGATTTCGAGGCCGGAGAGTACCGGTGGGTAGCGACGGCCCTTAACCACGTGGTTTTTGCCAACCCCGAGAACCAGGAAGCCAGAAATCTACTGGCCGATACCCTGACCCAGATGGGGTATCAGGCCGAGAGCGGCCCATGGCGGAACTTCTACCTCACTGGCGCGAAGGAGTTACGGGACGGCGTCGTCCCGATGGGGACCCCGTCAACTGCTTCACCGGACATGGTTCGTTCCCTTCCTCTGGAAATCTACCTCGATTATCTTGCGGTTCGCCTGAATCACCCCGAAGCGGTCGATAGTGATATTACCTTGAACGTGGTGATGCCAGACGTTGAGGAAAAGGTTGCACTGACGGTCAGCAACGGGGTGATGAACTACACGGTGGGGTCTCAGGCCGAGGATGCGGATGCAACGATGACCCTCGACCGGTCGGTTCTGGATGCCATTAACCTCGGACAGACGACGATGGAGGCCGAGATGGATAACGGCGGCATCACCGTGGATGGTGATCGGGCCAAGGTAACCGAGTTTTCCGGTCTGCTGGATGGCTTTGATTTCTGGTTCAACATCGTGACACCGTGACGGGGCGCCGAGTTGTCTTCACTCTGAATGAGGCGTGATCTCTCAAACCACAACCTCGATAAGCTGAAGCGCCGTGCCACATTTCGTAAAAACCAATCAAACCCCCTTCTGCGACGCGCTTGTGCGCGAGGCAGAGGGGCTGGAAGTGCTCCGGTCTGCGTTGGAAATGGCGGACGTGACCGACCTACGGATTCCTGCACTGCTGGCCGTCGAAAGTGACCGGCTGACGATGACCCGCATCGACGCCTCCCCGGCCTCTGACGCGACCCTGGCCCTGCTCGGTGATGGCCTCGCGCGGTTGCACGCCTTACCTCAGGACCAATACGGCGGGCCGGCAGACAACTACATCGGGCTGTCCCCCCAGCCCAATACCTGGTCGTCGTCCTGGGGCGACTTTTTCGTGGAGCACCGCCTGGGTTATCAGGTCGGCAGAATCAAAAGCAATGCGCTCCGCGGGGAGTTCCAAAAGACGCTGGATGACTGTGGCGACCGGCTGGCGCAGTGGCTGGACCGTCACTGCGAACACCCCAGCCTGTTGCACGGCGATCTGTGGAGCGGCAACGTGCTGTTCGATCGTCATCAGCCGTGGCTGATCGACCCGGCCGTCTACCGCGGTGACCGTGAAGCCGACCTCGCCATGACCGAGATGTTCGGCGGCTTTGGTCAGGCATTCTACGAAGCTTACGATCGGCGCAATCGCCGCACCGAGGTGTATCCGCTCAAGCGCAGTGTCTACAACCTTTACCACTACCTGAACCATTACAACTTATTTGGTCGAGGTTACCTGGAGGGGTGCCGGGACGGAATGCGTGATATTGAAGGCTTGGCGGGCCGGCTTCGATAGAAAGGAGCCTGCATTTCCATGAAGGCTCCCGATGCCGCAGGCTCGTCAGCCACAGCGGGACATTCTCTAAACCTTTCTGGCCAGAATTATCGCGCCTTCGGTATATGAGTAGCCGTATCCCCAGCCGTAGCCCCCCTGGTTTCCCATGGGGCCCTGTTTCCAATCGTACTGGCCGGAAGTCGCCATGCTTATGGACACAGCTTCATAGCCCTGTTCATTCAGGGTCTGTATTGCCGTGTCAATGTCTCTGGCCAAGCGCTCCCCATCTATCGCTCGGTCGGACCAGCCGGTTTGTTCCCACTGTTCTTCTTCTACAGTTACTTCTTTTTCTCCGCCAAAGAGCCCCTTCTTTTTCTCTCCTGTCGGAACTTTCACTTTCTTGTTCTTTCCGAGGGGCTTGAAATACGAAGGTACGTATATTGTCTTGTTCAATTGTAACTTCTCCCGTTAATTGGATAAGCAGAGCAGAACTGTCCCTGTTCACGCCGCCGCATTATGGGTCAAAGCAGGCCTCCGAACAGCTCCGGTTGCCCCCAGCCTGTGAGTCTTGCGCCAGATTGCTCGAAATAAGCGGCCCAGAAATCCTTCATCTTGCGCATGGTGGATTGGCTGAGGTAGCCATCGTTGCCAGAAATGCCTGCCCCCACGATGTTTACATTAGCGCCCTCAAGATTGGATAAAAGGCCATGCTTCCGGACTTTTTCCAGGCTCGATTGAATGTCGAGATTTTTTATGCCTCCGCGACCATAAAATGATATCGCTTCGGAGTTCTCCATCATGTCGGAAACAATCAGGATGACTTTCTGTCGGGCATCTGATTGACTGATAATGCCGTTGCCAAAATTCGCCAGAGAACCCATCAGTTCGGTTTTCGGGAGCCCGGTGCTGGCTTGCTCGAACGCTTCCTTCACACTCGCATCAATGCGCTTGCGTACAAACGTTTTCTGCTTTGCCATGCAGGAATCAAATGCTCGAAGTTTCGTCGAACCTATTACGTAGCGCTGATCATCCGAGAGCCTGTGGTCGATTTTGCCTGTCAGCGGCATTGAGGCATAGCGGCCTTGGGCGTACGCGCTGAACGTCAACAGTGTGAAGCGGTCACCGGGCGTCAGATACTCATGGATCTTTTCGTGGGCGTGCCGTTTCAGATCGACATTCAGTGTCAGTGTCTGATCGACGATCACGAACAGCTCGCGTGCCGGTGCCTGAGATTCAGGCGCCTCATTTCCGAGCACCGAGTAGCAGCTTGGAAAATCATCCCGAGGGCTGGCGATAGCCAGCGAGGTCGACAGTGCGAGGGCCGTGAATGGAAGAGCACGACCAGCTATCTTAAGCAGGCCTCTGGCTATCACTTATCGGCCTCCTCAAGCATGCGCATGGCTTCTTCTGCAGATACCACCGGCTTTTGCGCCTGGGCCTTTTTCTGTTGCTGTTTGGTCAGTAGCTCTACGGTTTCCTGGCGCTCCCAGCCCAGCTTATCCATCCATTCCTGAATCGTCTCCTCCGAGAATTGGGCCTCGCCAGGAGTTGAAGCAGGACTACCGGCCGGTGAGGGCTTCATCGCCGGGGAGGTGTCCTGACTGGCGCCGGCACTTGTCGCCCGGGAGGGGGTGATGGCCGCCATCTCGCTTTCGCGAGCCTGACGGGTTTGGCTGGAAGCAACGTGATCCGAGCTGTGGTCGCTGCGAGCCGTTTGCGCGTAGGCCAGAAACGTCCTTCCATTCCCGGACTCAAGTGCGTTCAGTGTCGATGTATCAATCGCAGTGTCTGCGAGTTTTTTCGCCATGTTGGCTTGCAGCTTGGTCAGGTTTCGTTGAGCGATCTGGGATACTGCGTTGCGTTTCCTTTCCTGGTAAACCTGGAATTCCTCGCGATTCTTGAACTTCCTGGTGAACAGGGCGGCCACGGCTGATTCGGATCCGGCAAAACCTTTCTTGAGGCCGATCAGAACGCCCACAATTTGCAGAAAGATGAAAATGACGGCCAGCACGATGAAGGTTCCCCAGCCGCCCTTCAGGGTGGCGTCTTTTATCGTATCGTCAACCTTGTTATCGACCTGCTGCTGGCTGGTGATCAGCTCAGACGGAATCGAATCGGCATAAGGGTCTGAGGTTTGCGAGCTGGCGGATGGTTCATGTGCGCTTGCCAGGTCGGACTCAAGCACCTGGCCACGAACGTAGGTAGCTCCGATGGCGATAAGAACCACCATGACACACGTCATGATGGTCACCTTATAAGACGGTGTAACGTTGTGATTTGCGTCAATACGGCTCAGAAGCTGACGCCAGGCCGGCTCATTGTCATCAACGTCATTATTATCCAGTGAAACCGCAGTGTTAGGCATCATGGCGCGGTGCTCGCCGTTTTCACTCTGACGGAACCAGGCTCGCACTTTCTTTACCATTTTGTTGTGGTGCAACTCATGACCGGTAGTATGAGTCATATAAACCAGCAACATGGAAATCAGGAGCGCAATGCCAACGGCGCCTTGCTGCTTGAGGGCCTCGCTGGCTCCCGGGATGGTGAAGCCTGCCAGAACATAGGAGAACCCCATGGCTTCAATGAATACCATGACTGCGATTGCTGCCCAGCCGAAAAAACCCAGTTTGGAACGGCCCAGTTCCGTCACTTTTCGCAGATAGCTCCGGCAACTGTCAAAGAAATCAGGACCTTTATCGACTTCCTGGAAAAATGTCTGAAATTCACTGCAAAGTGCTTTTTCTGCGGTAAACCAGCCCGAATCTTCGCGACTGCTGCTTTTTGAAAGTCGGGCGATTTTGCCAAAGAAAGGGATGTTCATGCGCACGCGCAGCATAAAGAATGAAACCTCGTCCCAATACTTCCGGATCAACAAGGTTGCCACGAGCGTCAGGACGATCGCCCCGAGGATGATCCGATACTCATTAATTGCGTTCAAGATTGAGTCCATATCACTACGATTTCCTGTTTGACTGACGTTTATATTCGGCCAAAGACTGGTTACTTCAGTCGTTCAAGCCTGATGTTCTGTTCGAGTAGGTTGTCACCGGCCGCATAATAGAGCTTTCCGGCTTTTGCCGAGGTCAAGCTGGTATTACCCATGACGATGTCCATGCACTGAAGCGCCCGGGAATCCGAAAAATAAGCTCTTACGAGAAGTCCGCTCTCGCCCGGATAGGCCTCTACGTGTGGTTTCTCCGTGTAGTCGGCAACCTGGTCCCGGGAAACGTCCTGGTAAACGCTCACCGTAGGCGAGCCTTGCGGTGTGCCTGTTTCGCGAATGATATAGAGATCCTGAACCGCAACCATGTGGCCATTCACTGTATCCATCCAGACATTACCGTTCAGACCGGGCCAGTAGGCAGCCATCTCGCGATTCCCGATATCAAGCTTTTTCCCCGAGGCAAGATTCTGAATGTCGCCAACCTTGCGGGGGCCGTCGAGAAAGCAGGGAGACAGTTCGGCTGTTTCGCTTGCCACGGCTTTGTTGAAAAGTGAGAAACCAATACCACTATCGTTGCTTTGCGGCTGGCCGGTAGCTTGCAGAATCGCGCCGAAATCGGAGGTCGCGGGGGAGCCACCAAAGTCCACCACTGGCGGTTGGCCTGAGCCAACGGATGGCTTCGTTCGGGCGGGTTCTGATTGAGCCTTTTTGCTCACGACGGCAGGTTCGTTGCTGGCCATCGGTGCCTTCGAAACGCGCTTCAGAACCTCGGTTTTTTCCTGTGAAGTTCGGTTGGAGTGTGACAGGTAAGCGCGATTATTCTGCCGTTGCAGGTTGTAGGCCGCGAGTGACTGTTCCGAGTCGACTTCGATGATTTCGACGCGGCGATTGATCGCTCTTCCGGTGGTGGTGTCATTGGTAGCCACCGGTTGAGATTCGCCGGCACCCTGGAAGTAAATCTGGTCGGTTGGCACGCCAACCTCTTCGAAAAGTTTGGCTACGGTGCGAGCGCGACGTTCCGAGAGACTCTGATTGTAATCATCATTCCCTGTAGCGTCGGTATGTCCCATGACCAGAATCTTCTGAGGCTTGTTCCGATAGACGGTGGCAACAGTCATCAAGTCGAGGCGTGCCTTGGTTTTCAGTTCTGCGGAGCCAACTTCAAACATCCCACCTTCGTTGATGGATAGTTCAAGGCCGTTCTCCTTGTCCGAGTTGTATGTCTTGACCGTTTTGGTTTCCAGAGAGATATTGTTTTTTTCCGCAATTTCTCGAAGCTCAGCCTGTCTCCGGTCATACAGTTCGCCGAGTAAAAGACCGCCAAGTGCACCTACCGCCATACAGGCCGGATCACCCTCACACGCCAGAGCGCCAATAACGATTCCTCCCGCTGCGCCCACCACTTTTCCGCCATGCTTTTCCATGAAAGCGCACCCCGGGAGCATAGATATCGCACCTACGGACACCGCAAGCGCAATCTGCTTTTTGTTCATTCTTTTTCCTTTTTTACTATGCTCCTTGGAGCATGACTAGACCCTGTTAAGGATATTCATTTAAAGGCTTGGCCTGTTGAAAAAAAGCTTCTGGGATGACTGTTTTTTGTCCAATTTAACCACTTTTAACAATGGTCAATTTTTGGCTGCCTATTATTTGATCGACGCGTATTCAGATATGTTGTTATTCGTTTGTGGTGAGTAATCAGAAATAAAATGTGCATCCAATCAGCAAGCTCGTGATCCTGTCGCCGCGACCACACAGAGCGCTATTCTTGCGGCGAGCCGATCTTAGCTATTTGTCGGAAAACTCCGCCCATTTGACAATTTTTGACAAAATAATTAACAACTTCCGCCTTTTTCAAATATAAGATTACCCGCTTTTTGGAATGTCCACAGCGACTTCTTCAAGAGATCTTATTCAGAAGATAATTTTCTGTTCAAAAAATAAACTTAAGGGAAAGGCATGAAAAAGCTGTCTGCTGCAGTTGTACTTATATCCATGATGTTCTTGCAGGGGTGCGGGGCAATTATGAGTATGAGGGGGGCCGCATTCGAAACCCAGATAACGAACACAAATCCCAATACGCTCGCCAGCCCGGTGAAATCCGACATCTTTGTTCAAGTCCAGTCTGTAGCTATCGCCGATCTTAGCGACGGTCTTACCGAGTATCCAAGCGATAATGTTGTGATGTACAAAGCTATGTTGCAGGAGCTTCGAGTGTTGCTTGAGGAGTCCGGACAATTCCGGGTTGTAGGCCCCGATGAATTTCGAGCAAAGCTAAGAGCGGTGAATGGACCTCTTGATCCAAGGGTAGCCCCGGACTACGAAATAGATGCCGTGTTCCAGAAAGTGGGGAAAGCCCTGGGCGTGCACGGTATTGTCTCCATGGGCCTGGAGGAGAAAGGCCAGACCGAGTCAATCTCCAACCAGATTCGATATATGGGGCAGATTATAAAGGACGGTGGACTTACCATTGATCTTGAAGGCACGTTGAAGCTCATTCGATCCCGAGAACTGGAAACACTTTACGAGCAAAAAAGTGACGTTGCCTGGGCCTCAGGTACTGGCGGGCTGGAAAGCACTTCGGCGGCAGCACTTCGCAAAATGATGAGAGATCTGTTGAAGCCCATGGTCGATCAAATGGTAGAGAAACACCGCGGCTGATGTTATTCAGGACCAGAATTCCCGACCGCGGTTCAGCTCATACGCCGCCATATTAACGGCTGTCGCCAGGTTGAGTGATTCAATCGCCCCGCCGCCAGGGATGGTAAAACGGCGGGCGCCGAGTTCTGTGAGCGCTTCGCCGGGAACGCCACGGGCTTCATTGCCGAACAGGTAGCAGTCGTGGCTCTGGAAATCCGCGCTGGTGATGGCATCACCGCCGATATCCAGGCAGGCAATCCGGGGGTAACGGCTGGCCACGGTGTCCAGGCTGACGTCGGTTTCCACCGGGGCATGGAAAATGGCACCCATGCTGGCGCGCACCACTTTCGGGTTGTAGGGATCCACGCTACCGGGGCTGAGCAGGCAACGGAATCCGCCAAACCAGGCCAGGGTGCGCAGAATGGTGCCCAGGTTGCCGGGGTCCTGAACCTCATGCAGGTAGACGGCTCTCTCCGCGGCCGTTTCTCCGGTGCCGGCCGGTGGCGGCAGGGGCACCACCGCGAGGATGCCCTGGGGGGTTTTGGTGTCCGCCAGTTGCGCCATCTGACGATCGCTGATCACCTGCCGTGGCCAGGAGCCCGGCCAGTTCTGATAGGCGCTGGTGACCAACAGCTGCGCTTGCTGCCAGTGGCGGTTGCCGGCTGCCGCCTTTTCCAGCTCCTGCACCAGATGTTCGCCCTCCACCAGAAAATGCCCGAAAGCCTGGCGGTATTTCTTCTGATGCAGCTTCTTGATGTCGTCCAGCTTCACGGCTTGGTTCCCCGGGAGTCCTCGATCGGCGGAAGGTCCGCCAGCATCGCTCGGGCCACCGCTTCGGCCACCTTGATGCCGTCGACCCCGGCCGACAGGATGCCGCCGGCGTAGCCTGCGCCTTCACCGGCCGGATACAGGCCGCGGGTGTTCAGGCTTTGCAGGCTCTCGCGGTCGCGGGTGAGACGGACCGGAGAGGAGGTGCGGGTTTCGACACCGGTCAGCAGCGCATCGGCCCGGTCAAAGCCGCGTATCTGGCGTCCGAACGCCGGCAGTGCTTCGCGGATCGCCTCGATGGCGTAAGCGGGCAGTGACGGCGCAAGATCCCCCAGGCGGATGCCGGGCTTGTAGGAGGGCTCCACCTCACCCAGCTTTTCTGACGGTTGGCCCGCAATGAAGTCCCCCACCAGCTGCGCAGGGGCGCAATAGTCGCTGCCGCCCAGAATGTAGGCTTTGGCCTCCAGCTGTTCCTGCAGTTCGACGCCGGCCAGTGGATCGCCGGGGAAGTCCTGCTCCGGTTCGATATTGACGACGATACCGGAGTTGGCATTGCGTTCGTTGCGGGAGTACTGACTCATACCGTTGGTGACCACCCGCCCGGGTTCTGAGGTGGCGGCCACCACGGTGCCGCCCGGGCACATGCAGAAACTGTACACCGCGCGGCCATTGCTGGCGTGATACACCAGTTTGTAGTCGGCCGCCCCCAGGGCCGGATGGCCGGCGTATTTGCCGAGCCGGGCGTGGTCGATCAGACCCTGCGGATGTTCGATGCGGAAACCGATGGCAAACGGCTTGGCCTCAACGAACACCCCGCGGCGGTGCAGCATGCGGAAGGTATCCCGGGCGCTGTGACCCAGCGCCATCACCACGTGGCGGCTCTTCAGCTGTTCGCCACTGGCCAGCTCCACCCCCTGAACCTGGCCGTTTTCCACTAGCAGATCGGTGACCTTCTGCTGGAAGCGGATCTCGCCACCCAGATTGATGATCTCGTCGCGCATGCGGGACACCACGCCGGTCAGCCGGAAGGTGCCGATGTGGGGCTTGCTGACGAACAGGATCTCCTCCGGGGCGCCGGCTTTCACAAACTCCGCCATCACCTTGCGGCCATAGAACTTCGGGTCCTTGATCTGGCTGTACAGTTTGCCGTCGGAGAACAGCCCCGCACCGCCTTCACCGAACTGCACATTGGATTCCGGCGACAGCTGTTTTTTGCGCCACAGCGCCCAGGTGTCTTTGGTGCGGCGGCGCACGTCCTTGCCCCGTTCCAGCACTATCGGGCGGAACCCCATCTGGGCCAGCAGCAAAGCGGCGAACAACCCGCAGGGCCCGAGCCCGACCACAATCGGGCGCTCGGACAGGTTGGCGGGCGCTTCCGCCACCGGATAGTAGGCCGTGTCCGGTGCGCTGCGCACATGGCTATCTTCGGCGAACCGTTCCAGTACCGCCGCTTCGTTCTGCACGGCCAGGTCGACGATGTAGACGAACTTGATCTCACTGTTCTTCTTGCGGGCGTCATAACTGCGCTTGAAGACGGTAAAGTACAGCAGATCGGCGTCGCGGAGCTGCAAGCGCTGCAGCAGGGCGGCGCGCAGGGCGTCTTCCGGGTGATCGAGGGGTAGTGCCAGTTCGGTAACGCGAATCATGGGATTTCCTGGCCGCCGGATCGTGGCCCGGCAGCTTGCAGTTGCAGAAGTGCGCCCATTGTACTGCCGGGCCGGGGCCTTGTCAGGCGTTGGACGGCTTTTGCGGTGGGCCTGAGGCAGGCGTACAATGCGGCTTTTCCCGCAGTGCACAGAAGGCACCCCATGGCCCGTTCCAAAAGCAGTAACCGCTGGCTCGAAGAGCACGTCAACGATCCCTTTGTGAAACAGGCGCAGCAGGACGGCTACCGCTCCCGCGCCAGTTACAAATTGCTGGAGATCAACGACAAGGACCGCCTGATTCAGCCCACGGCACTGGTGGTGGATCTGGGTTCGGCGCCGGGGGGCTGGTCTCAGGTGGCCGCCAAACTGGTGGGCCACAAGGGCCGCGTGCTGGCGTCGGACATCCTGCCCATGGACGCCATCGCCGGGGTGGAGTTCATTCAGGGGGATTTCACCGAGCAATCGGTGTTTGACGAGATCATGACCACCCTGGATGGCGCCCGTGCCGACGTGGTTATCTCCGACATGGCACCCAACATCAGCGGTGTGAACGTGGCCGACCAGGCCGCCTCCATGTATCTGGTGGAGCTGGCGCTGGACATGGCCTGCCAGGTGCTCAAGCCCAAAGGCAGTTTTGTCGCCAAGGTATTCCACGGCGAAGGCTACGACGAGTACGTCAAAGCCGTGCGTGCGTCCTTCGACAAGGTGGTGATCCGCAAGCCGGATTCTTCACGCGCGCGGTCGCGGGAGGTGTATCTGGTGGCCAAGGGGTTCCGGGGCGCGTGAGCCTCGCCCCGGCCCTTGCCGCTAGGTTTTCGCTGTGACTTTCACCTGCATCCGGGTGTAGCCGCGGACAAAGTTCGACTGCACGTAGCCCGGCTCTTCCAGCACTTCAATGTGGTCAAAGCGCTTGAGGATTTCCTCCCACAGAATCCGCAACTGCATTTCCGCCAGCCGATTGCCCATGCAGCGATGCACACCAAAGCCGAAAGACAGGTGCTTGCGGGCGTTTTTGCGGTCAATGATGAACAGGTCCGGGTCCTCATCAAATGCCCGTTCATCGCGGTTGCCCGAGGCATACCACATAACAACCTTGTCGCCCTTCCTGATGGTTGCTCCGTTCAGGGTCACGTCCTGTTTGGCAACCCGGCGCATGTAGGCCAACGGCGTTTGCCAGCGAATGATTTCGGACACCATGTTGGGTATCAGGGCTGGGTTCTGCCTGAGTTTGTCGAACTCCCCGGGGAACTGATTGAGCGCCAGCACACCGCCGGTCATCGAGTTGCGGGTGGTGTCGTTGCCACCCACAATCAGCAGCACCATGTTGCCCATGAACTCCATGGGACGGTTGATCATGGTGCGGGTGTGGTCGTTGGTCAGCAGCAAGCTGATCAGATCGAAGCCGGGCTCTTCGCCGGCGGCCAGGCGTGCCTCTTTCTCGCGCCACAGCAATGACAGGGTTCTGGCCATGTCGGCGGCAACGTCGAACGCTTCGTCCGTATTGGAAAGGCCACCGGTGGCCTCCGGCGGGCTCGCTGCCACATCGGACCAGTAGGCGAGCTTGTGACGCTGATCGAGCGGGAAATCAAGCAGCGTGGCCAGCATCCGCGAGGTGAGGTCAATGGACACTTTCTGTACCCAGTCAAACGGTTCATTGACCGGCAGGCGATTGAGGACATCCGCGGTGCGGCTGCGAATCAGACTCTCCATTTGCGCCAGGTTCTTCGGCGCCACAACACCCTGCACAGCCTGGCGCTGTACATCATGTTTGGGCGGATCCATGGCAATAAAGGTTTCCAGTTCCAGCCCCTCGGGCTGTGGTCCGATGGAAATGATTGGCTCGGCAGAAAACAGATCATGGTGGGTGTCGACGAACATGATGTCTTCATAGCGGGTAACCGACCAGAACGGGCCAAACGGACTGCGGCTCTGGTAGTGCACCGGGCACTCATCCCGCAGTCGCCTGAAATAGGAATGCCATAACCCCTGCCGGTACAGGAACGGGTTGCTGACATCGATATCCCGGAGCGCCAGTGTCGACACCTCCGGCAGTGGGGTCTCGCGGAACACCGGAATCGATCGGGCTTTGCCCGCCCGTTGCTTCAGACCCTGGAACGCGTGAGCGCCTTTGATCTGCCAGTGCATCGGGATAACGGCGGTGGCTTTATCCAGCGCCGGCTGGATAGCCGGCTCAAGTAACGGGCGCAGTAGGCTCATGTTTCACCTTTGGAGTGTTGTGGCAATCACATCTGAAATTCGGGCAGGCGCACAACCATGCCATCCAGGTGTTCCGTGACGGTGACCTGGCAGGACAGGCGAGAGGTCTCGGTTTTCTCCGGCGTCAGTCCCAGCATGCCCTGCTCATCCGCCTGGATGCCGCCGGTGGCCTGAATCCAGGGTTGATCGACGATCACGTGGCAGGTGCCGCAAGCGCAGGCGCCGCCGCAATCGGCGTCGATCCCGGGTACGTCGTTGTCGACAGCCACCTGCATCAGTGACTGGCCCTCCTCGATGTTGACGACATGTTCTGTGCCGTTGTGCTCAATGAAGGTGATCTGACCCATAACCCTCTCGCTTCTGTTGTGTCCGGAATTAGCGGTGATGCGGCCAGATTAGGTGCTGCAGTGCGGCGGCGGCAGGTCATAAATTGACATTAGGGGGTCATTTAAAGACACTCGGGCAAAGCGGGGTGGGTTTGAAGCAAGCCGCCTGTTGAACGCCAACTGATTGATAAGAAGCGCCTGTGACCACCATCGATCCCGGCTATGCGAGTATTCCCTCGAACTACAGCCGCTTGATTGCCCGGGAGTTGGGCCTTCAGGCGCAGGACGTGTCCGACTTGCTGGCGATGACCGGGTTGTCCGTCGATCAGTTTTTGCGGGAGGACACCTTGCTGACACCCCAACAGCAATTGCAGATCCTGCAGAACAGTCTGCGTATCGCCAATGACGAAGCCTTCGGTTTGCGGATAGGACGTCGCCTGACCTCGCCGACCCACGGTGCCATGGGGTTTCTGGTGAACAGCAGCCCCGATCTGCACACCGCATTGCGGGCATTTCAGGAATTTTTGCCAACCCGAATGAGTCTTGCCCGGCTTCAGTTAGAGACCCGGGGAGACTGGCTGGAGGTCACCTGCAGCTTTGACAGGGTGCACGAGGAAGAACTGCATCGGGTGCTGAGCGAGATCGCCGTCACCATTTTTTTTGAAAGTGCCGAGTTTATCGTCGGCCGCCCTGTGGATGAGGTGGTCAGCTGCTTTGTTCATCAGAAGCCCGCCTACAGCGACCGGTATGCGGACCATATTCCCGGCCCCGTAGAATTCGGGGCCGAGGCGTTCAGGCTGAGAATTCCGCTGGCGGTGTGCCGGGTTCCGAACGCGTCCGCCAATCATGAAAATTACAGAATGGCGTTGCAACAGTGCCAGGCCATGCTCACCCAACTGCATCCGGATCAGAAGACCTGTACCTACCAGGTCAAGAGAATGCTGCTGTCGCACCCGCCCGGTACCTTGAGCGAAGAAGAGGCCGCCGCGCTGCTGTTTGTCTGCAAGCGAACGCTTGCGAGAAGGCTGAAGCGCGAGGGGAGCAGTTTTCGACAACTGCGGAACGAGATCCTCTCCGAGCAGGCGATCGGCTATCTACGGGACAGCACCATGTCCATCGAGGCCATGGCAGAAATGCTGAACTATCACGACAGCGCCAATTTCCGGCGGGCGTTCAAAAAGTGGTTTAACGTGACGCCGGATGAATACCGGCGCCACAATCTGTCCTTATAGTATGCTTTATCCGGTCAGGGCGCCTCGCCTGGCCTTGAAAAGCGCGAGGCTGAAGTCAAAAGGAGGTGACCTTGCGGGTAGCCATTTCCACTCAACTGAACCGTGCTCTGGGATTGCTGCGGTCCCTTGCCATCTATCGCCGCCCCGGTCGCCAGCGGTCTTTACGGCGGCTCTACGGTGAGTTTATTCGCCCCGGGGATCTGGTGTTCGATGTTGGCGCTCATCTGGGCGACCGCAGTTCCGCATTTGCCGCGCTGGGGGCCAGGGTGGTGGCGCTGGAGCCGCAGCCACGACTGCTGGGCTGGCTGCGGCGGCTGACCCGGCATCAATCCGCTATTGTGTGTCTGCCGCTGGCGGTGGGGCGAGCCCCGGGCACAGCCGAACTGGCGCTGAGCCTGCGTAATCCCACGGTGGCCTCGCTGGATAGCCACTGGCGCGAGCGCCTGCGTAGAACTACGGCCGGCTTCCAGCATGTGCGCTGGGAAGACTCGGTCACCGTGACGGTCACCACCCTGGACCATCTGATACAGGAGTATGGCCAGCCCAGCTTCTGCAAGATTGATGTGGAAGGCTTTGAGGTGGAAGTGCTGGCGGGACTGAGCCAGCCGCTGCCGGCGCTGTCCTTCGAATTTGTGAACGGCACCCTGGATCAGGCAGAGCGATGTCTGGAGGAACTGATGCGGTTGGGCCGGTACGAGTTCAATGTGATTGCCGGCGAGCAACGCCGTTTTATCTGGTCGTCCTGGCGGGAGCCGCAGTCGCTCAGGCAATGGCTGGTCGCGGGAGCTGAGGGGATTGCCTCGGGGGACATCTACGCGCGACGCGTCACGTCGTCTTGACTCAGAACCACGCCGCGCTTGCGGAGTGCTCGAATAAATTCGATGATGGACGCAGCACCGACGCGATAGGGAACGACGTGGAGGGAAGGGTATGCCGCAGATTCAGAAATACCCCGCAGGCTGGCGGGTACTGCACTGGGTAATGGCGTTGATGGTTCTGACGTTGTTACCCGTTGGGCTCTGGATGGCTTCACGCGCGGAAGCGGACATCTGGGGGGCGCTGACGAATACACTGTACAGTCTGCACAAAGCCATAGGCTTCAGCGTGTTATTGCTGATGATCCTGAGGATCGTGGTGAAAGTCCGGGTAAAGAGCCCACCCTACCCGGATGAAATGCCGCGCACGTTGCAGCTTGCCGCCACGAGCGTGCATCACCTGCTCTATGTATTGCTGGTGGTGACACCGTTGTTTGGCTGGGCCGGCGTGACGGCGTATCCGGCCCTGGACATAATCGAAGGGGTCCAACTGCCCGCTATGCCTTTTGTACCGCAGGACGAAGAGCTGGCTGGCCGCCTGTTTTATATCCACGGGTGGCTTGCCATAATTCTGAGTGTATTGATCGCGGGCCATATTGCGGCGGCCTTGCGTCATTTGCTCCGCAAGGATGGCATCTTCCAGCGTATGGTTTAAGCACAAGTCTGGTGGGCAGTTGGTCGCTTCAGACACGCCCCCGCGATCAGTAGCCGCTCCAACACCGACCGAGCCTTGTCCGGCGTTGTCTGAAAGTTGTCGGTTGCCGAATCAATAAGGTCTCCATAAACCTTTCCCGCAGACGGGCCGGATGGCGCGCTGGGTGATCCCCTCTTGTTGTTCGCATGCTGATGTAAATGTCATAGCGATTTTTGACGAGTTCTCCACGTTCGTAGAGCTTCTCGGAGCAGCCAGAGCTGCATCTCGTCAAAGGTAACGGCCTGTGAGGCAGAGGAGCAAAACATGGTGAATATAAAAAAGAGGGGAATCTGTAATCTCTGCATGGTTGGAGTTCCGTTCCAATAGGTCCCGGCCAAATAAAAAAGGACCTGCGCTCTCACGCAAGTCCTTTGTATTTGGCCCGCCCGAGAGGATTCGAACCTCTGACCTCTGCCTCCGGAGGGCAGCGCTCTATCCAGCTGAGCTACGGGCGGATTGAAATCGTACGCAGGCGCGTCGATTTCGAGTGCGCAATCTTACGTGCGAAGCGGGTGTCTGTCCAGCCCCATTGGCAGCTTGTTGTCTAGCTGGGGTACAGCGGTTCCGGGGTGATGTTCACCAGTGTCTGTTCGTTGCCAATGCTGACCTCACCGTCCTGGATCGAGCACTGCAGGTTCATGCCGCGCTTGACCATGGCAGCCAGGGCTTCAATGGGGCTCTGGGGCAGGTTGACGATGGTCAGGTTGTCGAAGCGGGTCAGCTTGTTGTGATGTTTTTCCCACCACAGGGGCACAGCCCGGCCGCCGTAGGTGTAGAGAATGACCTGCTGCGCGCGGTTGCACGCCTTGCGAAGGCGGCTTTCGTCCGGCAGACCCAGCTCAATCCACAGTTCGATCTCATCGCTCAGGGATTTCTGCCACAGTTCCGGCTCATCGTCGGTACTCAATCCCTTGGTAAATTCCAGTCGGTCACCGGCGTTGAGCACGAATGCCAGCAGGCGGATCATCATGCGCTCATCGGTTTCAGACGGGTGCCGGGCCAGCGTGAGGTGGTGATCCGCGTAGTAATGACGGTCCATGTCGGCGATGTTCAGCGTGGCTTTGAAAATGGTGGCCTTGAGCGCCATGGGGCTTCCTGTATCAGTTTGGCTGTTCGGTATCGGTTAGTGTACTGCAATACGGCCTGTCGGGAGCAAGGCGTTGATGGTGGTGGTGCGCGGTTTTCTGGTGTCAGCGGTCCGGCAGTTGAGCCCGCCGCCTGGGGCAGGCAGTACAGGTAAGGGATTGGCGTAATTTTTGATCAAAGGGCTTGCAATCCGGCATGCAAATAACAATAATTATCACTATCTTTCATTGGGCAGTGAGTGATCCGTATGTACGTATGCCTTTGCCATGGCGTAACCGACCGTGAAATCCGTGAAGCCGCCGATAACGGTGTCAGTTCCATGCGCCAGCTGGGCAAGGAACTTGGTGTGGGCACCCAGTGTGGTCGCTGCGCCTGCACAGCGCGGGAAATCCTGCGTGAAAGCCGTACCCCGGACTATCTGGCCATGGCAAACATGCTGGCTCAGCCCGCCTGATGTCGCGCCTACTGCGACCTTTTCCCAATTGTGATTTTTTCTCCCCGAACAAAGGTCTATCCTTGTTGGAATAGCCCATCCATCAAGGAGAGTTGTCATGAAAGGCGACAAGAAAGTTATCCAGTTTCTGAACAAGGTGCTCGCCAACGAGCTCACCGCCATCAACCAGTACTTCCTGCATTCGCGCATGTACAAGGACTGGGGCATCACCAAACTGGCCGACAAGGAATACGAAGAGTCCATTGACGAAATGAAGCACGCCGATCAGCTGATCGAGCGCATTCTGTTCCTTGAAGGCCTGCCCAACCTGCAGGATCTCAACAAGTTACTGATCGGTGAGAACGTGGAAGAGATGATCACCTGCGACCTCAAACTCGAGCAGATTGCCCATGCCGATCTGAAAGAGGCGATTGTTCATTGTGAGCAGGTACAGGACTACACCAGCCGTGAACTGTTCCGCAGCATTCTGGACAGCGAAGAGGAACACATCGACTGGCTCGAAACCCAACTGGAGATGATTTCCCAGATGGGCATTCAGAACTACATCCAACTGCAATCGGCTGCTGCGGAGTAACATCAGACAATGGACCTGTCCTGTTTCAAGGCGTACGACCTGCGCGGTCGTGTTCCGGATCAGCTGAATCCGACCCTGGCAGAACGCATCGGCCGGGCCTATGTGGAAGTCACGGGCGCGAAGAAAGTGATTGTCGGCTATGACATCCGCCTGTCCAGCCCGGAAATCAGCGAAGCCCTGAGCTCCGGCCTCATGGCCGCCGGCGCTGACGTCTTCGACATCGGCTTGTGCGGCACCGAGCAGGTGTACTTTGCCACCAGCCATTACAAGATGGATGGCGGCATCATGGTCACCGCAAGCCACAATCCCCGTGACCACAACGGCATGAAAATGGTCGGGCCGGATTCGCGCCCGATCAGCTCCGATAACGGTCTGAACGACATTCGTGACCGTGTGCCGGAACCCTTCGGCGATGCACCACAGCAGGGGCGCTACGAGGCCCTGGAAGTAATGACTGCGTATGTGGATCATCTTCTGGGTTACGTCGACGCCACTTCGCTCAAACCCATGAAGATTGTGGTCAACGCCGGCAACGGTGGCGCCGGCCTGGTGATCGATCAACTGGAACAGCACCTGCCGTTCGAGTTCGTCAAAGTGCACCACCAGCCCGACGGCCATTTCCCCAACGGCGTGCCCAACCCGATTCTGGAAGAAAATCGTGCGGCAACGGCGGATGCGGTCAAAGCCAGTGGCGCGGCCATGGGTATTGCCTGGGACGGTGATTACGACCGATGCTTCTTCTTTGACGAGAACGGCCGTTTTATCGAAGGCTACTACATCGTCGGCCTTCTGGCGGACCAGTTCCTGCGCAAGACCGGCGGCGGTAAAGTCATTCACGACCCGCGCCTGACCTGGAATACCCTGGATCTGGTCAAAGCCGCGGGCGGCGAAGCCATCGAAAGCAAAACCGGCCACGCCTTCATCAAGCAGCGCATGCGTGACGAAGATGCCGTTTATGGGGGCGAAATGAGCGCTCACCATTACTTCCGCGACTTCGCCTACTGCGACAGCGGCATGATCCCCTGGCTGCTGGTGGCCGAACGCCTGTCCCAGTCTGGCCAGACCCTCTCTTCCCTGATCGATGCCCGCATCGAAGCCTACCCCGCCAGTGGTGAAATCAACCGCACCATCGCCGAGCCACCGAAAGTCATTGCGGCGATCGAAGCGGCCTATGGCGTGGGCGCCAAAAGCGTCAGCCACGTCGACGGTCTGAGCGTGGAATTCGACAACTGGCGTTTCAACCTGCGGATGTCCAACACCGAACCGGTGGTGCGCCTGAATGTCGAGTCCCGAGCGGATATTCCGTTAATGGAAGCGAAAACGGCGGAGCTGCTGGCGGAAATGGAGCGCCTGAATAACCAGGTGTAACCGCAAAACTCTGGAGCCAGTCAGGCGGGTTCGGGGTTCCGAAACTGTGCGGAGCCATGGATGGCGGAGCCCAGGCATACACGGACGTATTCAAAGCGTGTTTCTGAACCCCGAACCCGCCCGCCTGACTGGCCTTGCACTGGAATTGAGACTTAAAGCCAGTCGTTGAGCATAATCCCTATGCCAAACCTCTGAATCCTCTCGTTGTAGTCGATCAGGCTCTCCCCGTAGCCGTTGTAGTACTGGAAGAAGCCCCTGATCGTATCTCCCATGGGAAAGCTGTAGCCAAATTCCACCGATGTCTTGTTGTCCTCGGAGCGCAGATTGTTGCGCAGCTTAAGCGAAAACGTCCGGTCCTCGGTCAGCTTGTAGACAGCGAGATAGTCAGCGTGTCCCAGATACCGTTCGATATCGCGGTTGTCGTCCTTGCCCTCGCTCTCGGGTAGCCGGTACCAGGGCCTCACCATGAATAGCCAGCGGTTATAGCTGTAACTCGCCGACGCCACAATGCGATTCCAGCTGCGGGAGCGGGGCTCGGACTGACCGTTGGACTGATGATTGAACCCCAGGGTAACGCCGCTCAGGGTGCCCGGGCCGATATCGTAGTCTGGCTGGAAGCGCAGAAAAATCTCCGGCTCGTAATTGGTTTCCCGGAACGGCGCGGAATCGTCGGTGTTGTAGACCTGCCAGAACGACTGTTGAGTGTAGCCAAACCACAGGGTCGTGCGGTCATCAAGCCATCCGGTCAGCAAAGGTACCTTGAAGCTGATCTGATACTTGGCCTCCTCATTATCGACCGAGTGATCGTAGCTGGCCTCTCCCAGCCGCGGGCTCACGGGGCGGTCGTTAGGGGTGTCCACCCAGGTAAAGGGCATGATATAGGTTGGCTGGTGGCCGACAAAACTACCCGAGAACGAGAAAACGGCTTGCTCTGCGGCGGTATAGCGCTGGACCAGTGCCGCCATCACCCCCTTATCTTCGTCTTCAGAATCCTCGGCAATGTCGTCGACCAGCTCCTCGTCGTCGGACGCTTCTGCAAGCGCATCGTATTCCAGTGTGTCGGTGGCCTCCTCAGCCTGTCGCGTCTTCTCCTCGTCGGCCTTCTCCCGCGCTTCGCGGGGATTGTTGATGCTGTCATAGCAGGCCAGGCGCTGAATGCCGTCCTCGATCAGCGCACACTCTTCTACGGTCAGTTCCCTGGCCATCTTCTGTTCTGTTGTCTGACCATCAGACTGGCTGTAGCCCAGGGCGGGCAGCAGGCAGGCGGTGGCTAAGGGGAGTGCCTGCCCTAAAAGACGGCGGGATGTGTCCATAACCAATATTCCTTGTCAGGCGGTAAGGCTGATCCAGGTGTTGACGATTCCGTAGCCCCAAACCCCGAGCAACGTCACGGCAAGCAGTGAGAAAATGATCTTGTGCCGGGTTTTCTCACCGGCCTCGGCAGCGGCCACCCAGCGCAGATACATCAAGCCAATGAAACTGCAGAATACGGCCAGGCTGGCCAGAGCCGGGATCAGCAGCCAGGCGGGGCTGAGTGATGCTCCCTCATTGGCGGAGCTCGAGAAATACGCCATAGAGATCAACAGTATGGCGAGGGAGCCAAATTCCAGTGTCAGTAATGGCTTGCGAAGGGGGTGGTTCGTCTTTTCGGTTTGGCGCATAAATTCTGGTTCCGCAAGAGATTGTCTGCCATGGTACCCGCAATGGCTGTCAAAGGCTTATATGCTTACGAAACGGCAATAAAAACGGTTGAAATCAATTTATGATTTTGCTCATTGGTTTTTTTGCCCTGCCGCAATCGCTATAATGCGACCACTGATTATTATAACGCTCTGATGCGAGGTGCATTGTGAAGATGAAGAGAGTCCTGGCTGCTGTATTGCTTGGCTTCGGCCTGACAGCGGGTGCCGTCATGGCAAGTGTTGAAGATGAAATTCGTGCACGTATTGCCCCCGTAGGCGAAGTCTGCGTACAGGGTGAGGATTGCGGCTCAGAGGCGGCTCCGTCAGAGAGCGCCAGCTCTGGTCCTCGCGGTGGAAACGAAGTCTACGAAGCCGCTTGCGCGGCCTGCCACGCCACGGGCGCGGCCGGTGCTCCCAAGATGGGTGATTCCGGTGCTTGGGGTGGCCGTGTCGATAAAGGCCTGGAAACTCTGGTCGATCACGCCATTAATGGTTTCAATGCGATGCCTGCGAAAGGCGGTTGCGGCAGCTGTTCCGACGAGGAAATTGAGGCGGCTGTGGAGTACATGGTTTCAGAAGTGGAATAACGCCCACGCTGGCGCGACGTCTAGATAAAAAGCCCCGCCAACCGGCGGGGCTTTTTCGTTAGTGCCCGGATTCCGTGGATTGAGTCACGATCGGGCGCCAGGAAAGCCGGCCGGTGATGGCCGAGATTTCCTGTTCACCACGCCTGACGGGTATGCGCCATTGCGTCGTTTCGCCCGGGTGGCCGCCCTCGGCCGCGACCAGGCGGGGGTCTACCCATCCGAAATTGCCGGAGCCGGACACCTGCACCCAGTGGGTGTCTTCACCCACCTCGAAGCCCTGGCTTTGCGGCAGGTTCTGCCAGTGGGCACTATGGACGTGAGCTTCCACACGGTCATCCTTGAAACGCAGGAACGGCTCATTGTCGCTGTCGTAGACGGTCAACACCTCCTCGCCCTGGTAACGAATCATCAGGGCTGGCTGCGGCGCGTCCAGCACCATGGCACTCATTGCGCTGATATCACCCTCGTCGACCACGGTCGCGCGGGTAATGCCTTCCGGGGCGCCATCGGCGCCCGGCGGTTGATGGGCCATACCTGGCCCGGCCATGGTCAGCAGCTCGCCGCGGTCACCAGGTCTGTGGCGGAGCCGAGCAGATCGCCCACCAGCGAGGAGCCCTGTTCCAGCGAGAGATTGGTGATATTGAGCGTGCTCGACAGCTCACCGAGGCCAATCTCGTCCAGCCTTAACGGAAGCCCGGCATAGCCAAGGTCGGTCCAGCTCTGGTCATCCGGGTTGAAGGTGGCCACGATGTTCCAGAGAGCCTGATCGTACCCTTGGCCGAACGGGTTGAATGCCTGGCCCCCGGCGTTATACAGCACATGTCCATTGGGCAGCAGGTGCATGCGTGGGTACAGTGGCAGCGAGCGGTCGGCAGTGGACGGGTTAACGCTCCAGGTGCCCGAGCAGGGATCGTAGACTTCGGTCTGGACAATATTGCGGCCACTATTGAGCGGATCACTCGGATAGACCGGTTTGATCAGTTTTTCAACGCCACTGGCAACCAGCACCTTGCTGTCGGGCAGGGTGACGAGTGACGGGTACCAGCGTCCGTACGCCATGTCGCCGCTTTGTAGCCAGCTGTTGGTTTCGGCGTGGAAAATGCGGGAGTTCTTGATGCCTTCCAGTTCAGCGACGCCCAGCGGAATGCCGTCAATGCCCGGCTCGGAATAGTAGTCGGTGCCGCCGACAGCCATGACACTGCCATCGGCCAGGCCGATGACATCTGAACAGAACAGGGCGCCGTCGTTCTTGGCGGTGTTGTCAGCGGTGTCCAGCAGGCCATCCAGCACGGCCAGCGGCGTGTTGTTGAAAATGGTTTCGCTGTCGGCGCCATCCGGGTTTGCGCCCGCGCGCAGAGGGCTGGGCTTGAGCCATTCGGGTTCGTCATTTTCACCCAGTGACAAGACCCGGCTCTGATCGTTAACGGACACCTCGCCAAACTCGGCGACGATGGACAACTCGACGTTTTCAGTGCCTTCCAGAGCATTCAGGTAGAGCAGGCGGCCATCATTCAGTAACGCCATGGTACCGGCTGCGGGCTTGCACTCGGCAAGGCCCTCGGCATTTTCGACGCATTTTTCATCAGTCTCCACAACTTCGCCGTCGACAATGATCGTCGGTTCAGCGAAAGGATCGCTGAACGCGCCCACGGACGAGTAGTCACTCTTGAAGGTCGGCTTGGGCTCGGAGGCGGCGGTCGCCTGATCGCCGGCGACCGCGGAATCCTGCTGGTTCTGGGGCACGTCCGACGCGGTGCTGTCCCCATCGCTGGACGATCCGCCGCAGGCGGACAGGGCCAGTGTGCTCAGGGCTAGGGCGATATGCCGGTACAGAGGTTGTTTATTCCAGTGCATCCTTTGCTCCTCAGTATTGTTGTTGTAAATCGCAAAAATGAGACGCAAGTCTCACTTTCACGTTACGTAAAGGAAGCAGGGGTGGTTTCACTTGTACAGCAGTTTTTTGAAATATTGTCAGACAAATTTAGGGCTAGGCGCCCAGATCCCCTAACAGTGCGCTCAGGGTGGCTTTGCCCTTTTTCTGGTTAGCCTCGACATTGAGGTCGCCGAGGCCTTCCCATTTCAGGTCCTCTTCCGGCAGTTCATCCAGAAAGCGGCTGGGGATGGTCTCGATTTTCTCGCCGTACTGTTTACGCTGGGCGGCGTAGGTGAGGGTGAGGGTTTCCCGGGCGCGGGTGATGCCGACATACATCAGCCGCCGCTCTTCTTCTATGTTGCCTTCCTCGATGCTGGCGCGGTGGGGCAGGATCTCTTCCTCCAGCCCCATGATGAACACGTGGGGGAACTCCAGCCCTTTGGAGGCATGCAGGGTGAGAAGCTGAACCTTGTCGCTGTCGTCGTCTTCTTCCCGTTGTTCCATCATGTCCCGCAGAATCAGTTTGCTGATGGCGTCCTCGATGCCCAGCTCATCGGCGGTGCCCTTGCCGTCGTCCAGCATGCGCTGGATGGATTCCACCAGGTACCAGATGTTCTCCATGCGGCGTTCCGCCTGCTTGGGGGTGCCGGAATGCTGGTGCAGCCATTCCTCGTACTCGATGTCGGTGAACAGTTGCTTGATCACCGGCACCGGGTCTTCCCGGTGTACCCGCTCGCAGATGTAGTCGACCCAGTGGGCGAAACGCCGCAACCGGTCGAGGCCCTTCTCGGTGACGTGGGTTTCCGCACCCATGTCGCTCAGGGCCTTGAACAGGCTGACGTTGCGGGAGCGGGCGTAGTGACTCAACTGCTCCAGGGTGCGGGGGCCGATCTCGCGGCGCGGTACGTTGACCACCCGCAGGAAAGCGGCGTCGTCGTCGGGGTTGATCAGCAGTCGCAGGTAGGACATGGCGTCCTTGATCTCGTTTTTCGAGAAGAATGACTGCCCGCCAGAGATGCGATAGGGAATCTGGTAGGCCTGAAGTTTCATCTCCAGCAGCCGGGCCTGGTGGTTGCCGCGATAAAGTACGGCGAAATCGCGGAACGCGAGCCCCTTTTTCAGCTTCTGGTCGAGGATTTCGGTGGCTACCCGGTCGGACTCGGCGTCTTCGCTGCGACAGCGCACGATGCGGATCTCCTCGCCGATGGTGTGATCGCTCCACAGCGCTTTCTCGAACACGTGGGGGTTGTTGGCGATCACGGTGTTGGCGCTGCGCAGAATGCGTCCGGTGGAGCGGTAGTTCTGCTCCAGTTTGACGATTTTCAGGCTGGGGAAGTCTTCTTTCAGTTGCGCCAGGTTCTCCGGGCGTGCGCCGCGCCAGGCATAGATGGACTGGTCGTCGTCACCGACCACGGTGAAGGCCGCCCGCTCGGCAACCAGCAGTTTGACCAGTTCGTACTGGCACACGTTGGTGTCCTGGTACTCGTCCACCAGCATGTAGCGGATCTTGCGGCGCCATTTCGCCAGCACGTCCGGGTGCGTGCGAAACAGTTGCACCGGCAGCAGTATCAGGTCGTCGAAGTCCACCGCGTTATAGGCTTTCAGGTATTCGTTGTAGCGCTTGTAGATCAGCGCGATGCGTTGTTCGCGCTCATCGGCCGCCTTGCTCCAGGCTTCCTCCGGACCGCGCATGGCGTTTTTCCAGGAGGAAATGGTCATCTGGACATCCGAGAGTTCATCGCCGGCGTCGGCGCTGTCTTCCCGCATCATCAGATCCTGCAACAGCGCCTTGGCATCCTCGGCATCAAAGATGGAAAAGCCGGGGTGGTAGCCCAGATGCGGGTGTTCCTCCCGGATCATGTTGAGGCCAAGATTGTGGAAAGTGGAGACGATCAACCCGCGGGTCTGTTTACGGTCGACAATCCGCCCCACCCGCTCTTTCATTTCCCGGGCGGCTTTGTTGGTGAAGGTGACGGCGGCAATGTGGCGCCCGGGAATGCCTAACTGTTCAATCAGGTAGGCGATCTTGCGGGTAATCACGCTGGTTTTGCCACTGCCGGCACCGGCCAGAACCAGCAGGGGGCCGTCGGCATAGCGCACTGCTTCGTTCTGTCTGGGGTTGAGTTTGTTCATCCCCGCATTCTACACCAGCAACAGTTTCTGTACCTTGACGATCTATCGGCTATCCTTGGGTAACTGGATGCTGTTTTTCACGGATTATCAGGCGCCTTTAATGACACTGCCAATGGAAACAATGAGTTCCAGCCAGGTGCGATTGCTGGTATTGACGCCGGAGTACGCTGACTTCCTGTGGTTGCAGGACCTGCTTGAAGCCGATAATGAGCTGCTGCCGGACTTGGTGTGGTGTCCGGATCTGATTGATTGCGATGACCTGATTCGCCACACCCATTTTGACGTCATCGTCTGGGATTGCGTGTTCCACGGTGATTCTGAAGCGTCCTTTCTCGATTACCTGAATGTCGCCAGTAATGACAAACCGGTGCTGGCGCTCAGCGGTGAACCCAGTGCCGAGCGTGCGCCGGAACTGCTGGCCAGCGGTGCTGCGGATTACCTCTGCCGCCAGGCGCTGGACAGCTGGAGTCTGGCCCGCTCGGTCAAATGCCTGTGGTACCGCGAGCAACTGGCAGGTTCCGCCCATGGTCATCTGGGACGTGAGGTGGCCAGCGGATTCATTAACCGTGACCTGTTCTTCGACCGGTTGCAGCAGGCGTTGCTGCGGGCCGAGCGGGGCGGGCATCGGCTGGCGCTGTTGCACCTGAATCTGGACGACTTCCGCAGTTTTAACGAATCCTTTGGCTATCAGAAGAGTGACCAGTTGGTGCTCAGGCTGGCTGAGCGCCTGCGTCACAGCCTGCGGCGGGTGGATTCGCTGATGCGAATTGGCGGTGATGAGCTCGCGATCATCGTCGAGAAAGTGGAAGACTCGCTCGACATCACCCAGATCATCCGCAAGCTGGTGAGCGCCCTGAATGACCCGGTCACGGTGGATGGCCAGAGTGTGGTGGTCAGTGCCAGCCTGGGAGTGGCGACCTATCCGGAGGCGGGCGACAGCCCGGAGAACCTGATGCGCCGTGCCAATCGCGCCATGTTCGAGGCCAAGCGTGACCCCGGCACCAGTTACCGGTTTTATGACCGCCAGTTGCATATCACTGCCGGATACCAGCTGCGGCTCGAGGCGGACCTGCGTAACGCCCTGCGGGGCAAGGAACTCGAGCTCTATTACCAGCCGCGAATTGACCTGGCAACCGAAGAGGTCAGGGGCGTCGAGTGCCTGCTGCGGTGGAATCATCCCGAGCGGGGGCTGGTAGGGCCGGACGAATTCATCCCCGTGGCCGAGCGCAGCGGTCTGATCGTGCCCATCGGCTATTGGGTTATCGAGCAGGCCTGCAAGCGTCTTCAGGAGTCGGCAGAGCAGGGCTTTCCGGGGCTGGTCTTCGCGGTCAACCTGTCGTTCCGGCAGTTCCACGATCGCAAGATGACGGAAACCATCTTCCGCATCATTTTCAACGCCAATGTGGACACAAGTCTGCTGGAGCTGGAGCTGACCGAAAGTGCCATGATGCACGACCCGGAATACGCCCAGCGCTGCCTCAGGGAGCTTAACCAGCTGGGCATCAGCTTTGCTCTCGATGATTTCGGCACGGGGTTTTCCTCCCTCAGCAATCTGCAGCATCTGCCGATTTCACTGGTCAAGATCGACAAGTCCTTTGTCCAGGAGCTGGGGCACTCCGCGGACGCGGAGCACATCATCCGCGCCATAATCAGCCTGGCCCACAGTCTGCAGATCAGCGTGGTGGCCGAAGGCGTGGAGACCGAGGGTCAGCTGGAATTTCTGCGCCAACAGCATTGCGATGAAATTCAGGGCTATTACTACGCCCGGCCCATGCCCTGGCAGGATCTTGTGCATTTCCTGCACAACCGGAGCCAGGCTGCTTGCCTGCAGCAGTAAGCCGCTGTACCTTTGCGCTTTGATCCAGAACGCATCACAGAGGTTGCATGAACAGTATCTCCAGGCGCATCGCCGACGAACTCGGCGTACGCGAGCAACAGGTCAATGCCACCGTCGCCCTGTTGGATGAGGGTGCCACCGTCCCGTTTATTGCCCGATACCGCAAAGAAGTGACCGGCTCGCTCGACGACAGCCAGTTGCGGAACCTTGAAGAGCGCCTGCGTTACCTGCGGGAGCTGGAAGACCGTCGCGCTACCATCCTCAACAGCATCGAGGAGCAGGGCAAGCTGACCGATGAGCTGCGCGCCAGCATCGCCGACGCCGACACCAAGAATCGCCTGGAAGATCTGTATCTGCCCTACAAGCCCAAGCGCCGCACCAAGGCGCAGATTGCGAAAGAGGCCGGTCTCGAACCGTTGGCCGACGCCCTCTACGGCGACCCGGGCCTCGACCCGGAAACCACTGCAGCCGACTACCTCAATGCCGACGCCGGCGTGACGGATACCAGGGCCGCCCTCGACGGCGCCCGTTACATCCTGATGGAACGGTTCGCCGAGGATGCTGAACTGCTGGGTAGCCTGCGGGATTTCATCTGGCACAACGGTCAGCTCAAGGTCACGGTGATTGACGGCAAGGAGAATGAAGGCGCCAAGTTCCGCGACTACTTTGATCACGTCGAGCCGCTGAAGAAGGTGCCCTCGCACCGGGCCCTGGCGATTCTGCGCGGCCGCAACGAGGGCATCCTGGGTTACGCCATCGTGGTGGGAGACGCCGAGGATGATCGCCGCCAGCCCCATCCGGCAGAGCAGCGCATCGCTGCCCGCTGGAACGTGCGTGACAACGGTCGCCCGGCCGACAAGTGGTTGTCCGATGTGGTGCGTTGGACCTGGCGGGTCAAGCTCTCCACCCAGATAGAAACCGATCTGATGGCCCAGGTGCGCGAAGCCGCCGAAACCGAAGCCATCAGCGTGTTTGCCAACAACCTCAAGGATCTGTTGCTGCTGGCTCCGGCCGGCCCACGCCCGACGCTGGGGCTGGATCCCGGGTTGCGCACCGGCGTCAAGGTGGCGGTGATTGACGGCACCAGCCAGGTAGTGGGCCATGGCGCCATCTACCCTCACGCCCCCAAGAATCAGTGGGACCGTTCCATCGAGCAGTTGGCGGCCTGGTGCCGCGAGTACAGGATTGAACTGATCGCCATCGGCAACGGCACCGCGTCCCGGGAAACCGAGAAACTGGTGGCGGATCTGTGCAAGAAATACCCGGAGCTGAAGCTGGCGCGGATCGTGGTGAGCGAATCCGGCGCCTCGATCTACTCCGCCTCGGAATTTGCCTCAAAGGAACTGCCGGACCTGGACGTGACCATTCGCGGCGCGGTGTCCATTGCCCGTCGTCTGCAGGATCCGCTCGCCGAACTGGTGAAGATCGAACCCAAATCCATCGGTGTGGGCCAGTACCAGCATGACGTCTCCCAGGTACAACTGGCCCGCAGTCTGGATGCGGTGGTGGAAGACTGTGTAAACGGCGTTGGCGTGGATCTGAACACGGCCTCCGTGCCGCTGTTGGCGCGGGTATCAGGGTTGAACCAGAGCATTGCCCAGAACATTGTCGATTTCCGCAACCAGAACGGCGTGTTCCGCAACCGCAAGCAGTTGCTCAAAGTCTCACGTCTCGGCGACCGTACCTTTGAGCAGGCTGCCGGCTTCCTGCGGATCGCCAGTGGTGAAAACCCGCTGGACCGCTCCTCTGTGCACCCGGAGGCCTACGGTGTGGTGGAAGCCATCGCTGCGAGGAACAACCGCAAGGTGGACAACATCATTGGCGATGCGTCCTTCCTGCGTTCACTGAATCCCCAGGACTACGTGACCGAGCAGTTTGGTCTGCCGACCATTAAGGATATCATTTCAGAACTGGAGAAGCCGGGCCGTGACCCGCGCCCGGAGTTCCGTTTTGCCAGCTTCGAGGAAGGCGTGGAAACCCTGAGCGACCTCAAGCCGGGTATGGTGCTGGAAGGTTCGGTCACCAACGTCACCAATTTCGGGGCGTTTGTGGATATCGGCGTGCATCAGGATGGCCTGGTACATATCTCGGCGCTGTCCAACACCTTTGTGAAGGACCCCCGTGAGGTGGTGAAAGCCGGAGACATCGTCAAGGTCAAAGTCATGGATGTGGACATTCCCCGTAAACGGATTGCCCTGTCGATGCGTATGGATGACCAGCCGGGGGAAAAGTCAGACAGCAAGCCAGGCAGTTCCGCGGGCCGTGGCCGTAGCGAGAACCGTGCTGGTGGCCGTAACGGGCGCGCCCCGTCTGGCCAGCCGGACCAGCAGAAAGGCGCCATGGCTGGTGCGCTGGCCCAGGCACTGGCGTCGGCCCGCAAGGACAGCCGTTAACAGACGGCAGCGATACCCATTCCACAGGCGGGCGCCGCTCACCAGGCGGTGCCCGCCGTAGCAGGAGTCATCCATGGCAGAATCCCGCCATCATATTTTTCATCAGTTTTCGGCCAGTGACTGGGGCGGTTTTCTCAAGGGTGTCGAGAAAGAAGGTTTGCGGGTAGATCGCAACGGCTTCATCGCCCAGACGCCGCACCCGCGTGCCCTCGGCTCCGCTCTGACCCACCCGGCCATCACCACGGATTATTCCGAGGCCCTGCTGGAGTTGATCACGCCGGTGTGCAGTTCCACCAGTGCCATGCTGGACTCCCTGCGGGATATTCACCGCTTTGTGCAGCGCCAGCTCGGTGATGAGGTGTTCTGGGCTGCCAGTATGCCCTGTGAGCTGGATGGTGACGCCAGCATTCCCATTGCCGAGTACGGCAGCTCCAATATCGGGCGGCTCAAACACGTGTACCGGCAGGGGCTGGCGGTGCGCTATGGCCGGATGATGCAGAGCATCGCCGGGGCTCACTACAACCTGTCGCTTCCGGACAGCTTCTGGTTGTTGTGGCAGGGGGCGCTGGGCAGCCGGCAGAGCCTGAAGGATTTCAAGTCCGATCAGTACTTCTGGCTGATTCGCAATTTCCGTCGCCGCAGCTGGCTGCTGATGCTGCTGTTCGGAGCTTCGCCGGCCCTCGACGCGAGCTTCGTGGCGAACGTGAAGCATGATCTGTCCCGCTTCAACCAGAATACCTGGCACGGCAGCGACGCCACATCACTGAGAATGGGTGATCTGGGCTATCACAATAACGCCCAGTCCTCGCTGAACATCTGTTTCAACGAGCTCAGCACCTACACCCGGACGCTCGACCGTGCGATCCACACCCCGTGGCCCGCATACGAGGCCATCGGCACCCGCCGCGGTGACGACTTCATCCAGATCAACACCAGCGTGCTGCAGATTGAGAACGAGTACTACAGTGCGGTGCGACCCAAGCGTACAACCGAGCGGGAAGAGAAACCCATACAGGCACTGGAAGCCCGGGGGGTGGAATACATCGAGGTGCGCTGTCTGGACCTGGATCCGTTCTCGGCGGTGGGGGTCAGTGCTACTCAGATCGATTTCCTCGACCTGTTCCTGCTCGATTGCCTGCTGTCCGACAGTCCTCGTATTGGTGACGCAGAGTGCGAGCGCCTGGATGATAACTACAAGGACGTCGTCGCCCACGGTCGCAATCTGGGCCAGACCCTGTGCCAGGGCGGGCGCACGGTGTCGGTGGGCGAGGCCGCCAACGCCTTGCTCGCCGGTCTTGAACCACTGGCCGAGCGCCTCGACCACTGGGGCGGCGGTGACACCTACCGACAGGCCTTGCGGGCGCAACGTGAGAAGCTGGACTCGCCGCAGCTGATTCCCTCGGCCCGGGTGACCCAGGCCATGTCTGAGGCGGGGCTGGGGCACCGGGACTGGGTGCAGGCGATGTCGCTTCAGCACCAGCAGACGCTGCGCGATGAAGCGTTCTCGCAAACCTCGCTGGCGGATTTCGAACAGCTGAGTGACACCTCGCTGGCCGAGCAGACTGCAATGGAGGCGGCGGACACGCAGCCATTCGGCGATTTTCTCAGTGAGTATCTGAAGTCCTGACGCCCGCTGATCTGGCGCCGGGTCACACCCTGGCCGGACCTGTCGCACAGAACCTGAACAAAAATTTGTCAGGTTCTGACCCTGCTGTTACGTTCTGTTTCAACAGTGTCACCGTTTGTTTCCGGGGCAGTCAGGCATCAGGGAGAACCGGCATGGCCAGAGACATCAAGCTGGGTTGGGACGTCGAGTCGCTCAACAAGGCGTATCGCCAGGGCTACATGGCGGCGTCCATGGGCATGGAACGCAGCCGCTGTCCTTATCGCGGAGAGGTGGTGATTGCGGCCTGGGAAGCGGGATGGGAAGACGCCGAACAGATGGCGCGGGAGCAGGTTTCCGACAGCCACGACCTGTTCTCCCGCATTGCCTGATACCAGGTCAGGCTGCTCGCCGGCAGCGTCTCAGCGTTGCACCACGAATTCCGTAAACAGAACCCCGGTGATGGCCTCACCGGTCTGTTGCTCCTCCAGAACCGCATTGATACGTTGTGCCGCCTCTTCCCGCAGGGCTGCCTGCCCGTTTCCGGTCGCGAGCTGTTCCGAATCGGTCTGCTCGCCAAAAAGCATCACCAGTTCGTGGCGCAGTCGCGGCATGTGAGCTTCTACCGCCGCTCGTGTGGTTTCTTTTGAGGCCCGCAGGGTGACCGCCGCTTTCAGATAGGTCAGCTTGTTACCCGGCTCGCCCACATGAGTGACAAACGGCGGGTCCATCTCAATGTAATCCGTAACCTTCGCTTGCTGTTCCTCCTGTTCCACTTCCAGAGACTCCTCGTCCTGGGCAAAGGCTCCGGTGACCGCAAAGGTGGACACCATGCAGAACAGGATCGGAAGAAAGCGCTTGAGCTGACGTGTCATAGGCTTGAAGTTCGCTATGGTTTAGGGTTTAGTGGCAAATCAACGGCGATGACCGCCCGGTTTGTCGCAGAATAGCAGGCCCGAGCGCTGCTTGCAGCATCCTCGGAGCGCCAGGTAATCCTGGGCAGGGTCGGGCCAGCATGGTATTCCCGAGGTGAGCTTTTGACGTCCAGACTGGTGTTTTCAGGAATTTTCGTTGTGTGTGTCGCGCTGCTTGGCGTGGCCTTCTACATGGAGTACGTCATGGGGCTGGAGCCCTGTCCGCTGTGCTGGTTGCAGCGCTTTGGATTCATGGGCGCAGCGCTGGTGAGTCTGCTTGCGGCATTGCATAACCCGCAAGGTTTCGGCAGTCGTCTGTATGGCCTGTTGCTGGCGCTCACCTCTGGTGCGGGGCTGGCCATCGCCGGACGGCAGCTGTGGTTGCAGAGTTTGCCGGAGGATCAGGTGCCGGCCTGTGGTCCGTCAGTGGACTACATGCTGGATGTACTGCCGCTGACCGAAGTACTGACCACGGCCTTACGGGGCACCGGTGATTGCGCGGAAGTGGTCTGGCGTTTTCTCGGTCTCAGTATCCCCGGCTGGACCGCGGTGTTTTTCTCCCTGCTGGTGATTACCGGCCTGACTCTGGCGTTGCGCACTGGCAAAAGGTCTGAGTGGAGCGGCGGCTGAAACGGTTGCGGCCAACTGCAGGCATGGGGTACCTTGATCCTCAACAGAATGAAGAAAGAATGAACCCGACACAGGGTATGTCAGGTAACTGGAGAAAGGCGTCATGTTGGAAAATTGCCGTAATGCCAGGGAGCGTTGGGGTGGTGTCAGCGAACTGATTGATCGCTGGCTGAAAGAGCGCCAGGAATTGCTGGTGCACTACTGTGATCTGTCCGGGGAAAACGATTACTCCCAGACCGAAGCGCTGCGGGAAAAGTTCGTCAGGCTGTGCGAAGTTCTGGTGGACTATGTGTCGGCCGGTCACTTCGAGATCTATGAGCAGCTGATTCAGGAGGCCCGGGAGTTCAATGACGGCGGGCTGGAGCTGGCTGCCAAACTGTATCCGCGCATTGCACAGACCACCGAAACGGCTCTGAACTTTAACGACCGACTGGATGGCAAAACCCTGACCGAAGCCGATGTGCGGGAGTTGTTCACGGAGCTGTCAGAGCTGGGAGAAATTCTGGAAAGCCGCTTCGAGATGGAAGACTACCTGATCGAGCACCTGCACAACGCCCACGCCGACAAGGTGATGTCCTCGGCCTGATGTCGTCAGGAGGGCCTGCAGTATCCGGAAGGGCATCACTGCAGGCTCCGCGCAGAATGGCGAAGCTGCAGTGGGGGAGAGCCGGATTTACTCCGGATTAACCTCAATCAGTTCCACATCAAAAACCAGGGTTTCATTGGGCCCGATGCTGCGATTGCCGCCGGGGCCATAGGCCAGGTCGGACGGAATATAGAGTTTTACCCGACTGCCTTCGTTCATCAGCTGAAGCCCTTCGGTCCAGCCCGGAATAACTTGGTTGAGGCCGAAAGTCACCGGTTCCCCACGCTCGCGCGAGCTGTCAAACACTTCGCCAGACAGCAATTCGCCGGTGTAGTGAACTTTCACCTGATCGGTCTCTCCCGGCTTTTCGCCATCACCCTCTTCCAGAACCTCGTACTGCAGGCCGGATTCGGTGGTCTCCACGCCCTCTCGCTCAGCGTTCTCGGCCAGGAAGGCTTCTCCTGCTTCGCTGTTCTTCTTGGCGAGCTCGTCCACCTGCGCACTTTCCTGCTCCTGCAGCTGCTGCTGATAAGCCATCAGTGCTTCCTGGATTTCCTCGCGGCTCATCCGACTGACTTCCTCGTCACCCTCGTGGCCGTGTTCGATACCCTGGAGGAACTGTTCCATCTGCAGGTCAGGCAGGTCGTTTTTCATGCGCTCACCGAGTACCAGGCCCATGCCGTAGCTGACCTTCTGATCGGTGGAGTCCAGGCTCGGGTCTTTCGGGGAATCGGATTGGGTGGAGCAGCCGGCAACGATGCCGGTCACTGCCAGTGCGAGCAGTGCTTTCTTCATTTCAATGTCCTGTATTGTTGGGCAGGGCGCCTGTCGGGCCCCGACGTGCGGTGACTTGAAATAGGAAAAGGTAACCGGTTCTGTAGCCGGATGCCACTGAACATGTGTTAAGAAACCGGTCAGGTGTCCGGGTCAACTGCCGTTATTGGCTGGTGGCGTTGGTGCCAGCGAAAACGGCGCGCTGTATGGCGACTGCCAGTCGGTCTCCGGATTGGTCTCGGCTGCGCGTGGCAGGCCAGCGTTGTTTTCACGCTCAATGGCCAACGCATTCCAGGGGCCGTTTTCCGGTGGCCGGTCGGCATAATGCCAGTTGCCGTCACGATCCTGCCATTTGAACACAATGTCCGGGCCGTCTACCGGTACCGGTGAGGGAACCAGGCCTTCGAAAGCCGGAATCTCCTCGACGCTGTCTTCTTCCGGAGTGCTTTCGGTTACCTCGGGTTCGGGTTCGTCAATGCCGAAGAAAATCAGCATCAGCAGGACACCGAGCGCGGGGAAGGCGAGCCGAATGAGCCATTTCATGATCATGCCTCCCGGTTTCCGGATCTGAACGCCGTCAGGCTGCGGGCGAGGGCATCCACGGTGTTTCCGGTTTCCAGGTCCATTGCCGTCTCTGGTGCTGCCGCCTCAAGGTTGATGCGGGCCAGTTGTTCCGATCCATGCATGCCGGCGTTCTCTTTTTGGGTTTCGGCGAGGCTTCGATAGACCAAAGCCAGCTCAATCCGTTCTGCTTCCAGCTCGCCGCGAGCGATGGTGGTCCGCAGACTGTTGGTACCCGGATGATTTCGGGGAATATATTGTCGGGCCGAGCGTAGTGACTCGGTTACATGTGTTCGCCACTCTGTTACCGTATTGTCTTCGTTACCGGTGTATATATGGCCTGATATGGTAAGCCAGCAGGCGCTTAAAATCCGTGTAACACTCCAACGTTTGCGTTGTAAGTCCAGACAGGCGGGCTCGACGCCCGGAATTTCCCAGAACGCCAGGGCAAAACGCCATAGCGGGTTATCGGGCTCCAGAGTCGTCGGCAGCTGTTCTGGCACGGTACGCATGGTGGCGTTATGTCTTCCCTGTAAAACTTACCCTGATAAAATGACAACATGCTAACGATAACCGATCTCAGTATACAACGGGGCGGCGTCTGGTTACTAGACGCCGTCAGCGTCACGATTCAACCGGGCCAGCGGGTGGCCATTGTTGGTGCCAATGGTGCGGGCAAATCCAGTCTGTTCCAGCTGTTATTGGGCCAGTTGGCGCCGGAGCAGGGTTCGGTATCGCTGCCCGGCGGCTGCCGCATCGCCCACATGGCTCAGGAAGTGGCGGCGTCTGATCGCACCGCGCTGGATTTCGTGCTCGATGGTGATCACGATCTGCGACGGATGGAGCGGGAACTGGCCGACGCCGAACGGCGCGGCGACGACCACGCCCAGGCCCGCATCCACGGCGAGCTTGATGTGCATGAAGCCTGGTCGGCGCCGCGTCGTGCGGAGTCCCTGTTGCGGGGTCTGGGCTTTGCCGATGCCGACGCGCTGCGACCGGTCTCTGCGTTCTCCGGTGGCTGGCGTATCCGCCTGAACCTGGCCCAGGCATTGATGCGGCCTTCGGATCTGTTGCTGCTGGATGAACCCACCAACCACCTGGATCTGGACGCCTGCCTCTGGCTTGAAAACTGGCTGCGTCGTTATTCGGGTACGCTGCTGTTCATCTCCCACGATCGTGATTTCATGGATCGGGTTGCCACCCATGTGGTGCACTTTGACCAGCGCAAGCTGGAGGTGTACACCGGCAATTACTCGGCATTCGAAGGTCAGCGCAGCGAACGGCTGGCCCAGCAGCAGGCGGGCTTCGAGCGCCAGCAGGCGCGGATTGCGGAAATCCAGCGGTTCATTGACCGGTTCAAGGCCAAGGCAACCAAGGCCCGGCAGGCCCAGAGCCGGGTCAAGGCGCTCGAGCGCATGGAAAAAATCGCCCCCGCGCACGTGGACTCACCGTTCAGCTTCCAATTTCCGGTCGCCGACAAGGTATCGAACCCGCTGCTGTCCATTCGCAACGGTGCGGCCGGCTATGGCGAGACCACGATTCTTTCCGGCATCAATCTGAGCCTGTTGCCCGGTAGCCGGGTGGGGCTGCTTGGCCCCAACGGTGCCGGCAAATCCACGTTGATGGACGCGCTGCGAGGTGAGTCCACCCTGCTGGCCGGTGAGCGCACCACCGGTGAGCACCTGGCCATCGGCTATTTTGCCCAGCACCAGCTCGAATCCCTGGATCTGGATGCCAGCCCGTTTCTCCATCTGCAACGGCTGTCACCCAGGGCCTCGGAGCAGAGCATTCGCAACTTTCTGGGGGGCTTTGATTTTCATGGTGATGAGGCGCTCAGTGCCATCCGTTCGTTCTCCGGTGGTGAGAAAGCCCGCGTAGCGCTGGCGGTCATTGGCTGGCAGAAGCCGAATCTGTTGTTGCTGGATGAGCCCACCAACCACCTGGATCTGGAGATGCGCCAGGCGCTCACCATGGCGCTGCAGAATTTTGACGGCGCTATCGTGGTGGTGTCCCACGATCGGCACCTGTTGCGTAACACGGTCGACGAATTCTGGCTGGTTAACGACGGCCGTGTCAGTGATTACGACGGCGATCTGGAGGATTATGAGCGCTGGCTGGCGGATCGCCGCAGGGATGAGACGGAGGCGCCGAAGCGTGCACCCCAGGGCGTCCAGTCCGCGACCGGAGCCTCAGGCGCTTCCGCAGGCGAGGCTGTCGGCGAAAGCGCGGAGGATCGCAAGGCCCGCAAGCGGGCGGAGGCGGCGTTGCGTCAGAAGTTGAGTCCGTATCGCAAGAAGCAGGCAACGCTGGAGAAATCCATGGAGCAGTTGCAGCAGGAACTCAGGACGCTGGAGGAATCGCTGTCGGCGCCGGAGCTGTACCAGGAAAGCGGCAAGGCACTGCTCAAGGAGCGGCTTGGCGAGCAGGCGCAACTGAAAAACCGGCTGGAGGAGGTCGAAGCCGAGTGGCTGGAAATCAGTGAAACGGTGGAAAATCTCGAAGCGGAACTGGTGGCCTAGGGGTTCACCTCCAGAGTGAACCCCTGTTTGGCCAGGTAATCCGCCTCGTTCTCCAGATCTGCCAGGGTCAGCGGGCGCTCATCAAGCCAGCCATCGGGAAACTCGATAGCCAGGCGGTCCTCTCCGGCGTGGAGACGGAACGCCGGCGGCGCCTCCATGTTCCGTGGATGCTGGAGCAGCACGCCGAGGCGCACCAGCACGCACAGGTATTTCAGGCGCGGAATTTCCTCCGGATCAAGACCTTCGAAGATCGCGGAGGCGAACTTGCGGCGATGGCCCCGCACCAGGGTGGCCAGGTCGCGCTGGAATTGCTGGCTGAAGCCGGGCAGGTCGGAGTAGCGCAACAGGTAGGCGCCGTGTTTGTGGTACTGGCTGTGGGAGATGGTCAAGCCGATCTCGTGCAGGCGGCAGGCCCAGCGCAACACTTCTTCATCCGGTGCGGTTCTCAGTGCCCAGGTGTCGGCGACCTGGTCCCAGGCGGCAATGGTGGTGTCTTCGACCGCACGGCCGTGGGCCTGATCTACGTGATAACGTTCCTGCAGTGCGGCAATGGTACGTTCGCGAACGTCTTCGTGCTGGATGCGCCCGACGATATCGTAGAGTAGGCCTTCTCTCAGCGCCCCTTCGGCAAAGGTCATTTCCTCGATCTGCAGGGACTGGAAGGCGCCCATCAGAATCGCAAAACCGGCCGGAAAAATGCTCTGGCGGTCAGCTCGCACGCCCAGGTCACCAAGCTTCTCCACCTTGCCCATACTGACCAGACGCTGGCGCAATTCGGTCATGGCTTCCAGGGTGATGGTGCCGTTGGTGATTTTCAGTGTCTCCAGAACGCTGGCGATCGCCTTGATCGATCCGGACGAGCCCACCGAGCTCTGCCAGCCCACACTGCGAAAATGCCGGCGGATGTTCAGCAGTTCCTGCTGGGCGTGGGTCACGGCTTTGTCCATCTGTCGGCGGGAAATCCGGCCGTCGGCGAAATAGCGGTTGCGGAAGGACACACAGCCCATGTGCAGGCTTTCCAGTTCCTGGGGTTCGAAGCGCTCACCGATAATGAATTCGGTACTGCCGCCGCCGATATCGATCACCAGGCGGCGACCGCTGTCGTCGGACAGTGTGTGGGAAACGCCGAGATAGATCAGGCGGGCTTCTTCGCGCCCGGCAATAATCTCGACCGGATACCCCAGTGCCTGCTCGGCACGTGACATGAATTCCTGGGCATTACGCGCCACCCGCAGCGCATTGGTGCCGACAATCTGCACCGCCTCCGGAGGCATGCCCTGCAGCCGCTGGGCAAACCGGCTGAGACAGGACAGCGCCCGTTGCTGGGCGTCTTCGGTCAACCGGTTATAGGCGTCGAGGCCGGCACCAAGCTGAACTTTCTCACCCATTTTCTCAAGGGTACGTATCTCACCGTGGACCAGTCGGGCCACCACCATGTGGAAACTGTTGGAACCCATGTCGATCGCGGCGAGCAGCTCGGGCGATGTGTTTTCTGATTCGGCGGGGGGAGTGGCCGTCACGGGTGAAGATTTCCTCTAGGCGTTACCGGTGCCGGTACTATAAGCGAAGTCCGGCGGATCTGTCAGTAAAGGGCGCCGGGGGATTTGACCCCGATCAGTATAGCGGGAAACCGAGAGGTCGGCAGAACCGCTTCACAGAGGGCCGGCCAATCGCGTAAAGTATGCGCTACTGAGATGAGGATGAACGGCCGCCGCGAAGACGCAAGGCAGCCTTCAGCAACGTTCAACAGCACCAACGCTTCGGCATGGGCCGCAAGCCCTTTGTGGTGCCTGAATCAGGAAATGGTAATGAGCGGAAATATCGTAAATGTAACCGACGCTTCCTTCGAGCAGGACGTACTGCAGTCTGACGTGCCTGTGCTGGTGGACTACTGGGCCGAGTGGTGTGGTCCGTGCAAGATGATCGCGCCGGTTCTGGAAGAAATTGCCGATGAATACGACGGCAAGCTGAAGATCTGCAAGCTCAACATCGACGAGAACGAGCAGACGCCGCCCAAGTTCAATATCCGTGGTATTCCCACCCTGATGCTGTTCAAGAACGGCAACGTGGACGCCACCAAGGTCGGCGCGCTGTCCAAATCCCAGCTCGCGGCCTTCCTGGACAGCAATCTCTGATTGCTGGCCGGACGCCTGAAGCCGCCCCTGAGCCACAGCTCACGGGCGGTTTTTTATGGCCATGAGTAAGCGAATCCACCCGCCCCGTGTCGTCGGCCTGCTTCTGGCCGGTGGCGAAGGCCGCCGCCTTGGTGGCCGCGACAAAGGCATGGCCCCGTGGCGAGGGCGGTCCATGGCCGCCTGGGTGTGTGACGCCCTGGCCGCCGTCGCCAGCCCCGTCCTGGTCAGCGCCAACCGCTCCCTCGACGACTATCGCGCTCTCGCTCCGGCCCCAGGCCATGTCTTCGAAGATGACGCCCGGATTCGCGGCCATGGCCCCCTCGCAGGCCTTCTCACTGGCCTGCGCCAGGCGCGGGCTCATGGTGCCGCTGCCGTGCTGGTCTGCCCCTGTGATACGCCGGAGATTACCTCAGAGGTTCTGGCAAGACTGGTAAGCGCCTGGCAGGCGGCCGCGGAAAGTGCCGTTATCGCCGAATGCGCGGGCCGGGTGCACCCGCTGCACGGTGTCTATCCGGTAGCCCTGATTCCAGTGCTGGAAAGACAGCTTCAGCAAGGCAATCGCAAAGTGATGGCCTTCGCCGAAGTAGCTGGAGTGACCAAGGTGGCATGCGCAGATGCACCGACGGCGTTCAAAAACAGGAATCGCCCTGAGGATCTGAACAGCAACTGAGAAGTAGGGCGACAGGCAAGATTCCCCTCCCGAAAATGTGCGGAGCCAGGGATGGCGGAGCCCAAGCGTACACGGACGTATTCAAAGCGTTTTTCGGGAGGGGAATCTTGCCTGTCGGCCGGGCGCCATGCGCTTGTCAGACAGCACGGCCCGAATCATTCCCAGTTCCGGTGGCGCGCCAGGTCCGAATCCTTTTGCTCGACCCAATGCTCCCCCGCCTCCGATAACTCCTTTTTCCAGAACGGCGCCGAGGTCTTCAGCGCGTCCATGATGAACGCGCAGGCCGCAAAGGCATCCCCGCGATGGGCGCTGCACACCCCGACAAACACGATCTGATCACTCAACGCCAGCTCACCGATCCGATGAACCACCCGTGCCTTTCGCACATCCCAGCGTTGAGACGCCTCTGCAATCAGCCCGGTGATAACCTGTTCCGTCATCCCCGGATAATGTTCCAGAAACAACCCCGTCACCCCCTCCCGATCGCCGCTGTCCCGCACCAGCCCGGTGAAGGTGGCAATGGCGCCGGTGCCGGCCCCGCTGTCCCGCAGTGCGTGATACTCTGTCGCGGCGTCGAAATCCTGCTCCTGAACCGAAACCGAATAGTTCATCTCAGCCCCCCGTCACCGGCGGAAAAAAGGCCACCTCGTCGCCCGCTCTGAGCGGCGTTTCCGGTTTGGCCATGGCCTGGTTCACCGCGATCATCACCGGCTGATCGCCATTCAGCTGGGCCCAGGCTCCGCCTTTCTCTGCCAGTTCTGCGAGTACCTGACCGGCCGTTGTGGTGGGGCTCACCGGCAGAGTGAGGGTGTCGGTGTCCAGCTCTTCCCGCAGTCGGGCAAAAAAGCGTACGGTCAGGGTGTTGTCGTTAGCCATGGTTACCCCAGAAGCTCTGCAAAGGAATAATAAGTGATGATATCACCGGGGCTGACCGTGGTGTGTTCCGGCACCACCGCCAGGCCATCGGCCCAGCACGCCGAGCTGAGCATGCCCGAACTCTGGTTCGGATAGGCCGCAACGGATACCCGGTGATTTTCGGTTTGCTTCCGGGCCCGCACGAATTCCCGGCGGACAGAAGCCGATGTCACCGTAAATGCGGCGGGCAGTTGTTCACCCTCAATCCGGTGATCGGTCACGCCCTGACGGTTGCGGATGTAGGGAATACCAATCACCAGAAACGTCACCAGCACCGCGGCCGGATTACCCGGTAACCCGAGAACCGGTGTGCCGTCGATGTCACCGAATGCCAGGGGCTTGCCCGGTTTGATTGCCAGCCGCCACAGAGCCAGCTCTCCGGACTCCTCGAGCACAGCCCTCACGTGATCTTCCTCGCCCACCGAGACGCCGCCGCTGGTGATAATCAGGTCTGCCTCGGCAGCAGCTCGCTTGAGCGTGGAACGGGTGGCCTCCCTGGTATCCCGGAGTGTTTCACACAACACCACGTCACATCCGGTTTCTGCCAGCAAACCCAGCAGGGTGAAGCGGTTGGTGTTGTAGATCTGCCCGGGCTTCAGCGCCGTGCCCGGCTCCACCAGCTCATCCCCGGTCGTCAGAACGGCTACTTTCAGGCGTCGCGACACCGTCACCCGCGCCGCGCCCATGGAAGCCAGCAACCCCATCTCCTGGGGGCGGATACGGGTGCCCCGAGGCAGGGCCAGATCGCCCGCGCTCAGGTCCTGGCCGCGGTGGCGGATGTTCTGGTCGCGGCTAACCTCCGCCTTGATGACAATGCCCGCAGCGGTCACTTCCGCGCGCTCCTGCATCACCACTGCATCGGCACCGTCGGGAATTTCCGAACCGGTAAAGATGCGAACCGCGGTGCCCGGTTCAATCGCTGCAGGCGCGTGGCCCGCCGGCACCCGCGCTGACACCGGGAGCGGTTGGCCCGGACTCAGATCCTCCACTCTCAGGGCGTAACCGTCCACCGCACTGTTGGCGGCCGGTGGTACGTCTGCCGGTACGAGGTGGTCCTCCCCCAGCACCCGGCCAAGGCTCCCGGTCAGCGGCACGGATTCCACCCCGGCGACCGGGGTTGCCTGCTTGAGAAGCTGGCAAAGGGCCTCGTCGACCGGCGTCAGTTGTGGATCCGCCATGCTCATTTTCGCCCCCGACTGCCGATCTTCTCATGCAGCCGGTGATGGGGGGTGGCCGGCTTGCGCAGGGCCAGCGCCGAGAAGTTACAGGGGCCGTGGCGGCTGTCCAGTTGTGTGCTCAGAATGCCGTTCCAGCCAGTGCGGCAGGCGCCGGTGGAACCGGGCAGGCAGAAGATGACCGTATGGTTGGCCAGACCGCCAAAAGCCCGGGACTGGATGGTGGAGGTGCCAATCTCCGCAGCCGACAAACGGCGGAACTCCTCGCCGAAGCCGTCAATGGTTTTGTCCAGCAGCGGCGCCACTGCCTCCGGAGTGCTGTCACGTTCGTGAAATCCTGTGCCGCCGGTGATAATGATGGCGTGAATGTCCGGGTCCGCAATCCAGCCTGACATCAGTGCCCGAACCAGATAGACGTCGTCGGGCAGAATGCGGCGGGCCACCAGTTGGTGACCGGCCTCCACGACGCTATCCTCCAGATACTGGCCGGAAGTGTCCTCATCGGCGCCGCGGGTATCGGAGACGGTCAGAAGGGCAATGTTGAGGGGCTTGAGTTCGCTGGTTTTTTCGCTGCTCATGAGCTGGCTCCGCAGGTTAAATCACTGATTGTGGCCAGTATCTCCGTAGCAGCGGGTGAATGGAAGGGGGTATCCCATGAGGGGGAGGCGATACGGGGTCGGGGTGTTTTTGCCGTGATCCGTGCGGTGGTTGGTGTAAATTTGGTCAGCATCACTTGACATTCATTGGTCAGGTGGACGATTATCCCAGTTGCCCGGCGAACGGTTGTTCTTCCTGTCTCTGGCTTCAGTACTTTTCCGGCTCTCTTCACTTACCGGTTGCTCCATCTGGCCAGCACCAAGTTCAGCTAATACCCGATCAATCCGTTCAAGGGCATTCCTGTCATTCCAATATTCGTTTACTTCCATTCCTGACAATCTAACAACCTATGAACCTTACTGAACTCAAGCAGAAATCCGTGCCCGAATTGCTCGATATTGCGCAAGAAATGGGCCTCGATAACCTGGCTCGTTCGCGCAAGCAGGATGTTATCTTCACGATCCTGAAGAAGCATGCCAAAAGCGGCGAAGACATCTACGGTGATGGCGTACTGGAAATTCTGCAGGACGGTTTCGGCTTCCTCCGTTCCGCCGATGCTTCATACCTTGCCGGTCCCGACGATATCTACGTGTCGCCGAGCCAGATTCGCCGCTTCAACCTGCGCACCGGCGACACCGTGGCGGGCAAGATCCGGCCGCCCAAAGATGGCGAACGTTACTTTGCCCTGCTGAAAGTTAATGAAATTAACTTCGACAAGCCGGACAACGCCCGTAACAAGATTCTGTTCGAAAACCTCACGCCGCTGTTCCCGGATGAGCGCCTGATGCTCGAAGCCGGTAACGGCAGCACCGAGGATCTTTCGTCTCGGGTTCTGGATCTGGTAGCGCCGATCGGCAAAGGCCAGCGTGGCCTCATCGTCTCCCCGCCCAAGGCCGGTAAGACGCTGCTGATGCAGAGCATCGCCCAGTCCATCACCCGCAACAATCCGGAATGCCATGTCATGGTATTGCTCATCGACGAGCGCCCGGAAGAAGTGACCGAAATGCAGCGCACGGTGCGCGGTGAAGTCATCGCCTCCACCTTCGACGAGCCGCCGGCCCGTCACGTGCAGGTGGCGGAAATGGTGATTGAAAAGGCCAAGCGCCTGGTGGAGCACAAGAAAGACGTGGTGATCCTGCTGGATTCCATCACCCGTCTGGCGCGTGCCTACAATACCGTGATTCCGTCCTCCGGTAAGGTTCTGACCGGTGGTGTTGACGCCCACGCCCTCGAAAAGCCCAAGCGCTTCTTTGGTGCTGCCCGTAACGTGGAAGAGGGCGGCAGTCTGACCATCCTTGCCACCGCACTGGTCAACACCGGCTCCAAGATGGACGAGGTGATCTACGAGGAGTTCAAGGGCACCGGCAACATGGAGATCCACCTGGATCGCAAGATTGCCGAGAAGCGCACCTATCCGGCCATCAACATTCGCAGCTCCGGCACCCGCCGTGAGGACCTGCTGATGTCCGAGGCGGATATCCAGCGCATCTGGATTCTGCGCAAGCTGTTGCACTCCATGGACGACGACACCGCCGCCATCGAGTTCCTGCTGGACAAGCTGAAAGAAACCAAGACCAATGCCGAATTCTTCGACTCCATGAAGCGTCGTTGATAGCAGGCCAGGGATGTCGGCCGGCGCGTGGCGCCGTCATCTGAAGCCCGGTGAATGAGGTGTGGGGCAGGGGTTCCAAAACGTTCAGGGAAACCACGTTTCCCGTTTTGGAACCCCTGCCCCACATCTCGTTCTACCCCCTGATAACGGTCCGGAAAGGATCGATCTCCGTAGTATCTCGTGGCACAAAACGGAGCACCCGATGAAATACAACGACCTGAGAGACTTTATCGATCAGCTGGAAAAGCTGGGCGAGCTAAAGCGTATTTCCGTCGAAGTAGACCCACACCTCGAAATGACCGAGATCTGCGACCGCACGCTACGGGCCGGCGGCCCCGCGCTGTTGTTCGAGAACCCGAAAGGCTATGACATGCCGGTACTGGCTAACCTGTTTGGCACGCCGAAACGGGTGGCCATGGGCATGGGGCAGGACGACGTTACCGCGCTGCGGGATATCGGCAAGCTGTTGGCGTTTCTCAAGGAGCCGGATCCCCCCAAGGGTTTCCGCGATGCCATCGAGAAATTGCCGCTGTTTCGCCAGGTGATGCGCATGAGTCCCAAGGTGCTGCGCTCCGCACCCTGCCAGGATGTGGTGATCGAGAAAGATCAGGTCGACCTGTACCAGATTCCGGTGCAGCACTGCTGGCCCGGGGATGCCGGCCCGCTGGTGACCTGGCCGCTGGTGATTACCCGCGGTCCCCACAAGGAACGGCAGAACCTGGGCATTTACCGGCAGCAGGTAATCGGTCGCAATCGGCTGATCATGCGCTGGCTCAGCCATCGCGGCGGTGCACTGGATTTCCGGGAGTTCCAGAAAGCCAATCCCGGTCAGCCCTATCCGGTGGCGGTCGCCCTGGGGGCCGATCCGGCCACCATTCTTGGCGCGGTGACGCCGGTGCCCGATACCCTGTCCGAATATGCCTTTGCCGGCCTGCTGCGTGGTGGTCGTACCGAGCTGGTGAAGTGCGGCCTCAGTGACCTGCAGGTGCCGGCCAGTGCCGAAATTGTGCTCGAAGGGTTCATCTACCCGGACGACATGGCACCGGAAGGCCCCTTTGGTGATCACACCGGTTACTACAACGAAGTGGATCAGTTCCCGGTGTTCACCGTGGAGCGCATTACCCATCGCAAGGATCCGATCTATCACAGTACCTACACCGGTCGCCCGCCCGATGAGCCGGCGATATTGGGGGTGGCCCTCAACGAAGTCTTTATTCCGATTCTGCAGAAGCAGTTCCCGGAGATTGTGGATTTCTACCTGCCCCCGGAAGGCTGCTCTTACCGCCTTGCAGTGGTGACCATGAAGAAGCAGTACCCAGGCCATGCCAAACGGGTGATGATGGGCGTATGGTCTTTCCTGCGGCAATTCATGTACACCAAGTTTGTGATCGTAACCGACGATGACGTTAACGCGCGGGACTGGCAGGACGTCATCTGGGCGATGACCACCCGCATGGACCCGGCGCGGGATACCACCCTGGTGGAAAGCACGCCCATTGATTACCTGGATTTTGCCTCGCCGGTGTCCGGCCTCGGCTCCAAAATGGGGATGGACGCGACCAACAAATGGCCGGGGGAAACTGACCGGGAGTGGGGCACGCCAATTACCATGAATGATGAGGTAAAGCAGCGGGTGGACGAGATCTGGGACAGCCTGGGGATTGAAACATCACCGGGTCGCCCCGAGTAACAGGGTCATGAGTGTGCACCGGGTTGTCCTTAAACCTTCCGGCCTTGCGTTCACAGTTCGCCCGGACCAGGATCTGCTCGGTGCCGCAGCCGACGCGGGCATTGCCGTGCCCGCCGCCTGTCGCAACGGGGTGTGTGAAATCTGCGAAGCCCGCCTGGTGGCCGGCAGCGCACTGAATACCCGCAACCAACAGACGATGACGGTCAACGAACGCCTGATGATGTGCAGAAGCCTGGCGCTCGGGGACCTGGAACTGGAGATGAACGCCGTTATGGCAGCAGGAACCAATCAGCCTCGCAAATATCAGGCAAAGGTGGTGGACGTTCGTTCCATCAGCCACGACGTCTATCGGGTCGAGCTTCAGCTGCCCCGCCGGCGCGAGCTGTCTTTCCATGCCGGTCAGTATCTGTCGGTCAACCTTCCGGGGGCTGATCCCTGCTATTTTTCCATTGCCAGCAGCCCGTCCGAATCCAGTATTGAACTGCACATCCAGGCCGCACCGGACTGGGTGTCGGCGCAGAAAGTGATTGAGGCGCTGACCTCTGGCAACGATGTCACGGTGGAGTTGCCCCATGGCAAGGCCTGCCTGGCCGCGGCGCCGCAAAAACCGATGCTGCTGGTGGCAGCCGGTACCGGCTTTGCCCAGATGAAGAGTCTGGTGGATTACCTGCGAACCACCAGCTACCAGCAACCGGTCAAGCTCTATTGGGGCGTGCGTCGCCACGAAGATATGTACCTGCGGTCGCTGGCCCAGCAGTGGGAGCGGGAATGGCCGCCCTTCACCTTTCTGCCGGTGGTCGGTGATGACGAGGACAACGACTGGGCCGGCCACCACGACCAGCTGGTGCGGGCCGTGCTGGCGTCTGGTATGGACTGGAAGAATGTGGAAGTGCACGCCAGCGGGTCGCCGACCATGGTGTATACGCTGATGGATGCCCTGATCGAGGCTGGCTTGCCGCAAGCGGCGTTTTTCTCCGATGTACTGGAATACGCGCCGCGGAGTTGATTGCCGGGGTTGTCGGATTACGCTGCGCTAATCCGCCTTACGGGGGCGCAGCGTAATCCAACAAAGCCGGTACCGATTTTCAGGCCTTCGGCATCGGCAGATCCGGCAGCTCGCTGTCGCTCATCAGGCCCTGCATCAACAGTTTCACGCTGGTGTCGCCTTCGCCCATGTGCGCGTTCAGCCGGCTCAGTTCCGCCAGTGTTTCCCGGCTGCGGCGCAGACGCAGGCTGGTTTCAAAGTACTCTCTCGCCTTGCCCCAAAGCTCGTTTCTCAGACTCAGCCGGCCCAGGGCCAGTAGCAGTTCGGCGTTGTTGGGGCGATCCTTCAGCCATTGTTCGGCGATCAATAACTGTTCGTCCGGTTTATGGCCTTTTACACGGCCGTACAGGTTGATCAGTTCGTCGCTCCAGTGGTTGCGCAGTACCTTTCTCAGCAGTGTTTCCGCCTGGGCCTCGTCACCCAGAGCGGCGAGCAGGCGGGCGTATTCGCGGATGGTGTGCTCGTCCCGGCGCAGCACACCCGGCAGTTCGTCCCACAGGCGCGTCAGCGGCTCGAGGGAGGCGGAGTCGCTGCCGGTCTGGCGGCGACAGTCCTCGGCGGCCCGTTGCAACAGATTCTGCCACACCGTGCGTTCCAGGTTCTCCATCTCATCGGCGGTCAGCAGGTTGCGCTTGCGCATTTCCGGCAGCAGCTTCGACAGCTCGCGCCAGTCCTCCAGCCGCAGATAGGTGCTTTTCAGCAGCTTGAGTACAAACGGGTGATGGGGCGCCTGCTTGCGCAGGCGAACCAGTGTGGCCAGGGCCTGTTCCAGGCGGTTGCCGGCGAGCTGCAGCTGGGCCTGAGTGATGCCGACCGCCATGTCCGAGCCCGGAGTGCTTTCAAAGGCCTGACGCAGCAGCGTGTCCACGGCGTCGTGGTCGCCTGATTCGAAGGCCGCCTGGGCCGCTGCCAGATAATTGATCAGTGGCGTATCTGCATGGTCTGCGGAGGAGGTCAGCAACTTGCGGGCACGTGGCCAGTTGCCCTCTGCCAGTGCCAGCAGACCCTGGGTGGTGCGACGGCGGGCACGACGTTCGCTGCCCCGGGCAATCCAGCTGGTCATCATCCCGGTGCCGTGGCGCAGCCGCCGCAGCAGGTTGATTACCAGCACTGACACCACCACCGCGGTAAGCAGAAGCGCCAGTCCGACCCAGAAATTGGTTTCAATCAGGTAGTGGCCGAGGCTGATGCGAATATAACCAAGGTCATACTGCAGGCCCATGGCCAAGCCGGTACCGATCAGCAGGGCGACGAGAAGGATCAGCAGCAGACGGATCATGACTCGTTCTCCTCACCGGAGGATTCGCCCTCTTCCGCGGAGTCGTTGCCGTTCCCCGGCCCCTGGCGGCCTTCAAGACGGGCTTTCAGCAACTCCAGGGACCGGCTGATGTCGGGCAGGTCCGGGTCGATGTTGCGCTCCTGAAGTTGCTCCAGGGTCTGGGTCAGCGCGGAGACCTGCGAATTGGTGTCGTCGTACCAGTCTTCGATCGCCTTGCCCGCCTTGATCAGGGCGCGCTGATACAGCTCCTGGTGACCGCGCAGCACCGCCATTTCCGCCTCTTCGAGCATCAGTTGCAGGTTGAGCCGGGCGTAGGCGCTCTGGTCCGGTGACAGCAGGGGTTTCACCGGTTCATCGAGGCGGCGCACCACAACAACGTCCGTCAGGGTGTTTTTCACCCGCGTCCAGCCCTGGCTGAGGAGGCCTGGCTCGCCGCCGGCCTCGTCACCGAGAGCTTCATCAGCACGGGTAACAAAGCCGGGTGCCTGTTCGTGCACCAGGGCGTCGTCGGTGAGACGGTTAACGCTGTCGATGGCGGCTTCCAGCGTCAGGTAGAGCCCGGTGCGGTCCACATCAGTAATGCCTTTCAGCGCCAGAATTTCCTTGGCAAGTTGCTGGCGCACCGGGTAGACGCCGATATCGTCGGATTCGTTCAGCACGTCGTCACCCGCCTCCAGTGCCGCAAGCGCACCGCGAATGTCTTTCTCGATCAGCAGCCGCTGGTTCGCCACCCGCAACAGGTATTCGGCTTCCGCCAGCAGCCAGTCGGTGCGGGTACGGTTGCCGGCTTCCAGCAGTTCGCGGGCGTTATGATCGATCTGACGTTGCTGGGTGGCAAGCAGCTCCCGCTGCTCGGCAAGTTTACTCTCCAGGGCCCGAATTCGCTCACTCTGCTCGTTGCCGCTCTCGCCGTACATCCGGTCAAGCCGGGATACGTCGTCGCGGGTATCGGTGAGGGACTGTTGCAGCGCTTGCTGATTGTTCCACTGTTGCCAGTTCCACAGCGCCAGCGCCACGACCAGGGCGATGGCGGTCAGGCTCAGTAGCCAGAGGGGCCAGGTTCTGGGGCGATTGGACTGATTCTTGGCGAGGGGGGCGGGCAATTGCGTGTTTGATTCAGTCACGGGCATCCTTACTTGGTGTTATCGGCGCTACCGGTCCGGCGGTCCAGCTCCTGTGCGACGGTAGCCACAATGTCGGTGTCGGCAAGGCTCTCTGGAATACAGGTCTGTGTCAGTCCCGCCTGATGCGCCTGCACGGCAACCCGATGGGCAGGGACGACCAACAATGTTTTATCAGGATTATGGCCGCTATTCTTACTCAGTGCGATGAAATTGTTCAATGTTTCCCCGGAGAGGATGACGGCGGCTTCAGGGTTGAAGTTTAGCAGGGCATCGTCGACTGTGGTTTTATCGTACTCGGGCAGGTGGCGTCGGTAGAGGGGAAGGAGGGTCACGGCGGCACCGCGTCCGGTCAGGGTCTGCTGAATCAGTTCGCGGCCTTCCTCGCCTCGCACCAGCAAAACCTTGTCATGATCGAACGATTGCAGCGAGGGAAGTGCCAGCAGCGCTTCGCTGGTCCAGCCGTCAGCGGGTTTGCGCGGGCTCAGACCCTGGCGGGCCAGTACCGCGGCGGTTCCGCTGCCGACACCATACCAGCGTATGCCAGCGGGCAGTTGTGGCCACCAGTTGTCCGCCAGCTCAAGAAACAGCGAGGCGGCATAGGGGCTGACGGCAATCACATGAGAGTAGAGGTCGAGATCCTGGATCACCCGGCGGGTGTCGGGGGTTTCCGGCAACGGTTCCCGCGCGATCAGTGGCAGCACTCGGACTTCCGCCCCCGCCCGGCGACAGGCGGAGGCCAGGCGGGAGGCTTCCGGCTCGGGCCGGCAAATCAGGATTCGCCGACCGGTGAGGCAGGCGTGGTCAGGTCGGGAGATGACCATAGATTTCCGCCAGCACCTTGTCTGCCCCCATCGCCAGCAGGTCTTCGGCCAGTTCGCGGCCGAGCCGTTCACCGTCGGCTCGCGGCGCGCGACCTTCCACCCGGAAGATCTGGGTGCCGTCCACGGCGCCAACCAGTCCCCGGAGCCAGACGGTATCGTCATCTTCAAGCAGCGCGTAAGCGGCAATCGGAACCTGGCAGCCGCCCTGGAGCCGGCGGTTGAGGGCGCGCTCGGCCTTGACGCGGTCAGAGCTGTCGCGGTGGTTCAGTGGCGCCAGCATGTCCAGCAGCTCGGAGTCATTCAGGCGGCATTCGATGCCAAGGGCGCCCTGACCCACAGCGGGCAACGACAGGGAGTCCGGCAGGCAGTAGCGGATGCGATCGTGGAAACCAAGGCGTTTCAGTCCTGAACTGGCCAGCACAATGGCCTCGTATTCGCCGGCGTCGAGTTTGGCCAGACGGGTATTGACGTTCCCCCGCAGCACCCGAATCTGCAGGTCCGGACGATAAGCCCGCAGCTGGGCTTCACGCCGCAGGCTGGCGGTGCCGACCACCGCGCCCCGGGGCAAGGCATCGACAGTGTCGTAATTGTTGCTGACAAAGGCGTCTGTCGGGTCTTCGCGTTCGCAGATCGCCACCAGCCCGAGGCCCTCGGGAAATTCCATGGGCACATCCTTCATCGAATGTACCGCCAGATCGGCCCGGCCATCGAGCATGGCTTCTTCCAGCTCTTTCACGAACAGACCCTTGCCGCCGATTTTGGCGAGAGGGACATCGAGAATCTTGTCGCCCTGGGTCTTGATCTTGACCAGTTCCACGGTGATGTGGTCGTGGAGCCGCTCCAGTTCGGATTTGATGAATTCGGCCTGCCACAGCGCCAGAGCACTGCTGCGGGTCGCAATACGAAGGGTTCGTTCTGACATGGTGTGCCTTGCCAATGTGAAAAAATGTCCGCCAAGGTTACCTTGAAGGCGTGGAAAAGTCCCGTGGCGACCGCCGTGCCCGGGGGCGCCCGCCGGTTGAGGGTCAGCCGGGCAGATGCTCCTGAAGCCACTGCTTTACGGCGCTGGCGTGGCGGCGGCTGACTGGCAGCTGGCGGCGACCGTCGCGCAACTCCACGAAATTGTGGCCGTTGGCGTCGCGGGTCAGAGCCTGGATAAAGCCCACGCCCACCAGAGTGTGGCGATGGATGCGCAACAGTGCCTGCGGATGGCTGTTCTCCAGTTCCTTCAGGGTGTAATCCGACACGGTTTCGCCACGGGTGTGGTGGATGGTGACGTATTTCTGGTCGGCTTCGCAGTAGAGGATTGCCCCGATATCGATCAGTTCGGTGCCGCGATGGGACCTGATGGCGAGCTGTCCGCTGCCATCGGCGGTCGTGGCCGCGAGCATCTGTTGCTGCACCCGGTTGACCTGGCCGGTGCGGTTCAACGCCTCGGCCAGCGCTTCGCGACGCACCGGCTTCAGCAGATAGGACGCGGCGCGAACCTCGAACGCCTTGATGGCGTAATGGTCGTACGCGGTGCAGAAAATCACCGCGGGTGGGTGGTCGAGTTCTCCGATCGCGGCGGCGGCGTCCATGCCGTCCATGCCCGGCATGCGGATATCCAGCAGTACGATGTCGGGCTCCAGCTCCGCCACCTGCCTGAGGGCGCCGCTGCCGTCGGCCGCCTCACCACAGACCCGGTAGCCCGGGATGTCCTCAATCAGGCGGCGAATACGATCCCGCGCCAGCGGCTCGTCGTCGGCGATCAGAACTTTGCGAGTTGGGGGAGTGGTTTGCGTCATGGGGATCCTGTGGTTTGCTCCGGGGCTGTGGCCTGCCGCTGATCGGCGCTCTGGCGCGGCAATCTCAGGGTGACAGTGTAAACATCGTTCTGGTGGCTGTGCTTGAGGACCGCCTGCTCCCCGAACAGCGCGAGCAGGCGCGACTGGATGTTGGCCAGCGCCATGCGGTTGCCATCGTGGCTGCTGATGTCCTGTTCCGGACGCGGGTTCTGGACCATGACGTAGACAAAGTGGCCACGGCAGCTGGCGTCCAGTTTGACCGTGCCCCCTTCCGGCCGGGGCTGAATGCCGTGATAGATGGCGTTCTCCAGCAGCGGTTGCAGGGTCAGGGGCGGTATCGCCTGCTTGTCCAGGTCCGGGGCAATGTGCCATTCCAGTTTCAGGCGTTCGCCGAGACGCAGCGCCTCGATGTCGAGGTAGCGCCGGCACAGGTCAAGTTCATCTTTCAGCGGGATCAGCCGATCGCCGGCTCGCAGGCTGGCGCGAAAAAGCTCTGACAGGTCGAGTACGGCGTCTTCCGCACGCTGCGGGTTAACCGCAATCAGGCTGGCAATGGTATTCATGCTGTTGAACAGAAAGTGCGGGTGTATCCTCGCCTGCAGCGCCGTCAGCCGGGCCTGCATTTCAGCTTCCCGCTGTTGCTGCCACTGATGCTGGAGGTAGAAATACCGCAGCACCATCAGCGCGATCAGCAGTGCCAGCAACAGTTTTTTGGCGATCGCCTGCCAGTCAATCACCCCGCGCTGGGGGTGCAGCACGCTGTCGGCAAACAGACTGAACGCCAGCACGTCTACCAGGACGATGCCGACCACCGCCAGTGTGGCGCGGGTGGTGGTCAGCTGCGCCAGGCGGCTGCGCAGCAGGCAGATCAGCGCGGCGCTGGTGAGCACCGTCCACTGCACGAACAGCGACAGCAGGCCGAAATAGTTCCAGTCGATCCAGCCACCTTCGGCCTGCACGATGGACAGCACCAGCACCATCAGTTCGCTGGTGATCAGCAGCAGAAATACCGAACGCACCCGGCACAGGTCCGGTACGTAGAAATTGCTGGTTTTCGGTGCTGTTGCCATTACATCCTGATCCTGAACCGGGAGCACAACAGGACGCGCGGCAATGCTATAATCCCGCGATCATCCATTTACTCACTCCCGCAAAATAATGCCGGGCTGTCAGCAGGAAAGATAGACCATGACGGATCAGAAAAAGCCTGACCAGAGCACAAGCTCCGAAAAACCCTGGGGCGGTCGCTTCAGTGAGCCGACCGACGCCTTTGTGGAACGTTTCACTGCGTCCGTTGGTTTCGACCAGCGCCTGTACCACCACGACATCACCGGCTCCATCGCCCACGCCACCATGCTCGCGGAAGTGGGTGTGCTGACGTCCGAAGAGCGGGACAGCATCCTCGAAGGCCTGAAAGCGGTCAAGGCCGATATCGAGGCGGGCACCTTTGAATGGTCGGTCAGTCTGGAAGATGTGCACATGAACATCGAGGCACGGCTGACCGACCGCATCGGCATCACCGGCAAGAAGCTCCATACCGGCCGCAGCCGCAACGATCAGGTGGCCACCGATATCCGTCTCTACCTGCGGGATGAAATTGACGTCATTGCCGAAGAGCTCACACGGCTGAAAGCCGGCCTGCTGGACCTGGCCGAGCGCGAGGCCGACACCATCATGCCTGGCTTCACCCACCTGCAAACGGCGCAGCCGGTCACTTTCGGCCACCATCTGTTGGCCTGGTACGAGATGTTGGTGCGTGACGCCGAGCGCCTGCAGGATTGCCGCAAACGGGTCAATGTGATGCCGCTGGGTGCCGCGGCACTGGCGGGCACCACCTACCCCATCGACCGCGCCATGACCGCGCGGTTGCTGGGCTTTGACCGGCCCACCGAGAATTCGCTGGATTCGGTCAGTGACCGGGACTTTGCCATCGAGTTCTGCAGCTTTGCCGCGCTGCTGATGACCCACCTGTCCCGCTTCAGCGAGGAGCTGGTGTTGTGGACCTCGGCCCAGTTCGACTTTATCGATCTGCCGGACCGTTTCTGCACCGGCTCATCCATCATGCCCCAGAAGAAGAATCCGGACGTACCGGAACTGGTGCGCGGCAAGACCGGCCGGGTCAATGGCCACCTGATCAGCCTGCTGACCCTGATGAAGAGCCAGCCACTGGCCTACAACAAGGACAACCAGGAAGACAAGGAGCCGCTGTTCGACACCGTGGACACCATCAAGGGCTGCCTCAAGGCCTACGCCGACATGGTTCCGGCCATTCGTGCCAAGGCCGATAACATGCGGGTGGCCGCCAAGCGCGGCTTCTCCACGGCGACCGATCTGGCGGACTATCTGGTCAAGAAAGGCGTGGCTTTCCGTGACGCCCATGAGATTGTCGGCAAGGCGGTGGCGTTCGGGGTGGCTGAGAGCCGCGATCTGTCCGACATGACCCTGGAAGAGCTTTCGCGTTTCTCGGACGTGATTGGCGGGGATGTGTTCGACGTGCTGACCCTGGAAGGTTCCGTGCAGGCGCGGGATCATCTCGGCGGTACCGCACCGAATCAGGTCCGTGCCGCCGTGGCCCGGGCCCGCCAGCAGCTCTGATCCGGGGTTGCAACGAGTCGGCGGCCTAGCCGCCGATGCGCCCGGTGCTCAGATCCACCGCCGCCGGCTTCAGCTCCGTCAGCGGGCGCGGCCGGTAGAGGCGGAAGCCCTGTCCGTAGTGAATCCCCAGTGTACGCACCTTGCGTAAGGTGTCGTCGCTTTCGATAAAGGTGGCCACGGTGGTCTTGCCGGAGGCCTCGGCAATCTTGTGCAGGGCCTCCACCATCACCTGCTGCACCGGGTCGTCGTGCAGGTCCTGCATCACCTTACGATCCAGCTTGATGATATCCACCGGCAGTCTGGCCGCCAGGCTGTAGCTCTCCACCGACGCGCCGGCGCCGTCCAGTGCCACCCGGCAGCCGATCCGGTGCAGGGCATCGCACAGCACCGCGACGTCATCCGGGTACTGGGTGGCGTGGGACACCCGTATCTCCAGGCAGAAGCAGTGGGCGGCATAGGGTGAGCTGGCCAGTAACGCCTCGATGAAATCCGCGAAGGTATCGTCCAGCACACTCGCCAGTGACAGATTGAAGCCGCAGTATTTCAGCCGTGGCTCCAGCAGTCGGTGGCTGTTCAGCCACTGCAGGGTCTGACGAATGACCTGTCGGTCCAGCTGTTTGGCCAGATCGAACCGCTCGGCCACCGGGAGGAATTCACCCGGCTGCAGGGACGGCAGCTCCGGGCTTTCTCCCGGGATCCTCGCCAGAATTTCAATGTGGTCGCCCCAGGTCACGCTGGTGACCGGGCGCAGAGCCTGGTATTCCAGAATGAGGCGGTCGTTGTCCAGCGCATCACGAATCTGCTCGACCAGCTTGCCGGCACCCCCGTCTTCGACGCCACATGGCAGCGCATGTGCCGCGTGAATGCGGTTACGTCCCGAGGTTTTGGCGGTGTGGCAGAGGTCAGCAGCCTGTCGGAGCAGCTGTTCGGCATCGTCCGGAAGGTCGTCCGCGAGTATCAGCAGGCCGCCACTGGCGGTGGTTTGCAGTTGATGGCCCTGCCAGTCGAACACGAAATTGCCGATCAGCTCGAGGATGGTGTCCGCGATCCTGCGTGCCTTGGTTTCGGGGCAGTTTTCGATCAGCAGCGCAAAGGTGTCGCCGGACAACCGGGCGAGGGCGTCACGCTGGCGAACGCGGACGCCCAGGTTGCTGGCCAGTTCTCGCAGGTAGCGGTCGCAGGTGCCGCTGCCGGCGCTCTCGTTGATACGGTCGAATTCATCGAGATCGAGGTACAGCAAACTGTCGATGCTGTCCTTGCGCCGGGACTTCTCCATGACTCGCCCGAGGCGGTGCAGGAATGCTTTGCGGTTCATCAGGCCGGTGACCGGGTCGTGGCGGATGCGGTATTCACTGCTTGCTACAGTATTGACCCGGGTGCTGATGTCGCGCCCGACATGAACGGCACCGGTGACCTCGCCCTCGGCATTGGTCAGGCGCTGGTAGTGAAATTCGTACACCGGCAGCTCCCGGTTTTGTTGCGCCAGTGGCATCTCGACCACAAAGCTTTCCCGTTCGAACGCGCGCTGCCAGAGCCGCTCAATCAGCCGGCGTTCATTGGGAAAGTCCTGCAGCATATCGATCAGGCTGGCGTCGGTACGGGGCAACTGGCCAAAGGTGTGGGTGAACTGGCGCGCGAAGGCCTGGTTGAAATGCAGCAGATTCAGTTGGCGGTCCACCGCCACCACCAGGTCACTGGTGGCGTTGCTGGTGGCACTGAGCAGATCACGGGCCTGGCGACGGCCCTGCTCCCGAACCATCTCTCCGGTGTGATCCACCAGCGTACCCCCCACTCTGCGAACGCGTCCGTTTTCTTTCAGCGCCCGTCCGCTGATTTCCACACGCCGATGGCGTTGTTTCGCGGTCTGCAGGTTCAGCATGAGTGAAAACGGCTGGCCGGAGAGAATGCAGCGCCGGAACAGAGCTCGCACCCGATTCTGGCCGGTCTGGCAGTAGAACAGGGCCTGCTCGGGGGTGATGTCGGTGCCGGGGCGGAGTTCCAGCAGAGCGTAGAGGCCGTCGGTCCAGGTCAGTTCGTTACTGCGTATGTCCAGTTCCCAGATGCCGAAGCCGGCGGACGATTCCGCCAGCCGGATCAGCTGGTGGTCGAGGGGCGAGTTGTCCCGCAGGGCAATGTAGGCGCTGGCGGCCTGATCGGAATCCCGCATCTTCATGCGCAGGCTGAGGCTGGCGGTGAAAAAGAAGCCTTCCTTATGCCGCAGAGTGATCAGCACCGGTTCACCGCTTTCAATACGGTGACGGTTGGCGGGCGCAAACGGGTCGTCCTGGCGGGCTGCAAGAATGCGGTGGACGGGCTGACCTTCCAGTTCGCTGGCGTCGAAGCCGAGCACCGCCTCGGAATGGTTGTCGGCGTAGGTGATTGTGCCTTCATCATTAATGCGGATCAGCGTGCGACGATCCGCTGAGCCGGTGTTGTCGGACCGGTAGCGACGGATAAAAAATTCTTTCACAACGGGTGAGCCTCAGCCAGTGTCTCGCCGGGAGTGTGTAAAGTAGTCCCGCTTTTATTTTTTTGTCGGTTTTGCCACGATGCGTTCATCATACTGATAATGACACCGGAAAGAACCTCTCCCGCGGAGCCGCCTTGACCATTCACAGCATGCCCATTGCCCTGGATTTCGATGAGGGAATTGACCGCAAAACGCTGCGTCGGCTGCGGGACCGTTTTCTTGGGGTCAATGAGCAGCGCTGGCGGCGGGCGCACTCGGCGCTGACCTATCGTCAGCAGGCGGTGCTCGATGTACTACCGCTGGTGTTTCATCTCAACCATCCTTCACTGCCGGGCTATCTCGACCGGGACTGCCCCTATGGTCTGAGTCATTATCAGCCATCCGAAGCGACCTTGAGCGCTGCCCGCAGGCTGGCCCGTACGTTTTCACGCAAGGACGAAGGGCGTCGCCAGCCGGATCTGGAAGCGTTGTTTCTGATGGGAAGTCCGGGCACCCTCGGGCATTCCGTCGCCAGTGATCTCGATGTGTGGCTCTGCCATCGCCCGGACCTGTCCGAGCGGGGAGTGCTCTGCCTTGAGCGCAAGGCCGACCGGCTCGCAGCCTGGGCTGCGTCCCTTGGCGTGGAGTTGCACGTGTTCGTGTTCTCCGCTGCCGACTGGCGCGCCGGCAGGCAGCGCGCGGAGGTCACCGGCGAGAACTGTGGCAGCGCCCAGCATTATCTGTTGCTGGATGAATTCTATCGCACCGGTATTCACCTCGCAGGGCAATATCCCTTGTGGTGGCTGATACCGGCCAGCAAGGAGGCGCATTACGACGAATGTGCCCGGCTCCTGATCGACTGCCGTTTCATCAAGGCGGATGAGTACATCGATTTTGGTCCGGTGCCATCCATTCCCCAGGCGGAATTTCTGGGCGCTGGTGTCTGGCAGTTGTACAAGGGTATCGATACCCCGTGGAAATCGATCCTCAAATTGCTGCTGATCGAATGCTACGCCCGCGACACGGAGCAGCCGCTGCTGTCGAGTGTCTTCAAGGCGGCGATCTTCGGTGGTGAAACCGGTGCCGACCAGCTCGATCCCTACGTGCTGCTGTATGACCGCCTGGAGCGCTGGCTGCTGGCGCAGAATGCCCCGGAACGCCTTGAGCTGGTTCGCCGCAGTCTCTACCTGAAAGCGGGGCTGCCGCTGTCGCGCACCGATATCGGTGCGGATGGCTGGCGGGCGGGTTTGTTGCGGCAGCTGGTCGCGGGCTGGGGCTGGCAGCCGGCCCAGCTGAAGGAGCTGGACAACCGGCAGCAGTGGCGGGCAGAGGATGTGGTGGCGCTGCGGCGCACCATTGTGGCCGAACTGACCCACAGCTACCGGCTGTTATCTCAGTTGGCGCGCGAGCACGGCAGTCGCGCGGCGATCAGCAGCAATGACATGAATCTGCTGGGCCGGAAACTCTACGCCGCATTCCAGCGCAAGGCGGGCAAGATCGAGCAGATTAACCCCGGTCTGGCGCCGTCGCTGGCGGAAGAGAATCTCGCCTTTCATCATCAGTCGGAGCAGACGGGCACCTCCGGACAGAATGGCTGGTTGTTGTACCGTGATCTCGAGGACCCCTCTGACGCCTTCTGGCAACCGGTGATTCGGCGCAGCGGCAACCTCACCGAGCTGATGGTGTGGTGCTACTGCAATGGTCTGCTGACCCGTGCCACGCGGCTGAATGTGCGGGCCGGAACCACCACCGCGTCGGTGTCGGAACTGCGGGAAATGCTGGATGCACTCGCCCACTTCGTGGCGTTCCCGGTGGCGCCGGCGGGCCGCGACGCGCTGTCGCGGGGCGTGCGGCCGCTGCGCAACCTGCTGTTCGTCAACGTCGGGGTGGATCCCCAGGCGCATCTGACCGACCGCGGCCTGCACAAGCTCAGCGCACGTCACGATTCCCTCGGTTTCAGCGGAGGCCGCGATAACCTGGTGTCGACCATTGATCAGGTCACTTTCAACAGCTGGCACGAAGTGAGTCTGCAGCACTACGCCGCCGGCGATACCCTGATTCAGTGCCTGAAGAACGTGCTGGCGTCGGTGGCCGCGGCCCCGTCACATCTGCCGGAGATCATGGTTCACAGCCACAACACCGGGCACGGAGCGGCGATCGCACGCCGGGTTCAGGCGCTGTTCACGGATGTCATGAGGCATTTTTTCGCGGGCGGCAGCGGCCCCCATCCTCTGCGCTACGTCATCGAAATGGACCGTCGTTACTTCATGCTGCAGTTCAGTGGCAGTGAGCCCGGCTTTATCGCTCTCGACAGCACCGCTGCCCTTTACGAGGAGCTGGCGCGCCCGCAGGAGTGCTATCTGCCGGTGGTGTTCGATCGCGGCGCCCTGCTGGACGACCTGCCCCTGCGGACGGTGTGCCACGCCAGCGAGCCAGCCAGCGTACAGGTGTTCTACCGGGTGAAGGGGCAGCACGCCACCTTGTGGGTGGTGGATGAACGGGGCGCGGTGTTCAGTTGGGAGCAGCCATGCAGTAACCGTCGCTATCTGCTGGTGCCATTGTTGCGTTTTCTCACCAATCTGGTGGAGCGGCGTCAGCTGCGGCTGCTGGACAGTCCGGCCGGCATTGCCGGTGTGCAATGCTATGAGCTGGTGCAACGGGACGGTGACTGGAAGTCTGAGCGCCGGCCTGATGACAGCGCCAATGTCGCCTTGCCCGGGCTGGAGGTTCAGGCCGTGGGTGTACAGGAAGGCGATCGGCGCCTGCGGTTCGACATCTTCTGTGGTGATCAGGAGTTCACCGTGCAGGAATACGGGGATCAGCTGATTCCTGCGGTTGCCCACTACATCCGCTCCATACGTCAGCCCGGTGAGCACTACCCGGTGTATCTCACTGACGTGCACCTGCCGCACGATCTGGATCCCCAGGTCTACCAGCAGGATATCCAGACCACGCAATACCTCTATTACCGCGCTGCCCTGGAAGAATCCCTCAATCACCAGCTAACGGGCGGAGCCGGGCCGTGACAGCCTCGCCCGGGGGCCGTCGAGTCAGGTATACTGCGCCCATATCGGAAACAGGGGCAGATGCCATGCGGGCATGGAGAACAGTGAGTGTCGGGCTGGTACTGATCAGCGTTCTGGCAGGTTGCGGTCAGAAAGGGCCGCTGTATCGGGAAGCGCCGGAGCAAACCGCCGGGGACGCTGTCCAGCAGAGCCGGAGCAGCGATCAGGAACGCCGTCAGGACGACAGTTCCGCCGTCCGCTGAGCCATCGCCCGCCAACAGAATCAGGATATTCATGGACCATTTCAACTATCGTAACGGCCAGCTGTACGCGGAAGACGTACCGGTGGCGGACATCGCCGAGCGCTTCGGCACCCCGGCGTACGTCTATTCCCGTGCCACTCTCGAGCGTCATTACCGCGCCTACGATGACGCACTGAAGGGGCGGCCACACCTGGTGTGTTATGCCGTCAAGGCCAACAGCAACCTGGCGGTGTTGAACGTGCTGGCACGCCTGGGCGCCGGTTTTGACATTGTTTCGGCCGGCGAGCTGGAGCGGGTTATCCGGGCCGGGGGTGATCCCGCGCGGGTAGTGTTCTCCGGTGTGGGCAAGCAGGAATGGGAAATGAAGCGGGCGCTGGAAGTCGGAGTGCGCTGCTTCAACGTGGAATCCGACACCGAACTGGACCGGCTAAATGCCGTGGCCGGTGAACTGGGCAGGCGTGCGCCGGTCTCCCTGCGGGTCAACCCGGACGTCGACGCCGGTACCCACCCCTACATTTCCACGGGGCTGAAAGAGAACAAGTTCGGAATCGACATCACCGAAGCGCCGGAAGTCTATGCCCGTGCCGCGGCCATGCCCAACCTCGAAGTGATGGGTGTGGATTGTCATATTGGCTCTCAGCTCACCACCGTGTCCCCCTTCCTCGATGCGCTGGACCGGGTGCTCTCGCTGATTGATGCGCTGGCGGAGCAAGGCATTAACATCCGTCATCTGGATATGGGCGGTGGCCTGGGGGTCACCTACGACCACGAGCAGCCGCCGCAGCCGTCGGATTATGTCCGCGCACTGGCTGCGCGCCTGGGGGAACGGGACCTCGAACTGGTGCTGGAGCCGGGGCGCTCGATTGCCGCCAATGCCGGTATCCTGCTGACCCGCGTGGAGTTTCTGAAGTGCACCGAACATCGCAATTTCGCCATCATTGATGCGGCGATGAACGACTTGATCCGGCCGGCGCTGTACAGCGCCTGGCAGGCGATCATTCCGGTGGTGCCGCATCAGGGAGGCGAGGAGAAAGTCTGGGACCTCGTCGGCCCGGTCTGTGAGACCGGTGACTTTCTGGGCAAGGACCGCGCCTTGCGACTGCAGGCCGGTGACCTGCTGGCGGTGCGGTCCGCCGGGGCGTATGGCTTCGTGATGAGTTCCAACTACAACAGCCGCAACCGTCCCCCCGAGCTGATGGTCGACGGCGATCAGATCCATGTGGTCCGTCGTCGCGAAACCCTGGATGACCAGCTTGGTCCCGAAAGCTGCTTGCCGGAATGAGTTCGACTATGGCCAGAAGTGAGGACAACAGCCCGTCACGGCGGGGGCCGGCGATGCGCTTCACCAAGATGCATGGGCTGGGCAACGATTTCATGGTGGTGGATGCCATCAGCCAGCCGTTCCGTTTGCGTCCGGACATGATCCGCGAGCTGGCAGACCGTAACTTCGGCATCGGCTTCGATCAGTTGCTGGTGGTGGAACCACCGGGGCTGCCGGATGTGGATTTTCGCTACCGTATTTTCAACAGTGATGGCTCGGAGGTGGAGCAGTGTGGCAATGGTGCGCGCTGTTTCGCCCGCTTTGTCCGCGACCAGCGCCTGACCAACAAGCGGGTAATCCGGGTTCAGACTGCCAAGGGTGTGATTGAGTTACGGGTCGGGCGTGATGGCCTGGTAATGGTGAATATGGGGGTGCCGGAACTGAATCCGCCCGCCATTCCGTTTGCTGCTGACCGTCGCAAAGAGGTTTATACCGTCGAGGTGGATGGGCAGACCGTGGAACTGAGCGCGGTGTCCATGGGCAATCCCCACGGTGTGCTGGTGGTAGACGACGTCGACAGTGCTCCAGTGGCCACCCTGGGTCCGAAGCTCGAGGGTCACCCCCGCTTTCCCGCCCGCGCCAATATCGGGTTCCTGCAGGTGATTGACCGCAGTCATGCCCGCCTGCGGGTGTTCGAGCGTGGTTCCGGAGAAACCCTGGCCTGTGGCAGCGGCGCCTGCGCGGCGGTGGTTGCCGGTTGCCTGCGGGGGCTACTGGATAGCCGGGTGGAAATAGAACTGCGCGGCGGGCGGCTGATCATCGAATGGCAGGGGGAAGGGACCCCTGTTATGATGGAAGGGCCTGCGGCTACCGTATTTGAGGGCCAGATTCGCCTCCCCGGCGACAACCCGGGGCGACGTCGCAAAGGCAGTCGACCGCCAAAAACAAGATCCTGACGAGCAGGAGAGCAGCATGACAGAACAAACGGCCCAGCAGAAGGCCGGCGGGCTCACCCGTGAGCAGGTCGCGGATTACCTGCGCGCCAACCCCGATTTCTTTGTGGATCAGGACGAGCTCCTGCGCAGTCTGACCCTGCCCCATGACAGCGGTCGCGCCATTTCCCTGGTTGAGCGTCAGGTCCACCTGTTCCGTGAACAGCGGGACACGCTGCGTCGCGAACTGGTGGAACTGGTCTCCATTGCCCGCCATAACGATCGCCTGTTCGAGAAAAGCAAACGTTTGTTGTTGCAGGTGATCGAGGCGCGCAATCTGAACGATATGGCCGCCGCCATTGACGACAGTATTCGGGGCGATTTCGGGCTGGATGCGGCCTCGGTGTTGCTGTTTACCGATGTCGACTTGCCGGTCACCTCCCAGGGCGCCCTGCATGTGGTGTCGCCGGATCAGGCCAAGGAGCATCTCGGCAGCCTGCTGGATGGCGCCCGTGCGGTGTGCGGTCAGTTCCGTGAATCCGAGCGCTCATTCCTGTTTCCCGATCGCGAAGACCCCATCGCATCCGTGGCGCTGGTGCCCCTGCGCAGTGATGGGCTGGTGGGCGTGTTTGCGGTTGGCAGCTGCGAGCCGGGCTATTTCGATCAGAGTATGGGGTCCCTGTTTCTTTCCTACATCAGCGATACCCTCAGCCGCCTGCTGCCGCCCATGGTTCAGCGCCACACCGGCGCGGCCCCAGTGGCCGGTGTCATAGCCGAGTCCCGCTAAGCGTGACGGTGCCCGAGGAGACGGTGGCGCTGACGGAGACCCTGTCGGCCCCATTGGCCGCCTTTCTCGTTCACCTCGCCTCTGAGAAACGCCATTCTCCCCGTACCTGTGACAGCTATCAGCGCGACCTGCAGCGCTTTGGCGAATGGTTGCTGGGACGGGGGACGGCCGACTGGTCGGGCGTGAGCGGACATGATCTGCGGCGCTATGTGGCCTGGCTGAGCCAGGAATCGTTGAGCGGTCGCAGCATCGCCAGACATCTTTCCGCCATTCGCCGCTTCTATCAGTATCTGCTGCGGGAAAAGCGCGTGCGCGATAACCCGGCAGTGGATATCCGGGCCCCAAAATCCGGACGCCGGCTGCCCAAGGTGGCGGATGTGGATCAGCTCAATCACCTGCTGAACGCCAATCCCGATGACCCGCTGGAAGTTCGCGACCTGAGCATGTTCGAGCTGATGTATTCCTGCGGGCTGCGGCTGTCGGAACTGGCCGGGCTGGACCTGGACGCCGTTGACGCCCGCGGCGGCGAGGTACGGGTGCTGGGCAAGGGCAACAAGGAGCGGGTTCTGCCCGTGGGCAGCAAGGCGCTTCAGGCGCTGAGTGCCTGGTTGGCGGTCCGTCCCGCGCTTGCCGCGGAGTCGGAGCCGGCGCTGTTCGTCAGTCAGCGGGGCGGGCGCCTGAGCAATCGCAGCATCCAGGCGCGTCTGGGACGCTGGGGGGTGGTAAAGGGTGCGGATCAGCGCCTTCACCCACACATGCTGCGCCATTCCTTTGCCAGCCATATGCTGGAATCCAGCGGTGACCTGCGCGCCGTTCAGGAGCTGCTGGGGCATGCGGACATCGCCACCACCCAGGTCTATACTCACCTTGATTTCCAGCATCTGGCCCGCGTATACGACCAGAGTCATCCCCGTTCGCGGCGGCGCAGTGCCCGCGGGCCGGAGAACAATGAATAAACCCGAAACCCGGGAAGTACCCTGAACGGCTAATGCGTTCACTGTCAGGAGAGCCCAATGGCACCGGATCAGTCCTGGAAGGAGAAGTACCTTCAGGAACTTGAATCAGCAGAACAACGGGAGAAGCAGTGGGAGGTGGAAAGACATTCCCTCCAGCGCATGTTGGTGCGTACCTGCCTGGCCGCAGAAGGCCAGGCAGGTCAGCTCGACCTGTTATTGAGCGAGGTGCGCACGGATCTGCGCCAGGAACACCTCGACATCGACAAGTGGCGGACCTTGCAGGAGCAGATTGACCGCCAGATTGCACTGCTCGACGACCCCGTCGAGCCTGTCCCGCCGGCAGCGTCAACGGCTATGGAAGTGGGCGATGACAATGACCTCGCCAACACTCAGCAGCGATTGCGCATTGCCCGCCGGGTAGGTCAGCTACTGGGCCAGATGCTGGAGCAGGTAACTCTTGAGCCAGCGGCGGAAGCACAGGCGCGACGGCTGCAGCAGTCGCTGCTGGAAAACGACGACTGGAATGAGCTCAGGGAGGGGCTCAACAGTGTCGCGGAACTGGTGATCGCCGCAGTTACCCGCAGTCAGCGGGAGTTTGAAGCTTTCCTGCAGCGCCTGGATGAGCGCCTGCATTCCCTGAGACAGCATTTTCAAGACCAGTCCTCTGCACAGGCCGGGCGTCTGGATGCATCGGGGGAACTGGACCGGGAAATCAAGGCGGAACTGGAGCAGTTTGGTCGCCAGGTGGAGGCCAGCAGCGATTTATCCGAGCTGAAACAGTCGGTGAGCCAGCACCTGTTGTCCATCGGCGGCACGGTGCGGCGCTTCCGTGAGCAGGAATCCGAGCGGGAGAAGAACCTGTCGCGTCAGCTCGAGGCTATGCAGGAAAAGCTGGCGGCAGTGGAAGCCAACGCCGAACAGATGAAGGAGCGCGTCCGTGAGGAGCGCGCAAAAGCTCTGACCGATCTGCTCACTCAGTTGCCCAACCGGGAAGCGTGGGAGGAGCGACTGGCCTTTGAGTACAGCCGCTGGCAGCGGTACCGGCACCCGTTAACCGTGGCGGTGCTGGATATCGATTTTTTCAAACGGGTCAACGATTCCTATGGCCACAAGGCGGGCGACCGGGTGCTGCAGCTGGTCGCCCGGGAGCTGCGCGCGCGCCTCAGAAACACCGATTTTATCGCTCGTTTCGGGGGTGAGGAGTTTGTGCTGCTGCTACCCGAGACCCGCAGTGCGGACGCACAAAAGGTCCTGGACGGGCTGCGGGGGTACATCGCCAGGCTGCCCTTCCACTTCCGGGGTGAGCCGGTCACCATCACCTACTCGGCTGGACTGGCCGAATTCGGCGACGATGACAGCGAAGACAGCGTGTTTGACCGTGCCGACCGGGCGCTCTATGCCGCCAAGGACGGTGGCCGCAACCAGGTCCGCGTGGCGGCGGAGCGGGACTGAGTCAATGGCGCATCTGGGCATCGAGCTCGTCAATGATCTCGGCCCAGTCCGAGTCGTCCTCGAGCCCTTCTTCCAGAAATTGCGCCTGACTTTCTGACCAGAACGGCGCGTCCTGCAGGGCAATCTCGCTCGGAAGCGGGGAATAGCGAGCGATAAAGTCGTCGATGGCGGCGTTGTCCGAGGCCAGACCGAGTTGCTCGAACAGGGTGCTGAGAGTGTGCTTGCTGGTATCCATGGCGAACGCCTCCTCAAGGTCAATGTTGCTTGTATGAAATCCGGGAAATTAGCAGGTATTGTTTCCTGAACTTTAGCGGAACCGTTGAGGATATCCAGTGAAGGCCGTTTTACAGGGTGTGTTGATGTTGCTGTTCTGCCAGTTTGCCGGGGGTGTGCTGGCGGACCCGCCGCAGCCGTCACCGGCGCCGGTTCTGGGGGCTGAAGATCTGGCCTGGGTGGCGGAACAGGACGGCTTCCGGGTCGGGGTGGCCGGGGGCCAGATTCCCCTGGTATTCGATACCGGCGACGGCGTGTTGGCCGGGATCTACATTGATTATCTACAGCGGCTTTCGGATAAGCTGGGCGTGGCCATCACGCCGGTTGCGGGCAGCCAGGCGGCGATCGACCAGCTGCTGGCCAGCGGCGATCTGGATGCGCGTCTGGTGGCGCGCGGCTCCCAGCAGGCCGATCCGGTCGGGCGGGACACCGGCGAACCGTTGATGAGTCTCACCTACGGGCTGTTTGTCAATGCTGGCGATGCCGGCATCCGCAAGCTCTCCGACCTGGAGGGCAGCCGCGTGGCGCTGACCGCCGAGGATGGTAACCAGTACCCGTTGCTGGATCCGGTGGAAAACTTTACGCCGGTCCCGGTGGCGAGCATCAGTGAAGCCGTGAGCATGGTGCTGTCCGGCCAGGCCGACGCCTTCGTCGGACCTGTCCCGGTGGTGTCGGATTATCTGCAGTCGGCAATGATAAACGGCATCGGACTGGCACTGTTGTTGGATCAACAGCCGGTGGATGTGATGCTGGAAGTCAGTACCGACAGGGATCAGCTACGGCGGGTGCTCGATCAGGCGGTCAATGCCATCAGTCACAATGAGCATCGCACCATTCGGCAGTCCTGGCTGCAGACGGATATGCCGCCGGTGCAGGAAAACGGCATCAGCCTGTCCGCCAACGAACAGGACTGGCTCAAGCGCAATCCCGACCTGAGCGTGGCATTCCGCAGTGACTGGCCGCCCTTCGAGTTTGTCCAGGAGGGCCGGCCGACCGGGCTGGTGCCGGACCTGGTGTCGCGCCTGGAATCCCAGCTGAATGTCCGCTTCGTACGGGAGCAGGCCGCTGACATTGTCGACGCCGAGGAGCGCCTTCAGGCCGGGGATGTGGACATACTGCCGGCCTTCAGCAAGACCCCCCGGCGCAGTCAGGATTTCCTTTTCACCCGGGCCTATCTGTCGGTTCCCATTGCCCTGGTGATCCGCGACGACGGCCGGTTTATCGGCGATCTGCGGGAGCTGCGTGCCGAACGCGTTGGCGTGGTGAACCGGCATGCCGCTCATGATTATCTGCTGATCAACCATCCGGACCTGGACCTCTACCCGGTGACCACGGTGGAGGAGGGGTTGCTGTCCCTTTCCAACGGCGATCTGGACGTGATGGTGACCCACATTCCCGCGGTCAGCTACACCGTAGCGCGTCTTGGACTCTCGAACCTGCGTATCACCAGCATCACTCCCTACCAGTACGAACTGAGCCTGGCGGTCAACAAGGCGCAACCGGAACTCCAGCGTATCCTCAACAAGGCACTGGGCAGCATCGACGCGGCGGAATCCGAATCCATCTACAACCGCTGGATCCATCTCGATATCGAGCAACAGACCGACTACACCGTGGTGCGCCGGGTGGTAGGCATCGCCCTGGTGGTAGTGCTGATCTTCCTGTACTGGAACCGCAAACTGTCCCGCGAGGTGGATGAACGTATCCGCTCGGAGAATGCGTTGCGCCGCAGTGAGGATGAACTGCGGGCGGCCAAGCTGGAAGCCGAACGACTGGCGCGGGAGGCCGAGGCCGCCAGCCTTGCCAAGAGTGAATTTCTCGCCAACATGTCCCATGAGATACGCACACCGATGAATGCCGTGATCGGCTACAGCGACCTGCTGAGCAACAGCGTGACCGACCCGCAGCAGCGTAATTACCTCGACGCTATCCGCGCCGGCAGCCGCAGCCTGCTGATGCTGATCAACGATATTCTGGATCTGTCCCGGATCGAGGCCGGTAAGATGCGGCTGGATTACAGCGCGGTGTCGATGCGCCGGTTGCTTGATGATGTGCGTCACATCTTCGACCTGCGCGCCCGCGAGCAGGGCATCACTCTGGAAGTCAGCGTGGATTCAAAAATGCCGGCGGCGATGATGCTGGACGAGACCCGCCTTCGTCAGGTGTTATTCAACCTGGTGGGTAACGCCATCAAGTTCACCCATGAGGGCGGGGTAACGGTGCGCGCCACGGCAACGCCGGTGAACGGCCGCAAGACCGGTGCTGACGGTAACGATGACAGCCGCAAGTTGTATCAGCTGGTAGTTACGGTGAGCGATTCCGGTATCGGCATACAGTCGGATCAGCTGGAGCGGATCTTCGATGCCTTCGAGCAGCAGGAGGGGCAGAGCAGTCGCCGCTATGGCGGCACCGGACTGGGGCTGGCCATCAGTCGCAAGCTGGCGCGTATGATGGGCGGGGAGTTGATGGTGGCAAGCGAGCCCGAGCACGGCTCCACGTTCACCGTGACCCTGCCGCGGGTTGAGGCCACGGTCGAGCAGGCCGAGGATGACGGCGCGCCGGAAGAAGCCGAGCGCCTGCTGGCGCAAACCCTCAGTATGCAGGAACGCGGCTGGCTGCAGGAGCAGCTGGCGCGGGACTTCGGTGACGAGTGGGAAACCGTGAGAGAAAGCGGCGACCCGGAACAGATGAGGGATTTCGCCAGCCGGGTGCTGGCCTGGGGTGAACGGTTCCGGTCACCCTCGGTGACCCGCTATGGTGAAAAGTTGCTGGCGGACGTGGAAGCGTTCAATCTGGATGCGGTTAACAGTGCACTGGAGGCGTTTCCCCGCTTGCTTGGCAGGGATCAGTAGCCAGAGTTACAGGCAATCGAACTGTGACTGCCGGTCAAAGGCGACGGAGACCATATCATAGCCGGAATCGGACAGCGTTCGGATCAGGTCCCGGTTCTTCAGAAGCGTCATGCACACTTTGTGCACGCTGGCCTGGAGCTGATCCTCGCCTGGCTGGGACGGGAAGCGGAAATCCACGATCAGGTATTTTCGATCCACCAGAGCCGAGGCGGGGATGTCTTCGCGCTCGACACTCTCGTAACCGATGTAGGTCGCCTGCTCGCCGCTGAACACGTTGCTCATCAGCACATCCAGATTTTCCCCGTGTGCAGTTGGTGCGCCAAGCACCACCAGCAAAGCGACGGCGGAGGCAAGGGATGGTGTGCGCATGAGTGCCGCTCCTTGGGGTCAGTCCGGGTACTCGAGCAGGTGCCGGTAACAGGTTGCATGTAACCGAGTGTAACGTTACGTTACCGGGATTATTGCAGAGTCTGACGGAGTTTGCGTGGCATGGATCGCGGATTTTTCAATTGTTTGCAGTTTGTCTAAAAAGTGTGCAGCCGCGCGCAGCTTTCCCCGGCCGCAGCGGATCAACTATCATGAACAGATACCGATTCAGCAAGAGGCAGTTTCATGTTTCAGCTTGTCTTCAAGGGTGAATGCGCACCGGGAACCGATCCCGCCGTAGCCCGCACCAACGCGCGGACGCTGTTCAAGGCCAGTGTGGAGCAGATCGAGCGCATGTTCAGTGGTCAGCCCGTGGTCATCCGCAACAAACTGGAAGAGGATCAGGCGCTGAAGTACCGTGCGGTGCTGGCAAAACACGGCATGGTGGCTTACGTTCAGCCCATGCCCGGCACCCAAGCCGCTGCGCCGGAACCGCGGGCACAGCAGCCAGCGCAGGAATCAACAGCCGCCCGGCCTGCACCCGAGACCCCGCAGCCTCAGGCACCGTCATCTGGCGCAGCGGCAGAGGGATCGCCTGCGGTCGAGCCCGGTGACCGCCTGCCCGTGGCGGGTGACAAGGTAGACACGATCCTTGCCGGCTCGGGGCTGTCGCTGGATCCGGTGGGCGTGACACTGGCTGAGCATCAGCAAGTGCAGGCGCCGATGTTCCAGCATCTGGAGGAGTGGACCCTCGCGCCAGCCGGCACCGACCTTGGCGTCGAGCGTGATCTGCCACCACCTGTGGTGCCGGACGTCTCTCATCTGTCGCTGGCGGACGACGATTCCCGCGACGCGCCGTGATGTAACTGCAGGATCCCTCCTTTGCCCAGATTCGTATTGCTGCTGCTGGCGGGCTTCTGCCCGCTGTTCATCCCTGCGGTTATGGCAGCCCCTCCCGCGGACCGCCCCTTCGAGGATCGCCCTACCGTGGGCCTGGTGCTTAGTGGCGGTGGTGCCAAAGGCATGGCCCATGTGGGTGTGTTGCGAGTGCTTGAGGAAATGCGCGTGCCGGTGGATCTGGTGGTCGGCACCAGCGCCGGGTCGGCGGTAGGAGCGCTCTACGCAACCGGTATGCCGGTGGATGAAATCGAGCAGCGCTTCATTGATCTGGACTGGATTTCCAGTTTCCAGGATGACCCCGGTCGTGCCTACAAACCGGTGCGGCGCAAGCAGGAGGACTGGCGTTTTCCGGTGGTTCCCGGTATCGGCGTCCGACGCGACGGCCTGCATCTGGGCGGTGGCATCATTGCCGGTCAGAACCTCGGTTTTATCCTCAACGAGCTCACCCGTAACGCCGCACTGGTGGAAGATTTCGACGAGCTGGCGATTCCATTCCGCGCGGTCGCCACCGACCTGGAAACCGGTGAACAGGTGGTTCTCGGTTCCGGCAACCTGTCCGAAGCGATCCGTGCCAGCATGAGCATTCCGGGTGTTTACGCCCCGGTGCAGCGCGACGGCCGGCTGTTGATCGACGGCGGCGTTGCCAACAACCTGCCGGTGACAGTCGCCCGTGAGATGGGTGCCGACATCGTCATCGCGGTGGATATCACGGACCCGCTGTTGAAAGCCGAAGACCTGCAGGAAGCCTTCTCGGTGGTGGGCCAGCTCACCACCATGATGACCCGGATGAACACCGAGTATCAGCTCGGGCGACTGCGGGAAGGGGACGTGCTGATCCGTCCCGACCTGGAGGGCCGCTCTTCCGCCGATTTTTACGATGCCCCCGTACTGTTTGAGCTCGGTGCCACCACGGCTCGCTCCCACGCCCGCGAACTTCGGCATCTTGCTGTCGATAAACCGCGCTGGCAACAATTCCGGGCCCGCGTCGATGCCAGCGCCTATTCCCCCGGCGAGATCGTCAGCATCCGCGTGGAGCAGGACTCCCGGCTGGCGGGGGAGTTTTTGCGCTCCCGTATCCGCCAGCAAACCGGAGACGAACTGGACGTTGACGTCCTCGAGGAGGACCTGAAGCGGATCTACGGCTTGGGCTATTACGAAACCGTCTCCTATTCGCTGGCCCCCTCAGAGCAGGGAACGGTATTGACGGTCCAGGTTCAGGAGAAGTCCTGGGGGCCGAATTACCTGTCGTTCGGGTTGAACTACGAGGACAACTTCGACAGTGAAACCCGCTTCAATGTCGGCGCTGCCTTACGTATGACCGAGCTCAATGCGCTCGGGGGCGAATGGCAGACCGGCCTTCAGCTGGGCACCGAGCCCTACGTTCGCACTCAGTGGTTCCAGCCACTGGATTACGGGTACCAGCGCTTCCTCATCGCCGGGGCGGAGTACAGTCGCGACAGTTTCAGTGTGTTTGAGGACGGCGGGGAGCGCATTGCCGAAGTGGATGTCACCTTCCGCCAGCTGGATCTGACGCTGGGCATGGAGCTGGGGGGCAATGGGGATGTGCGGCTGGGCTATTATCGCGGTTACGCCACGGTGGATGAGCAGGTCGGCAGGGAAGTGGCGCCATCGGGGGCGATCTATCAGGGCGGGCTGAGTCTGCAACTGGTTCACGATTCCCTCGACGATATCTTTCACCCCCAGTCCGGCGGCTTTGCAGGCCTGCGTGGACGGGTGGAACGTGAGGGACTGGGCTCCGACCGGCATTTCGATTCGGTCACGGGCATGGGGCTGGGTACGGGCAGCTGGCAGGACTTCACGGTGACCGGTCTGGTGTTCGCCCACGCGGTGACGCGGGGCGAACCGGGCATTGAGAACGCCGTCCGGCTGGGCGGGTTCCGTCGGCTCTCCGCCTACGCTCCGGGCGAGATCACCGGCGCAAATGCCGCCATGGCCTCGTTGTACGCCAGCCAGGAATTCGGTGGGCCGTTTGTGCCCTGGTTCGCCGGCGCGGGGTTTGAAACCGGGAATGCCTGGAGTTCCTTCGGCGATGCCAGCTGGAACAATGCGGTGCGGTCGTGGAGTGTTTTCGCCGGGGTGGATACCTTTCTCGGGCCGGTGCAGCTGGCCACCGCCTACAACAATGAAGACGACTGGAGCGCTTATCTGAACATCGGGTTTTCCTTCACCCAGCTCTTCTACTGACCCGGGTTTGCGGGTGTCGCACGTTTACGCGCCGCGTCGCGCCTGACTCTCCGCCAGGGCACCCAGTACCTGTCGGCACTGCTGGTCGGCGAAACGCTTAAGGATCGTCGCAAGGCGTTCCGCGTCCCGGTCCTTGATGGCCTGAATGGATTCCTCCATGTGCGCGAGATTGTCCTCGAGAACCTGGTTGCCGCCGCTCTGGACGGCCACGAAGGCGCAGCGTCGGGCTGAGGGCCACAGGTCACCGATGGCCGAAACAATGAAGTAATTGTCGGCGTAGGCCAGCGAGGCCTGGGTGTATTCGATGCCCAGCTCCAGAAAACCCATCAGATCATTGCGCCCGTAACAGTCCTTCATACGCCCGAACAGAGATTCCAGCCTCGCCATGTCGTCGGGCTGCCATTGGCGTGCCAGCTTACGGCCGGTATGGGTCAGGTAGAGCTCCAGAATCTCGTAAAGACTGCGTACAAAGTGCTCGTCCAGCGGCGTGACAAAGGCTCCTTTGCGTGGCACGTTGCGAACCAGGTGGCGCTTTTCCAGCAGCAGCAGCCCTTCGCGGATCGAGCCGTGGCTGACATCCATCTGCTTGGCCATGGCGCTTTCGTAGATGCGCTCACCAGAACGCAACTGACCAAAGGCGATGAGGTTCTCGATGTGGCGGGCAACCTGTTCGGTCAGGGTTTCACGGGGCTTGAATGTGGTCATGGTCCTGCTTCGTTACTGCGTGGCGGGCTGGGTCTCGGAGATACTCTCACATAATTGCCACCGGGAAAACGCCTGGCTCCGGCCCCGCTCACAGCAACGGAGCCAGCAGGCGTACCGCTCGACAGCCGAGGCGGAAGGCCAGGGACCGGTCCTGATAATCCCGCTCGGTCATCAGCCGGGTATTGGCGAGGTCGTCCTCAAGCATGGCGGTTACGGCGGAGACGAACGCCTCCGAGGTGTTGATGGCGGTGATCTCGAAGTTCAGCCGCATCGAGCGGTTATCCATGTTGGCGGTGCCCACCGCGGCATAGCGGTTGTCTACCAGGATGACTTTCTGGTGCATGAAACCGGGCTGGTAGCGATAAATGCCGACGTTGGCCTGACACGCCTGTATCAGATAGGAGTAGGCGGCAATCTTGATCAGCCAGTTGTCGGATTTCTCCGGAATGATGATGCGCACGTCGACGCCGCGCAGCGCTGCCAGCTGCAGGGCGTTCATGATCTGGAAGTCCGGCACGAAATACGGCGAGGCAATCCAGATGCGGGTGCGGGCGTTGTTGATGCAATTCAGGAAAAACAGCGCGCAGGTTTCGTAGGTATCCGCCGGGCCGGTGGGCAGAATCAGTACTTCCTCATTGCCCCTGGGCGGCAGGTCGGGCTGCCAGTTCAGATCCGGGAACTCGCTGCTGGCCCAGTTCCAGTCCTCGAGCCAGGCCAGCTGCAAACCGATCACCGCCGGGCCGGAAATCTGGCAATGGGTGTCGCGCCAGGGTTCCTGATCCATGGCGGTGCCGAGATATTCGTCGCCCAGATTGATGCCGCCGACGAAACCGGTGTGGCCATCGCACACCAACAGCTTGCGGTGATTGCGGAAGTTGATCTGAAAACGCCGGCGGCGGATATTGCCGTCGCCGAAGGAGGCGACCTGCGCGCCGGCGCTGGCGAGTTCCCGCAGATAGGTGCGGGGCAGTCCGACGCTGCCAATGTCGTCGTACAGGAACCACACCTCGACACCCTCGGCGAGCTTGCGCTTGAGGATCGACTTGATGCGTTGCCCGACTTTGTCGGAGCGCACGATGTAGAATTCCAGCAGGATATAGCGTCGAGCGTTTTCCATTGCCTCGAACACCGCATCGAAGGTGGCCTCGCCATCTCTTAACAGGGTGCATTCGTTGTTACTGGTAAACGGTTGGCGGCCGAGTTTGCACAGCACCTGCAATTCATCGCTGAAATGTTCATTGCCGGCATGGGCGATGGACGTGGTTTGCCGCTCGAAGCGGTTGAGCAGTTCCGTCAGCGCGGCGTCGCCCATCCGCCGGGCCCGAACGTAGCCACCGAACCGGTTGCGCCCGAACAGCAGAAACATCGGGACCGAGAGATAGGGCAGCGCCAGGAGCCCGATAATCCAGGCGATCGCACCCTGGGCCGTACGGTAGGACAGCAGAATGCGATAGATGCAGGCAAAGGCCGTGGCGTACAGCAGGCCCAGGGCAATGGCGATAAGGGAGGGTTCTGGCATTGTCAGTCCTGTGTCGCGCCGGGGTCGCCGGCGAGGTGGCGGGCACGATACTGGGCCGGAGCCATGCCGGTCCAGCGCTTGAAGGCCCGGCTGAACGCACTGAGTTCCGAGAATCCCAGCAAGAACGCGATCTCACCCAGGGCGTAGTGATCGGCGGCCACGTAGCGCAGCGCCTTGTCCTTGCGGACCTGTTCCACCAGTTCGTGGAAGCTGACACCCTCTTTCTTGAGGCGCCGGTAGAGGGTTTGGCGGCTCATGTGGCACTGCCGTGCCAGCGTGTCGGCGTCGATGCGCTCGGTGGACATCTGGCGAGAGATCAGTCGCCGGATTTTGCGGCCGAAGGTGCGCCGGGTCTGTAATCGCGCCAGCACACCGTTGACCTGCTTCAGTACCGCCGAATAAACGTAGGGATTGCGGTGGGGGATCGGATGGCTCAGGTGGCGGCTGCCGAAGGCGAGTCGGGTGGTGGAACTGTTGAATTCAACGGGACCGCCAAGGAGCGACGCGTACTCGCCGGCGTAGGGCGGTTCCGGGTGTGCAAGCTCCGCCCACTGCGCGGTGATACCGGGGTGGATGAAATGGCGGGTACGGCTGAGTGCGGCGGCCAGGGTGCGATCCATATCCTGACGGCAATAGTGGTCAGGGCTGTCCGGTTGCCAGGTGAGAATGGCGAGGTCCCCGGTCTGTTCGAAGCTCAGGGTGACGGATTCGTTGATCAGTCGGTGCAGTCGCACATACTGGGTGACCGCCTCGCCGAGCGTGTCGCAGTTGAAGAACACGTGCCCCACCAGGCCCATGCGCTCGGGATCCACAACCTGGCCTGCGTGCAGGCCGATCGCGGGATCCCCGGTGACTCGCTCAGCGTATTCCCACAGCCGGTAATGGTCTGCGGCCGGAATTCGCAGGTCGGGATCTTTCAGCGCTTCCAGAGTGGTGCCGGTAATGCACTCAACCTGCCCCCGGTTCAGCAGCCCCCGGCAATCCAGGTAATGCACCAGCGCCAGGGTGCTGGACGCCGCGACCAGGGGAGTGTTTGGGGGGTCAGCCTGCACTGCGTTCACGGTAATGCGTTCCTGTGGTTAACGGCTTGTCATGATCACTGGCACAAAATGTCAAATGGTTGGGACAGCCTGTCAAAGGTATGCCACGTCAGTAACGATAGCATTAACCCATCAGGTTGGAGCAATGAGTCCGCCATCATTGAGGAGGTGTAGTATGGAACGTGAAATCTTTGTACCCCATACCGAACTTGAGCGTCGCAACTGTGCTGCGCTCGCGGAGTACCTGAGCAGCATGTATTACTGCTGATCAGCGAGCACTAGCTACTGACATTGAACCGGGGTCAGCCCCGGTTTTTTTGTGCCCGCCACTTTTTCCGTTTCCTGCCCCCTGGCCTTGCCCTCGCTCCCATCAGTGGTAATGTATCCGACTGATTACCACCATAAAATCGATTCCGGAGAGCGTAGCCCATGACTGTTGAGCTGAATCATCGCATTACCGGCGAAGGTCCGCCGCTGATTCTCCTGCACGGCCTGTTCGGGTCGCTGGAAAATCTCGGCGGGATCGCCCGGCGCCTGGAGGATGCGTGGCAGATCCACGCACTGGATCAGCGCAACCATGGCAGTTCTCCCCACACCGACACCATGGACTATCCGGCCATGGCCGATGATGTCCTGGCCTACATGGACGCGCAGGGGCTGGAGAAGGCTGCGATTCTCGGGCACTCCATGGGGGGGAAAACGGCCATGCAGGTGGCGCTGCGTGCCCCGGAACGTGTGGATCGGCTGATCGTGGCGGATATTTCCCCGGTCAGCTACCAGCCCCGGCACGATGCCGTTCTGGAAGGGCTCAGTGCACTGGACCTGAGTGCCGTCGCCAGTCGTCAGGACGCCGACAAGGCGCTGGCGGAGCACGTTGACATGCCCCAGGTGCGGCAGTTCCTGCTGAAAAACCTGGAGCGGGTGCCCGAAAGTGAGCGCACCAGCGATGGCGGGCTGTACCGCTGGCGTCTCAATCTGCCAGTCATCGAAGCCTGTTACCCCAAGCTGGCGCTGGCGCCCGACGGGGCGGGGCCGTTCGAAGGGCCGGTGCTGTTTCTCAAGGGGGCCGAGTCCGCTTATATTCAGGAAAAACACCGGGATGAGATCCGTCGCCTGTTTCCGGCGGCCGAGTTGCGTATTATCGAGGGCACCGGCCACTGGCTCCACGCGGAGAAGGCCGATACCTTTGCCGCCTTGTGCCGCCGTTTCCTGAAACAGTGATTGCGGCCCGGGTGGCGGTGCAGCCCGGGGCGGCTGTCTGCTAAGGTTAGCTCATCATCGCTGGTGGAATGGACGTCGTATATGAAGTGGTTGCTGGGGCTGTTGCTGGTCGGATTCCTGCTGTTGGGGAGCTTTCTGCTGTCTCCGTCTCCCGTGGACAGCGCGGCCTGGGAGGCGCCCCCGCCGCCGGCGCTGACCGGCAAGCTCGCTCCCAACGAGCGCCTGCGGCTTGCCGACCTGCTGGCCCGGGGTCAGGTCTATGGCCCGGAAGATACCACGGTGGATGCACAGGGTGTTCTGTACACCGGCACCCAGGACGGAAAGATTGTCCGGGTCTGGCCGGATGGTCGGGTAGAGAACTGGCTGGACACCGGCGGACGTCCATTGGGCATGGTGTTTGATGACGGTGGGAATCTGATCGTCGCGGACGCCTGGAAGGGGTTGCTGTCGATCGCCCCGGATGGCTCCGCCACGCGGCTGTCGCGCGAATCGGAGGGGTTGCCCTTCGGCTTCACCGACGATGTGGATATCGCTCCGGATGGCCGCATCTACTTCACTGACGCCAGCTCCCGTTTCGAGCAGCCGGACTATGTGCTGGATCTGCTGGAGATGCGTCCCCACGGCCGTTTGTTGCGTTACGACCCGGACACGGGGCGCACGGACACGCTGTTAAGGAACCTTTACTTTGCCAATGGCGTGGCGGTTTCGCCCGAGGGCAATTACCTGCTGGTCAATGAAACCTGGAAGTACCGCATTCTGAAATACTGGCTCAGCGGCCCCAAAGCCGGCCAGGCCGAAGTCTTCGCCGACAATCTGCCGGGCTTTCCGGATAACCTGGCAGTAGACGATGCCGGTCGTTACTGGGTGGCGTTTCCCACACTTCGCAACCCTCAGGTCGACTCCCTCCACCGTCAGCCCTGGCTCAAGGACCTCCTGGCCAAGCTGCCGGATAACTTCCAGCCAGAACCCGAGGAGTACGGGCTGGTGCTGGCGTTTGATGCCAGCGGGGAGGTGATCACCAGTCTCCATGACACCCGCGGCAGTCACCTGCAGGAGATCACTTCAGTGAACCCTCACGGCGACCACCTATACTTTGGTTCACTTCACAACGACCGCATCGGGCGGCTACCGTTGCAGGCCATACCGGGTTTGGGAGAAGGTGAAGAATGATCGGCCATGTGGACAGCATTGAATGGGATCTGCCGTCGCCGTTTACCATCGAGATCGATGTCAGGGCCGAGGACACCGATCGGCTCGGCCACGCCAATAACGTGGTGTATGTGCGCTGGCTCGAGGACGTCAGCTGGGCTCACATTGAAAACCTGGGAATGACCTGGGCGCTGCATGAGGAGACCGGCAAGGCCATGGCCATCACCCGCACCGAGATTGATTACCTGGCTGCCGCCAATACCGGCGACCGGCTCATCCTGGGTACCTGGCTGACCGGCTACGATGGCAGATTCCGCTCGTCGCGGCAGTTCCAGCTGGTGCGTGTGGCAGACGGCAAAACGCTGGTGCGAGCGGTCTCCACCCATGCCTGCGTGGACCTGAAATCCCAGCGGCCGTCGCGGGCGCCGAAAGCCTTTGCCGAGATCCTCGGGGGTGCAGTGGTGGCCGGCGGCAAAGGCGTCGCGCTCGACTGACTTTACGGGCGAATGCACGCTGTCGCCCGGAAGATCTGCTAGTCTGAACGAATGTGCAGGCTTTTTCCCCGTCGTCCGGAGATTGTCATGGAAACTACCCCAGATCAGAATGCCGAAAACGCGATGTCTCATGTGGTCTACGATCGCTTCGGGGAACGGGACGTCTTGCAGGTGTTCCGTTCTGCGATACCGGAACCCGGAAACGGGCAGGTGCTGATCCGGGTACATGGTGCCGGACTGAACCCCATTGACTGGAAAACCCGTAAGGGGCTGGGTTTTGCCGCCCGACAGATCAAGAACCACCTGCCGTGGACGCCGGGTTACGATGTGGCCGGTGAGGTGGTGGCGACCGGAGACGGCGTGACCACGCTGGCACCCGGCGATCGGGTCATGGGCATGATCGGCTTTCCCGCAGCCGGCGGTGCCTACGCCGAATATGCGATTGCCGCGGCGGACGAGGTGGCGATTGTCCCGGAAGAGCTCGACCTGGTGACCGCAGGGGCGCTGCCGCTGGCGGCGCTGACGGCCTGGCAGGCGTTGTTCGAAGTTGCCAAGCTGGAATCCGGGCAGAAAATCCTGATTCACGCCGGAGCCGGCGGAGTCGGGCATTTCGCGGTGCAGTTTGCCCTCGAGCGGGGCGCTCATGTGGTGGCGACCGCCTCGGCCGGAAATCGCGATTTTCTGGCGGAGCTGGGGGTGCACGAGGTCATTGACTACCGCACTACCGACGTTGCCGAGGAGTGTTATGGGTTGGACGTGGTGCTTGATCTGGTGGGCGGCGAAACCGGTAAACGTTCCCTGCACACGCTCGGCGAACACGGAGTGCTGGTCACCATCCCGACCGTGACCGCGGATGACATCATCAGTGCCGCTGAAGAACTCGGGTTACGCGCCCACGGCATGACCGTGCGCCCGGATGTGTTTCATCTGGACGAGATCGCCGAGCTTATTGAGGACGGCGACGTCAGGGTGCACATTGAACGCGCCTTCCCGCTGGCGCAGGTTGCCGACGCCCATGAGCTGCTTGAAGGCGGCCATGTGCGCGGCAAGCTGGTGCTGGACTGCCGTCAGGGCTGAGAGGTGCGCTCCTTGGGCCCCTGAGGCGGAACCAGGCTGATCAGGGCCCAGTCAGATTCCGGCTGAACATCTTCCATTTTCAGTACCGGGGTGACGCGGCCCTTGCCATCGAACACGAACAGCACCAGCGCCTGGTGCTGGTGTTTCTCCAGAAAATCCTCGTAGGTGAACTCGTCACTGAGCTGCGTGGTCTTCACGGTGTAGCCCTGGCTGGCCAGGCTCGCCAGCTTGGCGTAGCTGACACCGTCAAACAGGCCCCGGGTCATCTGGATTTTTTCCGCCGTCTGATGCCGTGCTTTCTGGTCGGGGTCGCCTTCCGCCAGCGTGAACACCGAATCCTTCCCGAACCAGTCGAGGAAGTGGTAGGTGGCGAGAGAGTTCATGTGCTTGTAGGGTGAAATGACCAGCAGGTTGCCGATGCCGGTCAGATCGAGATGGGTGGAGGCGTGCTCGGAGACAGGGTTGCCGAAGTAGACCTGGATGTTGTCCATTCGCGCCTGGCGGATGTTTTCCCAGTTGGTGTCAGCGAGTGTCACCGGCACCTCGTATTTTTTGAGCGCCCCGGCAATCATCCGGGCCACCGGGTTGGCACCCAGAATGAGGAAACCGAACTCCGCCGGCTCGGCCACCTTGAGCAGGCGCGCCAACGGTCGCGCGGTAAGGCTCTGAAGGGTCACGGTGGCGATGATCAGCATGAAGATCAGCGGCACCAGCGCGCCGGCACTTTCATACCCGAGCTTCTGCAGTTGAAAGGCAAACAGCGCTGAAACCGCCGCGGCCACAATGCCTCTTGGCGCAATCCAGCTCAGGAACAGCTTGTCACGCCAGTTCAGACTGGTGCCAATGGCCGAGAGGAAAATGCTGACGGGGCGGGCCACCAGCATCAATACGGCCAGCACCCCAACCAGTCCCCAGCCAAGCTCCGCGATGGCGGCAAATTCGACGCGCGCCGCCAGAATAATGAACAGGGCCGAGATCAGCAGCACGCTGAGGGATTCCTTGAATTCAAGGATATCGTCGATGGGTACCTGTTTCATGTTGGCCATCCAGATTCCCATGACCGTGACGGTCAGCAGCCCGGATTCGTGGGCCAGCTCGTTGGAAAGGGCATAGACGCCGAGCATGAAGGTGAGGGTGCCGGCGTTGTGCAGGTACTGCGGCACCAGGTGTTTTCTCAGTACCAGGCCGTTCACGTAGCCGGCGATGGCGCCAATGACGAAACCCACGGCCAGGGTTTTGCCGAAGATATAAAGAGAGTGCCCGAAAACGTTGCCCTGGCCCCAGGAGACGATGCCCTCGAACACCAGCACCGCCAGCAATGCCCCGACCGGATCAATGATGATACCTTCCCAGCGCAGGATGTTGGCGAGCTTGGCATCCGGTCGCACCGATCGGAGCAGGGGGGCAATCACCGTCGGGCCGGTGACGATGGAAATGGCACCGAACAGCAGCGCAACCTCCCACGACACGTCCAGCATCCAGCGGGCGGCCAGGGTGCCGATCAGACAGGTGACGATGGAGCCTACCGGAATCAGGTTGCGAACCATTTTGCCGTGGCCGCGAATCTCCTCATAGCGAAGGGTCAGGCTGCCCTCGAACAGAATGATGGCAACCGACAGGGATATCAGCGGGAACAACAGGTCCCCGAACACGGCTTCCGGCGTCAGAAAACCGAACAGGGGGCCGGCAGCGATCCCGCCCGCCAGCAGAAACAGGATGGCGGGCATCCTGACCCGCCAGGCCAGCCACTGACAAAACAGAGAGAGAACGCCAATGCTGGCAAGAAGCAGGACAGTGCTCACAGGCATAGTGATTTCAGATCCGTTGAGTTAGAGGGTGGCGCGTCGTGCAATACGGTTCAGTACCCGCGCGGCAGCAAAAAAGCCAAAGCTGGCGGTGACCGGGCTGGCGGCGCCGAAACCGGACGCGCAATCGAGGCGAACCGGCCCATCCGTTGCGGGCTTCTGCAGGCAAACCTCGCCATCACCGGCAGGATACGTCAGCTGTTCCAGTGAGTACACGGCTTCGATGCCGAAACGCCGTTTGGGGTTGCGGGAGAAACCGTACTCCCGCCGCAGCATGTTACGAACTTTGGCCAGTAACGGATCCTGGGTGGTCTTGCTCAGATCCCCTACCCGGATCTGGCTGGGGTCCATCTGGCCCCCGGCGCCCCCGGCGCAGACGATCGGAATTTTTCGCCGCTGACAGTGGGCGATCAGCGCGGCTTTGGCCTTCACACTGTCGATGGCGTCTACCACACCGGTCATTTGTGGGGTAATGAGTTCGGCAACGTTCTTTACGGTCAGGAAACCGAAGTGGATGCGAATATCCGCATGTGGGTTGATGGCCTGGAGCCGTTGGGCCATCGCCTCGGTCTTGGTGCGGCCATACTGGCCTTCCAGAGCGTGCAGCTGGCGGTTGGTGTTGGACACGCAGACGTCGTCCATGTCGATCAACGTCAGCGTGCCGATGCCCGAGCGAGCCAGCGCCTCGGCAGCCCAGGAGCCCACGCCACCGAGTCCGACGATGGCTACATGGGACTGGCGAAAGGCCTCCAGCGCGCGGCGACCGTACAGGCGCTCAATGCCGCCAAAACGGAAACTGAAGTCCTCGTGCGCTTGTGAGTCAGCATTCATTCGCAGTCCTGTGGTGTGTGAATGGAGTCCGGAAAGTGCCGCGAATTGTACCGTAGAGGAGCCAGGGCGGGCCATCGATGGGTCTAACGAAAAAGCGAACCTCCGCAGAGGTTCGCTTACAGTTACCTGTAGTGGTGGAGGGTGTCAGAGGCGTTTAAAGATCAGTTGTTCCGTTCCACCATCCTCCGTTACGGAGAGCGTCAGGGTATTACCACTCACGCTGGCAGCAAGGTTTGCGTTGCCAACAAAATCCGACAATCCCGCATCGCTGTTGGTATCGACGATAATGTCACTGACGCTGACGACCCCGGTATTGGTGTCGTGGCTATAGCTGCCGATTTCGGCGCCCATTTCTTCGGTGGACGCTTCGCTCAGGACTTCCGCATGCACGTAGGTGCCATCTGGCAGAAACGCAAGCATCAGCAGTTCTTCCTGGCTGACATCGGCTTCCTCATAGAACCAGGTGCCCACCAGGCCGTTAGCGACGACCCGCGAGGCGGGAATGGTTTCTACAACTTCGCCCCCTTCAACGACTTCAAGGTCGGCCTGGCTTCCGGCGACGATGAAATTGAAATCGACGCCTGCTTCCGGTGGGTGGATACCAATGGCCCCGTTTTCGTCAAAAATGTTGCCTGTGACGGTCAGCCTGTTGCTGTCATCGACACTGAAGGTGCCAAATTCCATGCCTTCTTCGAGCTCTTCCGCGAACTCCTTCTCCTCTACGTGGACGTATGTGCCGCTGGCCGCGTCAAAGGCGAAAAAGATGAAGTGCCCGGCGCCATTGCCTGTTTCCTCGCTGGTATCGAGTACCCAGCCTCCGGTAACAGAGGTCTCATTGGTGAAGGAAACGCTTTCGCTCTGGAGGGTGTTTTCCAGATGTGCCTTGGCTGCTTCTGCGCTGACCAGCTCAGTCACCGCCGATGCCTGACCACCATTCTGGACCAGTGTGGTCACTGCAGATGAGCTGGCAAAATCGGCGACGGAAAGACTGAAATCAACCTGGGAGGCGTTGTCTTTGGCAAGATCGCTGATGCTGATGCCATTGCTGGGGTCGCCATCGGTGTCCAGCGTCTGGAGCAGGCGTGCAATATTCACCACCATGTCGTCTGAGGTGTCGGTGGTGCCGGCAATGTCCAGCGGTGTAACCACGCCCGACGCAGGCACCCCGGGGAACTCCAGGTCACCTATGAAAAAGGTGACGGTTTCCCCGGGTTCATAGTCGTACTCACCATCAGCGCTGGTAACACCTTCACGGGTTGCGGTGCGGTAGCCGATGTTGGCCACCGGACTGTCGACGAACACGCCGGTTTCGGCCGCAGCCTCGTTGTTATTATTACTACTGCCACCGCTACCTCCACAGGCACCGAGTGCGAGTGCTGCCGATACGATAGCGATGTTTTTTGGGGCGAACTGCATGGGATGACTCCTTCCGGTTATTTAGCGTAGCCAAAGTGCACATAAGTTTTAGCAAGGCATTTCCGGTGTGTCCCCACCCATATGGGGAGGCGTGTGAAAGCGGCTTCGGCGAGTTCGCAACCGGGGTCACTAGAGCCAATCCATTCACCAAACGAATGTATAAACATTACACAGACGTCCGGGTTACGTGTTGCTTTGGCCGGCGGAGCACAGGAAATTCCTATGGGTGGCGCTATGAAAACTGATAACACCGATGATTTTTTCGGCGGGCTTTGTCATGAACTCATCTGCCTGATCTACGATGCTGTCACCGACCAGCAGGGTTTTTTTCCCTTCCTGAAGCGATTTGTCGAGGTGTTTGACGGGCACAGCGCGTCATTTTCCATTTATGACACGGACAGAAAAACACTGGTGGGTAGCTGGACCGTTAATATTCCGGAGGCGGCACTGCAATTTTACTCCGAACATGTGGCCTCGCAGGACGTTCTGGTTGAAAAGGCGATTGCGGTTCGGCAGGGGGGAGAACTGCGTTTTGTCGCGAGTAATCTGGATTTTGGCCCTGATATTGCGCGGATTCGAGAAGAAACCCGGGCCGGTGAGTGGCTGGCGAGCTACGGAGCGGATGAAGCCGCCGGGGCCATAGCTTATATCGATGAGAGTTACCTGAATTTTTTCGGGATGCAACGCGGCCCGCATCAGGCAAAATTCACCCGAGAAGAATTGCGCGTATTTGATGGCTTCCTGCCGCACATCAGTCGTGCTGTTGATCTTTATACCCGGCTTAGTCGCAGATCTATTGAACCGTTGGCGGAGCGGCTGGCTCTCAACCGTGTAAATCGGGGAATTCTTGTCTGTGATTCGACGTTCCGCGTTGTTTTCCGCAATGCCATGGCCGATAACATTCTCGGGCGGCGCGTCGGTATCAGACTGAACGATAACGGAACGCTGTCAGCCTATGGCAATAATGCCGCCACGCGATTCACGGTATTACTGTCCAGGGCCGTGGCGGCTTCTGTCCGGTGCCAGGCCATCGATGATCGTATTCTTCAGATCCAGAATGGCGCCCATCGATTGACCATCGTCATTACCCCCTTGATCGGAGGGCATCGCGGAATGGGTGATCAGCGCGGCGCGTTGATCACTTTGTATGACTGGAGCATTGAACCCGATATAAACCGGGATCTACTGCGAGAGATGTATGCGCTGACGGAGGCTGAAACAGAAGTGGCCACCGGACTGGTCCGGGGTGAGAGTGTTCTGCAAATCGCGGAAGCATCGGGACGATCCCGAGAGACCATCAAATACCATCTGAACAGTCTTTTCCGCAAAACGGATACCTGTCGTCAGGGCGAGCTGATTTCACTGCTGTCCCGAAGCTGTTTCACAGCCTGACCCTGCCCCACGGTAAGAGCATAAAAAAAGCCACGCAGAGCGTGGCTTACAAGCAAGTTGTTCAACCCGACGGGGAGTTGAACAAGGACTAGTTCAGAGACACTAATCAACGTGCCTATTATCTGTTTGCCGGCCCCCGGCCGGAAGGTCACATCCTGACAATTCCCGGTCATTTCCGGCCAGGGGCTGGGCGGCACGGTCTCAGGCCGCCCAGTGGTCGTCCTCGAACGCCATCATAGCGTCCTTGCCGCTTTGGATGTCGGCCAGCAACCAGTGTACTTCCGGCAGCAGTTTCTCGAAGTAGAAACGGGCTGACACCTGTTTGCTCTGCAGCAGGGGCGTATTGCCGTCACCGGATACAAGCTGCTGGCCGGCCACATTGGCCATCCGCGACCACAGGTAGCCGATGACCGTCAGCGCCATCAGGCGCAGGTACGGCGTTGCAGCCGCACCGGCCTGCTCGGGATCACTCGGCGCGTTACTGGCCAGCCACATAGTGGCGGTTTCGAGGGCTTTCATGGCATCTTCGAGCTCTTCCCGGTAGGGCGCATCGGCGTTGTCCCTGAGGTAGTCGCCCAGCACACCGAAGAGGGTGCGCACCAGTTGACCGCCCTTGAGGCTCAGTTTACGGCCGACCAGATCCATGGCCTGAATGCCGTTGGTGCCCTCATAGATGCGGGCAATCCGACCGTCCCGCACCAGCTGCTCCAGTGGCCAGTCGGTGGTGAAACCGGAGCCCCCCAGAACCTGCAGGCCGATGTTGGCATTGTTGAAGCCTTCGTCCGTCAGGAAGGACTTCACCACCGGGGTCAGCAATTGCACCAGATCGTCGGCGGATTCCCGCACGGCTTCGTCCGGATGGGCCACCGACAGGTCCAACTGGTGGCCGGCAAAAAGGGCCAGCGCGCGCATGCCTTCGTTGAGGACTTTCTGGCGCATCAGCATGCGGCGTACATCCGGGTGCACGATGATCGGGTCGGCGGGGCCGTCCGGATTCTTGGGCCCGCTCAGGGAACGGCTCTGCAGGCGCTCACGGGCGAAGCCGAGGCTTTCCTGGTAGGCCATTTCGGCCAGTCCGAGGCCCTGCATGCCCACCATCAGACGGGCTTCGTTCATCATCGTGAACATCGCGCGCATGCCATCGTTGGGTTCACCAACCAACCAGCCTTTGGCGCCCTCGAAGTTCATCACGCAGGTGGCAGAACCCTTGATGCCCATCTTGTGTTCGAGACCGCCGCAGAAGGCGGGGTTACGCTCACCGGAATCCGGTAGCACCTTGGGGACGGCGAACAGGGAAATACCTTTGGTGGTGTCCGGTGCACCGGGCAGCTTGGCCAGCACCAGGTGAACGATGTTGTCCACCAGGTCGTGCTCGCCCCCGGTGATCCAGATTTTGGTGCCCTCGATGGCGTAACTGCCATCGTCATTCGATGTGGCACGGGTGCGGATTAATCCCAGATCCGTGCCGCACTGGGGCTCGGTCAGGCACATGGTGCCGGTCCACTCCCCGGAGATCAGCTTCTCCAGGTAGGTCTGCTTTAGCTCGTCGGAGCCGTGGGCGTGCAGGGCACTGATAGCGCCGTGGGTCAGGCCCGGGTACATACCCAGAGACAGGTTGGTGGAGCACACCATTTCGTCCACCACGAATTTCAGGGTGTGGGGCAGACCCTGGCCACCAAACTCGAGTGGAGCGTCCAGAGCGGTCCAGCCGCCCTCAACGAATTTCCGGTACGCCTCCTTGAAACCCTCCGGGGTCTTGACGGCATGGCTCTCAGGATCGTAGCTGCAGCCTTCCCGGTCACCAATCTGGTTGGTGGGCTGGATCACCTCGGCAGCCAGTTTGCCGGCTTCGTCGATGACAGCGGAAATCAGGTCGGGTGTGGCGTCGGCGTATTTTTCCAGTTCGTGGAGCCGATCGGCACCCAATACGTCAAACAACAGAAAGCGAAGGTCATTCGCCGGAGCCTGGTATTGCATGGACTTCTCTCCTCAACTCAACGCGTGTCGTTATGCACTTCTGCATGCCCGGTTTGGTGCGCGCAGTGGTGATGTTTAATGCGTCTGTTCATACGGGTGTTTGAATCTGCCGGTTCACTGCGGGGGGCAGTCCGATACACAAAGAATTCGTATCACCTCTATCGTTTGAATCAATTGCAGCCAGCAACGGGAGAGGCTGATCATGCAGAAGGTGTTGATAGCGGGGATCTCCGGGGCCATTGGCAGCGGTATTGCCCGGGAGCTGCTTGAACGAGACCCGTCCACCCAGATCATCGGGCTGTGTCGCAGTCCGGAGAAGGTGCCGGAGGCGATCACACGGTCGCCACAGGTGAGCCTGCTGGCCTGGGATGCGGCGGACACCGGGGCTACCGGGGCGCTCTGTGACGACCTTGCGAGGTTGCTGACCGCCGCGGAGGGTCTTGACGACGTGATCTTTGCGGTGGGAATCCTGCATGGGACGGGCCTATTCCCGGAAAAGCGGGTAGAGGATCTGGAGGCCGACGCGCTGGCGCAGGCGTTTCAGGTCAATGCCGCCAGTTTCGCGCTGTTGGTCCGGGCATTAATGCCCTGGTTGCGGCATCGCCGCTTCAAGCGTGTGGTCGCGATTTCCGCCAAAGTGGGATCGATCTCCGACAACCGCTTCGGCGGCTGGTACGCCTATCGCAGCTCCAAAGCCGCATTGAACATGCTGGTGAAGACGCTGTCGGTGGAGCTGCCCCGCCGCTGCAAACCGGTGGCCTGTGTGGCGGTGCATCCGGGCACCACGCGATCGGCCCTGAGCGAGCCCTTCGCGGCCTCACTGGCGCAGCTGGAGGTGCACAGTGCCGGGCAGACGGCGTCAAACCTGCTGGCGGTCATGGACGAGCTGGAGGAGAGTGGCAACGGCCGGTTCTATAACTGCGATGGGGCGGAACTGCCCTGGTAAGGAGGGCCGGGCCCCCTTTGGGCCCCGGCGTGCACGCTTGGTCAGCGAATGAACGGATTGAGCATACGGGTGAACGTGCCGGTCAGTTTCACCGGGGCGCTCAACACAGACAGGGTGATGCAGTCTTCGCAACCGACAGCGACCGGTTTGTGTTCGTCCTGATCGTTGAGAACCACGAAATCCCACTGGTTGAACACGCCTTTCTGGTCGGCAAATGCTCCCTGCAGCACGATGGTGGTCTCTTCACCGCGGTGGGTGTGGGCCGGTGCCTTACCCCCCGCTGCCAGTTTCTGCAGAACCACCTGTTCGCTCTGGCCGGGGAAGCGCTCGGAGATGTCCAGAACGCTGACATCCCCCAGCTGGCGCTTCCATGGCAGGCTGTTGAGGTCATCTCCCAACAGTTTCTGCAGCGGACTCATGCGCGAGCTGACCCTAGCGATCACCTCATTGGTGTCTGTGTCGCTGTCGATGCGGGAAAGAATGCTGTCGAACATGCTCTCGCTCACATCCGCCCTGGGCTGGTGTTCCATCATCACCGCGCCCAGGCTATCGAGCGTATCGACGCGGCTACGGCAGTGCGGGCACTGATCCAGGTGCAGCCGAATGCACAGGGCATGTGGCTCGGTCAGGTTGCCGGCGCTGTACTCCATAAGCGTCAGACTGTCAGGGTGATGCCGTGTCATACGTTCTGATCCTGCAAAATCACTTTCAGTTTGTTCAACGCCAGGCGAACCCGGCTTTTGACGGTGCCAAGGGGAATATCCAGCTCATCCGCGACCATCTGATGAGATTTGTTCTCCATGTACACCTTGGCAATAACGGTAATCTGCTCTTCCGGCAGATGGCTGAGGGATTCCCGCACGCGACGTTCTGACATCAGACGGTGCAGCGACGTTACCGGTTCGTCCTCGTTTTCTCCGGGAATCTGCCAGAGATCCTCGGTTTCCACCTGCAGCTCGGCACTGGTGCGCTTCATCTTGCGCAGCATGTCGATGCGCTGGTTCCGTGCAATGGTGAAAATCCACGTCGAGGCAGCCGCTTTGCGCCAGTCGTAGAGACAGGAGCGCCTCCAGATGGACACAAACACTTCCTGCACCAGTTCTTCGGCATGACTGGCCAGACCGTTCGCCATGGCGTAGTACTTGATCTGCGGCCCAAAATGCTCGAAAAGCGCGTGATACGCCTGGCGATCCTGGTGTTTACCCACTTTCTCCAGCAGCTGGCTCCAGGGGTCTTTTCGTCCCTCGGCGCGGGCTGGCTTCTGATCCAGTGTGGTCACCGGACGCTCCTTGACTGTTGCATGACTTGAGCTTGTTCTGATCATCATTCTATGCACTCGTCGCGGGTTTGTCAGTGAACTTATTTACGGGGCAAGGTGATGCACGGATCAGCGCAATGTGTAAAAAGCTGTTACTGCAGCACATTGCACTGGTGCCGCTGTCGGACCGTCGGCAGGGTAATTGCGCCCCGCGGACAGCAGGGCTAGTCTCAAGCTTAAATAATAATCAGGGACCGATCCCGCCATGAGTGCTCCCGGAGCTACTGGCCCACTGCCTGTTATTCGCGCCCATTACGCCGACATTCTCTGTCAGCTGGCCGGGGAACAGGGCGTTACACGTGCGGAGTTGCTGACGTCAGCCGGCATTCGTGCGTCCATGCTGAGTCACCCTGAGAACCTGATTACGGTTGAGCAGTTCACGGTGTTGTGCCGCGAAGCCCTGGCACGGAGCACCAATCCTGCGCTGGGTCTGGAGTACGGACGGCGGCTGAAATTCACCACCCACGGTTCGCTGTCGCAGGCGGCCATCAGCTGCGACACGCTGGAGCAGGCGTTGTCCGTGCTGATCAAGTACTTCCGCATCCGCTTTGTGTATATGGAACTGGATTTCTTCACCGAGGGTGAGGAGGCCGTGATCCAGCTCAGCCTGTCGCACGATGTGGAGGATCTTTACCGCTTCAATGTGGAAGTGGTCATGGCCTCGCTGATGGACGTCAACCAGCTGCTGTTCGGATCCCGGCTGATGGCAAACGGTGTCTGTCGGCTGGATTATCCGGAGCCGGCGCATGCACCGATCTATCGGGCCATTTTCGGCGATCGCGTCAGCTTTTCCTCCGGCGCCAACCAGCTTCGCTTTCACAGGCAGTTCCTGGGCCTGCCCATCTCGCTGTCGAACCCGGTAACGCGCCGCGTGGCAGAAGCGCAGTGCGAGGAGGAAATGCGCTCACTGGAGGCCGCCACCTCGGTGTCATCCCGGGTGCTGAGGCTGTTGGAGTCGATCCGGGAGGGTCGCTTGCCGGACCTGGAGTCGGTTGCGCGACAGATGCAGGTGTCTTCGCGGACTCTGCGGCGACAGCTGAGCGCGGAAGGCGTGCGCTACCAGTCGCTGCTGGAGCAGGTTCGCCACCGGCGCGCACTGGACCTGCTGCGCCGCGGACAGCTCAGTATTGATGAGATTGCCGATGGCCTCGGTTACAGCGACCCCTCCAACTTTGGTCGCGCCTTCCGCAAATGGGAAGGGGTGTCGCCGACAGCCTGGCGGGCGCGGCAGGTGTCGGGGCGTTAGTGTCCGCCGCTACTCTTCGAGGTAGGTGTAACCTTCAAGCCCGTTTTTCAGCTCCCCCAGCAGCTGTGCCTGCTCTTCGGCCGTGAGGTCGCTGGCCTCGAACTGGTGTTGGTAGGACTGCAGCAGGGCGGCCGGCTCGAAATTCACGTAGCGCAATACCTTCGCCACCGTGTCACCGTGGGTGGCATCACTGACTGTGTAGGTCCCGGCCTCGGTGCGGTGGACGTCCACCGAGTGGGTGTCACCGAACAGGTTGTGCATATCGCCAAGGATTTCCTGGTAGGCGCCGGTCATGAAGAATCCCATTAACAGCGGATCGCCGGCTTTCTCTTCTGGCAGCGGTAGCGTGGTTTCGACCCCCTGGCCATCCACGTAACGATCGATGCGGCCGTCGGAATCGCAGGTAATGTCCTGAATCACCGCCCGCCGGCACAAGGGGCGGTCCAGACCGTTGATCGGCATCACCGGAAAGATCTGATCAATGCCCCAGACATCCGGCAGGGACTGGAACAGCGAGAAATTGACGAACAGCTTCTCGGCCAGCTTTTCATTCAGCTCGTCGATAATCTCCCGGTGAGCGCGGTTGCTGGCGTCCAGTCGCGACCGCAGGAGCCGGCAACAGCCGGTGTAAAGGGTTTCGGCGTTGGCCCGTTCGGTCAGTGACAGCAGGCCGTGGGCGAACTGGGCGTGCACGTCGGCCATGGCGTGCAGCACGTCGTGGTAGATTTCGGCCAGCGACCGGGGCGACTGCTCGTCCTTCAGGCTCTGCAGATCGCGCCACAGATCCTGCAATGGCGCGCAGGCGTCGGCGGAAGGCCGGGCAGGGGCGCGTGGGTCCGGCGCTTCGCGGTCAATCACGTTGGTGACCAGCACCGAGTGATGCGCGGTCAGGGCGCGGCCGGATTCGCTGATCAGGTCCGGGTGAGGGATACCCGCACGGTCGCACTCTGCCTGCAGCACGTGAATGACGTTGTAGGCGTATTCGTGGACGCTGTAGTTCATCGAGCAGCTGCTGCGCGACCGGGTGCCTTCGTAATCAACGCCCAGACCACCGCCAATATCGACCGTGCCGACCGGCGCTCCGAGTTGGCGCAATTCGCTGTAGAAGCGCGCGCACTCGCGCAGACCGGTCTGAATGTCGCGGATGTTGGCGATCTGGGAACCCAGATGGAAATGCAGCAGTTGCAGGGCGTCCAGCGCATTGGCGTCGCGCAGGGTTTTGACCACGTCGAGCACCTGGCTGGCGGAAAGGCCAAACTTGGATTTCTCCCCGCCGGTATTCTGCCAGTTGCCCTTGCCGATGGTGGCGAGCCGGGCCCGCACACCAATTAATGGTGAGATGCCCAGGCTGCGTGCCTCCGCCAGGATCAACGGCAGCTCGGACTGCTTCTCCACCACAATAAACACCCGGTGCCCCAGTTTCTGGCCAATCAGCGCCAGGCGGATGTACTCGCGGTCCTTGTAACCGTTACAGACAATGACCGAGCCGGGCTGGCGCGACATCGCCAGCACTGCCATCAGCTCCGGCTTGCTGCCGGCTTCAAGACCGATCTGGTGGTTGCTGGCGGCCGGTTCGGCCCGCAACAACTCCTCCACGACCCGACGCTGCTGATTCACTTTGATGGGGTAGACCGCGGTATAACGGCCCTGATATCCGTGCTCGGCGGCCACCTGGTTGAAGGCGCCACAGAGTTTGTTGACACGGTCGTGGAGGATGTCGGTAAAGCGGATCAGCACCGGCAGCTGAATACCGCGGGCGGTCAGCGTACGTGTCAGTTCCGGCAGGTTGATGCTGCTGCCGTCACCGTCACCCCGTTCCGGCCGGATCAGCACTTCGCCGCTGTCGTTCACATCGATATAGCCATCGCTCCAGTGAGCAATATTGTACACCTTGTGGGCGGCGCTTCCGGGGGCTTGGGTCATGGTGCTTGTCCTGTACTGAATCCGGGCCGGACGAATGCCGGCGTATGGCCGCCATTGTATGGATTCCTCACGGCCGCTAAAAGAACCGCCGGTGGAAAATACGTGCTTCGTCATGAGCTATAGTGCTTTAGCTGAATGCCCTGCACACCTACAATACCGGCAAAACCGATCACGCTCACCGAGCGCTATCTGCAAAGGATGATGGGAGGCACACAATGACGGCATTGAACGAAGGCTGGTTTACCGAGGTATTCCAGGATCAGGGAACGGCGTTTTCCCTCCAGGTCAAGAGCAAACTGCACGAGGAGCAGAGCGCATTTCAGAAGCTGGAAATCTACGAAACCGAAACCTTCGGCAACCTGATGGTGCTGGACGGTTGCGTGATGCTCACCACTCGCGACAATTTTCTCTACCACGAGATGATGACTCATCCGGCACTGTTCACGCACCGTGATCCGAAAAAAGTGGTGATTGTCGGCGGTGGTGACTGTGGCACGCTACGGGAAGTGCTGAAGCACCCGGGCGTCGAGGAAGCCTGGCAGGTAGAGATCGACGAACGGGTGACCCGCCTGTCCGAAAAATACTTCCCCGAGCTGTGTGAGGCCAACGATGACCCGCGCGCCAACTTCTTCTTCGGCGATGGCATCCAGTGGATGCGGGACGCGGAGCCCAACAGCATCGATGTAATCATCATCGACAGCACGGATCCTGTGGGCGCGGCCGAAGGCCTGTTCGCTCTCGATTTCTATCGTGACGCCATGCTGGCCTTGCGTGACGGGGGCATACTGGTTCAGCAAAGCGAATCGCCGCTGCTGCATACCGATACCATTATCAAGACCATGCACGAAGATATGCGCAAGGCCGGTTTTGATCACATCCAGACGCTGCCATTTCCGCAACCGGTCTACCCCACAGGTTGGTGGAGTTGCACCATGGCGGGAAAAGAAAAGCCGGTGCAGTATTTCCGCGAGGAAGACGCCGATCAGCGACCGTTTGTGACCCGTTATTACAATGCCGGGACACACCACGGGGCGCTGGCCATGCCGCAATTCATGGTGGATGCACTGGAAGATCGGGTGATTCCCGGCGAGGGTTGATTCGCCAGTAGCACAAAAAAAGGGGCGCTTTTGCAAGCGCCCCTTTTTCGTTTTGCTATCGGCAACGGTTACTTGCTGCTGACAAACTCCGGATAGGCTTCCATACCACACTCGGACAGATCCACACCCTCGTACTCTTCCTCTTCGGTGACGCGGATGCCAACGACTGCCTTGAGGATACCCCAGACGATCAGGCTGGCGCCGAAGACCCAGACGAAGATGGTGATGGCACCGATGATCTGGCCTGTGAAGGTGGAATCGCCGTTGGTGATCGGCACCAGCAGCAGACCCAGCAGACCACACACACCGTGAACCGAGATGGCGCCGACCGGATCGTCGATGCGCAGCTTGTCCATGGTGACAATGCTCAGTACCACGAGGATGCCGCCCAGGGCGCCGAAGACGGTTGCCATCAGAGCGGTCGGCGTGGAAGGCTCAGCGGTGATGGTCACCAGGCCGGCCAGCGCACCGTTCAGCAGCATGGTCAGGTCGGCCTTACCGAACATCAGGCGAGCGGTGATCAGCGCGGCGATAGCGCCACCGGCGGCGGCTGCGTTGGTGTTCAGGAAGACCATGGCCACCGAGTGCGCGCTGGCAACGTCGCCCATCTTCAGCACCGAGCCGCCGTTGAAACCGAACCAGCCCATCCACAGGATGAAGGTACCGAGCGTGGCCAGCGGCAGGTTGGCACCCGGGAAGGCACGGATCTCGCCATTCGGGCCGTATTTGCCTTTACGGGCACCCAGCAGCAGAACGCCTGCCAGAGCCGCGGCAGCGCCCGCCATGTGAACGATACCGGAACCGGCAAAGTCGCTGAAACCAAGGTCTCCCAGAGTGAACATGCCGAACACAGCGGCGCCGCCCCAGGTCCACGCACCTTCCATCGGGTAGATGAAGCCGGTCATAACCACTGCGAATACCAGGAAGGCCCACAGTTTCATACGCTCGGCGACCGCACCGGAGACGATGGACATGGCGGTGGCCACGAACACCACCTGGAAGAAGAAGTCGGACGCGCCGGAGTAGATGGAACCACCCTCGAACCCGCCTTCGCGGCTGGCAAACTCGCCCATCACGCCACCGACGTCCACGTCGCCCATGCCGGACAGGAAGATGTTACCACCGTACATGATCGCGTAACCGCAGATCAGGTACATGGTGCAGGACACCGCAAACAGTGCCACGTTCTTGGTGAGAATTTCCGTGGTGTTCTTGGCACGAACAAGACCGGATTCCAGCATGGCGAAGCCTGCTGCCATCCACATCACTAATGCGCCGCATACCAGGAAATAAAAGGTATCTATAGCGTACTGCAGGTGAAAGATATTGCTTTCCATATGAAGCCCTCCGCACGAGGCTTTTCAGGTTATAAGTTTTTTGCGTTGGCTATCGGGAATTCAGGCGGTTATCAGACCGCTTCCTCGCCGGTCTCGCCGGTCCGGATACGAATTGCCTGCTCAAGTTCGGTCACGAAGATCTTGCCGTCACCAATCTTGCCGGTGTTGGCTGCCTTGGTGATGGACTCGATGACCTGGTCCAGCAGGTTGTCGCCAATGGCAACTTCCACCTTGACCTTGGGCAGGAAGTCCACCACGTATTCCGCGCCACGATAGAGCTCTGTGTGGCCCTTCTGCCGCCCGAAGCCTTTCACTTCGGTGACGGTTACGCCTTGCACGCCAATCTCGGATAGTGCCTCACGGACATCATCCAATTTGAAAGGCTTGATGATCGCTGTCACAAGTTTCATTGCTTTCTCCTTGGTAAAGCCGTCCCAACAGTGAGGGCCCATTGGCCGTTTGTGTTGAGGTCGGGATGCTGCCACCTCGCACACCAATTGTGCGGATTGCGTACAAGGCTTGTAGCATCGGGTGTGCCAACGCAAAAAATATCTTTAAAACCAGTAGCTTGAGAAACCGTCGCTCCAGTTTGGAACATTATGCTGCACCAAAACAGAGCAGCCGGGTGGGCGGCGAGCCAAATTGGCGCACCGCCTGAACCGTCCAGCGCCGCCATTATACTGCGGACGGGCTACAGTATGGCAGGGCCTGCGATGTGTTACACTCCCGCGGGTCCGTTCCGGGCGGCTGAACGCCGGCTCGCACCGGAAATTGTCGATGCCAGAGAGGTGATTTCGTGAAAGGACCCCAAGATTTTCTGACCCAGCTGCAGGGGCAGTTTGGCCAGTTCGTGCCGGATATGGCCCGTGCGGCCCGGGAAGACTTTGAAACCCAGGCGAGGGCGACTGTAATGTCGGTGCTGTCGCGACTTGAGCTGGTGACCCGGGAAGAGTTCGATGCGCAGCAGGCTGTGCTGATGAAAACCCGTGAGAAGGTCGATGCGCTGGAAAAGCGCGTGGCCGAGCTGGAAAGCCGCTTGCCCAGGAGCTGAGCCGGCGCCGAACACCGTAACAATCTGACCATGGAAGGTCGTCATGTTAGCTATTGTCCATTCCCGCGCCAGCATTGGCGTGTCTGCGCCGTCGGTGACAGTCGAGGTGCACCTGTCCGGGGGGTTGCCGGCCCTGTCCATCGTCGGACTGCCGGAAACCGGCGTCCGCGAAAGCCGGGAGCGGGTACGCAGTGCCCTGCTGAATGCCGGTTTTGAATTCCCTGCCCGTCGCATCACCATCAATCTTGCTCCCGCTGATCTGCCCAAAGAGGGTGGACGCTTCGACCTGCCCATTGCGCTGGGGATTCTGGCGGCGTCCGGGCAGATTCCCGCTGACAGCCTGTCGGATTGTGAGTTTCTGGGCGAGCTGTCGCTTGATGGGGCGCTGCGTCCGCTGAAAGGGGTGTTGCCCGCGGTGCTGGCCGCCCGCGCTGAGGGGCGGCGGTTGCTGGTGCCCCAGGCCAACGCGGATGAAGCGGCATTGGCCAGCAGAAACGACGTGCTGTCGGCAGCCCATCTGCTGACGGTGTGCGAGCACCTGAGCGGTCGCGCGACGCTGGTGCCGGTGCCGGAGGCGGAGCTCGATGGCGGCAGCCAGACCGGGCCGGATCTGGCCGATGTGAAAGGACAGAGGGTGCCGCGACGTGCGCTGGAGGTGGCCGCCGCGGGCGCTCACAACCTCCTGTTCTTCGGTCCGCCGGGCACAGGGAAAAGCATGCTGGCGAGTCGTTTACCCGGCATTTTGCCGCCACTGACCACCGAGGCGGCGCTGGAGGTGGCCAGCGTGCACTCCGTCGCCGGGCTGGCGGAACGCCGTGATAGCTGGCGTCAGCCACCGTTCCGTTCACCTCACCATACCGCCTCTGCGGTCGCCATGGTGGGCGGCGGCAGTAGCCCGCGACCGGGTGAGATCTCCCTGGCTCACCGGGGCGTACTGTTCCTTGATGAATTACCGGAGTTCGAGCGTCGTGTGCTGGAGGTGCTGCGGGAACCCATGGAGAGCGGTGAAATAGCCATCAGTCGTGCGGCGCGACAGGTAACCTTCCCGGCCCGGTTCCAGGTGGTGGGGGCAATGAATCCGTGCCCCTGCGGCTACAACGGCCACCCCACCATCGAGTGCCAGTGTACGCCCCAGCAGGTGATGCGTTACCGCGGCAAGGTCTCCGGCCCGCTGCTGGACCGCTTTGATCTGCACGTGGAGGTGCCGGTGCAGGGCGGCGACGTGCTGATGCAACAACAGGGTGATGGTGAGGCCAGTGCGGTGGTTCGTGCCCGAGTGGCGGAAGCTCGGGATCGTCAGCTCCATCGTGGTGGCATTAATGCGGGGCTTGGCGGCGCTGATCTGCACCACCATTGCCGGCTGGACAGCCAGGGCGAGGCGCTGCTGTCCGGCGCGCTGGAAAAGCTTGGGCTGTCGGCCCGGGCGCTACACCGCGTGTTGCGGGTGGCGCGAACCCTGGCGGATCTCGAGGGTTGCCAGCGCATTGCCAGTGGGCATCTGGTGGAGGCGCTGGGTTACCGCAAGCTGGATCGCCAGCAATCCCGCAACTCGCTGGTATCAACCTGAGGCCGCGCACTCTGGTAAACTGTCACGCAATAATTCCAGAACCAGAATCCGCTGCCTGCGGTTGAGGATTACCGATGACCGATGAAAAAGATCTGTCCAACGAATCGCCAGTGACCACCCGGCGTGGCATTCGCAGTTTCGTCCTGCGCCAGGGGCGTATGACCGAAGGTCAGAAAAAAGCGTATGAGCGAAGCTGGCCGGTATACGGGCTGACGCGGGAACACGGCATGATCGACCCGCGGGAAGTCTTCGGTCGCGACGCCATGCTCAATCTGGAGATTGGCTTCGGGATGGGCAAGTCCCTTGCCGATATGGCAGAAGCAGCCCCGGAACAGGATTTTATCGGGGTCGAGGTGCACCTGCCCGGAGTCGGCGCGTTGCTCAAGGAAGTGGAAGACCGCAAGCTGGAGAACGTGCGGGTTTACGCCATCGATGCCAACGACGTGATTGATCTGTGCCTGCCTGACGCCTGCCTGGACCGGGTGATGGTGTTCTTCCCCGATCCCTGGCACAAGAAACGCCACCACAAGCGCCGTCTGGTCCAGCATGATTTTGTCCAGCGAATCCGCCACAAACTGCGAGTGGGCGGCGTGTTGCACCTGGCAACAGACTGGGAGAATTACGCCGAACACATGATGGAAGTGATGAGTGAGGCCGAGGGCTTTGCCAACGCCGCGGAAGCGGGCCAGTTTTCACCGCGTCCGGATGACCGCCCCATCACCAAATTCGAAAAGCGCGGGGAACGTCTGGGGCACGGGGTCTGGGATCTGCTGTTTCACCGCACCAACTGAGCGTATGCCGCCGGGTATTCACCCGTGAGCCAGCGGGTGGCGCCTGGCGGCACGAATAATGACCAGTCCCGCCAGCCCCAGCATCAGCCCGGTAAACTTGATCAGTGCGCAGATAGTCGCCGACAGGCTGAGGCTGTCCGTCGGTGGGTTGAGGTTGTTCAGCAGCAGGATATTCTCCACCACATCGCTGCTACCGGCAGTGACGAATAAGGCCCTTACCCAGCGTGCGACATTACGCTCACGCACCCCGGGACGATCTTTCATCAATTGGTTGGTGACCATCAGCAGAGTGATGACGTAGGCCGGGGCAAAGAGAAAGTCCAGCCACAGAGAAAGGTATGCCCAGATCATGGCGTCGCCGCGCCAGCTCCTGAGGATGGCCAGGGAGTGGTCGGCGGTGGCTGCCAGCTGATAGCTGATGATTCCCTGTGGCGCGGAACCGGTTTGCAGCGGTTGGTTGATGATCAGCAGCGCCACCAGCATAACGCCGGTGGTGATGATGCCCAGTTTCAGTTTCCGGGGCAGGGATCGGATGGTACTTGCAATGTCCATTACAGAAAACGCTCCAGCAGGCTGTTCAGGTACCTCTGGCCCAGGTCTGTTGCCTTGATCCGGTCGGGCGCCAACAGCTTTTCCTTCCGTAGTTGTTCAAGTTTTACCGCAACAGTCGCCAGGGGTAAACCGGTTCTTTCGGAGAACAGCGTTTCATCCACGCCGTCACTGAGCCGCAGGGCGTTCATCAGGAATTCCAGAGGCAGGTCGCCGGTCGCAATCGCTTCCGATCCCGCGGTGCGACTTCCAATACGGTTCAGGTACGCCGTTGGCTGGCGGGTCTTCCAGTAGCGCACGACCGCGTCGGGCCGGGTAATCTTGCCGTGAGCGCCGGCCCCCAGCGCCAGGTAATCGCCGAACCTCCAGTAGTTCAGGTTATGGCGCGAGGCCATGCCGGGCCGCGACCAGGCAGACACTTCGTAATCGTCGTAGCCGTGGGCGCGGAGGTAGTCGCTCCCCTGGCGGTAGATTTCCCAGAGCCGGTCGTCGTCGGGCAGTGTCGGCGGCCGGCTGTAGAATTCCGTGTTGGGTTCCAGAGTGAGCTGATACCACGACAGGTGAGGTGGCTGCCAGGACAGCGCGGTTGCCAGGTCGGAGAGCGCGTTCTCCGGGGTTTGTCCGGGCAGCCCGTGCATCAGATCCAGATTGAAATTATCAAAGCCGGCGTTGCCGGCGGCCTGAATCGCCTGATGAGCGGCCTGGTCATCGTGAATCCGGCCCAACACTTTCAGGTGGTCCGCGTTAAAGCTCTGTATACCAAGGGACAGACGGTTAATGCCGGCGTCGCGAAAGCCTTCGAAGCGGCCCTGTTCCAGCGTGCCCGGGTTGGCCTCGAGCGTTATCTCGGCATCGGAAGTAAATACCAGGCGTCGCCTGAGCTCGTGAAACAGCTGTTGGTAGAACTCCGCGGACATCAGTGAGGGCGTGCCGCCACCGATAAACACCGTTTGTATGCTGCGTTGCTGGACCAGCGGCAGATCCTGATCGAGATCCTCCAGCAGGGCCCGCAGGTAGTCTTTCTCCGGGATCTCGCCAGTGAGCGCGTGGGAGTTGAAGTCGCAATAGGGGCACTTGCGGACGCACCAGGGTACATGCAGGTAGAGACTCAGCGGCGGCAGCGGTGCCGCTTCTGCCGCGGGGCTGCCGTTCACGGTTTCGAGGCCCCGGCCTGCAACCGGGTCAGCAACTGGGCCAGCGCCTGGCCGCGATGGCTGATCCTGCCTTTCTGTTCCCTCGTCAGTTCCGCCGCGCTGCAACCGGTCTCCGGTACCCAGAACACCGGATCGTAGCCGAAACCACCGTCCCCCCGTTCCGCCGTCAGAATAGTCCCGGGCCAGCGCCCGTGACAGATCACCGGCGTGGGATCGTCAGCGTGGCGCAGGTACACCAACACGCAGTGAAACTGGGCGCCGCGTTCCCAGTCCGGAACTCCGGCCAGGGCTTTGAGCAGGGCATCCACATTGTCGCGGTCGCTGGCCTGTGGGCCGGCGTAGCGGGCCGAGCGCACGCCGGGGGCACCGCCGAGCGCGTCCACCGCCAGGCCCGAATCGTCGGCAAGCGCGGGCAGTCCGGTTTCCCGGGCGGCATGGCGGGCTTTCAGAATGGCATTTTCCACGAAGGTCACGGCGGGCTCTTCAGCCTCGCTCACCCCCAGCTCACCCTGGGCGACCGGGTGCAGTCCAAGGGGGCCGAGCAGATCGGTCAGCTCGGCAATCTTGCCTTTGTTGTTGCTGGCGATCACCAGCTTGCGGTCAGTGTCGGTCATCAGTCGTTGAACAGTGTGTGGGCGAATCGAATGGGCAGGTCCTTACCGCTGCCGGTCGGACGTGCGGTGATCTGGAACGTCATCAGTTCCGCCGACCGGTACTGGTATTCGGCAATGAAGTAGACAGCGTCGCCTTCCTGAATACGACGGAAGCCAAGGAAGCGGGCCTGCTGGATATCGTTCAGGACCTTGCCTTCCACCTGGCCGGACACCGGCTCCAGACCGCCGTTTTCACCCTCACGCATGATCGCGATGTTGACAATGCCGATGCCCTGGCTGCGGTTCAGGTTGTTGGCCTGAGCGACTTCCGCGCTCAGAAAGGTGCTGGGAAAGACGCTGTAGTGAACCTCGTAGTCGCCGAAATCCTTGGAGCCGGCGTGCGCACTGATGGCCAGCAGGCACAGCAGAGCCGCTGTGACCCAGTGTTTGACGTTGCTCATTGTATTTTCTCCCGTGTGATGCGGTAGATGGCGATTTCCCCCAGCATGTTCGGCCACAGGCGGGCAAGCCAGCTGTTCTGGTGTTGCCCGTCGACCACCCGCCGGCTCTTGATGCGGATGCTTTTCTGCCGGCACAGGGCTTCGAAATCCTTGAAGGTGCACAGGCGGATGTTGGGGGTGTTATACCATTTATACGGCAGTGCCTCGGATTCGGGCATTCGTCCTTTCAGAGTCAGACCCCAGCGCAGCCGCCAATGGGCGAAGTTAGGGAAGGTCACAATGCCGTCGCGACCGACCCGCAACATCTCGTCCAGAACCATGTCCGGGCGCCGGACGGCCTGCAGTGCCTGGGTCATCAGCACAGTGTCGAAGGTCTGGTCCTCGAAGTTGCCGAGTCCCTGGGTATCGAGGTTCTGTTCAATCACCGCTACGCCCCGGCCCATACAGGTGGTGATGTGGTCGGGGTTGATCTCCAGGCCAAAGCCGCTGGCACCGCGTTCCCGTTGCAGGAAGTCCAGCAGCGTACCGTCACCACACCCCAGGTCGAGCACCCGGTGGCCGGGCTGAACCCACTGTTGAATGATTTCCAGATCCGGCCTCATGCGCGCACCTCCCGGGCTACACGATCCATGTAAGCGGTAAAGATGTCAGTGTAGCGTGGGGTCGGGATCAGGAAGGCATCGTGCCCCCAGGGCGCATCGATTTCCGCGTAGCTGACCCGTTTGCGGGCGGCAATCATGGCGTTAACCATCTCTTCCGAGCGGGCGGGAGTGAAGCGCCAGTCGGTGCTGAAAGATAGCACCAGAAACTCACAGCTGGCGGCCGCCAGGGCTTTGGACAGGTCCCCGCCAAACTCGTACGCCGGGTCGAAATAATCCAGCGCCCGGGTCATCAGCAGGTAGGTATTGGCGTCGAACACTTCCGAGAAGCGCTCGCCCTGGTAGCGCAGATAACTCTCTACCTGAAACTCGGCGTCGTAGCCGAACTTGTAGGCCTGGTCCCGCAGTTCGCGGCCAAATTTCTCGCCCATGGACGCATCGGACAGGTAGGTAATGTGGCCGACCATGCGGGCCAGCATCAGGCCACGGCGCGGCAAGGTGTCGAAGTCGTGGTAACGACCGTCATGGAACTCGCGATCGGAGGTGATCGCCTGGCGCGCGACTTCGTTGAAGGCAATGTTCTGGGCGGACAGACGCGGCGTGGAGGCAATCACGACCGCGTGCCTGAGGCGGTCAGGGTAATCGAGGCTCCATTGCAGCGCCTGCATGCCGCCAAGGGAGCCGCCCACCACGGCGGCCCAGCAGGCAATTCCGAGCCGGTCTGCCAGCAGCGCCTGGCTCTGCACCCAGTCGCTGACGGTGATGACCGGGAAGTCCGGCCCGTACGGCTGGCCGGTGGCAGGGTTGGTGCTGCTGGGGCCGGTGCTGCCGTGACAGCCACCGAGATTGTTCAGGCTGACCACGAAAAACCGGTTGGTGTCGATGGGTTTTCCCGGGCCGATGCAGCTGTCCCACCAACCCGGCTTGCGCTCGTCCATGGTGTGAAAGCCGGCAGCGTGGTGGTGGCCACTGAGCGCGTGGCAGATCAGTACGGCGTTGCTGGCGTCGGCGTTCAGTTCACCGTAGGTTTCGATCACCAGATCGTAGTTTTCCAGCGTTTGCCCACACGCCAGCGTAATGGGCGCGTCAAAATGTAGGGTCTGCGGGGTGACTATCCCGACAGAATCCGTTGGCAGGGAATCGGGCATCGGCGCGACAGGTTCCTGGTTCAGTCAGTGGAAGTCCGGAGCAACACAGGGAGAGAGTGGTTGCCAGCCCAGCAGTTTAAAGGCCGGCTCCGGCGGCTGCAACCGCCGGATGGCCGGGCGCCTCAGACAGCGCCGGAGATGTTGACGACTTTCTGCTGAATCAGCGTGGGAGCCGGCTTGCGGATCTGGCGCTGCATGGCATCGGCCAGTTCCAGCTGACGGCGCAGGTCGGTGATGGTGTTGTGCAGGCGCTCACGCTCGGCCCGGCTGTCGCGGTCCGTGCGTACCATGTCCCGCAGGCGGCGGATCTGATGCTCCAGCAGCTGCTTCTGTTCCATGGAATACTGCATGATGGGCAGCAGTGCTTCCGAGGGCCAGCGTTCCACATCGGCACGGGTTCGCTGGTGCAGGGTGCGGGCCTCATTCACCATGACATTGAAGAAGCGGCGGACCAGCACAGACTGTTCGGTCAGCAGGTTTTTCGGGTTGATGCGGAACCGTCTCGCCTTCTTGCGCAGTTCCCGCACCGCAATGACGTGACGCCCCGAGCGCAGCGGGATGGGCTCGAGGTGACGGGCCCGGGTGTCTTCGTTATAACGCCGATAAATCGCGCCGACCATCTTTTCCGCGAGCCGGCCTTCGCTCATCAGATTATTGAGGTCGCTTTCAAGCAGCTCGAAAAAGTGGTCCATGGCGCGGTTCATGCCGGCGGTGGTCCAGCTTTTGGACATGGTGCGGCGCACCTTGTCGGCGTGACCTTCAAACCGTTCCTCGCTCACCAGCTTCTTCAGCATGTCGCCCTGGGAGTCCATCAGGCGGCGGCTTGAGCGCAGGGTGATCAGTTTTTTGTAGTAGAAGTCATAGTCTTTCTGAGCGCGGTCGGCGAGGCGGCGCAGGGCGGCCTTGTCCATGGTGGCGCCGGAGCAGGCGTCCAGTTCTTCCTCGAGGGCATCGAGACGCGTCTGCATGGCCGCCTGGCTGTTCTGCAGCATACCAAGGAGGTCGTTGATCAGGCTCTGGGTAATCAGCTGTTCCTTGTGCATCAGGATGCGCTGGATGATCAGCTGCTCCAGTTGCCCCAGGTTAGAGCGTTCGAACAAGGCGTTGTTGTTCTTGACCCGTGCCACCAGCCCCTGTTTCGCCGACAGAGGGATCACATCGCTGTGGCGGATGCCCAGGTGATCGGCGGTGTAGCTGCGAACCTTCTCGATGGCGTCATGGGTATGCTGTTCCCCCTGGAGGTCATCCCAGAGCACGTCGATCTTGTTGAGCACTGCAAAGCGACCGGCACGGTGATCCGCGTGTTCGGTGTCAATGTGCTCCTTCCAGATGGTCATGTCGCTGGCGGTTACGCCGGTGTCGGCGCTGAGCAGGAAAATCACCGCATGGGCCCGGGGCAGCATGCTGATGGTCAGTTCCGGCTCGGAGCCCAGGGCGTTCAGCCCGGGGGTGTCGAGAATGCGCAGGCCGCGTTCGAACAGCGGGTGGCGTATGCTGATCTGGGCGTTGCGCCATGCCGGCACCAGCACGTTGCCGGGGTTGTTGCGGTCGTGTTCCAGCATGTCTTCGTCGAAGCCGAGTTCACGAGCCTCGCCTGGTGACACGCTCTTGACCCTGGCCACCTCGGCCAGCACTTCCCGCATGACGTCCGGATTGCGTTCGTCCAGATCGTGTTTGACCCAGCGTTCCGGTTGCCGGCGCAGATCCTGAAGCGAGAAATCGCCGGTACGGGTCTCTATGGGCAGCAACAACAGGTAATTGGCATTGGCGGAGCGGTCGAAGAACAGCTCGGTCGGGCACATGGTGGTCCGCCCGGCCTGGGACGGCAGCATGCGCTGGCCATACTCGGAGAAGAACAGGGCGTTGATCAGTTCGGTCTTGCCGCGGGAGTACTCCCCGACAAACGCGATCGTCAGCTCGTCTTCAATCAACAGTTCCAGACCGTGCCGGATACGGCCGCTAACGTCCTCTGAGAACAGGTTGTTGTCCTGCAACCACAAGCGATATCGGCCAATCTGACGGATCAGTTCCTTTTTCCAGTTGTGGTAGGCCTCTACCTGCTGCGACAGAGTTCCTTGTTTATTCATCGGAATTTCCTTCTGCGCGACTTCCGGGTAACGGTTTTATCAATCTTGTTCCCAGGCGATCCGGGTGTTCATCGCATGAGATTCGGGAAAGCTACCGGCAATAGTATCGCAACTACCGGATATTGCTTCGCGAGCACAAGCGGGTGTGTATAGCAGAACGTCAGGTTCTGGTCAAAAAAAGACCGCCGAATCAGTGACATGATGCGGCGGTCCGGGCGTGATGCGTTGTGTTGAGAGATGTAACCAATTGTAGTCTTGCGACAGGGTTTACATTCCCGCCAGTGCCCCCATGCCGGCGCCGAGCTTCATGTGGTCGATGACCACGGACACCACGTTGAGGATCAGGAACACAATGATCGGCGAAAGGTCGAGCCCGCCCAGAGACGGCATGATGTTGCGTACCGGGCGCATGACCGGTTCGGTAATCTGGGCGACCAGCTGGATTGCCGGATGATGACTCCCCGGCGCGATCCAGCTCACCACCACCACCGCGATCACCGACCAGAAGTAGATCTTGACGATCAGATCGAGCACATTGAGCACGGCCCAGACCAGCAGGGTAATCGGGTTAATACCGGGAATGCCGCTGTTCATGGCAACCAGGATCAGGAAAAACGCGAGCGCCTGGATGAGCACGGCCAGTACCAGTGCAGCGCCATCAATGCCGCCCCAGCCCGGAATGATGCGCTGCAGTGGTCGCAGCAACGGGTTGGTGGCTTTCACCACGAACTGGGAAATCGGGTTGTAGAAATCCGCCCTCGCCAACTGCAGCAGGAAGCGCAGGAGGACAATGGTCATGTAAAAGGTCGAGGCGATGAGCAGGATAGTGATCAGAATGTCTGCCAGCATGAAGCCGTGTCTCCGTTATCGGTTACTGTTTGCCTGCCAGTTCTTTGGCCATATCTTCAGAGCGGGAGAATGCCGCGGAATAGGACTTCTTGACCAGTTCCCGCAGCCCGCCATCCTCGAAGGTATGGATCGCGCGCTCGGTGGTGCCGCCGGGAGACATAACGTTGCGCTTCAGCTGGGCGGGGTCGTGTTCGCTGCGACCGGCCATTTCGGCAGCACCGGCCATGGTCTGAATGGCCAGCTTGCGGGCGGTTTCCGGTTCTATGCCGGCTTCGGTGGCAGCTTCTTCAAGGGCTTCGAGCATCAGGAAAAAGTAGGCCGGGCCACTGCCGGACAACGCTGTTACCGCGTGCAGCAGGGTTTCCTTTTCCACCCACAGCGCCGAACCAATGCTGCTGAACACGGATTCCACCATCTGCTTCTGCTTGTCGTTGACCTGGTCGTTGGCGAACAGGCCGGCGGCGCCTTTGCCCACCAGCGAAGGGGTGTTGGGCATGACCCGCACCAGCGGCAGTCCACCCCCGAGCCACTCATCGAGTGTGCCCGCTTCCAGCCCTGCGGCAATCGACACCATCAGCGGGCGGGTATTCTGCACCACCGGGGCAATATCGCGGCAGACATCCGCCATGACCTGGGGTTTGACCGCCAGAATCACCATGTCGGCCTGCTGGGCGCAGTAGCGGTTGTCGGTCGTGACGCTGACGCCGAACCGCTTGCGGATGGATTGCAGGTGACTGTCATCGGGAGCGCTGACCCAGATATCGGCTCCCTTGAAACCGTTGTCCAGCATGCCGCCAATGATGGCGCTGGCCATGTTTCCTGCGCCGATAAACGAAATGGTTGGTGATGTGCTCAAGGTTCACTCCACTGTTGATCTGTCAATGATCCGGTCCCGATGATAACAGGAACTGGAGCGTTCAGCTCTTGGCCGGGCGATCGCCGAAAAGCGCCGTGCCCACGCGCACCCAGGTCGCGCCTTCTTCGATGGCCATCTCCAGGTCTCCGGACATGCCCATGGAGAGTGTGTCCAGCGGCCCGGCGTCCGGGTGCTGCTGGCGCAACGACTTCAGCGCATTGGCCAGTGTGCGGAAGCTGGCCCGCAGCCCGGATTCCGGTTGATCCGGATCGGGTATTGCCATCAGGCCGCGAAGGGCGAGATTCGGCAGTTCGCCGATGGCGGCGACCAGCTCGTCCAGCTCGGCCAGGCTGCACCCGGACTTGCTGTCTTCGTTATTGATGTTGACCTGCAGGCAGATATTCAAGGGCGGGAGGCCGGGCTCGCGCTGTTCGCTGAGCCGACGGGCGATTTTCAGGCGGTCCACGCTGTGCACCCAGGCAAAGGCCGCGGCGATCTGGCGGGTTTTGTTTGACTGGATAGGGCCGATAAAGTGCCAGTCGATTTCGCCCAGATCGGCCAGCGCTGTCTGTTTGTCCAGGGCTTCCTGGAGGTAGTTTTCACCAAAGGCGGTCTGCCCCGCAGCCACGGCCTGGCGCAGTTCATCGGCGGTGCGCGTCTTGCTGACTGCCAACAGGCGCACGGAATCAGGCGCTCGCCCCGCCCGCAATGTTGCTTTTTGTATGCGTCGGGTTACGCTCCCGATGTTGTCTGCTATGCTGCTCATACTGTGATTTTGCCGCTTCTGAACTAAAAGAAAAAGCCTTCCGAGGAACCTATGGATATTACCGAACTGCTTGCCTTCTCGGCGAAACAGGGCGCGTCGGATTTGCACCTGTCTGCCGGTTTGCCCCCCATGATTCGTGTTGATGGTGACGTACGTCGCATCAACCTGCCGGCCATGGAGCACAAAGAAGTGCACGGGCTGATCTACGACATCATGAACGACAAGCAGCGCAAGGATTACGAAGAGTTCTTCGAGACAGACTTTTCCTTCGAGGTGCCCGGAGTCGCCCGTTTCCGTGTCAACGCGTTCAACCAGAACCGTGGTGCCGGCGCGGTCTTCCGGACCATCCCCTCCAAGGTTCTGACCATGGAAGATCTGGGCATGGGCCAGGTTTTCAAGGATGTGTCTTCGGTGCCCCGCGGCCTGGTGCTGGTCACCGGGCCGACCGGCTCCGGTAAGTCCACCACCCTGGCGGCAATGATCGACTACATCAACGACAGCCGCTACGAACACGTGCTGACCATCGAAGACCCCATCGAATTCGTTCACGAATCCAAGAAATGCCTGGTCAACCAGCGGGAAGTGCACCGGGATACCCTGGGCTTCAACGAAGCCCTGCGCTCGGCGCTGCGGGAAGACCCGGACATCATTCTGGTGGGCGAATTGCGGGATCTGGAAACCATCCGCCTGGCGCTGACCGCGGCGGAAACCGGCCACCTGGTGTTCGGCACCCTGCACACCACCTCCGCCGCCAAGACCATCGACCGGGTGGTCGACGTCTTCCCGGCGGAGGAGAAGTCCATGGTGCGCTCGATGTTGTCAGAATCCCTGCAGGCGGTTATCTCCCAGACCCTGATGAAAAAAATGGGCGGCGGCCGGATTGCCGCTCACGAAATCATGATCGGTACCGCGGCCATCCGTAACCTGATCCGCGAAGACAAGATTGCCCAGATGTATTCGGCGATCCAGACTGGCGGCTCGCTGGGCATGCAGACACTGGATCAATGCCTGGAAAAGCTCTTGCAAAAAGGTCTGATTTCGCGAGAAGCGGCCCGTGCCAAAGCAAAAATGCCGGATAATTTCTGAAGGCACGCACACTGCAGTCAAGCGTACAGGGATGTATTCACAGCGTGTCCCGGAAAGCTTGCCCCGGTGCGCCCCAGCACTAAAGATAAATGAATAGGTAAGACATCATGGAATTCGAAAAACTGTTGCGGCTGATGGTGGAAAAAGGCGGATCGGACCTGTTTATTACCGCAGGTGTGCCACCGAGCATGAAAGTGAACGGGAAGGTGCTGCCGGTCACCAAGAACGCGTTGACGCCGGAGCAGACGCGGGAGTTTGTTTACGGCTCCATGAATGACAAACAGCGGGCCGAGTTCGACGAAAGCCATGAATGCAATTTCGCCATCAGTGCCCGCGGCATCGGCCGCTTCCGGGTCAGCGCCTTTTTCCAGCGCAACCTGTGCGGCATGGTGCTGCGTCGGATCGAGGTAAAGATCCCGCAGATCGATGATCTGTCACTGCCTGAAGTGATCAAGGAACTGGCCATGACCAAGCGTGGCCTGATCATGTTCGTAGGTGCAACCGGCACCGGTAAGTCCACCTCACTGGCTGCCATGCTGGGCCACCGCAACCGCAACAGTCGTGGCCACATCATATCGATCGAAGACCCTATTGAATTCGTCCACCAGCACCAGGGTTGCATCGTGACCCAGCGTGAGGTGGGCATCGACACCGAAAGCTTCGAGGTGGCCCTGAAGAACACCCTGCGCCAGGCGCCGGACGTTATCCTCATTGGTGAGGTGCGTACCCGCCAGACCATGGAATACTCGGTGCAGTTCGCCGAAACCGGTCACCTGTGCCTGGCCACCCTGCACGCCAACAACGCCAACCAGGCGCTGGACCGTATCATTCAGTTCTTCCCGCCGGAGCAGCACAACCAGATCTGGATGGATTTGTCGCTGAACCTCAAGGCCATCGTTGCCCAGCAGCTGGTGCCAACACCGGATGGCAACGGTCGCAAGGCGGTGATCGAGGTGCTGATCAATACGCCGCTGGTGGCGGACCTGATTCGTAAGGGCGAAGTGCATAAACTCAAGGAACTGATGTCCAAATCCAACGAATCCGGCATGCAGACCTTTGATCAGGCGTTGTACCGGCTGTACGCCGAGGGTTCGATTACCTATGAGGACGCTCTGGCTCATGCGGACTCCGCCAACGACCTGCGTCTGATGATCAAGCTGGGTGCCGATGCCCAGGGGGCGGACAAGCTGTCGTCCTCGGTGGACAAGTTGTCGATTCAGGACGACTGAGCCACATGTCGCCAAATTAGACTTTAGTATGAAATGGTTAGCCCCCTGAACCAGTAGTTATGGCATTTGAGGCCATTGGCCCGTGATGCGTATACTCCGCCCGATGTTCCACAGGAGGAAGTATGCGCAACAACAAATCCAATCTTTATTCAGCTATACGTTTTGCCACCCTCACAGCCGCCATCGCGCCCGCTTCGGCCCTCGCCGGCGGCTTTGCCCTGAACGAGCAGAGCGCCAGTGCCATGGGTGTTGCCAACGCCGGTGCCGCGGCCAACCCTGAAAACGCCACCACCGTATTGTTCAACCCGGCCGGTATGAGCCAGTTGTCTGGCACGAATCTGTCGTTTGGTGCGGCCGTGCTGGATATTGATGCGGAGGCGAAGAAAGATGCCCGGGCCACCAATCAGGTGGGAGTTCCGTTCCAGGACTCCAGCGGCGGTGATATCGCCGACCCTGCGGTGCTTCCCAACCTGTATATGACCCATGAGGTCAACGACTCTGTTGATGTCGGTTTTGGCATTCACGCGCCCTTTGGGCTCGCCGCTGATTACGATGATGATTTTACTGGTCGTTTCTTTGCCGATGAAACCGAACTTACCGCCATTTCATTCAGCCCCTCCATCTCAGTCAGTAACGGCGAGGGCCTGTCGATGGGTGCCGGTATTAACATCATTTATGCGGAAGGCAAGCTGACCAAATTCCAGGACAACTCCGCAGCCAGCGTAGCGGTAAGCTCGCAGAGTGGTCCCGCCAATCCAGAATTGTACGATCAGGGCTACGCTGACATCGAAGGTGATGACATTGGCGTTACTTTTCGGGTGGGTTTTCTCTACGAGCTGTCCGAGCGCACTCAGTTCGGTCTGACGGCCCAGACCGGCACCGAGCTGAATCTTGAAGGGGACGCGGAGCTGACCAACTTCGTCAACCCGGCAAACGGTGTCACTACACCCACCACCGCCTCCGAGCAGGTTGAAGTGCCTTTGGCGATTCCTGAAAGCGTAACTTTCGGAGCGCGCCACCAGTTGACGGACACGGTGACGCTGCTGGCGGGTGCTACCTACGCAAAATGGAGCCGGTTCGAAGAACTGGATGTCGTGAGCCGCGAGACCGGAGGTGAAGTTACCGGTGCCCCCCAGGAAGGCGAGGTGCTCAGTCACGTTACGGAGAAGTGGCAGAACACTTGGCAATTTAACCTGGGTGCTATCTGGCAGGCAACACCGGAGTGGGCGTTTAAAACCGGGTACGCCTTCGATGAATCCCCTGTCAACGAAGACTACGTGACCGCGCGTATTCCCTCCAACGATCGTCACTGGCTGACGCTGGGTGCCCAGTGGTCGGATGCAAACAGCGGCTGGGCCGTTGATGTGGCCGCCGGTACTCTGATCTTTGACGGTAACGCCCGTGTAAATGAGCGTAATTACCAGCATGAAAACCCGTCACAGGTTGCCGAGCTTCGGCCGGGTGTGGAAGATCCGAGTAGCTACCAGGGCGAGTACGAGCTCGACGCCTGGAGTGCCGGCATCCAGGTCAGCAAGTCGTTCTGAATTGATGCTGCTGACAGGCTGACCGGATCCGGTCAGCCGACCACCTGGCCACGATAGATCACTTTGGTGCGTCGTGGCTGGGTGTCTTCTCCCTCTGCTGTTTTTCTTTCCCTTCCCTGATCATCATCCGGAATCACCTGGCCGCGATAGGTTCGTTTGCCGCTTTCCGGCGCGTCAGCCTCCGGCGCAGGGAGGTCCAGTTGTGGGACGCGCTCTACCAGGGTTTTCCAGGTGCGGGTCAGTTGCGTAGAGCGTGTTTTGCGAGCGTAGTCCGCGAGCTGCTCCTCAAGGTGCTCTTCGGTCAGGTGCAGTTTTACGCCGAACTCGGTATGAATCAGGCGGCGGCACTGATGAACCAGTTTCAACAGACCCGGATCCAGTAGCCAGCTTCGTTGAGATGCCAGTGATGTCATGGTAAAGGCCTCGGAAACGATGTGTCACAACCAGGCTCTCCGTGGATGGGCGAGAGCCGACAAGGGTCTGAGCTTGCGAATTCCGTGCCGTGTCTGCAACAGCGTTGCTGGCGGGCAGGGAGGGAAAAGGAGAGTGCCGGGCGTGAGCAGAAACGGGGCGTTTTGTTCGGTCAGTGCCCCAAAGTGGCTCTCGTCAGCATGTCAGGAACTGGCCGGAGGACATCCCCCGGCCAGGGGGATCAGTGCGCCTCGTCCCAGTTGTTGCCGACACCGGCTTCAACCAGTAGCGGTACATCCAGGCTGGCGGCCGCCGACATGCGCTTCTCCAGACCCTTGCGGATTTTTTCCACGGCGTCTTCGCGGACTTCCAGGATCAGTTCGTCGTGCACCTGCATGACCATGCGGGCGTCGTCGGCGTGGTCTTTCAGCAGCCAGTTTTCCACCTCGACCATTGCGCGCTTGATGATGTCGGCCGCAGTGCCCTGCATGGGCGCGTTGATCGCAGTGCGCTCGGCGGCCTGTTGCATCTGTTTGTTGCGGGCATTGATTTCGGGCAGGTAGAGGCGACGGCCGAACAGGGTTTCCACGTAACCGTCGTCGTGAGCCTGCTTGCGAATGTTGTCCATGTACCTGAGCACGCCAGGGTAGCGCTCGAAATAACGGTCGATGTATTCCTGGGCCTGGTTGCGGCCAACGTCGAGCTGGCGTGCCAGTCCGAACGCCGACATGCCGTAGATCAGCCCGAAGTTAATGGCCTTGGCGCTGCGGCGCTGATCTCCGGTAACGTCATTGACGGCAACGCCGAACACTTCTGCTGCCGTCGCCTTGTGGATGTCTTCACCCTTCTCGAACGCGGTCAGCAGGCCCTTGTCGCCGGACAGGTGCGCCATGATCCGCAGCTCGATCTGGGAGTAATCCGCGGCCACCAGTTTGTGGCCCCTGGGGGCGACGAAGGCCTGACGGATGCGCCGACCCTGCTCACTGCGAATCGGAATGTTCTGCAGATTGGGCTCGGACGACGACAGGCGACCAGTGGCGGTCACCGCCTGGTGATACGAGGTGTGAATGCGGCCGGTACGATGGTGAATCAGCTCCGGCAGGGTGTCGGTATAGGTGGACTTGAGCTTGCTCAGGCTGCGGTGTTCCAGAATCAGTCGGGGCAGGGCGTGCTCGTGGGCCAGTTCCTGCAGCACCGGTTCCGCCGTTGACGGGGCGCCCTTGGGGGTTTTCTTGATCACCGGTAACCCCATCTTGTCGTAGAAGATGGCCTGCAATTGCTTGGTGGAGCCCAGGTTGAAGGTTTCCCCCGCTTCCTCGTGCGCCTCCTTTTCGAGCTCGGCCATCCGCTCGGCCAGTTCCTGGCTGTGCTGCTTCAGGGTGCTGGCACTGATCATGGCGCCGCGCTGTTCCATGCGGGAAAGCACCGGCACCAGCGGCAGGTCGATTTCTTCATAGACCGACCGCAGTTTGCCGGTTTCCGCCAGTTTGGGGCGTAGCACATGGTGCAGTCGGAGCGTGATGTCCGCATCTTCTGCGGCATAGGGGCCGGCCTTTTCCAGGTCAATCTGGTTGAAGGTAAGCTGCTTGGCGCCCTTGCCGGCAATGGATTCAAAAGTGATGGTCTGCTCGCCGAGATACTGCATGGCGAGGGTGTCCATGTCGTGCCGCGAAGCCACCGAGTTGAGCACGTAGGACTCCAGCATGGTGTCCTCGGCAATGCCCTCCAGAGTGATACCGTGATTCGCCAGCACGTTTTTGTCGTATTTCAGGTTCTGCCCCAGTTTCGGTCGTTCCGGGTCCTCGAGCAGTGGCTTGAGCTGTGCCAGTACGCTGTCACGGTCCAGCTGCTCGGGGGCGCCCATATAGTCGTGGGCCAGTGGTACATAGGCGGCCTCGCCGGGTTCGATGGCGAAAGAGACGCCGACAACCTCGGCCTCCATGTAACGCAGGCTGGTAGTTTCGGTATCGAAGGCAAACAGGGGGGCGCTTTTCAGGCGTTCCAGCCACTGATCGAAATCGGCCTGTTCGGTGATCACGGAATAGTGTTTCTCAACCGCCCTGGCGGTTGAATTCGCGGTGTCCTCCGTCGTGTCGGCTGCATCGGCGCCGGCATTCTCCAGTTCGGCGATCCATGTACGGAATTCGTATTCTTTGAACAGTGCCAGCAGAGCCTCATCGTTCTGGCTGCGCAGTTGCAGATCTTCCAGACCGAAGTCCAGTTCCACGTCAGTGCGGATGGTTGCCAGGTCACGACTCAGGGGCAGGGTGTCCAGAGCTTCTCTCAGGTATTCGCCGATCTTGCCTTTGACCTGATCGGCGTTTGCCATGATCTCGTCCAGGCTCGGGTGTTCCTGGAGCCATTTGACCGCGGTTTTCGGGCCGCATTTGTTGACGCCGGGAATGTTGTCCACCTTGTCACCGACCAGGGCAAGGTAGTCGATGATCTGCTCCGGGGTAACGCCGAACTTGTCCACCACGCCGTCACGGTCCATGCGGGTTTCCGTCATCGTATTGATCAGCGTGACGTGGTCGCTGACCAGCTGGGCCATGTCCTTGTCGCCGGTGGAAATGACCACGTCGATGCCCTTGCTGGTTGCTTCGTTGGCGAGCGTACCGATGACGTCGTCGGCTTCCACTTCGGGAACGATCAGCAGTGGCAGTCCCATCGCTTTCACGATCTCATGGATCGGCTCAATCTGGCAGGCCAGATCGTCCGGCATTGGCGGGCGGTTGGCCTTGTAGTCTTCATACATGTCGTGGCGAAAGGTTTTCCCTTTGGCGTCGAACACCACGACCATTTTGGAGCCCGGGAAATCCTGTTCCAGCCGGCGCAGCATGCTGACCACGCCCTTGATGGCGCCGGTGGGATGATTCTTGCTCGTAGTCAGAGGCGGCAGGGCATGATAGGCCCGGAACAGATAGGAAGAGCCGTCTACAAGAACGACCGGTGGGGTCTGTTGCTGTGTCATATCAAAACAGGTCCGGAATCTGATTGAAGCACGGGTTGCCTTGTGCAACGCTGTAGCCATGAATGGACGAAAGGGTATCATGAAAATGAAACGAATCGCCTGCCTCGGTGTTGTGTCCGCGCTGCTGTGCACTCCGGTTGTGGCGCAGAATGGCGGAGGGCTGGATCAGGAGGTGGTCGAGACCCCGCGGGAACCGCTGGTGGTGTCTGACTACCAGCCGTCAGAGGATGGCCCGCAGATCGTGATCCGCCCCGGCGATAACGAGATATTCTATGAGTACCGGGTCAACGGACAACTCATGGAAATCAAAGTGGTCCCTGAAGTTGGCCCCGAGTACTACCTGGTCCCGGCCGACGGTGGCGGCTGGATACGTGAGGATCAGACCGACATGCTGATACCCAGCTGGGTGATTTTCCGCTGGTAACTTACCCCTGACGGCTCTGGGCAAGGTTAACCGACACCGGCGCAGAGCGTCGGCTTTCCAGTCCTGCACCATCCACGGCGGTAATGCTGAATTCATAGGCCCCCGGGGGCAGATTTCCCAGCGAGAAGCGGTTTTGACCGGGATCATCCACGCGGATCATGGTGAGCTGGCTACGATGCTTGAGGCGGAAGTAGATGCGATAGCCGTGGATCTGGCCTGGTTTCAGGGGGGAGCCATCCTCGCGGGTTAGCGGAGCATGCCAGGTCAGCGCCGGCACGCGTGGCTGTGCCGGCTCATTCTGTCCGAGGGTCGAGCGGAAACCTCCTACCGCCCGGTTCAAGCGTTCTCCGGCTATCGAGGCTGCCTGGTCGATGCTGGTCTTCGAGGCGCGGGAGTCTTCCTGGCAGCCGGCCAGGATCAGTGCGCCGGCGATGGTGATTGTTCGGGCATAGCGTCGCCCCGACAAGTCCTGTTTTTGTCTGATTAGCATGGTGTTCTCGTAACCCGTTCGTTGATGTAGCTGGTTTTAGTTGGCAGCGGCGCGATGCCGTGTGAAAAAACTGGGCCGGAATAATGCGGGGAGACGGGCTTGTTCTTGTCGGGCGGAAATTATGGGCAGGCCTGAAAAATGATCAACTGAATGATCCGTAAAATCCGAAATGCGTCACGGATTGGCATTTAGTATGAACATTCTAATTTTTAGCCGTAACCTGAGGTTGTCAATCAGGGATCCATAACGAATCCACTAACCTCGACAATCTCAGGAGAGAGCATCATGGGTAAACTTAAAAGCTATCAGGAACAGCTTCAGGATATCGTGGAGAAGGGTATCAACGCCGCTGAAGAGCAGCAGAAGAAGCTGGCGTCCAAGCCGTTTGAATACGCTGAAAAGCTTGAATCCGAAGCGCGTGAATACAGTGTCAAGACCCTGCGCACCCGCTACAACGGTTACAGCGAGAGCCTGTTTGATCAGCTGCGCAGCCTGAACAACCGTTTCGGCAGCTTTGCCGCCGACCTGGTTGCCAAGCTCGAGAAAGAAGCTGCTGAAGGCGCGGACGCTGTGGCCGACGCCGCTGACGAAGTAACCAGCGTTGCTCAGTCAACCAAGAAGACAGTTGAAGCCAAGAAGCCTGCGGCTCGCAAGACCACCGCGCGCAAGCCGGCAGCCAAGAAGAGCACCGCGTCTGCCTGATGGGCAGCTCGTTCGGAGCGAAAGGGCCACCATTTGGTGGCCTTTTTTTTGGATTGCCCGTCAGGTCCGGGTCAGTCGGAGCGTCGGGGAGGGTCCAGAGGCAGGGAGCGCTGTTCGCCGGTGACTTCTTCGAGCCGCTTTATGTCCGCTTCGTAGCCGTCTCTCAGGGTCTGGATTTCGGCGTTCTGAGAGGCAATTTCCCGTTCGATCTCGCGGATCTGGGACTCGAGGCGGCGAATCTTCTCAAGGGTGGATTCCGGGACTTTGCGACCCGACCGCTCCATGTCCGCGGCCCGCCCTTCCTCATTGTCCAGCTGGCTGACAATAACGGAAATATTGCCTCGTTTGAGCTGGTTCAGGCCTTCGAGTTCGCGGATCTTGCGGTGCATGGCCCTGACCGCTTCATCGGGGTGGCTGAAACGTTTGAGCAGTTCCCGATCCTGCTGCTGCTGGCGTTCCAGCGCTTCCTGGCGCTGTTCTTCCGCTTCGCGGGCGGCAATTTCTTCCGCCGTGGGAGCCGGGTCCACCGATTCGATCACGCGACCTTTGGTGTTGAGGATGTCATAGCCGCGCCTGGAGGCTTCCTGGGGAATGGTGTTGCTGATAACAGTCTGGCCGTTTTCGTCCGTGTAACGGTACATTCTTGCCTCGGCGACGGTTGCTGCAAGCAACAGGGCAGAAGCAGAAGCTGCGAGTGAAAACCGGGTCAGAAGGTTCATGAATATTCAGACTCCGTATCGGTCCCGATATTGGGCAACGCGAGTGGCGTGATCGGCAAAGTCCGGACGGTTGCTCACATAGTCGAGCACCTGTTCCAGCTGAATGATGCTGACCACCGGCAAGCCGAACTCCTGCTCCACTTCCTGGATCGCAGACCGTTCGCCATTGCCACGCTCCTGGCGATCGAGGGCAATCAGCACACCCGCCGGCTCGGCGCCTGCGGTGCGTATAAGATCGATGGATTCGCGAATCGCAGTGCCAGCCGTAATGACATCATCAACGATCAGCACCCTGCCCTCAAGTGGGGCGCCGACAATGTTGCCGCCTTCGCCGTGGTCCTTCTTTTCTTTGCGGTTGAAGGCGAATGGTTTGCTCTGGCCTTCAGAAGCCAGCGCCATGGCCGTTACGGTGGCCAACGGAATGCCCTTATAGGCAGGCCCGAAAATGATGTCATAATCCAGCCCGCTGCGCTGCACGGCTGCGGCATAGGCCTTGCTTAGTTCGAGAAGGTCTTCACCGGTATTGAACAGGCCTGCGTTGAAGAAGTAAGGGCTGGTGCGCCCGGACTTGAGCTTGAATTCGCCAAAACGCAACACGTTGCGGCGGATGGCAAATTCGATGAAATGTTGCTGATAGTCGTGCATGGCAAGGCTTCTGGCGGGTGTGGATCTTTAATTAAAGTGTAAAACCGGTATCATACACACAAACCGAATCAGGAAACACGTATGCGGGTAGTAACAATCAGCGTCAACGGCCTCGCGCAGGCGGTTGAAAAAGGTTTCTTCGAATGGCTGGCCGGGCAAGACGCCGACGTGGTCTGCGTTCAGGATCACCGCATGCGTGCCTACGAAATCGAGGACTTCAACCTGATTCCGGAAGGCTATGAAGCGTACTTCATTGATGGCGAAAACAATGAGGACGGCGGCGTGGGTATCTACACGCGGCACTTCCCAAAGGCCATCATGTACGGCTTCGCCAACGAGCAGGCGGACCGTGAGGGGCGTTTCATCCAGGCGGATTTTGACAAGGTGTCGGTGGCCTGTGTACTGGCCCCCTGTGCCCTTGGCCGTGAGGATGAGCTGATCGGTGACAATGACCTGACGGTGCTGGACCACAAGGACGACTTCATGGAAGCCTTCGGCCTGCACATGCAGAAGACGCTGCGCAAGCGCCGGCAGTTTATTTTCTGTGCCAACCTGCAGACCGCTCACCATGTTACTGATGCCAGCCCTCTGTATCACAAGCTGGATGTGTCTGGCTTCATGCCCCATGAGCGTGCCTGGCTGGATCGGCTGTTCGACGAGATGGGCTGCGTGGATGCGTTCCGCGAGGTCAACAAGCAGAGCAATCAGTTTACCTGGTGGCCGGAACAGACCGAGGGGTCGCGTAAGAATGCGGGGATCCGGGTGGACTATCAGTTGATGACGCCGGGGATCCGCAAGACCATTCTGGATGGCTGGATTGACGACGGCACCCGCTTCTCCGATCACGCCCCGGTGATCATGGACTACGACATCGAAATCGGTTTCTGAGTCTGGGGAAAGCGCCGGGTCTGAGGCTTCTCCCCAGCTCCCGTAGGTCGGATTAGGCGAAAGCCGTAATCCGACAACCACGACTCCAGCGACTTACGCCTCCAGCGCCGCCTTCTGAATCTCAAACAACCGGTTAATACCCTGCTTCGCCAGCACCAGCATGCTGTCCAGTTCCTCCTGAACAAACGGTGCGCCTTCGGCGGTGCCCTGAATCTCGATGAAGCCACCCTGGTCGGTCATGATCACGTTCATGTCGGTTTCGGCCTCGGAGTCTTCCGGGTAGTCCAGGTCCACCACCGGCGTGCCTTTGTAGATCCCGACCGACAGGGCCGCAACCATCTGCTTCAGTGGTGATTTCTTCAGGCGCTTTTGCGCAACCAGGTAGTTCAGTGCGTCCACCAGAGCAACGCAGCCGCCGGTGATGGCGGCTGTGCGGGTGCCGCCGTCGGCCTGAATGACGTCGCAGTCCACAGTGATGGTGTGTTCACCGAGGGCGCTGAGATCAACGGCGGCGCGCAGGGAACGGCCGATCAGGCGCTGTATTTCAACGGTGCGTCCACCCTGTTTGCCGCGGGCAGCTTCCCGGCCCATGCGGCTGCCGGTGGAGCGGGGCAGCATGCCGTATTCGGCGGTGATCCAGCCCTTGCCTTCGCCGCGCAGGAAAGGCGGTACCTTGTTCTCGACGGAGGCAGTGCAGATGACTTTGGTGTCGCCGAATTCGATCAGCACCGAGCCTTCGGCGTGGCGGGTGTAGTTGCGGGTGATTCGGATGTCTCTCGGTTGTTCCGGAGTTCTTCCGCTGGGTCGCATAGTCTGTCCTGATATCAGTGGTTAATGTCCGGGGCAAGGTGCCCGGTGTTCGGAGTAGGCGAGCGGCGGAGTATAACACGAGGAGGCGGCGGTCTGTGCCCGGCTCGCCCCCCCCCGGCTTTGGTCGGGTTCGCGGTTTTGCGCCGCACCCTGTTAAACTCGGGGGATTGCATCGACTGACCCACGGAGTTGCCATGATTCGAAGCATGACTGCCTTTGCCCGCCAGGACACTCAGGGCGACTGGGGAACACTGACGTGCGAGATTCGGACCGTGAATCATCGCTATCTGGAACCGTCGTTCCGCCTGCCGGAAGCCCTGCGGGAGCTTGAAAATACCTTCCGCGAGCAACTTCGCCTTCAGCTCAAGCGCGGCAAGGTGGACGTGTCCATGCGCCTGCAGACGGCAGAAAGCGCCAGTCAGAGCTTCGACGTCAGTGATGATATGGTCCACGCAGTCAATGAGGCGGCCAATCACGTTAACCGGATACTGGACAACCCCGCCCACATCAACGCCCTGGACGTATTGCGCTGGCCCGGCGTGCTTTCGGTGAAAGAGCTTGATTACAGCCCCGCCCGTAACGCGGCAGCGGAGCTCTTCGAGCGCACGGTCGCTGAACTGGTCACCGTTCGCGAGCGGGAAGGCGAGCGTCTGCGACCGCTGTTCGATGACCGGCTCACCACCATGGGGCAGCTGGTCAGGGAGGTTCGTGAGCTGATGCCGGATTTGCTGAAAGCGCAGGAGCAACACCTCAAGGACCGGTTTGAAAAGGCCCGGGTCGAGCTGGACCCCGAGCGGGTGGCCCAGGAAATGGTGATGCTGGCTCAGAAGAGTGACGTCGCCGAAGAGTTGGATCGTCTGGAGGCTCACATATCCGAAGTGTCTGAAACCCTGACGTCGGATGATGCCATCGGCCGTCGCCTGGATTTCCTGATGCAGGAGCTGAACCGCGAAGCCAACACCCTCAGCAGTAAAAGCATTGACGCCCGGGTCACCCGGGTGGCGGTGGACCTCAAGGTGCTGATCGAGCAAATGCGTGAGCAGGTGCAGAATCTCGAATAATACCGTCGGGCGACGCCCGGTGCAGAGCAAAGCCGGTGAGGCGCTTACAGTTGCGACTCAAGCGGCAGGAAACGGATAAACCAGGCCTGGAACCGACGCCATAAGCTCGCTTCAGGGTCCCGGTTCTCACTCACGGTTGTCGGTGGCCAACGGCTGACATCCTGCCAGATCAGTTTGTGGGTGGTTCCCCGCCAGCCTTTCTCTTCCTTCAGGGACAGTCGCCATGCGTGGCGTGGTAATGCCTGTTTGAACTGCCGGGCGGCGTCAGTGCTCATGGGTTCACTGTGGATGAGGGCGCCAATTTCGGTATTCAGGCTGACGGATCGGGGGTCAAGGTTCATGGAGCCGACGAAGATCTGTTTACGGTCGAACACCATGGTCTTGGCATGCAGGCTGGCGCGGGAGGAACCAAAAGCGCCGGGCTTCCCGCTGGGGCTGCTGGCCGGCCGGGGTTTCAGTTCCCACAGGTCAGTGCCGCCCTCCAGCAGTGCCTCGCGATAACGGGCATAGCCGGCATGTACGGCAGCGACGTCATTGGCGGCGAGGGAATTGGTCAGAATCGAGACCTCGGCGCCCTGCTCGACCCAGTCAGCAAAGGTCTTCACCAACTGATCGCCGGGGATGAAATAGGGTGAAATGATCAATGCTTCCGATTTCGTCCCGCTCAGCAGCTCTGCAAGTTCGGGCGCCATGTGGGTGTCGGGATCATCCCGATCGGTGAGTAACTTGTCCGGATGGTCGTAGATAACGTCAGCGCGGGCCCAGTCCAGGCGGAACTCATCACTGTGCAACTCCTCCACTAACGGAATGGTTTTCAGTCGCTCGAGGTACGCCAGGCTCCGCTCCTCGGTCGTTGTCCGGTTCAGGTTCTGACGCAGTTGATCAAGGGTGGGGTTTCCGGCTTCCTGCCAGAGATCGTTCACCGGTGTGGACAGCGAATGGTTCCAGTAGGTGTCGAAGCTGCTGGAAATCTTGCCGGCGAACGGGCCGAACCCCAGCACGTCCAGATCGGCAAAACTGATGAAGGCGTCGGCGGCGAAATAGGTATCTCCGATATTGCGGCCACCGATAATCGCGGCCTGATTGTCCACAATGAATGTCTTGTTGTGCATGCGCCGGGATTTCACCGAGTAGTTGGTGAGGAAGTCCAGGTAGGGCATCGTGCGTGATGAGAAGGGGTTGAACAGTCGAACCGATATCCCGGGGTGTGTTGCCAGCGCTGCCAGCAAACCTTCCTGGCCACCGTGGCCGAAATCATCAATCAGGAGTCTGACCCGTGCCCCCCGATCGGCCGCTCTGATCAGGAACAGGGTGAACAGCTTCGAGGTGACGTCGTCGTGATACAGGTAGGTCTGAACGTCAATCGAGGCCTCTGCCGCCTCCATCAGGAGCAGCCTGGAAGCAAAAGCGTCCAGGCCGTCGCTGAGCAGGCGAAAGCCCGACTGGCCGTCATGCCGAACCACGCCCGTCTCAACCTGACGTCCGAGCACGGTGGTATCGGTATCGGTCAGGGCATAGGAGGGGGGTGGCTGGGAGCGCGGCTGGCTGCTGCAGCCGGTAAAGAACAAAACCGATGTTATCAGCAGGAGCAGTTGCAGCCCGCAGCGCAGGTAGAGTCGAAAATCCGGTGGCCGGTAGGCGTTTGTCTGGGAGCCCATGACGCTTCACCGCGCTTGCTGAGTGAATGTGGCGGCACTGCCGGTGCCCGATCAGTATAGGCAATATCCGGGTCTCGTGCTCGCGGAGTCAGGGGTGGCCGCATAGTGTATAATCCTGCTGCTTACAGTTGCGGCAGCGGGGTATGGCCGGAGAATGTCGCAGAATTCAGTCAGGATCCGGAGTGTTGTGCGCCATGAGTCAGGCAGTTGAGCAAGGTACCCTTTATGTGATTTCGGCCCCTTCGGGAGCCGGGAAGACCAGCCTCGTGGCGGAAATGCTGCGTAACGATGAGAAGCTGGGAGTGTCGGTTTCTCATACCACACGCCCCATGCGCGAGGGTGAGCAGCACGGCGTGAACTACCACTTCGTCAGCCGTGACGAGTTCGAGGCGATGATCGGCCGTGGCGATTTCCTCGAGCATGCCGATGTGTTTGGCAATTACTACGGCACGTCCCAGGTCTGGGTACGGGAAACTCTGGCCAGGGGGCAGGACGTGATTCTGGAGATCGACTGGCAGGGTGCGGAGCAGGTGCGCCGGCTGATTCCCGAATGTGTCGGTATTTTTATTGTACCGCCGTCACCGGAAGTGCTGCGTGAGCGCCTGACCGGGCGCGGAACCGATGCGCCGGAAGTGGTGGAGCGCCGGCTGGCGGAAGCCGCCGATGAATGCAGCCATGCCATGGAGTTCGACTTCCTGGTGGTCAACGACAACTTCGATGTCGCTCTTGCGGATTTGCTGGCCATTGTTCGCGGTCAGAGGCTGCGCATGATCGCGCAGCAGGTTCGCCACGGGGGGCTGCTGGCGCGGTTGTCCAGCCGCGGCTGAGCGGGGTTGCCGCTGTATACAAATTGAGCCGGCCGCAGTACACTACCCGGTCTGCTAGATCAGTCATTTTAAATTTTGTCGGGGAAGTTATGGCACGAGTTACCGTTGAAGATTGTCTGGAAAACGTTGATAACCGTTTTCAGCTGGTTATGCTGGCTACCAAGCGCGCCCGCCAGATTGCCACCAAAGGCTTTGAGCCGATGGTAGCGGAAGAGAATGACAAGCCCACCGTCATTGCTCTGCGTGAGATTGCCGAAGGCAAGGTGACTCGCAGTCTTCTGACCGAAGAAGACGACGAATAAGCCTTTGGGCAGTTCAGTCAGGTTAAATGCCTGTTGTTCTGCCACAAGCATTGAAATCTGTCCCTGCGGTTTTATAGAGTGTCTATAAAGCATTACTGGACGGACAGCGGAAGGACCCGGATGCGTGCATTCGGGTTTTTTTGTCCCTGATTTTCGATTTGTACACGGAGGCGCGGTGTCGGCAGAGGCAACGGTTGAAGGGCTCGCCAAAGAGCTGAGTTCCTATCTGGATACCCATCGCATCAATCAGGTGCGACGCGCCTACTATTACGCCGAACAAGCTCACGAAGGCCAGATGCGCCGCAGTGGCGACCGCTACATTACCCATCCCCTTGCTGTGGCTCACATACTGGCCGACCTGAAACTGGATCACCAGAGCCTGATGGCGGCCATGCTTCACGATGTCATCGAAGATACCGGGATTCCCAAGGATGCGCTGTCGGACCAGTTTGGTGACGATGTCGCCGAGCTGGTCGACGGGGTCAGCAAGCTGACGCAGATTGAGTTCCGCTCCCGCGCCGAAGCCCAGGCCGAGAACTTCCAGAAAATGACTCTGGCCATGGCCCGGGATATCCGCGTGATCCTGGTGAAACTGGCGGACCGCCTGCACAACATGCGCACCCTCGGCCCCATGCCCTATGAGAAGCGCCAGCGCATTGCCAATGAAACCCTCGACATCTATGCCCCGATTGCCAATCGGTTGGGCATGCATTCCATCTGCACAGAGCTGGAAGACCTGGGGTTTTCATCCCTGTACCCGATGCGTTCCCGCTATATCTCCAAGGCGGTGGAAAAGCTGAGGGGCAGCCACCGGGAAATCATTGACGAAATCCGCGGCAAGCTTCAGGAAAAGCTGGAAGAGCGGGGCCTGCCGGGTCGCATTCTGGGGCGGGAGAAGCACCTGAACAGCATCTATAACAAGATGAAGTTCAAGCAGAAGTCCTTCCACGAAATCATGGACGTGTACGCCTTCCGCATCATCACCGACACGGAAGACGACTGTTACCGGATTCTTGGCGCCGTGCACAGCCTTTACAAGCCATTGCCGGGGCGGTTCAAGGACTACATCGCCATGCCCAAGGCCAATGGCTACCAGTCTTTGCACACCACACTCTTTGGTATGCATGTGAATATCGAGATCCAGATCCGCACCGAGGAAATGGAGCACATCGCCAACAACGGCATCGCCGCCCACTGGATGTACAAGAACGAGCCGTCCAGCGTCACAAGCGTGAACCAGTCGCGGGTCGACCGCTGGGTGAAAGGCCTGATGGAAATGCGGGAGCGGGCGGACGATTCCCTGGAATTCATCGAGCATGTGAAGGTCGACCTGTTCCCGGATGAGATCTACGTGTTCACCCCCAAGGGCAAGATCATGGAATTGCCCAGTGGGGCCACGCCGGTGGACTTCGCCTACGCCATCCACACCGACATCGGCAATGCCACCGTGGCCTGCCGCATCAACCGGAATCTGGGGTCGCTGAGCCAGCCGCTGCAAAGTGGTCAGACGGTGGAAGTGATTACCGCCCCGGGCGCCCGCCCCAATCCGGCATGGCTGAGTTTCGTGGTGACCGGCAAGGCCCGCAGCAGCATTCGCCACGTATTGAAGAACCAGAAACGGGCGGAATCCCTGGAGCTGGGTAAGGCACTGTTGAAGAAATCCCTGAAAGGCTTTGGTACCAGCCTGTCGAAAATCCCCGACAGTCAGGTTGATGCGGTCGTCAGGCACAATCAGGTCAGCAGCCTGGACGATCTGGTTAGCGAAATCGGCCTTGGTAACCGCATGGCCTATCTGGTGGCGCGGCAGCTGGTCAGCGGGGCCGAGGAAGTGGCCGAGGAGGCGCCGCGGCAGCCAGAAAGCGGTCCGGTCACCATTCGGGGTACCGAGGGCCTGCTGGTGCGCTTTGCCAGTTGCTGCAAGCCCATTCCCGGGGACCCCGTAGTGGGTGTGATGGATTCCGGCAAAGGCATGATCATCCACTCCGACACCTGCTCCCGCCTGCCGGAAGACGACGAGGGCCGCGCCCGCCTGACCCACCTGAAATGGGCCAAGGACATTACCGACGAATTCTCCGTGGAGCTGAGGGTCGAGCTTGAGCGCCAGCGTGGTGTAATCGCCGAAGTGGCCAACGCCGTTGCCATGGCGGACGGCAACATCGAACGCATCAACGTGGAAGAGCAGAACGCCCGGCTCGGCGTGGTCAGCCTGGTGGTGCATGTGAACGGTCGCCGTCATCTGGCGCGGGTGATGCGCCGGATTCGCAATATTCGCGCGGTGACCCATATCAATCGGGTGCGTCACTAACCTGCAAGCCCGGCCGGGCGCTGGTTGACAGGGTGAGCTCCCAGGGGCGACGATTGGCGTTTTGGAAGAGAGGAACCCAAAGGTCATGACCAATAAATCTGTTATCCAGACCGAAAATGCCCCCCAGGCGATCGGTACCTATTCCCAGGCCGTCAAAGCCGGCGATACCGTTTATCTGTCGGGCCAGATTCCTCTGGTGCCGGAAACCATGGAAGTGGTCGCAGGCGATTTCGCTGCCAAGACCCGCCAGGTGTTCGAGAACCTGAAAGCGGTCTGCGAGGCCAGTGGCGGTGAGCTGAAAGACATCGTCAAGCTCAACATCTACATGACCGACCTGGCGAATTTCGCCACGGTGAACGAAATCATGGCGACCTATTTCCAGGAGCCGTACCCGGCCAGGGCGGCCGTCGGTGTGGCGGCGCTGCCCAAGGGTGTGCCCATCGAGATGGAAGCGGTGATGGTGCTGAGCTGAGGGTATCGGCCAGCCACTACGAAAAAAGGCGGCCACGGCCGCCTTTTTTCGTGGTTATGATTCCGTGGCTTCAGTGCCCGGCAATCATCTCGCGATACCCGGCGCGGAAATCCGGATATCGGAAGCGGAAGCCGCTGTCGAGTAACCGCTGGTTGTTGCAGCGTTTGCTGCCGGCGCGCCCTCCCTTGCGGGCATCCGCCACCGGCGTCTCGCAGGGCAGTTGCTGGCGCACCCAGGCCACCACGTCGTCGAGTCGCACCGGTTCGCAGTCACTGGCCAGATAGCAATTGTCGAGCGCCTCGCCTGCCAGCGTTTTGCTCGCCAGGTGGGCAACGGCCGCCGCGGCGTCAGACTCGTGAATGCGGTTACTGAAGGGCGCCGGGCTTGTGGGGTTCATGCGGCCGGCAACGACTTCGTCGAGAAAACGGCGACGGCCCGGCCCATAGATACCGCTGAAACGCACCACGGTGGCCGGAACGCCGCTGGCAAGCGCCGTGCGCTCACCGGTGACAATGGTCTGTCCGCTGAACCGGGCGGGCTCGGCGGGGCTGGTTTCATCGACCCAGGAGTCGTCGTCCTGGGCGTACACACTGGTGCTGCTGATAAAGAACAGCCGCTTCAGCGCCTGGCCCTGCAAGGCGTCGAGCAGATTGCGGAGGCCGGTCACGTAAGCGTCCTGGTAGCCCTGTTCGTCGTAGCTGGCGGGCGTCAGGCAGTAAATTACGATATCCAGCTCGTCGGGAACCACCGCTTTGATCTGCTCCGGGCAGGTAAGGTCGGCCCCGAGGGGGGTAATGCCCGGGGGGATCCGGGCGGGGTTACGACGCAGCCCAAACACCTCTGCACGGTCTGCCAGCAGGGTGGCGATGGCACTTCCGAGCTTGCCGCAACCGGCCACCAGAATTCGTGGTAGTTTATTGCTTTCAGTGATTGCCATAGACAATTTCAATCCTTATGCTTTGGCTTATCAAGACAGGGAACGCTTACTGCGCCTCTGACCTGGACGAATACTGACCGGAGCTCCCCATGACTCTCACCGAGTTACGATACGTTGTTACCCTCGCACGGGAAAGGCATTTTGGCCGCGCCGCAGAGCGTTGTCACGTCAGCCAGCCAACCCTGAGTGTGGCGGTAAAAAAGCTGGAAGACGAGCTGGGCATCCCTCTGTTTGAGCGCAGCAAGAGCAGCATTCGTGTTACCGAAACCGGTCAGCGTATTATCGAGCAGGCCCAGCGGGTGCTGGATCAGGTGGGTGTGATCAAGGACATGGCCCAGGACGGCAAGAACCAGCTCAATTCGCCCCTGCGAGTCGGCGCCATCTACACCATCGGTCCCTATCTGTTCCCTCATTTGTTGCCGGAATTGCGCCGCGCTGCGCCGGACATGCCGTTGTTCATCGAAGAGAATTACACCGCCAGTTTGCGGCAGAAGCTGAGGCATTCGGATCTGGATGCGATAATCATTGCGCTGCCGTTTGAAGAGCCGGAAGTGGTAACGCTCCCTCTTTACGACGAACCCTTCGTGGTTCTGCTTCCCGCGGGCCACCCGCTGACCGAGAAGGACAGCCTGACCGCCGAGGAACTGGCGCAGGAGCAGCTGTTGTTACTTGGCCCCGGCCATTGCTTCCGGGACCAGGTGCTGGAATCCTGTCCGCCCCTGGTGGAGGCCGTCACCCGCAACGCCAGCGCAGCAGCACCGGCTCTGGTCACCGAGGGCAGCTCCCTGGAAACCATTCGCCATATGGTGGCATCGGGTCTCGGTATTACCGTTCTGCCGCTGTCTGCGGCCACCGCCATGCAGTACCACGAAGATATTCTGGCCGTGCGGCCGTTTGCCGCGCCGGTACCCTTCCGCACAGTGGCCCTGGCGTGGCGGGTGACCTTCCCGAGACCCAAGGCCATTGATGTGTTATCGCTGGCGGCCAGTCAGTGCCGGGTCATCGAGAAGGCCAGAACGGACACCCCGGCTGCCGCAGCCAGCGCCTGAGGCCCTTGATGACGTCACTGGATGACATTTCGGTTACCGCGCTCAAAGGGGTAGGAAGCGCCCTCGCGGACCGACTGGCAAAGCTGGGGATTCATTCCCTGCAGGATCTGCTGTTTCATCTGCCGCACCGCTATGAGGACCGCACCCGTGTGGTTCCCATGGGCAACCTGAGGATTGGCGACGTCGGTGTGGTGGAGGGGGACGTGGTCAGGACCGATCTGGTCATGGGGCGCCGCCGCAGCCTGCAGGTCACCCTGAAGGACCAGACTGGCTTCCTGGTAATGCGGTTTTTCCATTTCAACGCCGCCCAGAAGAATCAGCTAACCGAAGGTGTGCGGGTACGGTGTTTTGGCGAGGTCCGCCCCGGCCGCGCCGGTTATGAATTCTATCACCCCGAATACCAGACCAATCCGCCGCCAATGCCCGGCGAGGGCCAGGCCACTCTGACACCGGTCTATCCGTTGACCGAAGGCATTCAGCAACCTCGGGTACGCGCGCTTTGTCAGCAGGCGCTTACCTACCTCAAGCGCTACCCGATACGCGACTGGTTACCGACCGCGTTACTGGCGGATTATCAGTTGCCCGGCATAAGTGAAGCGGTGGAGCTGGTGCATGCACCGCCCGCCAGCGCCCCGGTACACCTGCTGATGGAAGGCCGGCACCCGGCGCAACAACGGCTGGTGATGGAGGAGCTGCTGGCGCATCAGCTCAGTCTGCTGCAGGTGCGTGAACAGATCCAGGCGCGGCAGGCCCTGCCACTGCTGCCGACCGGTGATCTGGCGGAGCGGTTTCTGGAGGAGTTGCCGTTTCGCCTCACCGGCGCCCAGCAGCGTGTGATGCAGGACATTCGTCAGGATCTCAGTCAGCCGTTGCCGATGTTGCGCCTGGTGCAGGGCGATGTCGGTTCCGGTAAAACCGTGGTGGCCGCACTCGCCGCGTTGCAGGCGATCAGCGCTGGTGCCCAGGTGGCGTTGATGGCGCCCACGGAAATATTGGCGGAGCAGCATTACCACAACTTTCGCGATTGGCTCGAGCCGCTGGGAATCCGTCTGGCGTGGCTGTCCGGCAAGGTCAAGGGCAAGGCTCGCCGCGAGGCACTGGATCGGGTCAGCAGTGGGGAAGCCTCGGTGGCCATTGGCACCCACGCGTTGTTCCAGGATGAGGTTGAATTCAGTCGACTGGCCCTGGTGATTGTCGACGAGCAGCACCGTTTCGGGGTGCACCAGCGCCTGGCATTACGGGAGAAAGGCGTGGGTGGAACCCTTGCGCCCCACCAGCTGATCATGACGGCTACGCCGATCCCCCGCACACTCGCCATGAGTGCCTACGCCGATCTGGATACCTCGCTGATTGACGAGCTTCCCCCCGGGCGCAAGCCCATTGAAACGGTCACCCTCCCTGACAGTCGCCGGGAGGACGTTATCGAGCGGGTTCGCAATGCCTGCCGGGAAGGACGGCAGGCCTATTGGGTCTGCACGCTGATTGAGGAGTCCGAGGCGCTGCAGTGTCAGGCGGCGGAAGTGACCGCCCAGGAACTGGCCGAACGCCTGCCGGATCTGTCCGTGGGTCTGGTGCACGGGCGTCTCAAGGCGGCGGAAAAGGCCGCCATCATGGCGGAGTTCAAGAACGGCGAACTCGACCTGCTGGTGGCCACCACCGTTATCGAAGTGGGTGTGGATGTCCCCAACGCATCGCTGATCATCATCGAAAACCCGGAACGGCTGGGTCTGGCCCAGTTGCACCAGTTGCGCGGCCGGGTAGGTCGGGGCGAACAGGCCAGTTTCTGCGTGCTGATGTACCACCCGCCACTGTCCCTGAACGGGAAGGCCCGCTTGCAGGCCCTGCGGGAGAGTCAGGATGGCTTTGTCATCGCTGAGAAAGACCTGGAGATTCGGGGGCCGGGGGAAGTTCTGGGTACCCGGCAAACCGGCATGATGCAGTTCCGGCTGGCGGAATTCGAGCGGGACAAGGGCTGGATCGAACCGGTTCGCGCCATGGCGCCGTCCTTGATGAAACACCCGGACCTCGTCAATGGCCTGATCCGCCGCTGGCTGGGTGAGAAAGTCCGTTATGGCGACGTTTAAAGGGATCGATTTACGCCCGGAATGGAAAGAACCGGGCGAATGTCAAAACCCGCACAATTTTACTACCGTATACTGAGCAGATAACCGGAGTGTCCGAAGTCGACACGTCAACGCTTTTGGGAGAGAGTTATGGAACTACCTGTCGCGGTCCGGCAGGCATTGGGTGAATCGGCGGGAGAGGTGTCCCTGCGCGATGTCAGTCAGGCCCGGAATGACCAGTTGCTGAGAATGGTATTGCTCAGTGATGAACAGGGAAACCTCCAGGCCATCTGCCGCCGGGACGATCTTCTCGATATCAATGCCCTGAACAAACAACTGGGGCGGGATCTGCAGGTGATGCAGCGCCGCGAGCAGGTGCGGGTGAGAGCGCGCGCGGGGTTGACTGAACTCCCGGCATTGCCGTCGCTGACCGGTTGGCCCTGTGTGGTGGACGAGCGGGTAGACAGCCTTGAAACCGTGGCCCTGGTGGTTGGCGCCCAGGATCTGGCCATGGTGATGCCGGCCGCGGATTTCCGGGGGCTTACCGTGAACGCGCAGCGCGCCGCGTTTTCCGTGGCCCCGGAGTCCATTGCGGTTAATCTGGACCGCCCCGAGAAAGACCGCGATCAGCTCCACAGCGCCATCAAGAAATTTACCGGGTTGCGGATACAGCAGCGGCTGGAAGACACCCTGGAGTTGCCGCCCCTGCCGGAAACCGCTCAGCGGATTATCCATCTTCGGGTCAACCCCAACGCGGTGATGGGGGACCTGGTGGACATCGTGGAAAGCGACCCAAGCCTGGCCGCTCAGGTAGTGAGCTGGGCGTCGTCCTCGTTTTATGCCGCCGCCGGTCAGGTCAAATCCGTACACGATGCGGTGTCGCGGGTACTGGGCTTCGATCTGGTGATGAACCTGGCCATGGGGCTGGCGCTGGGGCGCGCGCTGAAACAGCCTCAGGATCACCCCGAAGGTTATGTGGATTACTGGCAGCAGGCCATCTGGCAGGCCCAGTCAGCCGGTATTCTCGCCAGCATGATGCCCCGCGGTGAACGACCGGCGTTCGGACTGGCCTACCTGGCCGGACTGCTGCACAACTTCGGCTACCTGGTTCTGGCTCAGGTATTTCCACCCCATTTCAAACTGGTCTGTCGTTCGCTGGAGGTCAATCCGGCAATGGACTCGTCCCCGATCGAGCATTATTTGCTGGGCGTTACCCGGGAACAGATTGCGGCAGAGCTGATGCAGAACTGGGGCATGCCCGACGAGGTCACGCTGGCCATCCGGTATCAGAAGAACCCAGGTTACGACGGTACCCACGCGGACTACGCCAAGTTGCTATGGCTGGGGCGCCAGCTGCTGGCCAATCGCGGCATCGCAATCGGGGCCGGTGAACCGGTTGCTCCCCAATTCTACGCGTCGCTGGGGCTGGAGAAGGACAAGGTGGAGGAACAGTTCGACGAGCTGGTCAGCAACAAGGCCAGCATCATGGCCATGGCGGGGATGATGACCCCCTGAACCCGGTGTCCCGGGGTGGTCAGACCGCAAAAAAGCCGGCCCAAAGGCCGGCAAGCTCACCCGCTTGTTGCAGAGTCGTCCAAACTTTTCAGGAGAAAACAACGTAAGGTGTCCGCAGAGAATGGTGTGGGTCACCTTGTCTTTAAATTTAGCTCATGAGGCTGGAATTAAAAGTCAACCCCGCGTGCAAATAGTCCCTGAGCGCGGTGTCATCTTTCTGTAATAGCGGAATGTGTTGATTTCCAATGCTAAATGGTCAGCTAGCCAGTCTTCTTTGTTACAAAAAATTACAATTAGGCGGTGGCGGCTATTTCCCGCTTTGCGGCAAGCTCGGGGCAATCAGAACGGGTGCTGTCTGAGCGCGGTTGCGGCGCGACGGATGGCGTCCGCGTGCTGGGCCTCAAGCGCCAGCCGCTCCCTGTCCATCTTCTCGATGAACCGGGTTTCGGTGGCCTGGCGTGCCCGGTGGGTCGGCATGTGCTGAAGCTGGTCAGAAACCTCCCTGAAAACCCGGTAGGGAGAGCGTTCCAGCAGTTCCGGTGCGACGTGATCCAGCAGCCCCTTCAGCCTAAGGCAGGCTTCCGAATACTCCACCTGGTCCTCTTCCACGGCCATCGCAATCACGCGGATGCTTTCCACCATGGATTGCCGGCGCTCCTCACGGAACGCCCGGTTTTTATCATTGCGCTGTCGACTCTGCCGGAGCAGCCTCGCCTGGCGCAGGATGAACGCCGATAGCACCGCAATCGCGAGCAGGCCCGCAATAATCAGTGTCCATTGCAGCCACAGGGGCATGGGTGTCTCCTTTTCCCTCAGGCGCGTTTACGCTGTCGTTCGGCGCGCCAGACTTTGACCTTCACCTTCTGGCCATTCAGTACGGACGTGCCCACCAGCGGATCAGTCTGCTGATCACTCAGTACATCGTTGATACTGGCGCCGGCGTGAGCGGCCGCCACGGTCTGACCGGTGCCTTTGCGATGGTGGCCCCAGCCATGGGGCACGGAGACCACGCCCGGCATGATGTCTTCGGTGATTTCCACCGTCAATACAATGCTGGCACTGACGTCGGTGGCGCTGGAGGTGACCTCGGCCGAATCCCCTGCCTGCAGCCCGCAGCGCGCCGCGTCTTTGGGGTGGATCATCAGGGTGCAGCGATCCTTGCCTTTCACCAGGCGCTGGCTGTTGTGCATCCACGAATTGTTACTGCGCACGTGGCGGCGACCAATCATCAACAGATCCGCATTGACGGGGCTTGCCAGCAACTCGTGCAGGCGGTCCAGGTCCTGCAGGTAACGTCTTGGCGCCAGGTTGACCTTGCCATCCCGGGTGAACAGTCGTTCCGGCATGCAGGGGCGCAGGGCGCCCAGATCCACACCGCTCGGATTCTCCCGCAGTGCGTTCAGGGAAAGCCCCTTGGGCAGATCCTGCCAGTGGCGATTCAGCGGGCTGAGTTTGGCCAGCCCCTGTAACGGGTGGCGCTTCGGTAATACGTCCATCACCAGATCGATGGCGGGTTGCACCAGACCGCGTGCAGCGCCGATATCCGCGCCGTAGGGACCGGAACGCAGCAGCAGGTCCAGAATGGTGTCTGGCCCGATCTGTTTGAATGCCCGCCAACCCAGCTCTGAGCGCAGGGGCAGGCGCCCACCCTTGCGGTTTTTCTCAAGCCGGTGGGCCAGCTCCAGCAGAATTTGCCAGTCGTGGCGGGTGTCGTCGCCGGCCTCGAACAGTGCCTCGCTGTATTTGGCCACGTTGCGCACCGCAAACATGCTGAAAATCAGATCGTAGTGGCTGCGCTCCAGTGCGGCGGTGGGCGGCAGGATTACATCCGCATGGCGGGTGGTTTCGTTCAGGTAGTAATCCACCGAAACCATGAATTCCAGGCCTTCCAGCGCCTGGTCCAGCCGCCCGCCGTTGGGGTTGGAGAGTACCGGGTTGCCGGCCACGGTGACGAACGCCTTGATCTGGCCCTCGCCCGGGGTGAGCATTTCGTCCGCCATGGTGCTGGCGGGGTATTCGCCCGCGAACTCCGGCAGGTTTTTCACCCGGCTGTGACGGTTGCCGAAGTGCCCCTGCTGGCCCGACATGCCGCCGAGGGCAATCAGGTCGATGGCGGGCTGGGTAAACATCACGCCGCCGGTGGCATCGAGCTTGCCGGTAAGAATGTTCAGGCAGTATGCCAGCCAGGTGGCAACGCCGCCGAAGGCCTGGGTGCTGGTGCCCATGCGGGTGTATAGGGCGGCCTTGCGGGTGGTGGCCAGCTGGCGTGCCAGTTCGCGAATGTCACCGGATTCGATGCCGGAGTGTGCGCTTACCGCTTCCGGGGTAAAGGCCAGGGAGGCCAGGCGCAGCAGATCCACATCCTTCGTCCAGTTTTCCGCGTGGCCGAGGTTCACCAGATCTTCGTCAAACAGCGTGTGTACCATGGCCATCAGCAGCAGAGCGTCGGTGCCGGGGCGGATAAAATGGAACTCGTCCGCCAGTTTGCCGGTTTCGGTACGGCGCGGGTCCACCACGATCATTTTTCCGCCGCGACTTTTCAGGGCTTTCAGCCGCCCACGCACATCCGGCACCGTCATCAGGCTGCCGTTGGACGCCATCGGGTTGGCGCCGATGCAGATAAACAGGTCAGTGCGGTCAATGTCCGGAATCGGGAACAGGATCTGGTGCCCGAACATGTCCAGGCTGGCGAGCATGTGGGGCAGCTGGTCGTTGGAGGTAGCCGAGAACCGGTTCTGGCTGCCGATGGCCCGCAGGAACGGCATGGTGGCGATCAATGAGCCGTGGTTGTGCACGTTAGGGTTGCCCAGGTACACGCCGATGCTGTTGCGGCCGTGTTCTTTGCGAACCCGGTGCAGGCGATCGGCCACCAGATCGAAGGCTTCATCCCACTCCATTTCCTGCCAACCGCTCTCGGTGCGGCGAACCGGTTTTTTCAGGCGATCCGGGTCTTCGTGCAGGTCCTGCAGGGCAACGGCTTTGGGGCAGATATGGCCATGGCTCAATGGATCGTCCTCATCACCCTTGATGGAGGTGATGTGCCCGTCCTGAACGTCTATGGCAACGCCGCACATGGCTTCGCACAGGTGGCAGGTACGGTAATGGGTGCCGTTTTCCATGGTTTCGCTCTCCAGGTGATTTTTGTTATCTGACAGTCATAAGCACAGGCCAGCGGGTACGGGGTTCCGGGACACGCTGTGAATACGTCCCTGTAACGCTCGGGCTCCGCCATCCACGGCGCCGCACGGTCCCGGAACCGCTTCCCCGCCGGCATTCAGGAGTTGGTTTCAACAGGCAACCAGATTAGCAGGAAATACCGGCGAGGGGAAAAGTCCGAATGGGCAGAAACACCACAAAAAAGGCCAGCCCGAAGGCTGGCCTGAGAGGAGAGTTGGGCCTTTTGATTAATACTCTTCCGGGATCTCCTTGATCGGGTTGGAGAGGAAGTTGAGGTAGACGCCTCCTGCTGGGATTTCCAATGGAATATAAACCGCTCCTGATGCAAGATCATTCTCCCCGACCAACGCACCGCAATTTAAGAGGTCTGGATCTCCTCCCAATAGCCCGAGTACATCACCGAGGCAACTTACCAGATTCACGCCGCCATCAACGACCGGATTGTTGCCAGAGACGATCACATTGATTTCTGGCGAGTTGGTGTTACGTTGCTCTACTTGCATTCGGCCATCATCGAAAAAGACGATAGGGCCTTCGAGCTGTAGCTTGATGTCGTAGCTGTATAAATTGTGCTCCAGTAACGCTCCGCCATCGGGCAGGCCAAGGTTGGGAGCATCAAGCGTCAGATCTGCCGTGGTCTTGAACGTTGGGCGCCCATCCTCACCTTCAACAATGATGCCTTCGACTAGCCCGAGCGGGTTTCCTTCCTCTGGATCTGGTTCACCGTAAGTCATTCGAAGTATTTGCGGGCCAGTTTCCTGTTCACCAAGGCCTGACAGAAAGACGCTCGCAGAGGTTGTGGCAAGCATCGTCGGATAAAGTAAAACCCTGACGCCTTCGTTGCCTTCGTCATCGACCCCGCGGCCTATAATCTCGGTGTTCAGACCATAAGTTTGGTATATAAACTTGTTCTCAGGGCAGCTCTCATTCGGTTCACAGCCAACTTGGGCCTGTATCAATCCTTCTACACCCACGAGCTCAGCCCCTTCCTCTCGGACAGCAAGCTGCGCAGCATTCGCAGACGGCAGGAATCCGCCATTGCCATCGCTTTCGTGATTGAACGGCTCCAGGCAGTCCGTGCCACCGGGTTCATCGCACTCAATCACGTAGTTGGAATTCGTATCCCGGATCGGCAAATTCCGCAGCGGCGTAAACACGGTCTTGGAGGCTTCGATACCCCGGAAGTAAATTTCCATCTCCGGACCGCCGACGCTTTCCGGGTCTACCAGCAGGTCGGTTTTCAGGGCGAGACCATTCTCACCGCAGATGTGCTGATCGCAGGCGCCGTTGCCATCTGAACTCATGGTGTAGCGATAGAACCCGTCAACTTCCCAGGACTCGTCCGGGTAGAAACGAATACGCTGGTTGTTTTTCTCAAGCCGCCCGCTAACGGCGCTCGGATTGCCACCGTCTGCATCCACTTTCTCAACGGTAAACGTGTCATTGAGGCGAATGGAATCGAGGTCCATGGACTGAGAGAACACCACAACGATAGGGCGATCTTCAGGCAGGGTAGTTACCGGAAGAACCTCTCCCAAGGGGCCGTCAGCAGCGGCGTCAGCGCACTGGCCGTGGGTGCCGGCTTCCAGGTCAATCGGGGTGCCGCCCTGATCCACGTAGCAGGGATAGCCCGGGTAGGTCGTCAGCGCAATCGGAGAGCGCTGGGTGACAGAGGTGCCGTCTCGCTCGATCTCCGGCAGGCTGAAGGTCAGTGCCGGTACGGTGGCCGGATTTCCGGCGATGTCCGTGACACCGTTGACGTTAACGGTGTATTCCACGCCGTGTTTAAGGCCTCCCTCAGGGTTCAGCACGAGCACGGTACCGTCAACCTTGGTATTGAGATTGGCCACATCGCCGTCGCTGGAGGACAGTGTGATGCCGCCATCAACCGAGTCCGGATCCAGCGGCTCGTCAAAGTTGAGCACCACCGGGTCGCCCGGGCGCTGCATGTCCTGACGGGTCGAGGGCACGGCGTCCTCGGGGCCGGGCATCCAGCTGACCAGTTGCGGGCCGGTGACGTCCTGCAGTTCGCCATCCCGCTGACCGGCAGCGTCCAGCTGCGAGGTGGCGTCTGTTGCCGCTTCAATCCGGAAGGCGATGGTGGAGTCGGTGAATTCCTGGCCCAGCAGGTTGGGTTCGACCATGCCGATAGCGTCGATGGTCAGGGTGCCGTCTTCCACCAGCGCAATACCACTGAGTTCAACCCCCAGCAGATCCTGCGACAGTGAGGCATTAGGCTGCGCCGCCTCGGTGTTCATGGACACGTCCATGAACAGCTTGACGTGGCGCGGCGCGCTCTGGTCGTCGGTGTAGGGGTTGGGCATCAGGTAGCCGGTGGCATCCGACAGCATGGTGACCTTGATGTTGCCGGTCTGCTGGATCTCGCCGGTTTCCGGATCGATGATCGGCACCAGGCCGTTGATGCGCACGTCCAGGCTGCTGCTGTTCAGCACGCTGCCTTTGGGCACCCGCAGGGGCAGGGGCTCATCCGCTTCAAAGGCGGGGGCGAACGCCAGCTCGGCAAACAGGCCGCCGGTCTGTTGCGAGGGGCCGGCAATGCCCTGTAGAACGGAGTTCAGGGTCACGCCATTGATGATCTCGCCGTTCAGTTTGGAGCGGCGGGGATCGGTGCCGGCGTTGAGGCCGGAGTCGATGACTTCCTGGAATAGTACGACGGTCGGGCTGGTATCCCTCGGTGTCACGTCCTGGCTGAAGTTCTCCAGTGTGCCGCCATTGAGTCCCGGCAGATTGCGGATAGAGACGGTGTAGGTCTCGCCCGCTGTGAGAACGTCATCTTCGCGACCGCACAGGGTCGGATCGTCCGGCACGCAGGGGTCGATCGTCACCGAGCGGCCATTGACCAGAACCGTGGCTGGTACGGTGTCACCGTTGCTGTCGGTGATTTCGATCACGCCGCCGCGGTCTTGCCATTCCGGATGCACCGGCTGGGTCAGGCGCAGGCGGAACGTGGAAAAGTTCATCGGGCGGAAGACGCCGTTCGGCGACGGAATCATCTCATCGACGCCAAAGCTGGCGCTGAGGTTGTCGAGGTCGGCAATGCCACTGAAGGCGCCGCGGGTGGCAAACTGGATGCCTTCGTCGCCGACGGCGTTCGGGGTGCCGATAACGCGGTTGTCTTCCGCAAGCAGGCCCTCGGTAAATTCGATGGTGTACTCGGTACCCGGACTTAGCTCGCCTTCGGGCGAGAGCCTGAGGCTGCGGTTATCGTCCACGCCCTCCACGGTAACCGGAACGGTTGTGTCACCCGCGGACACGCGGATCTTGCTGGCGATATCGTCATCGCTCACCGCGTGGGAGAAGCGAAGTACCAGATCTGCCTTCGGGCTGACCTCGCGCTGACCGTCAGAGGGATAGGAGTAAACCACCGAGCCCGGGGTGCGGGGTTCGTTTACTTCCTGTCCATCCCCGCCGCCACAGGCGGCAAGAATCGCTGCGGGTAAAAGTGCCAGTGTATTTTTGTAGTTCATGGCAAGCCTCTCCTCAGAACTTCAGGGTGATGGAGCCGCTGATTACGTGGATGTCGCCGTCGGCTGTGGCCTGTTGCTCATTGCCGTCAAAGTCGACGATGGTGAAGTCGCGCTCCTGCAACTGCTGGTACTGGTAGCCGATGTCCAGGCGGACCGGGTAGGCCAGCAGGCGGGTGCGATCATAGGTGGCGCTCAGGCCGACGCCGGCAACGATCTTGTCGGTGTCGAGGTAGTTGAGTTCCGGGTTGCGAGTGGTTTTGAGCGGGGATTCTTCATAGGCCAGGCCGCCGCGAATGGCGAAATGCTGGCCCAGGTCGTATTCCGCACCGATACGCGGGATCAGGATGTCATCGAAACGAATGCGGTCCGCCGCGCTCACGTTCTGCTGGTCACGGATGGTGTCGCCGGCGAACTCCTCTTCCAGTTCAGACCAGTTCTGTTGTTCGACACTGCCGCCGATGCGCCAGCCATCACCCTTGTACTGGGTGCCAAAGGCAATGGTTTCCGGTTGGAACGAATCGATGGTGGCCACGGCCAGGCTCAGACCGGGATCAGGAATGGTCTGGGTGACGATGATGTTGGAGTCCACCGCGGTAGAGGCGGAGGACTTGGTGCGGTAGGTCACCGCGGATTCCCAGCCATCGAGGAAACAACTGCTGTCAGGACAGAAGGTGTCGCCCCATTTGATGGTGGTGCCGAGAATGGACTTCAGCGACGGTTCCGCGTTAACGGCAAGCCGCTCCCGGCTGGTTTCGCCACCGAGGGTCGAAACTGCATCCAGCTGCGCCGCTGCCTCCAGTGTCACCCGGACCGAGAAACCGGCGGAAATGCCGCGCCACAGGGGCGTAGCGCCGCCAATATTCAGGAACAGCGGTTCCTTGCCGTATTGCAGGTACTGGCCGGTTTCCGAGGTTTCGGAAGAGAACGCCAGCATTTCCTTGCCGTACTTTTCAACGCCGGCAATGAACCCGAGGTAAATCGGGTGCTTGAAGCGTGTCAGCGAACCCAGGTTGGTTTTCATGCCGATCAGCACGTGCTGGCTGGGGGAATCGGAAATGATGTCTCCCTCCGCATCGGAGCGACTGGACCGTAACTCCTGCTCTGCGTGGAGGATGCCGCCGGTCAGCTCGCCGCGCTCGTCACTGGTCAGGTAGGACGGGTTGTAATAGGTGGCGGACACCTGATCGTTGAACATGGAGAGTGACTGAGCGGTGGCAACGTCTACGGGCATGACGCCGTAGGCGGTACCCAGGTTACCCATGCTGGCTGAAGCGGTCGTGGCGAGTGTTGCGGTGGAGGTGGCGATGGCAAGCGTAAGTGCCCGTACTGCAAAACGGTGAGAACCGGACATGAATCTGACTCCTGTTATTTTTGTCTTTCATATTCAAGTGACTCAGGCGCGGAGCCAGGTCACATTATTGGATACTGGTACAACTGTTTCAGAGTGTAGCCACCTTGTCTTTTTGGGACGTTGGCCTCAATGACACAAGGCGTCGTCTAAAAGATCACCTTTGGCGCTCCTTTAAGCTTTAACCAGTGCCGGGTGGATTACGAGGCCCGTAGGGACCGGGTTTGTAGGGAAAGTGTCAGGGAATGCGAAAGTTTGTTTCCGGTGAGCGCCAGAGGGCAGGGCGATAGCTGCCCTCTGGTGCGCCGGGATTTGTGCTGATTAATTCTGGGTGTAGGGAGAGATGTAGTTTAGTTTGAGTCCTCTGGCAGGAATGGTCATTGCCAAATCCGTGTCTACGTCAATGATGACGTTTGTGATGCTATTTACGGCGTCACAGAAGAACTGAAAAATGCCGCAATCCTCCAGGAAGCTCACTGTGGCCTCTCCAAGGAGTGTGACGTCCAGCTCGATAGAGTCAGAGGCATTAGTTTGCTCTATTTGCATGCGTCCATCCTCAAGGAAGGTGACAGGGCCTTCCAGCTTGAGGTTATTGATCGGATAGCTTCGCATGTTGTCCTCCAGCCTTGTATTCGCAAGGCCGCTCAGTCGTGCGTTGAGGTACGGGGCATCCAGATACACATCAAGCTCTGTTTGGAACGTCAGCTCGCCATTTTTAATGAGGATGAATCCATCAATTTTCTCCGTCCGCTCGTCTGAGCCTTGGTAACGCATGCGCATAACCATGGGGCCAGTCGGAACAACCTGATTGGCGTCTCCGGTTTCAGTGGCGAGATCAGCAAGAAATTGGTTACTGAATTTGATCCAGACATCACTGGATGTGGTCAGCAACACAGAGGGATTCAGTTTGACGGGAATTTTAACGCCGTCGGCGGTTGTAACCGATTCGCTACCGACCTCCACATCCAGCGCAGCAGTTTTGTATATGAACTCCCGGTAGGTCTCACACGTCGTCGTGTCGACAGAGCAGCCAATCCGGCCACTACCCACAACATCGCTGGCAACACCTGAGATACCGAGTTGTGCTGAGTTGTCCGGAGTTTCAGAAAAGGACTCAGGCACCTCGGAGGGGACGTTCAGAGTCAAATCTGAGTTGGCATCCGCGCTGGGCAGGTTGCCGAGGGCAATTGGTACCACCCTGTTTTGCGGTGCGGCCGCCACGAAGCGGTTCTCCAGATTAAAGCCTCCGGCAACCAGATCTGTTATGGGTCTGCCAGGATCCCTGTACTGACTCAGGAGCTTCGTGTAGAGAGGGACCCCTTCGGTGTTGGTTATACCACTCGTGAGAATGTACCTGTACATTGACCCGCGCTCCCAATCTGATAGCGGGATGATCTGGATCTCTCTCAGATTGATTGCGATATGGAAATCGTCAACGTATGTCCATGTCTGTCCATCGTCTGTGGATTTTTGCACTTGAACGGTACCATGCTCCGGGTTAGCGGAATCTGAAAATACGGAGTTCGGGTTAATGTTCTGGGAGAACCGAACCACAAGTGGTCGGTTGGCGGGATGTTGTGTTATCGGGAGCAGGTCATCCAGCGGGCGTTCACCAAAATTGGTTGAATCGGGGGTAGTCTGGGTAATGCCTCCGAGGCAGCGGCCCTGCTTTCCAGCCTGAACGTCAAGGTCAGTTTTAGCGCAGGGGTATCCCGGATTTGTGGTCAGAGCTATCGGACCCGCGTTGACAGGGACCCCATGACCGGTTTCTGCCAACGCAAAATTCAACTGCGGCGCCGCCAGCTCGTGGCCAGCGAGATCGGTAATACCATTCAGTAGCAGACTGTAATCAGCACCATGCTCCAACGGAACGCTTGGCTTGATGACCAGCGCAGAGCCGTTGAGTGAGAAGGACATGTCTTGTTCGCTGCCATCTTTGTATAGGGTCACCGTTTCCTGTGTCACCGAACCCGGCAGTACCGGTTCGGAAAAATACACAATCACCGGATCGCCCGGGCGCATCTTGTCCTGATGGTCCTTACCGGGCACCCAGCTCTTGATCGACGGCGCTTCGTTGTCGGTAAAACTGGCTTCCGGCGGTGCGTCGGCAGGGTTGCGATAGCCTTCCAGGCGGAAGGAGATCAGGCCCGAGGCCACGTCCACGCCCATCACGTCGGGCTCAATCACGCCCACCGCTTCAATGGTAAGGGTGCCGTCTTCCACCAGCGCGGTGCCCACCAGATGTACATGTAGCAGCTCCTGGCCCAGGGCGGCGTTAGCGATGGTGTTGCCGGTGTTCAGGGCCATATCGATGTAAAGCTCGACAAGGCGAGGGGCGTTCTCGTCATCGGTGTTCGGGTTGCTCATCAGGAAGCCGTTGGCGTCCGACAGGAACCGCACCTGGATGGCTTCCGAGGAAAAGCCGGCGGGGAGTTCCCCGGCCACATTCACCGCTACATCCGAGCCGGTCATCAGTGCACCGCGGTCGATGCGCAGGGGCACGCTTTGCCCCGCCTTATCGAACCTGGGGATGAAGCCCAGCTCGGCGAACACGGTACCGGTTGCGGTGGTGGCGTTGTTGTTGCCCAGCAACAGGGAACTCAGCTTCACAGAGTTGTAGGCCTCGTTGGACAGCGCCAGGTTCCCGGTGTTGGTGGTCGCCGTTTGCGCCATGCGTTCCCGTTCGCCGTTCGGGGAGGTGGAGTCCAGCGGGCGGAAGGTCCAGGGTGCTTCCGGCGGCAATTCCAGCGGTGCGTCGGCAATGGTGCTGCGAATGTCATCGGTCAGGTTGACGGTGTAGGTCTGTGCCGGATCCAGATCTTCTTCAGGGTCCACGGTGACGCGATGGCCCTGAACGTGCATCTGCGCAGCCACGGTCTCGCCATTGCCGTCCAGCAGGCTGATGGTCTCGCCGTACTGCAGGGAACTTTCGTCCACCGGCTCTGTGAACTGAACTCGAAGCACCGACATATCGGTAGCGGGATAGATGTCGTCCCCGGTGGGAATGAAACGGGCTACCCGGAAGCCGTTGCCTTCGGTGCGATCCAGCAGGGGGCCGTGGGTGGCGGGCGCTGTGGTAAAGCTGATGCCTCCATCGGGCAGTGCGATATCGCCTGCGCTGGTGGCAAGCCCCTGGTTAACCAGCGTGTAACGGGTGCCGGGCTTGAGCGGCTCCGACGGTCGGGCGGCGATGCCGCGGTCGCCGCTGGTCATGGTGAAGTCGGTCAGGTTGACCACCTCGCCCTGATCACTTGTCAGCTGCAGCATGTCAGGATCGAGATCGCTCTCGTCCATGGCGAGCGCGCGAGTGAAGCGCATGTATACCGGAGCGGTTACCGGCACTGCGGCCTGATCTGCGGCGGGATAACTGAAGTAGAGCTCCCCCGGGTTGCGGTCCGTCGCGCTGACCGACTGTTTGTCTCCTCCGCAGCCTGCCAGGGTGATGCTGGCAACAGCCAGCGCGAGCAGCGAGCTGTGAATCCTGCTAAAGGAGCGGGGTGAGTGCGATTGCAAACTGCGACTGGTGCGGTCAGTCATTCCAATACTCCATTATTGTTGTGAGTCGTCGCAGCTCTTGTGGCCGCTGAATCTTGTTGTGGAGATGTTAGGCCCGATGTCTGAGGTAAAGGTGTGGCCAGGGTGACGCCGCTCCCGCCGGGGCCGGGTCAACCGGGTGCAATCCAGCATGGTTGCGCGCTTTGGGAGGATTATCGAGACGCGTTCATGGAGAGTTTTGTTGTGTTTTTGTGAACGCGCGCACATTTGATGCTGCCACTGTAAAGCCGGCCGATGGCAAACGGTGGCGCGCGTCGGGTTTGTTTACAGAATGGCACCGTGAAAGCAGGGGCGGTTGGGCTAACTGGTTGATGCGGAATGATTGGGGGTGAGGCGGTGTAAAGGTTGCTCCTTCCCGGGTAGTGAGTGTGGGGTGGTCTCACACACTCTGACGGAGAGTCAGAAGGAGGCATCGAATGAAAAGGAATGCATGGTTATCCGGCGGTATCCTGGCCACGACCCTGTTGTTGGGTGGGCAGGCGGCGCAAGCGGCGATGATGACATACGATACCTGGGAAACAAACGAGAACGGAACAGGCAATTACATTTTCGAGATTGATGACAACGATGCGGGGCTGTTCAACTACAACCTGACTGTCGACCCCTGGAATGCTGAGGCTTTGGGATTGTTCCTTGATTTTGGCACCTCGGTTGCAGACGCATCAGCGCCGGCAATTTCGGACCCTGACGTCACCCTGTACGGTCGCAATCAGGCGTCTGACAACTGTGGGGCAGGGTGCAACATCAATGGTTTGAGTATCCCCGATTTTGACGGCGTGTGGAGTCTGGTATTCCGCCTGGGCGAGCAGGGTTTCGACGGAATCCAGACGTTCTCCTGGAGCAGCTCCAATTTCGGATTGTCCCTGGGTGATCTCGGTGTTGTGGCCATTCGGGCGCAGCAATTATGCTCGGGCGACGCTACCCTGGATAACGGCGACAGCGGATGCGGTGGCAGCGATAAGGCCTACGCCTCAGCAACGACGCCTCCTGCGGAAGTGCCGGAGCCGGGTACCCTTGCTCTGATTGCGCTCGGCTTGCTGGCGATCGGGGTAAGGCGCTGGAATGTGAGCCACAAACGCTAAGCAGATCAGCACGTCGCGAGAATCAATGCCGCTTCCGGGACCCCGGGGCGGCATTTTTTGTGTCGGGTTGTTTTACATAAGATCGAAGCAGGCAGGTGGGGAGTGAATGAGCCCCAGCTTGCCGCTTATTTCCTACCGCAGTCAGTCTTTTTTACAGCACGCCCAGCAGACACTACCTAAGCTCGTGTTTTTCATGCGATGGCGTGGTAATTGCTCACGAATGTTCAGGGTGGTGGCTTGTGCCTTTCGCCGGCCCACGTGCAGTAACAATCGGCCCTGGCAGTTTTCACGGTTGACCATTAGGGAATTTCCAGAACCAACAATAAGGAGAGGAAGCAATGAGCTTCATACATCGGTGGTTTGGAAAGGGTTTGGCGGGGATTTTGGCAAGCATGGCTTTGAGCGTGCCACCTGCCATTACTGAGGCCGGTATCATTACTATTGAAGCCTTTGAGTATTCAGAAGGTACGGATCTATCAAATATTTCTCCCCATGTCACCTTGCAAGGTCTTGATGGAACCTATAGCTCGGGCCCAATCACCGCGAGGCGATCAGGGTTTAGTGGCGATCTGGTATTCGGAACCTTTGAGCTTGGCTGGACTACCTGTGTCGGTCGCTATGAGTGCGCGATGGGGTTTGGTATGGCTTTCCGTGAGGCCCCGCAGTGGGTTTCCCTATCAATGAGACTCCACAACATCGCTGTGTATGAATACGGTGTGAGCTGGTTGGCCTTTGATTCAGCTGGCGACTTGATTACCTTTGGGAACGCGGGTACCGATGGTTATAAACCAGGGCAGTTCTTCGCGTGGAATATCGAAGTTCCGAATATGACGTCGCTTGTGGTTGGCGGCGGCAATTATCCTAGCCCCGGGGACTTCGACAGATTGTCGTTTGCGGTCGGTGTTCCTGAGCCATCAGGCTTGCTGCTCTCGGCATTGGGCTTGGCCGGAATATTCTGGCGGCGTTGGTGGACTCGCACAGAGAAGTCGAAGTCGTGCATTTGAGGAAGTGAGGGTAATGGTGGGCCCAGCAGGACTCGAACCTGCGACCAAGGGATTATGAGTCCCCTGCTCTAACCAACTGAGCTATAGGCCCTTTTTCAGCGAATGCTGTTCTGAAAGGTGTTTCCGGTGAGGGAAAACAAAGCGGGCGCCATTATACCGGTGAGGTCTGGCGCCCGCTACTGTTGCTGTGTTTCTTATCCGTTGCCCTGGTCGTCAATAAAGCCGCGCAGGTGGTCGGAGCGGGACGGGTGCCGCAGCTTGCGCAGCGCCTTGGCTTCGATCTGACGGATACGCTCCCGGGTGACGTCGAACTGCTTGCCGACTTCTTCCAGGGTGTGGTCGGTGTTCATCTCGATACCGAAGCGCATGCGCAGCACTTTCGATTCGCGGGCGGTGAGGCCGGCGAGCACGGAGCGGGTGGCTTCGCGCAGGCCTTCGGCGGTGGCGGAATCCACCGGCGAGAGCGCCTGGATGTCCTCGATGAAATCGCCCAGATGGCTGTCTTCGTCGTCACCGATCGGGGTTTCCATGGAGATCGGTTCTTTGGCGATCTTCAGCACCTTGCGGATCTTGTCCTCGGGCATTTCCATGCGCTCGCCCAGCTCTTCCGGCGTGGGCTCGCGGCCCATTTCCTGCAGCATCTGGCGGGAGATGCGGTTGAGCTTGTTGATGGTCTCGATCATGTGCACCGGAATACGGATGGTGCGGGCCTGATCCGCAATGGAGCGGGTGATGGCCTGACGAATCCACCAGGTGGCGTAGGTGGAGAACTTGTAGCCGCGGCGGTACTCGAACTTGTCCACGGCTTTCATCAGGCCGATGTTGCCTTCCTGAATCAGATCCAGGAACTGCAGGCCACGGTTGGTGTACTTCTTGGCAATGGAGATAACCAGGCGCAGGTTGGCCTCGACCATTTCCTTCTTGGCCCGGCGGGCCTTGGCCTCACCGATGGACACGCGACGGTTGATTTCCTTGATGTCGGCGACGTCCAGGTCCACTTCGGTCTGGATGTTCTGGATCCGCTTCTGCAGCCGGACGATTTCGTCGATGCGTTCGCTGATGGCGGCCGCGTAAGGCTTCTTGCTCTTGCCGATTTTTTCGGCCCAGTCGAGGCTGGTTTCGTTGCCGGGGAAGGACTTGATGAAGTCCTTGCGCGGCATTTTGCTTTCCTTGACGCAGATCTGCATGATCGCGCGCTCATTCTCGCGCACCAGATCGTTGGTGGAGCGAACCACGTTCACCAGTTCGTCAAACGCCTTGTTGCCCAGTTTGAACGGCGCGAAGACCTGCCCCAGCTCGTTCAGGGCTTCCTGGGTTCTCTTGTCGCTGCGGCCGTACTTCTCGAGTGCCTTGTCGGCGGCATTGAGCTTTTCCTTCAGCAGCTCGAAACGCAGGCGCGTTTCTTCCGGATCCGGACCGCTCTCGGTTTCTTCTTCGCTGTCGTCATCGTCGTCGCTGTCTGAGGTGTCGTCAGAGCTGCTGGTGTCCGGGGTGTTGTCTTCGTCCATGAACGGCTCGGCGCCGTCCGGGTCGAGGAAGCCGGTTACGATGTCGCTGATGCGGCCTTCATTTTCAATGATGCGGTCGTAAGCCTGGATAACGGTGCCGCTGATGCCGGGGAAGTGGGCGACGGCAGCCATCACATCGCGGATACCTTCCTCGATGCGCTTGGCAATCACGATTTCGCCTTCGCGGGTCAGCAGCTCAACGGTACCCATTTCCCGCATGTACATGCGGACCGGGTCGGTGGTGCGGCCGGCGTCGGTTTCAACAGCGGCGAGGGCAGCGGCGGCTTCGGCGGCGGCTGCTTCATCAGCAGTGGAGTCGCCCTCGGTCATGATCAGGGTATCGGCGTCGGGGGTTTCCTCGCACACCTGAATGCCCATGTCGTTGATCATGCGAATGATATCTTCCACCTGATCCGGATCGGCAATGTCTTCCGGGAGGTGGTCATTTACCTCGGCGTAAGTCAGGTAACCTTGTTCCTTGCCTCGTGCAATGAGGTCTTTCAAACGTGATTTCTGCGAATTGCCTGACATAGACACCCTGTGAACTCGCTGGTAAACGGAAAAAAGTTAAACAGCCATTATAGCTGTCGCTCGGTTGCTCTGCCACCGGATGGTTAGATGGTGATCAACGCTTCAAGTTTCAAGTGCAATACGGGGCAAGCCCTGTATTTTCCGGTTTTTCCGGGCGGCGCTGGCGGCCGATCAGTCTTCTGTGCCCCCGCTCAGAGCTTTCAGTTCCTGGCGTTCTTCCGGACTCAGGTCCGCAAGGCTGCGCTTGGACGCAAGCAACGCGGTAAGTCGTTGCTTGCGGGCTGCCTCCTGATTCGGGGTCAGCAGTTCCCGGGCGCCGGCGAGGGTCTTCTCCCGCGACGGTATGTGCTCGATGCCGTCAAACAGGTTGTAGAAGCGGTCCCTCGCCGGTTTGTCCGTGGCCAGGGTGCGCACCAGGGTGCGTCGGTCGCCAATGCGACGATCCAGAATCCACTCCGCGAAGCCGCGGGCCAGGCGGAACTGCCTGGACTGGCGCGCGAGTTCAACGACATCGCTTGCCATGTCCGGTGCTTCCACCAAAGCCAGGCATAAGGTGCTGTCCTTGCTGAGCCTGACATCAATACGGTCTTCCTGAACCCGGTCGCGGCGATCGCCGAACCGTCTCTGACCTTGCTGGGGGCGGCGGTTCTGCCAGTCATTCCGTCCGCCGCACAGCCGCAGCATTTCGTGCCACATGGCATCCCGCAGGGTGCTTCTGGGCATCTTGTTCAATAGCGGTTCCACCCGGGCTCTGAGCTCGCCCCGGTTTTCCGGCAGCTGCAGGTCCAGCCCTTCGCTCTGCCGGTCAAACAGGTAGCGTGACAAGGGCGTGGCGCCTTCAATGCGCTTGCGGAACGCTTCCGGGCCTTCCTTGCGCACCAGCGTGTCCGGATCCTCGCCGTCTGGCAGCATCAGGAACTGAAGGTGCAGTCCGTCGGCCATCAGTTCCAGCGCGTTTTCCATAGCGCGATCGGCGGCGCGGAATCCGGCCTGGTCGCCATCAAAGCAGAACACGATGTGCCGCACCTGCCGGAGCAGGGCAGTCAGGCTGTCCTGATTCGTGGCTGTGCCAAGGGTGGCCACCGCAAAATGGATGTCGTGCTGTGCCAGCGCGATGACATCCATATAGCCTTCCACCACCAGCAGCTTGTCGAGCTGGCGGATGGCCTGTTTGGCTTCGTACAGGCCGTAGATCTCACGACTCTTGTGAAATACATCGGACTCCGGCGAGTTGATGTACTTGGCCTTGTCGTCACCGAGGGTGCGCCCCCCGAATGCGATGGTCTTGCCCCGGCTGTTGCGGATGGGAAACATCACGCGGTTGCGGAACAGGTCCCGCGGCCGGCCATATTTGTCGGACACCGTGCCGGTCTCGATCAATGGCCCCTGCAGGTCTTTGCTGCTGGCGTCAAACAGAGCGGTGCCGGTTCCGGGCGCAAAGCCCAGCTGGTAGAGCTGGATGATGTTGTCGTCCAGCCCGCGCTGTTTGAGGTAGTCTCTTGCAAGCTCGCCCTGCGGGCCGCGTAATGCCGACTGGTAGAAACGGCTGGCGTAATCCAGTGCGTCGGTCAGCGTGCGGGCCTGCTGAATCTCCTGACGAGCGCTCTGATCGTAGGGCACTTCCAGGCCGGCACGCCGGGCCAGTTCTTCCACGGCGTCGGTAAACCCCAGCCCCTCGAACTCCCGCACAAAGCTGATGGCATCGCCATGAGCGCCACAGCCGAAGCAGTGGTAAAAGCCTTTGTCGGGCCGCACGTTGAAGGACGGTGTTTTCTCATCATGAAACGGGCAGCAGGCCTTGTAGTTGGCCCCGGCCTTTTTCAGCGTAATGCGTGATCCGATCAGTTCCGCCAGATCGATCCGGTCCAGCAGATCTTCAACAAAGCGTTGAGGGATCAGTCCGCTCATGATGACTCCGGTTACGCAAAAGGTGCCGGCTTAGCGAAGCCAATAGCCAAAAATGCCGCCGAAGCCAGGCCTCGGCGGCATTTTGGAATCGCTCTGTGCAGCCTGCGGCTGAACAGGCGATCAATGGTTTGCAGTCAAGCGGCGTCGGCTAAAGCTTAGTACAGACGCTCGAACTTGCGCTGTTCCCGCTGAAGCTTCTTGAGATGACGCTTAACGGCAGCGGCTGCCTTACGCTTGCGCACGGCTGTCGGCTTCTCGTAGTGCTCACGACGACGTACTTCCGACAGTACACCTGCTTTTTCGCAGGAACGCTTGAAGCGACGCAGGGCTACGTCAAACGGTTCATTCTCTTTCACTTTAACAGCTGGCATTCGAAAATCACCTACCTGATGTATTCGGTTTCTGTTGTGTCTGATCGACTCGTGCGTCAAATCGACTCGATACCTGGTCAGATTGGCTAAAACTCGACCAGTGCATATTTAAGGGCGGCAATGATAGCCCCTGCTCCGGGGTGAGGTCAATGTTTGTTCGATGAATATGCCAGTGGGTTTCGGCTTTCTGCTAAAATAGCGCGCCTGACCATTCATGCCACCCGTTGTGATCCTTGTTTATGCTGATTCTCGGAATTGAAACGTCCTGCGACGAAACCGGTGTTGCCCTCTATGACAGCGAGCTGGGGCTGCAGGCCCATGCCCTGTTCAGTCAGATTGATATGCACGCGGACTATGGCGGCGTGGTGCCTGAACTGGCATCCCGTGACCACGTGCGCAAGCTGCTGCCGCTTTGTGACCAGGTGCTGGCGGACGCTGGGCGCACCCGCGCCGACATTGACGGCATCGCTTACACCGCTGGCCCGGGTCTGGTCGGCGCGTTGATGGTAGGCGGTTCCGTCGCACATGCCCTGGGCCTGGCGCTGAATGTACCGGTGCTGGGGGTTCATCACATGGAGGGGCACCTGCTGGCGCCGATGCTGGAGCCGGAGCCGCCGGCATTCCCGTTCGTGGCGCTGCTGGTCTCCGGCGGGCACACGCAGCTGGTCCGGGTGGATGGCATTGGTGAATACGAACTGCTGGGGGAGTCGGTGGATGACGCCGCCGGTGAGGCGTTCGACAAGACCGCCAAGATGCTGGGCCTGGATTACCCGGGCGGCCCCCGCGTGGCCGCTCTGGCGGAAAAGGGGGTGGCGGGCCGTTACCGCTTCCCGCGCCCGATGACGGATCGCCCCGGACTGGACTTCAGCTTCAGCGGCCTGAAAACCTTCACCCTGAACACCGTCACCGCGGCCCGGGACGCCGGCGAACTGACTGACCAGACCCGTGCCGACATCGCTCTGGCGTTCGAGGCGGCGGTGGTCGATACCCTGACCATCAAGTGCCGCAGGGCACTGGAACAGACCGGGTGCAAGCGGCTGGTGATTGCCGGCGGCGTCAGTGCCAACAAGCGCCTGAGGGCAGGGCTGGAAAAAATGACGGCGAAGCTGAGCGCCGCTGTGTTCTATGCCCGCCCGGAATTCTGCACCGACAACGGGGCAATGATCGCGTACGCTGGTTGTCAGCGCCTGCAGGCCGGTCAGCGGGATGGCGATCGCATTGTGGCGGTGCCTCGCTGGCCGATGAATACGCTGCCACCACTGTCCCGACCCTGCGCAAACGGTTTGGTTGACTGAGAGTCTAGAACCGGGCCTCTCGCCCCTGGGCAAGACGGATCAGGTTGTTGCGGTGACGAACCACAATCAGGATCGCCAGCAGGCCGAACAGTGGCAGGGTCCTGGGTTCGATGACCGCGCTGATCAGCGGCCCGGCGATGATGGCAATGATCGAAGCCAGTGCGGAGATGCGCCAGCGCCACATGACCACTAGCCAGATGATCGCCAGTAACAGCGTGGTCAGTGGTGCCAGGGCCAGCCCGCACCCCAGTGCCGTGGCTACGCCTTTGCCCCCTTTGAAGCGGTAAAACATCGGTACCATGTGGCCGGTGACCGCACACAACGCCACCATGACCTGGGCCAGAATCGAGAGGTCGGCAGCGTGAGCAAGCCAGACCGGGCCAAAGCCCTTGGCGGCGTCCAGAACCAGCGTCAGCACCGCCGGTAGCCGGCCCCCGTTGCGGTAGACATTGGTGGCGCCGGGGTTGCCGGAACCCATGGCCCGTGGGTCGGGCAGTTTCCACAGCTTGCAGATTTCCAGGGCGAACAGCACCGACCCGGCGGTATAGGCCAGGGCACACAGCAATACGGTCAGTAACGGGTCGCTCATGGAAATCACTGGCAATTGGTCCGGGGCAAAGACGCGTCCGGGTCATTTGTGAGAAAATGCCGCCCCTCAATCGCGGCAGGCTGTGGACCACACAGTATCCCTAGCCTGTACGTTATTCAATCAGCAAAGAGTGTAATCCGGGAGAAACAAGCCGGTGGCAGACAGTGTTCTGATCGAAGGCCTGACCGTCGAAGCGGTCATCGGCGTGTACGACTGGGAGCGGGACGTGACCCAGAGTTTGCTGGTGGATCTGGAAATGGCCTGGGACAACCGGGTGCCGGGCGCCTCGGACGACGTGGCCGATGCTCTGGATTACGCCGCGGTCAGCGAGCGGGTGGACCAGTGGTTGCGTCAGGCGCAGCCGGCGCTGCTCGAGACCGCCGCCGAGGGTCTGGCCAGTATGATCCGGCAGGAGTTTGGTGTGGGCTGGCTGCGGCTGACGCTGCGTAAGCCGGGGGCTGTGCCGGCTGCCAGGGCCGTGGGTGTGCGCATAGAGCGGGGGGCGGCGTGATGAATGCCGGGGCCCGGGTGTACATCAGCATTGGCAGCAACATTGATCGCCACCGGTACATTACCGCTGCGCTGGACGCGCTGGGTGACTGGTTTGGCGATCTCATTATTTCGCCGGTCTTCGAGAGCGAGGCGGTGGGGTTTGATGGCTCCCCTTTCTACAACCTGGTGGTGGGCGTCGACAGTCAGTGGCAGGTTGGCGAGCTGTCACGACGCTTTAAACAACTGGAAGCCGAAAACGGCCGCCGCCGGGAAGCGCCCAAGTTCAGCGCGCGCACACTGGACCTCGACATACTGACTTACGACGACGCCGTGGGTGAGGTAGATGGCGTTGAGTTACCGCGCGCAGAAATCCTCAGGAATGCGTTTGTGCTCTGGCCGTTGGCGGAGGTTGCGCCGGATGTCCGGCACCCGGTTTGCGGCAAGTGCTACCGGGAGTTATGGCAGGAATACGCCAGCGATCAGAAGCTCTGGCCGGTGGACTTTACCTGGCGGGGGCGGGTGATTTCACGAGCGCTTTGAGCGGAACAGGCGGATAAGGTGGCCGGTGGAGGTGTCGCCCGCGGTCGGTTCCGAGTCGGTGCCCAGGATCTGTCCGAGTATGCTTTTGCCCATCTGCTTGCCGAGCTCGACCCCCCACTGGTCAAACGAATCCACATCCCAGATCACCCCCTGCACAAACGTGCGGTGCTCATAGAGCGCGATCAGCGCGCCCAGTGTCTGTGGCGTGAGTTTTTCCATCACCAGGGTGTTGCTCGGTTTATTGCCGGGGATGACCTTATGGGGAGCGAGCGCAGCGGCCTCCTCTGCTGTCAGGCCCTCGGCCGCCAGTTCTTCCTGCGCCTCGGCTTCGGTCTTACCGGCCATCAGTGCGCGGGACTGGCTCAGGCAGTTAGCGAACAGCGATGCATGATGGTCACCGACGGGGTGGTGACTCTGGAGCGGAATGATGAAGTCGGCGGGAATCAGCCGGGTGCCCTGATGCAGTAGCTGGTGGTAAGCATGCTGACCATTGGCGCCCACACCACCCCAGATCACCGGGCCGGTCTGGTAACCGATCGCTGTGCCGGCGCGGGTCACGCATTTGCCGTTGCTTTCCATATCCAGTTGCTGCAGGTGTGCCGGCAGGCTTTCCAGATAGTGGTCATAGGGCAGGATGGCGTGAGTCTCGGCGCCCCAGAAATTGCTGTACCAGACACCGAGCATCGCCATCAGTACCGGCAGGTTGCGCTCCAGCGGGGTGTGGCGGAAATGCAGGTCCATGTCATGGGCGCCGGCGAGCAACGCCCGGAAATGGTCCATGCCCACCAGCAGAGCGATGGGAAGCCCGATCGCTGACCACAGCGAGTAGCGCCCGCCGACCCAGTCCCACATGGGGAAGACATTGTCAGCACTGATGCCAAACTGGCTGGCCGCTGCGGTGTTGGCCGTCACCGCCACGAAATGCCTGGCAATGTCGTCCTCCGACCCGCCATGGGCGAGAAACCAGTCTCTGGCAATGCGACTGTTCTCCAGGGTTTCCTGGGTGCGGAAGGATTTGGATTGCACCAGAAACAGCGTGGTCTCCGGATCAATCCGGTTGAGCACTTCGGCAATGTCTGCGCCGTCGATGTTGGCGACAAAATGCCCGGTGAGCTGGCCGTGGTGATAAGGCACAAGCGCTTCGCTCGCCAGTTTCGGGCCCAGGAAGGAACCTCCGATGCCGATGCTCACCACATCGGTGAAACGCCTGCCGGTGAATCCGCTGCGCTGTCCCGAGATCACGTCCCGGGTGAAGGTGTCCATTCGCGCCAGAGTGTTGTGTATCTCCGGCATGACGTCGCGGCCCTCCACCTGCACCGGCTCAGGCCCCATGTTCCTCAGTGCGGTATGCAGCGCCGGGCGGTCCTCGGTTTCATTGACGTGCTCGCCACGGAACATGGCTTCGGTGCGATCCGGCAGGGCGCAGGCGCGGGCGAGCGCCATCAGCGCCGCCAACACCTCGTCGGTGATGCGGTTCTTGGAAAAATCCAGGGCCAGGCCCGCGCCTTCGGCAAAGTAACGCTGTGACCGTTCCGGATCCCGATCAAACAGCTCGCGCATGTGGCTCGATGCCAACCCCTGGCGAAGGGTCGCCAGGGTCTGCCATTGTGGGCGTGAGGTAAGGGATACAGGTTCCGGAGCCATGGTCGAGTCCTTTCGTTCAGCGTGCGTCAGTGGATGCGTCCGGGTCAGCGGGTGACCGTCAGGTTGTCGATCAGCCGTGTGGTCCCCAGGAATGCCGCCACCAGAATGGTCAGCTCCGTATCGCCGGCGGTGGCCGGCTTCAGGGTTTCGCTGCTCACGATGTTGAAGTAATCGGGGCGCAGACCGGCAGCGGCCAGGGCTTCGTTGGCTTCGCGTTCGATGTCGCCGAAATCGGTTCGGCCATCACCGAGTTTGTCCGCACTTTCCTGCAGGGTGCGGTAAATAACCGGCGCCACGGCCCGTTCCGACTCGCTGAGATAGCCGTTACGGGAACTCTTGGCCAGGCCGTCATCCTCCCGTACCGTCGGGGCGCCGATCACCTCTACCGGCACCATCAGATCCCGTACCAGCTTGCGGATAACCGCAAGCTGCTGGAAATCCTTCTCTCCGAACACGGCGATGTCGGGCTGTACCATGTTGAACAGCATGGTGACCACGGTCGCCACGCCTTCAAAATGGCCGGGGCGACTGGCACCACAGTGGCCATCGCTGACTTCCGGAACCACGACCTTGGTCTGCTGGACCAGGCCCTGGGGATACACCTCCTCGACACCGGGGGCGAACACCAGCGTGTTACCGGCGGCCTCGAGTTGCCTCTGGTCTTCCTCAAGGGTGCGCGGGTAGGTGTCCAGATCTTCGCTGGCACCGAACTGCATCGGGTTGACGAAAATACTGGTGACCACCACATCCGCCGCTTCGCTGGCCTTGCGGACCAGCGAGATATGGCCTTCATGCAGATTGCCCATGGTGGGGACGAGACCAATGGTTTTGCCTTCGCGACGGTAGCCGCGGAGGATGGTACGCAGTTCTCTCAGGGAATTTACGGTTCTCATGCCTTGAACGTATGCTCCTCGGCCGGGAAGGATCGGTCGCGGACAGCCTTGACGTAGGCTTCAATCGCCGCCTGAATGGAATCGGTTTCGGTCAGGAAGTTCTTCACAAAGCGTGGCTTGCGGCCGCTGGTGACGCCCAGCATGTCGTGCAGCACCAGTACCTGTCCGTCGGTGTCGGCGCCGGCGCCAATGCCGATTACCGGCGCTTTTACGGCCTGGGTGATGCGTGCGGCCAGTGGCGCGGGCACACACTCCAGCAGGATGATGTCGGCCCCGGCGGCTTCCAGCTCGCAGGCATGTTCGATCATCATCTCGGCGGCATGTTCGTCACGCCCCTGTACCTTGTAGCCACCAAACTTGTTGACGAACTGGGGGGTCAGGCCGAGATGGGCGCAGACCGGCACGCCCCGTTCACTGAGTGCGGCAATGGTGTCGGTCATCCAGTCGGTACCCTCAAGCTTGACCATATGAGCGCCGGCCCGCATCAGTTCTGCGGCGTTTTCGAGCGCCGCTTCGGTGGTGCCATAGCTCATGAACGGCATGTCGGCCATAACCAGTGCGCCGCGGTTGCCCTTGGCGACGGAGCTGACGTGATAGATCATCTGGTCCATGGTGACGGGCAGGGTGCTGTCGTGACCCTGCAGTACCATGCCAAGAGAATCGCCAATCAGGATGACGTCCACGCCGGCTTCACTGACCACCTGGGCAAAGGTGGCGTCGTAGGAGGTCAGGGCGGCAAACGCCTCGCCCTTCTGCTTGTATTCCCGCAGGGTATTGATGGTTACAGCCATAGAATCCTTGCCTTGTGGGTGGATGGGCCAAGACTGTGCCGGGGTCTGCCGGCGTTCAGGTATTAAGGGTAATCCGGGGGTGTAGCTGAGGCAATAGTAGCACGAAGCCCGGCATTCAGCAGGGCGGTTGCAGCTCCCTTGGAAGGGGTGGCAGCAAGCGCAGGCCATTGTCGGGGCATTGCTCTCGGAGTGTGGCAATTGTGCGACCGTCGGGAAGGGCGAGGTCAGGCTTCAGATCCAGAAGCGGCTGCAACACGAAATCGCGGTTCGGCAGTTCACGGTGGGGAACGGTCAGGCGCTCACTGCTGATCGCGCCGGTGCCGAACAGCAACAGATCGAGGTCCAGAGTTCGGGGGCCCCAGTGCTGCTTGCGCTCGCGCCCGTGCCGGTTCTCGATGGCCTGCAGCTGGTCGAGCAGCTGGAGAGCGTCCAGTTCGGTGCTCAGCCACACGGCCCCGTTCACGAAATCCGGCTGGTCCTGAGGGCCGACCGGGCGGCTGCAGTAGAAGGCTGACTGAGCCACCAGCGACGTTTTCGGCAGTGTGGCCAGCGCGGTAATGGCGCGGGCCAGTTGAGCGGTCGGATCGGCCAGGTTGCTGCCCAGGCCGACAAAAGCGTCTGTCATCGCCTTCCTCAGCTCCGGTTGGCGGGCTTGCGCTTGCGGCGGCGTTTTTTGGGGGCGTCGGTGGTCAGGTCACTGAGCATGCGCTCCTGGCCGCGCTCGTCGGTGGCCTGGAAATCGGTCCACCATTTGCCCAGCCCCGGCTCGATTTCGCCAGCCGATTCACGTACCAGAAGGAAGTCGTAAGCCGCCCGGAAGCGGGGGTGAGACATGGTCATGAACGCGCGCTTGCCCTGACGACGGGGCAGGCGCATCTGCATTTCCCAGATTTCCTTCATCGGGCCCGAGAAGCGTTTGGGAATCGATGTGGCCTGCACCTGGCGCCCGATTACCTTGGCTATGGCGCCGTGCAATGCTGGTTGGACCGGGTCGCCATTGTCCTGGCGACGACGCCACTCCGACTGTAATGCCGGCCAGAGCATGGCGGCGAACAGAAAATAAGGCGTGACCGATTTGCCCTGGGCGATGCGCGCATCGGTGTTCTGCAGGGCCTGGCGGATCAGTTCGTCGGACTCGCCGGCATCCAGGGCGCGAACGGTTTCCGGGAACAGCGGTGCCAGCAGGTTGTATTCCCGCAGCAGATCGTAGGTGGCTTCGCCAAATCCGGCGGAGAACAGCTTGAGCACCTCGTCAAACAGACGTGCGGGCGGAATATGAGTCAGCAGCGGGGCCAGCTCGCGTATGGGCTCTTCGGTGTCTTCTTCAATGTCGAAACCCAGTTTGGCGGCAAAACGCACAGCGCGGAGCATGCGCACCGGATCCTCGCGATAGCGGGTCTCGGGATCGCCGATCAAGCGGATCTGGCGGTTCTTCAGATCTTCAATGCCGTCGGCGAAATCAATAACGGTAAAGTCGCGGATACAGTAGTACAGGGCGTTGACGGTGAAATCGCGGCGTAATGCATCTTCCTCCTGCGAGCCGTAGACATTGTCCCGCAGTAACAGGCCATGTTCGCTGGTGCGGCGATCGTCGTCCTCGGTGTCGTCATCGGCTTCTACCGCGTTGCCGCGGAAGGTGGTGACCTCGATGATTTCACGGCCGAACACCACGTGCACGATGCGGAAGCGACGGCCGATCAGGCGCGAATTGCGGAACAGGTCGTGAACCTCCTCCGGGGTGGCGTTGGTGGCGATGTCGAAATCTTTCGGCTGGCCGCCCAGCAGGATGTCGCGAACGCCGCCGCCCACCAGGTAGGCTTCAAAACCGGACTTGTTCAGTCGGTGCAGTACCTTCTTGGCAGGCTCACTGATCGCGGACCGGGACACGCTGTGCTGGTCCCTGGGGATCTCCCGACGCTGATAGGGGCGCTGCTTTTGCTTGCCGTTGCCGGGCATAAAGGAGCGGATTTTTTCCACCGACTGCTCGAAGAGAGAAGAGATTGATTTAGGCATTTAATTCCGTTGGTGCATGAGCAAAAACGAGAGTTTAACGGTTTGGACAGGATTTGCACACGTTTGCGGGAGAATGTCCGGGAAAAACGGCAGGAAATGGGGTGTGCGGATAAGGGTGTTTCGCCTCTGGCGGGAGTTTTCGTGCCCCGAATAATCAAAAGGCGGATCCGTTCTCACGAATCCGCCCTGAAAGCGTTGACGATCTGCATTGTTTTTGTTTTTTCGGGATTTTTCTTCGTTTTTGTACCCCACTGTGTATCCCCAAATCCGGAGATCTCAGCAGTGCAAACGGAAGGCTTTGAATACACAGAGCGGTCAGAAGCATCGGGCAAGTCATGGGTAAATGCAGTGCCGCCTGAAAGACGATTCTTCTCTACATCTACAACTCGCTCGTGCCAGGGGACCCCTAAAAAGCACAGTACCCAAAACACTCAGTTCGCTTACGTTCTGTTCTTGTTTTTGTTACCGAACGTTTTCCTGCAGCTTTTTGTTTTTGTTGTGGCGCTGCGTTGTCACTCTTGTTTTTGTTGTTGTGCGCTTATTAGAGTGCAGGCCGTGTGCCAGTTTTGGTAAATCCTTTATTAACAGGTGGTTAAGAAGAATCACTTTATAAGTGTTACCCCGTACAGGGCTGAAGTGTTACCCGGATCTCATTTTGCTTCCCCGGAGTGTTACCGTACGGAACAGCCGGTAACAACTGAGCGTAGGTTCACACTTTAACTGCCCGGCCTCGGCGAGCGGGGCCAGGACGGATTGGCGGCCTAGTTGCCGGAGGCTTTCTTGCGGGGAATGCCGAGGCGCTGGCGCCGCTCCCACAGGGACTTCCGGCTGATGCCAAGTTTCTGTGCCAGCTCGGTTTCGCTCATCTTGTCCTGATTTTCCAGTACGAAGTGCTGGAAGTAGTCTTCCAGCGACAGGTCATTCGATGATTCCGGTTCCCGCGCCCGCACCTGCTCGTTGTTGCCTTCCACCAGGGTTTCCGGAATGTATTCGTCACCGCCCTCGTACTCCAGATCCAGCAGGGAAGGGGTAATCAGGTCGGTGTCGCAGAGAATGGTGGCGCGCTCGATGGCGTTTTCCAGTTCGCGCACGTTGCCTGGCCAGCGATGTCGCTCAAGGGCCCGCATGGCTTCCGGACTGAGATTCAGCTGGGGCTTGCCCATTTTCTCGCCCTGACGCTGGAGAAAGCGTTGTGCCAGTCCCAGGATGTCGGCCTGACGTTCTCTCAACGGCGGAATCCGTACCTGCATCACGTTCAGGCGATAGTACAGATCCTCACGGAATTCGCCGGTGCGGGTCATGGCTTTCAGGTTGCGGTGGGTGGCGGCGATCATTCGCACGTTCACCTGCCGGCTCTGGGTGGAACCCACCTTACGGATTTCTCCTTCCTGCAGCACCCGCAACAGTCGAGCCTGGGCTTCCGGAGGTAACTCGCCGATTTCATCGAGAAAGAGGCTGCCGCCGTCGGCGGCCTCAATCAGCCCGGTACGGGCGGAAACCGCGCCGGTGAACGAGCCTTTTTCGTGGCCGAACAGCTCCGATTCGATCAGGCTTTCCGGGATGGCCGCACAATTCACCGAGATAAGGGGTTTTGATGCCCGCGGACTGAGCAGGTGCAGGGCACGGGCGGCCAGTTCCTTGCCGGTGCCGGATTCGCCCTGAATCAGCACGGTGGTTTCGGTGGGTGCCACCTTGCGGATCAGGGTGAAGACTTTCTGCATGGCCTCGCACTGGCCAAACATGATGCTGGCGGGATCACTCCGGGTGTGATCGGCAGAATCGGGGGTGGTGTCCGGGGCCGCTTGATCCCGGGCGCTCTGTTTGCGCGCCAGAATATTTTCCACCGCCGCCAGCATCTCGTCGTGGTCGAACGGCTTGGCGATGTATTCAACGGCGCCCATTTTCATGGAGTCGACGGCAGAACGCAGGCTGGCGTAGCTGGTCATGATCAGCACCGGGGTGTTGGGGGCGCGATTGATGAGCTCGGTGCCGGGAGCGCCGGGCAGGCGCAGATCGGAGATGATCAGGTCGAACTCATCGGGCTCGTGGCCCTGTTCCGCCTCTTCCACCGATCCCGCGTCGGACACATCATAGCCGGCGTGCTGCAGCAGTTTGCGTACGGCCGAGCGGATTATCTCTTCGTCTTCTACGATCAGAATGCGAGGCATAGGGTGTTACGACCTTTCGTTCAGGCTGATGGCGGCATTGCCGTGATCCGGTTCGTAAGCCGGCAGTTTCAGTCGCACGCAGGTGCCGCAGCCGGTTTCGGGGTCGGCGGGACTGTCCACGTGAATGTTGCCGTAATGCTCTTCGACAATACTGTACACCAGCGATAGCCCAAGGCCCGTGCCTTTGTTGGGCGCCTTGGTGGTGTAAAAGGGTTCAAAGATGTGATCGAGCTGGTCCTCCGGGATGCCCGACCCTTCATCGGTGACTTCGATGATAGCGGAGTAGCCGTCGCGGTTTCCACTGACCCGGATGGTGCCGCCATCGGGCGAGGCATCGCGGGCATTGGCGAGCAGGTTTACGAACACCTGAACCAGTCGCTGCTCGTCGCCCAGTACCATCAGGTTGTCCGGGCAGTCGTTGACGTAGTGAATGCCAAGGCCCCGATCGCTGAGAGACAGCAGGTTGATGGACTCATCAATGCAGCGACGGATGCCGACCGGCTCGTAGCGGTTGGCCTGGGAGTGGTTGCCGGTGCGGGCGAAGTTCATCAGTGATTGCAGAATGGTGGAGATGCGCCGGGTTTGCTGCTGGATCTGCTCGGCCGTTGACAGGATGTCCGGGTCATCGGTTTCCAGCTTGAGATTCTGCGCCAGTGATGAAATGCCGGTGACCGGATTACCTATTTCGTGGGCCACGCCGGCCGCCAGGCGACCCACTGACGCCAGGCGTTCGCTGTGCATCAGTTCGTCCTCAAGCAGGCGGGTTTCGGTCTGGTCTTCCACCAGAATGATGCTGCCGCCCTCGGGATGGTCGGGGCCACTTAACGCGGCCTTATGCAGGTTCAGCCAGTGAGGTTTGCCGTTCAGATCCAGCCGGTGCTTGTAGCGGTGCAGATCCTCGCCGCTGTTGAAGTCATCCAGCAGCAGGTGCCAGTGTTCGGGCAATGCCTGCAGCCGGGCGCCTACCACGTCATCGGCGGTGATGCCGGTCAGCTGCTCGATGGCGTTGTTCCACATCAGGATTTCGCCGTCGTCGCCCATCGAGCAGGCGGGGATCGGCAGATTCTGCAGGGTCTGGCGATAATGCCGGCGCAGGTTGTCGAGTTCCCCGGCCAGGCCGGTCAACTGGTTCTGGTAGTCGCCCAGGGCGCGCTCGACGTAGCGAATATCCTGGGCGGTGCCGCCGCTGGCCATGGGCTTGTAGCCCAGGTGTCGTTTGACCAGGTCCCGCGCGACCGCAGGCCCCAGCAGGCCGGAAAGATTGACCTCGACCTGATCACGCAGGCGCCGCAGCTGGTAGGGGCGGTATTCAACGTTGGGCAGCTTGAGCTGCGCGAGTGCGCGCTCGACTTCCCGTCTTGCGACGCCGCGGCCGAGCGGGTCCTCAAGCTGACGAATGAAGTCCGCCGAGGAGGTGGCCACCAGTTCCCGCCGGTGAGGCCGGGACAGTGCGCCCAGCGAGCACGCCTGGGCGGCGCTGGTTTCCTCGGCGGAGCTGGTGCTGAGAATTGATACCAGGGCGAACACCGTGACGTTCACCGTCAGGCTGATGAAGGTAAAGATGTGCCAGTTGCTGTAATCCGGCACCAGCGGCGCCTGCAGCCACTCCAGCAGGTTGGCGGTGTGGGAGAATGGCAGCACCAGGGTCACCACCCAGATAGCGATGCCCGATACCAGTCCGGCGATCAGGCCGCGCCGGTTGCCCTCGGGCCAGTAAATCACGCCAAGTGCGCCGGGTAGAAGCTGCAACATGCCGGAGAGGGAAATAGCTCCCAGAATGGAGAGGTCCAGATGGGTGCCTATGGTCTCGTGGAACAGCAGTGCCGCAAAGATGATCACGGCAATAAGCAGGCGCTTGATCCACCGCAGCCAGTGGTAGATGTCGCCGTGGTCCTTCGGCGTGCGCAGGGGCAGAACCACGTGGTTCAGCACCATGCCTGCCAGGGCCAGGGTACTGACGATCATCAGGCCGCTCGCGGCAGACAGCCCGGCGATGTACATCAGCAGTGTGAGTGCCGGGCTGCCAAGGGCCTGGGCGGTGCCGATGGCGTAAAAATTGGGGCCGGTGGTGGCCGCCAGCTCCTGGCCACCCCACAGGATCAGCGGAACCGGCAAACCCAGGAGCAGGAGGTACAGGGGCAGGCCCCAGCTGGCTTTGGCCAGCGCCTTCGGCGACGGATTTTCGCTGAAGGTCATGTGGTACATATGGGGCAGTACCAGAGCGCCGGCGAAGGACATCAGCATCAGCGCCCGCCAGCTGCCATCGTCAATGCTCATGGTCATCGGGCTGGCCGGGGAGTTCTGGCTGTCGAGCCAGGCTTCCAGGCCGCCCATGCCGCCGAAGACGCTGAACAGAATCACGCCACCGAGCACCAGCAGGGCGGCAAGCTTGACCAGTGAGTCAAAGGCAATGGCCAGTACCAGCCCCTGATGGCTCTCCGAGCCCTGATTGCGACGGGTGCCGAACAGCATGGCGAACAGCACCACGGTAATGCTGAACATGACGCTGATGACGTTCGGCGAGGTATCCGGTGCCAGCAGGCTGGCGGAGGTGGATACCGCCTGAATCTGCATGCTCAGCAGTGACAGGATGGCCGCGCCGGAGCAGATGGTGACCAGCGTGCCGGCCCATTGGCTGCGGTAGCGGTAGGCAAACAGGTCGGCCAGGGATGCCAGCTGATAGGCGCGGCCGATCCGCATCACCGGGTTGAGCAGCACCGGGGCGAGGAGAAAGGCGCCACTGATGCCGAGGTAATAGGCCAGAAACCCGAAGCCGGATTCCGCTGCCACGCCCACGGCAGCATACACGGCCCAGATGCCGGCGTAGACGCCCAGGCTCAGGGTGTAGACCAGCGGGTGTCGGACCCAGTGTCGCGGCAGCAGGCCGCGCTCGGTAATCCAGGCGACTCCGAACAGCAGGATCAGGTACAGCAGGCTGGCCAGCAGCAGGCCGGGGGCGCTAAAACTCATTGGGGTCCCGCCGCCATTCCAGCCAGAACCCGATCGCGATCAGGCCAGCCCAGATGATATAGGGGGTGTACCAGGCATTTCCGGGGGAGGTCCACCAGTCAAGAATGTTCGGAGAAAAAATATAGATGGCCAGAACCAACAGGAAGACCAGACGATAGATATACATCAGGCATGCTATCCGCGCTGAGGTTTGTGAAAGGCTTTATACCATGTAGCTTACCGGCATGTCAGGAGGATTGCCTCCCGCCGCCAGTGTGCCAATGCCCACTGCAGAATGTCACGAACGGCGGCTTGCTTCAGCTCCGCGGGTGGCTGCTGCCCCAGCGCGTCCAGTGCCTCGACCAGGTTGCGCGCCGGTTGCCGGTCATCCAGGGCGGGGGCGTGGTTCTGCTTGCTCAGCTTCTGGCCCTGCGCGTTGAGAATCACCGGAATGTGCAGCCAGTGCGGCGGTGTGGCGCCGAGCGCGTGGTAGATTTGCTGTTGCTGCGCGGTCATCTCAAGCAGATCCGAGCCTCGCACCACGTCGGTAATGCCCTGGTCGATGTCATCGACCACGACTGCCAGCTGGTAGGCGTAAAACCCTTCCTTACGCAGAATGACAGGATCATCCAGCTCCGCTGTGACTTTCTGGGTCTGCTCGCCCAGCAGCTCGTCGCGCCAGTGGCTGAGTTCGTCCTGTAACGCGAAACGGACGGCATAGGGACGATCACCCGGTTGGCATCTGCCCTGGCGGCATTGTTCCGGGTGCCGGCCCTGATGTTGTTGCAGCTGCCTGCGGGAGCATGCGCAGCGATACGCGAGGCCCCGCTGCAACAGCGTATCGATGAGGTGCTGGTAGGCGTGGTGACGCTGGGATTGAAAGCGCACCGGCTCGTCCGGTATCAGGCCATGGCAGGTCAGGCTGTGGAGAATCTGGTCGCTGGCCTGGGAGCTTTCCCGCAGGGGGTCGAGGTCTTCAATGCGCACCAGCCACTGGCCATGTCGGGATTTTGCCTCGATGTAGCTGGCGAGGGCAGTGACCAGCGAACCAAAATGCAGTGGTCCGGTCGGAGAGGGGGCAAAACGACCGCGGTATGTGGTTTCAGCCATAAAAAATGAGTGGCCTGCCGGCATCGGTGCCGGCGGCCGTGGCGCTGGTTCGGCTCAGATGCCGGTCTGGCGTTCGCGGATTTCCGCCAGGGTTTTGCAGTCAATGCACAGGGTGGCTGTCGGTCGCGCTTCAAGGCGTCGGATGCCGATTTCCACACCACACTGGTCGCAGAAGCCGTAGTCGTCCTTGTCGATGCGGTCGATGGTCTGATCGATTTTCTTGATCAGCTTGCGCTCGCGATCCCGGGTGCGCAGTTCCAGGCTGAATTCCTCTTCCTGGGTTGCACGGTCGCTGGGATCCGCGTAATTTGCGGCATCTTCCTGCATATGGTGCATGGTGCGGTCGACTTCTTCCATCAGCTCCTGCTTCCATTGCAGCAACAGATTCTTGAAGTGCTCGAGCATCTCGGCACTCATGTACTCTTCACCCTTCTTCATTTCATAAGGGGTGAAGTTGGTAAAACGTTCGCGTGGTTGTTCTGCAGTGTTTGCCATTGAACCCGGCCTCTTGTTTGTACTTCACAAGAACGCTTTGCTTCCCTCCGCACCAGCCTTCGCTGAGCGGTTTGACCCTGGATAAAGCATTCGTCCTGAAACGGGAATTTGCGGAAAATAGCAGATAAGTCACAGGGGTGCCAGCCTTGTGATCAGACTTTCACACGGAGACCACCATGAAGTTCCCCCATCCACTGATCGAAGGCCGGCTGATCCGGCGCTACAAGCGGTTTCTGGCCGATGTCAGGCTGGCCGACGGCAGCGAGGTCGTGGCCCACTGCCCGAACACCGGATCGATGCTCGGCTGCCAGCCCGAGAACGCGCGGGTGTGGCTCAGTGAAAGTGATAATCCCAAGCGCAAGCTTCGCTACACCTGGGAGTTGGTGGAGACCGCGCCCGGTGAGCTCGCCTGCATCAATACGGCGCGGCCAAACGGTCAGGCGCGCCATGGAATTGAGTCAGGGCTGGTTGAGGAACTGGCGGGGTACGGCAAGGTGCGTGCCGAGGTAAGGTATGGCGCCGAGAAGAGTCGCATCGATCTGCACTTGTCTGAGCACCCGACTCGCGCCGACGCCTGGGTGGAGGTAAAGAACGTCACGCTGTGTGAGGCCGGTACCGGCTATTTTCCCGACGCCGTGACCACGCGGGGCCAGAAACACCTGCGGGAGCTGATCGCGCAGGTAAGAGACGGCGAGCGCGCTGTTCTGCTGTTTGTGGTGAATCACACGGGGATCACCTCGGTGCGGCCGGCGGATCACATCGACCCGGCTTATGGGCAATTGCTCAGGGAGGCGGCAGAAGCCGGTGTGGAAGTGCTCGCTTACCGGGCTGAGCTCGGCAGTGAGAGAGGTCCCATCGGTGAGCTGTCGCTGGCAGGGCCGGTGCCGGTTATTCTGGAGGCTTGATGTGGATGCCGTCGGGGCGTTCTGTCAGTTCGAGTGGCGTCAATGCCTCGCCCTGGCACGGCCCGGCAATGCACTCCCCGCTGTCGGGCAGGAACAGGGCGCCATGGGTCGAGCACTGCACAAAACAGTGATCCGCGTCCAGGAAGCGTCCGGGGCTCCAGTTCAATTCAATGCCCAGGTGCGGGCAGCGATTGACAAAGGCCCGTGGCCGACCGTTGTGCAGTAGCACGAAGCCGCGCAATGCCACGGTGTCCGGCTCGCCGGTGCCCGTGGGCAAAATGAACTCGATCGCCCCGCCATTCGACAGATCATCGAGCTGGCAGACCTTCTGCCAGCGGTGGTTATCGCTCATTTTCCGGTGTTATAACGCATGCGGGTGCCGTGGTTCAGGGACATCACGATCTCATCCGCGTGCAGCGCGTGAGGGAAGAAACACCCGGAAATCTTGGCGCCGGCGATACTCGCCCCTTCCATCTCGCACTGGCTGAAATCGATACCGCGTAGATCCGCCCCGCGAAAATAGGCGTGTCGCAGGTCCAGTCCCCGGGCGTCCATCCCGCGCAGGTCAAGGCCGCGAAAATCGCCGTTGGCAAAGCTTGGCAGCTCCGGTTGCCTGGCTTTGGCGACATTGAAGGCTTCCATGTTCTCGCTTCTGAGTGTCTCGTAGAGCGGATCGTTGATCTGACGTACTGCGTCGGTATCCATCATGCTGACCTCTGCTCGCTGGTGCCGGTATCCGGTGACAGACATTCGCCCACGCGGGGCGAATGCTCTCAGTGTAGACGGTTTATTGCGACTGCAGCCCGAAGTGCTGGCGAATACGGTCGGCAACGGCCTCGGCCACATGCTCCTGATCCGTGTGCAGGTGGATGGTGTGGGTTTTCTCTTCCGTGGTCAGGGGTTCGAACCAGTTCTGCTGCACCTCCAGTAACTCTTCGGTGGCTTCGGAGGCGTCGCCGGAACGCTGGCGAATCCACTCCCGGCGACGGTCCTCCGGGGCTTCGCAGTGGATCAGGGCAAAGGGCAGGCCCTGATTTTCGGCCACGTCAGCAAGCAACGTTCGTTCGCTCTCCTTCAGTGCTGCGGCGTCAACAATCACCGGCAGGCCGGCACCCAGCAGCTCCCCGGCAACGGTCGCGAGGCGCTGATAGGTTGCCCGGGTGGCTTCCTCGGTATAGAGATTACCCCCGGTGGGTGATTTGCTCTGGTCCAGCGGTTTCAGACCAAACAGACGTTTGCGTTCGACGTCGGAACGCAGGCGAATCAGCCCCAGCTCTGCCGCCATTGAGGCACTGACACAGGATTTACCACTGGCCGAAAGGCCGGTGGTGGCCAGCAGGTAGGGGTTGGGGATGGCGCTGTAGCTCTCTGCCAGCTGGGCGTAATCGCGATAGCGTTGCAGCAGGCCGGCTTTTTCAGCCTCCGGCAGCGCCGGATTGCCCCTTGTGAACAGGGCGATCTTGGCGCGCACCATGGCGCGATAGGCCTTGTACAGGGGCAGTAATGGCAAGGCGTTAAAATCTCCGCGGTATTCCAGGTAGGTGTTGAGCACCAGATTGGCGAGCAGTGGTTCGCGACGGGATTCCAGGTCCATCAGCAGGAACGCCAGATCGTTAATCACGTCGATCCAGCGGAAAGGCTCGTTGAATTCGATGCAGTCAAATACTGTGACCTTGCCTCCAAAGCTGGTGATGTTGGCCAGATGGAGATCGCCGTGGCATTCCCGCACAAACCCCTGCTGCCTGCGCTCGGCAATGAGACCCTGCTGACGGTCGAAGGTGCTGCGGGTCCAGGCTTCCAGATTGTCCAGCTGGGACAGCAGTTCGTCATTGTCCAGCAGGGGGCGGATCTGGTCGAAGTTTTCCTGCATCGCGGCGAAAACCGCTTCGGGCGTCCCCAACGGTTTGTCGTCCGCCACGGGCGGCAGGGTGTCGTGAAAGTCGGCAACCTGCGTGGCCAGACTGGTCAGCAGTTCCGGAGTCAGAGAGCTGTTCTCCTGACGCACATCGAACAGCTCGCGTTGATCGAACTGGCGCATGCGGATCGCGTATTCAAACGGTTCGCCCTGGCCACCGATGACCGGCTCCTCGGGGCTGCCGGTAATCGGCACCACGTCGAGATAGAGCGCGTCGGCCAGTCGTGAATTCAGCCGCAGTTCCTCTTCGCAGAAATGCTTGCGGCGGGCCAGCGTGGAAAAGTCGAGAAAGCCGAAGTCCATGGGCTTCTTGATCTTGTACGCGTAGTCGCCGGTGAGCAGTACCTGAGAGATGTGGGTCTCAAGAACCTGGAAATCCTTTACCGGGTGTTCGTACAGCGCCGGATTCTGTAACGCCAGAATCAGGTTGTTGGTCTCGGTGTCGCTCACAGTTCTCTCCTCGCATTCCCTGAACTCGTTGATTTTTCTTGCCGCTATCATAACGGGCAGATTACAGAAATAACACAGAGATGACCTGCCTCCGGCCGCGGTGCTTTCGTTATAATCGCGCCATGAAAAAATCACCTCCCTCGAAAAAGTCCGTAAAGAAGAAGTCCGGGAAAGGCCGTTCCGCCAGGCAACCATGGTTCTGGCGCCTGTTCTGGCGGGTCACGCTGATCGGTGTGGTATTGCTCGCCGGGTGGATGGTGTACCTCGATGCAGTGATTACCTCCCGCTTTGAAGGTCGTCGTTTTGAAGTGCCGTCGCGGGTCTACGCCCGACCGCTGGAGCTTTATGACGGTGCCAGCGTCAGTTCCGGTGATCTTCAGCGCGAACTGGACCTGGCCGGATTCCGCAAGGGCGATGGCGTCAGGCCGGGTACCTACAGTCGCAATGGCGGGCGCTTTGTGATCAGTTCCCGCGGCTTTCTGTTTGCCGATGGCCTCGAGCCCCGGCGTCGGCTGGCGCTGAGCATCTACGGCGATCAGGTGCAGGACTTTCGCGTGCTGGCGGGCGATAACTCTCCGATTGTGCGGCTGGAGCCCGCGCAGATCGGTGGCATCTACCCCGCTCACAAGGAAGACCGGGTGCTGGTTCAGCTGGATGATGTGCCTGAGCTGCTGACCGAGGCCTTGCTGACCATTGAGGATCGTGGGTTCTACCAGCATCACGGGGTGGCGCCCATGTCCATAGCCCGCGCGTTGGTGGTGAACCTGCAGGCCGGTCGGGTGGTGCAGGGCGGCAGCACCCTGACCCAGCAACTGGTGAAGAATTTCTTCCTGACTCGTGAGCAGACTCTGGTGCGCAAAGGCAACGAAGCACTGATGTCGCTGTTGCTGGAGCTGCATTACGACAAGAACGACATTCTTGAAACCTACCTGAACGAAGTCTATCTCGGCCAGGCGGGCACCCGCGGTATTCACGGCTTCGGGCTGGCGAGCCAGTTCTATTTCGGGGAGTCGATCCGTGATCTCGAACTGCATCAGGTTGCCCTGCTGGTGGCCATGGTCAAGGGCCCAAGTTACTACAACCCGCGTCGTCATCCTGAGCGGGCGCTGGAGCGCCGGAATCTGGTGATCGGGGTAATGGCGGACGAGGGGATTGTCGACGCTGCACAGGCGAGCAAGGCCCGGGCGCAGCCGCTTGGCGTCAGTGAGCGCCCTTCCTATTCCGAGAACCGGTACCCGGCCTACATTGACCTGGTTCGCCGCCACCTCGCCCGGGATTACAAAGAGGAGGATCTGCAGAGCGAAGGCCTGCGCATTTTCACCACCCTGAACCCGGGAATTCAGTACGCCGCCGAGTTCGCTGTTGAGGACACCCTTTCGAGGATGGATGCGGGCGCAGAGGAGACCTCGCTGGAATCGGCGATGGTAGTCACCGCCCGCGACAGCGGCGAAGTACTGGCATTGGTCGGCGGACGCGACTCCCAGTTTGCCGGCTTCAACCGGGCGCTGGATGCAAGCCGGCCGATCGGCTCGCTGATCAAGCCCTTTATCTATCTGACCGCGCTGCAGGAGCCCGAGCACTACACCCTGATCAGCCCGGTGGAGGACAAGGGTTTTGCCCTGGTGTTCGATGATGACCGGCGCTGGGAACCGAAGAATTACGATAACAAGGAGCGGGGAGAGGTGCCGTTGCATCGGGCCCTGTCCCATTCCTACAACCTCCCCGCGGTAAGGGTCGGTCTCGATGTGGGGATCGATGCCGTGCGTGACACCCTGCAGGCGTTTGGCGTGACCACTCCGATTTCCCGGTACCCGTCGATGCTGCTGGGGTCGGTTTCGATGACCCCGGTCACCGTGGCGCAGATGTATCAGGGGTTAGCGACGTCGGGATTCAATACCCCGTTGCGAACCATTCGTCAGGTGACCGATTCCGGCGGGAAAGCGTTGTCCCGTTACAGTCTGGAGGTGGATCAGGTGGCGGACCCTGCTGCGGTTCACCTGGTGCAGTATGCGATGCAGGAGACCATGCAGGAAGGCACCGGCCGTTCCGTGTATCGTAGCGTGCCCCAGCAGTTGTCCCTTGCGGGCAAGACCGGCACCACCGATGATGGACGCGATGCCTGGTTTGCCGGGTTTAGCGGGGATCTGCTGGCGATCACCTGGGTCGGGCGCGATGACAATGGTCCCACCACATTGACTGGTGCGAGTGGCGCTCTGCCGGTGTGGGCGAGATTCATGGGGCAGGTGCCCCAGCATGGCTTTTCGCCGGTGATGCCCGACGGGGTGTCCTATCACTGGGTCAATGCACAACGGCAGGCGTTGACCGATGAACACTGTGACAATGCACGCCTGGTTCCGTTTATGGCAGGCAGTGAACCGGTGCAGGAGGTGTCCTGCTCGGGGAATCTGGAGCGACGGATCCGCGGCTGGTTTGAAGGACTTTTCCAATGAAGACAACAACACTGAAATATAGCGGGGCGCTGGCACTGGTTCTCATCGTCGGCGGCTGTGCGTCACCCGGTGGCTCGATCTATGTACCGGCAGGTGGCTCATCACGGGAGGCGGAAGAGGCGCCGGAGCCGCCACGGAGCGAGCAGAGCACTGAAACCACCCGTACCGAGCGCAAGAGTGAGCAGCCGTCTGAACCGGAGCAGGAACAGGAGCAGGAGCGCCGGACCGGTTCACCGAGTTATCAGGAATCCGGCGACCAGCTGTCACCGGCGGCCAAGAGTCTGATCCAGAAGGCCGATAGCGCCCTGGCTCAGGGTGACGCGCCGGCTGCCATCGCCCAACTCGAGCGGGCTCAGCGAATTGCACCGAGATCGGCGGAGGTGTATTTCAAGCTTTCCGAAGCTTACGTTGCTTCGGACCAGCTTGGGGCGGCGGAGCAGTTCACCCTCAAGGGCCTGTCGCTGGCCGGTAGCAATGCGCGTTTGCAGCGGTCGGGCTGGCTACTGTTGGCGGATATTCGCCGTGAGCGTGGGAATGTTGCCGGTGCCGATCAGGCAGAGGAGCGGGCCAACGCGCTTTGACGGTGCGCTTGTCAGTCGGCCAGGCATGAAAAACCCCGCGTTTGCGGGGTTTTTCGTTTTGGGGATTACTCGGTTCCGAAGTTCGCGGTTGTCTGTGAGTCCGCTGTGACCGTGACGTTGCGGGTTTCGAGGAACTCGAGTTCTTCGTCCGCCACTTCGTTGTCATCGGGGTCGCAGGTGTAACTCACGGTGTATTCGCCCTCTACGAGGAAGGCCGCCGTGTAGTTGTACTCTGACGCGTCCCCGTCAAAGTCCACCGGTGCGGTCAGCAGCGGCTCGTTCTCGCTGCCCAGATCGCCAGTGGTGGCATCGCTGCCCTGATAGACATAGACCATGCCATCGTAAGCCGGATCGTTGTCTGCGCACTGAACCTGGATGATGGTTGACTCGTTCACCGAACCGGCGATGGAGCCCACTTCGAGATTGTTGACCAGTCGCAGTGCCGGTCTCAGCATGAAATCTGCCAGTGCCTCGCCCTGGGGATCGACCACCGCCTTGCGCACGTCGAAATCAATGGTGAAGCTGGTGGAGGTGTCGGCGGCGACCACAAAGTCACCCTGCAGCTTCAGGCCACTCTGTTCGCCGGAGGGCACCGCCAGGGATAGCGGAACATCCGGGTTGTCGGTACGGGTAACGAATGATTTCTCGGTATCGACCATCAGCCGAATCTGGGAATAGTCCCCCGCGGGCACTTCCTCATCGGCGATCAGTGGCTCGGTCAAACCGCCCTGCAACTCCAGCATGTTGACCGTTTCAAAGCCTTCAAGAGGGAATGAAATCCAGTCGCCGTCGGCCGGTTTCAGGCGGATTTCCGTGAACGCTACGGTAACCGTCTCCAGATCGGTCGCCGGTGCGTCAGTGATACCGAAGGAAACGGTGCCAGTCGCCGCGGAATCCGAACTGCTGCTACCACCACAGGCAGCCACGCCAGCGGCGAGGGCGGCAACGGTGAACAACTGCAGAGTACGCTTCATAAAAACCTCCGTGATGGATTCTGGTAAACGTGCAGTACGCGGTGTGCACACTGCATGTCCTGATAGAACGAATTCGACTATCATCGGGTTCCCGCGTTTTTGTTAACGTTTACTCATCTTGCGGATTCAATAGGTACCGGTTTTGGTACTACTCCCGTTTCGACCGTCCCGATCCACGCGATTCGAGAAACTGGTTCAGCCCCATCTGCAAGGCATGTACCGGTTCGCGTTCCGCCTGTGCGGACAGCAGCAGGACGCGGAGGATCTGGTTCAGGACGTGGTGGTGAAACTGTTTCCGCGCCTGGAAGAACTGGAATCGGTGGATCACCTGCGGCCCTGGCTGAACCGGGTTCTTTACCGTCACTTCATTGACCAGGTCCGTCGCCGCGGGCGACAAGCGGATCGGCCGGTGTCCGAGGCCGTGGCGGCCGGTGCCGAGTCTGCGTACCTCGACAGTTTCCCGTCGGAAGCCGCCGGGCCGGAGCAACTGTTGAATCTCAACCGCCTGGGCCCGGTTCTCGACGCTGCACTGGCAACGCTGGCGCCGGACCAGCGCACGTTGATCCTGCTTCATGATGCGGACGGCTGGCGGCAGGAGGAGCTTGCGGAAGTGCTTGAGGTGCCGGTAGGCACCGTGAAGTCCCGGCTACACCGTTGCCGCGCGACCCTGAGAAAAAAGCTGCAGCGGGAGCTGGAACCTTTTTCAGGCCCCGGACGTGTGAAAGAATGAGGTGATGGAAATGTCTTGTCGCGAATGCCGGGAACTCATGGTTCCCTATCTCAGGAATGATGTGTCAGCGGAGCAGGCGGCCCAGGTGAGCGATCATGTGGCTGCATGCGGTCGTTGTGCGGCAAGGCTGGCCAGTGAGACCGCATTGCGCTCCACCCTGCCGGCCCGTTACTCCATTCCCGATCCTTCACCGGGGTTTGAAGAGCGGGTATTCGCGGCCTCGCGCCCGCAGCGCGGCGTCGAACGCAGCCATCGGCGTGGCTGGAGCACCCCGGTAGTGGGCGGTGCCGTTGCGGCAGCGCTGGCGCTGGGGATTGCCCTGGGCATGGGCGTGAAGCCGATGGGAGCGCCGCCGGTGGAGCCGGCTCAGGTCGAGCCCGTGATCCAGACCGTGCGCCTGGCCTTTCATTCCGGTGAGCCTCTGGAAGACGTCACCCTGACCCTCGAACTTCCGTCAAACGTAGAAGTGGCAAGCTTCCCCGGGCGCCACCAGTTGAGCTGGAAAGTGGATCTGGATCAGGGGGAGAACATGCTGGCGCTGCCCCTGCGAGTGCTCTTTCCCGGAGCGGGGGAGCTGGTGGCACGCATTGATGATGGCCAGCGCCAGAAAACCTTCCGCGCAGCCATTCCCGGCCAAAACGCGCGCAGCAAGACGGAGCCGGCATCATGACTGTGATTGGACGTGACTGGCGATTGCTGGTTTTCCTGTCCCTGATGGTAATAACTGCCTGGCCGGGATCAGTTCAGGCAGAAGAGGACCTCGATGTCACCATGAGAATGGTGATGGACGACGAGGACCTGACCAATGCGGTGGTGCGTGAAATCGAGCTGCCGTCCCTGCCAGAGTCCGAGCCTTCAGCGGACCGTGAACGGCCAGACTCGCCCGCCGCTCGGCGGGAGGGCTCGGGGCAGCCCGAGCGGCGGGGCAAACCGGATATCGAAACCGCCCTCGATACTCTGGAGCGGGGCCAGGAAATCGGTGAAACCATATCTGAACGTGCCCGCGAGGCCAGGGATCTGATGGATGCCGACCGCCCTGGTCGTGGCAACTTCGACGAGGTCCCAGGTAAGGGGCGCCCGGATGACCTGCCCGCCGCTGACGACCTCAGAGGCGGCGCTGGGGAGCTTCGTGAACGAACCAAAGATCTGCCCGGCGTTGGCAACACCAACCGGTAGTCAGGCCGCAGGAGATCTGTTTGTACCTAGCTAACCGGCTTGCTGCCTTGTTCTGTGTTTTACTGATCGCATCGCTGTCACTGCCCGCGGCCGCCGCCGGGCCCCGGACGGCGTTGGCGGCGGGCATTGAGCATTTTCGTAATGGTGAGCTGGAGGCCGCGCGCGAGGCGTTTGAAAACGCAAAAGCGGCCGGGCTTGATAGTAACTCGCTGCACTATAACCTGGGGGTGGTGTATTACCGGCTAGGCCGCTATGAGCACGCAGCGGATGCGTTTTCCGCGCTTCTGACCACCCGCGACCGGTCCCTCGCTCAGTACAATCTGGGGTTGGTCGCCATTGCCACCGGCGACATCCAGGCGGCGGAGAACTGGCTGACCAGCGCCGCCGAAGGTTCCTCGGACGAAATCCGTTCGCTCGCCCGCGCCAGGTTGCAGAAACTCGATGCCCGCCAGGCATCGCCCCCGGTGCCTTTCATGGCCTATCTGTCGCTCGCTGGAGGCTATGATGACAACATCGCCAGTGTGCCCGAATCCGGCAGCACCGGACTTGAGGGTGGGTTCGCCGAATTGCTGGCGGCCGGCTCGGTCGATGTCTACGAGGCGGGTACTGCAAGCTACCGGCTGGAGGGCGCCGCCTATACGCGGCAATACCCATCGCAATCGGCTTTTGACTCTGAGCTGCTTCAGGTCGGTGCCAGCTGGCTGAAGCCATTGGGGCCGGGCCGTGCCAGTGCCACCGTGGGGGTGAGTCAGTCCTGGTTTGATGCCGCTGCGCTCGAGCGGACCTATCGGCTGGATGCCTCCTACGATGTGGACAGCTGTCCGCTGATTGATGGCGCAAGCCGGTGTCAGGCGCAGGTCTCGACCGGCATTGTGGAAGGTGGCGACGGCTTTACCGCCTATGACGGGCACTGGTACCAGGCGCGCCTCAAGGCGCGTCGGAATCTGGCCCGTTGGCGCTTCGATGGCCAGTATCGCTGGGAGTTCAACCGTCGACGCGACCTCGAGGCGGGGGAGCAATTTGTCAGCGTTTCACCTCAGCGCCACCTTGTGGAAGTGACTGCCCGCTACAACATTTCCCGCTTATGGCAGGCCGGCCTCGAAGGCGGGATCCGCTACAGTCGCTACGCCGACGCCCATCGTTTATTCGCCGGGACTGAGCTGGAGACAGCGCGAAGGAAAGATCAGCGCAGAGAGGCGGCGGTGCTGACGGAATACGCATTGACGCCTCGTTGGTCGCTGGTCGGGGAATGGGTCTTTACCGACAACAAAAGTACACTGGAGCGTTATGAGTACCGGCGCCACACGGCGTGGGTCGGTGTGCAGGGTATTTTCTGAGCGGACAGTGGCCAGTTGCAGCCACTGTCCGGCACATCGCGAGCCGGAAATCTACAGTCCGGCGTTTCTCAGGCGATTGGCGTGCTGCTGGAACACCGCCTTGGGATCGGTCTCAAACAGGCTGTGCAGGCCCAGAGCCTGGTTCACTTCGTCCAGATGGTTCATGAAGTAGTTATCGCGAATCACCTTGCCGAAGTGGTTGCTGCAGCGCCCGACCAGACCGTCGTTCGCCGAGAAGCCAAAGGCCAGGCTGGTGGTGCCCAGCAACGCATCGGAGGGATCCAGTACGTTGGTCAGGACACCGGTGCCGCCCCAGGAGTAGAAGCGGACGCCGTTAGCCGAGTAGGCGCCTTCGCCGCAAGCGGTGGCCGGCACGCCGGCCGGGGCGAAGTTGTTGAACTCGGCACTGCCCTCGGTGGTCAGCGAATACAGGCTGGAGCGCAGGTCCTGGTTGTAGCCGCCGCCGGAGAGCAGATCAATCAACCCGCCAAGCGCATTGCCCAGGGATGCGGCCAGACTCTCTGCCGGTGAGCCGTAAATCAGATCGGCAACCGGAGACCCCTTGTGGGGCGAGCCCACCGAGGTTACCGACGCCACCAGATCGGGGCGAACCCGGGACACATAGCGTGCGGTCGGACCGCCATGACTGTGGCCAATCAGGTTGACCTTGCCGTGCACCGCTGCGATGGCCTCAATCTGCGGCAGCAACGCTTCGCCGCGGGCGACACTGCTGTCCAGCGAGGGCACTTGCGTGGTGTAGACATCGGCGCCGTAGCGGCGCAGGTCTTCGGCTACGCCGTACCAGTAATCGACACCGGCAAGCGAATCAAAGCCGAACATGCCATGTACCAGAACGACCGGATAGCGGGTGTCAGTGTAATTGGACGGAGTGGAATCCCACCACCACGCCATGGAAGGGGCCGACCACGCCATAACGCACAGCATGGTGGCTGCTTTGAACCATTGTTTCATCGTTGTACCTACAGTTTGTTGTTGTCTTTGTTATCAAACTGCGGCTCAACCTAACGGGCTGCTCCAGAGACTTCTTGGCGCCTGCGTCGGGCAGGGCGTGGCTTCCGTGCGCTGACTTCTTACATCGTTGTTGTTAGATTGTCGCAGTCAGTGCATCTCATGTGAGATATGCACATAATTTGACCGGCGCGCTGTGCAAGTCAATATCAGGGCGGGGTTTGCAGCGGGTAAGGGGCGGATTTGTGAGCCGGGTCACGCTCGGGGCCCCGGATGACAAGCAGTCACTGCCTGCCACCCGGTTCGCGTTCACAGTGTTTTCATTACCCGCTTGGCGGCCGCGATGGTGTGATCAATATCCTGCTGCGACAGTGCAGCGCTGGTAAAGCCGGCCTCGAACGCTGACGGTGCCAGGTAGACGCCTTCCCGGAGCATGCCCTGGAAGAATTTCTTGAAGCGTTCCACGTCGCATGCCATGACTTCATCAAAGCGGGTAACGGCGTCCGCGTCGGTGAAGAAGAAACCGAACATGGCACCCGCACTCTGCACCGCCAGGGGGATGCCCGCTTCGTCGGCGGCCGCCTTAAGGCCATCGCGTACGGCGTTGGTTTTTTCCGTCAACCGGTCGTGGAAGCCTGGTTCGGAAATGGCGTTCAAAGTGGCCAGCCCGGCACACATGGCCAGCGGATTGCCGCTGAGTGTGCCAGCCTGGTAAACCGGTCCCAGCGGCGAGATGTGTTCCATGATTTCACGCTTGCCACCGAAGGCGCCGACCGGCAGGCCACCACCAATCACCTTGCCCAGTGCGGTCAGGTCGGGCTTGACCCCGTAAAAGCCTTGCGCGCCTCCGAGCGAGACCCGGAATCCGGTCATTACCTCGTCGAATATCAGTACGGTGCCGTGCTCGTCACACACCTCCCGCAGGGCTTCCAGGAAGCCGGGTACCGGCGGGATGCAGTTCATGTTGCCGGCCACCGGCTCCACAATGATCGCGGCGATCTCATCCCCCATGGCGGCGAAGGTCTCCCGCACATTGTCGATGTCATTGAAGTTGAGGGTCAGCGTGTGCTCGGCCAGGCTTGCAGGGATGCCGGGGGAGTTGGGGACCCCGAGTGTGAGGGCGCCCGAGCCGGCTTTCACCAGCAGCGAGTCCACGTGGCCGTGGTAGCAGCCCTCAAACTTGACGATCTTGTCCCGCCCGGTATAACCCCGGGCCAGGCGGATGGCACTCATGGTGGCCTCGGTGCCGGAGTTGACCATGCGTACCAGCTCAATGGAAGGCACCAGTTCACACACCTTCTTGGCCATCTCGGTTTCGATCGCCGTGGGGGCGCCATAGCCAATACCCAGATCAACCTGGGCATGGAGCGCATCCTTGATGACCTGGTTGGAGTGGCCAAGGATCATTGGTCCCCAGGAGCCGATGTAGTCAATGTATCGGCGGTCATCTTCGTCATACAGGTAAGCGCCTTCGGCGTGCTTGAAGAAAACCGGTGTGCCACCGACGCCACGGAAGGCCCGTACCGGTGAATTGACCCCGCCGGGAATGTATTTCTGTGCCTCAGCAAACAGTGTTTCCGAGTGGTTCATGGTGTCAGGACTCCTGATTTCGGGTAAGAGTATCGGGTGAGTGGGGCGTGGCCTGATACAGCGGGTGGTGGGCCTCGAACAGCCGCGCAAAGTCCCGGGCTCGCTGTTCGGTCTCTTCCGCGCGACCTCCAAAAAGGCCGCCAATGACAGCGAGCATGTCGGCGCCCGCGCGGATCAGCTCTGCGCCGTTATCCAGAGTTATACCGCCAATGGCCGTTAACGGGCGCTGGAAGCGGCGGGCCTCCGCCAGAACAGTCAATTCGGCCGCTGGCGCGTCCGGCTTGGTGGTCGAACCATAGAAGCGCCCGAACGCGAGGTAATCCGCGCCTTCGTGCCGGGCTTGATCGGCCAGGGCGAGGTCGCCGTGGCAGGTGGCGCCAATGATGGCCGCATCCCCCAGCAGTTGTCGGGCGCTGGCCAGGGAGCCATCCGACTGGCCCAGGTGGACGCCGCTGGCGCCTACCCGTTTCGCCAGTGGCGGATCGTCGTTGATGATCAGCGGCACGCCGGCGTTTTGGCACAGTGCTGCCAGGTTCCGCGCCTGGCTCAGCCGTGTGACCGCGGAACTGCGTTTGTCGCGGTATTGGACCAGAACCGCACCGCCGCGCAGGGCGGCTTCCACGGCGATCAGCAGCGCGTCGTCCGGCAGCAGGTCATTGTCGGTAATGGCGTAGAGGCCGGGTTTCAGGTGTTTCGGATACAGGGCGGACATACGGTGGTCAGTGTTCCCAGGGAATGCCGCGATCCGGCACCGGCTGACCATTGCCCACTTCAAGCGCGTGCAGTATGGCCCGGTTGACAAAGTTCTGCGCCTGGGAAATCGACGCCCGCGCTGACAGGCCGGCCGCGCGGCCAGCAGCAATGGCTGCCGCCAGGGTGCAGCCGGTGCCGTGATACTCGCCACCAACGCGCTCAATTTCCCAGCGCACTGGCTCGCCGTTGCCGCTGAACAGTGTGTTGATAATCTGCGGGCCGTCGCCATGGCCGCCGGTGGCCAACACTGACTGACAGCCTGCCGCCATTAACCGGCCGGCGGCCTCGACCGGATCGTCGGTGCCCCCCAGCATCGCCAGTTCGATGCCGTTCGGGGTAACCAATTCGGCACGGCTGAACAGGCGGTGTTTCATGGCGTTGATCAGCGCCTCGTCCGCCAGATCCCCGCCACCGGCGGCCTTGATGACCGGATCGGTGATCAGCGGCACCGCGGGGTGCTGTTCCAAAAATGCCACCAGCACCTCCACCACGGCGGCATTGCCGAGGGCGCCGGTCTTGATGGCGTGAATCGGCGAATCCGCGGCGACACAATCCAGTTGCCTGCGAATCAGGTCGGCGTCCACCGCCACCGCGTCGTACACATTGCGGGTGTCCTGGACGGTGAGACAGGTGAGCACCGGCAGCGGGTGGCAGCCGAGGGCTGTCACCGCCTGAATGTCGGCCTGGATGCCGGCCCCGCCTGAAGGGTCGAGGCCGGACAGTATCAATACCTGGGGGCGAGTATGGCGTTTTATGGCTCAGCTCCTCAAAACGGTTTTACAACGGCGAGAATGACCACGGCAACCAGAATGAACACCGGAAGTTCGTTGAACCAGCGGTAGAACACGTGGCTGCGGGTGTTCCGGTCGTCACGGAAGACCTTGACCAGATGGCCGCAATAGAAGTGATAGGCAATCAATACCACGACCAGCAGAAGTTTGGCGTGCATCCAGCCCTGACTGAAATACCCGGAGACATTGTAACTGATCAGCCATACGCCAAAAACAACGGTTGCCACCATGGACGGAGTGGTGATGCCCCGATACAGCTTGCGCTCCATGACCTTGAACCGCTCGCGCCCGGGGGCGTCGTCACAGGCGGCGTGATAAACAAACAGGCGCGGCAGGTAAAAAATTCCAGCGAACCAGCACACCAGTGCGATGATATGGAGGGCTTTGACCCAAAGCATGGTTTAACTCCGTCGGTATTGGTAATAGCTTTCGATGTCGGATTTGAGCACGATGCCATACACCCGCTGGATCATCGGGGCGACGTGGCGCTGCACATAAAGCGCTTCTACGTTGGTCTTGTCAAATTCGTCCAGAGCCTCTTCCAGGGTGGCCTGGTACTGAACCGGGGCAATGTCGCGGCGGTTGGCGGGGATTTCCATCAGATCGATCTGCTCGGGCACCCCGGCTTCTTCCTCTGCAGCGAGTTTGTCGACATCCTCAAGGTAGCGCGCCAGATCCACCGCAGGCAGCAGTCCCGTGGGCCCGCTGCTGCCTTCGACTACCAGCCATTTGGGTTCCGACGTCAGGATTTTCCGGGCCTCATCCATGCTGAGGTGGCGCTCGGTACGCAGAATGCCGCGATCCATGATCGCGCCCACCGAGACCCGCCGCAACGCCTGGATAATGGGGGAGTTCTGGTAACTCAGGCCCTGGCTTTTCAGTATCGTCAGGAACAGGGATTTCTTGCCGAAGACCTCGCTGGTGACAAGGCTCGCGGTGGTAATGATCAGCATCCCGGGTAGCATGATGTTGGGGTTGCGAGTCAGTTCCATCAGCGCCATCAGCGCTGCCAGAGGCGCTTGCAGGACCGCGCCCATCATCGCGCCCATACCCAGCATGGCGTAAAAGCCGACCGACGAGGCCGCGTCGGGGGCAATCTGTGCACCGATCAGGCCCATCGCACCGCCGAGCGTGGCGCCCATGAAAATGGTGGGGCCGATCACCCCGCTGGGCATGCCCAGGCCAATGGTCAGGGCCGTGATGACCAGTTTTGCAATGCCGGCACCGAGTAATAGCCAGAAAGCGAGGTGGCCGTGAATGGCCAGGTCCACTGTGTCGTAGCCAATCCCCATGACTTCCGGCACCACGATGGCAAAAGGCACCATCAGCAAACCGCACACGGCAATTCTCAGCAGCACGGGCCGGTGGTGATAGCGGCCCATAGTATCGACCAGCTGAATGAAAATGGCCGCCGCCACGCCGATGATGACTGCGATGGCAAGTATCCACGGGATCTCGGTCAGGGAGTTCATGGTCAGGGCCGGCACGCTGAAGGCCGGTTCGGTGCCGTACATGGCCTGGGTGACAATAGCGGCGCTGACCGCGGCAAGAATGATCGGAGTAAAGCCGGCGATGGTGTATTCCATCATCACCACTTCCATCGCAAAAATGACGCCGGATATCGGGGTGTTGAAGGACGCCGAGATGGCCGCGGCACAGCCGCAGGCAACCAGGGTGCGGATGCTGTTGTTGGGCAGTTTCATCCATTGCCCCATCAGGCTGGAGAAGGCTGCGCCGAGGTGCACCGCGGGGCCTTCGCGGCCGGCGGACTGTCCGGTTACCACCGTCGAAACGCCGGTGATGAACTGCACCAGCGCGCTGCGGACAGAAATATAGCCCTGGTGGTAGTTCAGGCGTTCCATGACATGGACGATGCCCACTTTGCGGTCATGGGTCGCCAGCCGGTGGAGAAACAGCCCGAGCGTCAGAGCCCCGGCCAGCGGCAGCAGGCCCCGGGTGAGTATGTCGAGCTGTTCAAAGGATTCGGACCCTTCGCCGGGCAGAAAATACTCCAGCGGCCACTCAATAGCCAGCCGAAACACCAGAATAACGCCGCCGGTGACAAGCCCCGATAGCAGGCCCAGTACGGCCAACTGCGGCAGTGCGTCGACGCCCGAGAGCCGGCGACGGAAGACCGGGATCAGGTGCTCTGTAATCTGGTGCCAGATGTTGCGCATGGGCGCCGGAAGTCCGGAAATGGGTGGATGCTGACGTTATTGTAATGGTCGCCGGGCCGGCTGCAATAAGTCCTTGGTTTATCATGTTAGACTAGCGATTCGAAATTGACCCGATTTTGCAACAACCAACGCCAGCTGGAGTGACAGGTGATTAAAGTAGGCATTGTAGGCGGTACCGGCTACACCGGTGTGGAACTACTCAGGATTCTCGCGGTTCATCCCGAGGTGACGGTGAGCTGCATCACCTCCCGTTCCGAGGCGGGGATGCCGGTAGCGGAGATGTATCCGAACCTCCGTGGTCACTACGATCTGGCGTTCTCGGAACCCGATACTGCCACCCTTGCCGCCTGCGATCTGGTATTTTTTGCCACGCCTCACGGTGTCGCGATGCGAATGATGCCCGAGCTGATGGCCGCCGGCACCCGGGTGGTCGACCTGTCGGCCGATTTTCGCCTGCGCGATCTGGATGTTTGGGCTGACTGGTACGGCATGCCCCATGAAAGCCCGGATTGGGCCGCGAAAGCTGTTTACGGTCTCCCGGAAGTGGTGCGCGAGCAGGTTCGCACCGCGCAGTTGGTGGCCAACCCCGGCTGTTACCCGACGGCGGTTCAGCTTGGTTTCCTGCCGCTGCTGGAGCATGATCTTGTCGATCCGTCGCGGCTCATCGCCGATGCCAAATCCGGCGCCAGCGGTGCTGGTCGCCAGGGAAAGATTGGCATGCTGCATGGTGAAATTGGCGAGAGCTTCAAGGCCTACGGGGCGTCCGGACACCGGCACTTGCCGGAAATCCGCCAGGGGCTCAGCCATGCTGCCGGCAGTGACGTGGGCATTACCTTTGTGCCGCACCTGATTCCGATGATTCGGGGGATTGAGGCGACCTTGTATGCCGAGCTGCGTAATCCGGCGGATTTCGACCGTCTGCAGGCGCTCTATGAAGACCGCTTCCGCGATGAGCCGTTCGTCGATGTGATGCCGTTTGGCAGTCATCCGGAAACCCGCAGTGTACGTGGCGCCAATCACTGCCGTATGGCGTTGCATCGCCAGGAAAACAGCAATGTGGTCATTGTGTCCTCGGTGATCGACAACCTGGTGAAAGGTGCCGCGGGCCAAGCGGTTCAGAACATGAATATCATGTTTGGCCTGGAAGAAACCCTCGGGCTGAAAGCGCCCGCACTGCTGCCATAGGATCTTCCGGTGAGTGAACAAAAAAGGCCTGCGGATGAGTATGTTGTTATCCGCCACCGGCCGGGGCATCGACTCAGGCGTACCATGATCCTGCTGGTGTTTTCCATCGCCGCTGCCGTCGGTGGTTATGCCACCGGGCTGGCTCAGGGTGGGTTCCGCTTTTCCTCGGTTGAGGATTCCCGGGACCGGCTGGAGCGGGAACTGGACGAGATCCGGGCGAAATATCGCAACGCGTCCCAGCAGCTAACGAATCTGGAGCGTGGTCGCACCATCGACCAGCAGGCGCTGAATCAGGCGCGCAAAAGTATTGTGAATCTGGAAACGCAGATTGCGTCACTGAATGCGGATCTGACGTTCTATAAAAATATCATGGCGCCGTCGGAAACCAGCAAGGGGCTGCAGGTGGACCGGCTGTCGCTGGAGCCGGACCGTCAGGATGATGGCTATAACTTCAAACTCGTCCTTACTCAGGTTGGTAACAACAAGAGTTACATATCAGGTGTCGTCGCAGTAAACGTGATCGGCATGCGCGAGGATGAGAAAGAGGTCATTGCGCTGCGGGATCTGTCTGAGGACATCGACGATCTGGGTGTCAAGTTCCGCTTCCGCTACTTCCAGGACATTGAGGGACTGATGACCTTGCCTGGGGATTTTGAGCCGAGAGAGATCCAGATCGTTGCCAAGTCGCAGGGGCAGAAGTCCACCCAGGCAGAACGCACATTTGATTGGAAAGAATTGACGGAGAATTGACATGCTTGGCAAGAAAAAACAGAAGCCCCGCCGTCCGGCCGGGCATTTCGATACGCTGATTTCCTCGCGCACGACGGTCGAGGGAGATATCCATTTTTCCGGTGGTCTTCACGTGGACGGGCGTGTTCGCGGAAAGGTGGTTGCCGAAGAGGGCAGTGACGCGGTGCTGCGAGTGTCCGAAGTCGGAGAAATCACCGGTGACATAGTCGCCCCCCACGTCATCATCAACGGTACCGTGCATGGCGACGTCTATGCTTCGTCCCACCTGGAGCTGGCGGCGAAGGCGGCCATCAACGGTAATGTCTATTACAACCTGATCGAGATGGCTATGGGGGCATCGGTGAACGGTAATCTGGTTCATCAGAGAGAGCCGGTTGGTCTGCTGACCAAAGATAGCCAGAGAGAGTCGACGGAGACGTCCTCGGAAGAGGCTGTCAGCGAGGAATCCGTCTCTGCCAAGGAATAGTTGATTGTTTTAGTCAGGAATACCATAATCGTCAGCATCACAGGTGCACTAACCCGGAGGCGGACTTGAGCGTAGTTCAGCAGCAAATGGCCACACCGCTGTTTCTCAGCGACAGCGCCGTGGCAAAAGTACGTGAATTGATTGAGGAAGAGGGCAACTCCGAACTCAAGCTGCGTGTTTTTGTCACTGGCGGGGGCTGTTCCGGGTTCCAGTACGGGTTTTCCTTTGACGACAGTCAGGACGAGGAAGACACCGCCATCGAAAAGGGTGGCGTGACGTTGCTGGTGGATCCGATGAGCTACCAGTACCTGGTCGGTGCGACGGTCGAGTACACCGAAGGGCTGCAGGGCTCCCAGTTCGTCGTCAAGAACCCCAACGCCAGCTCCACCTGTGGGTGTGGCAGTTCGTTCTCTATCTGATCAGGCGAAGTACACCGCGCCCAGAATCCTCTCCCCGGATGCCCCGGTGACTTCCGGCAGGTTCCCGGGACGCTGTTCCAGAGTCTGTTTTGCCAGCCACGCGAACGCCACCGGTTCGACCCATTGTGGATCCAGTCCGAGATCTGCCGTAGTTGAGAGGTTTTGCGGGCTGCAGGTTCGTCTCAGCTCACGCATCAGAAAGGCATTGTGGGTACCTCCCCCGCAGGCAAAGATCGTCATGTCAGGCGATTGCGGTAACTGGCGGGCGATGGATACCGCGGTCAGTTCCAGCAGCGTGCGCTGAACATCCTCGGCGGATACCTCGGGATGCCGGTGAGCCAGTGTTCTTACCCACTCCAGATTGAATTTTTCCTTGCCGGTACTCTTTGGCGCCGGGCGTGAGAAGTACCCGTCCGACAGCATGTCGCCCAGCAATTCCTGATGCACCATGCCCTCCTGGGCCCAGAGTCCCTGGTCGTCGTAGGGGCGGCCCGTCTGATCCTGGCACCAGGCATCGAGAAGTGCGTTCGCTGGACCGGTATCAAAGCCAATCACCGGATCCTCCGGGTGCCGCGGCAGCCAGCTGATATTTGCAATGCCACCGAGGTTGAGGATGCACCGGTCTTCAGCGTGCGAGCCAAAGAACGCTTTGTGGAAGGCGGGAACGAGCGGTGCGCCCTGTCCCCCCGCGGCCATGTCACGGCGACGGAAGTCGGCGACCGTGATAATGCCCGTGCGCTCAGCAATCAGGTTCGGGTCGCCGATCTGCAGTGAGAAGGGGGCAGCGCCAAGGGGCTGGTGCCGGATGGTCTGACCGTGGCTGCCAATGGCGCGAACGTCATCCCGGTCCACGCCCGCTTTCTCGATGGCGATGGCGGCGGACTCGGCAAACAGGTTGCCGACGGCGTGATCCAGTTCCCCGATGTCGTCCGGGGTGCCCTGGTTCTGGGATAGCTGGGTCAGGCGCTGGCGGAGAGCATCGGGGTAAGCAGTATTGTGGCTGGCGTGGATCTGAATGCGGTTGTCGGGAAAGGACACCAGCACGGCATCAATGCCATCCATACTGGTGCCTGACATCAGTCCAAGCCAGAGGGACACGGGGTCAGTCGTCCCGGGCAAGAGCGAGTTGCTGAGTGCCGTCGCGATAAACTTCGAGCTGCGCAACCTGCTGCTCGGCAAACTGTCGGAAGCGGGCCAGTTCCGATTTGGGTACCGGGCTGGCGTCTGGCAAGTCTACCGTGCGGGAGTTGCGCGCCACGCCGTTCACGTGAAATTCGTAATGCAGGTGCGGGCCGGTCACCATGCCAGAGGAGCCGACATAACCGATGGTTTCACCCTGTTTGACGCGCGAGCCGTTCTTTATGCCTTTGCCAAGCCGGCTCATGTGGGCATAGAGCGTCTTGATATTGTCGCCGTGGGAGAGGATGACGGTGCGACCATAACCACCTTTCCAGCCGGCAAAGTGGACCCGACCATTGCCTGCCGCTTTGATCGGAGTTCCCGGAGGGGCGGCATAATCGGTGCCTTCATGGGGGCGCACCACGTCCAGTACCGGGTGGCGGCGCTGCTTGTTGAACGGCGACGATACCCGTGCATTGATCGGCGTGCGGAGGAAGGCCTTACGCATGCTTGCGCCGTCCGGTGCGTAATAATCGCTGTCTCCGTTGCTGTCGGTGTATAGCAGGGCGATATTTTCCTCCCCGCGGTTAACGAAACGAGCAGACAGGATTCGCCCGGTATCGAACTTTTTGCCGTCCAGGTATAGCTCTTCGTAAACGACTTCGAATTGGTCGCCTTTACGGACGTCGTATACAAAGTCGATGTCCCAGCCAAAAATTCCAGCCAGCTCCATTGACAGGCGGTCGCTCATTCCGGCATCACGAGCAGCCAGATACAGTGAGCCGTCAATGATCCCGGAGGCAAAAGCCGGGCGGGCCTCAGGTTCCCGGACAACCGTTTCGCCCCGGAATCCTTCATCTGTTCTGGAGATTCGCAGGGTCTCCAGCAGACTCCGTTTGAGTTCGATGGCCGCCAGGTCGCCTTTGGTGTCGGTGGCAAAAGCAATGGTTTCGCCCGCGTAGAGGCGTTGGAGCTTGTCTGCGTCGCCCTCACCGTGAATAACCTTGAGCATGATACCGTCGTTGAAACCCGCGTCCCCAAACAGGGAGGATAGGCTGTCGCCGGATTTGATCTTGTGCTCTTGCCAGTCCAGCGCGGGCGTTGTTTCTTCCGCGTTGTCGGTCGCGGCAACCGCCTTCTTGTCGGCTACCGGCGCAGGGCGCTCGGCGACGGGTGCGTCCGCCTCTGTTGATGGCGGTGACTTCTCTGCCGGCGCCGATTGCTTGACGGTGTTGCCTTCCAGGTCGAGGGAGTAGGACATCCGCTTGGCCTCGACATCAGAGCTCGGGCTCATAAGAATAGCGGCGGTCACTACCACGGTGGCAGCGGCGGCAATGGTAATGTGTGTTTTGGGAAGCGTTTTCAGCACGTGTGACACTCGTTTTAATCGGTATTCCGGTAGGTTGACCTACCTAATTAAAGCTGTTTTTCAAGTATAGTCCAACAGATTACCGTATAAAAAGCATGCGGGACAGCGTCGAACATTACAGTTGCTGCTGCATCCTCCGGATTTCTGGCGACGTCATTGTTATAATGCATCGCCCTCGGTGTTCGGCGTTGTTCAAAATCTGAGCGCCTCTAATGTATCAGGGCTCCGGGTAACTCACAGATTTCTTTTGTAGAAGTCTGTAACTGTCAGAATCATTTTTGGATAAACGTAGGGACGAGTAGTTCATGGCATCTATCGATGAGGCGTTGGCCATAATCAAGCGTGGCGTTGATGAGTTGATTCCGGAAGATGGTCTGGTGGCAAAGCTGCAAGAGGGTCGCCCGCTTCGCATCAAGGCAGGTTTCGATCCCACCGCCCCGGATCTGCATCTCGGGCATACCGTCCTTATTAATAAGCTGCGGCAGTTTCAGGATCTGGGTCACGAGGTTATCTTCCTTATTGGCGACTTTACCGGAATGATCGGGGATCCGACCGGGAAAAGTGCAACCCGTCCACCATTGACCGAGCAGCAGGTAGCGGACAACGCAGTCAGCTATAAAGAGCAGGTGTTCAAGATTCTTGATCCGGCGAAGACCCGGGTAGTGTTCAATTCCGAGTGGATGAGCAGGATGACCGCTGCCGACATGATCCGGCTGGCGGGTCAGTACACTGTAGCGCGGATGCTGGAGCGGGACGACTTCACCAAGCGCTATCGCGCGGAACAGGCCATTGCGATTCACGAGTTCCTTTATCCGCTGGTCCAGGGCTACGATTCCGTGGCGCTGGAAGCGGATGTGGAGCTCGGTGGCACCGATCAGAAGTTCAACCTGCTGATGGGGCGGATTCTGCAGAAGCATTATGGCCAGTCTCCCCAGGCAATCCTGACCATGCCGATTCTGGAAGGGCTGGACGGCGTGCAGAAGATGTCCAAGTCCCTTGGCAATTATGTCGGTGTCAATGACGCTCCCGGGGAGATGTACACCAAGTTGCTGTCGATGCCGGACGACTTGCTGTGGCGCTACTTCGAATTGCTGAGTTTCCGGCCGATGGCGGAAGTGGCCGAGTATCGTCAGCAGGTGGAGGGTGGTGCCAACCCGCAAGATTACAAGAAGCTTCTGGCGGAAGAGATTATTACCCGCTTCCATGATGAAGAGGCCGCCAGGACTGCGCACAAATCCGCAGGCAACCGTGTCGCTCTGGGTGAGATCCCCGAAAACGTGCCGACAGTAGAGGTGTCCCTTGAGGGGCAGTCCGATATGCCGATGGCGGCGGTGCTGCGCCTGGCGGGGCTGGTCAAGAACGGAGCGGCAGCGCGAGATGTGCTTGGCCGCGGCGCGGTTTTTGTCGATGGTCAGCAGTTTGACGGTGAGCGCACCTTTAAAGAGGGTGATGACTGTGTCATCCAGGCGGGCAAGAAGAAGATTGCCCGTGTTCTGGTTACTGCGTAACCGATCCGCGGCGATTTTGAAGTTTTTTCAGGATCGCCGTTGACACCTTCTCTGGTGTCTGTAGAATGCGCATCTCCTTCGAGGGGCAGGCCAGTCAGGCGGCTCCGGATTCGGAGGTCAACTGTTTGAAAGTACT